>NZ_SUHQ01000015.1 GCF_004962245.1 Mesorhizobium sp. | reverse complement strand
GAATGAATGTGCCCAGAACCCCGGCAAGCACGATTGCCATCACTAGAATGGCGAGAAAGCGCCCAAGCTTTTTCGCGACGGATGGCTTCTTCATGAAGCATGGCCTCGCAATCGTAACGCGATCGCCGGCCGACAGCCTTGACGCAAAAGAGCCCGGCCGGGTTTCGGCCGGGCTCTTTTGATTTGCATGAGAGCGATCAGTGCAGGATCTGCGACAGGAACAGTTTTGTGCGCTCGTGGCGCGGATGGTCGAAGAATTCGGCCGGTGTGTTCTGCTCGACGATCTGGCCCTGATCCATGAAGATCACCCGGTTGGCGACCTTGCGGGCAAAGCCCATCTCGTGGGTGACGCACAGCATGGTCATGCCCTCTTCGGCGAGGCCAACCATCGTCTCCAGCACTTCCTTGATCATTTCCGGATCGAGCGCCGAGGTCGGCTCGTCGAACAGCATGATGCGCGGGTTCATGCACAACGAGCGGGCGATGGCGACGCGCTGCTGCTGGCCGCCGGAAAGCTGGCCGGGATACTTGTTGGCCTGTTCCGGGATCTTGACACGCGTGAGGAAGTGCATGGCGATTTCCTCGGCCTGCTTCTTGGGCGTCTTGCGCACCCAGATCGGCGCCAGCGTGCAGTTTTCCAGGATGGTCAGGTGCGGGAACAGGTTGAAATGCTGGAACACCATGCCGACCTCGCGGCGCACCTCGTCGATCTTCTTCAGATCGTTGGTCAATTCCTTGCCGTCGACGATGATCTTGCCCTTCTGGTGCTCTTCGAGCCGGTTGATGCAGCGGATCATCGTCGACTTGCCGGAGCCCGAAGGGCCGCAGATGACGATGCGTTCGCCGCGCATCACCTTCAGGTTGATATCCTTCAGCACATGGAATTCGCCGTACCATTTGTGCATGGCAATGATGTCGATGGCGACATCGGTGGTGGAAATCTGCATCTTGGCCGCATTGACCTTGATCTCTTCCGCGCTGACTGCATTTTCTGTGGTCATGGGAGGTTCCCTTTTTATTTTTAGCGTTTGTAGCTGGTGTCGAGCCGGCGTTCCGTGAACATCGAATAGCGCGACATACCGAAGCAAAACAGCCAGAAGACGAAGGCGGCGAACACCAGGCCGGACCTGGCCGTCTGCGGCGTTGCCCAGTTGGCGTCGGAAAAATTCTGCTTCACGACGCCGAGCAGATCGAACATCGAGATGATTGAGACCAGGCTGGTGTCCTTGAACATGCCGATGAAAGTGTTGACGATGCCGGGAATGACCAGCTTCAGTGCCTGCGGCAACACGATCAGACCCATCTTCTGCCAGTAGCCGAGGCCGAGCGAATCCGCGCCCTCATACTGGCCCTTGGGGATCGCCTGCAGGCCGCCGCGCACCACTTCGGCCATGTAGGCAGCGGCAAACAGCGACACGCCGATCAGTGCCCTGAGGAACTTGTCGAAGCTGACGCCGGCCGGTAGGAACAGCGGCAGCATCACACTGGCCATGAACAGGACGGTGATCAGCGGGATGCCGCGTACCGTCTCGATGAAGATGACGCACAGCATCTTGACGATCGGCATCCTCGATCGCCGGCCCAGAGCCAGCACGATGCCGAGCGGCAGCGACACGGCAATGCCGACGAAGGACAGGCTGAGCGTCACCAGAAGCCCACCCCATAGCGAGGTTTCGACATGCGGCAGGCCGAACACGCCACCAACCAGCAGGATGAAGGCAAAGATCGGCAGCGCCCCGAAGAACAGAATGGCGTTCAGCCCCTTGCGCGGCACCTTCGGGATGAGCAGCGGCACCAGGAGCGCCACGAACAGTATGGCGACCAGGATCGGCCGCCAGCGCTCATCGATCGGATAGCGGCCGAACATGAACTGTCCGAACTTGGCGTTGACGAAGGCCCAGCAGGCGCCGGACCAGCCGTCCGGCTGGACGCCGCCCTGCGCCACCGTGGCGCAAAAGGTGCGGTCGGTGCCGGTCCATTGGGCGTTGATGAAGGCCCAGCTGATCAGTTGCGGCAGGATCATCGCGACCAGCACAATGCCGATGATGGTCAGGATCGTGTCGCCGGCCGAAGCAATCAGGTTCTTGCGTATCCAGGCGCCCGGGCCGCGCTCGCTTGGCGGCGCCGACTGTGCCAGCGCCATTTCGACGCGGACGAAGGAAAGGTCGTGCTCCTGCATGTCCCTACCTCTCCACCAGCGCCATTCTGGCGTTGACCACGTTCATGATCGCCGACGTCAACAGGCTGAGCGCGAGATAGACCACCATCATGATCAGCACGCACTCGATCGCCTGGCCGGTCTGGTTCAGCACCGTGCCGGTCGTCGCCGTCAGATCCGGATAGCCGATGGCGATGGCGAGCGAAGAGTTCTTGGTCAGGTTCAGATACTGGCTGGTCAGCGGCGGAATGACGATGCGCATGGCTTGCGGAATGACGACAAGCCGCAGGATCGATCCCGGCCGCAGCCCGAGCGCACCGGCTGCCTCGGTCTGACCCTTACTGACGCCCATAATGCCGGCCCGCACGATTTCGGCGATGAAGGCGGCCGTATAGAAGGACAGCGCCAGGTAGAGCGACAGGAATTCCGGCTTGACCTGAAAGCCGCCAGTCAGGTTGAAGGTCGATTGCTTTGGATAATCGAAGCTCAGCGGGAAGCCGCTCAGCGCGTAGGCCAGCAATGGCAAGCCGATGATCAAGGCCGTCGATGTCCAGAACACAGGGAATTGCTGGCCGGTCGCCATCTGCCGCTGATGCGCCTTGCGGGCGACGAACCACGCCATGGCAATGCCAAGAAGCAGAGCGACCAGGATCAGCCAGGAGCCTTCGCCCCAGATGGGGCGCAAAAAGTAGAAGCCGCGCTGATTGAGAAAGGAGCCGAATGGCAGGTTGATGCTTTCGCGCGGCGGCGGCAGCACCGAAAGTACACCTGAATACCAGAAGAAGATGACCAGCAGCGGCGGGATGTTGCGGAAGACCTCGACATAGACCATGCAGATCTTGCGGATCAGCCAGTTGTGCGAAAGCCGGCCGATGCCGAGGATGAAGCCGATGAAGGTGGCTGTGACGATGCCGGCGGCGGCAACGATAAGCGTGTTGATGAAGCCGACCACGATGGCACGGCCATAGGTCGAATCCGACGAATAAGCGATGGCGCTGTCACTGATGTCGAAGCCGGCGCGGCCCCTGAGGAAGCCGAAGCCTGACGCAATGCGCAAACGCGTCAGATTGTCGATGGTGTTTTGGACGATCCACCAGACCAACGCCACCAGCACGATGATGACCACCGCCTGGAAGAATATGCCGCGAACCTTCGGATCGTTGATGAAGGAGCCGCGGCTTGGCTCCTCGCGAAGAATTTCCTGCGATGCCATTCGACCATCCCCTGGAAAGAGAAACCGGAAGGCAGGAAAGCTGCCTTCCGGATCACATTTCGATCAGCGGATCGGCGGAGCGTATTGCAGGCCACCCTTGGTCCACAACGCGTTGATGCCGCGCGCGATCTTCAGCGGGCTGCCCGAACCGACATTGCGTTCGAACATTTCGCCGTAATTGCCAACTGCCTTGACGATGTTGACGACCCAGTCGTTGGAGACGCCGAGATCGGTGCCGATCTTGGTGTCGGCCTCCTCGCCGAGCACGCGCTTGATCTCGGGATTGTCCGAGGCTTTCATCTCGTCGATGTTGGCCTTGGTGATGCCGAGTTCCTCTGCCTGCAGCAGGGCGAAGTAGGTCCACTTGACGATGTGGTACCACTGGTCGTCGCCTTGACGCACGGCCGGTCCGAGCGGCTCCTTGGAGATGATCTCGGGCAGCACGACGTGGTCGGCGGGCGAGCCCAGCGTCAGCCGGATGCCGTAGAGACCCGACTGGTCGGTGGTGTAGACGTCGCAGCGGCCGGCATCATAGGCGGCGTTGACCTCTTCCAGCTTTTCGAAGACGACCGGGTTGTACTCCATCTTGTTCGACTTGAAATAGTCGGCAAGGTTGAGCTCGGTCGTGGTGCCGCTCTGCACGCAGACCGCTGCGCCCGAAAGCTGCAGCGCGGAATTCACGCCCGGCAGCTTCTTGGCGTTGATCATGAAACCCTGGCCGTCAAAATAGGTGACGCCGATGAAGTTCAGCCCAAGTGCTGTATCGCGGTTGATGGTCCAGGTGGTGTTGCGCGACAGGATGTCGATCTCGCCGGACTGCAACGCGGTGAAGCGTTCCTTGGCGCTGAGCGGCGTGAACTTGACCTTGGTGCCATCGCCGAAGACGGCAGCCGCGACAGCGCGGCAGAAATCCGCATCGATGCCTTGCCAGTCACCCTTGTCGTCCGGCGCCGAGAAGCCGGCCAGACCAGTGGACACGCCGCATTGGATGAAGCCCTTCGCCTTGACATCGTCGAGCGTGGCCGCCGATGCGGCCGAAGCCATCAATCCAAACGCGGCAGCGCCCAGAATGCCGATTGCAATGTGTTTCATAACCCACAGACCCTTTTCTGTTTTTTTCAGGCGAACCCGACTTTTTTTCCGTGTGAACGCAGCTTCCGTTCCGGCCCATTCCCGAAACCCGCATCGCAAACCGACGCGCTGCCTCCCATTCACGAACTGCATCGAAGGCGATTATTCCAGTGAGGTCAAGGAAAATGACCGAAACCGAAAGAGTTTGAAAACCAATTGCCACAAATGCCTGAATTGCAGACAAACGCGCCTGGAAATTAGTCAGCAGTGAGAACAAAGTCGGCAAAAGTCCGATCAACGCAAATCGGGGCTGGGCCTGCAAAATCCACCCCTCGACTTTACGCTGCGTTACTGACTTTCTCATGGAATGAATTGGCATGGTTTGCGCCTTTTTCGCGTCCAGACGGGCGCTCGCCAATGCGCGCGATCCCTAGCGAAATCGGTGTCGGTTCTCGGGATCATGCGCTTTACATTCAAAACGCTCCAACGAGGAGCCAGACGCCGGTGATCGCCATCAGCGCGCCGGAGATGCGCGGAATCAGCTGCCCGGTCGGGACGGTTTTCTCCAGAAGAACGAGGATGGCGATGCCGGCGATCCACAGGACGTTCATGACACCGCCGACGAAAAGGAGGGCCATCAGCGCCCAGCAGCAGCCGAGGCAATAGGCTCCGTGTCTGATCCCGAACCGAAGCGCGCCGAGCGGATCGGACCGGAAGCCGCCATGACTGGCCAGAAACGCGATCGGCGCCTGGCATTGCCGCAGGCAGACGCCCTTCATCGGTGTCCATTGATAGAGGCCGGCGGCGATCAGAACGAGGCCGCCCAGAATCGTGCTGTTGGTCGCCATCGCCGGGCTCAGCAAGGCGAGGCTGGTCAGCAGCCATTGCGCACCGGTCGCCGTGATGCTGAAGGCGATCCAGACGAGCAGATAGCCGGTAAAAAACCATGCTGTCGACGCGATGGGGTGGCCGTTTGCGTGCGCCTTGCGGCCGACGCCGGCATAGAGCAGCACCATCGGCGCAACCGACGGCGTCATCATGCCGACCATCATCACGGCCCACATCGCGAAGATGAAAGCGAAATCGGCCGGCGTCCAGGCCTGGAATCCGGGCGCAATCGCGGCCCCCATGTCCATGCCCGCCATATCCATGCCCGCCATGTCGGTGCCTGGCGCGGATGCGGTGGGCATGGCCATATCGGCGGCGAGCCACAGCACGTAAGCCCAGGCGAGCACCGCAATGACGACAAGCGCCACTGTCACGACCGCGCGGTCGCGCCGCAGCACCGCCTCGAGGGCCGTGTCGCTCATGGCCTAATGCACGACACCGCTTTGCGAGAGGTGGATGTCGGCGAAGTGGCTATGCGTGTCCGCGACCTCGAATTTGATTGGGCCGGTCGCCTTGGTCCAACCACGCCCGGCTTCAGCGAGCGTATATTCGAAGCCATGCGGAAGGTTGATGCGTACCCGATGCTCGGCGCCGGTGACCGGATTCTTGATCGGCTCGCCATGACCCTCAGTAATGCCCGGCACGCTCAACCGGGCCGTTCTTGCATCAATGTCGACCTTGATGTCGATAGCGGCGAAGATCGGATCGTAAACCTTCTCCAGCGTCGTCGAGAAGACCTGGAATATGGTGGCGCCGGGTTCGGTGTCCTGGCCACTGAGAATGCGGAGCAGCGCACCCCGCTGCGCCTCGGTCGCCCGTTCGTCGATGACCACCGCGGCCTCGCCCTTGCCTTCATGGATTGCCCCCGGCCAACGAAAGACCGCGGCAAACCGCAGGCCGTCAAGCTTGGTATCGCCGTGATAGCCGTGCTCGATTTTCATGCCGGCCACCGCCTGGCAGAATCCGTGCGTCGGCAGTGCGTTGAACTGGCACGGACAGCCATAGGCACAGTTGCAGTTGACGAACTCGCGCGCTTTTATCATCCAGTTGACGTTAGGCATGACATTCCTCCCCTTTGGTATGGTCATCCTCTCTAGGCGAGAAGCCGGATTGCGGCGGGAACAGCCAGGGTCCGGCAGCGTTCGATCAGGGCAATCCGGCAACACTTATATTAGATTTCAAATATATATATTTTGCGCTCGTCTTCATAGTCCCATCGCCCGAGGGGCGTAAGCGGCGCAACCTTCGATCGCTGACTACTTGGAATGATTTGGCCTATCCGAAGTCCGCCGGCTGGCGGGGCGCCGGCGGTTGCACGGTCAATGCCGCCGCACTATGGCTAGCGGTTTACGACAGGGTGAAGAGAGCAATGGCCAAAAACGACAGCGAGATGGGTATCAACACGCTGCTTGCCCATTCGGGCAACAATCCTCGCGACTATTTCGGCTTCGTCAATCCGCCCGTCGTGCATGCCTCGACCGTGCTTTACCCCAATGCGGCAACGATGGCTGCGCGCAGCCAGAAATACACCTACGGAACACGCGGCACGCCGACCACGGACGCGCTTGCTCACGCAATCGACGCGTTGGAAGGCTCGGCCGGCACGATTGTGGTGCCCTCGGGCCTGGCGGCGGTGACGGTGCCGCTGCTCGCCTTCCTGTCGGCGGGCGACCATGTGCTGATCGTCGATTCCGTCTATCACCCGACCCGCAATTTCGCCGACACGATGCTGAAACGGCTGGGCGTCGAGGTCGAATATTACGATCCCCATGCCGGCGCCGGCATTGCGGCGCTGATCAAGTCCAACACCAGGGTCGTGTTCACCGAATCGCCGGCCTCCAATACGTTCGAGGTGCAGGACATACCGGCCATCGCCAAGGCGGCACACGCCGCCGGCGCGATCGTCATGATGGACAACACCTGGGCCACGCCGCTCTACTTCCGTCCGCTCGATTACGACGTCGACATCTCGATCCACGCGGCGACGAAATACCCGGCCGGCCATTCCGACGTGCTGCTCGGCACCGTGTCGGCCAACAAGACTTGCTGGAAACAGCTTTGCGAGACCTTCTACACGATGGGCTGCTGCGCCGGGCCGGACGACGTCTATCAGGTGCTGCGCGGCCTGCGCACGATGGGCGTTCGCCTCGACCATCATCAGCGCAGCGCACTGGCCATCGCCGGCTGGCTGGAGGGCCAGCCGGGCGTGGCGCGCGTGCTGCATCCGGCTCTGCCCAGCCATCCCGACCATGATCTGTGGAAGCGCGACTTTCGCGGCTCGAGCGGCATTTTTTCGATCGTCCTTGCGGGCGGCGGCCAGAAACAACAGCATGCCTTCCTCGACGCGCTTGAGATTTTCGGCCTCGGCTACTCCTGGGGCGGCTATGAGAGCCTTGCGGTGCCGGTCTTCCTCGGCGACCGCGTCGTCGCCAAGGGTCCTTATGACGGCCCACTCATCCGCCTGCAGATCGGGCTTGAGGACGTCGACGACCTGAAGGCAGATCTGTCGCGCGGCCTGGCGGCGGCCGCCTGAACACGGCATCAGAGTTCATCGACGGGCGTCGCATGCCAGCCCTGGTCGCGTTTGGTCCAGTAGATCTCCGCCAGCCTCGTCGTAAGAGAACCCGGCTTTCCGTCGCCGATCGGTTTGCCGTTGACGCTGGTGATTGACATGATGCCGCCGGCAGTGCTGCAGGCGAACACTTCATCGGCGCCGGCCAGATCGCTCTCGGAGATCGATTTCACCTCGACCGCCTGCCCGATCTCGCGGCAGATTTCGATGACGCACCGACGCGTTATGCCGTCGAGCACATTGTATCCTGGAGTAGAGAGAACACTGCCCGTCAGCGCAAAGACGTTGAACCCGGGACCTTCGCTTATGGTGCCCAGATGGTTCTTCATCAGCGAGGTTTCGCAGCCGGCATCGTAAGCGTCGAAGAGGCTGAGCACGAAGTCGATCCAGTTGTAGTTCTTGATCTGCGAGGGAACGGAGTCCGGCGGCAGACGCCAGCGGCTGGAAATCCTGACGGAGAGGCCGCGCATGCGCTGTTCTTCATTGGCGACGACCACGAACGGCACGCAGAACGCCATGAACCTGTTCTTGCACAGGCGCGGATCCCGCGATCCCGAGGGGCCAAGCCCACGTGTCATGATCATCTGCACCGTCGCGTTGGCCAATCCCGTCATCTCCACGCAGGACTTCAAGACCGTTTCGATCCCCTTGCGCCCGACAGGCATGGCGTAGCGCAGCCGGGCACAGGATTGTTCGAAGCGGTCCAGATGATCCTGCAATCTGAAGAACGCACCATTGCGAACGGAAACCGTATCCTGGCACGCGTCACCGCGGGTGAAACCCCAGTCCATCAAGGGGATCGAGGCTTGCGCGATCGGAACGTAGCTGCTGTCGACAAAGGCAATGCCTTCGGGGTGCAAAGTCCTGTTCATTTCAATCTCTTTCTGGGGCAGCCGTGCGGTTCCAGGATCGAGGTCGCTGTCACTGCGATTTGGGCAGCGATCTCAACCAGCGGGAGCGCGTTTCATGCGGTCTTCAAGCTTCAGGATCAGCATCGAAGCCGGATAGCTTACGATGAAATAAATGACGAAGGCGGCCGTATAGACCTCCAGATATTTGTAGGTCGTCGAGGCGATCTGGTCGGCGGTGAACATCAGTTCGTTGACCGAAATCACCGCCACCAGTGCGGTGTCCTTGAACATGGCGATGAAGTAGTTTCCGATCGGCGGAATGGCGATCCGAAGGGCTTGCGGCAGCACGACCAGCATGAAGATGGGAGCCGGCCGCATGCCGAGCGAACGCGCCGCTTCGACCTGTCCCTTGCCGATCGCCGATATGGCGCTGCGATAGACCTCGGACAGATAGGCCGCGTAGTTGAGCGACAGGCCGAGTATCCCGGCAACCAGGGCCGGAATGTAGATGCCGACATAGGGAAGGACATAGTAGATATAGAAAAGCTGCAACAGCAGCGGCGTGCCCCTGATGAAGTCGACATAGATCGCCATCGCCCACCGGACGGGTCCGATGGGCGACATGCGGGCGAGCGCGATGAGCAGGCCCAGCACAAGGGCGATCGCCATCGACGCGATCGTGATCCCGACCGTCAGGGCCGCACCCCTGAGCAGCGCCGGCAGGAACTCGAGCACGTCATTCATGGCGATCTCCTGTCAGTGTCCGCTGCAGCAATTCGGAAACGGAAAGTATCGCTCGACCGGAAGCAGGCCCCATTTTTCCAGAACCTTGCGCAGCCCTCCGGAAAGCTGGAGCTGCCGGTTCTGCTCGTCGAAAGCCTGCCTGAGCGCAACGTCGTCCTTGCGGAAGCCGGCGCCGACGGCATAGTCACCGATGGGCATTTTGTAGTCGAGGATCTCGACCGGCAGCGTCGGATCGTTCTTCAGCGCATCGGCCGCGACCATGTCGTCGAAGGCGGCGGCATCCAGGCGCCCGGCCCGCAGCTCGGCAAGGATTTGCGGAATGTTCTTGTAGGCCTTGACGGTGATGGTGGGATCTGCCGCCGCCATCTTGTTCAGCCAGTCGAGCTGGATGGTTCCGAGATAGGAGCCGACCGTATGGCCGGGGAAATCGCCCTCGCTCTTGATCTTGGCGGGATTACCCTTGGGCACGACGAGCGCCTGCCCGGCGCGGTACATCGGCGCCGAGAACGCGATCTGCTCGGAGCGCTTGACGGTGATCGCGATGTTGTCCGAGATCATGTCGCAGCGGCTGGTGTTCAGCGCCGAAATGATCCCCGAGATTGGAACTTCATAAAGCTCGATTTCCGGCACGCCCAGCGGCTCGAAGATGGCCCGGACCATATCGATGTCGGTCCCTTCCACCTTGCCGCTGGCCGGATTCTTGTAAGCATACGGAACGTCGTTGGACGAGCAGACAACGACCTTCTTGGCCGCCTGGACACGGCTGAGCGATTCGTCGGCAGCATTTGCGCCCGACGAGGCAATGGCGGCGGCGCACAGCGACGCGGCGACCAGAAAACTGCGCTTGCTTGGCATGATCCTATTCCCCTTTTTTGATTAGACGGTTGATTGTTCATTGTTAACAATTATCGTGATGTGCAGCGTATCTCCCTTCGTTTCTCCTTAGGCAGCCGGGGAGCCGGCAGCGCGGCCGCTCCGGTCGGACCGGCTTTCCGCCTCGCGAAGCCACTCGACCAGGCGCTCGCCATCGGCGGTGTTGTGTTCCGCGGCCAGCCGTTCGGCCTCGCCAGCCCGGCCTTCCCGCATCGCCGAGATAAGGGACTCATGGGTGACGATGTAATCCTGCAGCGAAAGGAACTTGCTGACCAGGGATTGATACAGGCGGACCTGGCCGGCGATCAGTGCGTAGTGGGCCTGCAGGGCGGTATGTTCCGTCAACTCGGCGATCGTCAGGTGAAGCTGGAAGTCCGCCTCCACCGCGCGCGTCCTCGCGCCGGACGCGACCGCCTTGACGACCTTGTCATAGGCCTGGTCCAGCCGCTCCCGCTTGGCTTCGGTGATGGTCTCGGCCAGGAGCCGCGCGGCGAAGGCCTCCAGCGTGTTGCGCAGCGTGAACAGCTCCCACGCATCGCGAGAGGTCAGCGATCTTACGCTGTAGCCGCGGTAGGGTTCCTGAACGATCAGCCCTTCATGCACCAGAAGCCGCAGCGATGCCCGGATCGTTCCGCGGCTGAGCCCGAACGACTCGGCAATCACCTCTTCCGTCAGTTTCTCGCCGGGCGCGAACACGCCCGTCAGGATCGCGTCGCGCAGCTTGTCGGCGGCCTGCGCATCGAGGCTGCGGCGGGCAACCTCCATTTGCGGTGCGGGTTTGCGGTTCAGTTTGGGACGAGCCATGGAATGAGCCTTGAATGGAAACTGTGCGATGTCAGGCTATGTAGCATGCAACTTCAATGAGATTCTTGTCAGGATCCCGGAAATAGACCGAGCGCATCGCACCGCCTGCGCCGGTCTGATCGACGGGGCCTAGCTCGACGGGAATCTCGAGCGCGCCCAGTTCCTGTACGATGTCGTCGATGCCGCCTTCGGCGATGAGGCACAGATCGCCCGTCCCCGGTGCGGGAATGTCGGCATGCGGCGTGTATTCGGCGCGATACGGATGGAGGTTGATCTTCTGGTTGCCGAAATGCAGCGCATTGTAACTGCCGTCGAACACGACATGGCGCATGTCGAGCACACGCCGGTAGAAATCGATGGTCCGCCCCATGTCCCTCACGGTGAGCACCACATGATCCAGGCCTTTTATCTTCATCATCGCCACCTTCTGCTCCGTCAAGCCGCGCGCCCGTGCTCTTCCGCGAGCCTGTTGATGATCTCCCGCTTCAGCACCTTGCCATAGGCGGACTTCGGCAGCGCCGGCCAGAACACCACCTGGTTGGGAAATTTGTATCTTGCGATGCGGCCGGCGAGGCCGTCGATGACATCCTTCGCGGCAATCTCGCAGCCGGCCTTCGCCACCACCACGGCCACCCCGCATTCACCCCATTTCGGATGCGGCATGCCGACCACCGCCACCTCGTCGATCCGTTCGTCGTCGAGGATCGCCTCTTCGATCTCGCGCGGATAGACGTTCAGCCCGCCGGAAATGTACATGTCGGAGGCGCGGCCGGTGATGTGGAGAAAACCGCGCCCGTCGAGAAAGCCGAGATCGCCGGTGTGGAACCAGCCGTACCGAAAGGCTTTCGCCGTGGCCTCCGGATCGTTGTGATAGCCAAGAAAGGCTGCTTGCCCGCGGGCACAGATCTCGCCCGTTTCGCCTGTGGGAAGGCGCTGGCCGTCGACGTCAAGGATGGCGACCTCGACGCCGGTGCGGGGCACCCCGCAGGTGCCTACAGCCTGGTCTGACAAGCCGGATCCCAGTCCGTGCTGGCCGGGTGACAACACGGTGATGTTGGCGGTGAACTCGCCGAGGCCGTAATGCTGGACAAGGACGCTGCCGAGCTTGGCCAGGGCGAATGCCTGGTCGGACCGGAACATCGGCGCGCCGCCATAGTTCACATGACGCAGCGAACTGTGGTCGTAATGGTCGACTGAAGGGTGCTCGACCAGGGTCTTGAGCAGCGTCGGCACGGTGAAGAAGTTCGTCACCCTGTGTCGCGCGACCGTCTCCCAGACCGTTTCCGGATCGAGCGATGCACCGATCAGGATGATCTGGGGCGCCGCGCGCGCCACATGGGCCAGTGCATGAACACCGGCGCCGTGCGACAGCGGCGTGATGACGAGCGAGGCATCGCTCTCGCTGGTGCCGGGAAACATGTCCGCGAGATGGCTGGTGACGACAAAGGCAAGCTGGCCATGGGTGAGCACGGCGGCCTTGGGGCGTCCGGCGGTGCCTGAGGTGTAGAAGAACCAGGCCGGCTGGTCCCGTTCCACATCCACCTCGATAAAGCTCTCGCCGCCGTCCGCGAGAAGTTGTTCGTAGACGAGGCTGCCGTCGAGCGCGGCGTCAAGGCAGATAGATAGCGTAGCCGGATCCAACTCGGCCCACGCGGCCTCGCAATGCTCGGCGAATTCGCTGTCGAAGACGATCGCTCGTGCCGTGGCGTGCCCAGCCATATAGGCGACCTCAGCCGGCGTCAGCCGGAAATTGACCGGGACCCAAACCGCGCCCAGTTTGAAGCAAGCCCATTTCACCTCGAAGGCGCGATGGCTGTTGCGCGCCTGGACCAGGATACGGTCGCCCGGACGAATGCCAGCGTTGGCCAGCGCATTGGCGAGGCGATTGACCCGCCGGTCGACCTCCAGCCAGGTGAATGTCCGCTCAGGCACGATGACGCCGGGATGGTCGCCGAGACGCCGCGCGTTCTGGGTCAGGAAGTGGCCTATGTTGAAGGTCGACACGGGCGCTTCACCTGAGCGGTTCGAGAATGGTGGCATAGTTGGCAACCGAAACGCCGCCCATGTTGAAGACGCCGGCCAGCCGGGCGTCCTTGACCTGCATGTCGCCCGCCTCGCCAGTGAGCTGCATCGCTGCGTTAACCAGCATCGAGACGCCGGTGGCGCCGACCGGATGGCCCCTGGCCTTCAGCCCGCCGGACGGGTTGACGGGGAGTTCGCCACCCATTTCGGTGATGCCGTCCTTTATCGCGCTGGCGCCCCCGCCGCGGGGTGCAATGCCCAGCGCCTCATATTGGATGAGCTCCGAGATGGTGAAGCAGTCGTGCAGCTCGATGAAATCGAGATCGCGGTTGGTCAAGCGGGCTTCAGCCATCACGCCGGACCAGGCACGCGCCGCCCCTTCGAAGGACGTCACGTCCGACCGTCTCGATAATTGTAGGTAATCGCTGGTCTGGCACATGGCGCGCAGTGCCACGGCTTTGTTCATGCGCAATGCGGTGGCAGCATCCGTCAGCACCAGCGCCACGGCACCGTCGGAAATCAGCGCGCAATCGGTGCGCTTCAGCGGGCCGGCGACGACAGGATTGCGATCTGATGCGTTGCGACAGAATTCGAAGCCGAGATCCTGGCGCATATGGGCCAGCGGATTGGCGACGGCGTTGCGATGATTCTTGGCGGCGATCCTGGCCAGCGCGTCGGACTGGTCGCCGTATTTCTGGAAGTAGGAAGAGGAGATCTGGCCAAAGACGCCGGCAAAACCGCCCTCGATCGACCGTGTTTCCTCGACGTAACTCGCCTTCAACAGGGCCCGGCCGACCGACGCGCTGTCCAGCGCCGTCATCTTTTCCACGCCGATCACCAACGCAAAACGCGCCCGCTTCGATTCGACCGCGCGTGCCGCCTGATAGACGGCGGCCGAGCCGGTGGCGCAGGCATTTTCGATCCTGGTCGCGGGCTTGAAGCGCAGGTCCGGGCTGGCGTTCAATACCAGGGAAGACGCAAAATCCTGCTCGACAAGGCCCGGATTGAAGGTGCCGACGACAATCTCGTCGATTTCACCGGCCTGCAATCCCGCGTCGGCCATGGCAGCGGCAGCCACGCCAGCGATCAATTCCTCCAGGCCGGCGTCCAGCCTGCCGAATTTGGAGTGCGACCAACCAACGATGCATGTGAGCATTTCAAGCGCTTCCCGGTGCGATTTCGGAACCGTCGCGGGTTTTTAGTTAATTGTCAACAATTGTTTCTAATTCTCGATTCCCATCGGCGCGCGGAAGCAGGAAAATTGGTCCGCCGGGTCGTTCGTATCTGTCGCGATCGCGGACCCGCCTAAAGCGCCAGCCACGCAGTCCCGGCAAGCAGCGTCACCAGCGTCAATGGCAGGCCGACCTTGAAGAAGGCGCCGAACGACAGGCGCGTGCCGGAGACCCGCGCATGTTCGGCGACGATCAGATTGGCGACCGAGCCGAGCAGCGTGAAATTGCCGGCCAGCGTCGAGCTCATCGCAACGACCAGCCAGGCGCGCTCGGGGTTCTCCAGGCCGGGTATGAACGGCCGCAGCGCCAGCACGGCCGGAACGTTGCTCATGATGTTGGACAGCACTGCGGTGAAACCGGACAGCCGCCAGACATCGTTCAGCCCGAGGTCTTTTGCCGAGGCGACGATGTCGGGTGTCAGAAGCGTCTTCTCGGCCCCGGCGACGACGATGAACAGGCCGGCGAACATGAACAGCAGTGGCCCGTCGATCTCGCGGTAGATGCGTGCCGGCTTGATGGCGCGGGTTACCAGAAGAATGGCGCCGCCGATGAGTGCGGCCTTGGCGACCGGAACGCCGGCGAAGAAGGCGATCGCCAGCCCGATGCAGACGACCACCGCCTTCAGCACCTGACCCGGCAGCATGCGGCCGCGATAGACTTCGGGGCTGAGCTCGGCCTTGCGCGCGAATTCGGCCCGGTAGACGATGCGCACGATGACGATGACGGCGACGAGGCCGAACAGCGCGACCGGCGCCAGCGCCGCCGAGAAGGCCGGATAGGAAATCCCCGACAGCGCGCCGATGACCATGTTCTGCGGGTTGCCGGTGATGGTGGCGACGCTGCCGCAATTCGACGCCGTGGCGGTGGCGATCAGATAGGGAATCGGGTTGCGGTTGATGACGCGGGTGACGTGGACGACGATCGGCGCCATGACCAGGCAGATCGCGTCGTTGACCAGGAACGCGGACAGCACGCCGGTCAGCAGCGTCACCATCACCAGCAGCATAAAGGGCGCGTGTGCATGCTCGATGGCGACGGCGCCGAGCGCACGGAAGGCGCCCGACACTTTCAGATGCGCCACGACGATCATCATGCCGAGCAGCAGCGTGATGGTGTCGAAATTGATGGCGCGGTAGGCATCCTCCATGCCGAGCGCACCGATGGCGATCATCGCCGCACCGCCGAGCAGCGCGATGCCTGCCCGGTCGAGGCGCAAGCCGGGGATCCTGCCGATGGCGACACCGGCATAGGTCAGGATCAGGATCAGCAGCGCCGCCGCACCCATCAATGTCATTCGCGGAAAGCCCCGTTCAGATCCGCCCTACCCCGCCATTGGCGAATATGGTCCGCCAACGCCCTTCTCACTGCGGACATGGAATGAACGCAGGCACATGAGGTGTCCGCGACCTCGGCGCATCCTGTCTGCCGAGGTGTGCGGACGATCGGTGATACCTGAAAAAAGACGCGGATTCACGCGCCATGTCTCCAGTATAAACCGTAACCTATGTGTCCGGAACGGACCTTGAATTACTGGCGATCCCGGCAGGATTCGAACCTGCGACCATCGGCTTAGAAGGCCGGTGCTCTATCCAGCTGAGCTACGGGACCGCTGGGCCGACGCCAAGGGCCGGCTGAATGATGCGCTGGACGGCTGCCCGGCATTTGCCGGTCAATGTGTCCAGGGCGTCCTGCGGTCATAGCGGAAATTCTCCGCATAGGAAATCTGGCGGCGCTTGGTTTCCTTGGGCTCCTCGACACGGAAGGCCAGCCCCTCTTTCTCGGCATAGGCCACCGCCTCTTCCCGGGTATCGAAGGTCAGCCTGATCTGGCTGCGCATGTCGCCCGAGGTGGTGTAGCCCATCAGCGGATCGATCTTCTTGCGCATCTCGGGATCGAATTCCAGCACCCAGTGGCCGGTCTTGGCCTTGCCGGACTGCATCGCGGTTTTGGCTGGGCTGAAAATGCGCGCGGACATGGACACCTCGTTGCTTCGTGCAGGCGGCACCCGCCGCTTTATTCCCGTCATTACTTCGCAATGCCGCCGGCGGCAAGGCCGATGCTCGCCGCAGCTTTTGGCCCGGCGGGCCACCGATGATGACGGCGTGACGGTAGTGCGTCGCAGAAAATCAACGCCCCGCCATCAGCTTGAGCACTTTGCTATGGTCAGCATCTGGTGAGCCCAGCTTCAGATAATCGTCATAAGTAATTCGGCCCGAAGCGATGCCACCGAGAAAGCGGCGGCAGTAGGTGGGGGCATAGTTGGCGACATTTCGATTGACGAGCTTTGCATGCGCCACTTTCCTTTGCGAGTTCAACCCTCGCTGGCGCGCTATGCAGTCGGCGACAAGCCTATGTCTCGTTTGCGGGCTGTCGCGCATCTTCTCGTGCAAATTATGCCAAGTCCCAGAACTCATAGTGGTGCAACCGGCCAAAATAATGGCCGAAGCGGATACAGCGAATAGGCTTGGTGAGATCACGGATTCTCTCCCAGTTTGTGATGACATGGGACCGATTTGACGGGATGAAGTCAAGAATCCATTGGATGGTGGCGCCCTCGACGGTTGGGAAATAGCTTCGCTCAGACGCGGCTGGCCGGCGAAAAAATGTACCGGACGTTCTCGAAACAGGATCGTCAAGACCCTGACGCAAGACAGATGGCAGGGCATGCCGTAGTTGGAATTAAGCCATTGCTATATTTGACAGCTAACGCTATTCTTGGTCAACGAGTGGATTCAAGGGACAATCTGGAATGGTCGATGTCGGTGTATGGTTGCGCGATCGGATAAGCCGCCGTTCCATCCTTACGGGAAGTCTTGCTGCCGTGGGCGGGACGGCGATCGCTGCCCGCAGCGCGCTCGGTCAATCCGCCCCGCATACCGGTCATGACGTGACGGCGGTGGCTGCCACCGATGCCGCACCTCAGCATATGAATGCGCATGGCGCGATGGTCACGGTCGGCGAGGTGGACAACGCCGCCAACGGTTTTGACCCGATGCTGATGCTGACTGACTGGGAGCGAGGGACGGTCTCGGTTCTGCCCGATGGGCGCACGCTCAGGACGTTCGAGATGACGGCCGTGGACAAGACAATCGAGATCGCGCCGGGCGTGACCTTCCCGGCCTGGACGTATAACGGCCGCGTGCCTGGTCCGGCGCTGCGCGCCAAGGAAGGCGAGCGCATTCGCGTGGTTTTCAAGAACAACGGCTCGCATCCGCACTCGATGCATTTCCATGGCATCCATGCCGCCCGCATGGATGGAATTCCCGGCGCCGGGCTGGTCGATCCGGGTGGCGAGTTCGTCTACGAATTCGACGCCAAGCCGTTTGGCTGCCATCTCTATCACTGCCACGCCTTGCCGCTGAAGAGGCACATCCACAAGGGCATGTACGGTGCCTTTGTCATCGATCCGGACCCGGATCGCCATCCCGACCAGGCGGAGATCGCCCGGTCGCGGCTGCTCGACACGCCCGAGAATGCCGGCTGGCAGGAGCTGGTGATGGTGATGAACGGGTTCGACACCAATTTCGACGAGGAGAACGAATTCTACGCCGCCAACACCATCGCCCATGCCTATGCGAAGACGCCGATCCGCATCGTGCGCGGCAAGCCGGTGCGCATCTACCTGGTCAATGTCCTGGAATTCGATCTCATCAACTCGTTTCACCTGCACGGAAATTTCTTCGACTATTTCGATCAGGGCACGACGCTGACGCCGACCTTGAAAACGGTCGACCTCATCATCCAGTGCCAGGCCCAGCGCGGCATCCTGGAATTCACCTTCGCCGAGCACGAACCGGGCCTCTACATGTTCCACGCGCACCAAAGCGAGTTCACCGAACTCGGCTGGATGGGGATGTTCGACGTCGTCGAGGCGCTGGCATGAACAAGATCGTCACCATCGGTTCGCCGGCAAGATCACGCAGCAACTGGTTGTGGATCGGGCTGCCTCTTGCCGCGCTCGCCATTGCGGTGGCGTGGATCATCGCCGTCAATCCGCTGCAAGGATTGTCGAATGGCGCGCCCGCCGTCGAGAAACTGACTTTCGAGCGGGTCGTGCTCGATACGTCGGGCCTTCATTTGCTTGTCAGAGCTGGCGGTTCCGAGCCGATGAAGATCGCCCAGGTCCAGGTCGACGGCGCTTACTGGCAATTCACCCAGGACCCGCCGGGCGAGATCGCGCGTGCCTCCACGGCATGGATCAACCTGCCCTTCCCCTGGGTTCTGGGCGAAACGCACACGGTCAACCTGGTAACGAATTCCGGCGTCACCTTCGAACACCTGATCGAGGTTGCGGTGCCGACGCCGACCGCCACTGCGGGACAGCTCAAGCTGCAGGGATTGGTCGGCATCATCGTCGGCGTGCTGCCTGTCGCCATCGGCCTCATGTTCTATCCGGCGCTGCGCGGTGTCGGACAGAACGGCATGAACTTCCTGCTGGCGCTGACCATCGGACTGCTCGCCTTTCTGCTGGTCGACACGATCGAAGAATCCTTCGAGCTTGTCGGAACCGCAGCCGCTGTCTTCCAGGGGCCGGTCATGGTGGTGCTGGCGGGTCTGGCCAGCTTTCTTGTCCTGATGGCGATCGGGCGGCGGCGCGGCACGCCGACAGGCCTGGCGTTGGCCGGATATATCGCGCTCGGCATCGGCCTTCACAATCTCGGCGAAGGTCTTGCCATCGGCGCTGCCTTCGCGGCCGGTTCAGCAAGCCTCGGAACCTTCCTGGTGCTCGGCTTCGCCCTGCACAACATTACCGAAGGCATTGGCATTGCCGCCCCGATCCTCAAGGAGCGGCCACCGCTGTGGACGTTCGCCGGCCTGGCCCTGCTCGCCGGCGGGCCTGCCGTCCTCGGCATGTGGCTCGGCAGCTTGGCCTATGCACCGCAATGGTCGGCGCTGGCGCTTGCCATCGGCGCCGGGGCGATCCTGCAGGTCATCGTCGAGGTCGGCGCCTATCTGATGCGCCGCAACCAGAAGGGCGTCGATGCCTTCTTCACACCGCCGGTCATGGGTGGCATGGCGGCCGGCGTCGCTTTCATGTATGCGACGGCCGCTTTCATAAAGGTCTGACCAGGCAGGAACCTGGGACCGATTGACCGGGGTGCGGCGTTCCGCTCTCGACCTGAGCCGGGTTTGTGCTGGTTTCGTCGTTTAAGGGGTTGCCTTCCAAAGCCCGGAACCCTATAGCCCGCAAGGACTCGGAGTGTAGCGCAGCCTGGTAGCGCATCTGGTTTGGGACCAGAGGGTCGGGAGTTCGAATCTCTCCACTCCGACCATCCATTCACCGGAAATCATCGGCCGTTCTGCCGGCGCAGCCGCGCCGGACCACATCTGCGGCCGGTGAAGCATGCTCAAGCAAGCGACGGGCAGCGCGAATTTCCGCGCGTACCCGCCTGAAGCTCCGAAGCGTCAGCTCTGGACGAACGCCAGGAGATCGGGGTTGATGATCTCCGGGTGGGTGGTGCACATGCCATGCGGAAGGCCTTCGTAGACCTTGAGCGTACCGTGCTTCACGAGCTTGGCGGCAAGCAGAGCGGAGTCGGCAATCGGCACGATCTGGTCGTCATCGCCGTGCATGATGAGGACGGGCACGTCGATCTTCTTGAGGTCGTCGGTGAAATCGGTCTCCGAAAAAGCCTTGATGCAGTCGTAGTGAGCCTTGGCTCCGCCCATCATGCCCTGGCGCCACCAATTGTCGACAGCCCCTTGCGAGACCTTGGCGCCCTCGCGATTGAAGCCGTAGAATGGGCCGGCCGGCACATCCCTGTAGAACTGGGCGCGGTTGGCGACCAAAGCGGCACGGAAGCCGTCGAAGACCTCGATGGGCAGGCCGCCGGGATTGCTGTCGGTCTTGACCATGATCGGCGGCACCGCGCCGATCAGCACCGCCTTGGCGACGCGTCCTTCGCCACCGTAGCGGGCGACGTAACGCGCAACCTCGCCGCCACCGGTCGAGTGGCCGATATGGACGGCGTTCTTGAGGTCGAGGTGAGCGACCAGAGCGGCGACATCGGCGGCATAGGTGTCCATCTCGTTGCCGGTCGCCGTCTGTGTCGAGCGGCCGTGCCCGCGCCGGTCATGCGCGATCACGCGATAGCCCTTCTCGAGGAAGAACAGCATCTGGTTGTCCCAGTCATCGGCGCTGAGCGGCCATCCGTGATGGAACACGATTGGCTGGCCCGTGCCCCAATCCTTGTAGAAAATCTCGGTGCCGTCCTTGGTGGTGAACACGCTCATCGTCTTACTCCTTGATCTAAAAGTTGAGAGGTCTTTCGGGGAAGGTTCGTTCCTTCTGTGGACAAGCTATCGCAACGGGGGCATGGTGACGATTGGCAAAACAGACATTTGACAAGGCAAAACTGACAGATGGTTGCGGTGCGTAATCCGGTCGAAATCGGGCTCGTCGTGTATCCCGGGGTTCAGGAAGCCGCCGTCCTCGGCCTCACGGATCTCTTCCAGCTCGCCAACCGACTGGCTGCCAAACGGTCGCCGGACGCGCTGAGACTTCGCGTCAGCCATTGGCAGTTGGAAGACGCGAGCCGAACCGTCGTCCGCACCTTTGACAGCGAGTCCGGGGACAGCGAGCCCGCCGCCGGCAACGAACCGGCTATGATTATCCTGCCTCCGACCCTGGGGGATCCGATCGCTCGCGAGGCGGCTGCGCCCTATGCCGGCTGGCTCAGGGCCCGCCATGCGGCGGGCGCGACGCTGGGCTCGGTCTGCGCCGGCGCTTTCGTGCTTGCCGAATCCGGCTTGCTGTCCGGTCGTGCGGCGACGACGCACTGGGCCTATCGCGACGCGCTGGCGATGCGCTTCCCCGACATCGCGCTGGATGCCGACAAGCTGGTCATTGACGATGGCGACATCATCACCGCCGGCGGCTACATGGCCTGGACCGATCTCGGCCTGAAATTCGTCGACAGGATGCTTGGGCCGACCGTCATGATGGATACCGCCCGTTTCATGCTGGTGGATCCGCCGGGGCGCGAGCAACGCTTCTACAGCCCCTTTGCGCCCAGGCTGAATCATGGCGACGAGGCTGTCCTGAAGGTGCAGCATTGGCTCCAGGCGAGAGGCGCGCGCGATGTGACGCTTGCCGCGATGGCGGAGCATGCCGGCCTGGAGGAGCGGACGTTCCTGCGTCGCTTTCGAAACGCCACCGGCCTCAAACCGACCGAGTACTGCCAGCATCTGCGCGTCGGCAAGGCGCGCGAGATGCTGGAAGCGACGATCCGATCGATCGATCAGATCGCCTGGGATGTCGGCTATGACGACCCCGGTTCCTTCCGCAAGGTGTTCTACAGGATAACCGGCCTGGTGCCAGGCGATTACCGCAAGCGCTTTGGCGTCGAACGAGCGGCCCTGCCCGGCGGCGGGAGTGAACCATGGCGACAGCATTTGCAGCAATCTCCGACCGGATGACTGGCTGGCCGGCACCGGGATAGGTGCTGCCCAAGGCGCTATTGGCCGAAGGCTTCGATCTCGACAGTGTCCTCAGGAATCCCAATCTGGTGCGGATCGACCGACAGGATTCTCCTGCCCGTGTTTGGTCGTGACCGATCTCATTTCCAGTAAAGGCCGATAGCGTTGAGAATGTGGGCGTGAAGGTAAGCTCGCCGGGAAGAGAACCCCAACCGCCCCGTCTCCCGGCGAGCCTACTACCTGATTTGATACGCAATCAGGACCGGGGTTAGCCGGCAAGGCTGACGTTGCAAGACAGATGCCAGGATTATTTCCCAAAACGGAACACCGGCCGAGGCTTTTTCCTCCTCCCCTTGGAGGTAAGTGCCATCGTTTAAATCTCGAACTCCCCCTGCCCCTCATCCATGGCGCTGACGGTCTCGGCGGCCAGCGCCCGGGTGATCGGCGTCTTGCGCTCCAGCGCCGTGCGGTCGAGCCGCTCCACCACCCGCATCGCGGTTGCCAGCGAGCGTTCGATGCGGCGCACCAGATATTGCACGACATGCGGCTCGACATCGACCTGCCGGTCGGCGAACAGTTTTGTGATGACGCCGGCCAGAAGCAGATCGTCGGGCTCGTGAATCTCCACAGTCGCCGCTGCCTTCAGTCGCGAGGCGAGGTCCGGGAGCCTGACGCCCCAGGCTGACGGAAAGCGCCGCGCGGTCAGCAACAAGGTCGAGCCGGCGCCGCGTACAGCATTGATCAGATGGAACAGCCCCTCTTCGTCGACAGGACCGGCATCGACATCGTCGATCAGGGCCGGCCGCGCGCCGAGACTCGCCATGCAGTCGCCGATGCGCCGGGCGTCGACCCCCACCGCGCCGGCGCGGGAGCGCCATATCGAAGCCAGATGCGTCTTGCCCGAGCCTGCCGGGCCGGCGAGCACGACCACCGGCGACGGCCAGTCCGGCCAGCGATCGACCAGCGCCACCGCCTGGCTGTTGGTGCCGGAGACGACGAGCTCGTCGCGCGAATAGCCGGTGCCATGGCCGAGATCGAGCGGCAGTTGGCGCGGCGGATCGGTCTTGTTGTCCGGCATCTGGCTCAACTGCGCGGTCCGCCGCCCCCGCGGCGCGCCGGCAGCGGCGGCACGGGCTCGTCGGCGTGGCCCTTGTAGAGCGGCGACTCGAGATAGCGGGCAATGGCAAAGCGCACCAGAACGGCGACCGCGGCCGAGGCCGGCACGGCGATCAGCAAGCCGACGAAGCCGAACAGCGCGCCGAAGGCGAACAGCGCAAACATCAGCCACACCGGGTGCAGGCCGACGCTTTTTCCCACCAGCCTTGGTTGCAGGATGTTGCCCTCGATGAACTGGCCGGCAAGGAACACGCCGGCCACAGCCGCGACCATGGTCCAGTCGGGCCAAAACTGGACGAAGGCAACGCCGACGGCCAGCACCAGCCCAGTCAGCGAACCGACATAGGGAATGAAGGAGATCAGCCCGGCGAACAGGCCGATGAGGATGCCGAAATTCAGCCCGGTCAGCGTCAGGCCGGTGGCGTACATGGCGCCCAGAACCAGGCACAGCGTGCCCTGGCCGCGCACAAAGCCGGCAGTGGCGGTGTTGATGTCCTTGGCGATCGCCCTGACGGTCTGGACATAGTCGCGCGGCACCCAGCTGTCGACGATCGCCACCATGCGGTCCCAGTCGAGCAGCATATAGAAGGCGACGACGGGTGTGACGACGAACAGGCTGACCACCGATACCAGCGCCACGCCGGAGCTCCAGACCGAGGTGAACACCGTGGTCAGGAGACCGAAGCCGGAGGTCAGCAGCGAGTTCAACCCTTCGCGCAGGCCGTTGGCGTCGACACCGAATTTCTCTTCCAGCCATCTCGGGTCGAAGCTGGTGATCAGGGTCTGCAGCCGGGTCAGATATTCTGGCAGCTTGCTGGCGAAATCGGCCATCTGCGAGGCCAGCACCGGAATGAGGATGACGAAGGCCAGCACCAGAACGACGATGAAGGCAAACAGGATGACCACCGTCGCCATCAGCCTGGACAGGCCGAGCCGCTCCAGCCGGTCGGCTACGGGATCGAGGAAATAGGCGAGCACCATGCCGGCGACGAACGGCAGCAGGATGCCGCTGAAGACATAGAGGAAGACCGCAAGGATGATGGCGCTGATCAGCCAGAAGCGGATCTGGCGGCGAAACACGCCAGACGCAGCAGCCTCGGCAGCCGCTGCCTCGGCGGCGTCTTCCTCAGGTACCTGGTGTCGAGCCTTCGCCATAGCCGCTCATATGCCTCAGCCAAGCCACGAGATAGGCCGCGGCCGAAGCCACGGTCAAGACCCCGGACAGCAATATGAGCACCGGCCTGAGCGGGTCGAGATCAATGGCCAGGGCCAGTTCACCCAGCACCACCGCCGCCAGCACGATCTGGATGGCGGTGTTGGCCTTGGACACGAACAGCGGCTTCATCTCGACCGGGTGGGCCATGACGGTGGACAAAAGCACGGCGCAGACGATCAGCGCATCGCGCGAGACCATGGTGACGACCAGCCACAGCGGCAGCTCGCCGATGAAGCCCAGCACCACGAACACCGAGACCAGCAGCAATTTGTCGGCCATCGGGTCGAGATAGGCGCCAAGCTGCGAATGCTGGTTGAAATGGCGGGCGATGAAGCCGTCGACGCCGTCGGAAATGCCGGCGATGACGAAGCCGGCAAAAGCCCAGTCCCAGCGCGCCTGCAGCATGGCCAGCACTACGGCCGGCACCAGCACGAAACGCATGATCGTGATGATGTTGGGGATGGTCAAACGCATATCCCGTCGCTTTGTGCTTTGCTGATACATGATGGAGATGGGTGGCGACGGCAAGTGGGAGCGGCGCAGAAGGCGAAGGTTGGCGTGACCCTCTGTCCCGCCAACATCTCCGCGCTTTTATCAGGGGCAAAAGCCCACCACCCGTGCCGTTATCCTTGCGAGGCGCGGCGGTTCATGCGAAGAGCCCCGGAAAGCAGGAACGAGTGATGGGCAAGCGCAAGAACGGGCTCACCTATGCCGAGGCGGGTGTCGACATCGATGCCGGCAACCTCATGGTCGAGAAGATCAAGCCGCTGGTGCGCGCGACCCGCCGGCCGGGCGCCGATGGCGAGATCGGCGGCTTCGGCGGCGTGTTCGACCTCAAGGCCGCCGGCTTCACCGACCCGGTGCTGGTCGCCGCCAATGACGGCGTCGGCACCAAGCTGAAGATCGCCATCGATGCGGGCAAACACGACACGATCGGCATCGACCTCGTCGCCATGTGCGTCAACGACATCGTCGTGCAAGGCGCCGAACCATTGTTCTTCCTCGACTATTTCGCCACCGGCAAGCTCGACCCCGACCAGGGTGCTTCGATCGTCGGCGGCATCGCCGAGGGCTGCCGGCAGGCCGGCTGCGCGCTGATCGGCGGCGAGACGGCGGAAATGCCCGGCATGTATCACGGCAAGGACTACGACCTTGCAGGCTTCGCCGTGGGCGCGGCCGAACGCGGCCAGTTGCTGCCGACCGACGACATCGTCGAGGGCGACGTGCTGTTGGGGCTGGCCTCGTCGGGCCTGCATTCGAACGGCTTTTCGCTGGTCCGCCGCATTGTCGCGACAAGTGGTCTTTCGTGGACCGATCCGGCGCCCTTCAACGATGAGGCCACATTGGCCGAGGCGCTGCTCGAGCCGACCCGCATCTACGTCAAGTCGATCCTCAAGGCGATCCGCGGCACGCATGGCATCAAGGCGCTGGCCCACATCACCGGCGGCGGCTTCCCCGAGAACATTCCGCGCGTGCTGCCGAAGGATTTTTCCGCCGAGCTCGACCTAGACGCCATCGAAGTGCCGCCGGTGTTCTCGTGGCTGGCGAAGACCGGCGGCGTGGCGCCGCAAGAGATGATGCGCACCTTCAACTGCGGCGTCGGCATGATCCTCGCCGTCGCCTCCGGCCAGGCGGCGCAGGTCGCCGCCGTGTTGCAGGAGGCCGGCGAAACGGTGACGCCGATCGGCCGTATCGTGCCGCGCCGCGACGCCGGCGTCATCTATCGGGGCTCGATCGACCTATGAGCATGCGCAAGCGCACCGTGGTGCTGATTTCGGGACGCGGCTCCAACATGACGGCGCTGATCGCCGCGGCCAGCAACCCGGACTATCCGGCCGAGATCGTCGGCGTCATTTCCGACCGGGCCAATGCCGCCGGTCTCGGCATCGCCGCGGCGCGCGGCATCGCCACCAAGGTGATTTCGCGGTCGGACTACACCAGCAAGGAAGCGCATGACGGGGCGATCGACGCGGCGCTTGTCTCGTTCGGCGCCGAGATCGTGGCGCTGGCCGGTTACATGCGCATTCTTGGCGCGCGTTTCGTCGAGAAGTGGCTGGGGCGGATGATCAACATCCACCCTGCCCTGCTGCCGGCCTTCAAGGGCCTCGACACCCATGCCCGCGCGCTGCGCGCCGGCACGCGTATCCATGGCTGCACTGTGCATTTCGTCACCCTGGATATGGATGACGGCCCGATCATCGCCCAGGCCGCCGTGCCGGTGATGGTCGGCGACAATGAGGACACGCTCGCCGCCCGCGTGCTGAAGGCCGAGCACCGGCTTTATCCGCTGGCGCTCGGGCTGGTCGCCGAGGGCAAGGCGCGAATGGAAGACGGCCGCACCGTGCTTGCCCGCTTCGCCGACGACGCCGACAACAGCACCTCCGTGGTCATGGCGCCCGATCCGCTGCGCGAGGAGACCGACCTCGAGCATCTGGCCCGCATCACACCCTGAGCAGGAGGAGGCTGGCATGGCGACAACGAGGCAGTTGCTTCTTCTGCGTCATGCCAAGTCGAGTTGGAACGATCCTGACCTTATTGACTTCGACCGGCCGCTTTCCGGGCGCGGACTGAAGGCCGCTTCACTGGTCGGGCGCGAACTGGCCAGGCAGGGCTGGCTGCCGGACCTGGCGCTGGTGTCGCCGGCGCTGCGCAGCCGCGACACATGGCGGCTGGTCTCGGCGGAATTGCCGGCGCAAACGCCGGCCAAGTTTGTCCAGGCGCTTTACGAGGCGGGCGCGGCAGATATTCTCGCCAAGGTGCGGCAGGCAAATGCGGCAACAAGCAGCCTTTTGGTGCTCGGCCATAATCCCGGCCTGGAGGAATTCGCGCGCCGGCTTGCCGGCGTCGGATCGGATGCCGCGGCACTCGAAAGGCTTGAGGAAAAATTCCCGACAGCCGCGCTTGCCCGCTTCGTTTTCGACGGCAACTGGGCACGGCTCGCCCTCGGCGATGCGCGGCTGACGCACTGCATTCGGCCGAAGGATCTGCGCTAGGTAGTGACTTGATACGCAAAGCAAGAAAGGCGGGCCAAGCCCGCCGTTCTTTGTGTTCCGGAGTTTGAGGATTTAGCGGCCCCAGTTGCCCCGGCCAGATTGCGGCGCGACGGACTGGGCCGTGCCGGACTGGGTCGTCGTCGCATCGGTGTTGACGGCGTTGTGCTCTGTCGGAAGCAGCTTGCGGATCGAACCCGTGAACGTGTTGTCGACGCTGGTGGCTTGGCCAGTGGCAACAGGCGCGGCCGGCTGGTTGACACCGTCCGAACCATAGTGGTCGCTGCCGGCAAAAGCGCTGCCCGTGGCAATGAGGATGGCGGCGGCGGTAAGAGCAATCTTGGTCATTTCAGGTACTCCAGTATTTTCATATTTTCAGTGTTCTGTCCGTCAAGTGGCGTGCCTTGGGAGGATTTCGCGTCGCTCGGACCGCCTCGAAGTGGGTTGGCGCTGCCGCGATTTCCATTCACGAAGATGTTCCGCGCGCACCCTGAATCGGGTGCTTGAAATCCGCTAAAGGGCTTCCTTCGCCACATTTTTTTGCATAGTTTTCAAATTGTTGTGCAAATGTGCCCGCTGCGGGGCGCGCGCATTGTCCGAGCCAGCGTTCACCCTATCCTGCACGATGCGTCAACAGAAACGAACCGATCGGTTCGATTTCCTATGCCGAGCTGCGAGACGGCGTCGATCATGCCCTTCAGGATGCACTCACCCAGGCCACGCCCGACAAGCAGGAGGAGAACGATTTCCGCGACCAAGGTGCCTTCGACCGAGCCGCCCATCCCGATGCCGTAGTTCCGGCATGCGTCTCCGCTGCCCAGCTCCCTTGCCGCTGCAAGGGCGAGCGCGCAAGACAGCATCGCCAGGACGATGGAACGTGTCGACGTCTGCCAAGCCATGGAACTCCTCGCCCAATGCGCTTGCCCAACAACGCGCGACAGGAAGTTGCGTTGCCGCTCTAGACGTGCACGTCTCCAAAGGAGAGTTCGCCGTCGTCGCCAGCAGCCAGGAAGGCCGTGGCCAGCAGGCCGGCATAGAGGGCGGCGACCAGCACGACGATGACCACGCCGGGAATGGGGCCCAGGGCAGCGCCGGTAACGGCCTCGCGCACCGAACCGGCGAAGCCGATGCGGGCACCTTCAGTCAGAAGACTGGGGGTCGACAGTTTCAGGATCCAGGCCAGCAGAAGGATCAGCAGCATGTGGATGTAGTTTCGACGCAGACGGCGCGCCAGCGCCACTCGTCGCGAAATGAGGAATTTTGGAGCGCGCAGGCTTTCGCCGACAATCAGCAGCCAGTCGGAGGCGAAGTCCGGCTGCGGCGAGAATATCTGCGCGAAATAGTGCCGTTCGAACTGGCGCACGCGGGCTCGGTAAAAGTCAAAGAAGCGATATCGCCGCGCCTCGATCCCCAGCAGCAACAGGACAAGCATCATGGCAAACAGCAGCACGCCGTGATGCGCGCTGGCCGTCGAAAGCGAGACCGACAACATCGCCGCGACGACCGTTATCGCCCAATTGCTTGTTCGGTCCAGACGGTCGCGCCATCCCGACATGCGCAGAATCTCGGCGCGATGAAAGTGTGACATCGTGGTGACGAGTTCGCCGGATGAGAGCGTTCTTCCTATAGGCTCCGGGGCCACCAACGCTTCTGCCATGACCGCCTCCACCCCGCCAGGCAAAACGGCTGAATGGACATATCGTTCCGAAGCTTCACTTCGCCGCGCGCAGCCAGACCTTGTTGTCGTGGAATGCGGCGCCGCCATACGGCGCGGTGGCGTCGGCGCCGGTCAGGACGTTGATGCCCTCGCCGCGCTCGTGGGCGCTGTTCGGCCAGATGCCTTCGGCCACCACGACGCCGCGCTTGATGCCGTCGAACAGTCTTGCGTGCAGTATGACTTCGCCGCGCACATTGCCGATCTCGACGCGGTCGCCGTTGGCCAGCCCATAAGCTGCCGCGTCGTCCGGATGCAAAAGCAGTTCCGGCCGACCCTCCTTGGCCTTCGACACCGGCGTCTCCGAAAAAGTCGAGTTGAGGAAATTACGCGCCGGTGAGGTGGTCAGCCGGAACGGATGCGCCTCGTCCGCCACCTCGATCAGGTCGATGTGATCGGGAAATTCCGGCAGGCTTGCCACCGGTCCGAACAGGCCCATGCTTTTCGGCGGCCGGTTGGGCGCCGCCTGCCCGGTCCAATCGGCGCGGAAGCGGAATTTTCCGTCCGCATGGCCGAATCCGTTGATAAAATGCGCCGCCTCGAAATCCGGCTGCAAATCGACCCATTTTTCGTCCTTGAGGCTCGAAAAACTGCCCAGCCCGCGCTTGCCTAAAATGATGTCGATATGCTGCCGCTCGGTCATGCCGAAGCCAGGCCTGTCGCCAACGCCGAGCCGCTTGCCCAGCTCCTCGATGACGAAATGGTTGTTGCGCGGCCCTTCCGGCGGATCGATCAGCTTCGGACCGAGCGTTATGTGCTGGTTGCCGCCGCCCTTGTAGATGTCGTCATGCTCCAAAAACATCGTCGCCGGCAGCACGACATCGGCGAGTTTTGCGGTGTCGGTCATGAACTGCTCGTGCACGCAGGAAAACAGGTCGTCGCGCAAAAAACCCTGCTTCACCAGCCGCTGCTCCGGCGCGACATTGACCGGATTGGTGTTCTGGATCAGCAGCGCCGTCACCGGCGGGCCGCCATAGAGCGCATCCTCAGCCCCTGTCAGCACCGGGCCGATGCGGGAATGGTCGAGATGGCGGATCGCGGGGTCACGCATCCGCGTGCCTTCCAGCAGTTCCTGGTAGAGCTTGAAAATGCCGGAATTGGAATGGAAGGCGCCGCCACCCTCATACTGCCAGCAGCCGGTCACCGCGGCGATCGAGGCCGCGGCATGCATGTTGACCGAGCCGTTGCGCTGGCGCGAGAAGCCGTAGCCGAGGCGGAAATACGTCTTCCTGGTCGTGCCGACGAGGTGGGCGAAGGTCTCGATCTCCTCGACCGAAAGCCCGGTGATATCAGCCGCCCATTGCGGCGTCCTCGTCTGAAGATGCGCTTCCAGACCGTGCGGGTCGTCGGTGTATTTCTGGAGATAGGCGCGGTCGGCCATGCCGTCCCGGAACAGCACATGCATCACCGCGCAGGCCAGCGCGCCGTCGGTGCCGGGCTTCAGCACCAAGCCGAGATCGGCCTGCTTCATCGTCGCGTTCTCGTAGACGTCGATGACGACGATCCTGGCGCCGCGTTCCTTGCGCGCCTTGACCGCGTGGGTCATGACGTTGACCTGCGTGACCACGGCATTGGTGCCCCAGATCACCACGCAGTCGGATTTGGCCATCTCGCGCGGGTCGGGACCACGCAACGCGCCGGCGCCCATCATCCAGCCGGTCCAGGCCAGATTGGTGCAGATCGAACTGAAGAAGCCGGAGTACTTTTTCGCGTGGCGCAGCCGCTCGATACCGTCGCGCTGCACCAGCCCCATCGTGCCGGCATAGTAATAGGGCCAGACCGTCTCCGAGCCGTACTTTTCCTCCGCCGCGATGAACTTTTCGGCGACGAGGTCGAGTGCGGCCTCCCAGCTCGCTTCCTTCCAGGCGCCCTGGCCCTTGGCGCCGGCGCGGATCAGTGGCTTCAGCAAGCGGTCGGGATGATGGACGCGGTCGGCGTAACGGGCGACCTTGGCGCAGATGACGCCGGCCGTGTATGTATTGGCCTTGGCGCCATGGACGCGGCCAATGCGCTTATCGTCAAGCAACTCGACCTCGAGCGCGCAGGTCGAGGGGCAATCATGCGGACAGGCCGAATGGCCGATTCTGAGCTTGGCGTGCTGGTTCATGGGGGGCAAACTAGTCGTTTATGGCGGCGACGTGTAGGGCCAGATGGCGCTCTGCCTTCTCCCCTGTGGGAGAAGGCAGCGGGCGCCGCTACTACTCCGCCGTGCCCTCCTCGTATTCCGCCGACATCGACAGCCATTTTTCCTCGTGGGCGGCCAGTGTCTGGGCAAGCTGCGAGCGCTCCTTGGCCAGCCGTGTCGCCGTCGACGGGTCCTTTTCATAGACCGCCGGATTGGCGAGTTCATCCTCGATGCCGTCGATGCGCTTGCGGATGCGGTCCATCAGCGCTTCGGTGGCGCGGATCTCCTTGGCCAGCGGCTCCAAGGCGGCTCGGCGCGCTGCCGCATCGCGGCGGCGGTCGGCCTTTGAGGCCTTTTCCGCCTCGCGCTTGCCGCGGCGGTCGCCGGACACGCCGGTGACCAGCGTCTTGTAGTCCTCGAGGTCGCCATCATAGGGGTTGACCGCGCCGTCCTTGACCAGCCACAGCCGATCGGCCGTCGCCTCGAGCAGATGGCGGTCGTGCGAGATCAGGATGACGGCGCCGGGAAATTCGTTCAGCGCATGGATCAGCGATTCGCGGCTGTCGATGTCGAGATGGTTGGTCGGCTCATCGAGGATGAACAGGTTCGGCCCCTCGAAGGCGGACAGGCCCATCAAGAGGCGCGCCTTCTCGCCGCCGGACAGGTCCTTGGCGGCGGTGTTCATTTTCTCGGTGGTGAGGCCGAACTGGGCGACGCGGCCGCGCACCTTCGATTCCGGCGCTTCAGGCATCAGCCGGCGGACGTGCTCATAAGCGTTTTCGTTCGGCCTGAGGTCGTCAAGCTGATGCTGGGCGAAGATCGCCACCTTCAGGCCGGGCGCCACCGTCATGGTGCCGGTTTCCTGCTTTAGGCGGCCCGACAGCAATTTGGCGAAGGTCGACTTGCCGTTACCATTGGCGCCAAGCAATGCGATGCGGTCGTCGGCATCGATGCGCAGCGTCATCTTCTTCAGGATCGGCTCGCCCTCGACATAGCCGACATTGACGTTGTTGAGCGCGATGATCGGCGAGGCCACGGTCTTCACGGGCTCGGGAAAGGAGAACGGCCGCACCGTGTCGTTGACGATGGCCGCGATCGGCCTCATCTTTTCCAGCGCCTTGATGCGCGACTGCGCCTGCCTCGCCTTGGAAGCTTTGGCGCGGAAGCGTTCGACGAAGGACTCCATGTGCTTGCGCGCGGCTTCCTGCTTGACGCGGCCCTTCTCCTGCAGTTCGCGCTGCTCGGTGTATTGACGCTCGAACTGGTCGTAGCCGCCGCGCCAGAAGGTCAGTTTCTTCTGGTCGAGATGGACGATCGAGTTGACGGCGCGGTTGAGCAGGTCGCGGTCGTGCGAGATCAGCAGCACCGTGTGCGGATATTTCGACACGTAGTTTTCCAGCCACAGCGTGCCTTCGAGGTCGAGATAGTTGGTCGGCTCGTCGAGCAGCAGAAGATCGGGCTCTGCAAACAGCACCGCCGCCAGCGCCACCCGCATGCGCCAGCCACCGGAGAAGGACGAGGCCGGCCGCCGCTGAGCGGCGTCGTCGAAGCCGAGGCCGGCAAGGATGGTGGCGGCGCGCGACTCGGCCGAATGGGCGTCGATGTCGGCCAGCCGCATATGGATGTCGGCGATGCGGTGCGGATCGGTCGCCGTCTTTTCCTCTTCGAGCAGTGCATTCCGTTCAACATCGGCCTTGAGCACGATCTCGATCAGCGGCTCCTCGGTGCCGGGCGCCTCCTGCGCCACCTGACCGATGCGTGTGTTCTTCGGCAAACTGATCGAGCCGGTCTCGGAGGCGAGATCGCCGGTGATCGCCTTGAACAAGGTGGTCTTGCCGGTGCCGTTGCGGCCGACAAGCCCGGCCTTGCTGCCGGCCGGCAGGGTCAGCGAGGCATGGTCGAGAAGCAGGCGTCCGGCCATGCGGAGCGAAAGGTCGTTGATGATCAGCATGGCCGCGCTTTTGCACGGGACATCAGCGCTTCGCAAGACCTTGAGCGCCGGTTGGCCTGATAAGGCATGAAAATGGCGGGCGGCGGATCGCCGGCATCGCCGGATCAGAAGGCCAACGCCGGGTTGGGCAGGAAGCTGCTGCGACGGCGCAACGACGACGGCGCCTGGCGCGCGTCGACTACCCGCATCCGAAAATTGCGCATTTGTCAGTTGATTGCTCGTGCAAGGCGGCCATCTTCCGCGATCGCACCATGACGCAAGGGGAAGACTCAGCTATGTCTACGTGTGCGGCGGACCTGATACCCGCCTGGCCGGCGTCATAGCTCTCCTCCCAAGCGGCGCCGGCCATTTTCCTTTACTGTGCCGGCGGCGTGCCGGGTTGATCACCGCCTGACGTCGAGTTCGGCGCAGGGTTGACCTGCGGGTTTTGATCGGCCGTGCCAGGGGCCTTCGTCGGCGGGATATTGTTGTCGCAAGCCGCCACAGCCAAGGCTGCGGCTAAAGCCAGCAAGATTGAGAGCTTGTTCATCGCAACCTCCTGTCATCGGGCAAACGGGGCGGTGCCGATTTGGTTGCACGCTCAGGCCTCGCTCGGGGCCTTTGATGAGCGGGGAACAAAACGCTGCCTGTCCGGTTCCTCCATACCAATTGGAGAAAATCATGATCCGTCTGCTCATAGCCGGGGCCGCCGTCTACGTGGCCTACCGCATAACCAGGGAAATCATCGACGAGGTGCCCGACGACTTCGATCCAGTGCAGCTGCCGCCACCCGACGATCGTAAGTCGCTGCGGCGGCAGTCGGCGGCGATGGGTGTTGAGCCTCAGCGCTAGGCCGGGTTCATCGGCTGGTGCGCCAACAGTCGGACAAATCAATCGTCTCTCCCGTCGAAACCGTTGCGAACAAAGCAGAAACGATGCTTGATGGGCAATGAACCTCGCTGCCCGTGATTCGACCTTCCGGCCTGCCTATCTTGCAAAGCTGAATGCCGAGCAGTGCCTTGCCGTCGAGCATGGCGACGGCAAGGTTGCCGGCCCGCTGCTGGTGATCGCCGGCGCCGGTTCCGGCAAGACCAGCACGCTGGCGCATCGCGTCGCGCATCTGATCGTCAAGGGCGCTGATCCCAGGCGCATCCTTTTGATGACGTTTTCGCGGCGCGCAGCATCGGAAATGACCAAGCGGGTCGAGCGCATCGCCGGTGAGGTGCTTGGCCGGGACGCTTCCGTCATCACCGACGCGCTGAGCTGGGCCGGCACGTTCCACTGCTGCGCGACTATGCTTTGGAGATCGGCCTCGATCCGGCCTTCACCATCCATGACCGCGAGGATTCGGCTGACCTGATGAACCTTGCCCGGCACGAACTCGGCTTCTCGAAGACGGAAGGCCGTTTTCCGACCAAGGGCACCTGCCTGGCGATCTATTCGCGTGCCGTCAACGCGCAGGCGCCGCTCGGCGAGGTTCTGGGTTCGGTGTTTCCCTGGTGCGCCGGCTGGGCAGAACAGCTTAAGGCGCTGTTCGCCCGATATGTCGAGGCCAAGCATGCGCAGAACGTGCTCGATTACGACGACCTGCTGCTCTATTGGGTGCAGATGGCCGGCGAGCCGGAGATATCAGCGCATCTGGGTGGACGCTTCGACCATGTGCTGGTCGACGAATACCAGGACACCAACCGGCTGCAGGCCTCGATCCTCACGGCACTCAAGCCGGACGGATCCGGGCTGACGGTGGTCGGCGACGATGCGCAGTCGATCTATTCGTTTCGCGCGGCGGAAGTCCGCAACATCCTCGACTTCCCCAAACAGTTCGCGCGGCCGGCCGAGATCGTCATGCTGGAGCGCAACTACCGCTCGACCGAGACCATCCTGGCCGCCGCCAATGCGGTGATCGGCGAGGCCTCGGAGCGTTTCACCAAGAACCTCTGGTCGGAGCGCAAATCGGCGGAAAAGCCGAAGCTGGTCAGCGTCCGCGACGAGGCCGAGCAGGCGAGTTACGTCTGCCAGGCGATCCTGACCGAGCGCGAGGCCGGCACGGCGCTGAAGGCGCAGGCCGTCCTGTTTCGCGCCTCGCACCACAGCGGGCCGCTGGAGATCGAGCTGACGCGCCGCAACATCCCGTTCGTCAAGTTCGGCGGGCTGAAGTTCCTTGACGCCGCCCATGTCAAGGATGTGCTGGCCATCCTGCGCTTCGCCGAAAACCCGCGCGACCGTGTCGCCGGTTTTCGCGTGCTGCAGCTTCTACCCGGCATCGGCCCTTCGGCGGCTTCGCAGATCGTCGACACCATGGCGACGTCGCTCGACGAAGCGATGGGCTTGGCGCGCTACCGGCCGCCGCAACGCGCCGCCGACGACTGGCCGGATTTCGTCGCGCTGTTCTCGCAGCTTCGCACCGGGTCGGGAAAATGGCCTGTTGACCTCGAACAGGTCAGGCTGTGGTACGAGCCGCATCTCGAGCGCATCCACGAGGACGCAACGACGCGCCGAGCCGATATTCTGCAGCTCGAACAGATCGCCTCGGGCTATGCCTCGCGCGAGCGTTTCCTCACCGAGCTGACGCTCGATCCACCGGATGCGACCAGCGACGAGGCCGGGCCGCCGCATCGCGACGAGGACTATCTGATCCTGTCGACTATCCATTCGGCCAAGGGCCAGGAATGGAAGAACGTCTTCGTGCTCAACACCGTCGACGGCTGCATCCCGATCGATCTCGGCGTCGGCTCGAAGGAAGATATCGATGAAGAGCGCCGCCTGCTCTACGTGGCGATGACGCGGGCCAAGGACGGCCTGCACCTGATCATGCCGCAGCGCTTTTTCGTCCACGGCCAGGCGGCGCGCGGCGACCGCCATGTCTATGCCTCGCGCAGCCGTTTCATCCCGGCCTCGATCCTCGGCGCCTTCGAACAGACATCGTGGGCCAGCGTTCAGGCCAAGGACGATCCGCGCCGCCAGCCGCAAGTGCGCGTCGACCTTGGCGCCCGCATGCGCGACATGTGGAAATAGCCCTCTTTCGGCACGGCGCCAATGCCACGGAACTTGGTGGCGAAAACCAAATCCCGGCAACATGGAACCTGATGCCGCAATCCGCGTTTCTGGGCGTCCGATTCAGATCGGAGAGCGGCGTCCGCCGTCACCTCCGCCCAATTCGAGAGGCTAGAATGCACGACACGACGTTCTTCACCCCGGTCGCCGTAACCGTCGGCGCCGGCCATAAGCGCATGCTTGCTTCGCTCTTCGACATGCATGAGTTCCTGACCGAGTTCCCGCCATCCCGGCGGCGCCTGAGCTATGGCGCGGCCGTGAAGGCCTGCGAGGCGGCACGCGCCGGCGAAATCTCGCCCGAAGCGGCGCGCGATGCCCTGATCACCTTCGCGATGACGGCAGGCATTCTCTGGCCTTCGGCCCAGCCGGCGGCCTCGGTCAAGCCGGTCGCCCGGGGCCGTGGCGGATACGCCGCCTGACGCCTGGCCAAGCCGCTTTGCGACCATGACCGTCGAAGATGCCATTCATCTTCGACGGGTTTTCCAACCTGCTTTCGATCCGATCACGATAGGACGCGGATAAATCAGGCGAAGGGGCGCCCCTCTTCGCTGCGCTGGAACTGCGTCAGGTCGAGCGGCACCGAAGGCCGGCCAAGAATGGTCAGGATCGCGTGCGCCTGGCCGCGGTGATGGGTCTGGTGGTTGAAGAAATGATCGAGCGCCGGCGCCAGCCGCTGCGAGACGGTACGCATATCGGAGACGGTCATGTAGGAGAAACGGCCGGACAAGGCCTTCTCGCTCAAGCTCCCTATCCAGTCGATGATCCTTTTGTCTTCGGCCTCGCGCGCCAGCCGCAAGCCCGGCAAGGCGCGGTGCAGAATCGTGTCGAGCCTGGCCGGCGCGTCGCCCTCGCCGGTAAAGCGCCTCATCCAGATGCGATCGGCGGTCAAGATATGGTTGAGCGTGCCCATCATCGAGCCGAAGAAAGCACCGACATTGCGATCGAATTCTTCCTCGTCGAGATCGGCGGCGGCCTCGTAGATGCGGCTATTGGCCCATTGATTGTAGCCCGCAAACATCATGAAGTGCTGTTTCATATTTTTCTCCCGACCCGCGAGACCCCGTTTCGGGTGCCTACCGCATCGGCCCGAAAATCGGTATCGATTTTTGCTGCACTGACCTTCGGTTCGGAAAAGCACGATGCTAGATTCAAAAGTGCTAGAGCGTACTTTGTGCGTCCGAGCGGACGCACGTCGCTCTAGTAGACCGCAAGGAAGCCGCCGCCAATGACCATTCTGCTTTATGACCTCGTCGGACGCGATGCCACCCGCCCGTTCAGCCCGCATTGCTGGAAGGCGGCGATGGCGCTCGCCCACAAGGGGCTCGACATCTCGACCGTGCCGACGCGTTTTCTCGAAGTGCCCACTGTTGAAGGTGGCGTTTCGAAACTCGTTCCGGTGATCCGCGACGGCGAGAAGGTGGTCGCCGATTCCTTCGCCATCGCGCTCTATCTCGACGAGGCCTATCCCGAGCGGCCGACATTGTTTTCCGGCGACGGCGGCAAGGCGATGGCGCGCTTCATCGAACGCTGGTCGCAGCTGACCATCCACCCCTATGTCACCACCGTGGCGATCATGGACCTCCACGCCATGCAGGACGAGGCGAACGCCGCCTATTTCCGCCAGAACCGCGAGCAGCGCTTCGGCAAGAAACTGGAAGAGGTGATGGCGGCGCGCGACGCCGGCCTTGGCGCCTTCCGCGCCTCGCTGGAGCCGTTGCGCTCGACGCTCGCCTATCAGCCGTTCATCGGCGGCCAATCACCGCTGTTTGCCGACTACATCGTCTTCGGCGCTCTGCAATGGGCGCGCATCGCCTCGCCCTACCGGTTGCTCGACGACAGTGATTTGGTGGCGCAATGGTTCGAGCGCTGCCTAGACCTGCATGACGGCCTCGGCCGCAAGGTGGCGGCGGCTGCCGCCGCCGCCGCATAGGGGAGTAAGGGAGTAAGGAAGTTAGGAAGTCGCGGCGGCGCACATACCTACTGCCCTACTGCCCTACTCCCCCACCCCCTTACTCCCTTAGCAAAGGCAGCAGGACACCATGACGTCAGGCCCGGAATTCCCGGACGATTTTCGTACCGAGCTGGCCAACCTCTTCCGGTGGCGGCGGGACGTCAGGCGGTTCAAGCCGACGCCGCTTCCGGAAGGCGCGCTGGAGCGGTTCATAAACCTCGCCGGCATTGCACCCTCGGTCGGCCTCAGCCAGCCCTGGCGTTTCGTCATGGTCGAGAGTGCTGAGTGCCGCGCCGCTATCAGGGCCTGCTTCGAGCGCTGCAATGCGGAGGCGCTCGCATCGTTCGGCGGCGAACGCGCCGCGCTCTATGCGCGCCTGAAGCTCGCCGGCCTGAACGAGGCGCCTTGTCAATTCGCGGTTTTCGCCGACCGCGCGACAGAACAGGGACATGGGCTCGGCCGCCTGACGATGCCCGCCACCATCGAATATTCGGCGGTGATGGCGATCCACACCTTTTGGCTGGCGGCGCGCGCCGAAGGAATAGGCATGGGCTGGGTGTCGATCCTGGATCCGGTCGAGATGGCGACGATCCTCGGCGCGCCGCCCGAGTGGACGCTGATCGGGTATTTCTGCGTCGGTTATCCCTGTGAGGACCATAACATGCCGGAACTGGAACGGGAGGGCTGGGAGTTTCGGCGCCCGTCGACTGTGATTACGCGCTGACCGAGCACTTCCCCTTGGCAACATGCCGGGCGGCTTGTATAGAGCCCGCCACCTTCAATTCCACTTTCATCACAAGGACGACCCCATGGCGCTCGAACGCACCTTTTCCATGATCAAGCCGGACGCGACCCGGCGCAATCTCACCGGCGCCATCACAAAGATGCTGGAAGATGCTGGCTTGCGTGTCATCGCCTCGCGCCGAGTATGGATGAGCCGCCGCGAGGCCGAAGGCTTCTATGCCGTGCACAAGGAACGTCCGTTCTTCGGCGAGCTGGTCGAGTCCATGTCGTCGGGCCCGACCGTCGTGCAAGTCCTGGAAGGCGAGAACGCCATTGCCAAAAACCGCGACGTGATGGGCGCCACCAACCCGGCCAACGCCGCCGAAGGCACCATCCGCAAGGTGCATGCGCTGTCGATCGGCGAGAATTCGGTGCACGGCTCCGACGCGCCGGAGACCGCCGCGCAGGAAATCAAATACTGGTTCTCGGACACCGAGATCGTCGGCTGAGCCGACGGCCCGGATCTCCGCTTCATGACTCAAAAAGCCGGCGTTTCGCCGGCTTTTTCGTCAACGGCCTTCCACGGGCCGACTGGTGCCCACCCCTCGCCTCGGGTTCTGATCACTTCGGCTCGCGAGCCTTTACATTCGCATGGTCGTTAGCTGCTTCCGTATCGGTAGCCGGGGTCTGCATATCATGGCCGGTGAACGGGCTGCCCTGACCAGGCGCTACATCGCCGCTATGACCGGCCTTGTTGGTCTGGAGGGGCTGGCTATCAGGACTGAGACCATGCTGAAGGGCATCGAACAGATGGTCGTCTGCCTTGGCAAGGCCGGTAAAGGCAATGAGCGATGCGCCTGTGGCAGCAAGGATAAGTGCGTGCGTTTTCATCTCTGGACTCCCCTTGAGTGGCCAGAACGAGCCGCAGCCATTCTGGCGGCTTCAACGAAGGGATGTTTTCCAAGGAAAATACCCCGTTTGCCTCGCCCGCCGTCTATGAGGGGGACAACGTTCCTTCCGCCCGATTTATTCCGGCTGAAAAAGCGGCGCGATCGGCATGCGATTTGACGGCCGCGCAGGCGCCATCTGTCGCAGGCTGCAAAACCACCTTCCATTCAGATTAAATCGGAATGAGGTTCTGGCTTCTTGTTTGCGCATGATCTTTTCAAAACCGAAGCCGGGTTTGCATCATGTTCTAGCTCGCGGCGTTGAAGCGTAGGATGACGCGGCCGTCCTTGTCGGCGATAACGAGCTTGCCGGCGTCGACATGGTAGGACGCCGCCTTGGCCAGCGCCTCGAACAGCGCCTTTTCCTCGGCCATGATCTCGGGCGCACAGGCCTTGAAGGTCGAGCCGATATCACTGATGGCGATCGTCGAACCATCGACTTTGGCGGTGGCGAAGTAGACGTTGCAAGGGCCGCTGCCGCCGGCCTTGCCGGCCTCGCTGACCCTGAACGTCGCCTGCGGCTCGGTGATCACACCAATGCCGTCGATATACTCGACCAGCCAGCTCTGCCCGAGCACCGGGGCCGCTGCCGGTTTCTCGCTCGACGTCACCATCTTCAGCATGATGGTCTGCGGTGCGTCGCTCAGCGGATCGACCTGATGGCGCGTATCGGAGACGAACAACAGCCTGTCGTCGACGGTGATGCGCGCCTGCAGCGCATAGGTCATATCAGGCCGGATCACCTGGGGATCGAAGCTGATCTCGAACTTGATCGGCACCTGGCCGGCCGGCGCCACCTTGCGCTCGCCGATGACGGCGGCCGGCGCGCCGGCCAACGAGACATCGGCAAGCTGCACGGAAAGCACGGCATCGGGCGGCAGCGCGATCCGCTCGCGATACATCACCTCGCCCTTCAGGGTCTTCTCAGCAGCGACGGACAACCCAGGCACCGTCAGCATACCGACGACCAGCGGCACGACACCGAAGATGAAGAACTCGGCGATCCTGTCCAGCATGATCCTGCTCCCGGTCGCGCATCAAACCAGCCGGAAGGTCTCGCAGGATTGCGGTGGTTCCGTGGCGCCCACACGGACTGCTCGCACGGCGATGCCCTCCAGCGGTTTGCGGCCCTGTCGTCAGCCCGCCTGGCGTGACAGGCACATTTTGCTCAAGCCAGGCCCGAAGCGATCACGAAGTCGTGTTCCCAATCGGATGTAACACGGGGAACCTCCGGACCGAACTGACCAGTGCGCGCTTGAGGAATGGCGCGCTCAACAACCCAACCGGAGGTGAATCATGTCGACAAGATCAACCGTAAGCGCGGCATTTCTGGCCGGCGCCGTTGCCACGGCTCTTGCTTCTTTCGCGACGGCCGCGCCGCTGTCGGAGTCAGAGGTCAAAGCGGCGATGGATGCCGGCAAGGAGAAGTGCTTTGGCGTCGCCCTGAAGGGACAGAACGACTGTGCTGCAGGACCCGGCACCACCTGCCAAGGCACATCGACTGTTGATTACCAGGGCAACGCTTGGAAATTTGTCGACGGTGGCACCTGCACAACGATGGAACTGCCCGGCGACCGCAAGGGCTCGCCCACGGAACTGACCCGCGACATCCCTTCGTAAGCAACGCAACCTGCCCGGAAAGCGGAGGCGAAGATGAACGGACTGGCCCCACCATCCCGCGTGTCGAAAACCTCGCGCTTTCCGGCATACCCCGTCGCCGACCTTGCCGGCATCAGTTTCAAGCATGAACACCTGCACGCGATCCTCGGCGACGACGCAAAGGGCGGCTTCTTCGAGGTCCACGCCGAAAACTACATGGGCGCCGGCGGCCCGCCGCACGATGCGCTGACCAAGATCCGTCGCGACTATCCCGTTTCGCTGCACGGGGTGTGCATGTCGATCGGCGGACCGCGGCCGCTCGACAAAGCGCATCTCGGTCGTTTCAAGGCGCTCGTCGACCGCTATGAGCCTGCGCTCGTGTCCGAGCATCTCGCCTGGTCGACCCACGACACCACCTATTACAACGACCTGCTGCCCCTGCCCTATACGCCGGCAACCGTTTCGCGCGTGGCGGATCACATCGACGAAGTACAGGAGGTGATCGGCCGCCCGATCCTGCTCGAAAACCCCTCGACCTACGTCCTTTTCCCGGAATCGACGATGGGCGAGACGGATTTCATCCGCGCGCTGGTGCGGCGCACCGATTGCGGCTTGCTGCTCGACGTCAACAACGTCTTCGTTTCGGCCACCAATCACGGCTATTCAGCTCTTTCCTACCTCGCGGATTTTCCGCTCGACCACGTCGGCGAAATTCATCTGGCAGGGCATGCCGAGCAGGAGGATGACGAAGGCGATCTGCTGCTGATCGACAGCCATGACGGCCCGGTCGCCGACGCGGTCTGGAAGCTCTTCGATATCGTCATCGGCCGATGCGGGCCGCTCCCGACGCTGATCGAATGGGACAGCGACATTCCCGACTGGCCGGTGCTCAAGGCGGAGGCCGCCGCCGCCCAGGCGATCCTCGACCGTCATGCCGACAGCTTGTTCGGAAAAGCCCATGCCACGGGATGAGCTCCAGTCGGGCGATCCCGGCCGCCGGTCTGACTATGCCGCAGCGTTCACCGCCGGCCTGCTCGATCCTGATCGTGCCCCGCCTGACGCTGTCTCGGGGCCGAACGGGAAGGCTGCGGTCAAGCGATATGCCGTCTACCGCAACAACGTCACGGTCAGCCTGATCGATGCGCTGGCCGCCAGTTTCCCGGCGACGCTGCGCATCACCGGTCCGGACTTCTTTCGCGCGATGGCGCGCTTTCACGTTCGCGAAACACCACCCACCTCGCCGCTTCTGTTCGAATACGGCCGCGACTTTGCCGATTTCATCGGGCGCTACGAATACGCGCGGTCGATGCCCTGGCTGGCCGACGTGGCGCGCATCGAACGGGCCTGGCTCGACGCCTACCATGCCGCCGACGCGGAACCGCTGGCGTCCGGAGCACTGGCGTCGATCCCGGCCGAACGACTGGCCGATACCGTGCTCGTGCCGCATCCGGCAACGCGGGCCATACGCTCGCGCTATCCGGCCGTGACGATCTTCGCTGCAAACCGGAGCGACGGTCCTGTCGGGCGGATCGAGGCGAACGGCCCCGAAGATGCACTGGTCACGCGGCCCGGCCTCGAAGTCTTCGTTCGCCACCTGCCGCCCGGGGGCGCGGTTTTTCTGGATCGTCTCATGGCGGGCGAGCCGCTCGGCGCGGCTGCCGCGGCAGCATTTGCAGAACGTGCCGAGTTCGACCTTTCCGCCAATATCGCCGGCATGCTGCAAGCGGGCGCCTTCATAGCGGCACATCAGGAAGAGTGAGCATGACGAACCATGGGCGGAACGCGAGCACCGGGCAGCGAGGGATCGCCGCCCTTGCCGAAAGGGTGAATGCCGCTTTGCGCACGATCGCCACTCCATCGCTGACGCAGCTTGTCCTGCGCTGCGCGCTCGCCGTCCCGTTCTGGCGGTCCGGCGTCAACAAATGGGACGGCTTTCTGCAGTTGAACGACGTCGCCGTGCTGCTTTTCACCTCGGAGTTCAAGCTGCATCTGCCCGGCGGACCTTACGATTTTCCCACACCTGGGCTGGTGGCGTTCGCCTCAGGGTCGGCGGAGATCCTGCTGCCAATCCTCCTCGTTCTCGGCCTGGCGACACGACTGGCGGCATTCGGGATGCTGCTGATGACACTGGTCATACAGCTCACCGTGCCGGACGGCTGGCCGTTGCACATCACCTGGGCGGCGATGGCACTTGGCATCATGGCGTGGGGGCCAGGCCGGATTGCGCTCGATCACTGGATTGGCACCGACAAGGGCTGATGGCTTCCACCCCTCCGGCGGTGACGCGAAGCGTCAATCTCGTTTCGGCACGGCCTGCTTCCAACGGCTTGCGGCCTGGTCGTCGGCCTCCTTGGCGTCGACCCAGCCGCCCTCGGAGCCGTCGGCATGGTGCTCCTTCTTCCAGAACGGCGCGCGCGATTTCAGATAATCCATCAGGAAGTTCGCCGCCTCGAACGCCGCTTGCCGGTGCGCGGAGGCCGCGACCACCAGCACGATGTTCTCACCGGGCACGAGCCTGCCGTGGCGATGGATGGCGGTGAGCCCCTGCAGCGGCCAACGCTCGATTGCCTCGGCGGCGATGCGGCCGATCTCGGCTTCCGCCATGCCGGGATAATGTTCGAGTTCGAGTGCCGCGAGCCTGCCCGCCTCGTCGCGGCAAAGGCCCGAGAACGTCACCACGGCGCCGATATCGGCGCGGCCTTGCGCCATCCTGGCGATCTCGGCGGCGACATCGAAATCCTCCGCCTGGATGCGCACCGTCGGCACCACCGCGGTCGGCATTTCAGCCACCCGTCATCGGCGGGAACAACGCGATCTCACGGGCGCCGGCGATCTTTTCGCGATGCTCGACATGTTCCTGGTTGATGGCGACGCGGATCACATCGGGATATTGCAGCGCGTGGTCGTATTCCTCGCCGCGCGATTTCAGCCAGCGCAGCAGGTCGGCCACGGTCTCGATGCCGGCGGGCAGCTCGACATCCTCTTGCGGCTTGCCGATCCGCTCGCGCACCCAGGCGAAATAAATGAGCCTCGTTGCCATGTCACTCATCCATGATGTGCTTGAGGCCGGCGCGGAAATAGTCGTAGCCGGTGTAGAGCGTCACCAACGCGGCGATCCACAACAGCACCAGCCCGGTCTGCGTGGTCAGCGGGAATATCTTGTCGCCGGCGGGGCCAGCGAGCAGGAAGGCGATGGCGACCATCTGGATGGTGGTCTTCCACTTTGCCAGTTGCGTCACCGGCACCGAGACCTTCAGCGCCGCCAGATATTCGCGCAGGCCCGAAACCAGGATTTCGCGGCACAGGATGATGATCGCCGCCCACAGCGACCAACCGGCGATGCCGGCATGGCGGTCGGTGTCGGCGGCGAGCAGCAGCAGGCACGTGGCGACCAGCAATTTGTCGGCGATCGGATCGAGCATCTTGCCGATATTGGAGGTCTGCTGCCAGGCGCGCGCCAGATAGCCGTCGAAATAATCGGTGATCGAGGCCAGCAGAAAAATGACCAGCGCCGACCAGCGGGCGAAGTCGCTCGACTTCAGATGCCCTTCGAGAAAAAAACACAGCACAACCAGCGGCACCGCGAGAATGCGGGCGTAGGTGAGGATGTTGGGCAGGTTTAATGCGCGCTGGGCCATATTTTGGGAACTCTCTCTGCCTGCGTACTCAAATCAGAAGCGAATGTGGGGGGTCAACAGGCGATAGTCGATGGACCAACCGAAAATAGCCGAATCCATCAGCTCTCGTGAAAATGGTTGTAGACCAGCTTTGCCACCTGCTCCGAAATGCCGTCGACCACCATCAAATCCTCGATCGCGGCGCGGCTGACCGCCTTGGCGGTGCCGAAATGCATGAGCAGCGCGCGCTTGCGGCCGGGGCCGATGCCGGCGATCTCATCAAGCGGGCTCTTGACCATTTCCTTCTTGCGGCGGGCGCGGTGCGAACCAATGGCGAAGCGGTGGACCTCGTCGCGCAGCCGCTGGACGAAATAAAGCACCGGGTCACGCACGGGGAGCGAAAACGAGTCTCTACCCCTCACGAAAAAGCGTTCGCGGCCGGCGTCGCGATCCTGGCCCTTGGCGATGCCGATCGCCACCACACGGTCCTCGATGCCGAGATCGGCGAGGATCTTGCGCACCGCCGTCATCTGGCCCTGGCCGCCGTCGATGAGGATGACGTCTGGCCAGGCCGGGAAGCTGCCGGTGTCCTCGATGTCGTCGCCCTGTTCGGTCGGGGTCGGGTCGTCCGCCAGCTCTCCACTTTGCGGCACATCGCCATGTTCCTTCAGCAGCCGCGAAAAACGCCGCTCCATCACCTCGCGCATCATGCCGAAATCGTCTCCCGGCGTGATCTCCGTCGAGCGGATGTTGAATTTCCGGTACTGGTTCTTCACGAAACCTTCCGGCCCGGCGACAACCATGGCGCCGACGGCGTTGGTGCCCATGATGTGGGAGTTGTCGTAGACCTCGATGCGCACCGGCGGTTTTTTCAGGCCGAAGGTCTCGGCAAAACCGGCGAGCAGCCGCCCTTGCGTCGAGGTCTCGGCCAGCCGGCGGCCGAGCGCTTCGCGGGCATTCTGAAGTGCGTTGTCGGTCAGGTCCTTCTTCTCGCCGCGCTGCGGCACCGAGATCGACACCTTGCGGCCCGCGCGGGTGGAGAGAGCCTCCGCCAGCAATTCCTGGTCCTCGACGCCATGCGACAACAGGATGGCGCGCGGCGTCGGCTTGTCGTCATAGAACTGCGCCAGGAACGAGCCCAGCACTTCCGATCCCTCCAGCGCCGGATCGGCCTTGGGGAAATAGGCGCGGTTGCCCCAGTTCTGGCCGGTGCGGAAGAAGAACACCTGGATGCAAACCTGGCCGCCTTCCTGGTGGATGGCGAAGACATCGGCCTCGTCGACTGTCTGCGGGTTGATGCCCTGGTGGCTCTGCACATGAGACAGCGCCGCCAGCCGGTCGCGATAGATGGCGGCCCGCTCGAAATCGAGGTTTTCCGACGCCTGCTGCATGGCGGCGGAGATCTCCGTCTTCACCTTCTGACTGCGGCCGGAGAGGAAATCCTTCGCCTCGGCGACCAGCTCGGCATAGTCGCCATGCGAGATTTCGCCGGTGCACGGCCCGGCGCAGCGCTTGATCTGGAACAGCAGGCAAGGCCGGGTGCGGTTCTCGTAGAAGGAGTTGGTGCAGCTCCTGAGCAGGAAGGCGCGCTGCAGCGAATTGATGGTGCGGCCGACGGCGCCGGCCGAGGCGAAGGGGCCGAAATAGTCGCCCTTGCGCGAGCGCGCGCCGCGATGCTTGTAGATGCCGGGCGAGACATGGTCGCCGGTCAGCAGGATATAGGGGAACGACTTGTCGTCCCGCATCAGCACATTGAATCGCGGCCGCAAGCGCTTGATAAGGTTGGCTTCCAGCAACAGCGCTTCGATCTCGGTGCGGGTGACGACGAATTCCATCGTCGCCGTCTCGCGCACCATGCGGCCGATGCGGCTGGTGTGGAAACGGCCTTGCGCGTAGTTGGTCACGCGCTTCTTCAGGCTGCGCGCCTTGCCGACATAGAGCACGTCGCCGGCGGCATTCATCATGCGGTAGACGCCGGGCGCGTTGGGCAGCCGCTTGACCAGCGTCTGGATGACTTCGGCGCCGACCATGCCGTCGGCATCACCGGCATGCGGCGTCCAGTCGATGGCCGTAAAGGCCACGTCAGGGCCACTGGGACCGGGAACTGAAGGTTCGACGATCTCGTCGGCCGCCTCATCCTCGAGGTCGATATCGGGGGGCAGGTCGTCGGCGGCGCCGCCTCGTTTGTGTTTCTGGTCCATGGAACTCATTCCATCATGCCTGTCACATCCGGCGTCTGCCATGCAAGGTGCTGGCCGCCGTCGAGCGCAATCATCTGGCCGGTGACCGAGCGCGCGCCCCAGAGATAGCGAATGGTGGCGCCGAATTCAGGCAATTCCGGGCCGCGCTTCAGGATCAGGCCGCCGACCTGCGCGGCAAAATCGCTGTCGTCCTGGCGCGCGCTCTTCAGTGTCGGCCCGGGACCAATGGCGTTGACGCGAATATGGGGCCCCAGCGCCTGCGCCATCATCTGCGTCTGCGTCCACAATGTCGATTTCGACAGCGCATAGGAGAAATAGCGTGGCGTCGGCCGCCAGACACGCTGGTCGATCATATTGACGATCAGCCCTTCCCGGCCTTCCGGCAGCGCGCGGGCGAATTCTTGCGCCAAAAGCGCCGGCGCCTTCACATGGACGGCGAAGTGACTGTCCCAGGCAAGCCAGTCGAAGTCCTGAACCGTATCGTCCACGAACAGCGAGGCGTTGTTGACCAACAGTGTAACTGGTCCGAGCGCGGCCTGGGCGCGGCCGACCAGGTCGCCGACCGCGGCCATGTCGGTCAGGTCGGCGGCGACCACAGCGGCGCGGCCATCCTTGCCAAAATGGCCGCCGTTGATCCGCGCGGCCAACGCTTCCGCCTCAGCCTGCGAGCGGTTGCAATGGATAGCGACAGCAAAACCGTTCGCGGCAAGATCCTCGACGATCGCCTTGCCGATCCGCTTTCCCCCACCCGTCACCAACGCCGTTCCAGCGGCCTTGCTCATCCTGTCAATCCTCAATGGGCCTCGATTTCAGCCCGCCGGCAAAATATGGCCGGCCAAGCGTTAAATGCCGTTCGCACGTTGGGCAGCATTGTGGCAAAGCGGCCGGATCGGTCTTTCGACTCTGGCCGGGACTCGGCCTGCCAGACCGCAATATAGGGCGCTGGACCCCATGCTCCAAGCGGTGTTCAGCGCGGCGTGGCAAAGCCTCCTGACACCATCTGTTGCGCAGATGCAACGTCAAGGTTCGGCCTCATTCGCGCCAGGGAATGACCCAAGTTCAGGTTCGCTTCAGCCGCATTTTGACACGACATTTGGAACCGTTGAGCGCCAGACCCGTTTATCCCCCCGGCGGGTTGAGGGTGCTTGTAAAAAGCAAGCCTGTGCCTGTGGCTTAAGGAGTAAAGAACAATGCAAGCCAATCTTAAATTTGCGCGACCGCTGGCGGTGGCGTTCGGGCTCTTCGCCCTCGGCGGAACCGCCTATGCTGCTGACGTGATCCAGGAAGAGCCACCGGCACCTGCCCCGATCGCCGAACTTCCGGTCGCGTCCTGGGCCGGTCCCTATGCCGGTGTGAGCGTCGGCTACGGCTTCAGCGGCCATGCCGATGCCGAGGATGTCGGCGTAGACGTCGGCACCGATGGATTCGTCGGCGGCGTCTTCGGCGGCTATCAGTGGCAGCAGGAGAACTTCGTCTACGGTGCTGAAGCCGATATCGGCTATAGCGGCATCGAAGGTGACGATCTCGGCATCGAGGCCAAGGGCGGCGTCGAAGGCTCGCTGCGTGCCCGCCTCGGCTACGCCGTCACCCCGGAGATCCTGCTCTACGGCACCGCCGGTGGCGCGCTGAAGAACCAGAAGATTGAAAACCACAACACTGGTGTCAACGACGACAACACCATGCTCGGCTGGACGGCCGGCGTCGGCACCGACATCAAGATCACCGACAATGTGTTCGGCCGTGTCGAATACCGCTACACCGACTTCGGCGACAAGGACTTCGGCGATGTTGGCAAAGTCAAGTCCACCGACAACCGCGTCACCTTCGGCGTCGGTATGAAGTTCTAGATCGTCCAAGCCACGACACGAAAAAGCCGGGCCTCGCGCCCGGCTTTTTTTGCGATCCCTTCTCGGGGCTGGCTGCGTCAACCAGCTCACGCCGGAACGCAGGATTTCAGTTCCGGAAACTTCTCGTCGAAGCGCGCTGCCCAGCGGACCAGGCGGCTGCGACCCTTTTCCCATTTTCCGGCAAAGCGCAGTGAGAGATAGCCAAGGCAGGCGCGCAGCGCCAGCTGGCCGGCGGTGATCTTCTTCGGCAGTTTTGGCGGATTGGCGTTGAGCAGATCGAGCGCACCGGTGATCTTCGCCCACTGGCGGTCGAGCCACGGCTGGTAGACCATGTCTTCAGGGCGTGTGCGCCGCTCATAGACCATCGACAGCGCGCAGTCGCAGATGCCGTCGGCCAGCGCCTCCAGCACTTCGGCCTCGAGGCGCTTGTCGGGGTTGCGCGGAAACAGCGCGTTCTTCGACATGCGGTTGAGATGCTGGGTAATGGCGCGGCTGTCGTGGATCGAACGGCCGTCGTCGAGCACCAGAACCGGGATCTTGCCGAGCGGATTGGCCCCGATCAGCTCGGCCGGCTTGTCTTCGGTTTTTACCGGCACGAGATCGACGGCGATGCCGGCATAAAGCGCGGCCATGCGCACCTTGGAGCTGTATGGGGACGTGGAAGCGTAGAGCAGTCTGGGCATGATCGGGTTCCTGTTTGCCGACTGCAGCGCCGCGCGTCCACTTGGACGCACAAAGGACGTTGCAGCACTCTGATCCTTGACGCGCGGCACTGTTGACTGGGCATGCCAGCATGATCAACAGCCACAAGCGGGAAAACCAGGCGCCACGGAGAACGACCGTTTCCTCCGCGATCTTGAGGCAAATGAGCGGTGTACGGCAGCTGCAGCCGCATGAGAATCCGAACAGGTCGGACAGATCCCAACCTGATCAATTCCGGCGTTTCACCGAGGGTTTCCTTCCAGGCACAGACAAATGCCCCACCGGACTTCGCCGTGGCGGCGAAGTCCTGGGAGCTGCGAAAAGCTGTCTTCCCTCCCGCCTCTGTTCTTGCCCGAGCACCGACCCTGTGAGTGAGGCACACTCCCTCAACCGTCTTCGGCACTGTCCTCCGCGAGCGACGAGACGCGATTACTTCTTGGCCTTCGGCTTTGCGGGCGCTGCCTTCGGCTTGGCCGCCGGCGCTGCTTTCTTCACTGCTGCCGAAGACTTCGCTGCCGCCGCCTTCGCTGCCGGTGCGGCTTTGGCCTTGGCAGGTGCTGCTTTCTTCGCTGCCGGCTTCGCCACGGCCTTTGCAGCCGGCTTCTTGGCAGGTGCTGCCTTCGCCTTGGCGGGCGCAGCCTTGGCAGGTGCCGCCTTGGCCTTGGCGGGTGCCGCTTTCTTCACTGCCGGTTTTGCCGCGGCTTTCGCGGCCGGCTTCTTGGCCGGCGCTTTTGCCTTGGCCGCGGCGGCCTTCGGCTTGGCAGCAGATGCTACTTTCTTCACAGCGGTTGTCACTTTTGCCGCCGCTGCTTTTCCCTTGGCCGCGGCGGCCTTGGGCTTGGCGGCAGGTGCTGCTTTCTTCATGGCAGTTGCGACCTTAGCCGCCGCTGCTTTTGGTGGTGCTTTCTTTGCCGGTGCCTTCTTTGCCGGTGACTTGGATGCCGGCGCTTTGGATGACTGTTTAGCCATATCATGCCCCTTCCGTTGTGCCGACGGCCGTTAGTGGCCCGGCGTGCAATGCATATCTGACTCGCGACTGTCTAGCCAGCGAAGCATTAGCATGAATTTTGCAGTTTAAGTTTTGGTTACGGCGATCGCGCGACCATGCTGCCGCCGCGAAAACCGGCTGCGAATCTTCGCTCCTCGCGGCAAAGTTCTGACACGAGAATTCTGCGCACTCTATCTCGGCCGGTGTTCTCGTCAAGCTTAGGGCTTTTTCGAGCGGCTTTGCGCTTCAACGCCCAATGCTCGTCGCGAAGATCATCAAGAGCTAAGGCGTCGCTCAGTTCATCTTGCTCAGCGCAATGAACTACAGTCGAAGGCGAAAGCAACCGAATGAGCGCGCCGCTGCACATCTTGCACAACGCGACGAACGTGAGCTGATAGCTCGCATTTATGAAGACAGGGTGACGCCTCGACAGATCCGGTCGAGCCGGTATCGCGAATCGAAAAGCCCTCGGGCGGTCAGGCTCTGAGCGGCTCGTGCCTCATCTGCAGCCGGCGAGAAGGCTCGGCCCGATGGAGATGGACGGCGAAAGTATCCCATGGCGGGGTGATGGAAATCTGCGCCAGGATGCGCCCGACTTCACCGCGATGGTAGCCCCCGTGCAGAACGACGTGGGTCAACATTTCCTGTCGTGACATCAATGCCTTATCCCCATCGGTGAACACGAATGCGACGGGCTCTGAAAGCTGTTGCGACGAAACGGTTTCCAGATAGTCGAGATACCAGCGATCGGTCGCCGTGACCGCCGCGCGCAATTCGCCGAGCGCCGGCGTCTCATCAGTGTTGTCGGCGCAGTAGCCGTGACTTGCGCCAAGCAGGTGCGCCGAGAATATCCGCGACACCACATGGCAGTGATTGATGAGCCGCATTGCGGCGTGCCGTTCCTTGTCGTGTACGCGGGCGTCGAGGCTCGCAAGCTTCTCCAGCAATTCGTCATTGGCCCATGCCTGATAGGCAAAGAGGCTGCGAAGCAAGGCGAGCGTGCTCATGGTCGGTGTCCTTTTCCGGAAATGTGAGTATGTTGTTTACATTTTCACGGGATGAAGCAGACGTGTCTACTCGCATTGCAAAGCCGCGTCAGCGCATGCGCAAACAACCGCGCCAGGCGCGTTCCAGGGCGACCGTCGAGGCGATCATCGAGGCGGGAGCTCATGTTCTGAGCGGGCTGGGCTGGGCCGGCTTCACCACCAACAAGGTGGCAGAGACGGCAGGCGTGAGCATCGGCTCGCTCTACCAGTATTTTCCCGACAAACTTTCCCTGCTCGAAGCCATCCGGCGCCGCCATTTCGATCATGTGCTGTCGGTCATTCGCGACTCGGCAGCAGACGGAAAGCCCCTCAGGAAATTCGCGCAGGATCTGGTGCGCGGCATGATTGCGGCGCACAGCATTCACCCGACGCTGCACCAGGTGCTGCTGGACGAGGCGCCGAGCGATCGCGGCTCGCGCGCCGCCCATGCCTCCTTCCAGGCGCAATACCTCAATCACTATGCGACCGCAGTCGCCGCTTACCGCAAGCCGAGAAAGAGCGCCGACACAGAGACCGTAGCGCGCGTGCTATCATCGGCGGTCGAGGGGGTGATCCACAATGCGGCGCGAAGGGGCATGCTGGATGCACCAGAGTTGCAAAAGCAACTGGTCGAACTGATCTGCGCCTACCTGTCCGGCGTCAAAACGGCGTGAAGCTCGCTGAGAGCTTGGGATCGCGAGTTTGCGACATGGCAGCAGGACAGCGCCCCCTCTGTCCTGCCGGACGTGCGGGGGAGATGTCCGGCAGGACGAAAGGGGGGCGGCATGGAGCGCGAACCTCAACCATCTACCCAGCCGGCGCCTGCTTGTAACCCGTCTCTAGCGCAGGACGCGGCAGCGGCCGTTATAGACCATCCAACGGTCGAAGCCCGAGACGCAGAATTCGACATTGTCGCCGATCGAGGCAAAGCCCTGCCCCTCCTCGATCAGATACCAGATGGTGCGGGCGTGGCCGTCGGACAGGCTGACGGTGGCGCCGCAATAACGGCGGCCGATCGGCCAGGTGTCGTTGGCCGGTAAATAGCGGTGCTGGTGGATGCGCTGGAAATCGGTGATCTCGACATCGGGCAGATTCGGCACATGGCGCACCTGATACGAGAAGCGGCTGGTGATCTTATTCAGCACCCAGGCCTCGCCGCAAACGCCGCTGTCTTCGTCGGAATAGACGGCAAGGTCGGCCGCCTTTGCTGTCTGGGTGACAGCGAGGGATGTGCCGAGCGGCGTGCAAAGGGCGATCAGTGCGGCAAGGGCGGATTGGGCGAAGCGAGTCATGGCAGCCTCTTATGGTCGATTGCGCGCACTGTGCGGATTCGCTTGCGCGCGGTCAAGCGGTTGTAGAGACGATGGTTTCTTAGTTTGAAATTGCTTCAACCAAGGCAGGCGCGTGAACACCTGCGCCCCCTATGCCGCCAGCCACTCCAGCGTCCAGTGCGACGGTTTTTCAGCGACAAGCAGTTTGTGCAGGGCCGGCAGCAGCGTCCGCAACTCGCCCTCCAGCGTGAACGGCGGGTTGACCACCACCATGCCGCTGCCGTCGAGGCTGGGTTCGGCCGATGGCGGCCTGATCTCGAAGCCGATGTCGAGCAGCTTCGGGACGCCTGACTGCACCAGCGCCCTCCTGAAGGCAGCGACCGCCTTGCGGTCCTTGACCGGATACCACAGCGCGTAGATGCCGCCCGGCCAGCGCTTGTGCGCCTTGCGCAGCCCGTCGACGAGGCGGTCGAACTCGCCCTGCTCCTCGAATGGCGGATCGACCAGCACGAGGCCGCGCTTTTCTTTCGGTGGCAGATGCGCGCCGAGCGCCAGCCAGCCGTCAAGCTCGATCACCCGGGTCTGGAAATCGCCTTGGAACAGCGTCCTCAGCTTCGCGACATCCTGGCGATGCAGCTCAATCGCCGACAGCCGGTCCTGCTTGCGCATGAGATGACGCGCGATCAGCGGCGAGCCCGGATATTTTTTCACGCCGCCTTCGGGATTGAGCGAACGGACGGCTTCCAGATAGGGGGCCAGAAGTGCTGCCGCCGGCGGGTCGAGCGTGGCATCGACCAGCCGGCCGATGCCACCTCGCCATTCGCCTGTCTTCTGCGCTTCAGTCGACGACAGGTCGTACCGGCCAATGCCGGCATGGGTGTCGATGACGCGAAACGCCTTGTCCTTCTGTTTCAGATATTCGACGAGCCGGCTCAGCACGACATGCTTGACGACATCGGCGAAGTTTCCGGCGTGATAGGCGTGGCGATAGTTCACGACTTAATTCGAGCCCCTGCCCCAGCGCGGCGGTGGCGGCTGCGAGTTCGGATTTTGCGGTCGCCGGCCGCCGAAACGCAAAGCCAACACCAGCCCGATCAGGCCAACCGCCATCAGCGAGAAGCCAACCGGCTGCGCACGGCTGTCGATCTCGCCGACGCCGGAGCGCAGGACAAGGTCCACCGCCCGCATCTCGATGCCTTCGGCGTCACCGGGGCCGGCGGTGAAGATGTAGGGACCGGGGCTGACGGTTGGGATCAGGCCTGCCTCGTCGCGAAAGATCTTGTCGGGCAGTTGCGGGCTGACCTGGCGCGGGTTCTCGGAATGGATGAACTGCAGCGTCGAGGCGAGCACCGTCCTGCCGCCGGTGGCGGCGGTCAGCGTCAGCACGGTGCGCTGTTGCGAAACGACGATGCGTTCGGCCCGGGTGGTGAGGTCGACCAGCACCCGCACCGGCGCGTCGCCGCCGGCCAGCGACACCGTCACCGGCTTGAACCGGCCCTGTTCGTAGACCCGCCAGGTGCCGATCTCATGGCCTGAGAAATTGGTCATCGCCCAGGGATAGACGACGCCGATGCCGATGCCGGCGAGCAGGATCAGAAGAAACAGAAAGCGCATGCGCTCAACTACCTAGCATTGGCGCCGTCGCTGGCGCATTTCCACCTCGTCCAAAGAGCGTGTCGAGGCCGAGAGCGAATGTCCTATCGAATTCGGCAGCGCCAAGATAGACAATAGCATCGGACCCAAAGGTGGGAACCGGTTTTGGAAACGCTCGAATGACCCGAGCGACCGAAAGGAGGGTCAGCTCTTCCCCGGCTGGAGGCTCGCTGCGCGCTTTCCAGTCGCATCGAACAAATGCAGATGTTGCGGCGGGAAAGCCACCGTCACCGTCGGGCCGGCCGTCAGCGCGGCCCGGTCGAGCGTGAAGACGTTGAATGGCAGGCCATGCAGGCCGAGATGCAGGATGATGCCGAAGCCGGTCGGCTCGATCAGGTCGACCGTCGCCCTCAGGCTGCCCTCCAAGGCCGGCGACATCTCGACATGCTCCGGCCGGATGCCGAGTGTCACCGCCGCGCCTTCCTCCAGTTGATAACCTGACGAAAGCGCGATCAGCGTTCCGTCAGGCAGTCGTGCGCCGGCCGTGCCTGCGCTGACCTCGTAACGTGCCGACAGAAAATTCATGGCCGGTGATCCGATGAAGCCGGCGACGAACAGGTTGGCCGGGCGGTCGTAAAGCTCCAGCGGGCTGCCGACCTGCTGCACCACGCCCTCATGCATGGCGACGATCCGGTCGGCCAAAGTCATCGCCTCGATCTGGTCGTGGGTGACATAGATCGATGTCGCGCCGAGATCACGATGCAGCTTCTTGATCTCTGCCCGCATCTGCTCGCGCAAGCGCGCGTCGAGATTGGACAGCGGCTCGTCGAACAGGAATGCCTTGGGCTGCCGCACGATCGCGCGGCCCATCGCCACGCGCTGGCGCTGGCCGCCCGACAGTGCCTTCGGCCGCCGTGCGAGCAGCGGCTGCAGCTCAAGCTTCCTGGCCGCGTTGCCGACAGCGGCTGCGATCGTCTCGCTGGCGGCCTTCCGGATCCGCAGGCCATAACTCATGTTCTCGGCGACGTTCATGTGCGGGTAGAGCGCGTAGGACTGGAACACCATGGCGATGTCGCGGTCCTTGGGTGCACGTTCATTGACGCGCGTGCCGTCGATCCGGATCTCGCCTTCGGTCACCTCCTCGAGCCCGGCGATCATGCGAAGCAAAGTGCTCTTGCCGCAGCCCGACGGCCCCACCAGCACCACGAACTCGCCGTTCTCTATCGCCAGGTCGACGCCGTGAAGCACGGAGACGACGCCGAAATTCTTGCGAACGTTGCGGATGTCGATCGATGCCATGAAACCTCCCTCAGCCCTTGACCGCGCCGGCCGTCAGGCCCTGGACCAGATAGCGCTGGATGAACAGGAAGAAGAGGCCGGCGGGGATCAGCGCCAGCACGCCGGCCGCCATCATCTGTCCGAAATCGACCGAAAACTTCGACACGAAAGTGAGCAGACCGACCGGAAAGGTTGCGGCGCTGTTGCCCGAAATCAGCATCAGCGCGAACAGCAGTTCGCTCCACGCGGCGGTGAACACAAAACCCAGCGTCGCGGCAATACCCGGCAGCGTCAGCGGCAGGATGATCTGGCGAAACGCCATGAACTGCGTGGCGCCGTCGATCTTGGCCGCCTCCTCCAGCTCCTTGGGAATGCCGTCGAAGAACGACTGCATCAGGAATGTCGCGAAGGGGATGTTGAAGGCCGTGTAGACGACCACCAGCCCGGTCAGGCTGTTGGTCAGCCCGAGCGGCGAGAGCATCTTGAAGATCGGCGCGACCAGCATCACCAACGGAAACATCTGCGTGAGCAGCATCAGTGCGACCAGCCAGTATTTGCCGCGGAAGGTGAAGCGCGACAGCGCATAGCCGGAGAGAGACGCGAGCAGCGTCACGATCGCGGCCGTTGCGCCGGCAACGATCATGCTGTTCCTGAAGAAGATCGGGAATGCACTGTGAGCCAGCACGAAGCGGAAATGCTCGAAGCTCATCCGCGACGGCCACATCCGCACGCCCTCCGAATAGAGCAGGTCGTTCGGCGTGACCGATACTTTCAACAGCCAGAACAGCGGGAACAGCGCAAAGACCACGTAGCAGAGGATTGCCAGGCGATGCAGCGCGGTGCCGTAGATCGAATACCTGTTCATCCGGTCATCCCCGATCCATCAGGCGCGATCCATCAGGACTTGCCGCAGCATGACGATCAGCATCGAATAGGCGAGCAGCAGCACGAGCAGCACCAGCGCAATGGCCGAGGCGTAGCCGAAATCAAGTGCCCTGAAAGCCTGCGTGAAGATATAGCTCGCGACGATCTGCGTACGGTCGGCGGGGCCGCCATTGGTCATCACGATGATCAGGTCGGCGAAGTTCGAGATCCAGACGGTGCGCAAAAGCACGGTGATCGCAATGGTCGGCGCAAGGAAAGGCAACGTGATCGACGTGAACCGCCTGACCGCGCCGGCACCGTCGATCGCCGCCGCCTCGTAGAGGTCGCGCGGGATTGCCTGAAGCGCGGCCAGCAGCGTGATGGCGAAGAAGGGAATGCCCCACCAGACGTTGGCGATGATCGGTCCCCACATGGCAAGCTGCGGATTGGAGAGGATGTTGGCCGGCTCATCCATGAGGCCGAGCGCATAAAGCCAATGCGGCAGCGGCCCGATGACAGGATTGAGCAACCACGCCCAGTTGAGCCCGGTGAGGAAGGTCGGCACCGCCCAGGGCAGGAACACCAGCGCCTGCGCGATGGCGCGGCCGGCAAACGGCCGGTCGAGCAGCAGCGCCAGGATCAGGCCGAACACGAATTGCAGGAAGACGGACGCACCGGTCCACCACAGCGTGTTGCGCAGCGCCCGATAGAAATTGTCGTCGCCATAAAGGGTACGAAAATGATCGAGCCCGACATATCCACCAGAGAAGGGATTGAGCAAATGCACGTCGCGGAAAGCGTAGGACAGGCCAAGCACCAGTGGCGCCAGCATGATGGTGACGATCAGGATCAGTGCCGGGGCGGTGTAAAGATATGGCTCGGCACGGCGCGTGATCCGTTCGATCAGCGACCGGCGGCGCGATTCCGGTAGCCCGGCGGTGGCGTCAAAAACCATCAGGTAACGCTTTCGTTCCAATTGGCCATGGACGAGATCCATCGGAGCCACCCGCGATGGGCGGCTCCGATGCTCGCGGTTCGCCGTTTATTTCTTGGCCAGGAATTTCTGCTGCGCCTTGGTCAGATAGTCGGCCCACTGGTTGGCCATTTCCTCGGGCGTAATATCGCCGAGCAGTGCCTGTTGACTGGTCTTGATGACCATCGAGTCCTTGAAGAAGGCGAACTCCTCGAGATAGGTCGGCATGACTGTCGGCACCGCATCCTTGTCCTCGAGTTCGGCGAACCAACCCTTGAACTGCTCGCTTGCGTAGAAGGGATCCTTTTCGGCGGACTTGTGAACCGGCAGCGCTCCGGTGCGCTTGTTCCACTCGACATTGCCTTCGGGCCCTTCGAGCGTTTCGATCAGCTTCCAGGAGAGGTCCTTGTTCTGGCTGGCCGCCATCATCGACCAACCGGCGTAGCCGATGGTCGGAAACGTCTTGCCGTCCGGCCCCTTCGGCATGGTCATGACGCCGTAGTCTTCCGGCTTCATCCGCTCGGCGATTGCGATCAGCGCGTCCGGATCCTGATCGAGCATTGCGCAGGTGCCGGTGTAGAAACCGGCGACGATTTCGTTGAAGCCCCAGTTGACGCTGTCCTTCGGTGCCAATCCCTTCTTGTAGAGATCGACGACCCAGGTCAGTCCCTTGACCCAGCCTTCGCTGTTCATGGTCGAGGTGCCGTCGTCGTTGAAGAATTTGTTGGACCCGGCCATCGTTGCGCCGAACATCATCCAGCCGTTGAGGCCGCCCGGCCCGCCGCGCAGGCAGTAGCCGTATTTGCCCGGGAGCTTGGAGACTTTCTCCGACGCCGCCACGAACTCATCCATCGTCTTGGGCGGCTCGGCGACACCAGCCTCCTGGAACAGCTTCTTGTTGTAGAACATCGCCCGGAGATAGAAGCCATAGGGCAGCATGTAGGCAGTGTTGTTCACGTCGCGGCCGAGCTCGAGCGCGCGATCGGTGAGGCCCGAGGTGTGCTCCCACTTGGCAAGGTAAGGCTCGAGGCTTTCGAGAAGGCCGTTGTTGGCATACAGCGACAGCCACGTGTCCGGCATCTCCATGACGTCGGGGATTTCGCCGGCGGACACCATGGTCGCGAATTTCTGGAACGCCTCACCCCAGGGCAGCGAGATGACCTCGACTTTCGTGCCCGGGTTGGCGGCCTCGAATTTGGAGACGATCGACTTCAGCGTTTCAGTGCGCTCGGGGCTGGTGATCACCTCCACGAGCTTCAGCGTCGTGTCAGCGAGTGCAGTACCCGACATCAGTACGGTGGCGAATGCGGCGATAAGAAGCTTCTTCATTTTCCGTTCCCTTCTTGTCTGGTTGCTTCAGGTCTTTTCTTCGGAAGCGGCTGTAATCGCCGCTTCCAGGTCACTCCACAGCGCCTCGGTTCCCTCAAGGCCGATATGGAGACGCACGGACCGCGGATGGACGCGGAACGCCAGCGCGGAATTGGGTTGGGCCTTCTGCTGCAGCACGACCTCGCCCGGCACGATGAGGCTTTCATGGCCGCCCCAGGACACGCCAAGCTTGAACAGCTTGAGACGGTCGGCAAACGTCCGGATGTCGATGCCGTCGCGGAAGACAAATGAGAACAGCCCGGACGTACCGGTGAGCCCCGCGGGAAGCCGGTTGGCCAGCCCCGGATGGCAGACCTTCTCGACGATCGGATGGTCCTGCAGGCGTCGTGCGATTTCTAGGCCGGACGCCTGATGCGCTCGCATGCGGATCGGCAGCGTGCGCAAGCCACGGATCAGGAGCCAGGCATCGAATGGCGACAGCTTGCCGCCGAGATATGGATAGGCTTCACCACGGATGCGGCCGATCAGGTCCTTCGAGCCCGCGACCACGCCGGCCACGACATCGCTGTGGCCGCCCAGATACTTGGACGCGGAGTGGACCACAACGTCGACGCCGAGCGACAGTGGCCGCTGGAAGACCGGGCTAGCCCAGCTGTTGTCGATGATGGTCGGGATGCCACGGGACTTCGCCAGCGCAGCGAGCGCACCGATGTCATGCGTTTCCATGACCCAGCTGGTCGGGCTTTCCATATAGAACAGCTTGGCGCCAGGCAGGGCGCTCGCGACAGCCGCCTCGTCACGGCCGTCGACATAGGTCACCTCGATGCGCATCCGCGCAAGCAGCGTCCCGAACAGCCGGAACGCGTCCGGGTAGATATGCCTGACCGCGACGATGCGGTCGCCCGGCTCGACGAAGCTCAGCACGGCCGACGAGATGGCGGACATGCCGCTCGCGAACCCGATGGCGTCCTCGGCGCCTTCCAGCTTTGCCAGCATTTCCTCGAACATGCGAACGGTCGGGTTTAGCCCACGCGTGTAGGTCGGCCGCACTTTCTCGCCGCGGTATGTCTCGAGCATCTCGTCGTAGCTCGGGAAGGTGAAGAGCGAGGTCTGCACGATCGGCGGCACGACGGCATCGAAGGCGTTGCCCTCGTCATGCGCAGCGATCAGCGATGCCTGGTCGAAAAAATCGGGACCGTTCATTTCGACATTTCCTCGATATCCTCTTCCACGACCTCGAGGATCTTCAGCGTTCTTCCGCGCGCCAGTTCCGCGTCCCTGGCGACGATGGCATCGAACAGCTCGCGGTGATGCGGGAACGATCGCCGCGCGAAATCCTGGCGGTCGAACGGATGGTCCCAGAAGCGCTCGAACGCTTCGCGCATCTGCCCCAGGAGCTGCCGGAAAAGCGGGTTGTGGGTGGCGTCATAGATGGCCAGGTGAAAGGCCAGGTCTTCCGGACCCGACGTGCCGGTGGCGAGATGGACGCGCTCCATCTCGATGAGCTTTTCCTCGATCGTCCGCAGATCGTCGGCCGTGCGCCGCCGCGCCGCGACCATGCTTGCCTCGGCCTCGATGCCGCGACGCACCTCGAGGGTGTGCAAGAGACCGTCGCGCAGCTCCGCCGTATCGAGCGACAACGGCAGATGGATGGTGCCGGCGGATATCGGCTTGAGCAGATAGGTGCCGCTGCCTTTGCGGGTCTCGGTGACGCCGAGCGCTTCGAAACGCCCCATCGCCTCCCGTATCGTCGAACGCCCGACGGAAAGCGCGGCCATCAATTCGCGTTCGGTCGGAAGCCGGTCACCGCTTTTCAGCGCGGCGCGCTCGACGTAGTCGGCCAGCGCTTCCATAACCTGTTTGCCGCGGTCCTGCGGCGGGAGCGTGGCAATTGCCACACGCGTGGCAGGTGCTCCGGGCCGTTCGCCGCGCGCTCGCATGGGCACCTATATCCAAAATTGGTCTGACATCTTAGCAGTTTTGCGCGCGATCGACCTTTCGTCAAGTGGCGGGGTAGTGCCTTAGTTGAATTTCGGCTCACGATCCTTTGTCTGCCCTTCGTTCGGAGGACGTCCAAGGCAAGCCCTGACCCGTACGCGACATTGGCCGTCGCATGCGCAGTGGTCCGGAATGGGGCCGTGAGCTGACGTTTGTCATGCGTTCGCGTGGCCGCACCGGCTTCTTCTGGTTGGGCGGCTGGCACTGCGTGCTTGCGCGTCATGAGATTCCTCGGAAAAGGCCGCTCATTGGCGCCGCCTGCCATTGTGCTGCAGGCCCTTCGGCCACGGGATTCATTTTCGAGTGAAGTGTCGCAGGGTTAACGCCAATGACTGCAGAGCAAGTACCGTTTGACCAATCGGCGAGACAAGGGCGCGGCCAGGGAGACCGCGCCCCGCCCGCGCGTCAGACGAAGAAGAAATCGGAGGCATCGATCAGCCCGGAGTCGAAATTGGCGATCTCTACGATTCCCTCCGCGAAGCTCAGCACGGTCGACCGTCCGTCCTGCGTGACGGCGACGTCCTCGAAGCTCTCGACGCCCGTATAGGTCGCGATCTCGATGCGATCGGCGCCGTTCTCGAAGCCCCGGATCAGGTCACTGCCGAAAGGTATCAGGTCGAAGACAAAGACGTCCTCGGCGCCGGCCTCGCCGAAGAGGGTATCGTCGTCCGCGCCGCCGGACATCCGCGCGCCGTCGCCGCCGGCCAGGAGCCGATCATCGCCTTCACCGCCCTTGATCTCGTCGAAGCCATCGCCGCCGCAGAGCCGGTCGTTGCCCTCGCCACCCGCGAGTTCGTCATCGCCCGCACCGCCCTGGATCCTGTCGCGGCCCTCGTCGCCATCGATCTCGTCGTCTCCCTTGCCGCCGAACAGCCGGTCGTGCCCCTCCTCGCCGGAGATCTCGTCATCCCCTCCGCCGCCATATGCACGGTCATTGCCGTCGCCGGTCTCGATCTGGTCGTCACCGCCGCGACCCCGGATCACGTCATTGCCGTCAAGCGCGATGAGCTGATCGTCCTCCTCGGTTCCGACCAGCCGATCCGGGCCGTCCGTGCCGACCCGCCGGCTGATGCCGGTTGCTTCAACCAGGGCATTGACTGTCTCGCCGCTGAGCGACGCATCGCTGACGGCAACGAAAGCATCGTCGAAGTCGCCGTCGAAGTCCTCGGTGCTGGCCAGGCCATCCTCGAAGCTCACCACCTCGACCCCGGCGAGGCCGTCGTCGATATCGCTTGCAAGGGCGTTCTCGCCGGCCACAGGGTTCAGGAAATTGAAGCCGTCGCGGTTGCCGACCGAGTGGAACGCCCGGATCGGCAGCAGGTTGCCGTCGGCATCGGTGACGACCGGCGCCACCCGGTCGTAGATGGTGGCCGGGCCCGGCGTGTAGGTCGTCGCGTCGTCGCCGTCGTAAACGTCGGCGACATCGCCCGAGGTGAAGTTGCGGAAGAAGAGGCCGCCGTCTGCGTAGTCCTCGAGCTCGAGGCCGAGCTCCTCGACATCCGGGATGAGGAACAGGCCGAGCGACTGCCCGGCCGCGACCGTCATCGTCGCCTTGGCGCCGGCCTTTACATCCTCGGTGTCGGCAAAGAGGATGCGCGCCTCGCCGATCTCGCCCGTCGCCGTGTCGAAGGTATAGGCGCCGATCGCGCCGTTGGTGCTCGCGTCCTCGCTGAGGAAGGTGATGGTCTTGGCAGTGCCGTCCCCCGCGAAGGCGAGCTCCGTCGGATCGACAGGGGCGGAGACGTCGACCTCGCGCCTGTTCTTGATCTCGATGACGAGCTCAGGCTCATCCTCCGAGAGCACCACCTCCTCCTCCAACACCAGGCCGATGCTGGGCGCGAAGTATTTGTAGGCGCCCACGCCGGGCTCCAGACCCGAAGTATCGAGGATCTTCACGACGCCGTCAAAAGAGCCGAAGTCGGTCTCGACAGTGAGGCCGGTCGCGATCACCTGGCCTTCATCCTCCGCCACGCCGGCGTAGAACTCCTGGAAATAGCTGTCGCCCGGCACCGGTGCCGTGCGCATGATCCATCCCGGCGCGGCCCCATCTACGCCCGCCTCCCACGATCCGCCGAAGTCGGTACCGATGAACTCGCCCTCGTCGTTGTAGTTGTAGTTCGTCGCGATCTCGCCCAGATACCAGACGTTGCCTTCATCGTCCTGCGCGTACCAGTCGAGTGTGTCCTCGACGAGAACGCCGTCAGCATAGGCCGTATCGCGGACGACGACCGTCTCGACGCCCTCGATCATCTTCGTCTCGAACGTGGTGAAGTGATCGTTGCGCTCCGTCTCCTCTTCGCCGGTCTCGGGATCGATAAGCGCGGCGCCGTAGCTGTTGATGGTGCCGCCGGGCAGCGGGAAGAACGTGTTGTCGATATTCGTGGAATTGCCGAACGTGGCGGCGGCGAAGTCGGGAAGGAGAGCCATGGGGATACCTCTCTGGTTTCAGCGACCTGAACGTGGTCACGGTAGCCCGTTCCGGCCGACCAACAACCGCTGCGGCACGTGCCATTTCTCCGATAACGCTCTCACGGACATTTCCGGAGGAGTCGTCGGATCGAGGTTCGCCGCGTCGGCGCTCAAATAACAGTACCCTCTAATTTAGGCCTTTATTGGCCCGTCTCGTTCTCTCCGCCAGATGGCATGGTCCTCGGCAACCTGCCTGGGTTCGGGAACGCGATCGGGGCAGCGTTCGGCTGCTACGTCGCGGCATCGTCGACCAGCAGATTTTTCGGCGGGTCGTCCCCGAGGGTGACTGAAATCGAGTTAGGAACGGTCGTTTCCTTCAATGCGAGCGAATGGCAACAATTGGCGCTGCTTGCTCGTTCCCATCTACGAGACGAATGGCGACATTCCACCGACAGCTGAAATTCAAACTGAGACACTATCCGTGGCTGGTATCCGACCCAAAACCGGTTTTCACGTTGGGTCCGATGCTCTATTCGGCATCGCGACCCAACTGCTCAGCGATCTGATCCCAGGTTGACGATAGCCGAGGCGGGACGCTTTACGCCTTGCGTTCCCAGCGCCGGTCTGATGTCTGCTGCCAATAGGTGACCGCGTGGCCGGCTTCCTTCATCGCCTTCCAGTGCGTGCGCGCCGCCTCGACCTGGGCCGTGTCGTGGCCGTCGAACAGAAACACGGCGCGTTCATAGCCGACAAGCTCCGGCGGCACGGCTCCGTCGACCAGGAAGCGGATCTGCGCCTCGTTCGGATTGCCCTGGCCGGTGGTCAAAAGGATCGGCTGCTCGGCCGGATAGGATTCGCGGTCCGTCGCATGCGCCAGGAACGAATCGTCCCTGAAGGTCCAGAGATGCTGGTCCAGCGCGTCGCGCCGCTCCTCGGTACCGGTCTGCACCACGGCGCGCCAGCCGCGATCGACGCTGCGCTCGAGCAGGCCGGGCAGCGCATCCTCCAGCGTCGATTCGGTCAGGTGGTAGAACAGGACATCGGCCATGATCGCGCCTTGAAAGGCCTCATCCCTCGTAGTTGTCGCGCACCAGCCGGTCGAGCAGCCTGACGCCGAAGCCGGAGCCCCATGACTGGTTGATCTCGTTGGACGGCGCGCCCAGCGCGGTGCCGGCGATGTCGAGATGTGCCCAAGGCGTATCCTTGACGAAGCGCTGCAGGAACTGTGCCGCGATGATCGCGCCGCCGTAGCGGCCGCCGATGTTCTTCATGTCGGCATTTTTCGAATCGATCAGCTTGTCGTATTCGGTGCCTAGCGGCATCCGCCACACCCGTTCCTGCGTCGCCTGCCCGGCGCTCGTCAGCCTGTCCGCCAATTCGTCATTGTTGGAGAACAGACCGGCATAGTGCTGGCCGAGCGCAACCATGATGGCGCCGGTCAGCGTCGCCAGATTGACCATCAATTTCGGCTGGAAGCGGTCGTTGCAGTACCACAGCGCGTCGGCCAGGACGAGGCGGCCTTCGGCGTCGGTATTGAGCACCTCGATGGTCTGGCCCGACATCGAGGTGACGATGTCGCCAGGGCGTTGCGCATGGCCGTCGACGGCATTTTCCACCAGCCCGATGACACCGACGACGTTCGCCTTGGCCTTGCGGGCGGCCAGCGCGTGCATCAGCCCGGTCACGGCGGCCGCGCCGCCCATGTCGCCCTTCATGTCCTCCATGCCGGAGGCCGTCTTTATCGAATTGCCGCCGGTGTCGAACGTGACGCCCTTGCCGATAAAGGCGACCGGGCTGTCCTTGGCCTTGCCGCCGTTCCAGCGCATGACGGCCATGCGGGCTCCACGCGGCGAGCCTTGCGCGACGCCGAGCAGCGAGCCCATGCCGAGCTTCTTCATCTCTTTCTCGACCAGGATCTCGACCGTGACGCCGAGCGCTTCCAGTTCGCCGACGCGGGCGGCGAATTCCACCGGCCCCAGTACATTGGCCGGTTCGTTGACCAGATCGCGCGCCAGGAACACCCCGTCGATCACCGCGACTTCGTCGGCGAAGGCCTTTTTCGCCGATGCCGGATCGGTGGTGTGGATGGTCACCTTGGCCGGCTTCTTGGACTCGACCTTCTTGCCGTCATTCTCCTTTTTCGTCTTGTACTTGTCGAAGACATAGCTGCGCAGAAGGATGCCCGCGGCAAGCTGTGCCGCTTGCTTGCCGCCGACGGCAGCACCCGGCAGATCGACCACGACGGCCACCTCGGCCGCCTTGCGCAAGGATGCAGCGATGGTGCCGCCAAGCTTGAGCCACGCATGGTCGTCGAGCCCCGAGACCTTGCCGACACCGACCGCCACCAGCCGGTCGAGCGATGTGCCCTCCGGCGCCAGCACTTCGACCAGGCTGGCGAACTTGCCGGAAAAGTCGGCCACCGGAAACGCCCGCTCCAGGGTCTTTGCCGGATCGCAAGCCTTCGCCGCGTCGCCGAGGCCGCCATCGTCGGCCGCCAGCACGAAGACACCGCCCTTTTTGGGCGCTGCGAATTTGGCGAAGGCGATCGAAGGTCTCGAAGTCATCATGTCCTGCTTTCGGGAACGGCGTTGAGGTTTTTGGGAGAGTGACTTGACGAAACCCGATATTTGGCCGTTTCCGACCGGAAGCACCACCCTATTTTTCAAGCCTCGATCAATTGGCCTTTCGGCCGGTTCTCGCCCATCGCGGATCCCCGATGGGACCGCCTTGTCTTTCTCGGGTCAATGGGCGGCAGGTTGAAACAACTCGATCACATTCCCGGACGGATCCTCGAGCAGGATTTGAGAACCGCCGACACCGGTTATGATATCGTTGCGAAAGACAAGCCCGGCGCCCTTCAGGCGCGCAACCTCTTCCTTCAGGTCCGGCACCAGCAACAGCAAGCGGTTCCATCCTCCCGGAACCGGCCGGCGACCATCCGGCATCGCCCGGGCACCGGAACTGCCGGGGCCACTCAAGAGAAGGCGCAGTGGACCACGCGTGACGGACGCAAACGCCGGCCGTGCGTCCTGTTCAATGGAGAAGCCCAGATGTCCCGTGTAAAAGTCGACGGAGGCGGCGACATCATCGACAATGTAGCGAATGCTGGCCGGTGTCATCACCCTTACCTTTCAGTTTGAAATGGCCTTTCAGTTTGAGGGGGCCTTTCAGTTCGAGGTGCGTTCTATCAAAGGGCATCCGCTGTCGGCAATGCCCCGGCCACGAACCGGGCGCTCGTGTCGGCATCCCATGCGTTGCAGATCATCGTCCCTGCCTGACGATCTGCTGCGTGATCGCCTTGGCCTGAATGCGGGCATTGGCGAAACAACCGCGAATGCTTGGCCGCATGCCGGTAAACCACAGACCGGGCAATTTCGGGTCGGTCTCGCCGCCGTTGAAAAGGGGAACGCCCTTGCCATCGAGGACGCCGAGCTTGCCGACCATGCGTTCGAGCCCGGTGCGGTAGCCGGTCGCCGCGATGACGATATCGGGAACAATCAGGTCGCCATTGTCGAGGAAGACGCCGTCGCTGGTAAATTCGCGCACCTGCGGCAGGACCACGATCTTGCCGGCCTTGATGGCGCGGACGGCGCCGTCGTCGGTGGCGATCGCGGTGTAGTCGGCAGTCAGGCGACTTGCGCCTCCCGAGGACGCGCGCGGCAGGCCAAACTTCTTCAAGTCGCCGAAAACCAGGCGCTGCGTTGCCGCCATCACCGCATCGGCGAGCCACAACGGCAAGCGCGCCATGAACGGCGAAAGCCTGTGGACGGCGATCTTGCCGATGCGTTTCGGCAGCAGCGAGGGGCCGTTGCGGGCCGACAGCCAGATAGAGGCGGCATTCGCCCCCGCCAGATGATTGAGCACGTCGAAGCCCGAATTGCCGGCGCCGACAACCAGCACTTTTTTTCCCGCATAGTCCTCGGCTTTGCCAAAATCCGCCGAATGCATGATGCGGCCGGCAAAGTCGCTGGCGCCCTTCCACTGCGGAATGAACGGCTGCCGGTCGCGCCCGGTGGCAATGACGACATGACGCGCCAGCAGGGACCCGGCAGTGGTCTCAACGGTCCAGTGATCGCCGTTGAACGCGATCTCCTCGACGGCGACGCCAAGCCGGACCGGCAGACTGTGCGCCTTGCTGAAATCGTTCAGATGGCGGACGACGGCGGTCTTGTGGGGAAAAGCGGGGGTGCCCGCGGGGTAGTCGACGCCAGGCAGTGTCGAGAGATCACGATGCGAATTGAGGTGCAGCCGTTCGTGCCGCCGGTACCAGGGCTCGGCAAGCCGGCTTTCCTTTTCCAGGACAAGCGTTGGTACGCCGGCCTTCACCAGCGCATGTGCGGCAGCCAGCCCCGCCGCGCCTGCGCCGATCACGATCGCATCGTGAAAAATCGATTCCTGGCCGGCTTGACCGCGCAATTCTGTTGCTTCTGCTTCCATGCCTGTACCTGCCACGGCGGCCATAACCGTGATCGGCGCGACATTTGGTCGTTTTCCGGCATTTGGCAAGACTTTGCCGGAATCAGATCCCATATGGCGTATGGAATCGATGGCGATTCGTCGCGGCACGGCCCCGCTTTCCTGCCGCAACCTGTTGTTAACCATTGATGTTCGCGCTTTCTTATCCATTGCCGCCGACACTCCGGCCCACCGGGAATAATGATGCGGGACGGGACGGGTCGACCGCCAAACGGAACCGGTTGTACAGGCGTGGCCGGACGACTACCTTGTCTGGAGGCATGATGCCGTTCGGCAAAATCGAGAAAAGCCTTCATGAAGGTCGTTGAACGCTACATCATGCGTCGCGCATTGGCGGTCTTCCTGGCAGCGCTCATCTGGACGCTGGCGATCGTATGGACGACGCAGGTGCTCGCCCGCATCGACCTCGTCACCGACAGCGGCCAGTCGGCGCTGACCTTCTTCGAGGTCGCTGCCCTGATCATTCCGTCGATCGTCCCGATCGTCGTGCCTTTCGCCCTGGTGGTCGCAGTCGCGCAGACGCTGAGCGCGATGAATTCCGACTCTGAGCTTGCCGTCTTGAACGCCGCGGGCGCCTCGCGCTGGACCATCGTCAGGCCGATCATGCTCCTGGCGCTGGCGGCCAGCGTTCTTTCATTCGCCGTCGATAACGGCATTGACCCCTATGCACGCCAGAAAAACCGCCAACTGGTGGCGTCGTCGCGTGCCGATCTGTTGTCGCTGATCATCCAGGAAGGGACCTTCCGCAAGATCGATGACGGCCTCTTCCTGCAGATTGGCGAACGGCTTCCAGACAACCGCCTCGGCGGCATCTTCGTCGCCGATTCGCGCGAGGAAGGCGCCAACCTCATCTACTACGCCAAGACCGGGGCCATCATCGAAAGCGGCGACGAGAAGGTGCTGATGATGAACGACGGCGTCATCCATCGCGAAACGCTGACAGGCGACCTTTCGGTCATCCGGTTCACCTCCTATGCCTTCGATCTGTCCGCCTTCATGTCGGCCTCATCCGACGTATTGCTTTTGCCGAAGGACCGGACGACCCAGTACCTGCTCAATCCCAGTCCCAACGACAAGATGTTCCAGAGGGCGCCGAACAGGTACCTGGCCGAGCTCAATCAGCGTTTTTCCGAATGGTCCTATTCACTCGTCTTCGCGCTGATCGCGCTCGCGGTCGCGGGAGACGCGCGCTCCCATCGCGAGGCGCGCATTCACCCGCTGATAACGGCCATCGCGCTTGCGCTTTTCGTACGCTGGCTTGGTTTCTTTGCCGCCGGCAAAGCCGACAAGATTCCGGAATACGCCTATATGGTCTACGGCGTTCCGATCGTGGCGTCCGCAGTGGCGATATGGTTCATCGTTTCCAATCGGACCATGGAGCTGCCGGTCGCCTGGGCCGACTGGATGACGAATTTCGCCGGCCGCTTCGGTGAGGGCTGGAGCGCCATCAAGCTCCGCTTCGCCAGGCGTGGCGCTTCTGGCCAAGGGGCCGGCTGATGGGCTGGGCACGCTAATGGGCTGGACTCTGGGTCGATACTTCTTCTTCCGTTACGTGACGATCACCATCTGGTTCTTCGTCGGCCTCCTGGCGCTTGTGTTCCTGATCGACTTCACCGAGCTTTCCAGCCGCATGACCGGCCTGCCAGGCTTCACCTACGGTACGGCGTTCGCCATTTCAGGGCTGAGGATGCCGATGATCATGCTGCAGACAGTGCCGTTCGTCGGGCTGTTCTCGGCGATGGCGACGCTGGTCTCGCTCAATCGCAGATATGAACTGGTCATCGCACGTTCCGCCGGCGTGTCCGCATGGCAGTTCCTGCTGCCGTGCTGCATCGGGGCGCTGCTGTTCGGCGTGCTGTCGGTCGGCGTCATCAATCCGATCGCTGCGCATGCGTTTTCCTGGTCCGAGAGAATCGAGACCCAGCTCCGCTCCGGCAAGTCGAGCGCCGTCTCGGCCGATGCCGCCCCCTGGATCCGGCAGAAAACCAGTTCCGGCGATACCATCATCGGCGCGCGCGCCATTCTCAATCAGGGGCTGGAGATGGCCGACGCCGTCTTCTTCGTCCTCAACCCGCAAGGCGACATCGTCGAACGCAAGGATGCGGTGCACGCCTATTTGCGAGATGGCTACTGGGAGCTGCAGGACGTCAAGGTTTTCCGGGACGGCAACATCCAATCGATAGCAAGCGACCGAGTGCCGACCAACCTCAAGCCCGAATTCGTGCAAGAGCGGCTGGCGCGCCCGGAGACCATCCCTTTCTACGATCTGCCCAGCAAGATCGAGGTTGCCCGCTCCTTCGGCCTCAAGGCAAATGCCTTTGCCATGCAGTTTGATTCGCTGGTGGCGCTGCCGTTCCTTCTCGTCGCCATGACGCTGATCGCTGCAACGGTGTCGATGCGATTTGCAAGGATGGGACAATCCGCGACGATGATTCTGGGTGGCGTCCTGGCCGGGTTTCTGCTTTATGTCGTGACGGTGCTGGTCAAGGCATTCGGTGTTGCGGGATTCGTACCCACAGTCGTGGCTGCATGGGTTCCGGTTGTCGTGGCTATGTTCTTCGGGGTGACTTTCTTGCTTTACAAGGAAGACGGCTAGTGAGGGGGGCGGTTTTGCGTAGCCATAGGCAGGCCGGTTTGGCACGCCTCTATGGGGCGAGCGCCTTGGCATGCCTGCTCGCTTGCGTCGTCCCGACAGTTCCGGCTTCTGCCCAGGATATCAGCGATATGGCGCCGGACGTCCCCGCCGACTCGCAAATGCTGCTGGCGGCAGATACGCTGGTCTATGACAACGACAACCAGACGGTAACGGCCGTCGGCGGGGTCCAGATCGATTATGGCGGCAACCGCCTCGTCGCCCAGCGGGTGCAATACAACCGCAACACCCAGCGCCTCGTCGCCAGTGGCAATGTCGAGGTCATCAACAGCGACGGCACCAAGATCTATTCGCAGCATGTCGACATAACCGACGATTTCGCCGACGGCTTCGTCAATGCGCTGCGCGTCGAAACCGTCGACAAGGCGTATTTCGCCGCCGAAAGCGCGGAGCGCATGGGCGGCGTGCTGACGACGTTCCACAATGGCGTCTACACGGCCTGCGAGCCATGCGCGGACAAACCGGACAAGGCACCGACCTGGCGCATCAAGGCCAGGAAGATCATCTGGAACGGCGAGAAGAAGACGGTCCGCTTCGAGAATTCAAATTTCGAGTTCTTCGGCTTTCCGCTCGCCTACCTGCCGGCCTTCGAGATTGCCGACCCTACCGTCAAGCGCAAGAGCGGCTTCCTGAACCCCAGCGTTGCCTACAAGAGCGACCTCGGCGCCGGCATCAAGGTGCCCTATTATTTCGCGCTTTCGCCGACCTATGACCTCACCGTCACCGGCAGCGGCTACACCAAGCAAGGCTTCCTAGGCGAGGCCGAATGGCGCCAGCGCTTCAACAACGGCCAGTACAGCCTGAAGATCGCCGGCATCCGGCAAGAGAACCCCGAGGAGTTCATCGACAGCTACGGCCCCACTGTGGATTCTGGTGCGGCCGGTGATCCGAACAAGTTCCGTGGCATGATGGGCACCAAGGGGCAGTTCGCTATCAATCCGCGCTGGGACTTCGGCTGGAATGTCCTGTTGCAGACCGACAAGAACTTCTCGCGCACCTACGCCATCGAAGACTTCAACGATAGCGTGCATCGCTCGGAGATCTATCTGACCGGCCTCAACGGCCGCAACTATTTCGATGTGCGCGCCATGCGCTTCGAGGTCCAGGAAAAGACGCTCCCTGACGATCCGACCGCACGTGCCGGCAAGCAGCCCTGGGTGCTGCCCTCGCTCGACTACGCCTACATCCCGGACATGGCGGTGGCCGGCGGCCAATTGTCGTTCAATGTCAACGCGCAGGCCATCAGCCGCGACAGGCTGGATAAAGTTCACGCTATCCCTGAGGATCTCACCTCAGACGTCGAACGCGTGCGCGGCATCGAGGGTCAATCGGGCCGTCTCACCGCCGAAGCCGAATGGAAGCGCACGTTCACCACCGATGGCGGGCTGCTGCTGACGCCATTGCTGGCGCTGCGTGGCGACGCCGGCTATGTCAATGCCTCTTCGCCCTCGCTCACCGCCATCAACGAGATGGCGATGAACCCGGATATAAACACCAGCGCCGACATGCGCTCCTCGCTCGCCCGCTACATGGCGACCGCCGGGCTGGAGATGCGCTGGCCTGTGCTGTTTTCGTCGACCAATTCCAGCCATATCTTCGAGCCGATGGCGCAGGTCTTTGTGCGTCCGAACGAGCAATATGTTGGTGGCCTCGCTGTCCCCAACGAGGACGCTCAGAGCTTCGTCTTCGATGCCACGACATTGTTCGAGCGCGACAAGTTCTCCGGTTACGATCGCATGGAGGGTGGCTCGCGCGCCAATGTCGGGCTGCGTTATTCCGGCGCCTACGACAATGGCTGGAGCACCAACGCCCTGTTCGGCCAATCCTATCAATTGGGCGGCTATAACTCGTTCGATTCACCGGACCTGGTCAATGTCGGCGCCTATTCGGGTCTTGAGACCGAGACCTCCGACTACGTTGGCCTTGTGGGCTTCAACAGCCCCGGTGGGCTTTCCGGCTCGGTCAGTGGCCGTTTCGACGAACAGAGCTTCGAGGTCCGCCGCGCCGAGGTGAAAGCGGCCTTTTCCGGCCTGCCGATTTCGTTCAGCGCCAAATACGCCTTCATCCAGGCGCAGCCGCTTTATGGCTTCACGACCGATCGCCATGAGGTCACGCTCGGCGCCTCGACGCAACTTGCCGAGAACTGGCGTGTTTTCGGCACCGGCACCTACGATCTGGAGCAAAGTGTCCTGGTCAAGGACGGGATCGGTTTTGCCTATAGTGATTCATGCTTCACTTACTTGATGACGTTCTCGGAAACCCGCGACCTGAACACCAGGGAAGTGTCGCAGAATGTCGGCTTCAACCTGTCGTTTCGCACGCTCGGCGATTTCGGCTCATCACAAAGCTCCTTCGGCGCTATCCAGTAGCAGACGACCGGCCAGTGGACGACTGGCCAGCAACAGACGGCCGGAACGGGCGGCCCGCCAACGCATCGGCCTGAGATTGGAATTAGATTTTAAGAAAACACGATGCGTAGATTCAAAGTATTGGAGCGTACCTTGCGCGCCCAAGTGGACGCAGGTCGCTTAGCGACATCGTTTCGCCGCATAAGGCAGGCACGGGTTTCAGCTCCCTCAAAATGAGATAGAGTTGGGCCGGAACCGGGATAAAATTGGGATGCTTTCGATGAGGAAATACCTCTTTTCGGCAGGGTTCGCGCTGCTGGTGGCGGCGACCTCGGCCTCGATCACCATGACGACGCTGCCGGCTTTCGCCAGCCAGATCAAGTACGTCGTCAACAACGTACCGATCACCACCGGCGATATCCAGCATCGTGCGGCCTTTCTGCGCCTCCAGCGGAGGAAGGGCGACGCCGCAAACGAAATGATCGAGCAGACGCTGCGCCTCGCCGAAGCCAAGCGTCTCGGCATACGCATCAGCGACGCCCAGGTCGACGCCGCCTATCAGCGCTTTGCCACGACCAACAAGATGCAGCTCAAGCAGCTCGATGGCGTCATGGCGCAGTCCGGCGTCGGCAAGCAGCATTTCAAGGAGTTCATCCGCGCCCAGATGGCCTGGAATCAGGCGCTGACCGCGCGTCATCGTTCCGAGAGCGGTGGCGGCGCCATGACCGAACAGGACGCGGTCAGGCGCATGCTCGACAAGGGCGGCGCCAAGCCGACCGCCATGGAGTACATGCTGCAGCAGGTCATCTTCGTCGTGCCGGCGGCCGAGCGCAGCGCGACGCTTGCCAAGCGCAAGCGCGAGGCCGATGCCATGCGCGCCCGCTTCAACGGCTGCGGCACCTCGCGCGAATTCGCCAAGGGCCTGATCGACGTCACCGTTCGCGATCTCGGCCGGGTGCTGGCGCCGCAATTGCCGCCGGAATGGGCCGACCAGATCAAGGCCACCAAGGTCGGCGGCGCCACCCCCACACGCCAGACGGACCGTGGCGTCGAGTTCATCGGCATCTGCTCGTCGCGCGAAGTGTCCGACGACAAGGCCGCCCAGATGGTGTTCCAGAGCGAAGGCTCGACCGGCAAGGACGCCGACGATCTCTCCAAGAAGTATGTCGAGGAGTTGCGGAAGAAAGCCCGCATCGTCGAGCGCTGAAGTCGCCAGAGGCAGAGCTCCCGCTGGCGTTGAGCGTCGGCGATCCATCCGGCGTCGGGCCTGAAATCGCCATTGCCGCCTGGCAGGCGCGTGACAGCGCCGGTGTACCGCCCTTCTATCTCATAGCCGATCCGGCGCTGATTGCCGCACGGGCACGCCGACTCGGCGCCGATGTGCCAATCACGGAGACAAAGCCGGCCGAAGCGGCGCGTGTCTTTGCACGCGCCCTGCCCGTCCTGCCGCTCGTCGCCCGCTTCGTCGACGGCCCCGGCCGGCCGGACCCAGCCAACGCCGCCGGCATCATCGAGGCCATCGACCGCGCTGTTGACGATTGCCTTGGCGGCCGCGCCGCGGCGGTCGTCACGTGCCCGATCGCCAAGAAGCCGCTCTACGATGCCGGCTTCCGTTTCCCAGGCCACACCGAGTATCTGGCGCATCTGGCGACGCTCCACACCGGCGCCGAAGCGATGCCGGTGATGATGCTTGCCGGTCCCGAGTTGCGCACGGTTCCGGTCACCATCCATATTGCGCTGTGCGAGGTGCCGAAGGCGCTGACGACGGACCTGATCGTCGCGACCGCCCGCATCACCGCCGCCGACCTCGAACACCGCTTCGGCATCGCCAAGCCGCGGCTTGCCATTGCCGGCCTTAATCCGCATGCCGGCGAAGGCGGCGCGATGGGTGCGGAGGACGAGCACATCATCCGCCCGGCGATCGACAGGCTGAGGGCGGAGGGCATCGACGCCTTCGGGCCGCTGCCGGCCGACACGCTGTTCCATGCCCGCGCCCGAGCCGGCTACGATGTGGCGCTGTGCATGTATCACGACCAGGCGCTGATCCCGGCCAAGGCGCTTGCCTTCGACGAGGCGGTCAACGTCACGCTTGGCCTGCCCTTCATCCGCACCTCACCGGATCACGGCACCGCCTTCGATATCGCCGGCAAGGGCATAGCCCGGGCCGACAGCCTGATCGCGGCGCTGAGGCTCGCCCGCAGGCTTGCCGACACCGGGGCGAAGGCTGGCGCCGCATGAGCGCCTTGAGGGCGGTCGCATGAGCATCGACGGACTGCCGCCGTTGCGCGCGGTGATCGAACGCCATGGGCTGCAAGCGAAAAAGGCGCTCGGCCAGAATTTCCTGCTCGACCTCAACCTGACCGGCAAGATCGCGCGCGCCGCCGGCGACCTGACGGACGCCACGGTGATCGAGGTTGGTCCGGGTCCCGGCGGCTTGACCCGGGCGTTGCTTTCCCACGGCGCTGGCCGGGTCATCGCCATCGAGCGCGACGAGCGCTGCCTGGCAGCGCTCGCGGAAGTGTCGGACCACTATCCGGGCCGGTTGGAGATCATTGCCGGCGATGCGCTGAAGACGGATTTCGCAGCGCTTGCCAAAGGGGCGCATGGAGGCGATGGATCGGTGAAGATCGTCGCCAACCTGCCTTACAACATCGGCACCGAACTTTTGATACGCTGGCTGACCGTTGCCGATTGGCCGCCCTTCTACGCATCGATGACGCTGATGTTCCAGCGCGAGGTGGCCGAGCGTATCGTCGCCCGTCCCGGCAGCGATGCCTATGGCCGGCTGGGCGTGCTGGCCGGCTGGCGGACGGAGGCACGAATTGCCTTCGACGTGCCGCCGCAAGCGTTCACGCCGCCGCCCAAAGTAGTGTCGTCGGTGGTGCATCTGGTGCCGCGGGCAAGTCCCCTGCCCGCCGAGGTCAAGAAGCTCAGCCGCGTCACCGAAGCAGCCTTCGGCCAGCGCCGCAAGATGCTGCGACAGAGCGTCAAGAGCCTCGGCGGCGAAGCCCTGCTCACCCGCGCCGGCATCGATCCGACCCGCCGCGCCGAAACGCTTGACGTCGAGGAATTCGTGCGACTGACCAACGCGGTGTGAGAAGCTGCCAACCTCCCCACAAGGGGGGATTGGCGCTCCACCGCCCCTAATCCGTCTTCTCGTCGAGCAACCCTGAGACGAAATCGAACAGGCCGGGCCGGCGGTCGCGTCTGAGCCGCTCGGCGGTGACGATGCCGCGCACCTCGGCGAAGGCGCGGTCGAGATCGTCGTTGATGATGACGAAATCGTATTCCTTCCAGTGCTCGATCTCGTTGCAGGCGTTTTTCAGACGCGTCTCGATCACTGATTCCTGGTCTTCGGCGCGGCGCTTCAGCCGGGCCTTCAGTTCCTTCATCGAGGGCGGCAGGATGAAGATCGAGACGATGTCGGCGCGCATCTTCTCCTTGAGCTGCTGGGCGCCCTGCCAGTCGATGTCGAACAGCATGTCACGGCCCTGTGCAAGCGCCAGTTCGGCCGGCTCGCGCGGCGTCGCGTAGCAATTGCCATGCACTTCGGCCCATTCGAGCAGTTCGTCTGAATCGCGAAGCCGTTCGAACTCGCGCATGGTGCGGAAATGATAATGGACGCCCTCGATCTCGCTGCCGCGGCGTGGCCGCGTCGTGACGGAGACCGACAGTTCGAGACTGGAATCGCTTTCCAGAAGATTGCGCGCGATCGTCGACTTGCCGGCGCCGGACGGCGACGACAACACGAGCATCAGGCCCCGGCGGCGAATGCGGGAACCCAGATCCTTAGCAACCATCGGCTCCTTGGCGACCATCAGGGTTACTCCAGATTCTGGACCTGTTCGCGGAACTGGTCGACGACCGCCTTCAGCTCCAGCCCTATGGCGGTGACCGTAGCGGCGTTCGACTTCGAACACAGCGTATTCGATTCGCGGTTGAATTCCTGCGCCAGAAAATCGAGCTTGCGGCCGATGGCGCCGCCGCCCGCCAGCAGCACCCGGCCGGACGCGACATGCGTCTTCAGCCGGTCGATCTCCTCGCGGATGTCGGCCTTGGTGGCCAGGAACGCAGCTTCCATATGCAGCCGGCTGGCGTCGAGATTGGCAGAGGCATCCATCAGCAGCCGGACCTGCTCGGCAATCCGTTCGCGGATCACCGCCGGCTCGCGCGACGGATCGGCCTCGGCGCGCAACGTCAGTGCCTCGATGGCGTCGATGTGGCCAGACAGCAGCGAACGCAGGGCGGCGCCCTCGCCCTGGCGTGCCTGCTCCAGCCCGCCCAGCGCCACTTCGAGCACCGAGAGGATCGCGCCGTCGAGCGCCGCCCGCGCCTCTTCGGTCTCGGCGGTTTCGGGGATGTCGAGCACGCCGCGCAGCGAAAGCAGCCCGTCGGCTGTCGCAGGCGCTACGCCGAACTGCTCCTGCAGCCGCTTGGCCAGCCCCGCCAGATCGCTCAGGAAGGCCTCGTTGACCACGGGCTGCGCCTGCTGGCCGGCGGCGCGGCCGATGGTCAGCGTGGCCTGGAAATTGCCGCGCGCAAAACGCTTTTGCACCGTCTGCCTGACAGACGGCTCCAGTCGCTCGAGGCCCTGCGGCAGCCGCAGCCTGACCTCGACGCTCTTGCCGTTGACCGACTTGACCTCCCAGGCGATCGACGTGCCGTCATGTTCGGCGACGGCCCGTGCAAAACCGGTCATGCTCTGCAAATTCATGATGCCCTTGCGTCCCCCTGGCGCATGATTCCGGAAGTGGTTCCGGGCAGGTCATGCGCGGCTTCAAAATGCCGGAGCGCCTCTTCGCCAAATCGGACGCGAGGCGCTCCTGATCAAAAACAGCACGTCCCTGCCGTCAAACGGATCGGAGGGACGATCTCAAAACCCTCCGGCGCTACTGCGCCGCTCCCGCATCGCCGTCCACCGGCGCATCGGTCTGACCTTCCACTTTGGCGGCGTCCGCCTTGGCGGCCTCACCGGCCAGCTTCTTCTGCAGCGCCCGGTAGCGGGCGACGTTCTCGTTGTGCTCGGCGAGCGTCGCGGCAAAGACGTGACCGCCGGTGCCGTCGGCAACGAAATAAAGGTCGTCGGTCTTCGACGGGTTGGCAACGGCTTCCAGCGCGGCACGGCCGGGATTGGCGATCGGCGTCGGCGGCAGGCCGTTGATCAGGTAAGTGTTGTAGGGCGTCGGCTTCTGGATGTCCGACTGGTAGATCGGACGGTCGGCAGGTTTGCCTTTGCCGCCGAACAGGCCGTAGATAATGGTCGGATCGGACTGCAGCCGCATGCCCTTGGCCAGCCGGTTGAGGAAGACGGCCGCGACCCGCGAGCGTTCATCTCCCCTGCCCGTCTCCTTCTCGACGATCGAAGCCAGGATGACGAAGTCCTCGACATTGGCCAGCGGCAGGTCGGGCGCGCGCCGCTGCCAGACATCCTCGACCAGCTTCTTCTGGTCGGCCAAAAGCTTTTCGACCATCTGCTGGCGCGTCGCGCCGCGGGTGAAGCGCAGCGTGTCGGTAGCGAGGCTGCCCTCGGGTGGAATGGTCGCCGGCATATCGCCGTCGAGCGCTGCCTGATCGGCGATGCGCTGCAGCGCCTGCTCGACGGTCAGCCCCTCGGGGACGGTCAGCGAATACATCACCGACTTGCCGCTCTTCAGCAACTCCATGATGTAGCGCATGGAGGCCCGCGGCTTGATCTCGTATTCGCCGGCCTTCAGCGCGGCATCATTGCCATAGGCGCGCACGCCAAGGCGGAAGATGCGCGCGTCGCTGATCAGTCCACGCCGCTCGAGCTGGTCGGCAATTTCCTGGACTCCGGTGTTCGGCTTGACCAGGAAGGTGTCGGCATTGGCCGACGGGCCGGGTCCGTTGAATTCCTGCTTACCGAAATACAATGCAAAGCCGGCCGCCAGAATCACCAGCATCACCAGCGAAATGACGAAATTCATGAACACGACGAACTGGCTGCGCGAAGCGCGCGAGCGCTTGGGCGGCGGTGTGCCGGCTTCAGGCCGCAACGCCTCGTTGGCCGTCTTCGGCACGATCGGGCCCGACGGTGCGGGCCGTTGCCCGAATTCCCCGTTGTCCGCCGAATTTGTGTTCATGGCGCCCTGCCGCTTGATCTTGCAACGAATCCCCCTGGGCACAGTAGGGTGGAATATGGCAAAATTGACGGCACGCGCAAACCGTGCGGGTCGGCGAGCCGGTCAGCCATTGTAGCGCTGGAAAACCAGCGAGGCGTTGGTGCCGCCGAAGCCGAAGGAATTGGATAGCGCCACGTCGACCTGGCGGGCGCGCGGCTTGTGCGGCACCAGATCGATCGCCGTTTCGCGCTCCGGATTGTCGAGATTGATGGTGGCCGGCGCGATATTGTCGCGAATGGCGAGGATCGAAAAGATCGCCTCGGCGGCGCCCGCCGCGCCCAGAAGATGGCCTATCGACGACTTGGTCGACGACATCGATATTTTCGACGCGGCATTGCCGACCAGCCGCTCGACAGCGCCGAGCTCGATCGTGTCGGCCATGGTCGAGGTCCCGTGCGCGTTGATGTAGTCGACGTCTGCCGGCGTCAGCTTGGCCCGGTTCAGCGCTGCTACCATGCAGCGGAAGGCGCCGTCGCCATCCTCGGCCGGCGCGGTGATGTGATAGGCATCGCCGGTCAGGCCGTAACCGGTGACCTCGGCATAGATCTTGGCGCCGCGCGCCTTGGCGTGTTCCAGCTCCTCCAGAACGACGACGCCGGCGCCCTCGCCCATGACGAAGCCGTCCCGGTCGCGATCATAAGGACGCGAGGCCGTTTCTGGAGCGTCGTTGCGGTCGGTGGACAGCGCCCGGCAGGCGGCGAACCCGGCGATCGACAGCCGCGTCACCGGCGCCTCGGCGCCACCGGCGACCATCACGTCGGCATCGCCCCACATGATCAGCCGGGCGGCATCGCCGATGGCATGCGCGCCGGTGGAGCAAGCGGTGACGACGGCGTGGTTGGGGCCTTTCAGCCCATGCCGGATCGAGACCTGGCCGGAGACGAGATTGATGATTTGGCCGGGGATGAAGAATGGGCTGATGCGGCGCGGACCGCGCTCCTTCAGGATCATCGCGTTCTCGGCGATGCCTTCGATGCCGCCGATGCCCGAGCCGATCAGCACGCCGGTGGCGCACTGCTCCTCGTGCGTCTTCGGCGCCCATCCCGAATCCTTCAGGGCTTCGTCGGCGGCCGCGATCCCATAAAGGATGAAGTCGCCGATCTTGCGCAGTTCCTTCGGCTCGAGAACGGCCTCGGGATTGAAAGTGGCGTTCTCGCCGTTGCCGCGCGGAACGACGTGAGCGATCTTGCAGGCAAGATCCTCCACTTCGAACTCGGTGATGCGCTTGGCTGCGCTGCGGCCGGTAAGAAGCTCCTTCCAGCTATGCTCGAAGCCCATGCCGAACGGCGAAAGCAGCCCAAGGCCCGTGACGACGACACGCCTCATCGCAGGTCCTCCCCGGTGGTGACTGCAAATAGCGTCAGGCCGAAGCCTTGTCGATGTACTTCACCGCATCGCCAACAGTCAGGATGGTTTCGGCCGCATCGTCCGGAATCTCGACGCCGAACTCTTCTTCGAACGCCATGACGAGTTCGACCGTATCGAGGCTGTCCGCGCCCAGATCATCGATGAAGCTCGCCTGCTCCGTCACCTTGTCGGCGTCGACGCCAAGGTGCTCGATAACGATCTTCTTGACGCGCTCTGCGGTGTCACTCATTTGGGCATCCTCGTCTTTTGTTTGTCTGTCTTCGTTAGCGGGCAGAATGCCGCTAATCAAGCTGAAAGATGGTCCTGCCGGAAACGCAACGGCACCGGACCGGTTTTTGCCCGAACCGCCGGGTTGCGGGCCGCATTACACGAAAATCGGCTTGGGTCCAAGGCGAAAAGGGGTGTTTTCCCGCAACTGTCAAATCATCGCCATGCCGCCATTCACGTGGATGGTCTGGCCGGTGACATAGGCAGCCTCGTTGGAAGCGAGGTAGGCGACGGCGGAAGCGACTTCGGCGGTGGTGCCCATGCGCCGTGTCGGAATCGCCGCCATGATCGCCTCTTTCTGCTTGTCGTTGAGCTTGTCGGTCATGGCCGATTCGATGAAGCCCGGGGCGACGCAGTTGACGGTGATGTTGCGGGTGGCGATCTCTTGCGCCAGCGATTTGGAAAAACCGATCATGCCGGCCTTGGAGGCGCAGTAATTGGTCTGGCCGGGATTGCCGGTAACGCCAACGACCGAGGTGATATTGATGATGCGGCCGTGCCGGCGCCGCATCATCGGATGGGTGAGTTCGCGGGTCAGCCGGAACACGGCGGTCAGATTGACCTCGAGCACCGTATCCCAGTCGGCGTCCGCCATGCGCACGAACAGCCCATCCTTGGTGATGCCGGCATTGTTGACGAGAATGTCGACGCCGTCGAGATCAGCCTCGGCCTCCTGGCCGAGCGCCTTGACCTCGTCGCGATTGGCAAGGTTGGCCGGGAACAGCTTGACCCGGTCGCCGAGCTCGGCTGCCAGCGTTTCCAGCTTTTCGACGCGGGTGCCGTGCAGGCCAACTATGGCGCCCTGCGCGTGCAGCACCCGGGCGATCGCCTCGCCGATGCCTCCCGATGCGCCTGTGACGAGCGCCTTGCGACCGGTCAATTCGAACATGTGTTATCCTCTTTCCAAATCATAACAGGCCGGCCAAATCATAACAGGCCGGTGAGTTCGATTATCTGTAGACATCGCCGCTGTGGCCTATGGTTACCACCAGAATGACGAGCCGGTTATCCTGGACATCGCAAATGATCCGATAGTCGCCGACGCGATATCTCCAAAATGTTGCGAGCGGGCCCTTCAGCGGCTTGCCGAGTTCACGCGGGTTTTCGAGGACGGCAATGCGGTTTTCAATAAAATCGCGGATGCGGTGACGTGTCTGCGGATCCAGTTTTTCGACGAACTTACGCGCCGAGCGGGCATATTCAAGCGTCCAGGCCACGCCAGAAGTCCTCAGCCCTCATGACGTCCTCTTCACCACGCCTGATCCGCTCCAGGACTTCGGCGGTCAAATAATAGTCCTCCATGTCCTCCAGACCACGTTCGATGAGCTCGCGCAGATAGTAGGCCTTGCTGCGACCCGTCTTGGCCGCGAGAAAATCCAGGCGCTGCTCAACTTCAGGAGAAAGGCGGATCGATGTGGGCATGCCGCACCTCGTTGCGATACATGTATTCACGTAGCGCCAAGCGCCGATGAATTCAAGCTACGTGGCTCACCCAATGCCGCCATCGTCGCCTCGACATCGGCGGCGGTGCCGACGGCGCCGGTGGCGATGTCGCGGTTGATACGCCTCGCCAGCCCCGACAGCACCTTGCCGGCACCCACCTCGTAAAGCGTCGCAACGCCGTTCGCGCCGAACCATTCCACCGTTTCGCGCCAGCGCACGCGGCCGGTCACCTGTTCGACCAGGCGGCGGGCGATTGCGTCCGGATCGCTGGACGGGGTGACCGACACGTTGGAGACCACGGGCACGAACGGCGCGTTCTTCGTCACCCCGGCCAGCGCCTCGCGCATGATCTCGGCCGCCGGTGCCATCAGCGCCGAATGGAAAGGCGCCGAAACCTGCAGCATCAGCGCCCGCTTGGCGCCTTTTTTCGTGCACAGTCTCGCCGCCAGTTCGACCGCCGCCCTGGCGCCGGAGATCACCAGCTGGCCACCGCCATTGTCGTTGGCGATCTGGCAAACCGAGCCTTTGGCCGAACCTTTAGCAGCTTCAGCGCAGGCAGCTTCGACATCGGCCTGCTCCAACCCGATGATCGCCGCCATGGCGCCCTCCCCGGCCGGCACTGCCGCCTGCATGGCGTTGCCGCGGATACGCAAGAGCCGGGCGGCATCGGCGACCGAAACGAAGCCGGCGGCGGCAAGTGCCGAATATTCGCCAAGCGAATGGCCGGCGACATAGGCAATCTTGTCCTTCAGCGAGAAACCGCGCGATTCCAGCGCCCGGATCGCGGCAAGCGACACGGCCATCAGCGCCGGCTGGGCATTGGCGGTTAGCGTCAGCGTCTCTTCCGGCCCTTCCCAGATCAGCTTCGACAGGTTTTCGCCGAGCGCGTCATCGACCTCTTCGAAGATCTTCCGCGATTCCGGAAAGGCGTCGGCAAGGTCCTTGCCCATGCCGACAGCCTGGCTGCCCTGTCCCGGAAAGGTGAATGCGACGGCCATGTGTGCTCCCAAGCGGCTGATTTTTCCTGCCTGTGACGCAAGGCGGGCGGGCAAGTCAAGTCCGCTATCGGCCCACTCCAGCCCACTCCGGCTCGGCATCACTGGCCGAGTGCCTGTTACAAAAGGCTTTTTGGCGATCACTCCTGATGAAAACCGCTCACGATTCGTTTGCTGGCTCTTCTTATTTCAGCCACAGACGCTAGCTTTTCGTGACAGATCGATGACAGTTCAGTGACGTTTTGTGTATGGCTGGGGGAATTGTAAGGTGGCAAGGACTAGAAAAGGCGCAAGCAAGGCCGCGCCACAGTTTCTGGAAGGCGATCCGGCCACCGGCTATCTGCCGGGCCGGAAATGGCCTGTTATCCGCTACGGCCTCGTCAGCCTGCTCGCCGCCGCCATTCTGGTGTTTGCGATCGAACTGATCGTGCGCGGCAACTTTGCCGGCACCGTCACCTTCTTCCTGCAGCCCTTCAAGCCGGGCTGGACCACCATCATCATCTTCGCGCTGATCCTGATCGGCCTCGACGCCGTGCTCGGCCGCAGCCACCAGAGCCTGGTGATCGTCGCGCCGCTGACGCTGGCGCTGGCCTTTATCGGCCATCAGAAATCGCTCTATCTCGGCGATCCGCTCTATCCGACCGACTTCTTGTATTCACGCCAGATCGTGGCGCTGATGCCGCTACTGGTGCGCGATCGCCCGGGAACCGCCCTCGCCCTTGCGGTCAGCATCGTCGTCGGGCTGTCGCTGCTGGTCCATGGCTGGCGCCAGTGGCGCCGCCGAGTGCCGGCGCTCAGCCACAAGGGCCGCCTTGCCCGGCTGACATTGACCGTGCCGTTGCTCGCCTTCTTCGTCTCAATCATGGATTATGCAACCTTCTCGTGGACCCGCGACCGGCTGCAGATCATCCCGATGATGTGGGACCAGAAGGAAAACTACGCCTCCAACGGCTTCGCGCTTGCCTTCGCGCTCAACGTGCCGATGGCCCATGTCAAGGCGCCCGCCGGCTACTCCGACAAGTCGATCGCGGCGATCGACAGGCCTGATGTGACGGCCTCGGTACCGGCCGAGAAGCCCGACATCATCATCGTCATGAGCGAATCCTTCTGGGATCCGACCGGGCTGCCCGGCGTCGCCGTCACGCCCGACCCGATTCCCAACGTGCGGGCGCTGCGCTCGGGCCACGTGTTCTCGCCCGAATTCGGCGGCATGACCGCCAATGTCGAATTCGAGGCGCTGACGGGCTTCTCCAACGCATTCCTGCCGGCCGGCAGCATCCCCTACCAGCAATATGTCCGCGCGCCGGTGCCATCGATGGCGACGTTCCTGAAGAGCCAGGGCTATGAGACGCGCGCCATCCATCCGGGCACGAGCTGGTTCTGGAACCGCACGCCGGTCTATGCGGATTTCGGCTTCGACGCCTTCAAGTCGGAGGAAAACATGCCATATCTCGAAAAGCGCGGGCCGCTGGCCTCCGATGCGGCGATGACCGACGAGATCATCCGCGAAGCCGACGCCACCGACGATCCGTTCTTCTTCTTTGCCGTCAGCCTGCAGAATCACGGACCCTATGAGCCGAACCGCTACTACAATCCGACCCACAAGGTGCAGGCGCCGACCAGCCAGTGGGCAAAGGATTCGCTCCTGAGCTTCACAGAGGGTGCATCCGACGCCGACAAGGGCCTCGGGCGCCTTGTCGAATGGGCGAAGAACCGCAAACGGCCGACGGTCATCGCCTTCTTCGGCGACCATCTGCCGCCGCTCGGTCCGGTCTATGTCGAGACCGGCTTCCTCAAGGATAATGTCGCGCCGCGTAAAGAGCCGCCTGATCTGATGCTGCTGCATCACCAGACGCCGCTGGTCGTATGGTCGAACCGCACCGGGCCGGCCGAGGAAATGGAGGCGGTAAGCCCTGCCTTCCTGCCCTACCATATCCTGACCACGGCCGGGATCAGCCACCCCTATTACACCGGCTTTCTCGGCCAGATGCGCGAGCATTACCGTGTCGTCGACCGCAATCTGCTGTTGACGCCGGCGGGCGAGGCTACGCCGGACTGGGCGCGCAAGAAGGAAATCGACCCGGCCATCCGCGATTTCCGTCTGCTGCAATACGACATGATGTTCGGCAAGCGCCGTGCAGCGCCCGATTTCTTCCCGGAAACGGTGAACAAGCTCGTCCCCCATACAAGCTGACCCTGCCGCGGCGCGACATGTCGTCCTTGCAGCGGCGGGTTTTCGGCTCGCCCTTGCCTTGCGGCCAAATTGCTGTATAGACGCCCGCAATCTGCCGGTCCTTGCTGGGGGCTGAACGGAGGGCCGGAGGTTTTTTCGAAAACCTTCGTGTGGGGCCAGAAGCGCTTCCGCCTCCCGTGTCTCCGCTCTCGACCGTCTCGTCATGCTCCTTTCTTCCCCGCCCCTTCGGGACTAGCGGGTCAGAGAAGTTGCAGAGGCTTTTGCCGCCGGGAACCGGGAGAGAAACGAAGAAAGGCAAAGAACAATATGGCTCTTTACGAACATGTGTTTCTTGCCCGGCAGGACCTCTCGCAGCAGCAGGTCGATGCGCTTGTCGAACAGTACAAGGGTGTCATCTCCGCCAATGGCGGGTCCGTCGGCCGGGTCGAGAACTGGGGACTGAAGTCCCTCACCTACCGGGTCAACAAGAACCGGAAGGCATACTACACGCTGATGGACATCACCTGCCCGCCGGCCGCGCTCAACGAGATGGAGCGCCAGATGGGACTGTCCGAGGATGTGCTGCGTTTCCTCACCGTCAAGGTCGATGCGCATGAGGAAGGCCCTTCGGCGATGATGCAGAAGCGTGAAGAGCGCTCGGAGCGAGGCAGCTTTGGTGACCGCGATCGCGGCCCGCGCTCGTTCGGCGACCGTGATCGCGGCGACCGTAGCGATCGTCCGCCGCGCAGCTTCGGTGGCGACGCCGGTGCAGACCGTGGTCCGCGCCGTCCGCGCGAAGGTGTTGAAGGGAGTGCAGAATAATGGTCGACATCAATCAGATCCCGACCCGGCGCCCCTTCCATCGCCGCCGCAAGACCTGCCCGTTCTCCGGCGCCAATGCGCCCAAGATCGACTACAAGGACGTACGTCTTCTGCAGCGCTACATCTCCGAGCGCGGCAAGATCGTGCCGTCGCGCATCACCGCCGTCAGCCAGAAGAAGCAGCGCGAGCTCGCCAAGGCGATCAAGCGCGCCCGCTTCCTCGGCTTGCTGCCCTACGTGGTTCGCTAACACTCTTTGGCGGGCGGTTCGCCGCCCGCTTTTCCCACGGCGACGGGCGCCGCAGGGTTGCCATCAAATCCCGGGTTGAGGTGAAGACCTCTAACTGCCGCGACAGGCAGGACAGCGACATAGGCGGCGACGCCCTCAGCTTCCTGACCTGTTCCAGACAATTCGGCGTCGATCCCAGTGATTGGCGCCCAAACGAAGGAACAAAACCATGGAAGTCATTCTTCTCGAACGCGTTTCCCGCCTCGGCCAGATGGGCGATACCGTCAAGGTCAAGGACGGATTCGCCCGCAACTTCCTGCTGCCGCAGGGCAAGGCGCTGCGCGCCAACGAAGCCAACAAGAAGAAGTTCGAGGGACAGCGTGCCCAGCTCGAAGCCCGCAACCTCGAGCGCAAGTCCGAGGCCATGCAGATTTCGGAAAAACTCGATGGCAAGAGCTTCATCGCCGTGCGTTCGGCCGGCGAAACCGGCCAGCTTTACGGCTCGGTGTCGACCCGCGACATCGCCGAGCTGCTGACGGCGGAAGGTTTTTCGGTCAACCGCAACCAGATCCTGCTCAACCAGCCGATCAAGACCATCGGTCTTACCAATGTGGCGATCGCGCTGCATCCGGAAGTCGAGGTCACCATCACGCTCAACATTGCCCGCACGGCCGACGAAGCCGAGCGCCAGGCCCAGGGCGAGACGCTGACCACCGCCGAAGCCATCTATGGCGAAGACATCAACGACAATGCGCGCCCGGAGAACTTCTTCGACCCCAATGCCGAGTTCGAGGGCGGCGAAGACAACGCCTGATTACATACGACAGAGCGCCAGAACGGTGCTCCAGTCACTTAGTCGGCTTCCAGTCATTTCTGGACCAATGCCCGGGCCTCTCGCCCGGGCATTTTTATGCCAAATGGAACTTTTCGAACCCCTACATATTGTTGCAGACTACAGCGCCGCGCGTCCTCTGGACGCTGTAGCGTCTTGACTGGGCGCATGATCCTTTCCGAAATCGATATTGATTTTGGGTCATGCGCGAACAGCCTGTCTGGCCGAGAGGGGACGTTTGGTCATGAATATTCTGTTGAAGCGCATTCTCGACCGCCTGGTTTGCACCGGCAATCTCAAGGTAACCGGCCCGAAGGGCGCGGCAGTGGTTTTCGGCGACGGCAGCGGCGAGCCGGTGCACATGCACATCAAGACCGCGCATGCCGAGCGTGCCATCACCTTCGATCCGATGCTGGCGGTGCCGGAAGCCTATATGGACGGAGAACTCGACATACTCGAGGGCGGCGTGCTGGGGGTGATGCGCATCGCCTTCCAGAACATGGGCAGCGGCGGCATCGACGCCACCTGGTCGAAGGCGATCGAGGGCCTGCGCCACGCCTTCCGCCGCCTGCAGCAGATCAACACGGCCGCGCGCGCGCGCCGCAACGTACAGCGCCACTATGATCTGTCGGGCGACCTCTACCGGCTCTTCCTCGACGAGGACATGCAGTATTCCTGCGCCTATTTCGAGCAGCCGGACATGACGCTCGATGAGGCGCAGGCCGCCAAGAAGCGCCACATCGCAGCCAAGCTCAGGCTGAAGGCCGGCCAGACGGTGCTCGACATCGGCTCCGGCTGGGGCGGGCTCGGCCTCTATCTCGCCAAGTCCTTCGACGTGGACGTGCAAGGCGTGACGTTGTCGACCGAGCAGCATGGCGTCGCCACCGACCGCGCCCACGCGCAAGGTCTGGAAAACCGCGTGCATTTCGAACTGAAGGATTACCGCGAGCTCAACGAGCGCTTCGACCGTATCGTCTCGGTCGGCATGTTCGAGCATGTCGGCGTCAACCACTTCCGCACCTTCTTCGAGAAATCGGCGACGCTCCTGAAGCCGGACGGCGTCATGCTGCTGCACACGATCGGCCGCTCCGGCGTGCCGTGGGCAACCAGCGCCTTCATCCGCAAATACATCTTCCCGGGCGGCTACATTCCCTCGCTCTCGGAAGTCATGCCGGCGATCGAAAAGTCGGGCCTCATCGTCACCGACATCGAAATCCTGCGGCTGCATTATGCCGACACGCTGAAGCACTGGGGCGAGCGCTTCGCCGCCAATCGCGACAAGGCCAAGGCGATCTATGACGAGCGCTTCTGCCGCATGTGGGAGTTCTATCTGGCAGCCTCGGAAGCCGCCTTCCGCTGGCAGGACCTGGTGATCTTCCAAATCCAGATCGCCAAGAAGAACGACACGCTGCCGATGTCTCGAGACTATATGGCCAAATGCGAGAAGGCGCTGGAGATGCGCGACATGGGGCATCGCCAAAAAACCGTTGCCGCCAGGCCGACGCGGCGCCGCAGGATGGCGGCTCCGAAATAGCTGCCGGTGGCCACGCATTGCCCTTGCCATTGCCTGCCTGCACGCTGAAAAAGGTCTCGTCGTCGCCACGAGACCTTTTTTCATGACCTATCTCATCTACAGCGTTGCTGCCCTTGCCGAGATCGCCGGCTGCTTTTCGATCTGGGCATGGTGGCGACTGGAAAAGTCGCCGCTGTGGCTGGCGCCAGGCCTGGCCTCGCTCGCCCTGTTCGGCTTCCTGCTGGCGCTGGTAGACATCAGTGCGGCGGGCCGCGCCTATGCCGCCTATGGCGGCATCTATATCGGCGCCTCGCTCGGATGGCTGTGGCTGGTGGAAGGCGTGCGCCCTGACCGCTGGGACCTTGCCGGTTCCGCGCTCTGCATCGTTGGCGCCTCGATCATCCTGCTCGCGCGTCGGGGGGCCTGATTTATGGAACTGCCTATTTTGCTTCGACAGGGCGTAGAGCATCTCCTCGAAAAAGTGCCGCTGCCGACGCTGAAGCAAGCGGCAAAAACGCTGTCCGACCGTTACCGCGCCGAGCTGCGTGACGGCCGCCTGCACATGGCCGAGGAGATGGCGGTCAAGGCCTACCTGGCGACGCGGCTGCCGGCGACCTATGCCGCCGTCCGTGCCAGCCTCGATGCAGTGAGCGAGGCGCGACCCGGCTACGCGCCGAAAACCCTGCTCGATGTCGGCGCCGGTCCTGGTACGGTGCTTTGGGCCACGCTCGATCTCTGGCCCGACCTCGAACAAGCGGTGCTGCTCGAAGCGAGCGCAGCGGTGCGCCGGGTCGGCGAGACTCTTGCCGCAGACGCGATGACGGCCAAAATCGCCTGGCTGGCCGGGGATGTCACCATCGACCTTGCCGATCTCAAACCGGCCGAGTTGGTCACCTGCGCCTATGTGCTGGACGAGATCGCGCCGGCGTCGCTGCCAAAGCTCGTCGACCGGCTCTGGCACCTGAGCGACGACACGCTGCTGGTCGTCGAACCGGGCACGCCGGCCGGATGGGAGCGCATCCTTGCGGTGCGTCGGCACCTTATCGAGGCGGGCGCGCATGTGCTTGCCCCTTGCCCGCATGAGGCACCCTGCCCGCTCGCGGCGCCCGACTGGTGCCATTTTTCGCGCCGTGTCGCGCGCTCGCGCCTGCACCGGCTGGCCAAGGAGGCCGACGTACCCTGGGAGGACGAGAAATTCATCTACGTCGCCGCCTCCCGCCAAGCCGTTGGCCCATCGCGGGCGCGGGTGATCGCACCGCCGAAATCGGGCTCCGGCAAGGTTCTGCTGAAACTTTGCGAAAAGGACGGCAGTGCCGGCGAAAAACTGTTCACCAAGCGCGATGGCGAGATATTCAAGGCCGCGCGACGGCTCGACTGGGGCGACGCGCTGCCGGAATGACTGGCAGCCATTTTCCTGTTTTGTTCTCGTTCAAGAATGGCTAAGCTCGTCATCTTGATTCGAGTCAATCAAGATTCTTTCCACCGAAAGATCTTGTCTGTGAATCGCGGGCATCAAAGCTGGTTGGTTGGGGACTGATGCAGATAAGTCATCACTGACTTGTCCCGTTCTGATATCGAGAAGCCGGGATCAAAAACCGGGGACATCATGGCTGAGGCAGCGCGAAAATTCGGCGTGGCGGAAACACCGCTCTATCGTGAGGCGCCGAACAACATCGAGGCTGAACAGGCGCTGCTCGGCGCCATCCTCGTCAACAACGATGCCTTCTACCGCGTCTCGGACTTCCTGAAATCCGGCCATTTCTACGAGCCGCTGCACAGAAAAATCTTCGAGGTCGCCGCCGAACTCATCCGCATGGGCAAGATAGCAACGCCGATCACGCTGAAGACCTTCCTGCCGGCCGACGAGAAGGTCGGCGACATGACGGTTGCGCAATATATCGTGCGATTGGCTGTCGAGGCGGTCACCGTCGTCAATGCCGCCGACTATGGCCGCGCCATCTACGATCTCGCCACGCGGCGCGCGCTAATCACCGTCGGCGAAGACATGGTCAACATCGCCTACGATGCGCCGGTCGACATGTCGCCGTCCGAGCAGATCGAGGATGCCGAACGACGCCTGTTCGAACTGGCCGAGACCGGCCGCTACGATGGCGGCTTCGAAAGCTTCACCGATGCGGTCAAGACCGCCGTCGACATGGCCAACGCCGCCTATATGCGTGACGGGCACCTGTCGGGCGTCGCCACGGGCCTGCGCGATCTCGATCGCCGCATGGGCGGCCTGCAGCCGTCCGATCTGATCATCATCGCCGGCCGCCCCGGCATGGGCAAGACCTCGCTCGCCACCAACATGGCCTTCAACATCGCCGAAGCCTATGTGCCGGCGCAGCAGGCCGATGGCTCGTTCAAGGCGGCCAATGGCGGCGTCGTCGGCTTCTTCTCGCTCGAAATGTCATCGGAACAGCTCGCCACCCGCATCATTTCCGAGCAGACCGAAATCCCGTCGTCAAAAATCCGCCGCGGCGAGATCAGCGAGATGGACTTCGAAAAGCTGGTCGCCTGCTCGCAGACCATGCAGAAGATACCGCTGTTCATCGACCAGACCGGCGGCATCTCGATCGCCCAACTTTCGGCACGCGCGCGACGGCTGAAGCGCCAGCGCGGCCTCGATGTCATCGTCATCGACTATATCCAGCTGATGCAAGGGTCGAGCGCGAAATCCTCGCAGAACCGCGTGCAGGAAATCACCGAGATCACCACCGGCCTGAAGGCGCTGGCCAAGGAACTTGCCGTGCCGATCATCGCGCTGTCGCAGCTGTCGCGTCAGGTCGAAAGCCGCGACGACAAGCGCCCACAACTCTCGGATCTGCGCGAATCGGGCTCGATCGAGCAGGACGCCGACGTGGTGTTGTTCGTCTACCGCGAGGAATATTATCTGAAGAACCGCGAGCCGAAGCCCGGCACCGACGAATATATCAAATGGGAAAACGAGATGAACGAGATGCGCGGCAAGGCCGAGGTCATCGTCGCCAAGCAGCGCCATGGACCGACCGGCTCGGTCAGCCTCGCCTTCCAGGGCGAGTTCACCCGCTTCTCCGACCTTGCTGAAGAGCATCATATTGCGGAGAGGTTCGAGTAGCCGCTTGGCAGACACAGAAACAATGGCACCGGACCGCGGCGTTCTTTCGCGCCCCCCTCTGTCCTGCCGGACAGAGGGGGGCGCTGTCCCGCTAACTTGTCACGAAGCGGCATCCATCTGATGGCCAAGTCCCGCGTCCAGTTCATCTGCCAGAATTGCGGATCGGTGCATCAGCGCTGGGCCGGCAAATGCGATGCTTGCGGCGAGTGGAACACGCTAGTCGAGGAAGGCACGTCCGGCGGCATCGGCTCGGGTCCGGCCAATACCCGCAATGCGCGCAAGGGCCGCGCCGTGGTGCTCACGACCTTGTCCGGCGATATCGAGGACGCGCCGCGCATCGTCTCCGGCATCGGCGAACTTGACCGCGCCACCGGCGGCGGCTTCGTGCGCGGTTCGGCCCTTCTGGTCGGCGGCGATCCCGGCATCGGCAAGTCGACGCTATTGACCCAGGCGGCCGCAGCACTCGCGGCAAAAGGCCACCGCATCGTCTATGTCTCCGGCGAGGAGGCCGTTGCCCAGATCCGGCTGCGCGCACAACGGCTCGGCGTCGCCGACACTCCGGTGGAGCTTGCCGCCGAAACCAATGTCGAGGACATCCTCGCCACCATCGCCGACGGCAAGCGGCCGGACCTGGTGATTCTGGATTCGATCCAGACCTTGTGGACCGACATGGCCGATTCGGCTCCCGGCACCGTCACCCAGGTGCGCGCCGCCGCCCAGGCGATGATCCGTTATGCGAAATCCACCGGAGCGGCGATCGTGCTGGTTGGCCACGTCACCAAGGAAGGCCAGATCGCCGGGCCACGCGTGGTCGAGCACATGGTCGACGCGGTGCTTTATTTCGAGGGCGAAGGCGGCCACCACTACCGCATCCTGCGCACGGTCAAGAACCGCTTCGGGCCGACCGACGAGATCGGAGTCTTCGAAATGTCTGACATGGGCCTGCGCGAGGTCGCCAATCCGTCCGAGCTTTTTCTCGGCGAACGCCATGCGAAATCGCCGGGTGCAGCGGTTTTCGCCGGCATGGAGGGAACCCGCCCGGTGCTGGTCGAGATCCAGGCGCTGGTGGCGCCGTCGTCGCTGGGCACACCCCGCCGCGCCGTCGTCGGCTGGGACGGCGCCCGGCTGTCGATGATCCTCGCCGTCCTCGAAGCCCATTGCGGCGTCCGTTTCGGCACCCACGACGTCTATCTCAATGTTGCCGGCGGCTACCGCATTTCAGAGCCGGCGGCCGATCTGGCGGTGGCGGCCGCATTGGTTTCCTCGCTCACCGGTCTTGCCCTTCCGGCCGATTGCGTCTATTTCGGCGAAATCAGCCTTTCGGGCGCCGTAAGGCCGGTTGCGCATGCGCAGCAGCGCCTGAAGGAAGCCGAAAAGCTGGGTTTCGGAAGTGCGGTTCTGCCCTTGGGCAGCGAGGAACTTGCCGGGGGGATAGGGGCCGGCGCTTTCCAGCCCACCGAGCTTGCCGACCTCGTGGCGCGCATAGCCGGCTCACGGCGCAGCCGTGCCGACGAGCAAGAGTGACGCGGCTCATGAAGTGGGGCGAAAGACATGCCGATTACGCTGCTTGACGGAATTCTCGTCGGCTTCACCTTGGTCTCGGCGATGCTCGCCATGGTTCGCGGCTTTTCGCGCGAGGTTCTCTCCATCATCTCCTGGATAGCGGCGGCGGCAGCGGCGTTCTTCTTCTACAAACCGGTCCTGCCTTACGTTCAGCCCTATGTCGACAACGAGAAGGTTGCCATGGTGGCCGCCGCCGGCATCGTCTTCATCATCGCGCTGATCGTCGTTTCCGTCATCACCATGAAGCTCGCCGACTGGATCATCGATTCCAGGATCGGCGCGCTCGACCGCACGCTCGGTTTCCTCTATGGCGCGGCGCGCGGCATCCTGGTCGTCGCGGTGGCCCTGCTGTTCTTCAACTGGCTGGCCGGCCCCAAGGCTCCGGGCTGGGTCGCCAACGCCAAGTCCCGGCCGCTGCTCGAATCGATCGGCGCCAAGCTCGAAAGCCTGCTGCCCGAGGATCCGGAAAACGCGATCCTCAACAGGCTCAATCCGAATCAGCCGGCACCCGAGACCGGCGCCGAGACACCTCCAGCGGCGGACGCACCCGCGGCAGACGCGCCGGCAACCGGCGACGATACCGGTGCTCCGGCACCCGACGAGAGCGGAACCGACGCGCCACCGGCCGACAATGCACCGGCCAATCCGGCGCCGGCAAACTGACGATCATGTGAAAGCCGCAAACTCTACGTTGCTCTCAAGCAGTCATCACACTATATAGCGACTTTAGCGGAGCTGAAGATGGCAGACGCAGACGACGTGCTTTCCGCCGAAGCTGACGATCATTTCCACGACGAATGCGGTGTGTTCGGTATTTTTGGCCGGCAAGACGCTGCAGCTATCGTCACGCTCGGCCTGCATGCGTTGCAGCATCGCGGCCAGGAAGCGGCCGGTATCGTTTCCTACGACGGCACCCAGTTCCATGTTGAACATCATGTCGGCCTGATTGGCGACACCTTCACCAAGCAGCGCGTCATCGACAGCCTGCAAGGCAACCGCGCGATCGGCCACACGCGCTACGCCACCACAGGCGGCGCCGGCCAGCGCAACATCCAGCCGTTTTTCGCCGAACTCGCCGATGGCGGCTTCGCCGTCGCCCACAACGGCAACCTCACCAACGCCATGACCGTGCAGCGCGCGCTGCAGAAACAGGGCGCGATCTTCTCGTCGACCTCCGACACCGAGACGCTGCTGCATCTGGTTGCTACCAGCAAGGAGCGTGACTTGAATTCGCGCTTCATCGATGCGGTGCGCCAGGTCGAAGGCGCCTTCTCGCTGGTGGCGATGACGTCTAAAAAGATGATCGGTTGCCGTGATCCGCTCGGCATCCGGCCGCTGGTGCTCGGCGATCTCGACGGCGCCTGGATCCTGGCTTCCGAAACCTGCGCGCTCGACATCATCGGTGCGCGTTTCGTGCGCGACCTGAAGCCCGGCGAGATGGTCGTGGTTACCACCAAGGGCATCGAGAGCCTGTTTCCCTTCGAGCCGCAGAAAACCCGCTTCTGCATCTTCGAGTATGTTTATTTCGCGCGTCCTGATTCGTCGGTCGAAGGCCGCAACGTCTACGAGGTTCGCAAGCGCATCGGCGCCGAGCTGGCGCTCGAAAGCCCGGTCGAGGCCGATATCGTCGTGCCGGTGCCGGACAGCGGCACCCCGGCGGCGATCGGCTTTTCGCAGGCCGCGAGCATCCCGTTCGAGCTCGGCATCATCCGCAATCACTATGTCGGCCGCACCTTCATCCAGCCTGGCGATTCGATCCGTCATATGGGTGTCAAGCTCAAGCACAACGCCAACCGCCGCATGATCGAAGGCAAGCGCGTCGTGCTGGTCGACGATTCGATCGTGCGCGGCACCACCAGCCAGAAGATCGTGCAGATGGTGCGCGATGCCGGCGCCAAGGAAGTGCACATGCGCATTGCCTCGCCGCCGACGCGTGCTTCCTGTTTCTATGGCGTCGACACGCCGGAGAAGTCGAAGCTGCTCGCGTCGCGCATGTCGGTGGAGGAGATGGCCGAATTCATCCGCGTCGATTCGCTTGGTTTTCTCTCGATCGACGGCCTCTACCGCGCCGTCGGCGAGGCCGGCCGCGACAATGAGCAGCCGCAATTCTGCGACGCCTGCTTCACCGGGCAATACCCGACCCGGCTTGCCGACTTCGAAGGCTCCGACAATGTGCGCACGCTGTCGCTCTTGGCGGCGGGCGGGTCTTGATGCCGTGCTTCGATGCTGAAATTGTTCTGGCTGGATTTTGAGGACGAACGCTGCCGCGATTTCCCGATGGGCGTTGGCATTACCGCAGAGGACGAGATTGACGCGGTTGGCGTCGCAAGTAGCCGACTATTTCCGTACGAGGAATTTCCGGCCTCGTTCAGAATCAGGATCATCCCCGATCTGGATGCCCTGGATCAGAACCATGTCAGGCCGAACATTGGTCACCATCTGCGCCGTGGAATCTGGTTTCCGACCGGCTATGACAGTGGCTGGTCACCTTAATCTTTGATTTTTAGAGCAGCCGAGCCCTCATGACCCCTGCCCTCGACCTCTCCGGCCGCGTCGCGGTCGTCACCGGCGCCTCGCGCGGCATCGGCTATTTCATCGCCAAGGAGCTGGCTGCCGCCGGCGCTCATGTCATTGCGGTCGCGCGCACCGTCGGCGGGCTGGAGGAACTCGACGACGAGATCAAGGCGGCGGGCGGACAGGCCACACTGGTGCCGCTCGACCTCGCCGACATGGCCGGCATCGACCGGCTGGGCGGCGCCATCCACGAGCGTTGGGGCAAGCTCGACATCCTGGTTGCCAATGCCGGGGTGCTCGGCGTCATCTCGCCGATCGGCCATGTCGAGGCCAAGACCTTCGAAAAGGTGATGACCATCAACGTCACCGCGATATGGCGGCTGATCCGCTCGGTCGACCCGCTGCTCAGGCTCTCCGACGCCGGCCGCGCCATCGTGCTTTCCTCCAACGCCGCCCATTCGGCGCGGGCCTTCTGGGCGCCCTATGCCGCGTCGAAGGCGGCGGTCGAGACCATGATGCGTTCCTGGGCGCATGAGACGGAAAACTTGGCCCTCAGGGTCAATGCCGCCGACCCCGGCGCCACCCGCACCGCCATGCGGGCGCAGGCCGTGCCCGGCGAGGATCCGGAAACGCTGCCGCATCCCTCAGAGATCGCCAAACGCATCGTGCCACTGGCCAGCCCCGCGCTCAAGGAAACCGGCCTGATCTTCCAGGCCAAGCACAACCGCTTTGTCGCCTACCGGCAGCCGGAGTAGACGCACCGCGCATTTTGGCGGAAGAATTGCGCCGCCACCGACGTTGTTGGAATGCCAAATATCCGCAAACGGAGGACCACCATGCGCAGACTGCTTCTCGTCACCGCCGCTGCATCGCTAGCAGCCATCGGCGTCGCATCCTCACAGGATGCGACAATGAGCTTCTTCGTCACCAGCGTCGGTTCTGGCAAGGGTGCCGATCTCGGCGGCCTCGCGGGCGCCGATGCGCATTGCGGGTCACTGGCTGAAGCCGCCGGCGTTACCGGCAAGACATGGCACGCCTATCTCTCGACCAGCGACACCGATGCGCGCGATCGCATCGGCAAGGGACCGTGGTTCAACGCCAAGGGAGTCAAGATCGCCGACGATGTCGCTTCGCTGCATAGCGACGCCAACGCCATCACCAAGCAGACGGCGCTCGACGAAAAGGGTGAAATGGTCAACGGCCGCGGCGACAAGCCCAACCGGCACGACGTGCTGACGGGATCCACGCCCGACGGCACGAAAATAGCCGACCAGACCTGCGGCGACTGGACGCTCAGCGGAGCCGAAGGTGCGGCGATGACCGGCCATCACGACCGCACCGGTCTCGACGATTCGGCGGCCGCCAAATCGTGGAATTCCTCGCACGCTTCACGCGGCGGCTGCAGCCAGGAGGCGCTGAAGAGCACCGGCGGCGACGGCCTGTTCTACTGCTTTGCCGTGAACTGAGCCGTCGACCATTACGCGGCTGCAATCCCACGGCCGCGTCCGGCGGACGCTTTCGTCGATTGCCCGCAGTTGATAGGATTGCTTGATTCCCACAACAGCTGAGGAAATTCCCATGGCGGCTTCGAGCGTAGCGTTGGTCTGGTATCTGGTAGTCGCCGGCCCGCAAGGCGGCATGGTGGTGCTGCCCAGCACGTTCGACACCCGCGAACAGTGCACCTTCGCCGTCACCGAATACCAGAAGCAGCCGACGCCGGCCGGCTGGGGGGTGCAGTGCGTGCCGAGCGCCTCACCCTTCGCCGACGAGGGCGAAAGCGAGTAGCTGGCGGCGCGTTTTCAGCGCTGCGCGCTCACCGTCAGTTCCGGCCTGGCAGTGATGGTCTGGAACACCACGCAGTAGCGTTCGGTCAGTTTGAGCAGCGTGTCGATGCGCTCATGTGGCTCGTCGCTGTCGAGGCTGAAATTCAACCGGATGGCGCGGAAGCCGACCGGCGCATCTCTTGCCACACCTAAAGTGCCGCGAAAATCGAGATCACCTTCGGCCCCACCGTCGCGGCGCCGAGCTTGAACTCCAGCGCCGTCGCCACCGCCTTCAGCGTTACGCCGGCGCAAGCGACCAGCGCCTCCGGCAGCATGTCGCCCGAGCACAATTCGAGCCCGGAGCCGCCGGTAGCCGGATGGAGACCGGCAACGGCCAGTGCCCTGCCCGTCTCCACCTTGCAGGCGATCGACTGATCGTCGATCGAGCCTCTGGCCCTGAGCGTGACCAGCGCGCTCGATGCGTCATCGCGATAGGCCTCCTTGAGCGGAGCCTGCATGGCCTTCAGTCCGGTGGCGTCCATGTCCGCCCTCCTCGACAGTCATTTCATTCGCCCGTCGCGACACTCGATGGAACCGGTACGACCTAGAGCGGCGGGCTTTCAAGTCGAAGCGTACTGCCGCTCCATCTTCTTGTTTGAGCATCGGATTTTCCAAAACCGGTACCCACTTTTGGGTCCGACGCTCTAGACTTCGATTTCACGACATTTGGATCAGAGTGACAAGCGGCCAGACATGGCTGCGTCATTTGACAGAGTACCTGTTCATGCGACCTGGGGCCGCCAGGCAATGACGCCGTCCGTCCGAGCCCGTACCTCGGGTGAGGCCAGGCAGGTAGCGACGGCCTCGTAGCCGGGCGAGCCGGGGTAAGGGGCGACATGCGTTAGGGGGGCTGTGATTGGCGGGGCAGAGGATGATCGCTTCGTCGGTGCCAACGGCCGCCAGGTCCAGTATCGCGCAGGAGCGTGTGAGCAGAAAAAGTGGTCGACCACCAGGCCCACGGCGGCGCAGATGGGCAATCAGTGCCTCTTGAGAGGCCTGATCCAGTCCCCGTTCGATCATGTCGACGACCAGCATCGCCGGGCCTTCGACCTCCAGTCCGGCAAGCAGGGCGATCAGTGCATCCGATACCGTAGCGCCGTCCTCAGCGAGCCAGGCCAGCGTCTGATCGACCCGCGACCTGAGAGCTGGGTCGGCGTCCAAGAGAGCCAGGGCCGTCGCGCCGCCATCCGTCAGTCGGTCCAAGCCAAGGAAGGCGGTGTTGGGCAGGGTCTCGGCCAGGCGCTACGCCAGTCGGGTCTTGCCACTGCCTAGCGGACCGATGATGTAGTTCAGCGGTCGGATATGTCCCAGTTCGAAGCGCTCGCCGCCCCACGGCCAGGGCAGGTCGAAAGCGACGCTGAGCCTGACGTCTGGCGCCATCAGGCGCGCCAGTTCCCCAGCGGTTGGCGCCTCGCCTCGAACGAGATCATCCCGTAGGCTACCGATCTTCTCTATAGTGCCGACAAGCTGGCGCAGCCGGTCTTCGAGTGCTACCTGGTGCGCGGCCAAGATCGGCTCCAAGCCCCGCGAGTCGCCCTCCAACACCCGCGCCACCTGGGCGAGGCTGAAGCCAAGCGCGCGCAGGGCCGCGATCTCGGCGGCGCGACTCATCTCGACAGGACCGTAGGCCCGCCATCCGGCCGCGGTCCGGATTGGAGCGATCAGGCCACGCTGCTCATAGAGCCGCAGGGCTTTGGCCGACACCCCGAGCCGGCAAGCGGCTTCGGAAGCGTTCAGGAACTGGGCGGAAGAGCTCATGAATCACCTTGTTGCTATTGACCGCCCTTCTATCGGGGCTGCCCAAGGGGCCGAGTCAACAGGGAAGGAAGCGTGCGATACGGATGGTTACGTCGTGTCGATGCCGCCAGCCCTGCCCCAACGCAAGCTCTCCGCTGGCGCAGCGCCGCGCAAGGTTTCACCCGTATGCTTATACGTGGCGGCTTGATTGGCAGGCTTCCCGCTCTTCCTCGCGACAGCCGCCGGATCAACCATGGCCGATATCGCCATCCTGGAAACCCGCGAACGGGTTCTCGCCGGCATTCTGTTCACGGGTGCCGCCTATTTCCTGTTTTCCGCGCAGGATGCCTCGATCAAGCTCCTGGTCGCCAGCATGACGGTCTGGCAGATCATGTTCTTCCGCAGCATGACCATCCTGGTCGCATGCGCGGCGATCGGCGGACGTCGCCTGTTTGCGGATACTGCGCGCTCGCCCATCGTCGGGCCGATGTTCGTGCGCAGCGCCTTCACGCTGGCGGCGTGGCTCTGCTACTATAATGCCGCCCGATATCTGCAGCTGGCCGAACTCACCACCATCTATTACGCAGCCCCGATCATCGTCACCGTGCTTTCGGTGATCATGCTCGGCGAAAAAGTGCCGATATTGCGCTGGCTGGCGGTGTTGATCGGTTTTGCCGGCGTCTTCGTTGCCTGCGACCCCGCCCGTCTCGGCCTGTCGATGCCGATGCTGCTGGTATTGGCCGCCGCCTTGCTGTGGGGCATCGCTATCGTGCTTTTACGCAAAATGGCGATGGCAGAGCGTTCGATGGTCCAGCTCATCCTCAACAATTTCTACTTCCTGATCTTTTCGGCGCTGCCGGCGTTGCTTTTGTGGCAGATGCCAGACTGGGGTCAGGTGCTGCTTCTGATCAGTGTCGGCGCGCTCGGCGGCGTTGCGCAATACCTGCTCTTCGAAGGTATGAAACGTGCGCCGGTCTCGATCGTGGCACCGTTCGAATATACCTCACTGGTCTGGGCTTTCGCGCTCGGCTACGCAATATGGGGCGACGTGCCGCGCCACGAAGTGTTCCTCGGCGCCGCCCTGATCGTCGCCGCTGGCCTGCTGATCATCGGCAACGAGCATTTCCGCAAGCGGCTGTAGGATGCGGCAACCCCTGCTGACAGTACGGTGTCAGGACAAGGCAGCGTAGTCTGGTGACATGACGGGATCCCTAAGCATGCCAGGCACCATCGACACCGCTGCCGAGCGCACCCTTGGCATTATCCTGGTTTCGGCGTCGGCGGCGGTCTTCGGCCTCACCGGCGTGTTGACCAAGTCGATCCATGCCGACCCGCTGACCATCACCTGCTGGCGTGGCTTCGTCGGCTCGATCCTGATCACGCTCTATGTGCTTTGGCGGCGCCGTCGCTCCGGCGGACGTGAAAGCCTGCGCCTCGGCTGGCGCGGCTGGCTGCTGGCGATCGAAGGCGCGCTCGCCAGCATCGCTTTCATCTCGGCGTTCAAGTTCACCTTCGTCGCCAATGTCGCGATCATCTACGCCACCGCGCCCTTCGTCACCGCGCTGCTTGCCTTCATGCTGGTCCGTGAGCGTTTCCGACTGCAGACGCTTGCCGCCGCCGCCGTGTCGCTCAGCGGTGTGGCGATCATGGTCTGGTCCGGCTTTGGCACCGGCCATCTGCTCGGCGACGGGCTGGCGCTGCTGATGACGATCGGCGCCGCGCTCTACATGATCATGGTGCGCTCTTTCCGCGATACGCCTGTGGTGTGGGCCGGCGCGGTATCGGCGTTTCTTTTGTTCGTGCTCGGCTGGTTCGTCACCGACCCATTGGCGGTCTCGGCCAGAGACGCCGTTCTGCTCGTCGCTTTCGGGATGTCCTTCGCGCTGGCCTCTATCCTGTGGACGGAGGGGGCACGGCTCATCCCGGCCGCCGAATCCGGCCTGCTGGGCTCGGCTGAAGTACCGTTCGCGATCCTGTTCGCCTTCCTGTTCCTGGCCGAGATCCCGCCGGCCGCCAGCATGATCGGCGGCGTCATCGTGCTCTGCGCGGTGTTCGCCCATGCCGGGCGCGACTGGCAAGCGGCCAGGCAGCGCTCCGCCTGAGAAAATCTACCGCTGAAATAAATTGCCCCTGAAATAAATCCGCAAAGTCATGGAACCATCATCGGGTTCAGGCATTGTTGGGTTGACGGGTCACCCCAAGTCCCCCCAAACCCCTCGGCCCGTCAACCTATAGCCGACCGCAAGGTCGGCTTTTTCTTTGGGCGCTAGGCTAGGGCCAAGGGAAGGCTGTCTGCGAACATGCCGGCTGCGCCCCGGTCGAGCAGCCTCTGAATGGCGCGCAACCGACTGTTCACCCGCAAGGTAGAGAAGGAAAAGCTCCGCATTGACGTTGGGCCCACTTCGGCTAGGTTCTCACCGAAGCGCCCGCCGAAGAGGCGCGACGTGAAAAACGTTGGGAGATGCGGCATGATCCTGACACTAGCGCTGCTTGCGGGCCTCGTTGCGGCCTGGTTGCTGATCGGCGTGGTGGAGAAATTCCGCCTCGGCCTGCGCTTCGTCCAGGCGCTGCTCTATGTGCCGTTCAAGCTCGCCTACCGGATTGCCGACAGCCGTATCAGGATCGCCCGCAACGCGGCCACCCCGGTCATCTACGTCATTTCGCATCAGTCGCGCCTCGAACCGGCGCTGATGCTGTCATTGCTGCCGGAAGACACGCTGCACATCCTCGACGAGGCCTCGGCGCGATCGCCCTGGCTCGAACCCTGGCGCGAGCTTGGCCGCACCATCGCCTTCAACGCCGAGCATGTCTTCGTCAGCCGCCGGCTGGTGCGGGTGCTGAAGGGCAAGGGCCGCCTCGCCGTCTACCTGCCGGATATGGTCGAGCCTGATGTCAGGACATTTCGCCTGTTTCGCGCCGTCACCCGCATCGCGATGCAGGCCGACGCCCGCATCGTGCCGATCTTCGTCGCTGGAGCGCGAACGCTGCCGGCATCGCTGACACCGGAGGACAAGGCGCCCCGGCACTGGTTTCCGCACCTGTCGATCAGTGTGCTGGAGCCAATGACCATCGCCGAACTGGTGGCGCGAAACCCTGATCAGTCCTCGAACACCAACGCGCTGTTCGACCGTTTCGCCGAGGCCCGGCTGTTCGGCAGCGATCTTGATCGCGGGCTGTTTCTCGCCATACGCGACGCCGCCGACCGTGTGGGCGCCTCGCATCCTATCGTCGAAGATGTGATCGGCGGCGCACTGAGTTACAGAAAGCTGTTCATCGGCGCGCGGGTGTTGGGCCGCCGCTTCGAGGCTGTGACGGCACCGGGCGAAGCGGTTGGACTGCTGCTGCCCAACGCCAACGGCGTTGTGCTGTCGCTCATTGGGCTGTTGTCGGCGAGCCGGGTGGCGGCGATGATCAACTACACCGCAGGACCGGCCAGCGTCACCGCAGCCGTGCGCACGACGGAGATCCGCACAGTGGTCTCGTCGCGAGCCTTTATCGACAAGGCAAGCCTCGCTGACATCGTCGCGGCGGTGGAAGAAGGCGGCGCCAGGCTGCTATGGCTGGAGGATGTGCGGGCCAGCGTAACCGTGCTGGACAAGCTCGCCGCCGCTTTGCTGTGGCGCCTACCGCTGCAGGGGCAGGACGCGGCCAAGCCAGCGGTGATCCTGTTCACCTCAGGCTCGGAGGGCACGCCAAAGGCGGTGGTGCTCTCGCATAGGAATCTTCTCGCCAACGCCATGCAGGCCGAAGCCCGCATCACCATCTCCCCGGCCGACATCCTGCTCAACGTGCTGCCGGTGTTCCACTCGTTCGGGCTCACCGGCGGCACCATCCTGCCGCTGGTCACCGGGGTAAAACTGTTCCTCTACCCCTCGCCGCTCCACTACAAGCTGATCCCCGAGGTCGCGCGCAAGGCAAGGCCGACCGTCATGTTCGGCACCGATACGTTCCTCGCAAACTATGCGCGCACCGCCAAGGACGGCGATTTCTCCAGCCTGCGCTTCATCGTCGCCGGCGCCGAAGCGGTGAGACCGGAGACGCGCCGTGTCTACCGTGAACGCTTCCAGGCCGAGATCATCGAGGGTTTCGGGCTGACCGAGGCAGCGCCGGTTGTTGCCGTCAACACAGCCATCCACGGCCGCGACGGCACAGTCGGGCGGCTATTGCCGGCCATGCGGATGAAACTCGAACCGGTCGAGGGCGTCAGCGGCGCCGGACAGTTGTGGATCGATGGGCCGAACCTGATGATGGGCTACATGACATCAGATCGACCCGGTGAATTGCAGCCGCGCGACGGCTGGCACGATACCGGCGACATCGTTTCGGTCGACCGCGAAGGCTTCCTTACCATTCGCGGCCGGGCCAAGCGCTTCGCCAAGATCGCCGGCGAAATGGTGTCGCTGGGCGCGGTCGAGATGCTGGTGCAGTCGCTATGGCCGGAAGAGCACCACGCCGTGGTGGCGGTGCCGGACAAACGCCGCGGCGAGCGCATCGTGCTGGTCACCACCGCCAATGACGCCGACCCCGACGAATTGCGCACGTTCGGCAAAAAGGCCGGTGCCGCCGAACTGATGGTTCCGAACGACATCGTCAAGGTCGAGGAAATCCCGGTGCTGGGTTCGGGCAAGACCGACTATGTCTCGACCCGCAAACTGGCGATCGACCGGCTGGGGCTCAACGCGGCAGCTTAAAGCGCTAGAGGACCACCACCGACAACAGCAGGATGACGCCGACCGCCATCATTGCCAGGCCCGGCCAGTTCTGCGACAGGCCGAGGAAACCAAGACCGCGCCGCCGCGGCTCCAGTGTCGGGCCTGGCGTTGCGAGCTTTGGGGTCGGGCGATCCGGCGCCGTGTGAACAGGCTCCGGATCGCTGAGCCGCCCTCGCCCGAGGGCTGCGCCAGCCATGTACACAACGCCAGCGACAATAAGCAACGCACCGATGAGGACGACAGCCATTTCTCCTCGCTCTTCTCCAGGTGCTGCACCTGGGACAGCAGCTTGAGAGATCGGTGGCGAGGCGTTTCGGGAGGTCGCGCGCCTCGCCCGTTGAGACAGAACGGTCGAGATGCCCGGCAGGTTCCCGCACCAGGTGACCGTCGGAGCGAATTGGCGACAGGCCTGTCAACCGATATCCGAAGGCGGAACCTTCTCGCCCTCTCGCTTGGCACGCCTGCTATAGGCGCGGACGCTGAACGGCAGGAAGATCAGATAGCCGGCGACCGACGCCGTCAGCGTGTACCAGGGGTAGGTCATCAACAGCAGGATGTAGAGGACGACGCCGAGGATGATCGGCAGCACCCTGTCGCCCGGGATTTTCAGGCTCTTGCCGGAATAGACCGGCAGCCGGCTGACCAGCAGGAAGGCGACCAGAATGGTGAAGCCGGTGGCGACGTAGGCTGCAGGGCGGGATGGCTCCAGGCCAAGCCGCAGGAAGTACAGATAAAGCGGCAGCATCACCAGCACGGCACCCGCCGGCGCTGGCACACCGACGAAATACTCGACCTGCCACTGCGGCCGGTCGGTCTCTTCGTCGAGCACGTTGAAGCGGGCAAGCCTAAGCCCGCAAGCGATGGTGAACAGGAGCGCGGCAATCCAGCCCGGCGAGCCGGCCCGGTCGAGCAGGAAGGCATAGAGCACCAGTGCGGGTGCTACGCCGAAATTGACGATGTCGGCCAGCGAATCCATCTGCGCGCCGAATTTGGACGTCGCCTTCAGCATTCGCGCCAGGCGGCCGTCGATGCCGTCGAGGAAGGCGGCGAGCAGCACCATCACCACTGCCGGCTCGAAACGGCCTTCGAAGCCGAAGCGGATGCCGGAGAGGCCGGCGCAGATGGCGAGCACGGTGACGAGATTGGGCAGCACCATGCGCATCGGGATTTCACGGATGCGCGGGCCGCCGCCGCCATGCGCCTCGAATTTCTTGAATGGCGCGCCCACGGCTCAGGACACCCGCACGAGCGGCGTTGCGGCGACACCGCCGAATTCGGCCAGTATGGTCTCACCGCCAACCGCGGTCTGACCGACGGCGACACGCGGTGTCGCCGTCGAGGGCAGGAACACGTCGACGCGCGAGCCGAAGCGGATCAGCCCGAAGCGCTCGCCGATGCCGATCGTGCCGCCGGCCTCGGCCCAGCAGACGATGCGCCGTGCCACCAGGCCGGCGATCTGCACCGCGGCTACTGTGCCGTTGGGGCTTTCGATGACCAGGCCGTTGCGCTCGTTGTCGGCACTCGCCTTGTCGAGTGCGGCGTTGAGGAATGCGCCCGGCCGATGCTCGATCCTTGTGATGCGGCCGCGCACCGGAGCGCGGTTCACATGGCAGGAGAAGACGTCCATGAACACCGAGATGCGGGTCATTTCGGTGCCGCCGAGTCCGAGTTCGCGCGGCGGCATGGCCGGACCGACCGCGGTGATGATGCCGTCGGCCGGGCTCACCACCAGCCGGTCGTCGACAGGCGTGACGCGCTCCGGATCGCGGAAGAAATAGACGCACCAGGCCGTCAGGATGAGGCAGATCCAGAACAGGATCGAAGAGAAATAGCCGAGGAAAAGCGTCACCGCGGCGAACGCCGCGATGAACGGATAGCCTTCGCGATGGATCGGAACGAACGTTTTCTTGATCGTGTCGACGAGGTCCATGGGACGGGAGCAGCCCTTGTTTCAGGTCCGGCCTCAATAGCGGAAACACCCTGTGGCCGCAACGCGGCAATGGGGAAGGTCTCCGGCCCCAATACCGTAGCCGTGGAGTGGGTTTAGGCAGAATGCGCAGAAGCGGCTCAGCCCGCAGCGGCAGAGCGGGCAAAATGCTCCTCAAGCTCAGGCATCCAGGCTTCCGCCAGCTTTGCGTCGTCCTTGCCGCGCAACAACGCACTTCCGTTAGGAGACGATTGGATAAAGAAAGCCTTGCCGCCAGCAATCACCACCCAGTTCAAGACCGCTCCTTCATCCTTCGGCACGACCGAATTTGCGGAGACGATGGCGTCGGTCGGATCAAATCCTGCTTTGCGCAGCAAAAGGTCAATGGCGACCGGCGCGTGGTATTCCTCTGCCAGATTGACGACCGTGGTGATCTCCGACGCTTCGACGCGGGCAAGTCTGGTGCCGACACGTGGGGCGTTAGCTCCCAACAGGTTCTCACCTGCGCGTACGATGGGCGGATCCTCCTGCGCGATATATTCATAGATAGCGGCGTGCGCGTCGGTAACGACGCACAGCCTGGGCTCCTTCGCGCTGGTGCGGAGTTGGTAAGTCATCTGCTGCTCGCCCTCGACATTCAGTACCCTCGCCATGCCGAACGCCAGCTTGACTTCCGGTGGCGAGAGCCTGGCGCAGGCAAGGCCGACACCGACAGCGCGCCAGCCGATCATCTGCCGTGCCAGCTTGGTAACCGAGCGATGAAGAAGCCTGCCAGCGCGCTGGGGATTGGCCATCACCAACTGATATATGGCATCGTCGTAGTCGTCATCATCGACAATTTTCAGATCGGGCCATGAAGCGATCCAATGTGCCGTCAGGCGCTGCATCGGCTCAGCCTCGTCAGCATCGTAGAAAGCATCATCAAGCGTATCGAGGAAGTCGTCGCGGCCGCCCTCGAAGCCGGTCTGTCCTGCAGCTTCATCAGGATGCTCGGCGACCCAAACAGACATCTTTTCCAGAGTTGCCAACTGCTCCTTCGCGCCCATGGAGGCGAGACCGGCACGCGCGCTAGCGATGATGGCGTCGATTTCCTGGCCTGCGTTGTGGATGAATTGGCTGTGACCGCCATTTTTCACCTCGGCCGAATACAAGTCCGCGTGATAAACTTGCATCGCCTTTGGACTGATTTCCGAATAATGGTAGACCCCTTCAGAAGTCATAGTTTGGATGAACCTCTCGACCGCGAAGACGAGTTCGAAGGGCTCGTCCATCGCCGCTTCCACGGCCGAGCGACGTACCACAATGGGCAGCGGCAGATGGACTTCCGACTGCCCTGCAGAAGGCGTCGCCGGCTGCCCGGACGTCTTCTTAGGCTTGCGCGAAAAAAATCCGAACATCCAAAGTGCTCCTGAATCGCACAAGCAACAGCTGGCGGGTTATTGCCGGCTAGACGATATCATCTGCTGAGAAAGAAAAAAGGCATTCAACTGATCTGGTTTGTCGACGCCTTCCAATGCGAAGCGCGAAGAAAAGCGCGCCAATCGCCAGGGAATCCTGAGGAACGTGTCGGAACATCGCCCCGTCGCTCGTCCTTGGACGGATAGCGCTTCGCGACGGCTCCGGAAAGAGCGGCGTCGTGCAACAAGGGAGCAAGCCAATGCCGTCGCCGAAATCAGCCGCCAGGAAAGCGAATATCATCACGAATGGCCTTGCCTTCGGCGAGTCGCCGCGCTGGCATGACGGTCGGCTGTGGTTCTGCAACTGGGGAACCGGCCAGATCATCGCCGTCGACGCCGACGGCAGCAGCGACATCATGCTAACCGTGCCGGCCACCCTGCCCTATTCGATCGATTGGCTGCCGGACGGTCGCCTGCTCGTCGTCTGCGGGTGTGAGGGACTGGTGCTGCGGCAAGAAACAGACGGTACGCTGGTCACCCATGCTGATCTGCGAGGTCTTTCAAGGAGCCCTTGGAACGAGATCGTGGTCGATGGGCGCGGGAACATCTACGTCAATGGCGGCGGGCCAGTGCCGGCTCCCGGCCAGCATTTCGGCCCCGGCACCATTGTGCTGATTACCCCGGACGGGTCCATGCGGCAGGTGGCGGACAAGATTGCCTTCGCCAACGGGATGGCGGTGACGCCTGACAACAAGACGCTGATCGTCGCCGAATCCTACGCCAACAGGCTGACCGCCTTCGATATCGCCGCCAATGGCAGCCTTTCCAACCGGCGGCTTTGGGCCAACCTCGGCAACGGCTTTCCCGACGGCATCTGCCTCGATGCCGAGGGCGCCGTCTGGTATGCCGACGTGCCCAACCGGCACTGTGTACGCGTGCGCGAAGGCGGCGCGATGCTCGAGAGCATCGACGCCGATCGCGGCTGTTTTGCCTGCATGCTCGGCGGCGCCGACGGCAAGACGCTGTTCATCGTCACCGCGGAATGGCGCGGCTTTGAATACATGATCAGCAATGCCCGCACCGGCCAGGTGCTCAGCATCGAGGCACCGGCACCAGGTGCCGGCTGGCCGTAGAGAGCCTACACGCCGGGAATCCGCTGATAGTTGGCGATGTCGGCCTTGACGCCGAGCCGGGCGATCGTCTCCTGCGGGTTGAAGGCAATGCGCTCATGCGCAGCCTTGACGATCGGCACCACCTTGTCGACGGCCGCCTGGCTTTCCCATTCGACAATGGTGACGAGGTTGAACTCGCCCGGCCCGGAGAATTGCTCGAGCAGGAAATCCTGCACGAAGCCTTGCTGCTGGCGCAGCAATTCATGCGTCATCCTGACCTTGGCGATGATTTCTTCGCGGGCCGCGCCAGGGACGACGAACTTGTCGACCCTGAACACACTACCATTGCCATATTGTTGATTTAGCTGATCCATTTCCGTATCTCCGATCGCGAACAGGTGCACCACGTACCTTCGATCACGGTCTACGATCTCAACTTAAGTTGAGGTCAAGCGGAAAAATCAACTCGTTCTCAAAACGTCAGCTCACCTCCGAGGTGCGGCGGCGGACGACGACGCCGAACTCGTCGCTCTCGCGCGCAATCCGCAGCCGCTCCTCGGCCTCCGTCGCTTCGCGCTGGCGGTCCCACATCGAGGCGTACAGACCGGCCTTGCGCATCAAGGCGGCATGCGTGCCGCGCTCGGCGATCTGGCCGTCCTGCAGCACGATGATCTCGTCGGCCGAAATCACCGTCGACAGGCGGTGGGCGATGACGAGGGTGGTGCGGCCCTGGCTGACGAGATCGAGCGCCGCCTGGATCTCCTGTTCGGTATGGCTGTCCAGCGCCGAGGTCGCCTCGTCGAGCATCAGGATCGGCGGCGCCTTCAAAATGGTGCGGGCGATCGCCACGCGCTGCTTCTCGCCGCCGGACAGTTTCAGTCCGCGCTCGCCGACCATCGACCGGTAACCGTCGGGCAACCGCTCGATGAACGGCCCGATCTGAGCGAGTTCGGCCGCCTTGCGGACGTCCTCCTCGCTGGCCTCGACGCGGCCGTAGCGGATGTTGTAGGCGATGGTGTCGTTGAACAGCACGGTGTCCTGCGGCACCATGCCGATCGCCGCGCGCAGGCTCTCCTGGGTCACGTCGCGAATGTCCTGCCCGTCGATCAGGATCTTGCCGCCCTGGATGTCGTAAAAGCGGAACAGCAGCCGCGAGATGGTCGACTTGCCGGCGCCTGACGGCCCGACAATGGCAATCGTTTTGCCGGCCGGCACCTCGAAGCTGATCCCTTTCAGTATCTTGCGGTTGGGATCGTAGGAAAAATGTACGTCGCGGAACTCGACCTTGCCAGCGCCGACGACCAGCGGTTTGGCACCTGGTTTGTCGACGATCTCCTGCGGCACGTCGAGCAGGTCGAACATCTGCTCGATGTCGGTCAAGCCTTGCCGAATCTCACGGTAGATGAAGCCAATGAAGTTGAGCGGCACCGATAGCTGCATCAGCATGGCGTTGATGAAGACGAAGTCGCCGACAGTCTGCGTGCCAGCCTGCACTTCCAGCGCCGAAAGGCACATGACGATGACTGTGCCGAGACCGAAGATGACACCTTGGCCGAAGTTCAGCCAGCCAAGCGAAGTCCAGATCTTGGTCGCGGCGATCTCGTAGCGCGCCATCGAACGGTCGAAGCGCTGGGCCTCCATGGCCTCGTTGTTGAAATACTTGACCGTCTCAAAGTTGAGCAGCGAGTCGATCGCCTTGGTGTTGGCATCGGTGTCGCTGTCGTTCATGTCGCGGCGGATGCCGATGCGCCAGTCGCTCGCCCTTACCGTGAACCAGACATAGAGCCAGACCGTGACCGCGACGACCGCGACATATTTCCAGCCATAGGCATAAGCGAAAATGCCGGCCGTCAGCGCGAACTCGAGGATGGTCGGCAAGGTGTTGAGCACGGTGAAGCGAACGATCGTCTCGATACCCTTGGTGCCGCGTTCGATAATGCGCGACAGGCCGCCGGTGCGGCGTTCGAGATGGAAGCGCAGCGACAGTTGATGCATGTGGATGAAGGTGCGGAAGGCGAGCTGGCGCACCGCATACTGCCCGACGCGGGCAAACAGCGCGTCGCGGAGCTGATTGAAGCCGAGCTGCAAAAGCCGCACGATATTGTAGGCGACGACCAGCATGACCGGCGCCAGCAGGAAGGCCGGCAGCGGCGGCACCGACCTGGCGTCGCCGGCCAGCGCATCGGTCGCCCATTTGAAGAAATAGGGGCCGGCAACCAGCGTCAGCTTGGCGACGACAAGAAGCACGGTCGCCCACACCACCCGTGCCCTTAGGTCGGCGCGGTCGGCGGGCCACATATAGGGCCAAAGGTTGCGCAATGTCTTGAAAGTCGAACCCGAGTCGGCGGAAACGGTTTTTTCGGCCATTTTTATTGCCTTTTTTCTTATCTCTTATTGCCTGACCATGATCTTTCCGAACCGTAGGTCAGCGCAGTAAAAACCGGTTTCCACTTTTCGCTGACGCGGTCCTCCGCTTCGGGATCATGGTCTAGCGGCCGGAGCAGCAGGAATTGACGAGCGCGGCCAGCGATGCGGAAACGTCGGCAAGCGCATGGCCGTCGACTTCGTAGCGCGAGCGTTGCCGGTCCGGTTCGTAGCGGACGAGCCCGGCGTCGACCAATATCTTCAGATGCTGCGAAACGGTAGACTGCGCCAGGTCGAGATGATCCACGACCTCGCGGCAGCAGCAGGAGCGGTTGGCCGAAAGATGCCTGAGGATCTCGATCCGCGCCGGATGCGAAAGCGCGGCAAGCTTCGCGGCGACGGACTGGCTATCGGCGAAGCCGCAGGTCTTCTCGATCAGGGGAGCGTTCATCGTCTATCGCCGATAGACGATGAACAAACTTTCTGCAAGAGACCCGAACCAAGAAAATTGATTTCTACGGAGTCTTGAACGTCTAACTGATGTTAAACGTCTAGTTGGGTTTGGTCGGGGTCGTTGTCATCTGGTCGCCCATTGCCTTGAGGTCGGCGGCTTCGCCTTCCTGCGATCTTTCCGGAACCTTGAACACCTGTCCCGGCCAGATACGGTCGGGATCGCTGATCTGATCCTGATTGGCGAGATAGATGGTCGAGTAGCGCACGCCGTGGCCATAGACCCGCCGCGAGATCCGCCACAGCGTGTCGTGGCGGCGGATGATGACGGCGCCATCGGCATGCTCGAGTTGGGGCGCCGTCGTCTCGGGAATTTTGGCCGCCGGCGTTGCCGCCGCCACTCCGGCCGGGGCTTCAGCAGCGGGAGCAGCAGGCGCGGTCGCGTCAGCGGCGGGCGGCGTGGCAGACTGGACCTCGGCTGGCTTCGGCTCGGCGGGTGCCACGGCGGCGATCGACTCGCCTGGCTCCCGCTCGAACGGCACGGCGGCACGCGCCACCACCTTGACCCCGTCGGCATCGAGTGCGTCGACATGAATCGTGTAGGTGCCGACTGGAATGTCGCGCGTCGCCTCAACCAGGAAGTGGCCATCGGGCGAGGTTTTCGCGTCGCCGAGCAAGATATCGTTGGCGTAGGCACGCACCTTGCGACCGGGGTCGGCGAGGCCGGCGACGAAGATCTTGCTGCCGTCGATCTCGACGGCTTCGACAATGATCTTGGGCTCCGCCACAGCGGCAGCAGACGCTGGTGGGGCCGGCTCGGGTGCGGCTGGGGCTGTAGCAGCCGGGGCAGCAGGTGCCGGCGAGGCCGGCGCCGGCGCTGCGGCGGCAGGCGCTTCGGGGGCCGGGGCAGCCGCCTGGTCGCCGCCGGCGGGCGCCTCAGGCTTTGTCTCGGCGGTGGGAACGGTAAGCAGTTCGGACGGCTTGCCCGGCTCCTCGACCATGGCCAGCACCTGGCCGGCCGGATTCTGGGGAATCGAGACGACGGCGGTCTGCGCCGAGGGGGTCACGACATTGTCGGGCGTCGTCGAACGCAGTGTGATCGTGTAGTCGCCGGATTTAAGCGGATCGTCGAGAACGATGGCAAAGGCGCCATCAGGACCGGCGACCGTCGAGCCGAGAACTGTCGAACCGTTGAGGATCTCCACCTTGGCGTTGGGCGCCGCACTGCCGGCGACGACGATGGAACCATTGCTTTCCACCCGCACGACATCGAAACTTGGAGCGACCACCCCGGCCACGGCCGGTGCCGTCGCCGGCGCTGCCGGTGCCATCGCATCGGCGGCCGGCGCATCCGTAGCCTCAGGCGGAAGCCGTCCCTCGGTGGCCGGCTCGGCCGGCTTCTCTGCCGGCGGGCTCAGCGAGGCCACTTCCGCCGGCGGCGCGCGATTGAGATATGGGTCGAGCGCGCCCGACACATAGGCGGTTCCCGCAGCGGCGACGGAGCCGCCGGCGGCGAACAAAAACGCCTTCAATGGATTAATTGCCATATTTCCCTGCCCCTTAGCCACCTAATGCCGGTCTAACCTGTTTTGCCCAAACCGACAAGAAAAAGGGGGCCGACAAGAAAAGGAGCCAGCAAGAAAAAGCCCATCCCGGGGCTTGACCATGAATAGAGACCCAATCACCAATCATCTCATGAACACGATTCGATCCGTCTGTGTCTATTGCGGCTCATCTCCGGGCCGCGATGAAACCTATGCCAAGGCCGGACACCTGCTTGGGCGTTCGATCGCCAAGTCCGGCCTGCGTCTGATCTATGGCGGCGGCACCAGGGGCATCATGGGAGCCGTTGCCGAAGGCGCATTGCGGGCTGGCGGCAAGGTGACGGGTATCATTCCACGCTTCCTGATCAACAGGGAGGCCACCGAAACCGCGCTTGATAGGCTCGACGAACTCGTGATCACCGACAACATGCACGAGCGCAAGCACAGCATGTTCGAGAAATCCGACGCCTTTGTGGCACTGCCGGGCGGCATCGGCACGGTCGAGGAAATCATCGAGATCATGACATGGGCGCAGCTCGGCCATCACCGCAAGCCGATCGTCTTCGGCAACGTTGGCGGATTCTGGGATCCGATGCTGGCGCTGCTCGACCATATGATGGCCGAAGGCTTCATCCACACCGCGCAGCGAGTCAAGCCGCTGGTGGTCGAAGACCCGGAAGCGATCGTCGCCGCCATCATGGTCGCTGGATCGTCGGTCGATGCGCCGACCGAGGGTGTGCAGTCGGTGATCGACAAGCTCTGAGCCACCGTCAAGAAACCGTCACACGAAACCGGGTTCGCCCGTGCTAGGAATCACAGTCCGGCCGCCACCGCGCGGCGCCGTATTCGAGACCCTGGCGAAGCGACCATGAATATCGCTCTCAACGCGGAAGGCAGCGAGCTGTCGCCTTATCTGCCCGACGAGCATGGGCTGTTCTTCATCTATCATTTCACCGCCGAGGGCACGCGAACCAAAGACCCGGCCGCCACGCACTGGACATGGCGCAGCTACCAGCTCTCCGACATGCGTGCCCGCCATGAGATCGCCACCGAACCTGCGCTGCCGCCGCCAGTGCGCGACGCCTTCCTGTCGGCCGGCCATGGCTGCCATATCGACCTCGAGGGCGACTGGCTCCATGGCGACCTGCCGGATCTGCGCCACGACTATTCGGCGGAGGCGCGCGGGCTCGGCCATTTCCGCTTCGCCTTCAACGACACGATGCTGATCGGCGGCCGCAAGCAGCCGCTACGGTCGGTCGATAATATCCGCAAGGCGATCGACAACGGGTCGCGCAAGTTCCGCTCTCCGGCTGAATTGATCGAGGCTGTCATGGGCCAGTCGCTCGACGGCATGGTGACGGAACTCGGCAGCCTTGGCGACACGCTCGACGGCATCGAGGACCGCATTGTCTGCGACGCATGGCACAATGAGCGGCAGGCGCTGGTCGATGCGCGCCGGCATCTGGTGGTGATCCATCGGCAGATGGCGACGCTGACCAGCCTGTTCCGCCATCTCGACCATTCGCATCGCAACGATTTGCCGGATGCGATCAACGACATGGCGGCGCGGCTTTCGCACCGCGCCCATACATTGCACCATGACGGCGAGCAATTGCAGGCGCGCGCCCGGCTTTTGCAGGACGAGCTGATGGCCAAGCTGACGACGCAGTCGAACCAGTTGCTCTACATGCTGTCGGTGATGACGGCGGTGCTGTTGCCGATGACGATCATCTCCGGGCTGTTCGGAATGAATGTCGGCGGCCTGCCGTTGGTCGACACGCCGGTGGGCTTTTGGGTGGCGTCGGCGATATCGCTGGTTGTCGCGGCGGTCGTCTATCTGTTCGTCAGGCGGCTGGGGCGCGGGATGTAGCGCCGGCCTTGCGCGCCGAAGAAAACATCGACCAGGAGTAGATCGCCAGCGCCGTCCAGATCAGGCCGAAGGCGATGGCCTGAGTGCTGCCGAAGGGTTCGCCGAAAATCAGCACGGCGATCAGGAACACGATGGTCGGCGCGATGTACTGCATGATGCCTATGGTCGAGAGACGCAAGAGCCTGGCGCCGAAGGCGAACAGCAGCAGCGGCACCGCCGTGACCGGGCCGCAGCCGATCAGCAGCGCGGTGTCGGTCGCATTGCCGGAGACGAAATGGTCCTGCCCGGTGACGATGAGGAAGATGATGTAGCCGAGCGCCGGCACCGACAGCAAAAGCACCTCAAGCAGGAAACCCTGGCTCGGGCCGACCGGCAGCGTCTTGCGGAAGAAGGCATAGGCGGCGAAGGAAAAGGCAAGCGCCAGCGACACCCAGGGTAGCTTGCCGCCCTCGATCGTCAGCACAGTGACCGCGACCGTGGCCAGCGCCACCGCCGCGATCTGCAGCCGGTCGAGCCGTTCGCCAAGCAGCAGCGCGCCGACGACGACATTGACCAGCGGGTTGATGTAGTAGCCGAGCGCGGTCTCGACGGTACGGTCGACCGCGATCGCCCAGACATAGATGCCCCAGTTGACCGAGATCAGCGCCGCCGTCAGCGCCGCCATCGAAATGGTGCGCGGCGAACGAAGTGCGGCCTTGAAATCCGCGGTGCGGCCGGCCCAGACCAGAACGACGGCCGCGATCGGCACCGACCAGACGATGCGGTGCGCGATGACTTCGGCCAGCGGCAGGTGTGCGACCGCCTTCATGTAGAAGGGCAGCAATCCCCACAGGAGATAGGCGCCCAGCGCCAGCAGGAAGCCGCGACGGGCCTTCGAGTCTGCTTCGAGCTGAATTGAATGCGTGGCCATGGCCCAATGCTATGCGCCAGCGGCTTGCCCAAGACCATCGCAAAGTTCTGATGGATCAATGGACTTTCGCTGATGGTTCAAGAGGCTGCCTTCGCAGAACCTGGGTTCCTCGCCCCACGAAGTGGGGGCGAAGAAGAGCAGCAACCTACTCCGCCGCGACCAGCCCGGCCATCTCGCGGTTCTTCATCAGCTTGTAGACGATCGAATCCATCAGCGCCTGGAACGAGGCGTCGATGATGTTTTCGGAGACGCCGACCGTCCACCAGCGGGCGCCGGTGCTGTCATGCGATTCGATCAGCACGCGGGTGATCGCCTCGGTGCCGCCATTGAGGATACGCACCTTGAAGTCGGCAAGCTCGAGGTCGACGATCTCGCTCTGGAACTTGCCGAGGTCCTTGCGCAGCGCGATGTCGAGCGCGTTGACCGGGCCGTGCCCTTCCGCCACCGACATCTTCTCCTCGCCGTCGACCAGCACCTTGACGATCGCCTCGGAGACCGTCTTCAGCTGGCCGTTGGCGTCGAAGCGGCGCTCGACCATGCAGCGGAACGAGGTGACGCTGAAGAATTCCGGCAGACCGTGCAGCATCTTGCGCGCCAGAAGCTCGAAGCTGGCATCGGCGCCCTCATAGGCATAGCCCTCGGCCTCGCGCTCCTTGACCACCGATATCAGCGCGTCGAGCCGATGGTCGTCCTTCGGCACGTCGATGCCGCGCCGTTTCAGCTCGGCGAGGAAATTGGCCTTGCCGCCCTGGTCCGAGACCATGACGCGGCGGCGGTTGCCGACCGCTTCCGGCGACACATGCTCGTAGGTCGCCGGCTCCTTGGCCAGCGCCGAGGCATGGATGCCGGCCTTGGTGGCGAAGGCGGAAGCGCCGACATAGGGCGCCTGCGCTTCCGGCGCGCGGTTCAGCAATTCGTCAAAGGCGCGGGACAGGCGCGATATCCCGGCCAACGCTTCGGCCGATATGCCTGTTGTGAAGCGGTTGGAAAAGGCCGGCTTCAGCGCCAGCGTCGGCACGATCGAGATCAGATTGGCGTTGCCGCAGCGCTCGCCGATGCCGTTCAGCGTACCCTGGATCTGGCGCACGCCGGCCTCGACGGCGGCGAGCGAATTGGCAACAGCCTGGCCGGTGTCGTCATGGGCATGGATGCCCAGACGGTCACCGGGGATGCCCGCCGCGATGATCTTCTCGACGATGGCGCGCACTTCCGACGGCTGCGTGCCGCCATTGGTGTCACACAGCACCACCCAGCGCGCGCCGGCGTCGTAGGCGATCCTGGCGCAGGCCAGGGCGAAGTCCGGATTGGCCTTGAAGCCGTCGAAGAAATGCTCGCAGTCGACCAGTGCTTCCTTGCCGGCACTGACCGCCGCCTCGACCGAAGCCTTGATCGCCTCGAGGTTCTCCTCGTTGGTGCAGCCCAGCGCGACGCGGACATGGTAGTCCCAGCTCTTGGCGACAAAACAGATGGCGTCCGACCTCGACTGGACCAGTGCGGCAAGACCTGGATCGTTCGAAGCCGACACCCCTGCCCGCTTGGTCATGCCGAAGGCAACGAATTTGGCTCTAGCCGTACGCTTCTCGGTAAAGAAGGCGGTGTCGGTCGGGTTGGCGCCGGGATAGCCGCCCTCGATATAGTCGATGCCGAACTCGTCGAGCAGCTTGGCGATGGCGATCTTGTCCTCGACGGAAAAGTCGATGCCCGGCGTCTGCTGACCATCGCGCAGTGTGGTGTCGAAGATATAGAGGCGCTCGCGAGCCATGGTCATTTCCCCGCAAACTCATCCGTCGCCCGGATCAGCCGGTCGAGAATGCCCGGTTCCGAATAGGCGTGGCCGGCGCCCTCGATCAGATGGAAATCCGCCTTCGGCCATGCCTTGTGCAGCGCCCAGGCATAGCGCGCCGGGCACGGCATGTCGTAGCGGCCGTGGATGATGGTGCCGGGGATATCCCTAAGCTTGAAGGCGTCGCGCAGCAGCTGCCCCTCCTCCAGCCAGCCGGCGTGGACGAAATAGTGGTTCTCGATGCGGGCGAAGGCGACGGCGTAGTCGTCTTCGCCAAAAGGGCCGCTGGTTTCCGGATCCGGCAACAGCGTGATCGTCTCGCCCTCCCACAGGCTCCAGGCGCGGGCGGCCTCGATCTGCGCCTTGCGGTCGCTGCCAACCAGCCGCTTGCGATAGGCGGCCATCATGTCGCCGCGCTCGGCCTCCGGGATCGGCGCCAGGAAGCGTTCCCATTTGTCGGGAAACATTTCCGAGACGCCGAACTGGTAATACCGTTCGAGTTCCGCGCGCGTCAGCGTGTAGATGCCGCGCACCACCAACTCGCTGACCCGCTCGGGGTGCGTCTCGGCATAGGCCAGCGCCAAAGTCGAGCCCCAGGAGCCGCCGAACACCAGCCATTTGTCGAAGCCGCACATGTCGCGTAGGCGCTCGATGTCGGCGACCAGATGCCAGGTGGTGTTGGCCTCGAGCGAGGCATTGGGCGTCGACTTTCCGCAGCCACGCTGGTCGAACAGGATGACGTCGTAGAGCTTCGGGTCGAACAGCCGCCGATGCTTCGGCGAGATGGTGCCGCCCGGCCCGCCATGCAGGAACACAGCCGGCTTGGCGCCCCTGGTGCCAGAGCGTTCCCAATAGACCTGGTGGCCGTCGCCAACGTCCAGCATGCCGGTCTCGAAGGCTTCGATCTCGGGATAGAGGGTACGCAACGCGCTGCTCATAATTTCAGGCCCTGCTGCGGCCAGTTGGCCGTCTCGTGATCCGGATGCTGGAAGGAGATGATCGATTCCTGCCGGGTGTAGTAATCGGGATCGTCGTGGATCGGCGCGTCGAAGATCTTCTCCACCCACGGCAGCCGGGCGGCGTAATTGACCTGGATCTGTGGTGCGAGGTCGGAGCGGTCATCAAAAGCGCCGATGGCGATCTCGAGCCCACCGGGCTGCCGGTAGGTCAGTGGCGTGCCGCAGCGAGCGCAGAAGCCGCGATCGATGTTGACCGACGACTGGAAATAGCTCGGCTCCTCGCGCACCCATTCGACGCCGTCCTTGGGCACCGTCACCAGCGCGCCGAAGAACGAGCCGAATTGTTTCTGGCACATGCGGCAATGGCAGATGGACGGGCGTCCGAGTGCCCCACGAATGCGGAAACGCACGGCGCCGCACTGGCAGCCGCCGGTTCGAATGGTATCGGTCATGATCTGTCCTCCGGCGGCCATTGTTCGGTGTCGTGGTCGGGGTGCTGATAAGAGACAAGATCGGCAAGATAGGAGGCCGACGAGATGTCGGCCATCGTGTCCTCGCCGGGCAAGTCGTGGATGTGATCCACATAGGGGAGCTTTGCCTCGGTGCCCCACTGGATGGTCGGCGCAATCTCCTGCGGAGCGTCGAAGGCGGCGATGGCGAGCGCGATGCCGTCGGGCGCCTCGAAGGTCAGCGGCGTGCCGCAATCGGCGCAAAAACCACGCAATGCGGCGTTGGAGGAGCGGAAGCGTTTGGGCTCACCGCGCGTCCAGTCGAGTTTTGCGTCACGCACGGACACCAACGGCAGATAGAAATTGCCGCTCGCCTTCTGGCACATGCGGCAATGGCAGACGGAGGCGTCACCCAGTGCGCCTTCGACACGGAAGCGCACGGCGCCGCACTGGCAGCCGCCTGTGTAGACCGGTCTGTTGTCGAGGCTCATGGCGTCACTCCGGGGCGTGGCAGACGGCTTCGATATTGTTGCCGTCGGGGTCGAAGACAAAGGCGCCGTAATAGTTCGCATGATAGTGCGGACGCAGGCCCGGCCCACCATTGTCTTCACCGCCGGCGGCGATGGCCGCGGCATGGAAGGCATCGACCTCGGCGCGGCTGCGTGCGGTGAAGGCGACATGTTGGCGGTCCTTCGGCTTGTCCTTGCCCGCATGCAGCCAGAACACCGGCCGGTCGCGGCCATAGCCGCCAACCTTGGCGCTGCCAGTGTATTCCTGCGGCACCATGTAAAGAAGCGCGGCCCTCAGCGGCGCCATCGCCTTGTCGTAGAAGGCCTTGGAAGCGTCGAAATCGGAAACGGTGATGCCAAGATGATCAATCATCTTTTTACCTCCCAGGTGGTGATGCGAGCGCCAGTGACGGGATCCTTGCCGTCCTTCAGCTGGATGCCTTGCGCCAGCAACTCGTCGCGGATGCGGTCGGCCTCGGCCCAGTTCTTGGCGGCGATCAGTTCCAGGCGCTTGGCGATCGCCCTGGCGATCTCGCCTTCATCGACCTTAGCTGCGCCGATATCGAAGCCGAGGAACAAAAGTGCTGCCTTCAGCGAAGCAGCAGCATCGTTGCCGTCGGCCGCCTCACCGGCCAGCTGCGTCATCACCTGGAACGCGGCATAGGTGGCGAGATCGTCCGAGAGGGCATCCACGACTTCCATCGGCAGTTGCTTTGCCGCCGCCGGCGCCAGATCCGCCGCCCGCTTCCATTTGCGCAGTGTATTTTCCGCCTCTTCCAGCTTGCGCACGGAAAAGTCGATCGGCTCGCGATAATGCGTCATCAGCATCGCGAGCCGCAGCACCTCGCCCGGCCATTTGCGGCCGCCAAAGGTCTCCGTCTCCAGCAACTCGTTGATCGAATAGAAGTTGCCCAGGCTCTTGGACATCTTCTGTCCTTCGACCTGCAGGAAGCCGTTGTGCATCCAAACCTTAGCCATCACGCCAGTGCCGTGGGCGCAACGCGACTGGGCGATCTCGTTCTCATGGTGCGGGAAGATCAGGTCGAGGCCGCCGCCATGGATGTCGAAGACCTCGCCAAGATAGGCGGCCGACATCGCCGAGCACTCGATGTGCCAGCCCGGCCGGCCCCTGCCCCACGGGCTGTCCCAGCCCGGCTCTTCCGGCGAGGACAGCTTCCATAGCACGAAATCGCCAGGGTTCTTCTTATGCGCATCGACAGCGACGCGGGCGCCGGCCTGCTGCTCGTCGAGATGACGCTTCGACAACTGGCCATAGTCCGACATCGAGACGGTGTCGAATAGAACTTCGCCTGCCGCGACATAGGCATGGCCGCGTTCGATCAAGCGTTGAATCAAGGAGATCATGTCGGTCTTGCCATCGGCGCGCGGCTCGACGAACTCAGTGGCGCGCGGCTCGACCGTCGGTTCCAGGCAGCCGAGCGTCGCCACGTCCTTGTGGAACTGGTCGGCGGTCTTTTCGGTGACCCGACGGATCGCCTCGTTCAGCGACAGTCTTCCCGAGGCGATCTCGCCGCCGAAATCGCGCAGGGCGCGGGCGTTGATCTTGTCGTCGACATCCGTGATGTTGCGCACATAGGTGACGTGCGCTTGCCCATAGAGATAGCGCAGCAGACGGAACAGCACGTCGAAGACAATCACCGGCCGCGCGTTGCCGATATGGGCAAAGTCGTAGACTGTCGGACCGCAGACATACATGCGCACATTGCGCGGATCGATCGGGAAGAAATCCTCCTTTGTCCGCGTCAGCGTGTTGTAGAGGCGCAGGCCCTTCGATGCGTCAGACATTCCGTGCCTTCCCGGTCCGATACTCTTGTTCGAGTTGGAGCCTTCCTTGCGCCGAGACGCAAATCAGGCTCCAGCCTGCTGGCCGGGGCGTTTGTCCACTCTAGAAGGAAGATAGGCGAAAACGTCCGGACCAGCGCGAAGCTAGTCAATAATGCAAATGCCACAAATGGCGAAAGACGTTCTCATAAGCGGCTTTATCGCCTCGCCCACTGTTGCCGTCAAGTCGCAACTTTCGGCAAAAGGGTCGCTGGATCACAGGTAATGACGCACCGAAACATTTTATTAAACATCTCGGCACAGTCATGAAACATTCGTCGGCTAGATCACCAGGTGTCACGATTTGGTCGGATTCGACCAGCAAACGCGGACACGAAGACCTTACCAGGGAAGAGAGAAATGCCCCGAACCCAGCAGGAACCCAGCGGCGCCAAGCAACCGGCGCTTGCCAGTCAATATCGGGCGATCGGCCCGGCCGCGATCGTCGCCGCCCTTCTCCACACAGCGAAGAAGAAAAAGCCGGTGCAGAAGATCATATCGCCGCGCGCTGCCTGATGTGACGTGCGGCCAGCCGGTCGCCAGTAAATGGGACGCCGGCAATGAAGGCGCTGAAGCGCCTCAGGAAAATAGCAGATACTGCTAAAACAAGGTCATCTGACTGTCGTCCGCGCCGGGCTTCTGGCGCCTGGCCTTCTCGGGCTCCGGCCCCACGACGCCCCTCTCCTGAATCTCCGGTCCGGTGTTGGCGACCTTGTTGACAAGGTCCGAAACCGGGACGGCCTCGAAGAAATTGAGCTGTGCCGGTCTGAGCAGGTCGGCCACGTCGCGCGGCTCCAGTGTGCGGCAATCCAGCCAGCGGGCGAAATCCTGCGGATGGATCACCACCGGCATCCGGTCGTGGATATGGGCGATGTCGGCATTGGCGTTGACGGTCAGGATGGCGCCGGTGTCCATTTCCGAACCGCCTGGTTCCGCATAGGTCTCGATCAGCCCGGCGAAGGCGACAAGCCCGCCATGCTTCGGCCGCACCCAATAGGGCTGTCCCCTCTTGCCACCTGATTGATGCCATTCGTAGAAGCCGGAAGCCGGCACCAAAGCGCGGCGGTGGCGCATGGCGGTGCGAAACGAGGCCTTTTCCGTTGCTCCCTCCGAGCGGGCGTTGAACAGCAGCGGAAAGGCGCGTGTGTCCTTCACCCAGGTCGGGATCAACCCCCAGCGCACCAGCATCGGCTGCCGGTCGGGAAGGTTCGAGCCCGGCGCCTGCGGCAAACCAGCGACCGCCATCAGCACCGGCTGCGTCGGTGCGATGTTGTAGCGCGGCGGAAAATCCTCCAGCTCCGCCAGCCCCAGAAAGGCGGCGGTCTGGTCAGGCGTGGCGGTCAAGGCAAAACGTCCGCACATGAACTAAGCTCTTCGAATTGATGTCATCTGACGGTGACGATGGAACCGGCGTCGCGCAACCGCTAAAGCTGTTCACCGCCGGCTGGTCCACAAGGTGATGCAGCGGTCGAACGGAGATCCATGGACGAAGTGCGTAAGATACTCCCGGCTGTCTCGGTCGCCATCGTCCGCGGCAACACGGTGTTGCTGGTCAAGCGGGCGCGGCAGCCTTCGCAAGGCTTTTATGCGTTTCCGGGCGGCAAGGTCGAGGCCGGAGAAACGCTGGAAGAAGCCGCGCGACGCGAGTTGCGTGAGGAAACCGGCTTGCAGGCGCACAACTACCGCCCCCTCCTGCAAATCCACATCGACGGCAGCAGCGACGGGCATCCGGTCGACTATCTGCTGACGGTGTTCGGCGCCACCTATGCCAGCGGCGAACCCGTGGCCAGCGACGACGCCGAAACCGCCGCCTTCTATACGCTCAGCGAAATGAGGGCGATGCCGCTTGCCGCTTCGGTGTTTGCCGTTGCCGACGAATTGCTCAGGAATGCAGGGGCGTAAACCTCCAAAATCGCCTTGCGGGCGGCAAATTGTTTCGCCACAAAGACTTATGATCCGCGCCGTGTTTTTTCTCGCAGCTTGCCTCGCCGCCAGCACGGCAATCGGGGCGCGGCCGGCTTTGGCCGCCGAATCGCCGTTCGAGCCCGGGCTGATGCGGCTGGCGGAGGTGCTTGGATCGCTGCATTTCCTGCGCAATCTGTGCGGCGAAAAGGGCGACCAGTGGCGGGTCGAGATGGAAAAGCTGATCGCGTCGGAAAATCCCGACCCGGAGCGGCGCGCCCGCTTTATCGCCAGCTTCAACCGCGGCTACCGCTCCTTCAGCGGCACCTACACGCAGTGCACCGCTTCGGCGACGGAAGCCATCAGCCGCTACATGAAGGAAGGCGAGACGCTGTCACGCGACATCGCCTCGCGCTACGGCAACTGACTTGCCACCTCCCGGCTTGTATCTGGTGATGTCTTAGTGCAATCCTTGTGTTGCACTTCTGCAACAGCATTAATGAAACCTTATCGCGCGGATGTGGAATTAACTCAAACTGAAGGTTTTCGTCCCCCTCGCCGGCCTAATCGGCTAAGTTTAAGTCGGATCGAACGCAGGTCTGCAAAACGCTACCGACCTTGTCGAAAACGACCCTAGAAATGTCGTATTTACAAGTACTTACTTAGCCTGCGTGTAAAAAGGGACAGCCCAAGCCTGATCCGCACCTGTCGGATCGCCGCTTGAAAAGGGTGGACATCGCAATGGAACATGGCGTCAACGACATCGACGCGCTGGTCAGGGAAGAGAAGCGCCTGACCGCCGTGGAAAGCCACAGCGAGGCCTGGGCGGAAGGACTTTCGGCCGGAATCGAGCCGGAAATCATCGCCGAGGCAGCCCTTGAAACCGCGTTCGGCGAAATGCTGCGCGCCAATGGCGAAACCTCGGCCCTTGCCCTGCTCGACCGCATGCGTGAAAAGGTGATAGCCGGGGCCTTCGAACCAGGACGGCTGCGGCACTGAACCCGCATCAGGCTCTTTGGAGAGGCAAGCCGTGAATTTTTCGATGTCAGGCCAGCCGCGTGGCTTGGTCCTCAGCATCCGGCTCGCTGTCTTTTGCGCCGCGGTTCCGCTAGCGCTCTGCCTCGCAGGCAGCGCCGCTTATGCGCTGAGTGAAATCAAGCGCGAGGACCTTCCTTCTCCGGTCGCGCCGCCCCCCGACGACAACATGTCGCCGCCCGGAACCGGGGTACCGATGCCTGGCCCGCTCGGCACGACACCGCCCGCGGCTAGCCAGCCGACGTCCCCCGACGAGCCGGAGCAGGTCGAACCGGAGGGGCCAACGGACGATGGTGGCATGGCCAACCCGCGTGCCGATCCGGACGAACCCTTGCCCGAGGTCGTCTACGATCTCGGCACGCTGCCGGAGCCGGTCAGGCGCATGCACGACCTGATCGTCGAGGCCTGCAAGAGTGGCGATATCGAAAGGCTCCGGCCGCTGATCGGCAAGGGCGACACGATGACCCAATTGTCGTTGAGCGAGATCGAAGGCGACCCGATCACCTTCCTGAAGGGTCTTTCGGGCGACGCGGAAGGCCAGGAGATCCTCGCCATCATGGAAGAGGTGCTCAATGCCGGCTATGTCCATGTCGATGCCGGCACGCCGCAGGAACTCTATGTCTGGCCGTATTTCTTCGCGGTGCCGCTGGACAAGCTCGACGCCAGGCAGCGGGTCGAGCTGTTCAAGATCGTCACCGCCGGCGACTATGACAGCATGAAGCAGTTCGGCGCCTACATCTTCTACCGCGTCGGCATCACGCCGGATGGGCAGTGGGCGTTCTTCGTCGCTGGAGACTGAGCGGCGTTAGCGTCAGCCTTTGCCTACAAGCCCATTTAGACCGGCAGCGCCTCGGAAAACTCCACCGCCCTGCCCTGTCCGGGGGTGACGATCTCGCCTTCCCACATCACACGTCGGCCGCGCACGACGGTGCCGACCGGCCAACCCGTCACCTTCCTTCCGTCATAGGGCGTCCAGCCGGCCTTCGAGCCTGCCTGCGCATTGGTGATGGTCTCGCGGCGCTTCAAATCGACAATCGTGAAATCGGCATCGTAACCGGCGGCGATGCGGCCTTTCCTGGCCATGCCGAAGATGCGCTGCGGACCGTGGCTGGACAGGTCGACGAAACGTTGCAACGTCAGCCGGCCGGCATTGACATGATCCAGCATGATCGGCACCAGCGTCTGCACGCCGGTCATGCCCGACGGCGAGGCCGGATAAGGTTTTGCCTTCTCGGCCAGCGTATGCGGGGCGTGATCGGAGCCCAGCACATCGACGATGCCTTGCGCAATGCCGTGCCAGATACCGTCGCGGTGGCGCACCGCCCGCACCGGCGGGTTCATCTGGATCAGCGTGCCCAGCCGCGCATAGTCATCCGCGCTCAGCGTCAGGTGATGCGGCGTCGCCTCACAGGTCGCGACATCCTTGTGCTGTTCGAGGAAGGCGATCTCCTCGGCGGTCGAGACGTGCAGCACGTGGATGCGGGCGCGAACCTGGCGCGCGATGCGCACCAGGCGCTCGGTGCAGCGCAGTGCCGCGATCTCGTCACGCCACACCGGGTGCGAGGACGGATCGCTCTCGATGCGTTCGCCAAGCCGCTCGCGCAGCCGGAATTCGTCCTCAGAATGGAAGGCGGCGCGACGGCGCGTATTCCTCAAAATCGAGGCGACGCCGTCGTCGTCTTCGACCAACAGGTCGCCGGTGGACGAGCCCATGAAGACTTTTATCCCGGCCGCGCCCGGCAGCCGTTCAAGATCGCCGGCGTCCTTCGCATTCTCGCGGGTGCCGCCGACCCAGAAGGCAAAGTCGCAATGCATGCGGCCGGTGGCGCGTTGAACCTTGTCGGCAAGGGCTGCTTCGCTGGTGGTCAGCGGGTTGGTGTTGGGCATTTCGAAGACGGCGGTGACGCCGCCCAGCACCGCTGCCCGCGAGCCCGTCTCCAAATCTTCCTTGTGCTCAAGCCCCGGCTCGCGGAAATGCACCTGGCTGTCGACGACGCCCGGCAGGATGTGCAGGCCGCGACAGTCGACCGTCTCGCCGGCGGATGCCTGGCCGAGATCGCCGATGGCGGCGATGCGCCCGCCATTGATGCCGACGTCGCGCCGGCCCTCACCATCGTGGTTGACCACCGTGCCGCCTGTCAGGATGAGGTCGTAGGTCGTGGCCATGCTGATCCAGTCTCTTGCGGGGGGAGTGTCAGCGGCTTACGTAATGGCCGACCGTTTTGCAAGATCAGGTTCTTTTTCCGCCCATGTCCTTTGCTCAGTTGAAAGACCACGCACTCGTTTCCGTGTCAGGCCCGGATGCCGAGAACTTTTTGCAGAACATTCTGACCACCGACCTCGACGCACTGGCTGCCGGCGAAGCAAAGCCCGGCGCATTGCTGACGCCGCAAGGCAAGATCCTGTTCGACTTCCTGATCTCGCGCGCTGGCGAGAATTCCTTCCGCCTCGAATGCCGGGCCGATATATCAGGCGATTTCATGCGCCGGCTGATGCTCTATAAACTGCGCGCCAAGGTCGAAATTGCCAAGGCCGATCAGGGGGTTGTCATTGTTGCGTGGGGGGATGATTCAACCACTTCACAATTCGATTCAGCGCCGGTTGCCGATGCGCGGTTCCTCGATGCGGCCGTCAGCCGCTTTTATCGCGGTACGGCCGAGGGCGGCGACCCGGCTGCATGGCAGGTTCTGCGCATCGCTCATGGCATTGCCGAAAGCGGCAGCGACTATCAGCTCGGCGATGCCTTCCCGCATGATGTGCTGCTCGACGAGACCGGTGGTGTCGGCTTCAGGAAGGGCTGCTATGTCGGCCAGGAGGTGGTCTCGCGCATGCAGCATCGCGGCACCGCCAGGCGGCGCGTGCTGATCGTTTCGGCCGAACGGCCCCTGCCCGCTCATGGCACCGAACTGACAGTTGCCGGGCGACCGGTCGGCACGCTTGGCTCCACCGCCGGCACGACAGGCCTCGCCATAGCCCGTATCGACCGCGTCAAGGCAGCGCTCGACGCCGGCCAGCCGATCATGGCGGATGACGTCACTGTGTCGCTCGCCATCCCTGCCTGGGCGAAATTCACCTTCCCGCAGGAATCCGTCGGCGCGGAGGAGGCCTGATGGCGGCCGACCGTGCCGGCGCGCCGCCGCGCGCCTGGCAGCGCATGCTGTCGGGCCGGCGGCTCGATCTGCTCGACCCTTCGCCGCTCGACATCGAGATTTCCGACATCGCCCATGGACTTGCCCGCGTCGCCCGCTGGAACGGCCAGACCAGCGGCGAACACGCCTTCTCCGTCGCCCAGCATTCGCTGCTGGTCGAAGCGCTTTTCGGCGAGCTGGTACCGGATGCTCCGGCCGACGCGCGGCTGGCGGCCTTGCTGCACGACGCACCGGAATATGTCATCGGCGACATGATCTCACCGTTCAAATCGGTGATGGGCGGCAGCTACAAGGAGTGTGAGCTCAGGCTGCAGCGCGCCATCCATCTGCGCTTTTCGCTGCCGGTCGAACCGGGTGCGGGCCTGCGCAAGGAGATCAAGCGCGCCGACCAGATCGCCGCCTATTTCGAGGCGACGCTGCTTGCCGGCTTTTCGACCGCCGAGGCAACCGAATTCTTCGGCCGGCCGCGCGGCTTCAATGCCGACCGCTTCGATTTCACTCCGCGTTCGGTCACCTGGGCGCAAAACGCTTTCCTCAAACGGTATGCGGCGATCGAGAAATCACGGCGCCAAACGGTGCAGCCTGCCGACTGAAAAAACGGTAAATTAACCGGAAAAGGACATTGTGCCGTGTTCGATCACGGTCTGCAGGCACGCCTCATGTCCGTCACCCATGTCAAGGCTGATTCGCCCGTCCGCGGACGGAGGGCCAAAGGCACAGGCCTGCCGCGACGGATAGAAGACGAACTGCGCAAACAGGATGATCGTTTTTCGGCCGCCGTCGAGAACATGTCGCATGGCTTGGGCATGTTCGATGCCGACGAGCGCATGATCATCTGCAACAGCAATTATATCAGCATCTTCTGCCTCGACGCCGAGATCGTGCAGCCCGGCATCCGGTTTTTCGACATCCTCCAGCACAGCGTCGACATCGGCGTCGCCTCGCACAGCGCCGAAGAACTCTATGCCATCCGCAAACCCTATATCGACCAGGCGAAACCCTCGACCTATGAGGAAACGCTGTCGGATGGACGCATCATCAACATCTCGCACCGGCCGCTGGCTTCGGGCGGCTGGGTGTCGATCTATGAAGACATCACCGAGCAACGGCGCGCCGAGCAGGCGTTGAAGGAACAGCACCGCCGTTTCGACGCAGCACTCGCCAACATGTCGCAAGGCCTTTTGATGTATGACGCGGACAGCAGGCTGATCGTTCGCAACGAACGCTTCCTGGAACTCTACCACGTGACGCCGGCCGATTTTCCGCTTGGCATGAGTCACCACGACACGCTCGAGCAGCTCGTGCGTCTGGGTATCTATGCAGAGATCGACATCGACAGCGAAATCTCGAAAACCACGGCCTGCCTTCACGCCGGGGAAATGCGGTCGACCTACCGTCATCTTGCCGACGGCAGAACCCTTTTGGTCGTGCGGCGGCCGATGAGTGGCGGCGGCTGGGTCGCGACCTTCGACGACGTCACCGAGCGCCGGCGCGTCGAAGAGCGCATGACCCATCTTGCGCATTACGACACGTTGACCAACCTGCCCAATCGCTCGATGTTTCGCGAAAGGCTTGACCAAGCCTTGGGTGAGGCCACCGACCTGGCGATATTCTCGCTCGACCTCGACCGCTTCAAGGCCGTCAACGACACCTGGGGGCACCCGGCCGGCGACTGGCTGCTGAAATGCGTCGCCGAGCGGCTGCAACGGTGCCTGCGCAACGAAACGGATGTGGTCGCCCGTTTCGGCGGCGACGAGTTCGTCATCATCCAGTTCAATCCAAAAGGTGCCGGCCCAAAAGGCGCCGGTGATGCGGAAAAACTGGCAAAACGCATTGTCGACATCATCGGAAGACCCTTTCGCGACAAAAGCCGCGATATGCATGTCGGCATCAGCCTCGGCATCGCCCTTTTCCCCGATGACGGCAGGGATGCCGACACGCTGCTGAAAAACGCCGACATGGCCCTCTACAGAGCGAAAAGCGAAGGACGCAACGTCTATCGATTCTTCGAGCCGGGCATGGATGCGATTGTGCGGGCACGACGCGCACTCGAAACCGATCTGGAGGCGGCGCTGTCGCGGCGTGAATTCGAGCTGGATTTCCAACCGATCATGAACATCGCTTCCAGCGAAATCGTCGGCGCCGAAGCCTTGATGCGGTGGCGTTCGCCGATACGCGGCTTGGTGCCGCCAGACGATTTCATCCCGGTCGCCGAAGAGATTGGGCTGATCGTGCCGCTGGGAGAATGGGCGCTGAGGAAAGCCTGTACGGTTGCGGCGGGCTGGCCGCGTGGGCTGCGTATCGCGGTCAATGTCTCGGCTGTGCAGATCAAAAGCGGCACCTTTGCCCGCAGCGTCATTTCCGCGCTGGCATTTTCCGGTGTACCGGCCGACCGGCTTGAACTGGAAATCACCGAAACAGTGCTGATGGACGAGAGCGATACGGTGCTGAAGACGCTCCGGCAGTTGCGCGACCTCGGCATCCGCATCGCGCTGGACGATTTCGGCACCGGCTATTCGTCGCTCGGCTATCTCCGCCGCTTCCCGGTCGACAAGATCAAGATAGACCGCTCCTTCATCCGCGACATCGACAACCGCGACACCGCCGCGATCGTGCGGACGGTCATCGGGCTCGGTGCGCAGCTTGGGATCACCGTTACCGCCGAAGGCGTCGAAACCGAAGCGCAGCTTGAGTTCCTGCGAAAGGAAGGCTGTGTCGAGGCCCAAGGCTACCTGATAGGCGTACCGTCGAAGGCGGCAGACATCCAGCGCCTGCTGAAGGCGAGCGTGGCGCTCAGCCACTCCGGCTGAGTGCGACAGGGCCGAGCCAGTCATCGGCCATCAGCGCAATGTTTCTATATATTTTTCGTGGAAGCGCACATAGCCGTTTTCGATCTCTCTGAGATGGCGCTCAATCAGGGTGTGAAACGCCGGCAGTTGATGGAACGGCACACCCGGGTAGGCATGATGTTCAGCGTGGAAGGGCATGTTCCAGGCCAGCTTGCGAACAAACCAGTTGGTCAGCGTGGTCCGGGTATTTTCCAACATGTTTGCCACCAACGGACAACGGCCATGTTCAGCCAAGAGATAGAGGCGCAGGAACGGTTGCCCGAGAAGCGCCGGCACGATCCAGACATAGATGAGCGTGGTTGCCCGGAACCAGAGGGTCAGCACAAGCACGATGGCATAGAAAGCAATCATGGCGCGGGCCTCGGCGCGCACCTTGGCGTAGCCTTTTGGCGGCACGTAACTGTCCCGACACTGGCCGGTGGCGTTGGCGTAAAGCGTCTTGACGTGGCCCCACCACACCGGAATGCCGGAAACGTGAACGATATACTGTCGGCGTGTTTCCGGCTTTGGAAAGGCCAGTTCCGGGTCGTTCTCCGGATCCTGGGTGAAGCGATGATGGGCGAAATGGAAATAGCGGAACCAGTCGGCCGGCAATGCGATCGCAAGGCTGCAGACGCGCGCCACGAAATCGTTCAGCCGCTGTGTTTCGAAAGCCGTGCGATGAACCGTCTCGTGAAGAAGCGTGAACAGGAAAACGATGAGAATGCCTTGCGGCAGCATCAGTAGCGGCCAGAACGGCACCTTGGCGGCGATCAGCGAGCCGATAACGACGATCGCGCCCCAATGACCGGCAAGCTGCAGCAAGCCGAGACGATCTGACTTGGCGGTCAGCCGATCGCGCTCTTGCTGCGTCAGCGATGCGATCACGTCGCGATGGTCCATTGGTCTTTATCCCGCACTGTCGATCAGATGGCTTAATCGCCAAAATAGCTTTCGCAAAACGAGAATTTCTGCAATTTAGATAAGCTCAACTTATCTGTTGGCCTATCATGGTCGCACTTCCATCCTTACGGGGACTCCAGGCTTTCGAGGCTGCGGCGCGCTGCGGCAGCTTTGCCGCCGCAGCCGAAGAACTTTCGATTTCCGCGGCGGCGGTCAGCCAATTGATCCGGACCATCGAGGATCAAATGGGCCGCAAGCTGTTTCACCGGGTCAACCGCAGTGCCGTGCTGACCGATGCGGGCCGGGAAATGCTGCCTCGACTGACAACGGCCTTCGAGGAGATCGGCAGCGTGTCACGCGAACTCAGCGGCGCGGAGTTTCGATCGCGGCTTGTCGTCTCGGTGCCGCCGTCCATGGCGATGGGCTGGCTCTCGACGCGACTGGCAAGCTTTGTCGCCAGCCATGGCGCGGTCGACATATCCCTGAGAGGCGAAGACGATCCGGTGTCGTTCGACCGCGACCCGATCGACATACGTCTTTCCTATGGGCGCTCCCACTATCGCGATCAGGCAACGGAAGACATCGTGAGGGACGCCGTCTATCCCGTTTGCGCACCTTTGATGGCAAGGGGGATCAGCGATCTTGAAGGCGCCGCCGCCTTCGCCCGCTTGCCGTTGATCCACACGGATTGGGGACCGACAGGCGCCTCCTTTCCGTCCTGGCGCCGTTGGTTCGAGGCGGCTGGCATCGAGTCCAGCCGCGCGAGCCAGCGCGGTCTGTCGGCGAATTCGTCGCGGGCGGCGCTCGACCTCGCCATCTCCGGCCTCGGCGTCGCGCTTGCGCAGGGCGTCTTCTGCGCCGAGGCGGTGGAAGACGGCAGGCTGGTCAGGCCCGTCGCACAGGCGCTGGAGCTGCGCCAACCCTATTGCCTGACGATCCCGCAACGAAGCTTGAGGCGCGACGTGGTGGCAGCGTTCAGGCAGTGGCTGATCGATGAATGCCTGCGCTCAGTGGGTTCGCCGGCGTTGATCACTCGGCCATCGGCGGACCAGTGACGGCAGTTCTTCGGTCAGAGGTGTCCGCTCAATGCCTCCACCATGTCCTTGTTCGTCGCCACGGGAACGATCTCGAATTCGACCAGATCCGCCCATTCGATGACCCGCCGCTGCAGGAGCATGACATCATCAGTCTCCACCCGTGCCCTACTCGGATGATTGTCGTCCCGGCCGGTCCAGCCGGTCCAGGAACCACTGCGTCAGCCGCACCCAGACCTCATCTTTTTCGCCGGAATCCTCCCAGCCATGGTCGAGGTTGGGATTGTCGTTGACCTCGATGACGAAGACACCGTCCCTGGTCTCCTTGAGGTCGACGCCGTAGAGGCCGTCGCCGATGCAGCGCGCCGCCCTCACCGCCGTCTCGACGACATGGGCCGGCGCCTCCTTCAAGGTGAAGGTCTTGATGCCACCCTGGTCGGGTTTGCCGTTGGCCTTGTGGTTAACGATCTGCCAGTGCTTCTTGGCCATCAGATAGTGCACGGCAAACAGAGGCTGGCCGCCGAGGACGCCGACGCGCCAGTCATATTCGGTCGGAATGAATTTCTGCGCGATCAGGAGGTCGGAGTCCTCCAGCCATTCGGTGGCAAGCGTCTTCAGCTCCTCGAAGGTGGCGCATTTCTTGACGCCGCGCGAAAACGACGAGTCCGGGATCTTCAGCACCAGCGGGAAACCCAGTGTCTGCGCCGCCACTTCAAGGTCCGAGATGCCGGCGATCATCACCGTCGGCGGCACCGGCACCTTGTTGTAGGTCATCAGCTCGTTGAGATAGACCTTGTTGGTGCAGCGGATCATCGACAGCGGATCGTCGATGACCGGCATGCCTTCCTGCTGGGCGCGGCGGGCGAAGCGGTAGGTGTGGTTGGAGATCGAGGTCGTCTCGCGGATGAACAGTGCGTCGTAATTGGCGAGCTTGGCCAGATCCTTCCTGGTGATCGGCTCGATTTCGACGCCCATCTTTTCGGCGATCTTGGCCCAGTAGCGCAGCGACGAGATCTGCGACGGCGGCAATTCCTCATGCGGATCGACCAGCGTGGCGAAGGTGTAGCGCGCCGGCGTGCGGCCCTTGGTGTCGCGCCACTCGCGGTTGGTGTAGGTCTCGAGGCACTGAAGGAAGCGCTTTTCTTCCTCCTCGCTCATCCTGGCCAGCGGATGGAAGCCGATCTTGCGGATCGACGCCCATTCGGCGCTGTCCGTGATATGGACTTCCAGCGCCGGCGCCCGGAACCAGTCGAACAAAAGCTTGGCGAAGCGATCCCATATCTTCGACGGGCCGATGCCGAAGAAGATGCAGACTTTTTGCGGAAAGGCGCCGCCCAGATCCTTGCGGCATTTGTTGAGCGCGAGTTCCAGCTCCGGCAGCGCGTGCTCGTAGAGCTTGCGCTCGGACAGGTCGATCATCGTCTCGACCGTCGGGATCACCTTATGGCCGCGCGAGCCGGCGAGCAGCGAGGCATAGTAGCCACGGCTTTGGTAGCCGTAATTGTTCGACAGGTTGATGACTTTCGGCCGCTGGCCGCGAAATAGCGCCGGATGGGCTAGATAGTCGCGATTGGTGATGATCTTGTGCGGTGTCGCCACCTGGTCGAGATCGTTCTGTCGGCCGGTAAGGATGACCCAGGTCATTGTCTGTCGCGCTTTCCGAGAGTGATGGCGGCACGCAATCCATCGCGGCCGAACTGCGCCATGTTCATGAAGATGCCGTAAGGCACCGGAATGTTGGCAGCATCAAGGATGGTCTCCTGTCTCTCGTCCTCGACCCAGGGATCGTGGATCAGGATATGGTCGCCGTCGTCGCCGATGGCCAGCACCCAGTGCGGAACCTTCTTGCCGAACATCAGGAACCCGCTGATCAGGACCAGCACCAGTTTTCCCTCTGCGATCGCGGCGCGGATATCGTCTATGGCGAATGGACGGTAATTCACCGGGATACCGTAACGTTCCGCGCGACGGCGAAAGTCGACCTGCGCCAGCTCCATCACCCGGCGCTTGTCTTGGCTGCGCACCGACTGCAGGAACAGCGCGCCGTGGAAGGAGACATAGATCTCGGCAGAGAGCCCGCTTTCGTGGCCGGCAACGGCGAGGCCGAACGGCTCGCAGCCGCCCGGTCCCGACATCATGAAAACGGTGGTCGCCTCGCGCCATAGACGGATTTCCATGACCGGGTCGGGCACGAAGCCGGGATCGAAATTGGCCATTGCCATCATCAGGCAGCACGGGCCGCAGGTGAATTCGCAGGTCTGCTGGTAGAACGGCACCTTGGTGGCGACCGGAATGTCGCCGCGCAAGGTCTTTTCGTAGCGCAGCGCCGTGGCGCCGTCCTCGTAATAGCCGGGTTCGCGGCCGATCTTGCGGTAGCCGCTCTGCTCGTAGATGCGAATGGCTCGGCTGTTGTCCTCGCGCACCTCGAGGCGCAGCATCATGCGGTCGTGCTCGAAAGCGACCTCCTCGGCCCGTTCCAGCAGCATGCGGCCGATGCCGAGCCCGCCAAAAAAGGGGCCGATGGCGATGGAATAGAGCCGTGCGACGCCGCTGCCCTTGCGAAACAGCACGACCGCATAGCCGGCGACGCGGCCGTCGCTTTCGGCGACCAGCATCTCGGCGCTTTCGCGTTCGATCAACTGGCGAAAGGAGCGGCGGGAAATGCGGTCGCCCGAGAAAACAGCCTTCTCGATGGCGGCGAGCTCATCGACGTCGGACGCGCGGGCCGTGCGAATCTCGGCAGGCATGCGGGCTCAGAAAACCTCGATTGGGTTGTGGAAAAGGCCCTGGTCGAAACGTCGATAACACCAGCCGAAGCGCCAGCATCCGTCAAGCGCTATCGCACCTCGATTCGGGCCGAATTGTGACAGTTTCGGCCCGGCGCATGAGGACGCGTGGCACTGCAGATCAGTGCAACGGCTTTGAACAGGATCGCTGTTTTAACCGTGGCGCCAGCTTGGGAAAACAGCCGCGGTTCAGCCGGCCAGCCCGGCCAGAAGCTGGCTGTAAGCGCTCTTCGCCACCGCAGTCAGCTGCGCGCGCGGCAGCGAGCCGACGACGGCGCAGCCATAGCCCTTGTCCAGCCAGTAGACGGCCTCGGGGCCGTTCTCTTCCGACCCGTAGGTGCCCTTGGCCTTCTCGGCCGATTCAGCGGTGACGAACAGCGAGATGCGCTCGCCCTTGTCGTCCTCATAAAGCAGCATCGCAGCCTTGCTCTCGCCAGCAGGCAGCAGCCGGCCGCCGACGAGCTGGAACCCTTCCGCCGCCAGATCCGGTGCGACCAGCTTCAGGCCGACCCGATTGGACAGCCAGGTCTGCAGATGATCCTTGTCACTGGCGGGCACCTCCACCGCATGCCGTTTTTCGGCGGCATAGATGACATGCGCTGCGATCGCCTGCTCGGCGAGATGGTCCTCGGCGGGGTCTTCCAGGCCGAGACGGTCGATGCCGGCGACATAACCGCCAACACCGCCAATGGCCAGCATCGCCGCTGCGGCAGCCGCCTGCCACCAGCGCGAGCGCGATGCCGCCGTCTTGACCGGCGCTTCGCCAAACACGATCTTCTGCAACCGCGCAGGCACCGGCTCGTCGAGCACACCGGCGAAGGCGGCACGCAGCGCTGCGCGGTCGGCGACATAGCGGGCGCTCCTCGCCTTCATTTCAGGATTGGCGTCAAGCCAGGCGTCATACGCCACGCGCTCATCGCCCGGCAACTCGCCGTCGAGGGCCATGTGGATGTCGCGTTCGGAAAAATCGCGCGGGGTCATCTCTCGACGATCCTTATCGCCCGGCGGCGCGCCGTGTCGTCCAGCAGCCCGCGCAACTCCTCACGCCCGCGCGCGATGCGCGACATCAGCGTGCCGGCCGGCACGCCGAGTATGTTGGCGGCCTCGGCATAGGAAAAGCCTTCGATGGCGACCATGACGAGTGCAGCGCGCCGGTCGGGGCTGATTGCCTGCAATGCGTCGATAATCTCGCGCGAGGCGATGTTCTCCACCTGCTCGGCGGGTATTGCCTGCGCTTCGCCCGCTTCCAGCGGCAGCATCGCCACTTCGCCGCGCCGGTTCACCTTGCGCGTCTGGTCGATGAACAAATGATGCATAATCGTAAACAGCCACCTCCTGGGGCTTTCTCCAGTCTGCCAATTGTCGAGCCGCACAAGCGCCCGTTCGAGGCAGTCCTGAACGAGGTCGTCGGCGGAATCGCGGTCGCGCAGCAGCGAGCGCGCATAACGGCGCAGGCGCGGTATTTCGCCAAGGATTGCTGCCTTCTTTTCGTCCATGACCGCTGGTTCTGAAGCCGCCCTTCTTATCCCGATTGAACGCGCCTTCCCGGCGCGGCGCAAGCGGCCAGTGCGAAGCGGTCCGCCGCCCCGGTCACCCAAGCGATTGAATAACGCTGGCAGTGGGCGATTTATTCCCGGTCAGATTGAAAACCGTTAGCTATTGCTTGTCTGAAGCTTTTCCCTCGCCGCTCTTGTCAGCAGCCGCTGGTAGAACAGGCCAATGCCGATCAGCACCGCCCCCAGGCCGATGAAGGACAGCGCCCTCAGGACGCCTTCCAGTTCCGACATGTCGAAGAGGAAGACCTTCAACACGGCGACCGAGATCAGTGCGGCCGAGGCGATGCGCAGCACCTGCGACTTCAGCCAGACGCCGGCGGTAAGCAGCGCCACACCGATGATCAGCCACAGCGCGGAATAGGTGTAGGTTTCAAGCTGGCCGAGGCCGCTCCACAGGCCGATGAACTCACCTTTGAACAGGCGCCGAACCGACAGCGTCGCATAGGCGAAGGCAAGCAGTGCCGCCACCAGCGCCAGCATCGCGGCATACCATTTCGGCCTGACGTCACGTGCATAGAGCGCGAGCCCTCCAGCCGCAACGGCCGGTAAGAGATAGGCCAGGAACAGCAGGTTGAACACCGGGATCCGTCCGGTCGATTCGTCGGTAAACAGCGGGTTCAGCACCAGGAAATGCTGGACGACGACGAAGGCAACCGAGACCACGCCCGCGGCAAGCGAACCGTAGCGCAGCACCGAGCTTGGCGAGCGCAGGTCGATGGCAACGAGGATGGCGCCAGCGCCGATGGCGATCAACGTGTAGATCGCCTGTTCGGTGAGCGTCGCAGCACCGGTGTCGATGACACCGCCATGCATGGCGTGGCGCACCAGCATGGCAACGGTGAGCAGCGCAAACAGCGCAGTGCCCGCTTCCATGGCGAGGCGCGGGCGGCCATTGGTGGTGCGGGCGAGCTGCCAGGCGGCAAAGCCGAAGGCGAGTGCCGGCACGCCGTATCCGGGCAGCAGCCAGTTGAAGACAGGCGTCGTCGACAGGAATTCGGCGCCGACGATTGTCGGATCGAAGGCGACACGGCCGAGCACCGCGATGACCGCACCGACCGAAATCCAGCCGAGCACCGGATAGGCGCGCCAGCGGGTGGCCAACGCCGGCACGATGGCCGCGGCCCCCAAGAGGATGGTGGTCCAGCCGGACCCGAAGGCCATGTACAGCATCAGCAAGGTGGCGACTGCCGCCCCGCCAAGCGCGAACGAGACGGCAGCACCACCCCGTAGCGGCGGCTCCTCGCCCTGCGCGATCCACTCACCGCCGATGGCGAAGACCACGACCAAAAGAGCTGCGACCGTCGCGTAGGCAAGATCGCGGTCGAGATTGCCCAAGCTGAACCAGAGCGTCAGGAGAATGACCAGCGGCGCGGCAACGCCCCATGCCGCCCATGAGGCGGCGCGGATTTTTGCCGATGCGGCAAGGTTGCGCGCCGCCCAGAAGCCGGCTCCGATGAAGACAAGCCCGAGAAAGATACCGATCCTGAGCATCAGCGTATCGGCCACTGCCGCCGGCAGGCCTTCGACGCCGAGAGCGCCACCTGAGAAATCGGAAACGATTGATGTTGGCGGAATGATGCCGAGATAGACCAGCACCGTCGCCAGCCCTGCGGCGTGCAGGAGCGCCAGCGCCAGCGGCCGGTAGAGCGCCACCGCGACCAGGGCTGCGATAAGGGCTGTTCCCCGCAGAGCATCGCCGGTGGCACCGTATGCCGGGTCGATGAACAGCACCATCGCCGAAAGACCGACGAAGAAGCCAGGTGCGATCAAAGGCCAGTCGAAGCCCCTGGCTGGTTCTGCTTCGCCGCCGCGACGGCCGAGCCAGACGAAGGCAAGCACGGCCAAGGTGATGGCATCGATGAACAGGATGATGGAGAGGTTGGCGTCAGGCGCATCAGTCATGTAGAAGACGGTCCAGAGGCCGGTGCCGATGAAGGCCGCCGCCATCAGCAACCCCCAGTCGCGCATACGGGCGATGACACCGGTGGCGGCAAGCACGATTGCCAGATAGCCGAACAGCGCCCACGGACTGGGCGCCTGGGAAGCGACCAGCATCGGTGTCACCATGGCGCCGAGCAGGCCGATGCCAGCCAGCGCCTGGCCGTGAACGAGGGCTGCTGCGATCGTCGCCACGCCGATGGCGCCAAGCAGCGTGAAGGCGAGCGCCGGACCGATGAAGCCGTAAATGCCATAAGCGGCGTAGACCGTGCCGAACAGGATGAAGGCGCCGGCCGCTGTCAGGATCGCGGGAATGTAGGCACCGGTCGCCCCCTGCACCGGCACCCTGAAGCCGGTGCGGCGGATGAACTCGCCGGTGGCGACCAGCACCAGTCCGAGCATTGCCGCCATGACAAGCCGGACGCCGGGACCGAAAATGCCGGCCTCGATGGTGTAGCGGATCAGGAACAGGCCGCCCAGCGCAAGCGCGATGCCACCGACCCAGACCGCCCAGCGGGTGCCAAGCGCCGTTTCGACATCAGTCTGGCGGGCGGCCTTCACCGCTGCCGCGTCCTTCCTGGCGGGCTCCGCCACCTTCGGCGCCGCGTCGCCGGAAGTCCACGGTCCCGATACGACCTCGCCGGTGCTGGCATCGGCTTCCGTGGCCTGTGTTTCCAGCGCCTTTGCCGGTAGCGAGGCAATGTCTGTCGCTGCGGCCGGGGTCGCATCCGCCGGCTTGCCTTCCGTCGTTGCCTGTTCGGCCGGTTTGGCCGCAGGCGGCACGGCACCGGAAAGCACGAGGCTGCGCAGCGCCCCAAGCTCGCGCTCAATCAGGCCGATGCGGCTCTGCTGGCGCGAAATAATGACGAATAGCGCGATGATCGCGACAAGGCCGATCAGGCTTTCGAACATGGCGGTTTCCCCCAAACCTGGCCAAGTTTACTGACACGCAAATACGGCCGCCAAGCGGCGAGGTGAACTCAACGCGCCGCCAGATTGGCTGCCGGAAAGATCGAGCATGTTTCGGTGCCGAAAGCCAGCAGCTTGCCATTGGCGTCCTTCAGCGTCGCTTCCGAAACCGCCAGTGTGCGGCCCTTATGCACAACCCTGCCCTCGCACACCACTTCACCGGTCTTCGGCGTGATCGGCCGCGTCAGGTTCACCTTGAACTCCGCCGTCGTATAGGCCTCGCCCTTGTCGAGCAGCGTCTGCACCGCGCAGGCAAGAGCCGAATCCAGCAGTGTCGCGGCCCAGCCGCCATGCACCCCGCCCAGAGGGTTGAGATGGCGCTCGTTCGGCATGCCGCGGAACACCGCGCGTCCTTCCGACACTTCCGCCAGGCCGAAACTGAGCTGGAAGGAAATCGGCGGCGCCGGGTATTTGTTGTCGATGATGCGCTGGAGCAATTCCAGGCCGGTATACTTAGAGATGTCGCTGTGCGGAATGGTGCCGAGGCCGAGCGGCGAGACCCGGCCGGGATAAAGTTCCACTTCGCTCATGTGATGATTTCTCCGGCGGCGGTCTCGCCGCCAATCTCCTTGCCCGCCGCATAGTGCTTGCGCAAGGCGGCGAGGAAGCCGGCGCGGGCGCCGGGCGCCTCGATGCCGCGCGGCTCATAGACATGGCGGGTAAAAAAGAAGCCGGTCAGCCGGAAGGCATCCTCGATCGCCGCCGGATCAGCGCGCAGGCCGGAGCCGCGCTGGAGGAAGGCGGGCAGCACCAGCATCTTGTCGCGCCATGGCGCGCCTGCCGCGCGTGACACGGCGCGCCCGGATTTCGGTGAGACATAGGCAAGATCCTGCCTGGCGCCGGTCGCGGCACACTGGCTGAGATCGAGACCGAAGCCGAGTTCGTCGAGAACCAGCAGCTCGAAGCGCGCCACCAGCTCGCCGGCGGCGTCCGCATCGTCGAGGTGGGCGATCATCACGGCCAGCGTCTCGTAGAGGCCGCCATGGGCGTCGCGCTCTGGCAATAGGCGCAGGTGCGCTGCCATGGTCTGTAGCCCATAGATGGCGACGGCGCTGTCCATCAGCCGGGCGGCGTTCATCTCGATCGGCTCGGTCTGGAAGGTGCCCAGATGCTCATCGAGCCGCGCCCGCCACAACAGATCGACGCGGTTGCCGGGCTGCAGAACGGGCTGCTGCTTGCGCGAGCGGCCGCCGCGCACAAGCCCGAGGTGGCGTCCATGCACACGCGTCATGACCTCAAGAATGGCGCTGGTCTCGCCATGCTTGCGGGTGCCGAGAATGATTCCCTCGTCGCGCCACTCCATGAGGAGAGCTTGTCACCGGTTCGGTGGCGAAATCAAGATTGGAGCCTCGTATGCCAGGGCTCCGAACTCGGATTAACCAAGTGTCTGTGGGCAGCCGCGCCGACGAATGGCGAAGCCTGAAATAAAAAACCGCCTCGGCGGCGGTCGCTGGCGCAAATCAGCACCATGCTCAAATCAGTAGCATAACTGATGGCACAAAGCAAGAACAAACTTGCCCGCCTTCCGCTTTGGTGCCCCGTTCGAAGTCGCCCAACGCCGGAACTAACATTCTGCGTGATCATGCCGCGCGCTGGTGATCGGCAAGCACTTCATCGATCACGCGTCGCGATTTTTCGACTTCGACCGGATTGACGTCTATGTGTCCTGCGAGCGTAATCAGCGCCTTCCACAGCGTCCAGCCACGGCCCCGCGCCCACATTGCTTCATCGGCGGGAAGTCCGGCGCGGAACACCTCTCGGCTTTTCCCTTCGAACAGCGTCCACGCAATCGCCAGATCGCACGAGGGATCGCCCACGCCCGACGTCCCGAAGTCGATCACGGCGCTCAACCTGCCTTGCCCGACCAACAGGTTTCCCCAACTGACGTCACCGTGGAACCAGACGGGCGCGCCATGCCATGTCGCGGCAAGCGCTGCCTCCCACACCGCACTCGCGGCGCCTGTGTCGATCTTGCCGTCGAGGGCGGCAATTGCTTGCCGGGTTTCACCGTCATAGACGCTCAGTGGTCCGCCGCGAAAAAAGTTGTGCTGACCTGGCGCCGGTCCGCCGGCGGGATCGATCCGTTGCAGCGCGACCAGGAACTGGGCCAGGCTGGCCGCGAATTGCGGCAGGCTGGCAATACGCTCCCGCGTTGCCGTCTCGCCTTCGATCCAGCGGTACACGGACCAATGCCAGGGGTAATTGTCGGCCGGGGCCCCCATCGCCAAGGGAACCGGGACAGGCAGCGGCAGCAGGGGTGCCAGCCTTGGCAGCCAGCGGTGTTCCTTTTCCACTTGCAAGGAATAGGCCGCCGCACTCGGCAGCCGCACGAGCATGTGGTCTCCGAGACGGAAGGTCCTATTGTCCCACCCGCCTGATGCAACCGGCCTGACGGCGAGATCTTTCCACCGGGGAAATTGCGTGGCGACCAACCGGCTCACGAGAGCTGTGTCGATAGTGACGTTAATGTGGAAACTCCAGCCCCATCTCGCGATAGCGCTCGGGGTCGTCGCCCCAGTTCTCGCGCACCTTGACGAACAGGAACAGGTGCACCTTCTGTTCGAGGATACCTGATATCTCCATGCGTGCCGCCTGGCCGATGGCGCGGATCGTCTCGCCCTTGTGGCCGAGCACGATCTTCTTCTGGCTGTCACGCTCGACATAGATGGTCTGATCGATGCGCACAGAGCCATCCTTCTTCTCCTCCCATTTCTCGGTCTCGATATGGGAGGAATAGGGCAGTTCCTGATGCAGCCTGAGATAGAGCTTTTCGCGAGTGATCTCGGCCGCCAGCTGACGCATCGGCAGGTCGGAGATCTGGTCTTCCGGGTAATACCAGGGGCCGGCAGGAAGGGTTTCGGCCAGATAGTCGAGCAGGTCCTTGCAACCCGACCCAGTCAGCGCCGAGACCATGAAGGTGCGCTTGAACGGCACTCTTTCGTTGGCTGCCGCCGACAATGCCAGCAGCGCCTCGGGCTTGACCCGGTCGACCTTGTTGAGGATCAGCACCATCGGCTGCCGGACATCCTTCAGCCGTTCGAGGATCGCGTCGGCGTCGCCCCGGATGCCGCGCTCGGCGTCGATCAGCAACAGCACGATATCGGCGTCCTTGGCGCCGCCCCAGGCGGTCGTCACCATCGCGGTGTCCAGCCGGCGCTTCGGCTTGAAGATGCCGGGCGTGTCGACGAACACGATCTGCGCATTCCGATGCGTGGCGATGCCGCGCACGATGGCGCGCGTCGTCTGCACCTTATGGGTGACGATCGACACCTTGGCGCCGACCAATTGGTTGACCAGCGTCGATTTTCCCGCATTGGGCGCGCCGATCAGCGCGACGAAGCCGGAGTGCGTGGCGGCAGCTTCCGTTGCCGGTGGGGCGTCTTCGGTGGCGGTCATGCCGCACTCCCTTCACTAGAGCGCCGCGCGTCCTTTTGGACGCGCAAAGGGCGCTCTAAAATTTTGAATCTACGCATCGTGCTTTCCAAAAATCGATTTCGATTTTTGGGCCGATGCGTTGAGCGCCGCGTGTCCTTTTGGACGCGCAAAGGGCGCTCTAAAACCTTGAATTTATGCATCGAAAATCGAATCCGATTTTTGGGCCGATGCGCTAAGCCAGACGCCTTCGCGCAGCAGCAGTGCGGTGGCGGCCGCTTGCTCGGCCTCGCGCTTGGAGCGCCCGCTGCCGATCGCCGGCGAATAGGCGCCAACCCTGACGCTGACGGTGAACAGCGGATCGTGATCGGGCCCCTCGCGGCTGTCGATGCTGTAGGCCGGCGTAGCGCCCGCCGCCTGATGCGCCCATTCCTGCAGTTCGGTCTTGGCATCGCGGCGGGCAGCACCCGTGGCCTGCGAGCGCGGCCGCCAGTATCTGTGGATGAAGGCGCTGGCCGCCTCCAGACCACCGTCGAGATAGAGCACGGCGATCAGCGATTCCAGCGCATCGGCGCGCAGGTTGACACGCTTGCGTCCGTCGAGGCCGCGCACGTCCGAGCCGGCGCGGATCAATTCCGGCAGGCCGATCTCCTCGGCGATTTCCGCCAGCGCCTCGGCATTGACCAGCGCGTTGAGCCTGAGTGAAAGCTCACCTTCGGCAGCGTCCGGAAACGCCGCCAGCAGCATGTCGGCGACGACCAGGCCGAGGACGCGGTCGCCGAGGAATTCGAAACGCTCATAGTCGACGCCGGCGTGGCTGCTGCGGGCGCTGGCATGAGTCAGCGCGCGGAGCAGGCGCTGGCGATCGGCAAAGGCGTGGCCGGTACGCTCCATGAGCGCTTCGGCGAGCGCGTCGGCGGTCAGCCGTTTTGTCGCCGCCATGATCCTAATTGACGAAATGGAACAGGCGCGACGCGCGCATCAGCGACGGCCATTTCCAGATTTCGAGCGGGCTGGCGCTGCCGCCGATCGAGAAGAAGATGAGGTTGGCGCGACCGACCAGGTTCTCGTCGGGCACGAAACCGACGGTGAAGCGGCTGTCCGAGGAATTGTCTCTGTTGTCGCCCATCATGAAATAGTGGCCGGGCGGCACTTCGAATTCGCGGGTGTTGTCACCGATCGAATTCGGCGTCAGGTCGAGCGTGTCATAGCTGACGCCGTTCGGCAATGTCTCGCGATAGACGTCGACCGGCCCGTTTTCCTCGGTGATGTCGCGATTGTCGATCTGCCCGACCTTCTGGCGTGGCACGCCGACGCCGTTGATGAAGAGCTGGCCGTCCTTGACCTGGATCTTGTCGCCCGGCAGACCGATGACGCGCTTGATGTAATCGACGGAGGGGTCCGGCGGGAACTTGAACACCGCCACGTCGCCGCGCTTCGGCTCGGCGCCCCAGATGCGGCCCGAAAAGATATCCGGCCCAAACGGCAGCGAATAGCGGGAGAAGCCATAGGACCATTTGGTGACGAAGAGATAGTCGCCTTCGAGCAAGGTCGGCCGCATCGAACCGGACGGAATGGAGAATGGCTGGAAAAGAAGCGTGCGGATGACCAGAGCGAGCAAAAGCGCCTGGACGATGACGCTGACGGTTTCGCCAAGCCCGCCGGATTTCTTCTGGGATTTTTCAGCCACGCTCATGTCGTCCTCGATTATGCGTTGGTTGGTATAGAGTCTCGGCGCGCGCTGGGCAACGTCATGCCGGTGGTCAGATGCAATCAATATGGCGCTTCTTCGACGGGCAACGCCTCGATGATCACAAAGGCTTGAGCAAGCGGAAAGTCGTCTGTGATGGTGAGGTGGATCGCCGCTCTGTGTCCTTCAGGCAGGATCTTGTCGAGCCGCGCCGCCGCCCCGCCGGTCAGCGCCATGGTTGGCTTGCCGCTTGCCAGATTGACGACGCCCATGTCGCGCCAGAAAACGCCCTGCGCCAGACCGGTGCCCAGCGCCTTGGCGCAGGCCTCCTTGGCGGCGAAGCGCTTGGCATAGGAGGCGACGCGGGCGCCGCGGTTTTCGGAACGGGCCTGTTCGACCTCGGTGTAGATACGCTGGATGAAGCGCTGGCCATGGCGCTCCAGCGATTTTTCGATGCGTCTGATATCGATCAGGTCGCTGCCGATACCGATGATCATTCGGCGGGAACTTCCCATCCGGCCGTTCCAGGCTTGCGGCGTCGAAAAAGCACTCTGTTCCTGTCCTGATATCCAAGAATGCCGCTCCGACCATCACAGGCCGGGCGCGACAGCCACACCTTGCGCTTCGCAGCCGCCGAAAGGCAACAACGAGTTGATATAGCGATACGCTGGCCGCAGAACAACCGTGTGGCGCCCACGTGCAATTGCCCTGCGGGACCGGCGTCTTGCCCCTCGCAGCGGATTTGACGAGGCGAGTTCGCCCACGGAAGTTAGCAGCGACCGCGAGCTATCTACCGACCATAGTCGCTGACCTCGACGAGATTGTCGTCCGGATCGCGGAAATAGACCGACATCATCGGGCCGCGGGCGCCGACGCGCTCGACCGGGCCGACTTCTATCGCCACGCCATTGGCCTCGAGACTGGCGCATATCTCGGCGAGCGGCCGGGCAGCGACCAGGCAGAAATCCCCGGAGCCGGGCATCGGCGCTTTCGCCTTGGGCTCGAAGGTGCGCCCTACCTCATGCAGATTGATCTTCTGCGTTCCAAACAGCAGTGCCGTCGGCCGGTCCGGTTCGTCGAGGCGCTTGAAGCCGAGCACGCGCTGGTAGAAGCTGCAGGTGTCGTCGACGGAGCGCACCGTCAGCACGAAATGATCGATGCCGGCGATCACGGCAGCGCCCTCAGTCATATGTTGCGGCTGCCGGGCTTGATCGCCGGTATGGCGGCGAGTTCGGGCGGCAGCCTGTCGGCCGGGTAGGCCGGAACCTCATATTCGGCGAGCGCGATCAGCGGCACGCCGACATCGGTCTTGCCGGCCGAGCGATCGATGATGCAGGCCGCGGCAACGACCTCGGCGCCAAGCGCGCGCAGGCAGTCGACGGTCTCGCGGATCGACAAACCGGTGGTGACGATGTCCTCGACGATGACGACGCGCGAACCCCTGGCGATCTCGAAGCGGCGGAGCCTGAACTCGCCCCCTTCCCGCTCGACCCAGATCGCCGGAGCGCCGAGATGGCGCGACGTCTCGTAGGCCGGGATCAGCCCGCCGATCGCCGGACCGACGACATAATCGATCCTGCCGGACACGGCGGCGCGGATCTTTTCGGCCAGCGCCTTGCACAGGCGCTCGGTCTTGTCGGCATGCATGAAGACCCGCGCCTTCTGCAGGAAGATCGGGCTTCGCAAGCCGGAGGTGAGGATGAAATGCCCTTCGAGAACGGCACCGGCTTCGCGGAAAATGCCCAGCACTTCGTCGGTGTTCATCTGCGCCTCTTTTGATTGACCATGATCTTTTCCGAAAACCGGTTCCCACTTTTCGCTACGCGGACCTTCGGTTCGGGATCATGGTCTAGCCATTCACGCGCCGCGCATCGCTGACGCTCGAATTGTCCTTGAGCTGCGACAGCAGCCGGTTCAGGTGCTTCAGATCCCAGACTTCGAGATCGATCAGCATTTCGGTGAAATCGGGCGCGGTGCGCACCATCGACAATGTATGGATGTTGGCGTCGTTGGACGCAACGACCTGAGCGATGTCGGCCAGCGAGCCCGGCGCGTTGATGGCGGTGACCGAGACCCGCGCCGGAAACCGCTCCTTGGTGCGCTCGTCTATGTCCCAGCGCACGTCGATCCAGCGTTCGGGCTGGTCGTCGAAGGCCTGCAGCGCCGGCGACTGGATCGGATAGATGGTGATGCCTGTTCCCGGCTGCACGATGCCGACGATGCGGTCGCCGGGCACAGCACCTTCCGGCGCGAAGCGCACCGGCAGGTCGCCGCGGACGCCGCGGATCGGCACGGCGCCGTCCTTCGGCTGACCCTTGTCCTTGCGTGCCGTGCGGCCGGGGATCTGGAACAGCATGCCGGCGGCGTTGCGGATCTTCGACCAGCCCTCCTCGCGCTGCTTGGGTGCGGCCAGCGTAACGCGCTCGTCCTTGTAGTCTGGAAATACCGCCTTCATGACATCGGCGGAGGCAAGTTCGCCGCGACCGACCGAAGCCAGCACATCCTCGATGTCCTTGCGCGCCAGCCGATGCAGCACCGACTTCAGGCTTTCCTTGGTAAAGGTCTTGCCGGAGCGCTCGAAGGCGCGTTCCAGTATGCGGATGCCGAGACCCGAATATTGCTTGCGGATGGCATTCTTGGTGGCGCGACGGATCGCCGAGCGCGCCTTGCCGGTGACGACGACCGATTCCCAGGCCGCCGGCGGCACCTGCGCCTTGGAGCGGATGATCTCGACCTCGTCGCCATTCTTCAGCTCGGTCATCAGCGGCATGATGCGGCCGTTGACCTTGGCACCGACGCAGGTGTCGCCGACATCGGTGTGCACGGCGTAGGCGAAGTCGATCGGCGTGGCGCCGCGCGGCAGCGCGATCAGCATGCCCTTGGGCGTGAAGCAGAACACCTGGTCCTGGAACAGTTCCAGCTTGGTGTTTTCGAGGAAGTCCTCCGGATTGTCGCCTTCGGCAAGCTGCTCGATGGTGCGCCTCAGCCAGGCATAGGCGTTGGTCTCCTTCGAGATCGCATGCGCGGTGCCATTCACCTTGCCGCCGGTGTCCTTGTAGATCGAATGCGCGGCAACGCCATATTCGGCGATCTTGTTCATCTGGTAGGTGCGTATCTGCAACTCGACGCGCTGGCGCGACGGCCCGACGATGGTGGTGTGGATCGAACGGTAGTCGTTCTGCTTCGGCGTCGAGATGTAGTCCTTGAAACGGCCGGGCACCATCGACCATGTCGTGTGGATGGCGCCGAGAGCCCTGTAGCAGTCCTCGACGGTGTCGACGACGACGCGAAAGCCGAAAATGTCGGACAACTGCTCGAAGGACAGCGCCTTGGCTTCCATCTTGCGGAACACCGACCACGGCTTCTTCTGGCGGCTCTTGACCTCGGCCTTGATCGCATATTTGTCGAACAGCGTGGACAGCGCCTTTTCGATCTCGGACAGTACGCCCTTGTTGCGCTCGAAGATCTCGGCGAGCCGCGCGGTGACGGCGCGGTAGGCTTCCGGATTGATGAAGCGGAAGGCGATCTCCTCGAGTTCCTCCCGCATGCCCTGCATGCCCATGCGTCCGGCCAGCGGCGCATAGATGTCCATCGTTTCCTCGGCGATGCGCAGGCGCTTGGCTTCGGGCACATGGTCGAGGGTGCGCATGTTGTGCAGGCGGTCGGCGAGCTTGACCAGCAGCACGCGAACGTCTTCCGAGATCGCCAGCAAGAGCTTGCGCAGGTTTTCCGCCTGCTCGGCCTTCTTGGAGACGAGGTCGAGTTTCTTCAGCTTGGTCAGGCCTTCGACCAGCTTGCCCATTTCCGGACCGAACAGCTCGTCGATCTCGGCCCTGGTCGCCGTGGTGTCCTCTATCGTGTCGTGCAGCAGGGCAACCGCGATGGTCGCCTCGTCCATGTGCATTTCGGTGAGGATGGCGGCGACTTCGAGCGGATGCGAGAAATAGGGATCGCCGGAGGCGCGTTTCTGGTGACCATGCTTCTGCATGGCGTAGACATAGGCCTTGTTGAGCAACGCCTCGTTGACGTCAGGCTTGTAGCGCTGGACGCGCTCGACAAGCTCATACTGACGCATCATGGGCGGAATCTCGCAAAGCTGAAATGAATCATGCGCCGCACTGGCGTGCGGCGCATGTCATAGATAGCCACGAAACTGCCAACGCGAAAGTGTCGGCAGTCGCCGCGAAGATCAATAATCGTCGCTTTTCTCGGGCGGCACCAGACCTTCGATGCCGGCCAGCAGATCTTCTTCGGTCATGCGGTCGAAGGCGATGTTGTCCTCGGCGTCGTCAGCGTCGGTTGCCGCAACGGCGGTACCGGTCTGGTCGGCGATCGCCTCGCCGTCGGCTTCCGGCTCGTCGACCTCGACGTGCTTCTGCAGCGAGTGGATCAGGTCTTCCTTGAGGTCGTCGGGCGACAACGTCTCCTCGGCGATCTCGCGCAGCGCGATGACCGGGTTCTTGTCGTTGTCACGAGGAACGGTGATCTGCGCGCCCTGGCTGATCTGACGGGCGCGGTGGCCGGCCAGAAGCACCAGCTCGAAGCGGTTGTCGACCTTGTCGATGCAATCTTCAACGGTTACTCGGGCCATGAGTTGCCCCTTTCATGCCTGGATTTGATGGAAAACAGGCGCGGTCCATAACCCGAACGCCGTCAAAATACAAGCTTCATGGCAATAGCGGACCGGGATCGGGAGAATACCAAGCCAATGCCGGATCGGCACGCGCCCCGCCTGCGGCGATACCGCGCCGATCACAATTGCTTGCAGCGCAGCATCACACCCTTGGATTGCCGTAAAACTGGCGTTATCTCGAATGATAAAAGGCCGGCAGCATTATTACGAGGCCGGCCGATAGGTCCTGCGCATTTAGACGACCCCATATTTCAAAAAAAGGATATTTTCCATGTTCGACCCACGGGAAAAAATCGCCCTTTTCATCGACGGCGCCAACCTCTACGCCACGTCGCGCGCGCTCGGCTTCGACATCGACTACCGCAAACTTTTGGCTAGCTTCCAGAAGCGCGGCTACCTGCTGCGTGCTTACTATTACACGGCGCTGGTCGAGGATCAGGAATACTCCTCGATCCGGCCGCTGATCGACTGGCTCGACTATAACGGCTTCAAGGTGGTGACCAAGCCGGCCAAGGAATTCACCGATTCGACCGGGCGCCGCAAGATCAAGGGCAATATGGACATCGAGTTGACCGTCGATGCACTGGAAATAGCCGATGTCGTCGACCATTATGTCATCTTTTCCGGCGACGGCGATTTCCGCACGCTGGTCGAGGCGCTGCAGCGGCGCGGGCGCAAGGTCTCGATCGTCTCCACCATGGCCTCGCAGCCGCCGATGATCTCCGACGATTTGCGCCGCCAGGCCGACCATTTCATCGACCTGATGACGCTGAAGAGCGAGGTCGGCCGCGATCCGTCCGAGCGGCCGGTGCGCCGGTCCGAGCCGGCCGAAGTCGACGAGGACGACTATTGACGGCGGCGGTCTTGACCGCGCCCTTGGCCGCCTCTCCCGAGCCCGATCGCGACTGCCCGCTCTGCCCGCGGCTGCACGATTTCATCGCTGAGTGGCGGCAGCGCGAGCCATCCTGGTTCAATGCGCCGGTGCCGACCTTCCTGCCGCCCGAGGGTGAGGATGCGGTGCGGCTGCTGATCGTCGGACTGGCGCCGGGCCTGCGCGGCGCCAACCGCACCGGACGTCCCTTCACCGGCGACTATGCCGGCGACCTTCTCTACAACACGCTGATCGCACACGGCTTTGCGCGCGGCCAGTTCAAAGCCAGGCCTGACGACGGACTGGAGCTTGTCGGCACGGCGATCACCAATGCGGTGCGCTGCGTACCGCCGGAGAACAAGCCGGTCGGCGCAGAGATTGCCACGTGCCGGACGTTCCTGGTGCCGACGATCGCGCGGTTCAAAAACCTGCGCGCCGTGCTGACGCTGGGCTCGATCGCGCACCAGTCGACCGTGCGGGCGCTCGGCCAGCGTGTTGTCGCCTATCCCTTCCGGCACGGCGGACAGCTGCAAGCCAATGGCGTCACGCTGTTCTCTAGCTATCACTGCTCGCGCTACAACACCAACACCGGCGTGCTGACGGAAGCGATGTTCGTCAATGTCTTCAGCGAGATAGAAGCGTTTCTGAGGAAATAGATTCGGGCGCCGCGAACAGTGTCGTTAGTGTTTCCTGCCCACCCTGAAGAACGTTCAGATCGACATCGCCGCTGATGCCGTCGACACGACCCCTGTCGTGATACTGCCAGTAAATCCAGTCGTCATGACTTGGCTGCAGCGCCAGCGAACGAACCCAGCGCGGGCGGCCAGCGATCTGGCCGGCATAGGCCTGCGCGGCCCCGTCGGTCACATAGAGGATCGCCGTCTTGCCGAAGGCTGCCTCGACAGGGCCGAGGAAAGCCGAGAGTTCGACATTCAATTCTTCGGGCGATGGCCGCAGCGGACAATTGCCGACGAATTCGATATCCACAACCGGCGGCAGCAGCGGTTGATCGCGCGGCACGACGGAGATGAAATTCTTCGCCTGATCGGCGCCAGGCCTGCAGAAGGTGAAGAAATGATAGGCACCGACCGCCAGACCGGCCGCGCGAGCCTCACGCAGATTGGCGGCGAAGGCATCGTCGACATGATCGCCGCCCTCGGTCGCCTTGATGACGGCGAAGGCGACATCATCGGCGGCAACACGCCGCCAGTCGATCTGCCGCTGATGATGGGAAACGTCGATGCCCCTGACCGGATATTGGCCGCGGTCCGGAGAAAACGGTTGGAAATAAAAATAGCCGCCGGCCGCGACGAGGCACGCCAGGATCAGGCTGGCCGCACCCCAAAGGACGATCCGGTTGTTCAAGAGAGGCCTATCCCTGTTAAGCCGCCCTGCCCTCCGCTATGGCTCCGGGCGTTCGTCGCTCGAAAAGCCAAATGATGACTTTTTCGTCTGCTCTTCACCCACGCTCCTTCAGCAGCCGGCCCTTCTCACGCGACCAGTCGCGCTGCTTTTCGGTCTCGCGCTTGTCGTGCAGTTTCTTGCCGCGGCCGACGGCAAGCAGCAGCTTGGCCCGGCCCTGGTCATTGAAATAGATTTTTAGCGGCACCAGCGTCATGCCTTCGCGGTCGACACTCTGCGCCAGCTTCGCCATCTCGCGCTTGTTGAGCAGGAGTTTGCGGCGCCGGCGCGGCTCGTGGTTGAAGCGGTTGGCCTGCAGATATTCCGGCAGATAGGAGTTGATCAGCCAGATCTCGCCACCCTCGACCGAGGCGTAGCTGTCCTGGATGTTGGCCTGGCCCTGGCGCAGCGACTTCACCTCGGTGCCGGTCAGCACCAGGCCGGCCTCGATCGTGTCGAGCACCTCGTAGGAAAACCGCGCCTTGCGGTTTTCCGCAACGGTCTTGTTGTTGGGATCGGCTTTTCTGACTTGATTCATGATGCGGAGAGGTGGCGCCTCATCCCTAATTAATCAAGCCGGCGTGCTTCATCGCCGCATCGATCTTCTCGGCGGTCGACGGTTCGACTGTCACCAGCGGCGAACGCAACACGTTCTCGACCTTGCCGAGCTTCGACAGCGCATATTTCGCGCCGGATACGCCGGGCTCCACGAAGATCGCCTTGTGCAGCGGCAACAGGCGGTCCTGCAGGTCCAGCGCCTTGGCGCTGTCGCCGGAAAGCGTCGCCTCCTGAAATTCGGCGCATAGCCGCGGCGCCACATTCGACGTCACCGAGATGCAGCCGACGCCGCCATGGGCGTTGAAGCCGAGCGCCGAGGCGTCCTCGCCCGAAAGCTGGATGAAATCCTTGCCGCAAGTGGCGCGCTGCTCGGAAACCCGCTCGACCTTGCCGGTGGCATCCTTGACGCCGACGATGTTCTTGAAGTCGTGCACCAACTGACCCATCGTCTCGGGCGTCATGTCGATCACCGAGCGCGGCGGAATGTTGTAGATGATGATCGGCAGGCTGGTCGCCTTGGCGACCGCAGCGAAATGCGCGTAGAGGCCGCGCTGCGTCGGCCTGTTGTAATAGGGCGTGACGACGAGTGCTGCGTCGGCGCCCGCCTTCTCGGCATACTGGACCAGGCCGACCGCCTCTTCGGTGTTGTTGGAGCCGGCGCCGGCGACGACCGGAACCCGGCCCTTGGCCACCTCGACGCATACTTTGACGACATGGCGGTGCTCGTCATGCGACAGCGTCGGCGACTCTCCGGTGGTGCCGACCGGAACCAGCCCGGTCGTGCCTTCGGCGATCTGCCAGGCGATAAAGGCGCGAAAGGCTTTCTCGTCGAAACGCCCGCTCTTTTCGAACGGTGTCACGAGCGCGGTAAGCGAGCCTCTCAGCATGTCGTCCAACTCCTTGGGACTTCTTTGGTTCTTGGGTATTTGTCTTGGTGTTTGTCGTGCGCGCCTTCTAGCCGAAAGCGAAGCCGCGCACCATAGTCTCGACACTGTTGCGCGGCAAGCATGGCGGCAGTGCCAGCAAGCGTAATCTTAACGACCCTGGCAGTCCTTTGTTTACGGGCCCTTCATCCCGGCCGACTAGCTTCAGTTGATCTGTGCCTGTTGATAGTGTGTAAGACAGGAAATGATGAAGACGATGCCGACCAGGCAGCCTCATTTTGTCGCGCTGCTTGGCGCAATTCTCCTGCTGACGCCGATCATTGTGGCCGCCGGGACTGTCGATGCGCAGGTCACGTCGGCCATCCCGATGCCAAACCTGCAGAATAATGGCTTAAAAAACGATGGCCGGCAGGATCCAGGCAGCTCTCCATCCGCCAGCGTCGCCAGGCTGAAGAGCGGCCTCGATGCGCTGGCGGCAAACGACATCGCCGGTGCGCGTCAAGTGCGCAAGGACCTGCCGGTCAATTCGCTCGACCAGCACATCCTTGCCTGGGCGATCGCGCTCTATGGCGGCGCCAAGGTGCCGAGCGGCGACATTGCCGATGCTGCGAAAATGCTGCCGAACTGGCCGGGCATGATCGCCTTGCGCAAGAACAGCGAACGCGCACTCTACCGCGAGAACCCCGCGCCTGAGGTCGTGGTGCAGGCATTCGGCGGCAGCCAGCCACAAACAGTCGAGGGCGTGGTGATCCTCGCCCGCTCCTATGTGTGGCAGGGAAACGTCAAGGCGGCGCGCTCGGTGCTGTCGCCTTTCTGGCGCACCGAAAAACTGGACGCCAAGGACGAAGCGGCGATCATCCAGGAATTCGGCAAACTGATACCAGCCGCCGACCACCGTTTCCGCATGGAGCGCATGTTCTATGCCGACCGGGTCAATTCCGCGCTGCGCGTCGCCGGCCCCGCCGGTGCCCAACAATTGGCCGACGCCTGGGCGGCGGTATCCAAAGGCGACAAGAAAGCGGCCAAACTGCTGAAGGCGGTGCCGGCAGCGCAGCGTTCGGCCGGTTATGTCTTCGCGCAAGCCGAATATCTGCGCAAGCAGGAGAAATTTTCCGACGCCGCCGCACTGATGATGAAGGCGCCGAGCGACCGCAACGCGCTGGTCGACCCGGATGCCTGGTGGGCCGAGCGCCGGGTGCTATCGCGCGAACTGGTCGATCAGGGCGACATGAAGACCGCCTATAAAGTCGTCGCGGCACATGCCGCCGAAAGTGCCGCCAACGCGGCGGATGCGGAGTTCCATGCCGGCTGGTACGCGCTGCGCGGCCTCAACGATCCCAACACCGCCGCCAGGCATTTCGCGCGGATCGCCGATCTCGCCCAGGGACCGATGTCGCTGTCGCGCGCCTATTACTGGCTGGGCCGTGCGGCCGAAGCCGGCGGTCCCGGCAGTGCGAAGGATCATTTCACCCGTGCCGCCAGTTACGGCACGACCTTCTACGGCCAGCTCGCCGGCGAGCGCGTCGGCCGGCGGATCCTCAACATCGCCCATCCACAGCCGAGCGCCGCCGACCGCCGGAGTTTCGCCAATCGCGAAGCGGTCAGTGCCATCAAGCGGCTGCAGGAAGCGGGCTATGAGCGCTATGCCGACACGCTTTACCGCGACCTCGCCGGACAACTGACCAGTCCAGGAGAGCTGGCGCTGCTCGCCATGATGGCGGAAAAGCAGGGCAATCATTTCCTTGCCCTGAAAGTCGGCAAGATCGCCGGCGCGCGCGGCATCGATGTCGGCGCGCTGTCACATCCGCTCGGCGTCATTCCCGACACCGCCGACATTTCCGGCTCGGGCAAGGCGCTGGCCTATGCGATCGCCCGCCAGGAAAGCGAGTTCAACATCGGCGCCGTCTCCAGCGCCGGCGCGCGCGGGCTGCTTCAGCTGATGCCGGGGACCGCCAAGCAATTGGCGAGGAAGGCCGGAATGACTTTCTCGCAGGCGCGGCTGACCACCGACGCCGGCTACAATGCGACGCTGGGCGCCGCCTTCCTCGGCGAGCAGCTCGGCCGCTTCAACGGCTCCTATGTGCTGACCTTCGCCGGTTACAACGCCGGCCCCAACCGCGCCGCCCAGTGGGTGGCTAGATATGGCGACCCACGCGGCATGGACATCGACGCCGTCGTCGACTGGATCGAGCGGATTCCCTACACGGAAACAAGAAGTTACGTCCAGCGCGTGATGGAGAATTACGAAGTCTACAAGATGCGTATTTCCGGCAAGTACGACATTGTGGGAGATCTGGTGAACGGGCGGAGTTGACGGGAGGGACCATTGAGCCGAGCAGCCACAGCACAGGCCGGCGATCTTCGCGCCCCCCTCTGTCCTGCCGGACATCTCCCCCACTTGGGGGGAGATTAGCTGTCATCTCCGTTTTCGCTAACCTGCAACGTTAACGTTGCAGAAAAAGCGCAGTCAGCGAAACTGCCGATCTCCCTCCTTGTGGGCGAGATGTCCGGCAGGACTGAGGGGGGCGCTGTCCCTCCAACATCTCGAAGGTTCTCAGTGCGCCGGCGCTTCGATTTGACCCTGCCCGTCCTCATCTGTAGCAGTCGGAGACGATCCGGCAACGGAGAGGAATCGAGTCCAAATGTCGAGCGGTTTTTCCGATTTTTTCTACGCCTCGCCGGACGGGCTGCAACTTCACGCCCGCATCTACGGCGAAGCGAATACCGGCCGCAGGCCGGTCGTCTGCCTGCCTGGCCTGACCCGCAACTGCCGCGATTTTCACGAGCTGGCGCTGCACCTGTCGAGGCGGGCGGAAAGTCCACGAAAAATAGTCGCCTTCGACTATCGCGGGCGCGGGCAGTCCGCCTATGACCCCGATATCGGCCACTACAATGTCGGCGTCGAAGCCAGCGATATCCTCGCCGGGCTGGCGGTGCTGGGGATCGAGGGCGCGTCGTTCATCGGCACGTCGCGTGGCGGGCTGATCATCCATGTGCTCGGCGCGATGCGGCCGGCCATCCTACGGGCTATCGTGCTCAACGACATCGGCCCGGTGGTCGAAGCCGGCGGTCTCGCCCATATCCGCTCCTATCTCGAGCGCGCGCCAAAGCCGAAAACCCATGCCGAGGCGCTCGGAGCCCAGCGCGGCGTGCATGGCAGCGACTTTCCAGCGCTCGCCGAGGCGGATTGGGAGCGGATGGTCGCGGCCCTTTACCGCGAGACGGATGAAGGGCTGGTTTCGGATTTCGACCCGAAGCTGGTCGACACGCTGACTGGTCTCGACTTCACCCAGAAGCTGCCTGATCTGTGGCCGCAGTTCGACGCGCTGGCGGCCATCCCGGTGCTCGCCATACGCGGCGCCAATTCGAAGCTGCTGTCCGTCGAAACGCTCGAACAGATGCGAAAGCGTCATCCCCATATCGAGACGATCACGGTCGAGGGCCAGGGCCATGCCCCTTTCCTTGAGACCGGCGGCCTGCCCGGTGCCATTGCCGCTTTTTTGAATCAGGCAGAACTCAAGTTCAAATAAAGTAAAATCCCAAGACCTGATCGGTCCCGGGGTGGTTACAGCAGTATAGACAATGGCCCGGGATTACTTGGCTTTCGAGCTTTTCCTCGGTGCCTTTGCGGCTGCAGGCTCCGCCTTATGCTCGCTCGGCGATGCGGAAGGCGTCGTCAATGGGGACGAAAACACAGAGCTTTCGGCACCCCCAGCCGCCCCGCCGCGAGGCGTTTCCAGCACAGTGACGCAGCCATCGAGGTCATTGGTGGCTAGATGCGCGTAACGCATGGTCATCGAAAGCGTCTGGTGGCCGAGCCACATCTGCACACGCCTGATGTCAATACCGCCCTGGACAAGACGCGAAGCGCAGGTGTGGCGCAAGATATGCGGCACCACCTGATCGTCGGCGCCAAGGCCGATTTCGGCCTTTGCATCGTTCCAGATGGCGCGAAATTGTGCCTGGCTCAGCTTGGTGAACGGACCCTTGGGCCGACGGCCCTCGGTGGGCGGCAGCTTGATCACCTCTTTTACCCGCTCGGTCATCGGAATGGTGCGACTGCGGCCGGATTTGGTGATCCAGAAACTGACGCGATGCTCCTGGATATCGTTCCAGATCAAGCCCAGCGCCTCGCCGAGGCGGCAACCGGTGTCAACAAGAAAGACAGAGAGCCGGTAAGCATCCTCGCTGCGGCTCTTGATGGCGGCAAACAGCCTGGCCTCTTCGTCCCTCTCAAGGAAGCGAATCCGCCCCGCCCGCTCCTTCTGGCGGCGGAACTCGGGCAGGCTGTGGATATCTCCCATCTTGTGAGCCTTGCGCAGCAGTTTGCTGAGGGCAGCCATCTTCCGGTTGATGGTTGCGTTGCTGTTACCGCGCTGGCGCAAGGTGCCGATAAGGTTGTCCAAGGTACTTTGGTCGAAGGCGCTGAAACGCTCCCCGAGGAGAATCTCGTCTATTTCGCCGATGAAGGAGCTGACATTGTATTTATGCCGCCCATCATCCCAAAGTATGTCCCGGTATGCTGAAAAAAGCTCTCCAACCCTGTACGATTTTACTTCTCTTACCTTGTTGTAACTGTATTTTATCTTGGAAACTTGAGAAGAAAAAACCGAAAAATGATCAGAGGGTTCATCCTCTTGAATCGCTTCGTTCGTCATCATTCGCCACACCCCCGAGTGGATGGATCAGACCTATCCGCTTGGAAGCGCCCTTTCAAGAGTTTTTGATCACGCAGTTGTGATTTCATCCGCCATCGACGGATCCCACGAAATCTTCCCACGGACCTTATTCAGCTACCGTTACCCCCTGTTCCTTCTGTTTGACCATGTTCCAGTCACGAAACAAAAACAGCCCGGGCATTGATGCGCCCGGGCTGAATTTCACTTGTATTAGTTCAACCCTTAGAACGAGCGCTGGAAGCGGAGCATGCCGCCGAAGCTGTCCTCGTCGTCGGCATTGGTCCAGTTGTCGAAGCCGGGCTCGCCGAACTCGCCTGCGTGCACGTAGTCGACTTCGGCCGTGACCGTGAGGCCGGGGACGACGTCGTAAGCAATGTTGGCAGCGATGCCGAGGTTTTCGCCTTCGTCATACGACGCCTGGACGTTGAACGAGGTCTTCTCGTTAATGGTGTAGGTGCCACCGCCCCAGACTGCCCAGTTGCCGCTCCACAGCTTGTACATGCCGCGGCCGCCAGCAGGCTTTGCCCAGGTGGCGTCCGTCAAGTTGTCGTCCGTGCCATAGCCGGCCATGATGAACAGCGACAGGTTCTCCATCGGGGTGATGTCCAGGCGAACCTTGCCGGAAACTTCTTCGTAGTTGCTGTCGTAAGCAATGACGCCGGTGATGGCGCCCCAGCCCTGCGTCCACTTCACGCCGCCGACGACATGCGGAACGTAGCTGTCGATCGTGAAGTCGCCATAACCTTCTTCGAGCGAAACCACGGCCGAGAAGCCGTTGCCGGCGTCGAAGTAGTACTGGACGACGTTGGTGTCGAAGCCGCCATAGGGAACCAGCGTATCCTGGATGACGTTGCCGGCGTAGCCGATGAACGTATCGAAGGCCGATTCGTCCTTACCGACGCGGAGACCACCGAGCTGGATCCAGGCGAAGTTCAGCGAGGCGCCGCTGTTGTCGGCTTCGTTGTAGAAAAGACGGTCATTGGCGTTGTTGAAGTTGAAGCGGGTCTCGGTGTACGTCTTCAACGTGCCGAGCTCGGTTTCCTGGCCGGTCCAGGTCTTCAGCGCGAAGCGGGCACGCTTGCGGTAGGTATCCTGCAAGTCGCCGTCCTCGTGGTCGCCGTTCTCAGCACCGGTAAACGCGCCGACGTCGCCGACGCCGATGTCGTAGCGGACATAGCCGCCGATGCGCAGGCAGGTTTCGGTGCCGGGAATGTAGAAGTAGCCAGCGCCGTAGACGTCGCAGATCCTGACGTATTCAGCGGGTTCCGGCTCGGCAACGACGACGGCGTCGGCGG
>NZ_SUHQ01000014.1 GCF_004962245.1 Mesorhizobium sp. | reverse complement strand
TGCCCATGAAGGCATCAAGGCGGCCGTCACCAAGGTGCTGTGCGCGACATGGCAGCGCTGCCGGGTCCATTTCATGAGGAACGTGCTGGCGCATGCCGGCAAGAGCGGCCGCCGCGTCGCCTCGGCCTTCATCGCCACCGCCTTCGCCCAGGAGACGGCCGAGGCCGCCAGCACCCAATGGCGCGCCGTTGCCGACCAGATCCGGCCGAAGGTGCCCAAGCTCGCCACCATCATGGACGACGCCGAGCCCGACGTGCTTGCCTACATGACCTTCCCCAAGGAGCACCGTGCCAAGCTGCATAGCACCAACCCGATCGAGCGCCTCAACGGCGAGATCAAGCGCAGGACCGAGGTCGTCGGCATCTTCCCCAATGACGATGCCATAGTCCGTCTCGTCGGCGCCCTCCTGCTCGAACAGAATGATGAATGGGCCGTGCAGCGGGCGCGCTACATGACCCTTGAGACCATCAGCCAGATGAGCGATGATCCGCTCATCAGCCTGCCGGCAGTGGCGCGCTGATCAGTCCGGCCCTTGCCGGAGAGCACGGCGACCAATGCCGTTACCTACACCACGCCATGGGGCACGATCTTACACAACATCACGCCCGAAACTAGATCAAATATGTTCTTATAGTTCCGATATTTATTGAACACTGCCCCAAACCAAGCTCCATCTGGATTCAGAGAATGGCGGGGAACCCGTCCTTCTCGATGAGAGGGGTGGGGGGACGCTGTCCTTCAGCAACAACCCGGGCCCGTTTTTTTAAAACCTTTGGAGGTCAGAAAATGAACATCAAGAGCCTTCTTCTCGGCTCAGCTGCGGCACTGGTCGCAGTTTCCGGTGCGCGCGCCGCCGACGCCGTCGTCGTTGCCGAGCCGGAACCCGCTGAATACGTCAGGATCTGTGACGTCTACGGCGCTGGCTACTTCTACATCCCCGGCACCGAGACGTGCCTGCGCATCGGCGGCTATGTCCGCTATGACATTGCCGCCGGCGACGCGGGCTCCTTTGATGGCGCCAACCATGTTCCAGACCGGATGGGCAATGGCACCAACTCTACCTGGAAAAAGAATGCCCGCTTCACGCTGAAGACCTGGACGGGCCAGGAAACCGAGCTCGGCACCTTGAAGACCTACACTGAAACCCGCATCAGCTACGGCAACAGCGGTGGTGACTATACCGCCGGAGGGACCAACTGGCAGGCCCGCGACAAGGGCCTGACACTGAACTTTGCCTGGATCCAGCTGGGTGGCCTGCGCGTTGGCAAGGACGAATCGGCCTTCGACACGTTCATCGGTTATGCCGGCAACGTCATCAACGATACGCTGATCCCCTATGGTGGCTTGGGCACCAATGTCGTCCAGTACTATTTTGAGGCCGGCAATGGCTTCACGGCTGTGGCGTCGCTAGAAGAAGGCGCAACCGATGGTTCGGGCGATACTTCGATCGACAGCTACGTGCCGAACGTCGTTGGCGGCGTGAAGTACAAGCAAACGTGGGGTGCGATCACGGGCGTGGGCGCCTATGATAGCAACTATGAAGAGTGGGCCGGAAAGGTTCGCTTGGACGTGAATGCGGCCCAGAACCTGACACTGTTCATCATGGGGGGCTACGGCACCGACAAGAACACCGTCACAGGCCGCAACTTCTTCAAGCAGTGGGGTGGCAACTGGGCGATCTGGGCTGGCGGCACCTACAAGATCAACGAGAAGACGTCGTTCAATGCCCAGATCTCCTTTGACCAACACAAGAACTTCGCTGTCGCAGCGAACATTGCCTATGAGATCGTGCCGGGCGTCAAGGTGACAAGTGAAATTGACTACCTCAACGTCGGTTCGAAAGACACTTACAACTGGACCGGTGCCACCAAGAAGGCCAACATCGGCGGCATTGTCCGCTTTCAGCGCTCGTTCTGACCGACCAGCCAGCTGATGGAAGAGATGGCCCGCCATGAGACCGGTGGGCCATTTCAGCTGGTGCCGTAGCGGTAGTGGCGCGTGCTACGACAAATTCGGTTGAGATTATACCGTTTGCCGTCGAGACCGGTTTATTTCGTCTCTGGTTAGCGAGATGATCGTTCGAACTGCCGGATGCGTTCGAAGATCCCTTCGGGGATGGAAAACCGTCGGGCCTTGCCGCGCCCAAGGGCATTCTTGATCTCCGTTTCGTCCAGCAGCCCGCGCTTCAACAAGTAGGCGATAGTCTCGTAGACGCCACCGCGCGTAAGCCCCGTCTCTGCCGTGATAGCGGCAAGCGTCAGCGGCTGATCGCCGACATGCATACAATAAAGCACGCTCATCAGTCCGACCTGCTTCAGCCGGGACGAAGCGGTCTCGTCCTCCAATGGATTGTCCATGATCTCGCGCATAATGAAGGCGGTGAACGACAATGCGCGCCAGCTGCGATTCAATGCTCTTGAAACCATACTTACTGCTTTGTATAAGACAGTTAAAGGCTACCAGATCGCCTAGCAAATAGGAACACCGCATCTTTTTAGCCATGTATGAATTACCGATTCAAGCATCCTGGCCTCGGCCTGAGCTCGCTCACTGCTCCCAGATTGCACCGCAGCAGCGAGGCGTTGCGAACGAAGTTCGCTCAGCCACCGGCTTCAACGGTTTCTTCAACCAGCGCAAAATAGGATTGGCGCGTTTGGCGCGCCCTCACCGAGGGCCACCCGGAGCCCAACGGCCCCGCGGCCTCACCCCCAATCGAAAGTTCTGTTCGACCTCTGCGAAGGCGAGAGGGTTGGTCCAAACCTTTGGGAGTGGGCGCTATTGCTTCGAGGTCGGTCATTGTGAGTGCGGGCGGATGCTGAGTGCGGTTGCCAATGCCGTTCTGTGCGTCATCGTCCGCAAGGGAGGCGATACGATCGCCATCGGCACGAACCAGCATCGGCTCACAAGCCTCACGCAACTGCATTTGAAAGTAACGCCGCTCGGCCTGCCGCGGACGATCGGCAACGAGGAAACAATGGCCGTCATCGGCGAGCTTTGACAAGTGGATGCTCATCAGAGCGCGCGACAGGAGGAAGGTGAGTACCAGGCGGCTGCAGCCGACCATTGAAGCCGGCAAGGTGGCCTGAGAAGGTTACGCCGCCCAGTTGTTTCACTGGTCAGAGAGACAATCGTCTCTCGAGAGGTGAGCCGGTGAGCCAAATGGCATCAAGACGAAGGAAGGGAGATGCGGCGGATCCAGCTCATAACGCTTGATTGCGCACTTGTGGTCGCAGAGGAGGGAAGTTTTCTCGGAGCTTCTCGACGTGTGGGTATCCACCATTCCGCTCTGAGCCGGCGAATCCGTGACCTTGAGCACTCGCTTGGAATTGTGCTGTTCGAGCGTCATTCAGGCGGCGTCAGACCGACCCCAGCCGGCATAAGGCTCCTGCACAACCTTCGTCGCGTCCTGGCTGATCTCGACGGTACACTAGCCTTTGCAGAGACGACGCAAGAAGCACATGCTGGCGGCGTCTTTATCGACTTCGACGTGTCAGAGCACGCAATCGAGTTCCTGCAGGCGGTTGCCGAATTCGTTCGGAGCAGGCCGGATGTCGCCCTGAGCTTCATGGAAGCGAAGCGTGCCGCGGGCCGTCTATCGTGACTTTGTTTCGCGCCGGCCTGGGCGTCGGCGTCTGCCGGGTGGGGCTTGGTACGCGAGCCCGATTGCGCCCACATCCTGCCTGATGCCTTTGATTTCGCCTTCGAGACTTGCGTGGTCACCCACCAGGACCGAGGCCCTTGTCGATGGCCAGACACGCTATGCCGCATCTGGGAAATGCAAGTGCATCCCAAAGGGATTTTCCCGCTCGATGCGCGCCGTCTTTACGACCGCGCGAACTGTCGCGGTTGGCCGGTACCGACCAACCTTCCCCCGCCCCAGGAGACCGGTTCCGAGAGCCTCGATGAAGCAGGCCGGCCATAAGCCTGGCATGGGCAATGCAGAACAAGCGCAGCTTCGCCTTGCTCATATCGATCACGCCGACGATCGTGTTATCGTGTTCAGGAGCGGTCAGGATCGCTTCGGGCGGAGCCATCGTGTTCGGCGCCGCTCCGTGCCGTGTTGTTGGCTGGAGACGTCCCTCGCTGACGGGCACGGCCTGCTTTCGCCTTGCGGCTGCGCCAACCGCGATCCGACCGGACGAAGACTTCCAGCATGTGCGGGATCAGCGCTGCGGTGTCCACCGGTTCGTACAGCCGGCTATGTTCGGCCGCATACTGGTCGAGTTCCTCCTTGAGCGGCTCTGGCAGGATGATGGTCATGCGAACGACGCCAACCTTCGGCAGCCGACCGAGCTTCAGATCCGGCATGGTTCATCTCCTGCTTGTGAGACACGGACATGTTGACCGTTCAGACAATCGGCACAGGCGACAAGATCGCGATGAACGGCGGGCAGTTCGATCGTAATCGTGACCGGCCGGTCATCGGCAATAGAGGAGAGTTTTGATCTGGTCATGAACGGTCCTTCACGCTTCCATATGGCGCCAGCACCAGGTCGCGGTTGACGATGACGCGGACCGGGAAGCCGGGCCGGACTGTGAGCGTCGGCTGGACGTTGAGCTGATCGCGCACGATCTGCTGGCCAATATTGGTGGCCGAATCCTGCGCGCTTTCGCGGATGGCCTTGGCGATGTCACTTTCGTCGTCGCTGGAGCCAAGCGATGTCCCGATGCCAAGCAATGTCGAGAGAGCGGCGGCTCGGAAGAGCTGGCCCCAATGATGGTCGACTTCATCCTGAAGTCCAGAGAAGCCTTGCGCATCTGCGCCCTGCTGGCGCTCCAGCACGACCGAGGTGCCGTCGGGCATGATAAGCCGGTTCCAGACCAGCAGCACGCGCGACTGACCGAAGGCCACTTGGCTGTCATACTGGCCGATCAGGCGTGCGCCCTGCGGGACCAGGAGGTATGATCCTGTCGGGGTGTCGTAGACGTTTTCTGTGACCTGAGCGGTGATCTGACCAGGAAGATCGGAACGGATGCCGGTGATGAGAGCAGCCGGGATGATTGTGCCGGCCTGCACGACATAGGGCGAGGCCTTTCCTGCGAGACGGTCGGGACTGACGGTGCGGCGATCCGGCTGGGCATTGACGAAGGCGAGTTTGCGATCCTGCATGTTTTGCGCGGAGCCCGGGTCGAGCGCCGGCGGCTCGGCCGGCGGGGTCGAGCCGGACATAGTGTTCGCGGCATTTCCAGCGCCGGCATTCTGTCGCACCGGATTTGAGTGCGCATTGGTGTCGGTGAAGAGTTTTGCGACGCGCGCGGCCTCGATTTCGGTCAGGCGGCGCTGCTCGTCCGGATCGGCGCGCGATGCACTGATGGTCGGCACCCCGACCGGCTCTCCACGCTCCCGCGCGCGCAGGATCGGCCTTCCGAGATCCCCGGGGAGCGGCGGTCCAAGCTGGGGAACGCCTGAATAATCCTTCGGCAGTGTCTGCAACCCATCGGCCGTCGTGCGGTTTTCAGTGGTGAAGAGTTCGGAGGGCTGCTCTTTGCCGTGCCGTCTGGTGTCGAGCGCCCAGATCAACGCGCCGAGGATCGCGACACTTGCGACGCCTGCAAGGCCGATCAGCACCTTACGCGACAGCCGGGTGACTCTGGCGGGCTCGGGCCGCAGGCGCAGTTCCGCCCTGATGTCCTGGTTGGGAGGAATATCGGCGTCGCTCATCGAATCAGCCCCGCGCGACGCTGCGGCCGGTTTCCATCGGTGCGCACGATCCTGACCCGCCGCTCCGAGTTTTTGTCGCCCAGCCTCAATTCCGCGGCGGCGAACAGCCGGTCCACCACATAGTAGTTTTCCCGGGCGCGGTAATTGACCAGTTCGGAGCCGCCGGATGGGCCGATGACGAACAGTGGCGGCATCTCTCCCTGACCAATGCCCGACGGGAACTCGATATAGACCTTTGCGCCGTCGTCGAAGGCGCGCAGCGGCTTCCACGGTGCGGCGTCGCCCTCGATGCGATAGCGGAAATTGAGTTTCTGGATGTCGACGCCGGCAGCGACCGGCTGCGCGGCGGAAGCCTGGGCGTCCTGGCGCCGCAGCGCGATCAGCTGGTCCTGCGGATATTGCCACGACACGGAGGCCATGTAGGTTTTTTCGGTCGACCGCAGCTCGAGATGATAGGTGCGACGGTCGCTGTTGATGACGAGATTGGTCTGGAGATCGGGGCGCGTCGGCTTGACGAGGATGTGGACCTGCTGCCGATCCCCTGCCCCACTTTGCGTGTCACCGATGATCCAGCGCACCGTGTCGCCGGCGGCGACAGGCCCCGTACCGACAAGCTGTTCGCCGGGCTGCAACGCGATGTCGGTGACCTGGCCAGGCGCGGCATAGACCTGGTAGAGCGCGCCCTCGCTCCAGGGGTAGAGCTGGATCGCGTTGATAAAGCCGTCGCGAACCGGCTGCATTCGCGCCGCCTCGTTTGCCTGACTGATCCGCAGTTTGGGATCGCCTGGTTCCGCCTTGGCTTTGCTGGTTCCGACCGGCTTCATCTGGCCCGGAAGCGGGAGAGGTTTCGGCAGCTCCACCACCTTCACCGGACCAGGCGGGTCGACCTTCCGCACCGCAGGCCTGGCATCATCATATTGGATCTCGGGCGGAGTGTACTTTTTCGAGGCGCAGCCGGCGAGTGCCGTTGCCGACATCAGTGCCAGAGCAAGGCTGTTAGCCCTGGTCATGTTGCGAACAATCTGTCTCGTCGCATTGCTTGTCGATGCTGCACACATCATGAAAGTTCCTTCGACCAGTTGATGGCGTTGACGTAGACGCCGAGCGGATTGGCTTTCAGCCGGTCGGCATCGCGGGGTTGTTGAATGACAATGGTGAGGATGGCGGTCCAACGCTCGGTGCTGGCCAAGCTGCCATTATCGTAGCGGCGCTCGATCCAGGCGACACGGAACGAGTTCGGCGAGGCACGGATGACGCTGGAGACCTCGATCGCGATCTGGATCTTGCCAACCTTGGCGAAGGGGTCGTTGAGGCGGGCATAGGCGTTGAGAGAGATGGCGCCGCGATCCGTGGTGTAGTCATAGGCCCGCAGCCAGTTCTGGCGGACGATGACGGGATCGTCAGGGATGCTTCTGACCTGTTCGATGAAGCGGGCGAGATGCCAGGCGATCTGCGGATCCGTCGGCCGATAGTCGGCAACAGCCGGAGCGACTGCCTGCGCCTCGCCAAGCTTGTCGAGCTGGACCACCCAGGGAACGACTGACCCGCGCGTCGATTGCCAAACCAAGGCGGATGCGAAGCCACCGACCAGCACGAGCGAGCCAAATGCCATCAGTCGCCAGTTTCTAGCCTGCACACGAGCCGAGCCGATGCGCTCATCCCAGACCTGCGCGGCACGTTGATACGGCGTCTCCGGCTGTGGTGTTTTTGCGTAACGAACAGAAGGTCGTTTGAAGGGATTCATCAGCGATCATCCTGGTTGAGGGCAACATTCATCGATCCGCTGCCTTGATCGCCAGATCGGATGGAATGCGCGGCCATGCTGGCGCCATGGCTCATCACTTGGCCGCGCTTCATGCGAGCGGCCCATGCCGGCGGTGATCCCGAACCGGGTTCAGCAGTCGAAGTGCGCGTTGGCGCAAATGCTCCCGATAGCTGTTCTCCACCGGTCGCGGTCCACGCGGCCGAGCGGCCAGCTTGGTGGCTGGCGGACAGGGTGGACGCTGCACGAGACATTGCCTGCTTCACTGGTTGGGCCGCCGCGCCAGCGCCCACCTTGGCGACACCTGCCATTCCAGCGGCGATGGAGCCCGCGCCGCTCTGGCCGGAAGTGGCCGCGGCAAGCCGCCATGCAGTCGAGGTGTTGCCGGCAAGATGTGCGCCGCCACGTGCTGCAGCAGCCGATGTGCGGGCGCCGGCACCAACTGCGCCTGCTGCGCCGGCCAACCCGCCGCGAGCGCCTATCGCGCCGGCGGCACCAGCGCCCGCGGCAGCGAGGGTCGTGCCAACGGCAGCACCCGCACCAAGTTGCGGGGCGCCGGAAACAAGTCCTGTCGCGATGCCCGGACCAAAGATCGAGAGCCCCATCAGCGACAGGGCGCCCAGCACAAGCGACAGCGCATCGGTGATCGTGGGTTGTTCGGCGCCGAACCCTTGAGTGAACTCGTCGAAGAGGCCGGAGCCGATGCCGACGATCACGGCGAGCACAAGAATCTTCACACCGGAAGCGACGATGTTGCCGAGTACCTTTTCGGCGAGGAAGGCGGTCCGGTTGAACAGTGCGAAAGGGATCAGCACAAAGCCGGCAAGCGTCGTCAGCTTGAATTCTATCAGCGTCACGAAGATCTGCACGGCGAGCAGGAAGAAGGCAATCAGCACGATCGCCCAGGCGACCATCAGAACCGCGATCTGGACAAAATTCTCGAAGAACGAGACGTATCCCATCAGCTGGCTGGCGGCCTCGAGGATCGGATTTCCGGCGTCGATGCCGACTTGGGCGACACGTCCCGGCTGCAGGAGTTCCGAGCCCGAAAGTGCAGACCCTCCGGCCTTCAGGCCAAGCCCGGAAAAGCTTTCGAAGACGATGCCGGCCAGGCTATTGAAGTTGCCGATGATGAAGGCGAAGAAGCCAATATAGAGCGTCTTCTTCACCAGCCGGTGCAGCACGTCCTCGTCAGCGCCCCAGGCCCAGAACAGGCCGGCGAGCGTGATGTCGATAACGATAAGGGTGGAGGCGAGAAAGGCGACCTCGCCGCCGACCAGGCCAAATCCGGAATCGATATAGCTGGTAAAGGTTTCCAGGAAGCGGTCGATGACGCCGGTGTCGTTCATGGCGTGAGAGTTCCGGGGTGGGACTGGTTTTTCGCGCCGGACGGCAGCGGCCGGCTCTGGTCATTTTCGATTGATGGAGCTACGTATGGCGTAGCTGGGCGCGACGACCCCAGGAAACGCCGACGGTTCTTCGCCCACATCTTCCTGCAGGCTTCATCATCTATCGCTGCCATGCCGATGTCTCGGCAGCGGGCAAGTTCGATCGCTGCCGGCTCGCCGCCCGGACGTGCGGAGCGCGGGGAGGACGCGTCCTGCGAGCCGTTGCCGCGCAACGCCATGAAGGCGGCGGTCATGGCGGCGCCTAGGGCAAGGACGGCTATCATCCGGGCGGCGATCTTGGGATCCATGACGACCAGCTCAGTCGTGGAACATCTTCACGGATGACGGGCTGTAGCTGCTGCCCGTCATGAAGCGGCTGAACTGCTCTTGGGCCTGCTCCTGGGCTGCCGCCTGCCTCGCCTCTTGGAGGACAGCTGCTCTTCCTTGCGCGGCGAGCATGGCGGTGAGGTCGGCAACCTGCTTGGCCTGCACGGCGAGAAGCTGGTTACCGGCTTGTGTCGCCTGCAGGACGCCGACGGCTGACTGGCTTGCGTTAACCAGTGAACTGGTCTGTTGTTGTGTCCCCGCAATGTTGTCGACGGCGACGGCGCCGGCTTTCAGCGAATGCTCAAAAGCCGACACCGATGTCTGCCAGCGCTCGTGCGCGCCCTCGACAAGTTGCTCGTTGGAAAGGTCGGACCCGAACTGCTGGTAGGTCGACTCAAACTGACTTTCGATATCCTGAACGCTGTAGGCGAGCTTGTTTGCCTCGTCGAGCAGGCTCTTCATCGCAGAAAAATTATCTTCGATCTGGCCAAGCAGCGAGGTCGGCAATGTTGTGAGATGCTTCGCCTGATTGATCAGCATCTGGGTTTCGTTCTGAAGCGAGGTGATCTGGTTATTGATCTGCTCCAGGGCCCGCGAGGCCGAAAGCAGGTTTTCGGTGTAGTTCCTGGGATCGAATACGATGAGAGCCGAAGCCGGCATTGATGACAGCCCGACGGTGACGGCGACGACAGTTGCGGCCCCGATGCGACGGACGCGAAGATGGCTGCAAACCCAATTCATGACGAAATGTCCTTTGCGGATTGATCGATGACATTGGTGAGATTGGGAATGAGTTCGGCCGCCCAGGAAAGACCGCGATTGGCAAGCCAGGCCTCGAGGAAATCTTTTCGGCCACCCTCGCCGATAATCCGCTCAATCGCCGCATGGTCGGACTTGGAGGAAACAGCACACAGCGCCAGCGCGACCGGACCAAGTCCAAGTTCGAACAGGCGATTGCCGCGCCGCGACTGGCAGTAGTAGTCGCGCTTTGGGGTTGCCCGGGCGATGATCTCTATCTGGCGATCGTTGAGACCGAAACGGCGGTATATTTGAGTGATCTGCGGCTCGATGGCACGCTCATTCGGCAGGAACAACCGTGTCGGGCAGCTCTCGACGATGGCAGGCGCGATTGGCGAGCCGTCGATGTCGGACAGCGACTGCGTGGCGAAGATGACGGAGGCGTTCTTCTTGCGAAGCGTCTTCAGCCATTCGCGCAACTGATCGGCGAAACCGCCATCGTCGAGCGCCAGCCAGCCTTCATCGATAATCAGCAACGTCGGCCGCCCATCCATCCTCTGCTCGATGCGATGGAAGAGATAGGCGAGCACAGGCTGAGCCGCCCCGGTGCCGATCAGGCCTTCGGTCTCGAAGGCCTGTACTGGTGCTTCGCTCAGACGCTCGTGCTCGGCATCGAGCAGCCGGCCATAGGGGCCACCGACGCAATAGGGACGCAGCGCATCCTTCAAAGGCGCGGATTGCAGCAGCACGGTCAGACCGGTCAGTGTTCGTTCCTGAACCGGCGCGGAGGCCAGTGAGGTGAGTGCCGACCAGAGATATTCCTTGACCTGCGGCGTGACGAGCACGCCTTCGCGCAGGAGAATGTCGATGAGCCAGTCTGCAGCCCAGGCACGCTCCGATGTGTGATGGACACGGCCCAGCGGCTGCAACGAAACGGCGTCGGCAGCGTCCGAGAGATCCGCCAGGGTGAGCACGGCGAGCGGATCGGCGACCCTTTGCCCGCTTACGGCATTGCCGCCGAGATTGTGCCACTCGCCATCCATGGCGAGCATGGCCGCCCGGATCGAACCGCCGAAGTCGAAGGCAAATATCTGGTTGTCGTCGTAGCGCCGGAATTGCAGTGCCATCAGCGCGAGCAGCACGGATTTGCCGGCACCCGTCGGGCCGACGACCAGCGTATGGCCGACATCACCGACATGCAGGCTGAACCGGAACGGCGTCGCACCTTCCGTCCTGGCGAAGAACAACGGGGGCGCGCCAAAATGCTCGTCCTCAGCCGGTCCCGCCCAGACCGCCGAGAGCGGGATCATGTGGGCGAGATTTAAGGTCGAGAGTGGTGGTTGCCGGACATTTGCATAAACATGGCCGGGAATGCCGCCGAGCCACGCCTCGATGGCGTTGACGCCTTCGACGATGCAAGTGAAGTCTCGACCCTGGATGACTTTTTCTGCCAGCCGCAGCTTCTCGTCGGCGATCGACGGATCGGCATCCCACACTGTCACGGTGGCGGTGACGTAAGCCTCGCCGATCTGGTCTGAGCCTAGGTCCTGGAGCGCGGCGTCCGCGTCGGCGGCCTTGTTGGCCGCATCCGTATCGACGAGCACGGACGCCTCGTTGGTCATCACCTCCTTGAGGATCGCGGCGACGGACTTGCGTTTGGCAAACCACTGGCGGCGGATCTTCGTCACCAACTTGGTTGCGTCGGTCTTGTCGAGCATGATCGCGCGCGTCGACCAACGGTAGAGGAAGGCCAGTCTGTTGAGATCGTCGAGGATCCCGGGAAAAGTTGTGGTGGGAAATCCGGTGATGGTGAGGGTGCGAAGATGGACATCGCCAAGGCGTGGTTCGAGCCCACCGGCAAGCGACTGATCGACCAGCAGCGCGTCGAGATGCATGGGCGTTTCGGGAACACGGACATGGTGGCGCTTGGTGGAAACGCAGGAATGCAAATAGGTCAGCGTCTCGCAATCATCGAGCCAGCCGGCTTCGGGAACGAAACCCTCGATGAGGTTGAGGACGCGGTCGGTGCGGTCGACAAAGCTCTTCAGGAGTTCCCAGGGATCGACGCCGCTCTGGTCCCGGCCTTCGTAAAGCCAGCTTTCCATCCGCGATGCTTCCTCGGCGGGCGGCAGCCAGACGAAGGTGAGAAAATAGCTGCTCTCAAACAGCATACCGGAGTCTTCGAACTGCTCGCGCCGCTCGAGCTCGAGCAGTGCTGAAGCGCCGTCGGGGAATGTGCTGTCGGGATAATCGGTGGCTGGATTTCGCTGGGCTTCGACGAAGATCGCCCAGCCGGAGCCAAGACGGCGCAGCGCACTGTTCAGGCGTGCCGTCGTGCCGACCAGTTCTGCAGGTGTGGCCGAGTCCAGATCGGGACCGCGAAAACCTGCTGTCCTCTGGAATGAGCCATCCTTATTGAGCACCACACCGGGCGCGACCAAGGCGGCCCAAGGCAGATAGTCGGCAAGGCTGCGTGAGCGTCTGCGGTATTCGGCGAGGTTGATCATCTTAAGAACCTCTCAGCAGCCGAAATGCGCGGGGTAGCGCAAATGCCGGCGAACCACGTCGACGAACTGTGCATCGCGTTTGGCTGCCCAAACGGCTGCAAAATGGCCGACCGCCCAGATGACGAGACCGGCAATCCAGAGCCTCAACCCCAGGCCGACCGCGCCGGCCAGCGTAGCGTTGGCGATGGCGATCGCGCGCGGCGCGCCACCGAGCAGGATCTGTTCGGTGAGCGCGCGGTGCACCGGCGCGAAAAAACCACGAACATCCTCGTCCATCAGATCAGCACTCCACCGCCGAAGGAGAAGAAGGACAGGAAGAACGAGCTCGCCGCGAAAGCGATCGACAGACCGAAGACGATCTGGATCAGGCGCCGGAAGCCTCCAGACGTGTCGCCGAAGGCAAGCGACAGGCCGGTAACAATGATGATGATCACCGCCACGATCTTGGCGACCGGCCCCTCGATGGATTCGAGGATCTGTTGAAGCGGCTCCTCCCACGGCATCGAGGAGCCCGCCGCGTGGGCAGGCGCGATCGCCATGGCCGTGGCGGTCGTTATGGCCAGCGGCAGCCCGGTGCCGAGATTGCGGACAGACGACGATCGGAAGCGGATCGGATTCATTTTTCTAGAGCTCCATGAGGGACTGGGAATTCGCGGCTGGCTCCGTCTCGAGCTTGGCCTCGAGCGTTCGATAGTCATCGGTGGAGGGATCGAGCCCTTCGACGATCGCGATCTCAACGAGCCTCCTGGCCGAACCCCGGCCGGCGAGCACGGCAACAAGGTCGATCGTCTCGGCAATGAGCGCGCGCGGCACTGTGACGACGGCTTCCTGTACGAGTTGCTCGAGACGGCGCAGCGCACCGAGTGCGGAGTTTGCATGAATGGTGCCGATGCCGCCCGGATGGCCGGTGCCCCAGGCTTTCAGCAGATCGAGGGCTTCTGCGCCGCGCACCTCGCCGATGGGGATACGATCGGGGCGAAGCCGCATCGATGATTTCACCAGATCGGAGAGCGAAGCAACGCCGTCCTTGGTGCGCAGGGCGATCAGATTGGCTGCCGCGCACTGCAGCTCGCGCGTATCCTCGATCAGCACAACGCGATCCGAAGTCTTCGCCACCTCCGCCAGCAACGCATTGACCAGGGTGGTCTTGCCAGTCGACGTGCCGCCGGCGACCAGCACGTTCTTTCGCCTTTCTACGGCGCGCCGGAGCACGCAAGCCTGGACCTCGGTGATGAGGCCGTCGGCGACATAATCTTGAAGCGTGAACACGGCGACGGCCGGCTTGCGGATGGCGAAGGTGGGGCCTGTTACAACAGGCGGCAGCAGGCCCTCGAAGCGCTCCCCGGTCTGCGGCAGCTCTGCCGAGACGCGCGGGCTACCTGGATGAACCTCGGCGCCGACATGATGGGCGACCAAGCGGATGATGCGCTCGCCGTCGGCGGGGGCCAGCAATTCATCAGTGGCGCACAGGCCTTCCTTCAGCCGGTCGACCCACAGACGCCCATCCGGGTTGAGCATCACCTCGACGATCGCCGGATCTTGAAGGAAAGCCTGAATGGCCGGGCCTAGCGCAGTACGCAACATGCGCGCACCACGCGAGAATGCTTGACTGCCGTGATGATGGTCGATTGCCACGATGATCCCCATTTCTTGCAGCGCGTTTGTTCGTGCCGAGGTCGGGGATGATTAGAAGAGGCAGGAATGGCGACCTTGCAACAAGCAAAAGCGAGCGATCGCGATACGACGTGAAGAGACTTGCAAAATGCGGTGCGGCGGCCCTCACCGCCCTGCCCGGCGATCTACCGCGCCGGCAACTCATCTGTGCCAGCCGGTGGCGCGGCCGGGACGTTGGCGGCGATCTCCTGGCGGAGTTGTGGCCCTTTGCTCAACCTGCGACCCAGTGCATCGACAAAGCGGTCATAGCGCTGTGGTCCTTTTGCACGAGCCTCGGCCCGCACGGATTCCGGCAAGACCGGGGTCGAGCTGAGCCAAAAGTGGACGAACAGCGCCAGTGTCTCGATGGCAATACCAACATCGCGCTCGACACGCTGCACGCGTCGGTCGATCTGGTCGAGCCGGCGGGTGATTGCCGCCTCCTTCCGCTCCTCGGCGTCCGGTGACAGAAACGAGGCGATTGCTGCCTCGGCGACCAGCGATAGCGAGACGTCGCGCCGTGCCGAATAGTCGGCGAGCGCGTTCATGACGTCAGGATCGAGATAGGCCGAGAGCCGCTTTTTCTTCTGGCTCTTCACGGCTCAAAGCTCCATGCCGTCATTGCGATCGAGGCTGGCCTGCCGTGCGGCGCGCTGCATTGCCAGATCGACTGAACGTCGTCGGGAGGCATCGTAGTCGGGCTCGTCCCGATCGAGGTCGAACTCGTCATTGCGCTGCGCGGTTCGCTCGGTCGCGATGTCCTCGTGTTCGGAGAGTTCGGGCTGGCGGCGGATGCCGCCATTTGCCGGGTCCTCGTCCTGCGGTTCCATTCGAGGGTTCGATTGCGGAGCAACGTCTCCCGGGACCGGGGGAGTTGTTAAGTCGGTCCAGTCGTCGCGGCGCAATGTTGCGTCGGATTTGTCGGGCTGGGGCGGCGGCAAGACGCGTTCGGCAAGTCGCGGATCGGCAAAATAGCGCGCCTTCTTGGCCCGGATCGGAAACAGACCAGACACCATGACGATGGCGTCGGTCGGTGGCAGTTGCATGATCTCGCCCGGCGTCATCAGAGCACGCGCCGTCTCCTGCCGCGACACCATGAGATGTCCGAGCCAGGGGGAAAGTCTGTGCCCGGCATAGTTCTTCATGGCGCGCAGCTCGGTCGCCAAGCCCAGTGAATCGGAGACGCGCTTGGCGGTGCGCTCGTCATTGGTGGCGAAGCTGACACGCACGTGGCAGTTGTCGAGGATGGAGTTGTTGAGACCGTAGGCCTTTTCGATCTGGTTTAGCGACTGCGCAACCAGAAAGGCCCTCATGCCGTAGCCAGCCATGAAGGCGAGAGCTGATTCGAAGAAATCGAGCCGACCGAGGGCCGGGAACTCGTCGAGCATCATCAACAGTCGTTGTCGCCGATCCCTGGCATGGAGATCCTCGGTCAGCCTGCGGCCGATCTGGTTAAGCACCAGGCGGATGAGCGGTTTGGTACGGCTAATATCCGATGGCGGGACGACCAGGTACAGCGTCGTCGGCCGCTCGCCTTCGACAAGATCGGCGATCCGCCAATCGCAACGAGAGGTCACCCTCGCGACCACAGGGTCGCGGTAGAGTCCCAAAAAACTCATGGCTGTCGACAGCACCCCGGAGCGCTCGTTTTCGGACTTGTTGAGCAGTTCCCGTGCGGCCGATGCCACAACCGGATGCGGACCGCCCTCACCTAGGTGGTTCGTCAGCATCATGGTGCGCAATGTCTTTTCGATAGGCCGCTGTGGATCGGAGAGAAGGTTTGCCACGCCAGCAAGCGTCTTGTCCTGCTCGGCATAGAGGACATGCAGGATGGCGCCGACGAGCAGCGCGTGGCTGGTTTTTTCCCAGTGGTTGCGCCGTTCCAATGAGCCTTCGGGATCGACGAGCACGTCGGCGACATTCTGGACGTCGCGTACTTCCCATTCGCCTCGCCGCACTTCCAGCAATGGATTGTAGGCCGCCGACGTCGTATTGGTCGGGTCGAACAGCAGCACGCGGCCAAAGCGGGCTCGCCATCCGGCCGTCAGCTCCCAGTTTTCGCCCTTGATGTCATGGACGATCGCCGATGCCGGCCACGTCAGCAGCGTGGGAATAACGAGCCCAACGCCCTTGCCGCTCCTGGTTGGCGCGAAGCACAGGACGTGTTCGGGACCGTCGTGTCGAAGATAGTCGCCCTGCAACTTGCCGAGCACCACGCCATCGGGACCGACCATGCCTTCGGCTTTGATTTCGCTGCGCGTCGCCCAGCGCGCCGAACCGTAGGTGGCGGTGTTTTTTGCTTCCCGCGCCCGCCATACCGACATCCAAATCGCAACTGCGATCGCGATGAAGCTGCCACTTGCGGCAAACAGTGCCCCCTCGATGAAAACCTCCGGCGCATAGGCGTCATAGAAAAACCACCACCAGAAGAATGCGGGGGGTGGATAGACCGATTGGCCGGCAAATTCGAACCAAGGCGAACCGAGCTGCGACTGGAAGCCGAGCCGCCATGCCGTCCATTGTGTCGCGCACCATGTGGTGACGAGCACTATCAAAATGACAGTCAGGACCTGACCCCACAGGATTTTGGTCGCCGGCAATTCTCTTCTCCCCGGCCAAACAATCGGGAGCGGATAAAGAGTGTCCGTTTTGCACATGTGCAAGGGAAAAGGACTGGTCAGAGCGGCGAGGCGTAGCCAGACCTGGAGAGACTTGTTGAATGCGATGCAAGCTTCGATCACAACAATCAAAGCGGTGGGACGTCCCGCAGCCATTGCGTTCCATTGCGGACGAAAAAAGACATGCGCTAAGTTCCGGTCGGAAGGATGCCCCTCACCGGGCAAATCGCTTGAATATATATCATGAATTGATATATTTATATGATGGACGCGAATGCTTGCGGAGTTGTGACAATCCACCCACAGGGCACGTTTGGACCAAAGGCCACGGGCGAAAAGATGAACAAGATCGACACTTTGATCCATCGAAGGGCTAACGATCGCCGTAAGACCGCGCAGGCTTGTGTAGCGCGCATTCTCCTGAACGCCAAAGCCCGCGGTGTCGATATCTCCGTTGTCGGATCTCTCGCGAGAAGTAGTTTCCGCGTCCACTCGGACGTAGATTTGCTAATTCACGGAAGCACTGATCCTGCACGTCGGGCCATGGTCGAGCGCTTGGTCGCAGACCAGCTTCGGGGAACGAACATTCCCTACGATCTGATCTTTGCCTCAGACATATCGGCCGAACGAGTGCAGGAATTGCTCAATGACTGCGTTTAAGCATCCGGCATTTGCGAAACTGTCGCCAAAAATCGACCGCGCTGCGAAGGAACTGCAGCAGATCGAGGAATATCTGTTGGCTCATGGGAGTGAGATGTCACTCGGCGAATGGGGAGCGGTGGCGGCTGTTTCGCTGGGAATTCACAATGTCTATAACGGCATCGAGGACATCCTGCTCAGCTTAGCCAACGATATAGACGGCCTGGTTCCTCAAGGGCCTACGGCGCACCAGGACGTGCTCGATCAGATGTCGGCGGAAATTGCAGGCATCCGCCCAGCTGTGCTCGATCCCGAGCTTTATCAGTCCTTGGGTGAGTTGAAGGGCTTCCGTCACCTGGTGCGGCATCGCTACGGTTTTGACCTGAAAACAGATAGGGTGCACGAAAACCTCGAAAGGGTTAAAGAGGCACTTCCGTCTTTCGTCGAGGCCATTGTTTCCTTGGAGAGAACTCTTACCGAGGAAAACACGCACGATAATGATGACGGCGGCGGCTCAGGAGGCGCAGCATCTGGCGGTTCTTGAACCAATGGCTCAGTCGTATTCGCCGGAAGAGATCCTGCGGGCGTTGACTCCTGAAAATTGTCGGCTGGTGGCGCTGATTCATCGGCACCGTCCGCAAAGCATCACGGAACTGTGCCGGTTGGCATCGCGCCCGCAGCCGAACGTATCCCGCTCCTTGGCTGCCCTTGAGCGGGCGGGAATTGTCTCAATGGTGGGCTCCAGGCCAAAGAGACCTGAGCTCGCCGTGCTACGAGTCACGATCGAACTCGCTGAGCTTCAGAACGGCTGATACGAGATCGGCGATTCATGGAATTGTTGCTGTTGCCGGATCATCAACTTAGGAAACGGGCCTGTTTGCCATGCCGTCTAGTCTGGCATGCCCGCAAGCCGCCAGCCATCGACGAAGGGCTCCGCATCAGACATCTTTTAGACGGGCGACTCGCCGCCTAGATGAAATCCGGCGGCTTGTTGCCCGTCCGCCAGTCCAAGCGCCCTACGATCGGCCAATTCGCGCAAGCACAAGGCCAGGATGTCGGCGGTCATCGGCGCTGCCTCTTCAGCCGCTGCTGTTCAAATCCGTTCCCGCCCGCAGGCGCTCCATATAGGCGCGATAGGCAAAGCTGCGGTCGCGTTTCTTTCCTGTCGTTTCCACGAGGATGCCGACTTCGGCCAGCGCTTCGATCGCGCGGGTTGCGGTCGGCTTGCTCGCATCGATCAGCTTCATGGCCGAGGCCACCGTCACGATCGGATGGCGGGGAAGCTGCTCGAACAGTCTGAGCGCCGAGACGGAGGCGGACTCGGCGCCAAGAAGCCGCGCCCGGTCCGCGCTGACGAGGTTGAACAATTCGCGCGCCGAGGCGACCGCTTCATCCGCGATCGTGGCAACCCCGTCGAGAAAGAAGTCGGTCCAGCCCTCCCAGTCTCCTTCCAGCCGCACGAGGTTGAGCCGCCGATAATATTCTTCCCGGTGGCGTTTGAAAAATAGGCTGAGATAAAGGAGCGGAGCTTTCAACAGCCCCCAGTGCTCCAGCAGTAGCGCGATCAGCAGTCGCCCGATCCGACCGTTGCCGTCGAGATAGGGATGAATGGTTTCGAACTGCACATGCAGGAGCCCCATACGCACGAGCGTCGGCAGCGGATCGTCGGCATGGATATATCTCTCGAACTCGCTGAGGAGCTGGGGGAGCTTGTCGGGCGCCGGCGGCACGTAGGCCGCATTCCCCGGCCGGCTTCCGCCGATCCAATTCTGACTGCGGCGCACTTCCCCAGGTTGCTTGTTCGAGCCCCGCACGCCATGCATCAACCGCTTGTGCGCCTGATTCAAGAGGCGCATCGAGAGCGGAAGGCCACGCTTGGATGTGAGTTGGCCGCGGGCATAGGCGAGCGCATGGAGGTAGTTTGTGACCTCTTCGATATCGGCATTGGGGGCAGGCTGCTCTTCGGCCTCGAAGGTGAGAAGGTCGACGAGCGATGCCTGGGTGCCCTCGATCTGCGACGAGATCACCGCCTCCTTGCGCACGAAGGCGTAGATGAACCAATCGAACGATGGCACCATCTCGCCTGCCAGATCGAGACGAACGAGCGCCTGCTCGGCTTCACGGAGGCGACGCTCAAGCTTTCCATCGATGGCAAGGACCGGACGAGTGGGCGGCAGATCGAAGGGAATGAAGGCATCAACCTTCTCGCCGCCGGCGGTCACGCTTTCGTATCGGCCTGTGGTACGCTTCGGCATCTGTTTTGCGGCTCGTCCCGGGAACGATCTCGTTGTGTATGGGGAGCGGAAGGGACGACAGCGTTCTCTGCCGACTCCACTGGGAACGGATTCTTTACTAACGGCGATCATTAGTCAAGGAATCGTTCCTAATGCTCCCCTCGTGGACACGCTTCCATTCCTTCGAATGTTTCGTGAGCGACCCGGCGGAGTGGCAGGATTTGAACCTGCGACCCCATCGTCCCGAACGATGTGGATTGCGAGAAAAAGCCCGGATTCCCGGGCTCTTTCGTCACGTTTGCTTGAAATTGTCACCTTCGTTTTTTTCATTCTGTGGGGAAACTGTGGGGATGCGGAGATCGAGCTTTGTTTTTGCCCATCCCTAGGACGGTTTCGGAGCCTTGCCGGCGACGTGTTTCTTCGCGATCTTCTCGGCCGCGTCTGCCTGGAAATCGGGATGGTGGTGACCATAAGTGTCGATCAAGACTTCCACGGTCATGCCAAGAAAGCCGGCCGCCGCCCACACGTCGGTACCAGCCTGCATCAGCCAGGTCGCGGCGGTGTGGCGCAAGGTATGCGGCGTGACGTCGGGGCCGAGGCCGGCGGCTTTGCGTACCTTCCTAAAGCCCTTTTTGATCGATTGGACCGGCTTTCCGTTCCACTCGACCACAAAATCCTGCGATATCTTGCGGCCGATGTTGGCGCTCTTGCCCCGCCCCTTGGTTCTGATATCTAGATCGGTGCGTGCCCAGCGGCGCAAATGCGCCAGCAGCCGGGGCGTCAGGCGCGCGGGAGGCTGGCGCTTTTTGGTCTTCTTGGCGCCACCAGCGCGGCGATAAAAGATGCCACGGTCGAGATCCACATAACCATGCCCTTCGGTAGGACGGATGGCGGCGCCGCAGACGGCGGCCGAGCGCGTCCCCGTGTAGAGCGCGACGAGCATGAATCGGGCGAGATGGCGTCCGGTACGGCGGCCACTCTCCTGGCCTTTCCATGTCTGCTTCATGCGCCACGCGGCCCAGATGAGGGCCGCCGCTTCACTGCGCGTCAGCCATCGCTCGCGCGGTTCGGGCTTGCGCGGCAGGCGAATCGTCGGGGCGGCGGTCGCATAACCCTCCTCCCAGTAATAGTTGATGGCGGCGCGAAGATCCTCGAGTTGACGGCGCGCGGCGGCTTCGGTTGGTCTGGACGCGGCGTAGTCACGGCAGAGCTTGCCATTGATGACGGAGAGCGTCTTTTCGCCGAAAAAATCGAGGATCTTGTCCAGCCGAGCCGCCGTCTCTTCTGGCGCGGCATGATCCGGCGCAACGTCGGTCAGGTAGACATTGATGACTTCGGCGATCAAGACATCGTCAGGATCGCGTCCACGCTGGCGCGCAGGACCGCGTCCGCGCTCGCGCGCTGGCTGAAACTTGTCGATGATGTAGGCCGCTAGCGCTTCTTCGTTCTCAATTCCTGGGCGGCTTCTTTCGCCGCCGCCAACGCTGATGAAGGTTGACCCGTCGCGGATGAACCATCCGGCCCTATTTCGGCGCGTGCCGTCCGTTTTCCAGCTTTCGTCCCGCCAGACAAGCCGTGGCCCTTTCGACGCCCTCGGCATAGTTCCCTCATTCTCGCGATCGCCGCCAAGGTGACGTACTCCTTCCCGGCGATTAACTCCGTTTCAAGTCGACCGGCATCGCGTTCCTTGCGCAAGCCGGCTGCGCCCATCGAGCGGTCGGGAAAGGCAATTTGCGCAGCAACCTCGAGGCGCAAAGGTGTGGCATTGTCGAACTGCTGTGGGATTCTCAATGCGGAGCCCTCAGGCAATCGCCAACAGGGCGATCGTTCGCTAGAGAACAGACGGGGCGCGGTCTCGTTGAGCGCACGTCTGCGTTGGGAGCATCGCCTTCCCCGAAATAGAAAACGTCGCCACAGCCAACGGCAAGATCGTGATTGATGGCCCGTGACGCGGTAGCGATTGAGCGCAACGTTTCCACCTCTGTCTCACCGTTGTGAACGCCGCTGCGTGAGATAGGTCCAAATACCGCGCTATGAAAAGTGGCACTGGAAGATCCTGCGGCAAAGATGTCCGTTTGACCTGCCAATCGGAAGGTTCGCAGTTCCCATCGCGAGCATCGGTTCTGGCTTCGGCTCGTCGATGCACTTGGACCATGCAGGTTCAGCAATTTGCGTGCCCGGTAAATTCAACGTGGGGTGTTCTCCAGCGCAAGGACGTTGCGCTCCACACGACCCAGATAGAGTGAGAGAGCTGCGGCTGTCGCCGTGACGGATTGAAGGTCGAGAGAGAGGCTCTCGGCGGTCCGTCATTGGAGATCAGCCATGAGCAATGTTGAAGTTCTGGACGCCACTCGCGACGCGAACGGCGGTTACAAAGTCGATTTCGGTCGCGGCCAGCGGATCGGCCGCGTGTCCTCGGAATGGTTTTCAAGGCCCGATGACGAGCGTTTCTTGTGCTTGTCGGAGCTATTCGATTCCGTGAGGAGCCGCAGCCAACGCAGTCGGACACGAACGGTTGACAGCGCGGCCGTCCGCGTCGAGGTCAGTCGCGACAACGCAGAACGCTTGTCGCTCATCCTCCCTGGAGCGGCCGACCCGGTCTCCCCGACCCATTGGAGCTTTGGCCAGCTGGCGAATCTCATCGGCGCACCGGCCGCCTACCTTCGTCAGTTGCCCGCCCCGCTTGCGGGCATCAACCTGCAATACGGCCTGGCCTCGCACCGGGCCGAGCAAGTCAAGACGCTCGAGACCGATGACGGGCGCGTCGAACTCCGCGCCGTCACGGGCCCGGATTACGGGCGCATCTACGACCACGAGTTGGTCGCCGCCGTTCGGCGTATCGCTGGCAATGGCACCGGCGATACGCGCTGGAAGGTGCCTGGGGTTCTGGACTGGTCAAGCAGCATCTACAATCCGCGCGCCGGCGTAACGAAGGACACGACCACCCTCTACGCCAGCGACCGAGATGTCTTCCTGTTCCTGGTTGACGACCTCAATCCGATCGAGGCGGGGCGTCTGCCGGATGGCTCGCCTGATCTGTTTTTCCGCGGCTTCTACTGCTGGAATTCGGAGGTGGGCGCCAAGACGCTCGGCATGGCCTCGTTCTATCTTCGCGCCGTTTGCCAAAACCGCAACCTGTGGGGCGTGGAGGATTTCGAGGAAATCACGATCCGGCATTCGAAATATGCCGCCTCACGTTTCGCTTACGAGGCGGCGCCGGCGCTTGCGCGGTTCGCCGATTCCAGTCCAGTGCCCTTCGTCAACGGCATCAAGGCGGCGCGTGCGCAGATCGTTGCGCGATCCGACGAGGACCGTACCGATTTCCTCCGCAAGCGCGGGTTCAGCAAGGCCGAGGCCACGAAGGTCATCGAGACGGTGCTCGCCGAGGAAGGCCGCAAGCCCGAGAGCGTTTTCGACTTTGTCCAAGGCATCACCGCGGTGGCGCGCGACAAGAGACATCAGGACGCGCGGCTCGATCTCGAAGCTAAGGCGAAAAAGCTGCTCGACCGCGCCGTCTGAGCCGGATTCACAGCATCCGGTTCGACGTCTTTCCTGTGTCGGGTTCTGCGGCTCGCCTCCATGAGTGAGAGGTGGGCCGCAGATTCGTCACGGGTTGGAACCGAGAGAGAAGCCGCCGGCTCGGGCGGTTGTCGATGCCGCTGCGCACTGTCTGGCGATCCCCGAAATGACCAAGGACGCCTGGTTCGCGACGGTGAGGAGAAAAGAGCGGCGGAAGTCGGCGGCGAAACGGCTATGGCGGATACCGAGCCGCAGCTGGAGGGTGAGCCGGCCGAGATTGACACGCATGCGATCGCCGCCGATTGGCGGCCGGAGCAATACGACCACACGAGGACCGGCCGGCAACGGCGGGTCCTTTTTTCATCTGAGGAGTTTGCTATGAAAACTGCAACGGATCTTGCGCAGCGTCTCGGTCGCCAAGCCGAGGCGGTCTGCCGTTACTATCTCTCAGCTGGGCACCGCGAGGGCCGCTATTGGCTGGTCGGCGATGCCCGCAACACGCCTGGCCGCTCCATGTTCGTCCGACTAACAGGGCCGGAATCCGGCAAAGGCGCAGCCGGCAAATGGACTGACGCCGCGACCGGTGAGCACGGTGACCTTCTCGACGTCATCCGCGAGAGCTGCGGCTTGATCGACTTCAAAGATATCGCCGATGAGGCGCGGGCCTTCCTCAACATGCCGTCACCCGGGCCAAAGCCTCAGCCGCGCCAAGGGTGGCGGCATGCAGCGACAGGATCGAGGGAGGCGGCCCGCCGTCTCTTTGCCATGTCTAGGCCGATTTCGGGCACGATCGTGGAAGCTTATTTGCGTGAGCGCGGCATTGCGTCTTTGCGGGGAACCGAGAGCCTGCGGTTCCATCCCCGCTGCTACTATCGGCCTGACGAGCACGGTCCGACCGTCACCTGGCCGGCGATGATTGCCGCTGTCACCGACCTCGACGGCCAGATCACCGGAGCCCACCGGACCTGGCTCGACACCCGACGCCGCGACAAGGCACCAATCGACACCCCGCGGCGCGCGATGGGCGCTCTGCTCGGCAATGCGGTCCGCTTTGGCATAGGTGACGATGTCGTGGCGGCCGGCGAAGGAATCGAGACCGTCTTGTCACTCCGTTCGGTTCTCCCCGACATGCCGATGCTGGCGGCACTTTCCTCCGCCCATCTTGCTGCTGTCATATTCCCGCCGACGCTCCGCAGACTATATATTGCCCGCGACAACGATCCGGCCGGCAGCTGGGCGTGCAACGCCCTCATCACGCGGGCGCGCACTGTCGGCATTGACGCGATCGTGCTGTCGCCCCAACGCAGCGACTTCAACGATGATCTCCGCAGCTTCGGCTTCAAGGCTCTGCGGACAGGTATTCGGATGCAGGTCGCGCCCGATGAGGTCGTCCGCTTCATGTCAAACTCGGCATAGGCGGCACGATCGCATTGGCGAAATCGCACCAACATGGCTCGCAGGCTTGGCGCCCCCTGACGCCGACGAGGAACGCGACCTGGCCTTCGAGAGGGCGATCGGCCGGCAAGCGCTCCGACCGGCAATGCCTGCGGCCGGCTATTTTCCGCCGCCCTTCGGGCTTTGCAGCGCGAAACAAAATAGCCGGCCTGCGTCATCCTCCGCTGCCGCTTCGGCCCGCGCTTCGCTGCGGGTGCAGGTCGTCGCGCCCGCCGGCTTTCGTCGCCAGAAGGCCGCGAAGGTCGCGGTCATATCCGGCGAAGGAGCATCCCATGCGCGACCACGATCCCGATTTCGAACCCGCCCACGCTTCATCCCCCATCGACCATGTCCTCAGCGAGCTCCAGCTCTATGGCTACCGCCCGTTTTGCGATGAACCAGATCCTCGGCCACTCCCGGAAGGCAATGTCGTCGCCGGCGCGATCACCGACGTCTTCCAGGCGCTGGTGGTGGCACTCTCCGACACCCGACTCGAGCCCGACCTCGATGATTTACTCTGGTCGGCCGTCAATGTCTTTCACCGCGCCACCGGCCGCATTGAACACGAGCTCGACGACAACGAGCAGGGGCAGCGCCGCAGCCAGCGCGAACAGGACGGCAGCGAAGTGAAATCGGTCGAGCTGGAGCGCCTGACGGCCGAGGGCCAGACCCTGATCGAGCGCCGTAACGTTTTCGAGCTGATGCGCGACCATGCCGCCGATCTCTACGAACATCATGTTGGTACGAGCTGGCGACCGCGCTCGGGATCGATGGTCAGCCATCGCAACCTGACGGCAGCGATGATCGACAGCCGCGATTTCCTACACGCCAAGAAGCGCGCCGAAACGCAGGTCCTGCTACCACCAGGGCCGAAGATCGCCTTCACCGGCGGGCTCGACTTCAACGACCACAGCCTGATTTGGAACAAGCTCGACCAGGTTCACGCCAAGCACCCCGACATGGTGCTGATGCACGGCAAGTCGCCGAAGGGCGCCGAGAAGATCGCCTCCCGCTGGGCGGATCATCGCCAAGTGCCACAGATCGGTTTTGCGCCCGACTGGACAAAACACGGCCGTGCCGCCCCTTTCAAACGCAACGACCAGATGCTCGACGTTATGCCAATCGGCGTGATGCTGTTCCCCGGCACTGGCATCCAACACAACCTTGCTGACAAGGCCCGCAAGCTCGGTATCCCGGTCTGGCAGTTCGGCGGGTGAGCGTCGCCGAACTGCCATAGCTTTGCGCGGTGCGGCATTGGCCGGCGAAAGTCTGGTGCCTTTGTGGGATTGCTTGCGATTCCAAAGAACGAGGAGCTTTGGCAATTTAGGACTTTGCTGTTCGAACCTGCTTCGACACGATCCCGTAGAGCTGCGGATTGACCTCGCAATGGCCGATCCTGACGCTATGCCTCTTTTGTCAGCACGCACCAAAGCACCGGCGTCCACACAGTGCTGAGCGGTCCTCGCCTGGGCGACAATTCCGGCCATCGAGGCATCTATGGCACTGTGAAGGCGCATTGTGCCGCGGCAGCTGGCTGTCGCCTCCCCCGTTTGGCGTTCGCACCCGGCACGTCCGTGATGGAGGCCCCGGAGCGGCCGAAAAGGCTTCCTGCTGGATCATCACGGGCGTTGGCTGACGCACCATTGGCACGCGAGCAGCTCGGTCAGATCAAGGGGTCGCCAGGATGAAGCGTTTGGACCAGGTCGGCGTGGCAGGCCCTGCTCCAACGTCTGCGATAGGCATCGGTGCCATGCGTGCACCGTTGGCACAGCTTCCGAATATCCGAACGTCGGCGCGCGGGAGACATCGCCGCCGGTTGCCCAGCCAACGAACATTGAAACTGCGATGAATGCGCCACGTTCTCCGTTGATCCATCTGCGCTAAGTCGACCAAACGGTCTCTCAATGGGCTGATCTGGCCGAAGGCCGGCCGCGCCTCGACCGCCTAAGCCACAACAGCGCGACCGCGACTTTCTTCCCCTGGGCTGCGCCCATTCCTCGCGAACAACAAAGTCGCTCCCGCGCCGTCCTCCGCTTCGCTGCGGCCCGCAGTCGGGTGCGGCGGCGGTCGCCTCCGGCCTGTGGATCGCCATCGAGACCGCAATGGTGCGGGCTCGGAAACAGTGATCAAGGAGAACGACTATGGCGACCATCGGCACTTTCAAGAGGATTGGCAAGAAAGAGCTCACCGGCGACATCATTACCCTTTCGCTACAGGCCAAGAACGTCCGCATCGTTCCGGCGGCGCACCGCGCCGGCGACAACGCGCCCAGCCACCGCGTCTTGTATGAGGGGGTTGAAATCGGGGCTGCCTGGTCCAAGCGCTCCAGCGAGGGCCGCGACTATCTCGGTTTGAAACTGGACGATCCGAGCTTCACCGCTCCGATCTATGCCAACCTGTTCGATGACGAGGAAGACGAAGGCTACATCCTCATCTGGTCTCGCTCCAACGGCCGCCGCAACGGAGACTAGGCCGCCTGAGCACCTCGCCCGCCCGGACTACCGGGCGGGCTACTGCTTTTTTTTGGCGACCACTCGGCTCCTGCGTGACCTGCGTTTGCGCAATCGCGCTGAACCGGAGATGGCCCGGCCCCACTGGGTTCCGCCCGCCTCGCAAGGCGACTATGTGCCATCTGGCGGTGCGCCACACTGATCGCCGCTTGCGGTTTGCTACGCTTTGCTGAATTAGCACAGCGGTTTGCCGACTCTCCAACTACCCAACATCCGTATCGCTGGGGATGTTGATTGCGAAGCCCTCATCCAGACGAGGGCATGCGGAGAGGAACGTTGCAGTTTAACTGGACCGGTCCGGCAGCCTATGCGCACATGCCGGACTATGAAGCCGCCGATTTCGCTGCCGAGTATCTGATCCGGAACGACGAATTCGTCGCCGAATGCAGCCAGCTTGCGTCGCGAGGCGCACAGACCGGAGACCTTTACGGTTCGCCCGACTTCGCCGCCCGTTGGGGGGCGCGATTTCACAATTGCCACTGATGAGCTTCCGTCAGCCAAGAATATCGTCTGGACGGAACAGGCCTCGCCGCGCGCGCTTCGAACCATCCGGATGCCTGCCTCGATTGGTCCTTCGCATCGGAGTGTGCATCCTTCCAGGCTCAGTAGCGCCAGCGTTTGGATGCACAGTGGCGAGTTTCAGGTTCTTTGGCCGGTTTCGACGCAACGGCATCAGCTGGTTGCTGACAGTTCATCGGGTATCAATGCCGTTGTTCTGCCGCTCGACGTCGCCTTCGAGACGCGGCTCGATGCAGCGCGCCGGTTTTGGCGGGCACTGAACGGTCGACCGCCCGCTCCAGCCTATGGCGCACTGCCACAACAGGCGAAGATCAGGCATATCCTCAATTTGCGCGCTCATGATGGTCGTCGCACCGGCGCAACCTATCGTCAACTCGCGGAGGTGCTTATGTCACGAGATCCGATCGCGCCACGGGATTGGCGCGATCATCATCTGAGGCACAAGGTCCGTGCGATCCTGCGGCGAACGGATCGCCTAGTAGCCGGCGGCTATCGCGATCTTCTTTTCTATCCACACAGCCGCGGAAGAAAACCCGATCGCTGAAGCCTTCTTCGCGGGGGTAGCAAAAACGCACCCCCCGATCTTTGCCCTCCCTTGCTCTTCCTCATTTCGACCATGCTCCGTTTCGCGCGTCCCGGCAGGCCAGGACGACAGCAAAACCGAATGGAGATCGAGCGATGTCGAAGGGTCCCGCGGACGCGCCCCAAAAATACCTGCGCACGAAGGAGGCAGCACCGATTGTCGGGCTTTGCGCCCGTACTCTCGAGAAGCACCGGACGTACGGCACGGGCCCAAAATACCGCAAGATCGGCGGCCGTGTCCTCTACGACATCGACGATCTGCACGCCTGGATCGCGCTTGGCGCACGTACTTCCACCAGCGATGCGAACGCGACCTTTGTCCCGCCGGCCAAGCTCCATGCGGCCCGCGCGCCAGCCTACGCCGCCAGACGCGATCGCTTCTCCTGAAACGCGGTGCAACGAAAATGTGGCAGCACTTTCACGACCGTGCTCGACGCGAACTGTTTCATGCTCGCGCCACTGACATCGCCTCATGCGACTTGATATCCTGGCCGCGCTTTTCGTTCACAAAATCGCTGCGCGTGGCACCGATCGATTGTCGCAAGGGCGAGGGATCGATCAGCGCCGACGTGCTGCGCGAGCGCTGCTTGGCGGTTGCTCATTTGCAGGCTGGCGCTAACGTCCTGCTCACCGCCGGCGGATGGCCGAATGTCGCAATGGTGATGAAGAGCATCGAAGCGATCGACATCGATACTGCCGACGTTTCGCCGGACCATTGGCGCCATTGCCGTAGCCGGCGCGCCGCACGGGAAGCGCTCAGGTCTTCCACTCGCCAGCGCCATGATGCCTGGCGGCTGCGCCGGCGGACTGGGCCATGAGTGTGCGCCCAGCGATCGTCGCCGCGATGCTCGGCGGCACGGTTCTCATCGCCCTACCAGCTTGGATCGGCCAACGACCGCAGTTGATCTGGAACGCATCCGCGAGCGTTGCGATCGGGCTCTACCGCGTCGAGCCGTACGACAGAATCGGAGTTGCCGACATCGCCCTTGTCATGCCGCCCAAATCGCTGGCGGACTTCATGGCAAGACGCGGGTATCTGTCGAACAACGTGCCGCTGCTGAAGCGCGTGCTTGCCCTCAGTGGACAGACGGTTTGCCGTCGCCGCACCGCCATCGTTGTTGGCAGCGTGACCTATGGACATGCGCGCGAGCGTGACAGTCGCGGCCGAGCGCTGCCGGTCTGGCAGGGCTGCCGCGTGGTCGCCGGTGATGAAGTCTTCCTCATGAACTGGGGCGCAGCTGACAGTTTTGACGGTCGCTATTTCGGGCTGTTGCCGCTCACATCGGTCATCGGCCGCGCGGTCCCGGTCTGGACATTAGGCCACGCCTTTCCAGAGCCGAACGCTTCCAATGATCCTGTTCGCGGCAAGCTGGCCAAGGCTCTCACCACCCTTCCCAACGCTCACGAAAGGAGCACTGCAATGGCCTTGATTGGCGCCTTCACCCGCAACGATGACGGCTTCTTCGGCAACATCACAACACTGACACTCGACGCAAAGGTCGCCATCCTGCCCGCGCAGAAATCGGACGCAGAAAACGCGCCCGACCATCGCGTCTTCTGTGAAGGCATGGAGGTTGGCGCAGCGTGGGACCGTAGCGGCGACAAGGCCGGCGCCTATCTCTCGGTCTCCATTGACGACCCGTCCTTCGCGCAGCCAATGCGCGCCAATCTGTTCCAGTCCGATGCCGAGAAAGGTGCCTGGGGCCTGTACTGGAGCCGGCCATCGAAGCGCAACGAGCAAGGCTGACCGGATGCTCGCACTGCGCTTCAGCTGTCTTGCCGCGGCAAGCCCTTTGATCGATCGGGCGGCGGTCAAACCTTTCGTCCCGATCGCCCGTGAGACGGCCGCCTCGCACAGCGAAGGTCAAGAGGCGGGTGCTCGCCCGTCGTTGCGAACGCTCATCGCATCAACATTTGGGGGGAGCCGGGCCAGTCGGCGAAGCCTTGCCCTTGACGGAACCGAGCACGGTGGCAGCCTCATGGTGCACCGGACCTGCGAGCCTTACGCTGTGATCTGCCAAGGCATCACAGCGCTTTGTGCATGCGCCATGCTTACCGTTTCAATGTCCGCTGTATGCGCAGAGCCTCCCACGCATAATGGACAGCCGGCGCGCTCCAACAGCAGAACCTCGTCCCCAGATCCCTGGTCGGCGCATATCCGCGGGGCAGCGAAACGATTTGCCATTCCCGAGCGGTTGCTTCGCGCCGTCATGCACGTCGAAAGCGTTGGTGATGTTCATGCGGTGTCGAGCAAGGGCGCGATGGGCCTGATGCAGATCATGCCGGGAACATGGGAAGAACTGCGCATAAAGCATCATCTCGGCGACGATCCTTATCAGCCACGCGACAACATTCTTGCCGGCGCTGCTTACCTGCGGGAGATGCTCGACCGCTTTGGCCGCAAAGGCTTTCTCGCTGCCTACAATGCCGGCCCGGGGCGTTACCAAGAGCATCTTTTGACCGGTCGCCCGCTGCCGCGTGAGACGATCGACTACGTCAGGAAACTCGCGCCGGTGATTAGAGATGCCGTCTCCATTCCGCCGCGTGAACGACAAGGAGCAAACAGGGCGAGCGTACTCCATTCGTCGGTTTTTGTGCAAAACAGCGACATCGGCAATGTCGCCGCAGCGCATGGCGAGCGCAGTGCGCATGTTGGCGCAGAGGCGCTGTTCGCGGGCATCCATTTGCCTGCCATGCGCACGTCAACAGCCGTTTCTGTAGTTGATCTGACAGCGGTCGAGCCACAGCCGGATGAAACCGGATCGGCGTCGAAGCCCTCCCTCCCCGGCCTGTTCGTGCAGCGTTCTCCACTGCAATCGCGATGACCACCGCATTCCTGGTCAATCGCATTGCGGCCTGTTTCGTCGCGGGAATTGCGGCGGCGGGGTTGGTCACGGAGCGAGGGCGGAGGTGTGGCAGGATAAAGGGCGCGATGTGCGAGCGGGGCGGATGACGAGGGCGCAAGGGTTTCAGAGGCGGTTTCGCGATGTGCGCAGATTCTGCGCGATGTGCGCCAGTCGCCATTTTCCGGATCTTTCCGATGGAAGCTGCACCTCGCGGGGAAACGGCCATGAACCATGAGAATGATTTCCGCGTCCGGCCGGGTCGTATCCGTTCCACGGCTGGCCAGCGCGCGCGACCGTTCATCTTTCAGGCGCTTGCGGCGGCACAGCGTGCTGGTGGTAGCAATTCCCGCAAAGGCCATTTGATCTCGCCGCGCCACTCGACTTTTGGACGGGGTCGGACGGCGAGCATCTGCGCCAATCGCCTCATAACCAGCCGCTCGCGCGGCGGCGTCGTCAAAGCGCGCGTGGTGCGTCAGTTCGGCCGCGCCGCGCCCCTGGCTGCCCATCTCAAATATCTTCGCCGCGAGGGCGTGACACGCGACGGCGAGGACGCGAGGATGTTTGGTCCCGATACGGACGAAGCCGACCACGATGTCTTTGCCGAACGATGCAAGGAAGACCGGCATCATTTCCGTTTTATTGTCTCACCCGACGACGCCGTCGAGCTGGGCGACCTGAAAGGCTTCACCCGCGACCTGATGGCCGACATGGAGCGTGACCTCGGCACGAGGCTCGACTGGATCGGCGTCGACCACTGGAACACCCAACATCCGCACGTTCACATTCTCGTCCGCGGTGTCGCAGACGACGGCGAGAGCCTCGTTATTTCACGTGACTACATCCGCCAGGGCATGCGCGACCGCACAGGCGACATTCTCACCCAGACGTTGGGGCTTCGCACCGACCAGGACATCCGCCAAGCCATCGAGCGGGAGGTCGAGACTGAGCGCTGGACCCAGCTCGACCGCCAGCTTGCCCGCGACATGGATCGTCATGGTATCATCGATCTTGCTCCGCACGCGGACAGCCCGCCCGACGAGTTCCTGACAGTCAAGGTTGGGCGGCTGCGCCGGCTCGAGAGCCTGGGCCTTGCCAACGAAATCGGTCCCGGCCAGTGGATGATGGCCGATGAGGCCGAGGCGACGATGCGCTCACTCGGCGAACGAGGCGATATCATCAAGCGCATGCACCGCAGTCTCGCCGAGCACGGCATCGACAGGGAGCTATCGGACTATGTTCTCGCAGCCGAGCAGGTCGAGACGCCGGTCATCGGTCGGCTGCTCGAGCGTGGTCTGGATGACGAGCTGCGCGGTTCGGCCTATGCCATCGTCGACGGCATCGACGGACGGATGCATCATGTGCGCTTTCATGATCTCGACGCAACCGGCGACTGCGCGCCGGGCTCGATCGTGGAGTTTTGCCGCCATAAGGATGCGCAGGATCGAGGCAGTGTCGAGGTCACGGTCCACTCGGATCTTTCAATCGAAGAACAGATCCAGGCGTCCGGCGCGACATGGCTCGACCGGCAACTCGCTGCCCATGAGCCAGCCGAGCTCGGCGATGGTGGCTTTGGCCGGGAGACAAGACAGGCGCTTGAGGCTCGTGCCAATCACCTGATCGAGGAGGGCTTGGCCTGGCGCGAAGGGCAGCGCGTAATGCTTGCGCGAAACCTGATCGACACTCTGCGGGGCCGGGAAATTGATGCGCTTGGCTCACAGCTCGCTGCCGAAACCGGCCTGTCCTTCACCAAGGCAGCAGATGGCGACTATGTGACGGGCATCTACCGGCGGCGTATATCGCTCGCTTCTGGCCGCTTCGCGATGATCGATGACGGGCTCGGCTTTAGCCTTGTGCCCTGGTCGCTATCGCTCGACAAGCAATTGGGCAATCATCTTTCTGGGGTGGCGCGCGGCCTTGGCGTTGGCGTGGACTGGAGCCTCGCAAGGAGGCGCGGCCTCGGGCTGTGAAGCTCACAACTGCCGAGCAAATTCACACGTGCGCTGTGTTTGGAATGCGCGCCGATCAAGGCAATTGCAGCTTCTGCCCATTGCATCCAAGCGCGCTCGTGTCGGCGTTGATGCCGATTGTTCGATCACGTCGGGCTGTTCTTCTGGAGCTTGATACTATTCCATCTGTCGGCAATGAACCGTCACCTATCTCGCGGGAAGGGCACGTCGATTTTTGCTCTCCAAAAAACCACCATCGGCTGTGGCCCTGACCGGTCGCATTATGCGCTCAAGCGAAACCGTGTGACGTCGATGGCCGCAGCCATAAGCGTCTGGGTGTAGGTTGCCTGTGGATTGCTGAAGATCGCCTCGGTCGGTCCTTCCTCGACGATCTTGCCCTGCTTCATGACGATGATGTAGTCGGACATCGCGCGCACGACGGCAAGGTCGTGGCTGATGAACAGGTAGGACAGTTCGTGGTCGGCCTGTAGCTTGCGCAGCAATTCGACGATCTGCTTCTGGACGGAACGGTCGAGCGCCGACGTCGGCTCATCGAGGACGACGACCTTGGGCTTCAGGATCATCGCGCGCGCGATGGCGATACGCTGGCGCTGGCCGCCGGAGAATTCGTGCGGGTAGCGATTGCGGGTATTCGGATCGAGCCCGACTTCGCGCAAGGCCTCGACCGCGCGCAGATCGCGTTGCCTGCCCGACAGGGACGGCTCATGCACCAGAAGCCCTTCGGTGATGACCTGGCCAATGGTCATGCGCGGCGACAGCGAACCGAACGGGTCCTGGAAGACGAGCTGCAATTCACGCCGCAGCGGCCGCATGGCTTGACGGTCGGCGCTGGAAATATCGCGATCGCCAAAGCGGATGACGCCATCGCTCGGCAGGAGCCGCAGCAAGGCGCGGCCGAGCGTCGACTTTCCCGAACCGGATTCGCCGACGATGCCGATGGTCTGGTTCCGCTGCAACCGGATCGAAATGTGATCGACTGCGCGCAGCATAAGCGGCTCTCCGGCAAGAAACCCGCCGCCGATCTTGAAGGTCACGTCGACATTCCTGCCTTCGAGCAGGACGGGCGCGTCTGGTGGGGGCGGCGCCTTGGTTCCGGTCGGCTCGGCGGCCAGCAGCATCTTGGTATAGGCATGCTGAGGGTTGACGAAGATCGCTTCCGCCTCGCCCTCCTCGACGACCTCGCCGTAGCGCATGACATAGACGCGGTCGGCAAAGCGCCGGACAATGCCGAGATCGTGGGTGATGAAGACGATCGCCATGCCGAGCTTGCGCTGCAGTTCGGCGAGCAGCATGAGTATCTGCGCCTGGATCGTCACGTCGAGTGCCGTCGTCGGCTCGTCTGCGATTAGGATGTCGGGATCGTTGGCCAGCGCCATGGCTATCATCACCCGCTGACGCTGGCCGCCCGACATTTCGTGCGGATAGGATTTCATCCGCCGCTCGGGATCGGGAATATGGACCAGCCGCAAGAGCTTGAGCGCCTCTTCGCGTGCCTCGGCGGCGCCAAGCCCGCGGTGCCGGCGGATCGGTTCTATCAGCTGGTTGCCGATCGAATATAGCGGATCGAGCGAGGTCATCGGCTCCTGGAAGATCATGCTGATCTTGCGGCCGCGGACCTTGTTCAACTCGGACTTGCTCAGGGTCAAAAGGTTGCGGCCGCGATAGTCGACGACGCCTGTCGCCTCGCCGTTCGAGGCCAGCAGGCTCATCGCCGCCATCATCGTCTGGCTCTTGCCGGAGCCGGATTCGCCGACCACGGCGACGGTCTCGCCTGCATTCACGTGGATGTTAATGCCCTTGACGGCTTCGACCGCGCCATCGAGCGTGCGGAAGCGGACGCGAAGGTCCTTGACGCTGAGGATCGTTTCGGAAGCGACCATCTCAGCGATCCCTGGGGTCGAGTGCGTCGCGCAGGCCATCGCCGACGAAATTCAGCGCAAACAGCGTCGAGACGAGAAAGAAGGCCGGGAACAGGAGCAGCCAGTTGGCCGAGCCGATGTTATGGGCGCCGGTCGAGATCAGCACGCCCCAGCTGGTCATCGGTTCCTGGACACCGAGCCCGAGGAACGACAGGAAACTCTCCAGGATGATGACCTGCGGCACCAGCAGGGTCATGTAGATGACCACTGGGCCGAGCAGGTTGGGGATGACGTGGCGGATCAGGATGCCACGCTGGCCAACGCCCATCGCCTCCGCTGCCTGGACATATTCCTGACGCCGGATCGACAGCGCCTGTCCGCGCACGATGCGTGCCATATCGAGCCACAGCACCGCGCCGACCGCCAGGAACATCAGCACGAAGTTCCGGCCGAAGAACACCACCAGCATGATGACGAAGAAGATGAACGGCAGCGAATAGAGTACGTCGACGATGCGCATCAGCACCTCGTCGACCTTGCCGCCGACAAAGCCGGCTGTAGCGCCGTAGAGCACGCCGATGACGCCGGCGACGACCCCAGCGAGCAGGCCGATGGCCAGCGAAATGCGCCCGGCCATCAGCGTCCGCGACAACAGATCTCGGCCGGTATTGTCGGTGCCGAACAGGAAATATTGCTGCCTGATCGAAGCGCTCATCACCGCTTCGAGGGCGTCAGGCGATTTGCTCTCGATCTTGGTGTCGTCGAAGGCATCGGAACGGTCGAGGTAGCGGACATTGCGGTCATCGATCGGTTTGGGCGATGTGACGGTGACGAAGATGCGATTGCCGTCCTGCCGCCACTCCTTGATGTCGACACGCATGCGCTTGATCGCCTCTTTGAGCGCGGTTTCGATCATGTCGGCCTTCGGATAGGACGAGAAGCTCGGCGGCGTGCGCACATAGTCGGCGTAGATGGTGGTGTATCGATGCGGCACCAAAGAGGGCCCGAACACGCTAATGACGGCAATGAAGGCAAGATAATACAGGCTGAACATGGCGGCGCGATTGGCCTTGAGGCGCGCCCAGGCATCGCCCCATAGGGAGCGGCCGACGACGGCCGGTGCGGTGGCTGCGATGTCAGTCATAGCGCACCCTCGGATCGACGAAGGCATACATGACGTCGACGATCAGGTTGAAGACGATGGTGAACAGCGCGATGACCACCACGGTGCCCATGACCAGCGTGTAATCACGGTTGAGCGCGGCATCGACGAAATAGCGACCAACGCCGGGAACAGCGAAGATCGTCTCGACGATGATCGAGCCGGTGAGCAGCGCGGCTGCCGCCGGACCGGTGAAGGAGACGATCGGCAGGATGGCGCCGCGCAGCGCATGCTTGACGACCACCGACCAGTCCGACAGGCCGAGCGCGCGGGCGGTGCGGATGTGGTGCGAGCGCAGCGATTCGATCATCGAGCCGCGCATCAGGCGGGCGACGATGGCGATTTGTGGCAAGGCGAGGGTCAGCACAGGCCCGACCTTGTTGAGCAGGGCGCCATCACCCCAGCCGCCGATCGGCAGCAGCTTCCAGGTCAGACCGAACAGGAGCTGGATCACTGGCGCGATGACGAAGGTCGGGATGGTGCTGCCGGCGGCAGCCAGTGCTATGACCGAGTAGTCGCCAATCTTGTTCTGATTGAGCGCGGCAATGGTGCCGAGTATGCTGCCGAGCAGCAGTGCCAGGATCAGCGCCGAGGCGCCGATCTGGATTGAAACGGGCAGGCCCCTTGCAAACAATTCGGTGACAGTGAAATCCGGCAGGTTATAGCTCGGTCCGAAATTGCCACGCAGAAGGTTGCCGAGATAGTGGACATATTGCAGCCAGAGCGGGTCGTTGAGGCCGAACTGCGCTTCGAGATTGGCCCTGATCTCAGGACTCAGGCCCCGCTCCTGATTGAACGGGCCGCCCGGCGCGACGCGTATCAGGAAAAACGCCATGGTCACGATGACGAACAGCGTCGGAATGGCGGTCAGAAGCCGCCTTAATACGTATCGCAGCATCGGTGCCCCGCTTGATCCAGAGCAGCGCGCGTCCAGCTGGACGATTGCGCTCTAGCCTTCAAATCCTCGCACCGACATTGCCGAAAATCGATTCCGGTTCCCGGGCCGATGCGATGGCAAACCAGCGCCGCCGCGCATTGAGTTGCGCGGCGGCCCAGCTAAGGGATCAGTCCTTGCTGATGAAGCGGGACGGATGGATGTCCATCACATTGTCGTCGAAGCCATGCAGCTTCGAGGAAACGATATCCTTGTAGCTATAGTAGAGAATCGGGATGTTGCCGACATCGTCGACGAGGATACGCTCAGCCGCAGCGAGTTCCTTCATGCGCTCTTCGGGCTTGCCGCCGGCGGCCGCCGCCTTGTCCATGGCCTCTTCGAATTTCGGGCTGCTGTAGTTCGAATAGTTGTTGCCACTGGCCTTGCGGGAGATGCCGAGGAAGGTTTCGGGATCCTTGTAGTCCGCAATCCAGCCGGCACGTGCCACGTCATAATCGCCCTTCTGCTCAAGGAAGGAGTAGTGGGTCTTGGTGTCGGTGTTGAGCAGTGTGATTTCGACGCCGAGCGGCTTCAACTGCTCCTGGATGGCGACCGCCGTGTTCTTGTGGTTTTCCGAAGTGTTGTAGCGGATTTCCATCTTGAGCGGCTTCTCGGGCGTGTAGCCAAGCTTCTCAAGCACCTTCTTGGCTTCGTCTTCGCGGTCGATCTGCGACATGTCCGCGTACTTGGCCAGTGCCGGCGTATAGCCCTCAATGCCCGGAGGCACCATCGAATAGCCAGGCAGCATCGAGTTCTGCCAGACCTTTTCGGCAAGGAAGTCGCGATCGATTGCCATGGAGATGGCGTTGCGCAATTCGACGTTGTCCCACGGCGCCTTGTCGGTCTTGATCGCAAAATAGTAGGTGCCAAGGTATGGCCCGACACGGATCTGGTCGCCGAATTTGGTCTTGAGATCGGCGAGCTGTTCGGTCGGCAGGTCACCGTAACTGTCGAGTTCGCCGGCCTCGAAGCGCTTCATCGCCGACGAGCGATCCTCGGTCGGGATGTAGTTGACCACGTCGAACTTGACGCTCGCGGCGTCCCAGAATTTCGGATTCTTGACCAGCTTCAGATGGTCGTTGGGAATCCACTCCGCCGCTGTAAAGGCCCCGTTGGAGACCAGCTTGCCTGCCTTGACCCAGTCGGCGCCAAGCTTTTCGATAGATGCCTTGCTGACCGGATAGGTCGCCTGATGGGTGAGCATCTCCAGGAAGTAAGGCGTCGGCGCCTTGAGCGTGACTTCGAGGGTATGTGCGTCAATCGCCTTGACGCCCATATCCTCCGGCTTGCCCTTCTTGGTGTTGACTTCCTCGGCGTTCTTCACGGGATAGAGCATGGAAGCGTATTCGGCAGCGGTGGCCGGATCTTCCAGCCGATGGAACGAATAGACAAAGTCGTCCGCCGTCACCGGGCTGCCATCCGACCAGAGGCCGTCCTTGCGCAGCTTGAAGGTGTAGACGGTGCCGTCGTCGGACACCGTCCAGCTTTCGGCGGCGCCCGGAATGAGGTTTGTCTTCTGGTCATGCATGACGAGGCCCTGGAACAGGTCGCGTATGATATCGGCTTCGTAGACCGTCGAGGTCTTGTGCGGATCGAGCGTCTCCGCTTCGGCGGCGGATCCGCGGTTATAGACGGTCTCGGCGAAAGCCGGCGTGTAGAACGTCCCGGCGGCCAAGGCCATGGTTGTGGCGAATACCGTCGCCTTCAGCATATTTTTCAGCATGAAGTTCTCCCTGTCGAAGCGGCCTTTCAGCTACGCCTCTTGAGTGTTGACGCCCCGAAACCGATGCATGGCTCTTTGAGCGCGCCGCTGGTTCCCTTTCCGGCAGCTGGTGGTCAAACAGTAACGTGGAGATTTTTTATTTCAACAGACTCTCTGGGTCACCCAAAGTAAGGCCCGCCGACTGCCGCTTCGCGGTCGGCAGAACGGCAGCCGAAACCATGGCTTGGTTCCGTTCCCCCACGTCAAGCTTTTACTTCCGGCAGAAACCTGTCGTCGATTCCACTTTGCCCAAATGTCTTAATGCGGCTTTAAGCAACTAAGGGTTACATCTATCGCGGGCTTCGGTATGTCTTGATGGGCGTAGGACATGGACAGCACAAGAACTGAGAAAATTCCTACAAAGCGGAGCAATATGCGCCAGCTAAGGCTCAAATTATACCAATTTAGAGAGCAGTCTGGAACTTCCGCGATCGAATTCGCGCTGCTTTCGCCCATTTTTATTCTACTTTTGCTCGGTATGGTTGCATATGGTATCTATTTTGGAGCAAGCAATTCCGTGCAGCAAATCGCGGCTGACGCCGCACGCACGGCTATCGCCGGACTAAACGAGGCCGAGCGCCAGGCGCTGGTGACCAGTTTTGTCAACAACAATGCCGGCGGATATCCCTTCGTTGATTCCGGCAAGCTGACCTATCAGGCCAAGGACAGCACGGCCGACGGAAAACAGTTCGTGGTGTCCGTCCAATACGATGCCCGCAACCTGCCGATCTGGAACCTGTTCCCGGCGCTGTCCATGCCTGGAACCACGATCGCACGCAGGTCGACAATACGGGTCGGAGGCATCTGAATGTCGGAAACTTTGCTGGGAGGGATCGGCCAGGCCGTCCGCTCGATGCTTGTCGACCTGAAGGCGAACTTCACCGTCATGACGGCGCTGAGCGCACCGTTCGCGCTGGCGCTGGCTGCCGTGGCCATCGATGAAGGCTCGATCTATGTGGAGCGCCGGGAGGCGCAGGCGATGACCGATCTGGCGGCAATCACCGCCGCCTCGAACATCAACAACATAGAGGCCGCGGTGGTGACCACGCTCGGCGACAACGGAATGCCGGGTATCGTCGTCCAGAAGGCAGGACAGACGATCGTTCCCACTCTCGGAAAGACCATTGTGTCGGTCACCGCCGGCCGATACTCGCCAGAGTCGTCGCTCGGCGTCGACAAGCGCTTCGAGGCCGGCAAGACGCCCTACAACGCCGTCCATGTCACGCTGCAAAAGGTGCCCGCCCGCTATTTCGCGAGTTCGCTCATTCCTACGCCGGTCATCGGCACCCAAGCCATTGCCAGCATGACGGCGCAGGCCAGGTTTTCGGTCGGGTCCAGGCTTCTCAGCGTCAATGGCGGTATCCTCAACGCGCTTCTCAGCGGGCTCCTTGGTGGCAATATCTCGCTTAGTGTCATGGACTACAACGCGCTGATCTCGACCGATATCAGCGTGCTTTCGTTCGTCGACGCTCTTGCCGTCCAACTGCAACTGACAGGCGTCAGCTATTCGGAAGTGCTGGCGTCGAAAGCAACGGTGGGCCAGATCGCCACCGCCATGGCCAACGTCTCGCCAGTTGGCAGCACCAGCAAGCTCGCTTTGCAGACAATCGCGTCCAGAGCCACCAGCACGGTGAAAATCCCGCTCAACCATCTTGTCGATCTTGGATCAGTCGGCCAACTGGGGATCGGGGAAGAGCCGGGTGGCCTGGCGATCGACGCTAATGCCATGGGTATGCTGACCTCCGCCGCCGCACTGGCGAACGGCTCGAGGCAGGTCGACATCAATCTCGGCGCCACCGTTCCAGGGCTTACCGCAACCACGCTGTCCATCGCTATCGGCGAGCCTGCGCAAATCTCGCCTTGGCTGACAGTCGGAGACGGCACGGTGGTGCGCACCGCGCAGACGCGGATCAAGTTGGTGGCATCCGTCGGCATCGGCAATTCGAATCTCGGTGGCGGCATCAGCCTCCTGTCTGTCAAACTGCCGCTGCACGTCGAAGTGGCTCGTGCCGAGGCCAGGCTGACCGACATCAGCTGCCCGACCGGGCACCCCGACAGTTTGGAGGTTTCGATTGCCGCACTTCCGGGCGTAGCCTCGCTGCACCTTGGCGCCAGCGACGCCGACAACAGCCCCACCGCCTTCGCCGATTTCAGCAACCCGCAGTCGTTCCAAGCTGCCGAGATCGCAGGCGTCAGCATCAAGCTCCTCCTGATTAACCTCCCGCTGCTGCAAGTGAACGGTTCGGCAGCGGTCTCAATCACCAACAACGATCCGACGACGCTAACCTTCAACAGCACCGAAATCGCCAACAAGGCGATAAAGACGGCTTCCACGAAAAACCTGACGCAATCCCTCACCACGTCGCTGGTCAACAATTTGTCGCTTTCGGTCGGGGCGCTGGGTCTCGGGCTCGATGTAACCGCCCTGCTTGGAACGGTGAAGCCGGCAGTTGTGACGTTGCTGAACGGTGTAACTGCACCTGTCGACGCATTGGTTTATAACGTGCTTGCGGCACTGGGCGTGCGCGTCGGTGAGGCCGATGTCCGGATCATGGGCGCGACTTGCGGGCGCGCTGTGCTCGTTCAATGAGGATCCCGTAGAGAGATCAGCCGGCTCGTCCGAGAAAGCAGCTTAGCGGCGGCAGTGACAAGGCGTCGTCCTGCAAGGCGCCACCGGCGCCAAGATCGATCGTCTCTGCGACACCGATATCCTGCGGCAACGGCCAGATGGCAGGATCATCGGCGAAATTGAAGACGCAGAGCAGCTTTTCATCGCCGCCATCGCGGATGAAGGCAAGCACATCGCCCTCGGCATCGAGAAAGTGGATCGAGCCTCGCACCAGTGCCGGATGCCGCTTGCGCAAAGCGAGCATCGCCCGGTAGCTGGCTAGAACCGACTTTCCCTCGCCGTTCTGGGCATCGACCGCACGTGCGCGATGGCTTGGAGGGACCGGAAGCCACGGCTTGCCGGTTGAAAACCCGGCATTGTCGGCGCCAGCTTCCCAGACCATTGGCGTACGGCACCCATCCCTGCCCTTGAATCCGGGCCAGAAGCGGATGCCGTAGGGATCGCGCAGGTCCTCGAAGGCCAATTCCGCCTCCTCCAGACCAAGCTCCTCGCCCTGATAGAGGCAGATCGACCCGCGCAGGCACGACAGCAGCGCGATCGAGAATTTCGCCATCCTCTGTGGATCACCGCCGGGCCTTGCCCAACGCGTCAGGTGGCGGACGACGTCGTGGTTGGAAAACGCCCAGCAGACCCAGCCGTCGGAGACTGCATTCTCACAGGCTTCGACGCATCCGCGCACGTGCGCTGCCGAGAATTGCGGACCGAGCAGGTCAAAAGTGTAGCACATGTCGAGCTTGTCGCCGCCGGCGGTGTAGGCGGCGAGCGTCTGCAACGAACGGGTTTCGTCACCGACCTCACCGACAGCAGCGCGGCCCTCATACGCGTCGAGCAACGCCCTAAACCGCCTGAGGAAGGCGAGGTTTTCGGGCTGTGTCTTGTCGAACAGATGCTCCTGGAAGAGGTAGGGATTGGTTTCGGTGTTGGTACCGGCGACGCTCGTCGCCAGAGGCGGATTGCTGCGCAGCCAGCGGTCATGGACATAGTAGTTGACCGTATCCAGCCGGAACCCGTCGACGCCGCGCTCCAGCCAGAACCGCACCGTTTCCAGCAGGGCGTCCTGAACGTCCGGATTGTGAAAGTTCAGGTCCGGCTGCGAGGCGAGGAAATTGTGCATATAATATTGCCTGCGGGTCGCATCCCACTCCCAGGCAGGGCCGCCGAAGACCGACAGCCAGTTGTTGGGCGCGGTGCCGTCCGGGCTCGGATCGGCCCAGACATACCAGTCCGCCTTGGGGTTGTCGTGGCTTGCGCGGCTTTCGACGAACCATTCGTGGCGGTCGGAAGAATGCGACAGGACCTGGTCGATGATGATTTTCAGGCCGAGGCGATGCGCCTCGGCGACCACCGCGTCGAAATCCTCTGAGGTGCCGAACATCGGATCGACGGCTGTGTAATCGGAAACGTCGTAGCCCATGTCGGCCATCGGTGACTTGAAGAAGGGCGACAACCAGACGGCGTCGACGCCAAGCGACGCGACATGAGCCAGTCTTGAGGCAATGCCGCGCAGATCGCCGCCGCCGTCCCCCGTCGTGTCCTGGAAGGACCTGGGGTAGATCTGGTAGATGACGCAGCCGCGCCACCACTCGGCATTGCCATCAGCCATTGCGTTTCTCCTCAGCGTGAAGCTTGCCCGGCCCTGCGTTCGATCATGAAAATGACCGTTCGCCCCAGCACCGGCCGTGATAGGTCGGCAGCGCCGGTCGGTGTTTCCCAGCGAAATCCCTCACGGTCCGGCAGCGTGAACACGCATTTGCGGCGGTCGCCGTTGATGACGACCGCAAGACGGCAATCCTCATCGCCGGAACCGCCAAGCACCATGACGAGGCGATGCCGCTCCGGATGATGCCAGCCTGCTCCATCGAGCGGCTCGCCCGTTTCGGTCAGCCAGGCAACGTCCGATATTTCCGAGCCGGCGGGCGGCTCTCCGGTCAGGAAGCGCGTGTCGGAAAGCGCCGGCGCCGCGCGACGGATCGCGGCGAGCGAAACCGTGAACTGTTCCAGCGCCTGATCGCGCCCGTTCCAGTCGAGCCACGTGATCTCGTTGTCCTGCGCATAGGCGTTGTTGTTGCCCTTCTGGGTGCGGCCAAATTCGTCGCCCGCGCTCAGCATGATCGTTCCACGCGAGGCAAACAGGGTGGCCAGCAGTGCGCACTGATCGCCGAAGCGGGCCTTGGCTATGGCCGCATCGCCGGTTTCACCCTCGACGCCGTTGTTCCACGACAGGTTCTCGTCGTGACCGTCTCGGTTCTGCTCGCCATTGGCCTCGTTGTGCTTGTGCTCGTAGGCAGCGATATCGGCCAGCGTCATGCCGTCATGGGCGGCGATGAAATTGACCGTGCGGCTTGTCCGCTGGCCGGCCTTGGCAAACACATCGGACGAGCCGGCAAGCCGGGTCGCCAGCGCGCCGATCATGCCGCGATCGCCACGCCAGAAGCGTCTGACGTCGTCGCGGTATTTGTCGTTCCATTCGAGGAAGGACGGCGGAAAATTGCCAAGCTGATAGCCGTCCGGGCCGATATCCCACGGCTCGGCGATCAGCACCCGGTCGCCGAGGACGGGATCGTCCCGAATAGCCCTGAGCAACGGTGCCGCAGCGTCGAACCTGCCCTCGACCCGACCCAGAATGGGCGCCAGATCGAAACGGAAACCGTCGACGCCGGCGTGGCAGACAAAATGACGAAGCGTGTCGAGGACCATTTCCAGGACGACCGGATGATCGCAGCCGACCGTGTTGCCGGTGCCGGTGTCATTGATCAACCTGCCGTCCGGCGCATGCCGGTAGTAGGCACGGCTGTCGAGGCCGCGCAGCGACAGCGTTGGTCCAAGCCTGTCGCTTTCGCCGGTGTGGTTGAAGACAAGGTCGAGGACGACGCCGATGCCGGCCTCACGCAGCGTGGCGACCGTCTGCCGCAATTCCGCGAGACCGCCGGGTGCGAGGCGCGGATCGGGCGCCATGAAGGTCACGGGGTTGTAGCCCCAGGCGTTGTGGAGCCCGAGCGGCGGCAGATGCCGTTCATCGATCGATGCCGTCACCGGCATCAGTTCAACCGCGCCGACCCCAAGTTTTTTCAGGTGCTCGACGATGGCCGGATGGGCAAGGGCTGCAATCGTCCCGCGCTGGCGCTTCGGGATGTCCGGATGCAGCATGGTGAAGGCGCGCACCGGCACTTCGTAGATCAGGCCGCCCGGCTGAAACAGGGGCGGGACAAGTGGGACCGGCTTCGGCAAGTCTGCGGCAATCGCCTTCGGCAGCAGTGGGGCGGTGTCGGTCGCCTCGCCCCGGCGAGCGGCGAGCCGGTCGTCATAGGCATAGGGCCTGTCGATCTCGACGGCATAGGGATCGACCAACAGCTTGTCGGGATCGAACCAGAGCCCTTGCTCGGGCGCATAGTCGCCATCGGCGCGAAACCCGTATCGGGTGCCGGCGGCGAGGCCGGCAACGAAAAGCGCGTGAACGCCCTCGCCTTCCCGCATGAGTTCGAGCCGGTCGACCTCCCTGTTACCCTGCTCATCGAAGATCGAGACCCAGAGCCGGCTGGCGGCAGACGACCATGCGGCAAAACGAACGCCGCCTTGCTCGGCCAGTCCGCCAAATCGCGGCCGATACGGCCGATAGCCGGCCGGTATTCTATCTTCCTGTTTAACCATGGACTTTTCCGAAAACCGGCTCCCACTTTTCGCTAACGCGGACCTCCGGTTCGGGATCATGGTCTGGATGGCATCAGGTGATGACGCTCGGCTTGGCGCGGCCGGTATGGCTGCGAATCCCGGCAATATCATCGGCTGCCGCAATCAGATCGGCAAGCGCCTGTTGCGTGTCGAGATCGTGCCTGGACTTGTCCGGCTCGTAGCGCTCGATATAGACGCGCAGCGTCGCCCCCGACGTGCCGGTGCCGGAGAGACGGAAGACGACGCGCGATCCACCCTCGAACAGCACCCTGATGCCTTGGTTCTTGGCGATCGAACCGTCGACCGGATCGTGGTAGGCGAAATCGTCGGCACTGGCGATCTTCATGCCGCGCACGCTGGTGCCGGGCAACGAGCCAAGCTTGGCGCGCAATTCGCCGACCAGCGCGTTGGCGCGCTCGGTTTCGACCTCTTCGTAGTCGTGGCGCGAGTAGTAATTGCGGCCATAGGTGGCCCAATGCTCGGTGACGATCTGCTTGGCGCTTTCGCCGCGCACCGCAAGGATATTGAGCCACAAAAGCACGGCCCACAGCCCGTCCTTTTCGCGGACATGGCTGGAGCCGGTCCCGGCACTTTCCTCCCCGCAGATCGTCGCCATGCCGGCGTCGAGAAGATTGCCGAAGAATTTCCAGCCGGTCGGCGTTTCGTAAATGCCGATGCCGAGCTTTTCGGCGACGCGGTCGGCCGCACCGCTGGTCGGCATCGAGCGGGCGATGCCTTTCAGGCCAGCCTTGTAGCCGGGCGCCAGATGGGCGTTGGCGGCGAGCATGGCCACTGAATCCGACGGGGTGACGAAAATGCCCTTGCCGATGATCAGGTTGCGGTCGCCGTCGCCGTCGGAAGCGGCGCCGAAGTCCGGCGCATCCGGTCCCATCATCTCGTCATAGAGGTGCTTTGCGTGGACCAGATTGGGGTCGGGGTGATGGCCGCCGAAATCCGGCAGCGGCTTGAAATTGCGGCAGGTCCCGTTGGGCGCGCCAAGCCGCCGCTCGAGGATCTCTTTGGCGTACGGACCGGTGACCGCATGCATGGCGTCGAAGCGCATGCGGAAGCCGTATTTGAAATTGGCCCGGATGGCGTCGAAATCGAACAGGCTTTCCATCAATTCGGCATAGTCGCTGACCGGATCGATCACCTCGACCGTCATGCCGCCCGCCTCGACGACGCCGATCCTGTCGATGTCGACCGTGCCGATATCGGCGATCTTGAAGCTCGATATGCTCTTGGTCTTTTCAAAGATAGCGTCGGTCAGCTTTTCCGGTGCCGGGCCACCATTGCCGGCATTGTATTTGATGCCGAAATCCTCGTGCGGGCCGCCGGGATTGTGGCTGGCCGACAGGATGATGCCGCCGAAGGTCTGGTATTTACGGATGACGTGCGAGGCTGCCGGCGTCGACAGGATGCCGCCCTGCCCGACCATCACCTTGCCGAAGCCGTTTGCCGCCGCCATGGCGATGGCCTTCTGGATAACTTCGCGGTTGTAGAAGCGGCCATCGCCGCCGATCACCAGGGTCTTGCCTTCGAACCCGTCCAGCGCATCGAAGATCGACTGGATGAAGTTCTCGGCGTAGTGCTCCTGCTGGAACACCGGCACCTTCTTGCGTAGTCCGGACGTGCCGGGCTTCTGGTCCAGATAGGGTTTGGTGGCGACGGTTCGTATCATGCTTCAGGCAACCCTTTTCGAAAGCAGCAAGCGATAGAGTTCAACGTATTTTTCGGCGCTTTTGTCCCACGACACATCGGCCTTCATGCCTTGCCGCTGCATCGACGTCCAGTCGGCGGGGTTGGCGTGCGCCTCCACCAGCCGGCGGATCGCGTGCAGGAAGGCGCCAGCATCGGCGGGTGCGAACTGGAAGCCTGTCGCAACACCGGCCGAAACGGCCGCTTCATTGGCGTCGATGACCGTGTCGGCAAGCCCGCCGGTGCGGGCGACAACCGGCACGCAGCCATAGCGCAGGCCGTAGAGTTGCGTTAGCCCGCAAGGCTCGAAGCGCGACGGGATGACGATGGCGTCGCAGCCGCCTTGCATGATGTGGGAGAGCCCCTCGTCGTAACCGACGACGACGCCGATGCGACCGCGATGGCGGGCGGCGGCGGCCAGCAGCGCACCTTCGAGGCCGGCGTCGCCGGATCCCAGGATCGCCAGGCGTGCACCCCTCGCAACGATCCCGTCGACGACGGCAGCCAGTATATCCATGCCCTTTTGCCAGGTGAGCCGGCTGACGACACAGACGATCGGACTGTCGTCGCGGTCGAGGTTGAAGCGATCCTCGACCGCGGTCCGGTTGGGGCGCCGCGCCTTCAATGTCTTGGCCGTATAGTTGGAGACCAGATGCTTGTCGGTTTCAGGGTTCCATGTTTCGGTGTCGATGCCGTTGACGATGCCGTAGAGATCGACGGAACGCATATTGACGAGCCCATCGAGGCCCATGCCGAACTGCGGCGAGCGGATTTCCTGCGCATAGGTTGGACTGACCGTGGTGATGGCCCAGGCGGCCTGCAGGCCGGCTTTGAGAAAACCGACGCCGCCATAATATTCGACGCCGTCGAGCGCCATGGCTGCCGCGGGCAAGCCAAGCTCGCCAAAGATGCCGGCGCCGAACTGGCCCTGAAAGGCGAGGTTGTGGACGGTGATCATCGACGGCGTGCCGACCGCCTTGCCGTAGCGCATATAGGCCAGCGTCATCGCCGACTGCCAGTCATGGGCATGGACGATATCCGGCTGGTAACCTGAGATGGCGCCGCCGGCGATGTCGCCGCCGGCCTGGCTCAAGGCCGCGAAACGGCGCCAATTGTCAGGCCAGTCGGCGCCGGTCGCATTGCCATAGGGACCACCGGGGCGATCGAACAGATGCGGTGCGTCAAGCACGAACAGGTCGAGCCCGGCGATCTGGACGGCATGGACTGAAGCCTTGCCGCCCTGCAGCAGCGGATATTGGTGAACAGCCTTCTTTTTCTTGAAGGCATCCATCACCTGGGGATAGCCGGGGATGAGCGTGCGCATCGTCACACCCCTGCCGGCGACTGCTATGGGTAACGCGCCGGTCACGTCGGCAAGCCCGCCAGTCTTGATCAGAGGGAATATTTCGGGCGTGACCGACAGAACCTGCATCCACTACAACCCCAATTTATCGATCATGACCTGCGTGACGAGGCAGATGCCCTTTTCGGAAACGCGGAAGCGCTTGGCATCGAGATCCGGATCCTCGCCGACCACGAGCCCCTCCGGTATCCTTACGCCGTGATCGACCACCACGCGCTTCAGGCTTGCGTTGCGGCCGACATGGCAGTCGGGCAGCATGACGACTTCCTCGAGCGTCGAATAGGAATTGATGCGCGCGCCGGTGAAGATCAGGCTTCGCTTCAGCGAAGCGCCGGAGACGATGCAATCGCCCGACACCAGCGAAGAGATGGCCATGCCGCGACGGCCATCCTCGTCGTGCACGAATTTTGCCGGCGGCTTCAACTCGGCATAGGTCCAGATCGGCCAGTCGCGGTCGTAGAGGTCGAGTTCCGGCGTGACATCGGTCAGGTCGATATTGGCTTCCCAATAGGCATCGACCGTTCCGACATCGCGCCAATAGGCCTCGTTCTCGGCGGTCGAACGCACGCAAGATTTGGCAAAGCGATGCGCGATCGCCTTTCCGTGCTCGACGATATAGGGGATGATATCCTTGCCGAAGTCGCGGCTTGAGCCGGGTTCGGCGGCATCGCGGCGCAATTGCTCCATCAGGAACTTGGTCTTGAACACGTAGATACCCATCGAGGCCAGGGCAAAGTCCGGCTTGTCGGGAATGCCGGGCGGATCGGCGGGCTTTTCGATGAAAGAGATGATGGTGTCCTTGGTGTCCACATGCATGACGCCGAAGCCGGTCGCCTCCATGCGCGGCACTTCGAGGCAGCCGACCGTGACATCGGCGCCGGCGTCGACGTGCTGGCGAAGCATCAGCTCATAGTCCATCTTGTAGACGTGATCGCCGGCCAGGATGACCATGTATTCGGGGCCGTAGGCCTCGATGATGTCGATGTTCTGGTACACGGCATCGGCCGTGCCTTCGTACCATTGGGTTTCCGATACGCGCTGGCTGGCCGGCAGGATGTCGAAGCTCTCGTTGCGCTCGGGCCGCAGGAAGTTCCAGCCGCGCTGCAGGTGGCGGATGAGCGAATGCGCCTTGTACTGGGTGGCGACGCCGAGACGGCGGATGCCGGAATTGAGCGCATTGGAGAGCGCGAAATCGATGATGCGCGTCTTACCGCCGAAATAGACCGCGGGCTTGGCGCGCCGGTCTGTCAATTCCCTGAGGCGGCTGCCACGGCCGCCGGCGAGCACATAGGCCATGGCATCGCGTGCCAGAGGTTGGGTTCGTTTTATCTCTGCCATTTTTATCCTCCCAAGTTACGCGCTGCGAGACATCGCTCAGTCCGGAGCAAATTCGAGCATGATCGTCGACAGCGGCGGCAGCAGCATCGTCGCCGATATGCTTCTTCCTTCCGCACGAGCCTCGACGGCACCGCCATTGCCCTTGCCGGAACCGCCATAGTCGGAGGCGTCCGTGTTGATGATTTCGCGCCATCTTCCTGCCGTCGGCAACGGCACGCGGTAATTGTCGCGCGGCACGGGCGTGAAATTGGAGATGACGGCGATCGGGTTTCCGCCCGGCGCGCTGCGCAGCCAGGCAAAGACAGAGTTCGCGCTGTCGTCGACGATCAGCCAGGAAAAGCCCTCCGGCTCGCAGTCGCGCGCATGCAGGGCCGGGCGCGAGCGGTATAGATAATTGAGATCGCGCACCGTCTGCCAGACACCGCGGTGGAGCCGGAAATCGAGTAGGCTCCAGTCGAGCGCGCGCGCCTCGCTCCACTCGCGGCGCTGAGCGAACTCCTGCCCCATGAACAACAGCTTCTTGCCGGGGTAGCCCCACATGAAGGCGTAGTAGGCGCGCAGCGTCGCGAATTTCTGCCAGTCGTCGCCGGCCATCTTGCTAAGCAGCGTCCCCTTGCCGTGCACGACCTCGTCATGCGAGAGCGGCAGCATGAAATTCTCACTGAAGGCGTAGACCAGGCCGAAGGTGATATCGCCGTGGTGATGCTTGCGAAAGATCGGCTCCTTGGAGAAGTACTCCAGCGTGTCGTGCATGAAGCCCATGTTCCACTTGAAGCCAAAACCCAGTCCGCCCTCATGCACCGGCTGCGAGACCTTCGGCCATGAGGTCGATTCCTCGGCGATCGTCATCACACCCGGATGATGGCCATAGACCTCTTTGTTCATCCTCTGGAGGAAGCTGACCGCCTCGAGGTTCTCGCGCCCGCCCTTTTCGTTGGGAATCCATTCGCCGGCCTTGCGTGAATAATCGAGGTAGAGCATCGAGGCGACGGCATCGACCCTCAAGCCATCGACGTGGTATTTCTCGGCCCAAAACAGCGCATTGTTGACTAGGAACGAGACCACTTCGCGCCGGCCGAAATTGTAGATCGCGGTGTTCCAGTCGGGATGGAATCCCTTGCGCGGGTCGGCATGCTCATAGAGTGCTGTGCCGTCGAAATTGGCCAGGCCATGCGCGTCCACCGGGAAATGCGCCGGCACCCAGTCGAGGATGACACCGATGCCGGCGCGGTGGGCGCCGTCGACGAACCGGGCAAAACCGTCCGGATCGCCGAAGCGGGCCGACGGCGCGTAGAGGCCTGTCGTCTGGTAGCCCCAGGACGGATCATAGGGGTGTTCGGATATCGGCATGAATTCGATATGGGTAAAGCCCGTATCGACGACGTAAGGGATCAGCCGGCCGGCGAGTTCATCCCATGACAGGAAGCTGCCGTCGTCGTGAAGTTGCCAGGAGCCGGCATGGACCTCATAGATCGACACCGCCTCGCGCCTGGGGTCGGCGTTGCGCCAGAAATTGCGGTGCGCCTCGTCGCCCCATTCATGCGCCGGCGGGAGCGCCGTCACTGACGCGGTGGCCGGGCGCAGTTCGGACTTGAAGGCGAAGGGATCGGCCTTCAGCGGCAGCCTCACGCCATCGGGCCCGATGATCTCGTATTTGTAGGGCCGGCCGGCGCCGATGTCGGGAATGAACAACTCCCAGATGCCGGTGTCGCGGCGGACGCGCATCGTATGCCTGCGGCCATCCCATTCGTTGAAGTCGCCGACCACCGAAACGCGCCTTGCATTCGGCGCCCAGACGGCGAAATGCACGCCCGACGCACCCTCGTGATCGATGAGATGCGCACCGAGCTTGTCGAACAGCCTGAGATGCGAACCCTCGGCGATGTAATAGTCGTCCAGCGGACCGAGCACCGGACCGAACGAATAGGGATCGGTCAGCCACCAGTCGCCGCCGGCATTGCGCGCATGATAGCGCAGCGGCTGGCGCTTTCTGATCGAGATCCTGCCCTCGAAGAAGCCGCCTTCGTCGCGCCTGGAGAGTTCGCCCGCTTTCTTGCCGGTCAGCGTATAGGCAGTGACGAATTCGGCGTGAGGGACGAAGCAGCGCGCAACGAAACCCTTGTCCGCCTCATGCACGCCGAGGACAGCAAACGGGTCGCCATGCGTACCGGCGACAATCGCCGCGACATCGCCGGCTGACGCCAGTCCATCCGGCCCGCTTGTCGCAGCGGTCGCGTGCGGCTTCCTCATCAGGCAGTGACCCTCCCCGGGGGCATCCGGACCACGTTGTGCGTGGCCTCATGCAATCATATCAGACGGGTACGTTCCAGATTTCTTTCGCATATTGGCGGATCGTGCGATCGGACGAGAACCAGCCGACGCGGGCGACATTGTGGATTGCCCTGGCATACCAATCGGGGCTGTTGCGCCAAACGGCGTCCACGTCGCGCTGGGTGGCGGCGTAGGCGTCGAAATCCGCGGCGACCATGAACCAGTCGCTCTGATAGAGACCGTTCATCAGTTCGCGATAGCGTTCCGGGTCGTCAGGCGAAAAGACGCCCGACGAAACGGCAGCCACTGCCTGCGCCAGTTCGGAAGAGGCTTCGATCACGGACCGCGGATTGTAGCCGTTGGAGCGCCGCTCGGCGACCTCAGCGGTGGTCAGGCCGAAGATGAAGATGTTGTCGTCGCCGACGCATTCCTTGATCTCGACATTGGCGCCGTCGAGCGTGCCGATGGTCAGCGCACCGTTCAGCGCGAACTTCATGTTGCCGGTGCCGGAGGCTTCCATGCCGGCGGTCGATATCTGCTCCGAAAGGTCGGCGGCCGGCATCATGATCTCGGCCAGGCTGACATTGTAGTTCGGCACGAACACCACTTTGAGCAAGCCGCGCACCGCCGGGTCGCGGTTGATGACCTTGGCGACGTCGTTGGCGAGTTTGATGATCAGCTTGGCGTTGTGATAGCTGGGCGCCGCCTTGCCGCCAAAGAACTTGACGCGGGGCATCCAGTCGCGCTCGGGATGAGAGCGGATCTGATCGTAGAGCGCGACCGCCTCGAGGATGTTCAGGAGCTGGCGCTTGTATTCATGGATGCGCTTGATCTGGATGTCGAACAGCGCCGAGGGATCGATCTTGATGCCGAGGCGGTCGGCGGCGAGATTGGCAAGCCTGACCTTGTTCGCCCGCTTGACGACCGCGAACCTATCGCGGAAGGCGGCGTCGTCGGCAAAGGCATCGAGCTCCTTGATCGCCTCGATGTCGTCGAGGAAGCCGTCGCCGATCGCCTCGCGGGCGAGCGCGGTGAGACCGGGATTGCACTGGATCAGCCAGCGCCGCGGCGTGATGCCGTTGGTCTTGTTGTTGATGCGGTCGGGGTAGAGCTTGTGGAGATCGGCAAACACCGTCTCCTTCATCAGCTCGGTGTGCAGGGCCGAGACGCCGTTGATCGAGTGTGAGCCGACAAAGGCCAGATTGCCCATGCGCACCCGGCGGTCGCCGTTTTCCTGGATCAGCGAGATGTGGCTGATCTGCTCGTCCGAAAACTGGTCGGAGGCGCGCGCCTCCAGCAGCACTTCGGCGTTGATGGCGTAGACGATCTGCATATGGCGCGGCAACAGCCGCTCGAACAGCGGCACCGACCAGCTTTCGAGCGCTTCGGGAAGCAGCGTGTGGTTGGTGTAGCCGAAGGTGCGCTTGGTGATGCTCCAGGCCTGGTCGAAATCCATGCCGTGGACATCCATCAACAGGCGCATCAGCTCAGCCACCGCGATGGCCGGGTGGGTGTCATTCAGATGGATCGCCGCCTTGTCGGGCAGCGACTGCAGGTCGCCGTACTGGCTGAGATGACGCTGGACGATATCCTGCAGCGATGCGGTGGAGAAGAAATATTCCTGCCTGAGCCGCAGTTCCTGCCCGGCCATGTGGGAATCGGCGGGGTAAAGGACGCGCGACAAGGCATCGGCCTTGTTGCTTTCGGCGAGCGCGCCGATGTGGTCGCCGGCGTTGAATTTATCGAGCAGGATCGGATCGATCGGCATGCCGGACCAGAGGCGCAGCGTGTTGACGCGCTTGGCCCGCCAGCCGGCCACCGGCGTATCATAGGCGACAGCCAGGACATGTTCGGTCGGCTTCCAGACGTGGCGCTCGAGCCGGCCGTCCTTCGAGGTGATCGATTCCACCGCGCCGCCGAAGCCGACCTCGAAGGAGCGTTCGCGCCGCTCGAACTCCCAGGGGTTGCCGTGATCGAGCCAGGTCTCGGGCAGTTCCACCTGCCAGCCGCCATGGATCTCCTGCCGGAACATGCCGTTGGCGTAGCGAATGCCGTAGCCATGCGCAGGGATATCGACGGTCGCCATGCTTTCCATGAAGCAGGCGGCGAGACGGCCGAGACCGCCATTGCCAAGGGCCGCATCCGGTTCGAGCGCGGCGATGAGGTCGAGGTCGACGCCAAGTGACGACAGCGCCTCGCGCATGTTGTCCATCAGGCCCAGATTGGAGACGGCATCGCGCATCAGGCGGCCGATGAGGAATTCGAGAGACAGATAGTAGACGCGCTTTTCCTGCTGGGCGTAGGCCTCTTTCGTCGCCTGCATCCAGTGATCGACGACGCGGTCGCGCACCACCTTGATCGAGGCTGTGAGCCAGTCGTACTGCGTGGCAACGGTGGTGTCTTTGCCAAGCCTGTATTTGAGGGCTTTCAAGACCTCATCGGCAAGCGCCTTGGGATCGGAATTTTCGAGAATGGGAGCTTCGGATGTCATCGTGCTTGTCATGTCGCCTCTCGTGCGGTTGCCATGATCATACCGGCTTTCACCATTCCTCCCAGCCCATGCTAGCGCATATCGCAATACGCTCAATCGATCCAGATGACCCCAGGGCGGCTTGTCCTGCGGCAATTTAACAACTTAGAAGCACGTCGCGTTCGGGCGGCATCCGCGACGCACTTTAAGTTCTCAGTTGTTGTGTATGTCGTTGTCCCAAAACCGCTACGCGCTTTCGGGCGACATGCATTAGGCTGCCAGCGCCGCTTCCGGCGGAAGCTTCGCCCCGGTCATGAAGGCGACGGCGTCGGACATCGTATATTGCTTGGGATCGATGACACAGAGGCGACGACCCAGCCGATGGATGTGGATGCGGTCGGCCACCTCGAAGACATGCGGCATGTTGTGCGAGATCAGTACGATCGGCAGACCGCGCTTCTTGACGTCGAGGATCAGTTCGAGCACGCGGCGGCTCTCCTTGACGCCTAACGCCGCCGTCGGCTCATCCATAATGACCATCTTCGAGCCGAAGGCGGCGGCGCGCGCCACCGCCACGCCCTGGCGTTGGCCGCCCGAGAGCGTTTCCACAGCCTGGCCGATGTTCTGAATGGTCATCAGGCCAAGTTCGGTGAGCTTGTCGCGGGCGCGCTTTTCCATTGCCGGCCGGTCGAGCATGCGCAGCCAGTCGCCCAGAAAACCTGGTTTGCGGATTTCGCGACCCAGGAACATGTTGTCGGCGATCGACAGCGCCGGCGACAGCGCCAGGTTCTGGTAGACGGTTTCGATGCCGGCTTCGCGAGCCTCGATGGGCGACTTGAAGAGCACCTGCTTTCCGTCCAACTCGATGATCCCCTCGTCCGGGATCACGGCGCCCGAGATTGCCTTGATCAGTGTCGACTTGCCTGCGCCATTGTCGCCGATCACGGCCAGGATTTCTCCTGGATAGAGATCGAAATCGCAGTGGTTCAGTGCTGTGACGCGGCCGTAGCGCTTGAGGAGGCCGCGCGCGGTGAGGATGGGCTCCTGGGTCATGGTTACACCGAAACCTTTCTGATCCACTGGTCGATCGCCACGGCGCCGATGATCAGCACACCGGTGAGCAGCACTTTCCATTGCGGATCGGCGCCCATCATGTTGAGACCCATTGAGACGACGCCGACGATCATCGCGCCGAACAGCGTGCCCAGAATAGAGCCGCGTCCGCCGAAGAGGGAAATGCCGCCGATCACCGTGGCGGTGATCGCCTGCAAATTGTAGTCGGTGACGGCGGCGGATGGCGAGATCGAGCCGTTGCGGCCGATCGAAACCCAGGCGGCGAAGGCGGCGATCAGCCCGGCAAGGGTGTAGACCGAGATCAGCACCTTCTTGGTCTGGATGCCCGACAGCTTCGCCGCCTCCGGATCGTCGCCGACGGCGTAGACATGGCGGCCCCATGCCGTGTGATTGAGCACGTACCACAAGATCAGCACCAGCACGACCATGGCAATTACGCCGAGCGTCAGCACCGCGGTGCCGACCTTGAAGTTCAGGCCAAACAGATGCAGCAGCGGCGCCTGAACGTCGACGTCGGCGTCGCGGATCGTCTCATTGGCCGAATAGATGAAGTTGGTGGCCATGACGATGTTCCAGGTGCCGAGCGTGACGATGAAGGGCGGCAGCTTCATGTAGGCGACCAGGAGCCCATTGAGCAGCCCGCAGGCCCCGCCGGCGGCAAGCCCGATCAACACGGCAAGCAAGGTCGGCAGACCATAGGTGACCGCGCAATTGCCCATGATCACGGCCGAGATCACCATGATCACGCCGATTGACAGGTCGATGCCGGCTGTAAGGATGACCAGCGTCTGCGCGGCTCCCAGAATACCGACGATGGCGATCTGCTGCAGGATCAGCGTCAGCGTGTAGGACGAAAAGAACCGCCCCCCGATCGTGATCCCGAAAACAGCGATCGCCAGAACCAGCACGATCAGCGGCACCGCAGCGGGAGTGGAATGCAAGAAATGCTGGATGCGCTTGACGACCGACGTACCGTGCTCGTCAAAAGCAGCGACGCTTGCGTCGCTGCTCGAGAGAGCTTTCTCGAATTCCTGAACCTGGCTCATGTTTCCTCCGGTTGGGCTTCAGCTACGCCGACGCCCGTTCACCATTCCCGATCTGCCGTCGGAATTGTTCGCGCTTGCGATTGCGTATCGTCCACCCGAAGCGACCGGGGATCAAGCCCCGGCCGATCGGTTCCGTTGCCTGTCAGACCGGCATTAGCCCCAGCACTTGGCGAGGCCCTCTTTGGTGTCGATGGACTTCACGCCATCCGCTGGCTTGTCGGTCACGAGGTTGACCCCCGTGTCGAAGAAATCCTTGCCTTCGGTCGGCTTGGGCTTCGTCCCGTCCTTGGCGAAAGCGGCAATCGCCTCGATGCCGAGTGCCGCCATCTGAAGCGGATATTGCTGTGAGGTCGCGCCGATCACGCCTTCGGCGACCGATTTTACGCCGGGGCAGCCGCCGTCAACCGACACGATCAACACGTTACCTTCGAGGCCCACTGCCTTGAGCGCCTGGTAGGCGCCGACGGCAGCCGGCTCGTTGATGGTATGGATGACATTGATGCCGGGGTCCTTCTGGAGAAGGTTCTCCATCGCCTTGCGGCCGCCTTCCTCGTTGCCGTTGGTGACGTCGTGGCCAACGATGCGCGGGTCATCTTCGTCGCCGATCTTGTTGGGATCCTTCACGTCGATGCCATAGCCCATCATGAAGCCCTGGTCGCGCAGCACGTCCACCGTCGGTTGCGAGGGCGTCAGGTCGAGGAAGCCGATCTTGGCATCCTTCGCCTTGTCGCCGAGCGTCGCGGCGGCCCACGCGCCGATCAGCTTGCCGGCCTCGAGATTGTCCGTCGCGAAGGTCGCGTCGGCAGCGTCAAGCGGATCGAGCGGCGTGTCCAGCGCAATCACGAGCAGACCGGCGTCACGTGCCTTCTTCACCGCAGGCACAATGCCCTTGGTGTCCGATGCGGTGATCAGGATGCCCTTGGCGCCATCGGCGATGCAGCTTTCGATCGCTGCCACCTGGCTCTCGCTGTCGCCGTCGATCTTGCCGGCGTAAGCCTTGAGGTCAACGCCAAGTTCCTTGGCCTTCGCCGAGGCGCCTTCCTTCATCTTGACAAAGAAGGGGTTGGTGTCGGTCTTGGTGATCAGGCAGGCGCCGACTTCGGCGGCGGACGTAGCCGAAGTGAACGCCATCAGACCCAGTCCCGCCGCCGCAAGAACGGTGGACTTCAGTAGTGCTGTCTTGGTCACGATTTTCCTCCCAGTGGATCCATTTCGGCATCCGGACGATTTTCCCAGCGTGGACGCCTGCCCCAACACAATACCAGAGCGAGGTCGCTGTCAATAATTAAATCACTCTTATTTATTATTGACAGCGTCGCATCGTTCACCCATTCTGGCCCAAAAGCATTGAGGGGAAACCGACGGGAGGAACAGGGGTGGAGACCGGCATTACAAGGCACGGTTCGCCCGAGGCAGCCGAAAGCCGAATTCATCGCGGCACCAACCAGAGCGGCATGCGCGACCACAATGAGCGGCTGGTGCTGTCGCTCGTGCGTCAGCACGGCAGCCTGGCCAAGTCCGACATTGCGCGCATGACCGGACTTTCGGCCCAGACGGTTTCCGTCATCATGCGCGAGCTCGAGGTGGACAACCTCCTGGTCCGCCAGGCGCCGTTGCGCGGCAAGATCGGCCAACCTTCCATTCCGATGGCGCTCAATCCCGATGGCGCCTATTTCATCGGCCTGAAGATCGGCCGTCGCAGCGCCGAACTCGTGCTGATCGATTTCCTCGGCAACGTGCGCTCCATGCTGCAGCATTCCTACCGCTATCCGGCGCCGCGCGAGACGGTCGAATTCGTCACCTCCGGCATGAAGACGATGCGCGGCGAACTCACCCCGGCGCAGGATAAGCGCATTGCAGGACTTGGCATCGCCATGCCGTTCGAATTGTGGAACTGGGCCGATACGGCCGGTGCGCCGCGCGACTTCATGGACGAATGGCGCCACCGCGACATCCGCGCCGACATCCAGGCGCAGTGCGAGTTCCCGGTCTACCTGCAGAACGACGCCACCTCGGCCTGCGGCGCCGAACTGGTGTTCGGCAAGGCGGGCGCGGCGCGCGACTTCGTCTATTTCTATATCGGTGCCTTCGCCGGCGGCGGCATCGTGCTGAACGGTCACCTTTTCGGGGGGCCGACCGGCAATGCCGGCGCGCTGGGTTCGATGCCGGTGCCCGGACCGGATGGCAAGCCGACCCAATTGATCGACGTGGCATCGATCGCCATGCTGGAAAAGGCGCTCAACGCGCGCGGCGTCGAGGCCTCGCATCTGTGGACGTCACCGGAGGATTGGGGCGAGATCGGCGTCGAGCTCGACGACTGGATCGCCTGCGCCGCACAGGCGCTCGCCTATGCCATCGTGGCGGCGTGCTCGGTAATCGATTTCGAGGCAGCGGTGATCGACGGATGGATGCCGAAGGCCGTGCGACGCCGGCTCGTCAATGCCGTTATCGAAGCGATAGGCAAGATCGACGGCGAAGGCTTGAAGCTCCCAGCCGTTCGCGAGGGGACTGTTGGCATTCATGCACGTGCCCTGGGCGGCGCCAGCCTGCCGCTTTCCGAGCGCTTCCTCATCGGTTCGACCATGATTTCCAGGAGCACCTGAATGCTGATCGGAATCCCAGCCCTGCTCGCTTCGTATCTGCTGGCGACGCTGCGTGCCCTGGGCCATAGCGACGAGATCGCTTTTGTTGACGCGAACCGTCCGGCTGAGGAGCAGGCAACCCGGCTCATCCGCGCCGACGGCCGTCACCTTGTTCCGATGCTCGACGTCAGCACATTGCCTGTCGATGACGCAGTGCCGGAAGCGCTGTTTCGCGCCTCCGTTCAAAGGTGATTCCTTGCTTGCCGATCCCGCTCATCACGAGATGGATGCGATCTGCGCGAAGCGCGCGCCAGGCCGCAAGGTGGTTGCGCTTGCCGGCGCCGACTTCTATCTAGAGGTCAGGTTTTCGCACGCGATCGTCGCGACAGGCGAGCCGCGGCTCTACGCCAACATCATCATCCGCAAGGATGTAATCTATCCGCCGGAGAACAGGAAATCATGATCCTCTGTTGCGGCGAAGCCCTGATCGACATGCTGCCGCGCACCACGACGGAGGGCGAGCCGGCCTTTGCCCCCTATGTCGGCGGCGCGGTGTTCAACACGGCAATCGCACTTGGCCGGCTGGGAGCGCCCGCCGGTTTCTTTTCCGGCCTGTCGTCGGATCTGTTCGGCGGTCAGCTCCGGGAAGCGCTGGGGGCAAGCAAGGTCAGCTCCACATATGCGCATACATCGCCCCTTCCGACCACGCTCGCCTTCGTGCGGCTCACCAACGGCCAGGCGACCTACACTTTTTACGACGAGAACACGGCTGGTCGCATGCTGACCATTGAAGACCTGCCGGAGCTCGGCAGCGAGATCGAAGCCATGCTTTTCGGCGCCATAAGCCTGATCTCGGAGCCGGCCGGATCGGCCTATGAGGAATTCATGCGGCGCGAGCACAGCCGTCGCGTCATGATGCTCGACCCCAACATCCGGCCGAATTTCATCCCGGACAAGGCCAGGCACCTCAGGCGCATCCGCTCCATGATGGCCATGGCCGACATCGTGAAGCTGTCGGACGAGGACCTCAACTGGTTCGACGAAGCCGGCTCGCACGAGGACGTCGTTCGCAACTGGCTGGATCGCGGCCCGACGCTGATCGTCGTCACCCATGGCAGCGAAGGCGCCACCGGCTACAGCAAGGGCCACAAGGTCACGGTCGTGCCGGACAAGGTCAAGGTGGTCGATACGGTCGGCGCCGGAGACACGTTCAACGCCGGCATCCTGGCCTCGCTGCACGAGCAGGGCCTGCTGTCGAAGGAGGCGATCGCCGATCTGCCGGAAGACGCCATCCACAAGGCGCTGGCGCTCGGCGCCAAGGCTGCGGCGGTGACCGTGTCGCGGGCCGGCGCTAATCCGCCCTGGCGGCATGAAATCGCCTGATTGGACGACGATGCGCCCCGCATGCCGATCACTTTATGTTTCGCCGGCCGGGCGCGATGCGATATGAAGAGCGTATAATGCCCGACGAAGCCCGGATTTCCGGCATCTTCAAGGATACGTCGAAAATCAGAGGTAACAGACTGCGACACTTGAGCAATTCGCGGTTTTAACCGCGCGGGTTTCTCGGCCGCGCCAAGTCTGCTACCAGCGGCCGGTTATCTGGCTAGGACCTTTTGAGGCCGACATGCAGTTCATCGATCTTGGCGCGCAGCGCGAACGAATCCGCGACAGGCTGAAGGCAGCCATCGACCGCGTCGTCGACGAGGGACGCTATATTCTGGGACCTGAGGTTACCGAATTCGAAAGCAAGCTCGCGGCCTATGTCGGCACCAAACATGTCGTCGCCTGCGCCAACGGCACCGATGCGCTGCTGCTGCCATTGTTTGCGGCCGGCATCGGCCCGGGTGACGCGGTGTTCGTGCCAAGCTTCACCTTCGCCGCCACTGCGGAAGTGGTGGCGCTGGCCAAGGCCGAGCCGGTTTTCGTCGACGTCGATCCCAATACCTACAATATCGATGTCGCCAGCCTCGAGGCGGCCATCGCCATGATCAAGGCGGAAGGCCGGCTGAAGCCAAGGGCGATCATTCCGGTCGACCTGTTCGGGCTCGCAGCCGACTACGAGGCGATCATGGCGATCGCCAACCGCGAAGGGCTTATGGTGATCGAGGATGCCGCGCAGGCGATCGGCGGCTCGATCGACGGCAAGATGTGCGGTTCGTTCGGTGCGGTCGGCTCGACCAGCTTCTACCCGGCAAAACCGCTCGGCTGTTATGGCGATGGCGGTGCGATGTTCACCAATGACGATGCGCTGGCCGAACAGCTCCGCTCGTTCGCCTTCCACGGCAAGGGCGAAACCCAGTACGACAACGTCCGCGTCGGCATCAATTCGCGGCTCGACACGTTGCAGGCGGCGATCCTGATCGAGAAGCTGGCCATTCTCGAAGACGAGATGGCTGCCCGGCAAGCGGTCGCCAATCGTTACGCCGAAGGCCTCGGCGACATCGTCAAGGTGGCGCGCAACCTGGATGGCGGCCGTTCAGCGTGGGCGCAATATGCCATCGAGACGCCGAAGCGCGACGGGCTGAAGGTGCATCTCGGGGAAAAGGGCATTCCCTCGGTCATCTATTATGTGAAACCCCTGCATAGCCAGATCGCCTACCGCGGCTATCCGCGCACGCCGACGGGTCTTGCCGTTTCGGAGGAGCTGCCGCAGCGCATCCTGTGCCTGCCGATGCATCCTTATCTGAGCGAGGCGGACCAGGACCGGATCATCGAGACGATCCGCAACTATATCGGGTCTAATTCGGCGCACGTAGCCGCCGCTTAAGGTGTCTTCAGAGCCCGTTGCATCTACATTGGATGTGTCTGAACGGATTCGCCCGCCAGCCTGCCTTGTGTCGCCTCGCCTTCACTGACCATGCTGCGCCCTGTGGATGCGCTATATTGGCAGAATATCGACAACTCGGTACCTTGGAACCTCCAATGGCACTGAGCATCAAAGACCCCGAGACCGAACAGCTCGCCCGCACCCTCGCCGAGCGCACTGGCGAGACGATCACAATTGCTACCAGGCGTGCACTTGAGGAGCGGCTGCGCCGCATCGGCTCTGACGCCCGTAAGGCCGCACTTCTGGAGGATCTCGCCGCTAGCCGGCGACGCTGGAGCGCCCTACCCGTCCTCGACAATCGTAGCGCCGACGAGATCATCGGCTACGACGAGTACGGGCTGCCGAACTCAAGGTCATCCACACTTCGGCAATTGTCGCGATCGCACTCAACGAACCTGAGGCGCCTTCCATTGAGCAGCGCATCGCTGACGATCCCGTCCGCCTCATCGCGGCCGCAACTGTGCTTGAGGCCGCTATGGTGATTGAGACCCGCCTCGGAGAGCCGGGCGGCAGCGAGCTCGATCTATGGCTGCACAAGGCGGTGTCGAGCTCGTCGCAGTCGAACCCGAGCATGCCGATCAAGCCCGTCGCGCATGGCGCCGTTACGGCAAGGGGCGCCATCCCGCCCGCCTCAATTTCGGCGATGGCTTCTCCTATGCACTCGCCGCGCTGACCGGAGAGCCGTTGCTCTACAAGGGTAACGACTTTTCGCAAACCGATAATCCAGCGGCGTGAGGCGTTGATGAGCATCGCACCATCGCCTGCTTCCGTCATGGACCACTGTGACTTGGTCGTGCTGGCCCGGGCCCCAATGGCGCATCTAGGGCCACAGGCCGCCAGCCCGATCTGTGTATCAGCCAAATTCGTGAGGTGTTCGAGTGCTACTTCAACGAGTTCGTTTCGTTAAATCCTGTTGCGACGCCGCGTTTTCCCCGCACATGGCGAAAGCCGTCCTTCCCTTTCGAGATCTCAGGTCTTTGCACCCACAGTCGCGACATCGGTAAGCGCAAATCCCGCATCTATGGTCAGGATCGGCGCCTTGTAGGATTTCGCCGTGGCATAGTGGAAGCAGTCGGCGAGATTGAGCGCACTATTCCGTTCAGCGTCCGGATAGCGGTGCCGTCCATAGCGATCGAAGGCTTGCAGCGCGGCGGTCAACTCACGGCTCGAAATCGCCAGAACCTGGACCCCAGCCGTTTCCAGGAACTCCTGCACTCGCGCTTCAGCTTCTATTATGGGAATGCGCTTTTTGCGAAACAGCCCAACAGTCGCTTCCCATGCAGCCACGACCGATGTGATCGGCTGCGGCGAGCGCGCAGCATCGAGCGCCGCCGCGAGGTCCTCGGCCTCAGGCTCTTCCGTCATAATGGCGATGATTGCCGACGCATCGACGAACATTAGTAGTCACCGCTGAGGTCATCGAAAAACGCTCTGTCGGCCGCAAGGCCGGTGTCCGGATAGGCCGCGATCTTCTCGCGCAAAGGCTTCAGCCGCTCCCAAAGAGGGATCGCCTCCTCGGCACGCCGCAACTCGTTCTCCAGGGCCAGCTTCACGGCAGCCGTCTTGTTCAAGCGAGTGCGCGTCGCCAGCTTTTCGGCAAGCGTGTTTACCTCTTCACTGCGAATGTTGAGCGGCATAGCGAATTCTCCTTTGTGTAGACGTAAATATAACAACGCCAACACGTGATGGCAACGTCCATCAGGAGAGCAAGATGGGTTGAGGCTGGCGGCTTACTGCCGCTCACTGAAACGTAGCCAAAGAAGAACCTGTTCTTGGGCCACAGCCTAACCGGCGACTGAGGGTAGGTATTTCGTCGCGCCGGAAACACTTAATTTCGGATGGTGGACGCGGGGCAAGGACGCGAAAGCGGCGCGGAATTCAGGGGAGAACAAGACCGTCCATGCCGAAAGCGTCGAAATCTTCAATACTGACAAACCGGTCTTGTGATTGCGGGGGCTTCCGAAAGGTGGAACAACTCGCCTTTGTCGAGATCGACGGCGTGCGCGCTTCCGTCAGCAATTTCGAGGATACGCTCGAATAGCGCTCGGGATTGGTTTTTATGGGGCTAGGCACTTCAAATTTCGGCTTCCAAACACAAATTTCATGAAAGCCCCAGATCAGCATCAATTTTCAGACGCTATTACGTTTTTCAGGAGACCCGCCTTCCTGAGAAGGCGACACTGGCCGGCTACAGCGCCCTAATCGATGCGTATTAGCTCGCCGTGCCGTTGCCCCACACGCTCTTTGCTACTGGCGAACATCACCGTATTTTTGAGCGGGATGGTTGGCGCATCATGACGCCGCGGCCCGCGCCGCGTCCGACGCTTGAAGAGCTCCTGACCTTCGCGCAAGTGCGTAAGACTCCTGCGTGCCGTTCCTCATGCATCCCCCAGGAGATCTCAATCAATGTCATCAGAACATCTTCTCGGCTCCAACCAGCTGCAACCGCCGACTGGACAATGTCGCAAATCAGAGGGCGCAATTGTTGCTCGCATTTCCATCAGATCTGAAGCGACAGCGCCACCTGACGGACTTTTTGAATAGAGTCGTTTCCATTGCATTGACCACTGATAATTGCCAAGAGTACCTTTCGCCGATCATATTAACTCACGAAGTAGGTTCAATATAGGCACTCTACGTGCGAGTTCTTACCAAAAATTGCTACTCAGGTGAAGAATCCCCGGCGGAATCCAATGAAAACTTTGTATTCTGCGACGGTAGCCTGACCGTCGCGCACCAGCAGGTCACTTCGCTGTTGTTGACCTCTCCAGAGCTGGTTCCGCCTTCCAAAGCGCGAATATCTCCGGCGTCCGTAGCAATTAGAGACAGCACCATGGCCTGCTGTCGCCCTTTTCTGACGCGCAAATAAGCCAACTCGTCCTCGGATACTGCGGGATGGCTCGCTTGGCGGCAGCGCGCGAAATTGCAATTGTCCGCCTACCGGACGGAGGCTAACCTCTTCGACCCCCCGCGCGGAACCCCGTAGATCTCGATACTGATGCTGCCCACGGAATCGCCTCAGCACGGGCGCGCACGATCGCCTTCACCCTTCACCCGCTCCGCCGCCGTTTGAGCAACATGGCTCGTCCGGCAAATGATGGCAGACGGAGCGTAGGTGCAGCATCGCGTAGGGCGGATCGGTGGCAAACCCAGTCTTGTCCCCTTGCTGCATATCTAAGCGGATTTGGCGGACTTGCCGCTGGCGATGAAATGCGGATTGGCGAAGTCCTCGTCATCGCTCTGGTTGCGCTTGCCGTAGGCCAGCGGTTGGCCGTCTAGCGTGCGCGTCATGCCGCCGGCAGCGCGCAGCACCGCGTCACCTGCTGCGGTGTCCCATTCCATGGTGCGGCCGAAGCGCGGATACACGTCGGCCTCGGCGCTGGCGACAAGACAGAATTTCAGCGACGAGCCGACCGAGACGATCTCGGCAGCGCCCACCGTGCTGATATAGGCTTCCGTCTCGGGCGTATTGTGCGACCGGCTGGCAACGATGGTCAGTGGCGCCACACCGGCCCTGGCCGAAATCGGCCGACGACCGATGATCTGGTAGTCGTCATTGACTTCAATTGCTTCCGCCCTGCCCGGCCGGCCGGAAAAGAAGCGGCCGGTGCATGGCGCGAAGACAACACCGATCTCCGGCGCGCCACGGCGAATGAGCGCAATGTTGACGGTGAAGTCGGTCCTTCGGTTGACGAATTCCTTGGTACCGTCGAGCGGATCCACCAGGAAGAAGGCGTCGTCGAGGTCAGGCGGAACGATGCCAGCCGACGCCTCTTCCTCAGCCACGCAAGGAATCTCGGGAAAGGCGGCACGCAACCCGGCAAGGATGATCTCTTCGCTCTCGCGATCGGCCTCGGTCACCGGCGAACTGTCTGACTTCTGATCGACCGCGCAGCCGGCTTCGAAAGCGCGCATCACCTCTCGCCCCGCGGCCAGGGCAAGGTGCTCGAACACACCGAGTATCAAGTCGTCGTCAGATGCCGCCGCCGCTATCGTATTGGTTTTCGGCAATGTCGCGCTCATTCAGCCAGAGTTCCAGGGCCTCTACCATCTCTTCGGCAGATTTGCCGAGTGTCTTGAGATGGATTTCGGGCATTTCCGGGGTTTCATATGGTGAATCCACGCCGGTGAAATTCTTGATTTCGCCGTTCAACGCCCGCGCATAGAGGCCCTTCGGATCGCGTCTGGCGCATTCTTCGAAGGGTGTGTCGACAAACACCTCGATAAATTCACCGTCGGCCATCAATTCCCTGGCCATGCGCCGCTCGGCGCTGAACGGCGAAATGAAGGAAACGATGACGATCAGCCCGGCATCGGCCATCAGGCGCGCCACTTCGGCCACGCGGCGAATGTTTTCTACGCGGTCGGCGTCGGTGAAACCAAGATCGCGATTAAGGCCGTGGCGGACGTTATCACCATCCAGGATGTAGGTATGGCGGCCGGTGGCGAACAGCTTCTTCTCGAACAGGTTGGCGATGGTCGATTTGCCGGAGCCCGAGAGCCCGGTGAACCAGAACACGGCGGGCCGCTGGTTCTTCATATCGGCGCGGCCATGCTTGCCGACATCAAGCGATTGCCAGTGGATGTTTTCGGCGCGGCGCAGCGAATGCAGGATCATGCCAGCGCCGACCGTGGCGTTGGTGATGCGGTCGATCAGGATGAAGGCGCCGGTCGTGCGGTTCTCGGCGAAAATATCGAAGGCGATCGGCGCCCGTGTCGAGATGTTGCAGATGCCGACCTCGTTCATCTCGAGCGACTTGGCCGCCTCATGGGCAAAGTCGTTGACGTTGACGCGGTATTTCAAGTCGGTGACGGTGGCACTGGTCTGATCGGTCTCGGTTCGCAGGATGTAGGAGCGGCCCGGCAGCAGCGCATGCTCGTTGAACCAGACGATGTTGGCGGCGAACTGGTCGGCGACCTGGGGCCGCGCCGACGGCGACACCAGCATATTGCCGCGCGAGACCTCGACCTCGTCGTCGAGAACGAGGGTAATGGCCTGGCCGGCGACCGCTTGGCTCAGGTCCCCGCCATGCGAGACGATGCGCCGGACATGGGAGGACTTGCCGGATTTGGCGACAACAACCTCGTCGCCTGGTGCGATCGAACCGGACGCAATCGTGCCGGTAAAACCACGAAAGTCGAGATTGGGGCGGTTCACATACTGCACCGGAAAACGGAATGGCAGTTCGACAACGGCTTCATCGACCGACACGGTTTCCAGATGTTCGATCAGCGTCGGGCCTGAATACCATTCTGTCTTGTCCGAGCGACTGGTGACGTTGTCGCCATAACGGGCAGACATCGGGATGGGCACGATCGTCTCGAAGCCGAGCTTGTGCGAGAATTGCCGATAGTCCTCGATGATCCGTTCGAACACGTCCTTGTCGAAGCCGACGAGATCGATCTTGTTGACGGCCAGGACGATGTGCCGGATGCCCAGCAGCGAGGCAATGATCGAGTGGCGCCTTGTCTGGCGCAGCACGCCCTGCCGGGCGTCGATCAGCACGATGGCCAGATCGGCTGTCGACGCGCCGGTTGCCATGTTGCGCGTGTATTGTTCGTGACCAGGCGTGTCGGCGACGATGAATTTGCGTTTCGGCGTGGCGAAAAAGCGATAGGCGACATCGATGGTGATGCCTTGCTCGCGCTCGGCCTCGAGACCATCGACCAGCAGCGCGAAATCGACGTCGTCGCCCGTCGTCCCGTGCTTGCGTGAATCTCGCTCGAGCGCGGCAAGCTGATCCTCGAAAATCTGCTTGGTATCCGAAAGCAGGCGTCCGATCAGCGTCGACTTGCCGTCGTCCACGGAGCCGCAAGTCAGGAAGCGCAGCAGCGACTTCTGTTCCTGCACCGCCAGATAATCACGAATGCCATCGGTGGGGGCGAGGCTCTCGGCCATGATGTGGCGCATGCTCAGAAATACCCCTCGCGCTTCTTCTTTTCCATCGAACCGGCTTCATCACGGTCGATCAGGCGGCCCTGCCGTTCAGAGGTGCGCGCCGTGAGCATTTCGCCGACAATGGCCTCCAGCGTATCGGCGTCGGATTCGATCGCGCCGGTCAGCGGGTAGCAGCCAAGGGTGCGGAAGCGCACCAGCCGGTTCTCCACCGTCTCGCCGGGACGCAGTTCCATGCGGTCGTCATCCCTCAGAATGAGCATACCGTCGCGTTCGACGACCGGTCGTTCCTTGGCGAAATAGAGCGGCACGATCGGGATGTCTTCCTGGAGAATGTACTGCCAGATATCGAGCTCAGTCCAGTTCGACAATGGAAAGACGCGGATCGATTCACCGGTCGCGATGCGGGTGTTGAATATCTTCCACATCTCCGGCCGCTGGTTCTTCGGGTCCCAGGTGTGCTGGGCGTCGCGGAAGGAGAAGATCCGCTCCTTGGCCCGCGACTTCTCCTCGTCACGCCGTGCCCCGCCGAAGGCTGCATCGAAGCCGTACTTGTCGAGCGCCTGCCGCAGCGCCACGGTCTTCATCACATGCGTGTGAGTGTTCGAGCCATGATCGAAGGGATTGATGTTGTCACGCACACCATCCCCGTTGACATGGACCAGGAGATCAAAGCCGAGCTTTTGAGCCATCTGATCGCGAAAGGCGATCATCTCGCGAAATTTCCAGGTCGTATCGACGTGGAGAAAGGGAAAGGGCGGCTTGGCGGGATAAAACGCCTTCATCGCAAGGTGCATCAGCACGGAGGAATCCTTGCCGACGGAATAAAGCATGACCGGCTTGGCGAAGGTAGCTGCTACCTCGCGAAAGATATGGATGGATTCAGCCTCGAGCCGCTGAAGGTGCGTAAGCGCGATGTTCATGGACTGTGAGCGTTCTCTCGTGCCATCCAGATCTTGGATCGATGCATCAGGCGCAATTTTTCGGCCGCCCGGTTTAAGCTTCACGTCTGGACAATCTTATTTTCGTGCAGGCGTTCTAGCAGATCGCCATTGTTTATAACAATGCAAGACAGGCCTGCCCCGGAGTGGTTCGGGAATGAATTTTCCACGCAAGAACCAGAACCCGGAAATTCCTGCTCAACGGGCTGATGGCATTGTGAACGCGAGGAAAATACTGCCCTGCTCAGGAAGGCCCCCGGCAATCGCTTATATCTGTTGCTATCGGTTCTCGCACCTGGTGACGACAAGCTTCACGCGACGCCCTTCCGCGCTTCGCCCAGCCGCTCGCCGGCGTAGCGCTCGCGGCGAATCGGCCTCCACCACCACTCATTCTGAAAATACCAGTCGACCGTCCTGGCGAGGCCGCTGTCGAAGGTCTCGCGCGGCGTCCAGCCGAGATCACGCTCGATCTTCGAAGCGTCGATTGCGTAGCGCCGGTCATGGCCCGGGCGGTCGGCAACGAAGGTGATGAGATCGCGATAGCGTCGGCCGGCGGAACGCGGCCGCCTGTTGTCAAGGATGTCGCAAATCGCCTCAACAACCGCCAGATTGGTGCTGACCTGCCACCGAATTTTCATCCAGCGGCAATTAGAGCCTCGGCAGGTTGTACGCCGTATGGTGCGGGTTGAGCAACGGGCGATCGGCGGAGCTGGTCGGGGTTGCGCAGCCGATCGCCCGTTGCGGTGAGATTGGCGGCATAAGCCGCGGGCGTGATGTAGCCGAGCGCCGAATGTGGGCGCGATCGGTTGTAATCATCCGCCCATTCGGCGATCGTCGTCCGGGCATGGTCGAGGCCGAAGAACAGGGTTTCGTTCAAGAGTTCGTCGCGCATCCGGCCGTTGAAGCTCTCGCAGAAGCCGTTCTGCATCGGCTTACCCGGCGCGATGTAATGCCATTCCACCTTGTGATCCTTCGACCAGGCGAGGATGGCGTTCGAGGTGAACTCGGTGCCATGGTCGGAGACGATCATGCCCGGCTTGCCGCGGCGGGCGACCAATTCGGTCAGTTCGCGCGCGACACGCCGGCCGGAGATCGAGGTGTCCGGGATCGCCGCCAGGCATTCGCGTGTCACGTCGTCGACGATGTTGAGCACGCGGAAACGCCGGCCGCAGGCGAACTGGTCGTGGACGAAATCCAGCGACCAGCGGGCGTTCGGCCTTGCCTCGACCAGGATCGGAGCCCGCGTTCCGACGGCACGTCGTCGTGATCGACGCTTGCGCACCGTCAAGCCTTCCTCGCGATAGAGCCGGTAGATGCGGTTGATCCCCGACGGTTCTCCCTCGCGCCTGAGCAGGATGAACAGCCGCCGATAGCCGAAGCGCCGGCGCTCATTGGCGAGGTCGCGCAACCTGCCGCGCAACTCCGTCTCCGGCGGCCGGCAGGAACGGTAGCGGATCATCTTGCGATCGGTACCGATGATCGTGCAGGCCCGCCGCTCCGACAGGCCCATGGCGGACCTCAGATGCGCGACGGCGTCGCGTTTTGCAGCGGGCCCTACCATTTTTTTGACAAAAGCTCGCGCAGTGCCGCCGCATCCAGCATCTGCTCGGCCAGCAGCTTCTTCAGCTTGGCGTTCTCCTCCTCCAGCGCCTTCAGCCGTTTGGCATCGGAGACGTCCATGCCGCCATATTTGGCTTTCCAATTGTAAAAAGTCGCATCGGAAATGCCGTGCTTGCGGCAGACATCCGCCACCTTCGCACCGGCTTCCTGCTCGCGCAAAACCGCGATGATCTGCTCTTCCGTAAATCGCTTTCGCTTCATCAGTCCGTCCTTTAAACGAGGCCGGACTCTAATCCCAACTGGAGGAAATTACCCGTGGCAGGTCACCACATAGATGCCATTCACCTGCAATGCAAACACACCAGCATTCTTTTTCTCGGTGTGAATTAGATCACGGATTACAGAAAAAGTAGCTTCTGCGTAGCTGTCAAAATCCTCTTCCAGCTTTTCACATTGCGCGCGCCAGTCGGCTTCGAATTCCAACCATGTATTGTCCTCCTCAAGGAGGCGCACAAATTTTTCGTTTTCTTCGTCCATAAACCCCTCCACTCAACCCTACGTCTATTAACGGGGCGTTGGTTGGGGTGCAATCGTGTCAAGAATAATCACGTTGGAAAACGGACCCGCTTGCTCCAACTCCTGTAGCTGGACCGATGAGCGGAGCCTTTCTCTACAGCGCTTGTATCAAATGGATTTCGAGGCCGGCCTGTCACGCCTATAATCGATTATAACGTTTTGGGTTTGTCAACCAGATAATCGCCTTTTGGCGGGCGATTATCCGGTTGACAAACCCTGCCTTAACCAGTGGGCATCATGCCCTCCAGGGCGATGATCCTCGTCTTTGCGCAGCGTTCGCGGATGGCTTTGAGCCGGCGGTATTCCGGAGAGTCGTACCATGCCATGAGGGAGGCCATATCCGGGAACTCGACGATGACCAGGCGATGCGGTTCCCAATCGCCTTCCAGCACTTTGGTGGCTCCGCCACGGGCGATGTACCTTCCCCCGTAGCGCGCTTCGGTTGCTGGTACATCCCGGCGGTATGCCTCGAAAACGGCGGCGTCGGTTATGTCTACATCAGCAATAAGATAGGCTGCCATTGACCCTGCTCACTCAGGAAAGGCATTGAAGCACGTCCATTAGCGATACCGCAACTAAGGGGTGCTACGCCTCGGAAATGACTCGCCTTCTCCCCGATTGGGGCGCTTAATTGTGTTCGTAGGGGTAGCTCTGGGAGGAGACGAACCATGCCGATGTATCTCACGCGATTCAGCTATACGCCCGAGACCTGGGCGCGCCTGATCGAAAAGCCCGAGGATAGACGCGAGGCGGCCCGCACCTACATCGAGTCGGTGGGCGGAAAGCTGCACGGGTTCTGGTACGCCTTCGGAGAGCACGATGGCTGGAATCTGTGGGAGGCTCCAGACAACGTTTCGATGGCATCTGTCATGCTTGCCATTGGCGCGGGAGGAGCGCTCAGCTCGCACGAGACCACCGTTCTCCTAAGCGTCGAGGAGACGATGGAAGCGCTCGGAAAGGCGAAGTCGATCCGGTATCGCCCGCCGGGATCGTAGGAGCCGCTCTTTGCCGCTTTGCTGTGTTGACGGCTAGCCGCTAGCCCTGCAGCGGTTGTCGGGCAATCATGCTCCCGAAGCGCCGCGCCGCGCCATCTCGATCGCAACCGGCACGCCCTGGCGCAGCGAATTGCTGACCGCGGTGATCGCCTCGGCTTTGTCGACGATCCTTCGGGGATCGGAGCCGTCCAGTGTCTCGCAGGAAACCGCCATGGTTGCCGACGTCGCCAGCAAGGGCGTGCCTTCGAGGTTCACGGTGACGGTGACAGCGATGTTTCCGACCTTCACGCCCATCTCCTCGGCGACATAGCGAAGGTCGTTGCAGAAGCATCCGCCGATCGCCAGCGCCAGCAACTGGGCGCCATTGAAGCCGAGCCCCAGCCCTCCGGCCTTTCCCTCGGGCCGGTCGACGACGATCGTGTGGCCGCCGGCCCAACCCATGGCCGCCTGGGTGCCTTCGACAGTGCGCAATTCGACGGTCGTTGAAATCATTGTGCCCCTCCTCGCGAAACGTCAAAGACGGCATCGAACGCCGCCGCGCAGCCTGTCACACCTGTGCCGAAGCAACCTTGTCACCAGCCTCCGCATCCCCCGCAATATCGTCGAGGATCGGGCAGTCCGGCCTTTCGTCGCCGTGGCAGGCGTGGATCAGCTTCTGCAAGGTCGAGCGCATCGACTGCAGCTCGCGCACCTTCTCTTCGATTGCCGTCACATGCGCGGCGGCGATCTCGCGCACGTCATGGCTGGCGCGGCCGCGATCCTCATAGAGCGCCATCAGCTGGCGGCAATCATCGATGGAAAAGCCGAGATTGCGCGCGCGGCGCAAAAAAGCCAGCCGGTGGATATCGTCGCCGCAATAGTCGCGGTAGCCGTTGCCGGCGCGCTGCGGTCGGATCAGGCCGATCTCCTCGTAGTAGCGGATGGTCTTGGCCGGCAGACCGGAACGGTGAGCGGCTTCTCCGACATTCATGGTGGATCCTCGACGTCTGGCGGTATGGCGGACCGCCCCATTGAATTTGCTTCACAATCCTGTGACGGCTGTTGCCGAAAAGCCACAGTTACGGACTTACCGCACGTAAGCCACTGCATATAGGCATCGCGCGCTTGGCAAGCAAAGCAAATGCCAGCATGAATGATGGCGACAAAGCGGCCGTAACGTGCCGCACTATTTGGGCGGGGCATCGAACCTTTTTATGCGCATGAAGCCATTTGCAATCGTCGTCGCGTTTGCGTTGTCGGCCGCTATCGCTGGTTGCAGCACCATCGGCTCGCGGATATTCACCAACAACTATGGCGCGGTGACCGATGCGGGCTATCAATTGCCCCGCATTCCAATCGAAAAGGTGCCGCACAAATACCGTCGGCAGGTGGTGAACTACGACACCGATGAAAAGCCGGGCACCATCGTCGTCGATACGCAGAACAAGTTTCTGTACTACGTCATGGGCGGTGGCGAGGCGATGCGTTACGGCATCGGCGTCGGCCGCGAGGGTTTTGAATGGCGCGGCACCGCCCGGATCGCGGTGAAACGCGAATGGCCGACCTGGACGCCGCCTTCGGCGATGATCAAGCGTCAGCCGGAACTCGCCAAATTTGCCGGCGGCATGGAGCCGGGATTGACGAACCCACTCGGCGCGCGTGCGCTGTATCTGTTCAACAAGGGCGGCGATTCGGGCTACCGCCTGCATGGCAGCCCGGAGTGGAACTCGATCGGCAAGGCGATGTCGTCAGGCTGCATCCGCCTGATGAACCAGGACATCATCGACCTTTACGACCGCACCTCGGTCGGCGCCAAGGTCATCGTTTTGTAAGAATCATGCGCGGACCGTCTAGGCAACAATAGACGTCGCAGACAGAAAACCGGGCACTTTGGCCCGGTTTTTTGTTTTCTCTCGAAGGTGATTGATTTGAAGCCGGGTCTCTAATGCATGTCGCCCAGAAGCCTGCCTGGGCCTGACCCGAGGGTGCGCGGCGGTTTGGGATAACGACACGACAACTTAAAGCGCGTCGCAGATGCGACGCGCTTTAGGAGACCTGCTCGACCTGCTGCACCTCGGGCACAAAATGCCTGAGCAGGTTCTGGATGCCGTGCTTCAGCGTCGCCGTCGACGACGGGCAGCCGGCGCAGGCGCCCTTCATGTGCAGGAACACGGTGCCGTTCTCGAAGCCGCGGAAGGTGATGTCGCCACCGTCCTGGGCGACGGCCGGGCGCACCCGCGTGTCGAGCAGTTCCTTGATGGTGATGACCAGTTCCTCGTCGGCCTTGTCGTAGAATTCGCCGGTCTGGCTGGTCTCGGCGGCGGGGCCGGCCTTGGCCATGACAGGCGCGCCGGACATGAAGTGTTCCATGATGGCGCCGAGGATCGCCGGCTTCAGATGCTGCCAGTCGGGGCCGTCCTTGGTCACGGTGACGAAATCATAGCCGAAGAAGACGCCGGTGACGCCCGGGATCTCGAACAGCCGGCCGGCCAGCGGCGAGGCTGCAGCGGCGCTGTCGGCATCGCGGAAATCGGCCGTGCCCTCGACAAGCACTTCCTTGCCGGGCAGGAACTTCAATGTCGCCGGATTTGGCGTCGATTCGGTCTGGATGAACATGGCCGTCTCCGTGCCCATATGGGCAGATAGTTTGGAATAATTCTAAATAGGCCTTATCGGCGGGACATTCAAGCGAAAGGCATCGCCGGAATGGCTGGCTGGCGGAATGTTTTTGCTGGCTCCCGACATGCTCAAGGTGTGTTGAGATTCAGGTCAGGCCGAGTCGAGAATGGCGGTTTCCGAGAACCGGAGCGGAGCGTACTTAAGGTACGTGAGCACCGGAAGCGCAGGAAGCCACCATTCACAGGCCGGCATCACCTGAATATCAATACACCTTCAGGCGAGGCTGTCGATCTCCTCGTCCGACAGGTTCTGCGGCACCACCGTCACCGGGATGGGGAAGGCGGCGCCCTTGCCGGCGACCGCGCCGACCAGCGGCCCCGGCCCTTCCTTGCCGGCGCCGGCGGCCAGCACGAGGATGGCGATGTCCTGGTCTTCCTCGATCAGTTTGTGGATCTCGTCCGTCGGCTTGCCTTCGCGCACCACCAGTTCCGGCTCGATGCCGAGCTTCTGGCGCACCTTGTTGGCGTACGCGTCAAGCGCCGCCCGCGCGGTGGTGGTGGCCTCCTCGCGCATGATCTTCTCGACGCCCAGCCAATGCTGGAAATCGTCCGGCTCGATCACGTAGAGCAGCACTAGCACGCCGTTGGTGCTCTCTGCGCGTTTCGAGGCGTAGGCCACGGCCCGCTCGCATTCGGGCGTATCGTCGATGATCGCTAGGAACTTGCGGCGATGGCCGGCTTCGCGGCTGAGGCGTTTGGAGACCATATTCTACCTCGATGGTTTCGGTCGCAATCTGCCACCGCCACAGCCCGGCCGCAAGCGACCGGCGGCTGTGGCGATGCCGGTGCAGCGCATGATCCGGGAACCGGAATCGGTTCCCGGAAAAAGATCATGCGCCAATTCTTAAAGTGTTAGAACGTCCTTTGCGCGTCCAAGTGGACGCGCGGCGTTCTAAGGTTCAGCCTTGCAGCAGGCCGATGATGTCGCGCACGGTCTTCATCGTCGCCTCGGCCAAGGCGCCGGCCCGCTCGCCGCCATCCCTGAGCACCGCGTCGACATAGGCGCGGTCGGCGGAAATGCGGCGCATCTCGCTGGCGACCGGCGCCAGCTTTTCCACGGCCAGGTCGGCCAGTGCCGGCTTGAACACCGAGAACTGCTGGCCGCCGAACTCTTTCAGCACCGCTTCCTTCGAGATCTCGGCCAGGCCCGCATAGATGCCGACGAGGTTTTCGGCTTCGGGCCGGCCGGCAAGGCCGCCCAATTCCCCTGGCAACGCTTCGGGGTCGGTCTTGGCCTTGCGGATCTTCTTCGAGATGCTGTCGGCATCGTCGGTCAGGTTGATGCGCGACAGGTCCGACGGGTCCGACTTCGACATCTTCTTCGAGCCGTCGCGCAAGCTCATGATGCGCGCCGCCGGTCCGCCGATGACCGGCTCGGTCAGCGGGAAGTAGCCGTTCACCGTCTCCTCGCCGACCTTCATCTCGACGCCGACGCCAAGGTCGGCGATGCGGTCCGAAAAGTCGTTGTTGAATTTCTGCGCGATGTCGCGTGTCAGCTCCAGATGCTGCTTCTGGTCGTCGCCGACCGGCACATGGGTGGCACGGTAGACAAGGATGTCGGCCGCCATCAGGCTCGGATAGGCCAGCAGCCCGAGCGAGGCATTCTCGCGGTCCTTGCCGGCCTTGTCCTTGAACTGCGTCATCCGATTCATCCAGCCGATGCGGGCCACGCAGTTGAAGATCCAGGCAAGCTCGGCGTGCTGCATGACCCGCGACTGGTTGAAGACGATGTGCTTCTTCGGGTCGATGCCGGAGGCGAGAAACGCCGCGGTGATCGCGCGCGTCTGGTCCTTGAGGTCGTCATGGACGAGCTGCGCGGTCAGCGAGTGCAGATCGACGACGCAATAGATGCAATCGGAGGTCTCCTGCAGCGCGACGAATTTCTTGATGGCGCCGAGATAGTTGCCGAGATGCAGATTGCCGGTCGGCTGGACGCCGGAAAAAACGAGTGGCTTGAAGGCGGTCATGATGTCCCCATGGCTTGTGGAGGGCCGTTTCGCGCGCGGCGAAAGTCTTTCGACGGCGCGCTTATGGACGAGAGAGAGGAGAGGATCAAGAGGCTGTCGGATGGATGCAGGGCTTCGGGCTCAGCTTGGCAAAACGCCTGGGAAAGCCTGTTTGCCGAAGCATGAAATGAAAAACCCGCCTCGCCGGCGGGTCGTTGGCGCAAGTCAGCACCATGAATAAATTCCTAGCATAACTGCCGTCATCAGTCAAGCTGGAATCTGGCCACAGTTGCAGGGCGGTCGCTTCAGGTTTGCGCTGCCGCTCACCCGTTCTTCACGGGAGAAGGTCCTTGCAGGAGGGGCGGCGTCGAAATCGAGAATCGGGTGCCTCGAGGCCAGGCGCGTTGACACGGTAGTGTAGCTAGCTACATAATATGAGCTACACTGATTAATGAGGCAAAGGCTGATGACGATCAACATCAACAACAAGGAGGCAGATAGCCTGACGCGCACTTTCGCCAAGCTCGAGGGCGTCGGCATCACCGAGGCGATTGTGATCGCCATGCGTGAAGCCCTGGAGCGCCGGCGCAACCGCGAGACGCCGCTGGAGACGGCGGCACGGCTTCGCGCGGAGATCGGCATCAAGCTGAATGAACAGGCTCGCCGGCCGCTCCCTCGCGCGGTCTTTGATGAAATGTCCGGGGAGAGCTGATGTTCGTCGATGCGGCCGCGATAATCGCTATCCTGAGCGACGAGGACGAAGCGGAAAGGTGTTCTGACGCCGTGGTTAAAGCAGCAGAACGATTCACATCGGCGATAGCGGTATGGGAAGCGGCGGTGGCTCTTGCACGCCCGGACAAGTTTGCGATTTCCGTTGATGACAGCACGCGTCTAGTCACCACATTTTTGGAGCAACGAGACATCTCGGTACGTGACTTGCCCAATCCGTCAGCCTCGGTCTCGCTGTCTTTGGGCGCTGCTATGCGATTTCGATCCGGATCAAATCGCCTCAACCTCGCGGATTGCTTTCACTACGCATGCGCGCGCCACTATGGCGTTCCGATGCTTTCGACGGCGGACGAATTCCGGTTTACGGATCTGGAGACTGTTCCCTGACGGGCGGCGACCCCTTCCGCCTGATATTGCGCCGGATCATGCCGAAATCGGCGCCGCCTGTGGCGAAGGCTGCGACGAAGTAGAGCAACGCCCCGCCGGCGACCAGCGCAAGAAGCGTCGTGGCCTTGGTCACCAGCGGCGAGCCCGAGGCCAGTTGGGCGGCGAACCAGTGCTCGGCGAAATAGAGCGCCGCCCCCATTACCGCCGCCGACAGCACCAGCCGTGGGATGCGTTTCATGAGCGGCACGTCGCGGCCCCAATGACCGCGCCGGATCAGCACGCCGAGCAGCATCAGCGCATTGACCCAGCCGGCAACGGCCGAGGCGACGGCGATGCCCGGCGCGCCCATCGACGGAAACAGCGTCAGCGCGGTGGTGACATTCACCGCCACCGAGATGGCGGCGAAGATCATCGGCGTGCGTGTGTCCTCGCGGGCGAAATAGCCGGGCGTGAACGCCTTGATCAGCACGAAGGCCGGCAAGCCCAAGCCGAAGATCGCCAGGATCGCCGCCACGCTTGGCGTCGAGCCGTTGGCGGCAAACGCGCCACGCTCGTAGACCAGCCGCACGATCGGCTCGGACATGACCAGCAGTGCCGCCGCCGCCGGCAAGGTCAGGAACAAGGTGAACTCCACCGACCGGTTCTGCAGATTGGCCGCTTCGATCAGATTGCCTGATTTCAGCGCCCGCGACAGTTCGGGCAGAAGCACGATGGCGACGGCGATGCCGACGACGCCGAGCGGCAGTTGGTAGATGCGATCGGCATAGGCGAGCGACGACACGGCGCTGTCCTGCGTCGAGGCGATCGCCGTGCCGATCACCTGGTTGATCTGGGTGATGCCGCCGGTGATCGCCGCCGGCAGCGCCAGGACCAGCAGCCGCTTGACGTTGGGCGTCATCCTTGGCCGGCGAAAGCTGATCGAGATGCCGGCATGGCGCACCGCCACCCAGACGATCGCCAGTTGCACAAGCCCGGCGGCCAACACGCCCCAGGCCAGCGCGAAACCGACGGTGCGCGCGTCCGATCCCTGGTACCAGGCATAGGCGAGCACGCCGATCAGGATGATGTTGAGGAACACCGGCGCCACCGCGGCGGCGAAGTAACGCCGCAGCGAATTCAGCATGCCGGCCATCATGGCGCCGAGCGACATGCAGATCAGGTAGGGGAACATGATGGTCGCAAGCCCGACCGTCATCTCGAACTTTCCCGGCGAGTCGGCGAAGCCCGGCGCCACCAGGTAGCGCACGATCAGCGGCATCGCCAGTTCCATGGCGATGGTCAGCGCCAGCAGCGCCGTGAACAGCACGCCGAACACCTCTTCGGAAAAGCGCTTGGCGCCGTCGGTGCCGTGGGTCTCGATCTCCTTGGCGAACAGCGGCACGAAGGCGGCGTTGAAAGCGCCTTCGGCAAACAGCCGGCGAAAGGTGTTGGGAAACTGGAAGGCGGCGTTGAAGGCGTCGGCGATCGGCCCGGTGCCCAGTGCCGCCGCCATCAGCATCTCGCGGCCGAAGCCGAGGGCGCGGCTCATCAGCGTGCCGGAAGCGACCGTCGCGAATTTCTTGACAAGGCTCATTTGTGTGGAGATTGCCTGCGTGATTGGGAAAAATCGAGGACGGCGTTCACTCGGCGGCGGCCTTGGTCTTGCCGCCGCGCTCGGGCGCGGTGCCTTCGAGGGCCGCGATCAGCCTGTGGTGGATGGCGGTTATGCGCGTCGGGCTGTCGATCTTCTGGCCGGTGAGATCGGTGACGTAGAAGGTGTCGATGACCTTTTCGCCGAAGGTGGTGATGTGCGCCGAGGCGATGTCGAGCGACAGGTCGGACAACGCCCCGGTGATCTCGGACAGCAGGCCCGGCCGATCCAGCCCCTCGACCTCGATCACCGAGAACCGGTTCGACAGCGTGTTGCGGATTTCGGCGCGCGGCTGGATGCGGAAGACCTTGGCGCCGCGCCGCGGCTTGGTCCGCTTTTCGATCATCTCCGGCAGCCAGCTCTTGCCCGACAGCACGTCCTCGATCAGGCGGCCGACACGCTCGGCGCGGCGGCGCTCGTCCTCATCAAGGTCGAATTCCCTCGAGATCAGGATGGTGTCCAGCGCGCGGCCATCGGAGGTGGTGAAGATCTGCGCATCGACGATGTTGCCGCCGGCCGCCACACAGGCCCCGGCAATGACCGAAAGCAGCCGGGGATGGTCCTGCGCCAGCACGGTGATCTCGGTCACCGCCTCGAACTGGTGGGTCTTGATCATGGTGGCGAGCTTCTTGCCCGCCGCATCCGCCTCGCGGATGAATTCAGCGTGGCGAAGCTGGTCGGCGAGATCGACCGTCAGCAGATAATTCTCGTAGTGCTTGCCGACATAGCGCTTGCGGGCCTTTTCCGGCCAATCGACGAGCGCCTCGGCCAGCAGCTCGCGCGCCGCCGCCGTCCGCTTGGCGCGCGACACCTCCGAGAACCCGCCGGTCAACAGCAATTCGGTTTCGTAATAGAGCGTGCGCAGCAACTGCCCCTTCCAGCCGTTCCAGACGCCCGGCCCGACGCCTCTGATATCGCAGACGGTGAGGACGAGCAGCAGCTTCAGCCGTTCGACTGACTGCACGATCGCGGCGAAATCCTCGATCGTCTTGCGGTCGTTGAGATCGCGGGTCTGTGCCGTCATCGACATGACGAGATGGTTCTCGACCAGCCAGGCGACCGTTTCGGTGTCGGCTGCCGAGAGCCCCATATGCGGGCAGATGCGCCGCGCGATCCGGGCGCCGGCTTCGGAATGGTCCTCCGGCCGCCCCTTGGCGATGTCGTGCAAAAGCACCGCGACATAGAGCGCCTCACGGCTTTTCTTCAGCCCCGGCATCAGCGTGTGGGCTAGCGGATGGATCTTTTCGCCGTCGCCGCACTCGATCTCGGCCAGCACGCCGATGCAGCGGATCAGGTGCTCGTCGACCGTGTAGTGGTGGTACATCGAGAATTGCATCATGGCGACGATCTTGCCGAAATCCGGGATCAGCTTTCCCAGCAGTCCCGCCTCGTTCATGCGCCTGAGATTGAGCTCGGCATTGCGGTCCGACGTCAATATGTCGAGGAACAGCCGGTTGGCTTCCTCGTCGCGCCGCAGCGCCTTGCCGACGAGGCCGAGCGAACGGGTCAGAAGCTTCAGCGCATCGGGGTGGAACTCCAACCCGTGCTTGTCGGCGAACCAGAACAGCCTCAGGAGATTGACCGGATCGCGCTCGAACACCTGGTCGTCGGCGATGTTGATGCGATGGTTGTCGATGATGAAGTCGCTGGTGCCGGCAAGCTTGCGCTTGCGGCGTGAGAAGGTGAGGAAGATGCGATTGAAGCCCGGCACATGCTTGGCCTGCTCCTCCTCGAGCGCGGCGCAGAAGATGCGGGTCAGATCCCCGACATCCTTGGCGACGAGGAAGTAATGCTTCATGAAGCGCTCGACCGCCGAAAGCCCGGGATGTGTGGTGTAGCCCAGCCGTTCGGCGATCTCGCGCTGGATGTCGAAATGCAGCCGTTCCTCGGCCTTGCCGGTGAGGAAATGCATGTGGCAGCGCACCGCCCACAGGAAGTCCTCGGCCTTCTGGAATTCCCGGTATTCGGTGCCGGTGAAGACGCCCTTGTCGACCAGTTCCTCGCCGGTGCGCACCCGGTAGAAATACTTGCCGATCCAGAACAGCGTCTGCAGGTCGCGCAGGCCGCCCTTGCCGTCCTTGACGTTGGGTTCGACCAGGTAGCGGCTTTCGCCGGCCTTGGCATGGCGCTCGTCGCGTTCGGCGAGCTTGGCCTGCACATATTCAGGCCCGGTCGTGCGCACCACCTCGTGGTCGAAACGCTGCAGGAGCTCGTCATAGAGCTTCTGCTCGCCCCACAGGAAACGTGCTTCCAGGATCGAGGTGCGGATGGTGATGTCGGTGCGCGACAGCCGCAGGCATTCGTCGATGTTGCGGGTGGCGTGACCGACCTTCAGCCCCAGATCCCAGAGCATGTAGAGCATGTATTCGACGATCTGCTCGCCCCATGGTGTCTGCTTGTAGGGCAGCAGGAACAGGAGATCGATGTCGGATCCCGGCGCCAGCGTGCCGCGGCCATAGCCGCCGACCGCGACGACGGCCATGCGTTCGGCCGCTGACGGGTTTTTCACGCGATAGACATGGGTGGCGGCGAAATCGTAGAGCGCGCGGATGATCTCGTCCATGAGATGCGACAGCCGGGCGGCGCAGGCGGTGCCGCTGCCATCCTCCATCAGCATGCGTTCGGCGATCGCGCGGCCGGCGGCCAGCCTGCCCTTGAGAAGCTGGAGAACGCCGGCGCGCGCAGCCTTGCCGGAGCCGTCGCCTGCCGTGGCCGCGGTCAGTGCCGTCATCTCGCGGCGCAAGGCTTCGCCGTCGATCAGTTCATCGAGCTTCAGGGATATTCTTGCCATAAGCGCCGTTCGGCCTCGCCGTTTCGGCGGCGTCTATAGCGCGTTTTCGCGGCGCTGGGTATGGGGCGGGCGGACACGCTCCCCACGGCAATCGAACGGGATGATCTGCTCCCGCCGCAGCCGGGGAGGTCGATGATTTGTCCCGCTATCCGCCTGACCTCGGTTCTACAGGGGCAAGCCTGGCGCGTGACCGATCGAGATCGGCGACCAGACATTTCGTTTTGAGCGAGATCAATGCGATTGCAGGAGGCGGCACCATAGCATGCTGGCGAGTGCGGGAATTTTCCGCCTGAACCGTTCGGCATCGCGCCCACGGCATGAAAATCGAATTTGGCCCTTGACCTTCCAGTTACTGGAAGCACTACCTCCGCCTCAGCATCGAGATAGAGGCATTCCGCATGACGCATTCCGACCACGATCATCACGCCCACACACACGGTTCCTGCTGCTCGGCGAAAGCTGCCCCATCTGTCGCGGGCGCCGTCATTCGCGATCCGGTCTGCGGCATGACCGTCGATCCGGCCGCCGGCAAGCCGACAGCCGAGCATGGCGGCCATCTCTATCATTTCTGCAGCGAGCGCTGCCGTTCGAAATTCACGGCCGGGCCGGAAAAGTACCTTACGGCCGCCGACCCTGTCTGCGGCATGAGCGTCGACCGCGCCACGGCGAAGCATTTTTCCCGGCATGAAGGCCAGGGCTTCTATTTCTGCTCGGCCGGTTGCAAGGCGAAATTCGAGGCGGAGCCGGCAAAATATCTCGGCGACCGGCCGGAGCCGCAGGCGATGCCGAAAGGCACGCAATACACCTGCCCGATGCATCCGGAAATCATCCGCGACAAGCCCGGCGCCTGCCCGATCTGCGGCATGGCGCTCGAGCCGATGGGCGTGCCGACCGGCGACGAAGGCCCGAACCCGGAACTGGTCGATTTCACCAGGCGCTTCTGGGTGAGTGCCGTGCTGTCCGTGCCATTGCTGATCTTCGCCATGGCGCCGATGCTCGGCCTGACGTTCAGCGCCTTCATCGACGATTCCGCGAAGGTCTGGTTGGAAATGGCGCTGGCGAGCCCGGTTGTGCTGTGGGCGGCATTTCCCTTCTTCCATCGCGGCTGGGATTCGGTTCTCAACCGCAGCCCCAACATGTGGACGCTGATTTCGCTCGGCGTTGGTGCCGCCTATCTCTACAGCGTCGTCGCCACGCTGTTCCCGGATGTATTTCCGCACCAGTTCCGCGGCCATGAGGGCACGGTGCCGGTCTATTTCGAGGCGGCCGCCATCATCGTGGCGCTGGTTTTCCTCGGCCAGGTGCTGGAATTGCGCGCCCGTGAAAAAACCGGCTCGGCGATCCGCGCGCTGCTCGACCTCGCACCGAAGACCGCGCGGCTGATTGGCGAGGACGGTTCCGAAAATGACGTGCCGCTCGACACGGTCAAGGCCGGCGATCGCCTGCGCATCCGCCCCGGCGATGCCGTGCCGGTCGACGGCATCGTGCTGGAAGGCCGCTCTTCCGTCGACGAATCGATGATTACTGGCGAGCCGCTGCCGGTCGAAAAGACGCAAGACGATCCGCTCACCGGCGGCACGCTCAACAAGAACGGCTCGCTGATCATGCGCGCCGAGAGGATCGGCGCCGAAACCACGCTGGCGCGGATCGTCGAGCTCGTCGCCAAGGCGCAGCGTTCGCGCGCGCCGATCCAGGCCCTGGCCGACCGCGTCTCGTTCTATTTCGTCCCGGCCGTCGTGGTGATCGCGATCGTCGCGTTCATCGCCTGGGCGATGTTCGGGCCGCACCCCAGTCTGATCTTTGCCATCGTCTCGGCGGTTTCGGTGCTGATCATCGCCTGTCCTTGCGCGCTGGGTCTTGCCACGCCGATGTCGATCATGACCGCCACGGGACGCGGCGCGCATGCCGGCGTGCTGATCAAGGACGCGGAGGCGCTCGAACGCTTTGCCTCGGTCGACACGCTGATCGTCGACAAGACCGGCACATTGACCGAAGGCCGGCCGAGATTGACCGACGTCGTCGCTGCCGAGGGCATGGCGGAAGACGATCTGCTGGCACTTGCCGCCGGTCTGGAGAAAGGCTCGGAGCATCCGCTGGCCGAGGCGATCGTCGAAGGTGCCCGTGAACGCGGGGTAAAGATTCCCGACGCCGGCGATTTCGAGGCGGTCACCGGCAAGGGCGTTTCCGGCACGGTGTCGGGAAAGAAGGTCGCGCTCGGCAACGCCGCGATGATGGCCGATCTCGGTGTCGATACCGCATCCATCTCCACCAAGACCGAGACGCTGCAGGCCGAGGGCAAGACCGTGATGTTCGTCGCTGTCGGCAAGAAGCTGGCCGGCATCGTCGCTGTCGCCGATCCGATCAAGGCGACGACGGCCGAGGCGATCAAGGCGCTGCACGACCGCGGGCTGAGGATCATCATGGCGACCGGCGACAACGAACGCACGGCGAAAGCCATCGCAAGCAAACTCGGCATCGACGAGGTGCGTGCCGGCCTGCTGCCGGAACAGAAGAGCGCGCTGATCGAGGCGTTGCGCGCCAAGGGCGCAGGCGTCGCCATGGCCGGCGACGGCGTCAACGACGCGCCGGCGCTGGCCGCCGCCGATGTCGGCATCGCCATGGGCACCGGCGCCGACGTCGCGGTCGAAAGCGCCGGGATCACGCTGGTCAAGGGCGATCTCAACGGCATCGTGCGGGCCCGCACGCTCGCCCAGGCGACGATCCGCAACATCCGCCAGAACCTGTTCTTCGCCTTCCTCTACAACGTGCTTGGTGTGCCGGTCGCCGCCGGCGTGCTCTATCCGCTCACCGGCGCGCTTCTCTCGCCGATGATCGCGGCGGCGGCGATGAGCCTGTCTTCGGTCTCGGTCATCTCCAACGCGTTGCGGCTCAGGACGTTGAAACTCTGAGCGAAACCCCCAGATAGAACCTCGTTAAAAAAGGAGACGATGGATGACCTTGGCCAAGAAGATCGTATTGCTGCTGATGGCGGCGGGAATGGTGTTGGCTGTTCTCCTCGAGAGCGTTTCGGCGCAGGAGATGAAACACGACATGGGCGCGATGAGCGCGCAAAGCCCTTCGACCGACGGCTACAAGGCGGCGATGGACAAGATGCACACCGACATGACGGCGCTCGAATATTCCGGCAATGCCGATGTCGATTTCGCCCGCGGCATGATCCCGCATCACCAGGCGGCCATCGACATGGCCAAGATCGAGCTTGCCAATGGCAAGGATCCGGAAATGCGCAAGCTGGCCGAAGCGGTGATCGCGGCGCAGGAAGCCGAGATCAAGCAGATGCAGGATTGGCTCGCCGCCCGTCCGGTGAAATAGACATCAGGCGGTTCGCGGGAGGGAAGGACTTTCATCTGGATTTCTCCCGAAGGGTGTGATGCCATCCGGGCCTCGACTGGAGCACGCCATGCCGTCAACGATAAGAACCACCACATTGCTCTCGGGCGAAGCCGTTCCCGTGCTCGGTCAAGGCACGTGGAAAATGGGCGAGGACTCCCGCCATCATGCCGATGAGGTCAGCGCCCTGAAGCTCGGACTTGACCTCGGCATGACGCTGATCGACACAGCAGAGATGTACGCCAGCGGCGGCGCCGAGGAGGTGGTGGCGGATGCCATGGCCGGGCGCCGCGACGAGGTGTTCCTGGTCTCCAAGGTGCTGCCGTCCAACGCCTCGCGCACCGGCGTGCCGGCGGCCTGCGACAGAAGCCTCAGGCATCTGCGCACCGACCGCATCGATCTCTATCTGCTGCATTGGCCCGGCAGCGTGCCGCTGGCGGAAACGGTCGAGGCCTTCGAGGCGTTGAAAAAGGCCGGCAAGATCCGCCACTGGGGCGTCAGCAATTTCGACACCCATGAGATGGAGGCCCTGGTCAGCCTGCCGGCCGGCGACAGCGTCCAGACCAACCAGATCCTCTACAATCTGTCCCAGCGCGGCCCCGAATTCGACCTTGCGCCCTGGAGCCGGCAGCGCGGCATTCCGCTGATGGCCTATTCGCCGGTCGATCAGGGCGTATTGGCGCGCAACGCCAGGCTCGAAGCCATCGCCGCCCGCCACGATGCCACGGCGGCGCAAATCGCACTGGCCTGGGTGATGGCGCAGCCAGGTGCCATCGCCATTCCAAAGGCCGGCAAACCGGAGCATGTCCGCCAAAATGTCGCTGCGTTGGATATCAGGCTCACCCCGGAAGATTTCGCAGACATCGACCGCGCCTTCCCGCCGCCGACCCGCAAGCGCGGTTTGGAGATGATTTGAGGAGTTGGCCCAAGGCTTTAATTTTTAGGGGCCGCATTCCCGCCCACCCCCCGCAAGGGGGGAGATTGGATGTCACGACTACCTTCGCTAATCTCCAACGCTGAAGAAAAGGCGCCTTCGACGAAACTGCCAATCTCCCCCCCTTGCGGGGGAGATGTCCGGCAGGACAGAGGGGGGTGGGAAGAAACGCTAGCCTGAGGCTACTTCCCCACCATCCCCTTCAACCGGTACAGCGCCTCAAGCGCCTCCCTCGGCGTCATCTCGTCGGGGTTGATCGCGCCAAGCGCGGCACCCAGTGCGTCATCCTTGACTGGCCTCGGCGCCTCTCGTCTCACCGCCACCGAAAACAGCGGCAGGTCGTCGACCAGCCGGTTTGCCTTGCCCGAAACCTCGCCCGCTTCCAGCTGGTGCAGCACTTCCCGGGCCCGGCCGACCACCGCTTCCGGCAGGCCGGCCAGCCGCGCCACCTGCACGCCATAGGAGCGGTCGGCGGCGCCCTTGCCGACCTCGTGCAGGAAGACCACGTCGCCCTCCCATTCCTTGACCCGCATGGTGACGTTGTGCAGTCGAGCGAGTTTGCTGGCCAGCGCCGTCATCTCGTGGAAATGGGTGGCGAAGATCGCCCGGCAGCGGTTCTTCTCGTGCAGGTACTCGACCGCCGCCCAGGCGATCGACAGGCCGTCGAAGGTGGCGGTGCCGCGGCCGATCTCGTCGAGGATCACCAGCGCGCGTTCGCCGGCCTGGTTGAGGATCGCCGCCGTTTCGACCATCTCGACCATGAAGGTCGAGCGGCCGCGCGCCAGGTCGTCCGAGGCACCGACACGCGAAAAAAGCCGGTCGACGACGCCGATATGAGCGGATGCCGCCGGCACGAAGGAGCCGGTCTGGGCGAGGATGGCGATCAGCGCGTTCTGCCTGAGGAAGGTCGACTTGCCGCCCATATTGGGGCCGGTCAGCAGCCAGATCGCGCCGTTCCTGGCATTGCCTTCCGGCGACAGGTCGCAATCATTGGCGACGAACGGGCCTTCGCCCGAACGCCGCAGCGACTGTTCGACGACCGGATGGCGCCCGCCCGAAATCGCGAAGGCGAGGCTCGCGTCGACGACGGGCCGGCACCAGGCCTCGCTTTCGCTAAGCAGCGCAAGTGCCGCCGACACGTCGAGCGCGGCGAGCGCTTCAGCGCCGGCGCGGATCCTGTCCGCCTGCCCGACCGCCTCCGCCGTCAGCCTGTCGAAGGCGGCAAGCTCGATCGCCAGCGCCCGGTCGGCGGCATTGGCGATTTTCGATTCCAGCTCGGCCAGCTCGGTCGTGGTGAAGCGCATGGCGTTGGCCATGGTCTGGCGATGGATGAAACGCGCCTTCGCCCCATCGCTGCTCGTCATGATCGCATGGTGGTTGGCGGTGACTTCGATGTAGTAGCCGAGCACATTGTTGTGCCGGATTTTCAGCGAGCGGATGCCGGTCTCGTCGATCAGCGAGCGCTCCAGCCCGGCGATCACCTTTCGCGACTCGTCGCGCAGCGCCCGCATCTCGTCGAGCTCGGCGTTATAGCCGCCACGGATGAAGCCGCCGTCGCGCTTGAGCAGCGGCAGCTCGTCGCCGAGCGCCTGGGTCAGATGCTCGGCCAACGGGCGTGGCAGCGCCGCGATCGCGGCAAAAGCCGCCGCCAGCTCAGCGGGCAGGGTGGCTTCTCCGAACAGTTCGGCGATAGCGCCCGCCGCCTCGAACCCGGCGCGCAATGCGCCGAGATCGCGCGGGCCGCCGCGGTTGAGCGCCAGCCTGGACAAGGCGCGGCGCATGTCGGCGACGCTCTTCAGGCTCGCCCGCACCGCCTGGCACAGGCGTGTCTCGGAGCGGAAGAACGAAACCGAGTCCAGCCTTGCACCAATGGCCGCCGGGTCGGTCAGCGGCGCCATCAGCCGGTCGGCGAGCAGCCGCGCGCCGCCGCCGGTCACCGTGCGGTCGATCGCCTTGAACAGCGAACCTTCGCGGCTGCCGGACAGGGTGCGCAGCAGCTCCAGATTGGCGCGCGTCGCCGGATCGATGAACAGCGTCGAACCCTGCTCCTCGCGTTCGGGCCGCGACAGCGGCGGCCGCTCGGCCTTTTGCGTCTTTTCGACATAGGCGATGGCGCCTGAGATCGCCGACAGTTCGGCGCGGGAAAACGTGCCGAAACTGTCTGGCGTTGCCACCTCGAAGAAGCGCGCGATGCGCCCGGCAGCCGACGCCGAATCGAACAGGCTGGGCGGCTGCGGATTGGCGACCCGCCCGAGCACGTCGAACACCGGTTTCAGCTCGGGATCGTAAAACACCGGCTCGGCGACGATCAGCTCGCGCGGATCGACGCGAAAGACATCGGCGAGCAGCCGGTCGGCCGTGGTCTCGGCGACGCGGAAGGCGCCGGTCGAGATCTCGATCCAGGCCAAGGCGAAGGTGTGCTCAGCTCCACCTTTGACCCGCCCCAGCGCCATCAGAAAACTCGATTCCGACGGCGCCAGCAATTTATCCTCGGTGATGGTGCCCGGCGTCACCAGCCGCACCACGTCGCGGCGCACCACCGACTTGCCGCCGCGCTTCTTCGCCTCGGCCGGATCCTCGATCTGCTCGCAGACGGCGACGCGGAACCCTTGTCCGATCAGCTTCTGCAGGTAGTCGTCGGCGGCATGCACCGGAACGCCGCACATCGGGATGTCGAGGCCCTGGTGCTTGCCGCGCTTGGTGAGGACGATGCCGAGCGCCCGGCTCGCCTTCTCGGCGTCGTCGAAGAACAGCTCGTAGAAATCGCCCATGCGGTAGAACAGCAGCGAATCCGGGTTCGCCGCCTTGATCTCGATATACTGCTCCATCATGGGGGTGGCGCCGCTTGCGGCGGCGGGCGTCGGCGTCATGGCCGCCGGGGCGTCGGTGTCTTTCGGAATGCGCATATCCATGCGCGGCACGCTAGCAGATGTGATCGCGCGGTTTAATGCCGGCGCCTTGAAAATCAGGGGAAGACGACGCGGTCATGCGCGGGAAACTTGCCACGCGCGCCCCGCGCCGGCTCGTACCGCGCCGGAACAGCGTTTGCGCATCGCTTGGCGGTTTACAGCGGCGGCGTGTAGCCTTAATCCGGAAGCTTCAAAAAAACACGCACCCGTCTCAAGCGGTGCCGCACGGGTGAGGAAATCGAAAGCATCATGGCCAGGAAAACTGAAAGCAACGGCCCCTCCGTCAGCGCGCAGGAGGCGCTGGACTTCCACGTCATGGGCCGGCCGGGCAAGCTGGAGATCGTCGCCACCAAGCCGATGGCCACCCAACGCGACCTCAGCCTTGCCTATTCGCCGGGCGTCGCGGTTCCTGTGCTTGCCATCGCCGAGGACCCCAGCCGCGCCTTCGACTACACGACGCGCGGCAATATGGTCGCCGTCATTACCAACGGCACCGCCATCCTCGGCCTCGGCAATCTCGGCGCGCTGGCCGCCAAGCCTGTCATGGAAGGCAAGGCGGTGCTGTTCAAGCGCTTCGCCGATGTCGATTCCATCGATCTCGAGGTCGACACCGAGGACGCCGACGAATTCATCAACTGCGTGCGTTTCCTCGGCCCGTCCTTCGGCGGCATCAATCTGGAAGACATCAAGGCGCCGGAGTGCTTCATCATCGAGCAGCGGCTGCGCGAGCTGATGGACATTCCGGTCTTCCATGACGACCAGCACGGCACCGCCATCATTTCGGCCGCCGGCCTGATCAACGCGCTTAAAGTCACAGGCCGCGACATGAAGACCACGAAAATGGTCTGCAACGGCGCGGGTGCGGCCGGTATCGCCTGCATCGAGCTGATGAAGGCGATGGGCTTCACGCCTGACAACATCATCCTTTGCGACACCAAGGGCGTCGTCTTCCAGGGCCGCACCGAAGGCATGAACCAGTGGAAGTCGGCGCATGCCGTCAAGACCGACGCGCGCTCGCTGGCCGAGGCGCTGGATGGCGCCGACGTGTTCCTCGGCCTCTCCGCCAAGGGCGCGCTGACCACAACGATGGTGCAGTCGATGGCCAAGAACCCGATCATCTTCGCCATGGCCAATCCAGACCCCGAGATCACGCCCGAGGAAGTGGCCGAGATCCGCACCGACGCCATCATGGCGACGGGGCGTTCGGACTATCCGAACCAGGTCAACAATGTGCTTGGCTTCCCCTACATCTTCCGCGGCGCTGGATGTGCGCGCCACCACCATCAACGACGACATGAAGATCGCCGCGGCACGGGCGCTGGCCGAACTGGCGCGCCAGGACGTGCCCGACGACGTCGCCGCCGCCTACCAGGGCAACCGGCCGAAATTCGGCCCCAACTACATCATCCCGGTGCCGTTCGACCCGCGCCTGATCTCGGCCATTCCGATCGCGGTCGCCAAGGCGGCGATGGATAGCGGCGTCGCCCGCAAGCCGATCCTCGATCTTGACCGCTACGCGCAGGAGCTTTCCGCCCGCCGCGACCCGATCGCCTCGACGCTGCAGCGCATCTACGACCGCGTGCGCCGCCAGCCCAAGCGCATCGTCTTCGCCGAGGGCGAGGAGGAGCAGGTCATGCGCGCCGCCGTCTCCTATGTGAACCAGCGGCTCGGCACCGCCATCCTGCTCGGCCGCGACGACGTCATCAAGGAGAATGCCAGGAACGCCGGCATCGAGCTCGACAGGCAAGGCATCGAGATCATCAACGCCAGGCTGTCGCGCCGCAACGGCGTCTACACCGACTATCTGTACGAGCGCATGCAGCGCAAGGGCTTCCTGTTCCGCGACTGCCAGCGCCTGATCAACAACGACCGCAACCATTTCGCCGCCTGCATGGTGGCGCTGGGCGACGCCGACGGCATCGTCACCGGCGTCACCCGCAACTATTCGACGGCGCTCGACGACATCCGCCGCGTCATCGACGCCAAGCCCGGCCACCGCGTCATCGGCGCCTCGATCGTGCTGGCGCGGGGCCGAACCGTGATCGTCGCCGACACCGCCGTGCACGACATGCCGAATGCCGAACAGATCGCCGACATCGCCGAGGAGGCCGCCGGCTTTGCCCGCCGCATGGGCTATGAGCCGAGGCTCGCCATGCTCGCCTATTCCACCTTCGGCCATCCGCAGGGCGAGCGCTCCGAGCGCGTCCAGGAGGCGGTGCGCATCCTCGACAAGCGGCGCGTCGATTTCGAGTATGACGGCGAGATGGCCGCCGACGTGGCGCTCAACGCGCGCGCCATGGCGCAATATCCGTTCATCCGGCTCACCGGGCCGGCCAATGTGCTGGTCATGCCGGCGTTCCACTCCGCCTCGATCTCGACCAAGATGCTGCAGGAACTCGGCGGCTCGACCGTCATCGGTCCGATGCTGGTCGGCCTCAACAAGCCGGTTCAGATCGTCTCACTCAACGCCAAGGATTCCGACATCGTCAACATGGCCGCCATCGCGGCGTATTCAGCGGGGACTTGAAGCGCGAGGCGGATAAGGGGTGTTCCAGCCTGGCACCGCCCGCACTCTGTCCAACACCCCTCATCGATCTCGGCGCTGCGCCGATCCACCTTCCCCACAAGGCGGGAAGGAAGAGTGCGCCGCCTACAGCAGCCCTGCCTGTTCGGCCTCGCGGCGCAAATTCTGCCTTGGCCTTGGCCCGAGCTGCTGGATGACCAATCCGGCCGCCAGCGAGCCGAGATCGCCGCAATCCTTCAGGCTGCGCCCTTGCGTGTAGCCGTAGAGGAAGCCGGCGGCATAGAGGTCGCCGGCGCCTGTGGTGTCGACCAGCTCCCGGATCTTGGTCGCGTTGACGGCGACCGTCTCGTCGCCGCGCACGATGACCGAGCCCATTTCCGAGCGGGTGACGGCGGCGATCTTGCAATCCTTGCGGATCTGGGCCAGCGCCTCGTCGAAAGAGGCGGTCTGGTAGAGCGACTTGATCTCGTGGGTGTTGGCAAAGACGATGTCGACGGTGCCCGAGCGCATCAGGTCCAGGAACTCGTCGCGGTAGCGGTCGACACAGAACGAATCCGACAGCGTCATCGACACTTCGCGGCCGGCCGCATGCGCGAGCTTGGCCGTCTGCCGGATCGCTTCCTTGGCGCGCGGCGGATCCCACAGATAACCCTCGAAATAGGTGATCGCCGCACCCGAAGCCTTGTCGGCCTCGACGTCTTCCGGCCCGAGCTCGATGCAGGCACCGAGATAGGTGTTCATCGAGCGCTCGCCGTCGGGCGTGACGAAGATCATCGAGCGCGCCGTCGGCGGCTGGCCGTTGAGCGGCTTGGTGTCGAAGGCGACGCCCTGCGCATGGATGTCATGGGCGTAGATTTCGCCGAGCGGGTCGTTCGAGACCTTGCCGAAGAAGGCGGCTCGGCCGCCGAAGCTGGCGACACCCGCTGCCGTGTTGCCGGCGCTGCCGCCGGAGGCTTCGATCGCCGGGCCCATGCGGCTGTAGAGCAGCTCGGCGCGCCTTGTGTCGATCAGGTTCATCGCGCCCTTGATGATGCCGTTCGTCTCCAGGAACGCCTCGTCGCACTGGGCGATGATGTCGACAATGGCATTGCCGATACAAAGCACGTCATAATCCGGCATCAATGATGTCTCCGCGAAAAAACCACCGGCTTTCTGCCACGCCGACCGCGGGCGGGTCTAGCGATTTGATGCGGTTTTGCCTACCCAACAGATACAGCGCGCGCAGGATGCGTCATCACGGTTGGACAACGATCGAAGCATTTCTTCCGTGCCTTGCCTATAGGGATGGCGTAGTCGATCAATGTCCCCCGAAGGTTGCGAACCCGCCATGCCCACAAAAATCGATATGAAGACCGAACTGGCGCTCCTCGTTGCGCTGGCGGTGCTGTGGGGCGCTTCCTACACTTTCATCAAGATCGGCGTCGAGACGATCCCGCCGATAACGCTGATCGCCGCCCGAACCCTGATTGCGGGTGGAATTCTTCTTGCTCTCATTCGCTGGCGCGGCTTGTCCCTGCCGCGCGATGCCGCCAGCTGGCGTCGGTTCGCGTTCCAGGCATGCCTCAACAGCGTCGTGCCGTTCACGCTGATCGCCGCGGCCGAGCGCTCGCTGGACGCAGGCCTGGCCACGATCCTGAATGCGACCTCGCCGATCTTCACCTTCCTGCTGACCGCGCTCATCACGCGCCACGAGCCGGTGACCATGCGCAAACTGTTCGGCGTCGGCGCGGGAATAGCCGGAATATGCCTCATCGTCGGCACCCAGGCGCTTGGCGGTCTTGGTCACCAATTGTGGGCGCAGCTTGCCGTCGTCGCGGCGACGGTCTGCTATGCTGGCGCCGCCATTTTCGGCCGTGGCTTCAAGGGCCTCGATCCGATGATTCCGGCCGCCGGTTCGATGCTCTGCGGCGCGGCGATTCTCGTTCCCCTCAGCCTTGTGTTCGACCGGCCCTGGACGCTGGCGCCGTCGACGGCCTCGATCCTTGCCCTGCTCGGGCTTTCGGTCTTTTCCACCGCGCTGGCCTTCTGCATCTATTTCCGCCTCATCCATACGCTTGGCTCCGTCGGCACCACCTCGCAAGCCTATCTGCGCGTGCCGATCGGCGTCGGCATCGGGGCGGTGTTCCTCGGCGAAAGCCTTGGCCCGACGGCGTGGTGGGGAATGGCCTTCGTCGTCGCCGGCGTGGCGGCGATGACCATTCCCGCCGGCAAGCCGGCGCTCGCTCGGTAGGTCGCGCTTGTGGACCGTCGCGTCTCCGCCTATCTCGCGGATGTCCTGTTCGCTACGGGACCGTTCAACATGGAGTTGGAAACGCCGTGATCCCTAGCGCCGCCCGCGCCGCCGCCAGCCGGCTGTTCTCACCCGAATTCCGCTCGGTGTTCGTGAACACGCTGGGCCTGACCTTGCTGGCGCTGGCCGCACTTTGGTTTGCCATCCAGGGCCTGTTCGAATGGCTGGCCTGGCCATGGATCGACGCATGGCTGCCCGGCCTGCCGTCCTGGGCCGGATGGCTGGGCGTCATCGTCGCCGGCATCGGTCTGGCACTGGGGCTGGCGCTGCTCATCGCGCCGGTGACGGCGATCATCGCCGGCCTGTTCCTCGACGACGTCGCCGAAGTGGTCGAGCGAACCGACTATCCCAATGACCCACCCGGCCGCGCCATGCCGGCACTGCGCTCGATGGTGCTGGCGATAAGGTTCTTCGGCGTCGTCATCCTCGGCAACATCGTGGCCTTGCTGCTCCTGCTGGTGCCGGGCATCAACATAGCCGCCTTCTTCATCGTCAACGGCTATCTGCTCGGGCGCGAGTTCTTCGAATTCGCCGCCATGCGCTTTCGCCCGGAGGCCGAGGCACGGGCGTTGCGTAAGAAACATGCCGTCACGGTGTTCCTCGCCGGGCTGGTTATCGCTGCCTTCCTCGCCGTGCCGCTGCTCAATCTCCTGACGCCGCTCTTCGCCGCCGCCATGATGGTGCACCTGCACAAGGCGATCTCGGCGCGGGAGAAAGCGTAAAGCGTTCCCAGCCTCCTTCAGCGCAGCAGAAAACCGCGTCCCAGTTCGTCGTCGGTCTCGACGATGAACTCGGCCCGCCCGCAATAAAAGGCGCGGCCGCCGACGCGGGCGATGATGGCGTCATGCGGGCCGGCTTTCGCGGTCCTCGCCACGCTGCCGGAAAAGCGCGAGCCTGCAATACTCTCGAACAGCCGCGTCTGGCCGGCGATCTGGCCCTTGGCATGCATCGCCGCCAGCCGCGCGGTGACGCCCGAGCCGGTCGGTGACCGGTCGACCTCGGCTTCGGCGAAGACGCAGATGTTTTTGGTCGGGGTATCGGAAAATACGTCCTGTCCGTCGGTCAGGATGGTGCCGTAGAGAAAGGCAAGATCGGCATGGTCGGGGTGCGACAGCGGGAACTCGGCCTTCAGCCTGTCGGTCAGCGCCGTCGCCGCATCGACGAAATCGCGCACGCGGTTCTTGCCGAACTCCAGCCCGAACTGATGGCAGTCGGCCAGCGCATAGAAGGCGCCGCCATAGCCGATGTCGAAGCCGATCGCACCGTAACCCGGCAATTCGACCTTCTGGTCGCGGGCGAACAGAAAGGCCGGCACGCTTTCGAACGACACCGCGCCAGCCATGCCGTCTTGCACCTCGACCGAGGCGACGACCAGCCCGCACGGCGCTTCGATGTTGACTGTCGTCACCGGCTCCTGCCGCGCCACCAGCCCTTCGTCGACGGCGTAGCGGCCGAGCGCGACGATGGCGTGGCCGCACATGGTCGAATAGCCCTCATTGTGCATGAACAGCACAGCAAGGTCGGCACCGGGAAGATCAGGCTCGACCAGCAGCGCGCCGTACATGTCGTAATGGCCGCGCGGCTCGAACATCAGGATCTTCCTGAGATGATCGAGGTGGTCGCGCACATAGGCGCGCTTTTCCAGGATCGTGCCTGCCGGGATCTTGGGATAGCCGCCGGTGACGATCCGCAATGGCTCGCCGCCGGTGTGCATGTCGACGACGGCAAGCGTCATGCGTCGGGTTCGGCAAATAACGCCTGCAGCTTGCCGAAAGGCATGGCGGCGCGGCTGTAGCCGAAGGTGCCGTCCTGCTGGATCTCGCGTGCCGCGGTTTCCAGCATGCCGAAGGCGAGGTTGGTCAGCCCGGATCCGAGCGAGATGCGCTTGACGCCTGCCTGGGCGAGGTCGTCGATGGTGAAGTCGGGCCTCGCCAGGACATTGACCGGCTTGGTCAGCGCCGAGCAGATAGTCTGTACCGTCTCGATGTCGCCGATGCCCGGCGCGTAGAGCACGTCGGCGCCCGCTTTCTCGAAGGCTTGCAGCCGCTTGATCGTGTCGTCGATGTCGGGCCTGCCCCACAGAAAATTCTCGGCCCGCGCGGTGAAGACGAAATCGTGCTTCAGCGCCCGCGCCGCCTCCGCCGCAGCGGCGACGCGCTCGACGGCATGCGAAAAATCATAGATCGGCTTGTCGGGCTCGCCGGTGTGGTCCTCGATCGAGCAGCCGGCAAGGCCCGCAGCTTCGGCCGCGAAGATGGTCTCGGCGGCACTTGTCGCGCTGTCGCCCTTGCCCTTCTCGAGATCGGCCGAGACCGGCAGGGCGGTCGCCGCCGTCACCTCGCGGCAATGGTGGATCATCGCGTCGAAAGTCACCGCGCCATCGGGCAGGCCGCGCGAAAAGGCAAAGCCGGCGCTGGACGTCGCCAGCGCCTTGAAACCGAAGGAGGCCAGCAGCTTCGTCGTGCCGACATCCCAGGGGTTGGGCATGACGAAGATCGAGCTATGCAGGTCGCGAAAGATTTTGCCCTTGTCCATGGATGCTCCCCAGAGTGCGCAGCGCATTTTACCCCGCCACTGCCCGCCGGGCAAACGAATGCGATTGGTTCAGAAGCGTTTGGCGTTCTCTCCTGCCAATTTGTCCAGTGCGTCGGAATCCCTGACGTATGCGGTCCTGTCCCAATGGTAGGTGACGGAGATGTCACGCGAGGAAGCCTCGGGCGCCGCGTCGTCGCAGCTTTCGCCATTCGGCATTGTGGCATCGGTCACCGTGGCCTTGATGGCCGCATAGGGCTGCCCGTCAGCAACGGTCTCAAAGGCCAATTCCTGCGTGCGCCGGTAGGTGCACAGCGACTCGTCGAACGTGTGGATCATGTCGATCAGTTCGAACCTGTCGTCGCGGACCAGGATCAGCGGCGTGCTGACGTAGCCCTGGTTCGAATTGAAATGCGTGCTCAGCGTGATGATGACGTCATCGCCGGGCCCGATCGGCAGCTTGCCCGGATCGCGGAAATAGGTGCTCCGGTCGATGGCGACATTGACGGCGTCGAGCAGTCTCGGCTTGCCGGCAAGATCGTAAAGCGCCAGTGCCGCGAAACCCTCGGCGCTGTCCGAGGAGCCGCCGAGGTCGAACAGCATTGCCAGCCGATCCTTGCCGCCGGCCTTGACGTCGAGCGCGGCGGCGTTGGAAAGGCCCGCCGTTTCGGGCGGTGAGCCGCCGCTATCCGGACCCTCGATATGGCGCATCTCGATCGGCACGGAACCCCGGTAGAAGCCGTCCTTGTCCGCCGCCAGATCGGGAATGATCATCCTGGCGAGATCGAGATAGGTCGTGTCCTCATGGCCGGGTACCGTGCCACCGAGGTCCGGGAAGCTGACGCCTTGCGCGCCGGCCGCGGTCCACAGACACGGCAGCAGCAGACAGGCAAGGATGAAGCGAAGCAGGGTGCGATTCATGCGTTCCTCGAACTGTCGAGCGTTCGCAAGCTAGCACGGACGACTGAGGCGTACAGCCGGATAGAAGGCTGAATATCAGATCAGTGGATCGGCACCAGCCCGGCCAGCGCGCGCATGTCGTCGAACAGGATACCGCCGGCCTCGGCCAGGCCGTCGCGGTCGGAATGCGGGTCGCCGTGATAGGAAAACACCCGCATGCCGGCGGCAATGCCGGCATGCGTCCCGGCGACGCTGTCCTCGATGACGATGCAGTCGGCGGGCGCGAAGCCCATTGTGCTTGCGGCGTGCAGGAACAGGTCGGGAAACGGCTTGCCGCGCGAGACCATGGTCGAGCTGAACAGCGCATGCTCGAACAGCGGCAGCAGCCCGGTCTGGCCGAGCGTGATGTGCATTTTCGACACCCGAGCCGAAGAGGCGACGCACGTCGCGATGCCGGCCGTGCGCACGGCTTCGACGAACTCCCGAACGTAGGGGATCGCTTCGACGCCATGGGCGAACAGGTCCGGCAGGCCGGCGTTCCAGCGCTCGACGAAATCGGTGCCGAGGCTGATGCCGGTCGCCTCGACCTCCTTCTGCACCGAGGCCATGCTGCGGCCGGAGAAATTCTTGCGGCAATATTCGAAGCTCGCCGGAAAGCCGGCGGCAACAAGCCATTCGGCGAGGCGTCGATTGGCCAGGTTCTCGGTGTCGACCAGAACCCCGTCGCAATCGAAGATAACCAACTTGGGTATTTTCATCAGGCCGTGCCGGTCGATCCGAACCCGCCGGAGCCGCGCGTCGTGCCACCGGCCAATGTCCGCTCTTCGACGGCTGCCTGCATCACGGACGCAAAGACGATCTGGGCGATCCGCATGCCGCGCGTCACCGCGAAATCCTCGTCGCCGAGGTTGATCAGCAGTACCTTCACCTCGCCGCGATAGTCGCTGTCGATGGTGCCCGGCGTGTTGAGGCAGGTGAGGCCGTGCTTGAAGGCGAGGCCCGAGCGCGGCCGGACCTGACCTTCCATGCCCTCCGGTATCTCCAGGATCAGCCCGGTCGGCACCAGCGCGCGTTTCCCCGGCAGGATCAGCAGCGGCCGGTCGTCCGGCACCGCGGCGCGCAGATCCATGCCTGCGGCGCCCGGGCTTTCATAGGCGGGAAGCGGCAGGCCTTCGCCATGCGGCAGCCTGACGAAGCCGACGGCCGGACCGATGACGGAGGAGGGGTAGAGTGCTGCGCGCATAAGGTTGATCCTATCGCCGCCAGCGCCGATTCGGTCAACTCGGCGGCAAGGCTATCAACGGCTTTCTTTCAGCGCGGTTCCGCTTCAGCGCAGTTCGACGGGAACGACCGTGGTCTCCTTGATCTCCTCCATGACGAAAGAAGCCGAAACGTCCGACAGTGCCACCTTGGCGATCAGCCGCTGATAGAGCCGGTCATAGGCCTTCACGTCGGCGACGCGGGCGCGCAGCACATAGTCGAGGTCGCCGGACATGCGGTAGACGCCGGTGATCTCGGGAAAACCGGTCACTGCCGCGCGGAATTTCTGCAGCCAGTCCGGATCGTGATTGGAGGTCCGGACCAGGATGAACACCGAGAGGCCGAGGCCGAGCTTGTCGGCATCGACCAGCGCCACCCGGCCGGTGATAACGCCGTCCTCCTCAAGCCGCTTCACCCGGCGCCAGCAGGCGTTGCGCGACAGCGACACTCTTTCCGACAATTGGTCGACCGACAGTGTGCCGTCGCGTTGCAGCTCGGCCAGCAATCTTCGGTCGATTTCATCGATGTTCAGCGTCATGTGGGATGTTTGTCCCAACAATTGATCAGATGCAAGGATGATTTGGGACCGATGAACCGGAGTTTCGTGTCAAGCTGTTCATTATCGGGTCCGCATGGCCGACAGGAGGGAATCGACATGACAGCACGGCTTGCACGACTTTTCACCTCTCACCCGGCGTCGGTGGGCGAAACCTATTTCGGCCACATGGCTTTCGCCGCGTGGTTCTCGTCACGGTTGTTCATGGCGGCATTCGCCGCGCTCGTTCACGCTTTCCTGCCGTTCCTGTTCGATTCCACGGCAAGCCGGATCATCCGCGAACTTTACGAGCGGACGCACAACAGAGGGCGGTGAGCGGTGCCGGTGGGCGGCGCAAACCTGAAGCGATTGCCTCGTTCGCAGGGCCGCCGGGCCTATTAAGCAAACCGCCCCAGCCCATAGGGCTCAAGCAACGGATCGCGTGTGCCGTCCAGGATTTCGCGCGTGGTGAACAGGCCGACGGCAGGCGCCAGCGTGATGCCGGAATGCATGACCGCGACGTAAAGGCCGCTCACGCCTTCAGCGCGGCCGATGATCGGAAAGCCGTCGATCGGCGTCGGCCGGTAACCGACCGTGTGGAAATCCAGTTCCAGCCCGTCGGCGCCGCGCAATGCGCCCTTCATCGCCGCAAACAGCGCGCGGGCGGTAGCTTCGGCATCCATGCCGGGATCGGCGCCGCCGAAATCCGAACCGGCGATGATGCGGCCCTCGGCAGTCTGTCGCATGTGCAGCCGGTCGCCGATCACCAGGCCGTTGAGCAGCTTTTCGTAGGGGCGTGAGTGGACGATCAGGCCGGGCGGCGTTTCGATCGGCAGGTCTATCCCGGCGGTCGCCGCGATTGCCGGAGAGCCGGCGCCCGCCGCGATCACCACCTCGTCGGCGTCAATGCGTCCACTTGGCGTATCCGCGCCGGTCACCCTGCCGTTGGCCTCCACCAACACGGTCACGGCGGTTCCGGCCATCACCCGCGCGCCGCGCCGCTCGGCATCGGCCAGCAGCGCCCGCGTGGCCGCGACCGGCTCGGCAACGCCTTCCCCAGGCACATGGAGGGCGAAATCGGGAAGCTCGGCAAGATTGGGCTCGATGCGTGCGGCCCCCGCACGATCGATGCGCTCGATGCCATAGCCCCAGGACGAATGTTCTGAGGCATAGGCTTCCAATTCGGCCGGCGGCAGGTCCCAGCACAGGCCACCGCACCAGGCGAGTGGAATGCCGGGCAGGTCTTGTGCCAGCCGCGTCCATTCGGCCATCGAACGGGTGCGCAGCCGAAAGTACGGTTTCGGATTGCCCCAGCTTGCATTGATCCAGGCAAAGGAATTCGGCGTGGCGAGGCCGCCGGCGCCGCTATCGGCGACGACGGTCACCTTCGCCCCGACCTTCGCCAGATGCCAGGCGATGGACGCGCCGATGATGCCGGCGCCGACGACGATGACTTGCTTGGCTGCGCTCATGGATGGTCCTTTGTCGAATCGGGTCTTCTGATGTCGTTGCGGCGACCCTATCTCAAGACCGGGCGAGGGCCATCCGCCCAAAATTGTTCGACAGGCCACAAAAGCGCTGCTAGAAGCCGCGCACCACATGGGATTCCATAAATTGGCTGAAGACATCACGCACGCGGTGGCGCGCCGCCGCACTTTCGCGATCATCGCGCACCCCGACGCCGGCAAGACGACGCTGACCGAAAAGCTGCTTCTGTTCGGCGGCGCCATCCAGCTTGCCGGCGAGGTCAAGGCCAAGAAGGACCGCATCCAGACCCGCTCGGACTGGATGAAGATCGAGCGCGAGCGCGGCATTTCGGTCGTCACCTCGGTGATGACCTTCGAGTACGAGGACAACGTCTTCAACCTGCTCGACACACCCGGCCACGAGGATTTCGCCGATGACACCTATCGCACGCTGTCGGCGGTCGACGCGGCGGTCATGGTCATCGATGCCGCCAAGGGCATCGAGCCGCGCACGCTGAAGCTGTTCGAGGTCTGCCGGTTGCGCGACATCCCGATCATCACCTTCGTCAACAAGATGGACCGCGAAAGCCGCGATCCGTTCGAGATCCTCGACGAGATCGAGCAGAAGCTGGCGCTGGATACGGCACCCGTCACCTGGCCGATCGGGCGCGGCAAGACCTTTGCTGGCACCTATCATCTGGCGCTGAACGCCGTGCGCAAGGGCGACGCTGAGAAGGAACGCACGCCGGTCAACGGTCCCGACTCCAACCGCGTCGCCGGCCTGTTGCCGGAAAACGAGCGCGAGGATTTCATCGAGGAGCTGGAACTGGCGCGCGAAGCCTGCCGTCCGCTCGACATCGACGCGTTTCGCGAGGGCCATCTGACGCCGGTCTATTTCGGTTCGGCGCTGCGCAATTACGGCGTGCGCGACCTGATCGAGGCGCTCGGCGCCTACGGGCCGCCGCCGCGTGCGCAGGAGGCCGACACCCGCAAGGTCGAGGCGACCGAGGACAAGATGACGTCCTTCGTCTTCAAGATCCAGGCCAATATGGACCCCAACCACCGCGACCGCATCGCCTTCGTCCGCGTCTGCTCGGGCAAGCTCGAGCGCGGCATGAAGGCCAAGCTGGTGCGCACGGGCAAGCCGATGTCGCTGTCTGCGCCGCAATTCTTCTTCGCCCGCACCCGCGTCACCGCCGACGAGGCTTTTGCCGGCGACGTCGTCGGCATCCCCAACCACGGCACGCTACGCATCGGCGACACGCTGACCGAGGGCGAGGAGATCCTGTTTCGCGGCGTGCCGAACTTCGCGCCGGAAATCCTGCGTCGTGTCCGCCTCGGCGATGCGATGAAGGCCAAGAAGCTGAAAGAGGCGCTGCACCAGATGGCCGAGGAAGGCGTCGTACAATTGTTCTCGCCGGAGGACGGCTCACCGGCAATCGTCGGTGTCGTCGGCGCGCTGCAGCTCGATGTCTTGAAGGAGCGGCTGAACGTCGAATACACGCTGCCCGTCGATTTCGAGATGTCGCGCTTTTCGGTCTGCCGCTGGATATCGGCCGACGACAAGGCCGAGGTACACCGCTTCATCGAGGCGCATCGCGGCGACATCGCCCGCGATCTCGACAACGACCCGGTGTTTCTGGCCCAGCACGCCTTTTCGCTCAACTACGAGGCCGAGCGCTGGAAGGCGATCCGCTTCGCCGCGGTCAAGGATTATCAGGTCCGCGACAAGGCGGCTTGAACTGCGCCCCTTCCCCCTTGTGGGAGAAGGGAAGAGCGCGTTCGATCATCCCTTGGCTGCCTCTTCGATCTTGGCGATGTCGATCTTGCCCATCTGCATCATCGCCTGCATCACCCGGCCGGCCTTGGCCTGGTCTGGATCCTGCAGCAGCCTGGGCAATTGCTCCGGCACGACCTGCCAGGAGACGCCGAACTTGTCCTTCAGCCAGCTGCACTGGCTGGGCTCGCCACCTCCCTCGATTAGCCTGTTCCAGAAATGGTCGACCTCTTCCTGCGTCTTGCAGTTGATGGACAGCGAGATTGCCTCGGTGAACTTGAATTGCGGCCCGCCGTTGAGCGCCTGAAACTGAACGCCGTCGAGCTCGAATGAGGCCACCAACACCTTTCCCTCATGATCGCCGCTGCCCTTGGGCCAGCGCATCACGCTCAGCACCTTCGAATTCTTGAAGATGGAGATGTAGTGGTTCATCGCGTCCTCGGCCTGGTCGTCAAACCACAGGCAGGGGGTGATCTTTTGCATTTGCTTGCTCCTCGGCTGTTGCAGTTGGCTATCACGGTGAAACGGCCTGGCTTGGCGTTGGTGTTATTTGCCCTGCCGTTTGCCCAAGGACGCCCGGGCGGTACGCAATCCGACAGTGTCATCAAATTTTCTTGGGAAAATCTGGCGCAGCGCAAAATTGTGGCCAGACCACACCCTGGCGTCTATAAGGCCTGCGACCCGAATTCCGCTCCGCCGCTCGGCCAGTCCGGCGCGCCAGCCAGCAAGGAAAGACGCATGCCCGCCTATCGCTCCCGCACCACCACCCATGGCCGCAACATGGCCGGCGCCCGCGGCCTGTGGCGCGCCACCGGCATGAAGGATTCGGATTTCGGCAAGCCGATCATCGCCGTGGTCAATTCCTTCACCCAGTTCGTGCCGGGCCATGTCCACCTCAAGGACCTCGGCCAGCTGGTCGCGCGCGAGATCGAAAAGGCCGGCGGCGTCGCCAAGGAGTTCAACACCATCGCCGTCGACGACGGCATCGCCATGGGCCATGACGGCATGCTCTACTCGCTGCCGTCGCGCGAGCTGATCGCCGACTCGGTCGAATACATGGTCAATGCGCATTGCGCCGACGCCATGGTCTGCATCTCCAATTGCGACAAGATCACGCCGGGCATGCTGATGGCGTCGCTGCGTCTCAACATCCCGACCGTCTTCGTCTCCGGCGGGCCGATGGAAGCCGGCAAGGTGGTGCTCGCCGGCAAGACGCAGGCGCTCGATCTGGTCGACGCCATGGTCGCGGCCGCGGACGACAAGATCTCCGACGAGGACGTCAAGACCATCGAGCGCTCGGCCTGTCCGACCTGCGGCTCCTGCTCGGGCATGTTCACCGCCAATTCGATGAACTGCCTGACCGAGGCGCTGGGTCTCTCATTGCCCGGCAACGGCTCGACACTGGCTACTCACGCCGACCGCAAGCGGCTGTTCGTCGAGGCCGGCCATCTGATCGTCGATCTCGCCCAGCGCTATTACGAGCAGGACGACGAAACCGCGCTGCCGCGCCGCATCGCCTCGAAGGCTGCCTTCGAGAACGCCATGACGCTCGACATCGCCATGGGCGGCTCGACCAACACCGTGCTGCACATCCTGGCTGCCGCGCATGAGGGCGAGGTCGACTTCACCATGGAGGACATCGACCAGTTGTCGCGGCGGGTTCCGGTGCTGTGCAAGGTGGCGCCGGCCAAGGCCGACGTCCATATGGAGGACGTCCACCGCGCCGGCGGCATCATGGCGATCCTCGGCCAGCTCGACAGCGCCGGGCTGATCAACCGCGATCTGCCGACGGTGCACACGGCAAGCCTCGGCGAAGCCCTCGATCATTGGGATATCTCGCGCACGTCCAGCCAGAGCGTTCGTGATTTCTTCCTTGCCGCACCGGGCGGCGTGCCGACGCAGGTCGCCTTCAGCCAGGACCGCCGTTGGGATGAGCTCGATCTCGATCGCGAGAAAGGTGCCATCCGCTCGGCCGAACACCCCTTCTCCAGGGATGGCGGTCTTGCCGTGCTGAAAGGCAATCTGGCGCTCGACGGCTGCATCGTGAAGACCGCCGGCGTCGACGAATCCATCCTCAAATTCACCGGCCCGGCCCGGGTGTTCGAAAGCCAGGACGCCAGCGTCAAGGCGATCCTGTCGAACGAGATCAAGGCCGGCGACGTCGTCGTCATCCGCTATGAGGGACCGCGCGGCGGCCCCGGCATGCAGGAAATGCTCTACCCGACCAGCTATCTCAAGTCGAAAGGCCTCGGCAAAGCCTGCGCGCTGATCACCGATGGCCGCTTCTCCGGCGGCACCTCCGGCCTGTCGATCGGCCATGCCTCGCCGGAGGCGGCGGAAGGTGGGCTGATCGGGCTGGTGCAGGAGGGCGATACGATCGAGATCGATATCCCGAACCGTACCATCCGGCTTGCCGTCGACGACGCGGAACTGGCCGCGCGCCGCGCGGCGATGGAGGCCAAGGGCGCTGCCGCCTGGAAGCCCGAGGAAAAGCGCAAGCGCAAGGTGACGACGGCGTTGCGCGCCTATGCGTCGATGGCGACCAGCGCTGCCAAGGGTGCGGTGAGGTATGTGCCGGAATAGGTTCGCTCTTCCTTCTCCCACAGCAAGGGAGAAGGAAGGCCATTCATGGCATCAACTGATACTCATAAAGCTTCTGATAAAGCCCGCCCTGTTTGAGCAGCGTCCGATGCGCGCCGCTTTCCACCACTTTGCCGGCTTCCAGAACCACGATCGTGTCGGCCTGGTGCACGGTCGATAGGCGGTGGGCGATGACGATGGTCGTGCGTCCGACCGTCAGCTGTTGCAGCGCATCGCGAAACAGCGCCTCGGACTCGGCGTCGAGCGCGCTGGTCGCTTCGTCCAGCAGCAGGATCTCCGCATTGCGCAGCATGGCGCGCGCGATCGAAATGCGCTGGCGCTGGCCGCCGGAAAGCAGCGCGCCGTTCTCGCCGACTTCCGTGTCGTAGCCTTTCGCCATGGCGGTGATGAAGTTGTGGGCATTGGCCGCCTTGGCGGCAGCGATCACGTCCTCGTCGCTCGCGTCCTGCCGCCCGAGACGGATGTTGTGCATCACCGTGCCGGCAAACAGGAACGTGTCCTGGCTGACATAGGCGATCTTCTGCCGCAGCGAAGCGAGCGTGGCGTGCGCAATATCCTGGCCGTCGAACAGCACCTTGCCGCTTTGCGGGTCGTACATACGCATGATCAGGTTCAGCATGGTCGACTTGCCGCTGCCCGAAGGCCCGACCAGCGCCGTCATCTTGCCGGCCGCGAAGGTCAGGTCGAAGTGTTCCAGCACGGGTTGGCCGTCCTGATAGGCGAAGCTCACATCGTCGAACCGGATTTCGCCCGGGCCAGGCAGGAGCGGCCTGGCATCGGGCTTTTCGGCCAGCGTCAGCGGCCGGTCGGCCAGTTGGAACATCATGCGCACCCCGACCATGCCGGTCTCCAGCGAGATGCGGACGCGGGCAAGGCGCTTTGCCGGCTCGTAGGCAAGCAGGAGCGCGGTGATGAAGGCCATGATGCTGCCGGGCGTCTGCCCACCCTGCACGACGAGAACGCCGCTGACCAGGATGACGCCGGCGATGGCCAACCCGGCCAGCGTTTCCATGATCGGGCTGGTGCCGGCCTCCAGCGTCGCAATGCTGTTGGCCCGGCGTTCGACATCGGAGACCGCCTTGTGCATGCGCTTGCGCATCGAATCCTCGAGATTGAAGGATTTGACGACGCGCACGCCGATCGTCGTTTCCTGCATCACCTGCACGATCTGTCCGATGGAGCGGAATTCCATCTCGGTGATCTTGCGGATCCGCTTGAGGATGCGGTTGACGAAATAGATCGCCGCCGGTCCGACAATGAAGGAAACCAGCGACAGCGCCGGTTGCTGGATAAACATGACCAGCAGCAGGCCGATGAGCGAAACCAGGTCCCGCACGAACGACGTGACGACGAGGTCGAGCACCCTGCGCGCGGCCTGCGCGTTGTTGGTCATGCGGGTGATCAGGTCGGACGAGGAGGTCGAGTGGTAGAATTCGATGCCTTGCGCCAGGATCCGGTCGTAGATCTTGCGCTGCCGCTCGGCGATGATGCTGTTGCCGACCCGGCTGAGGAAATAGGCCTGGACGAAGGTGGCGACGCCCTTGATGATGAAGATGGCGGCGACCGCGGCCGCGATCAGGTAGATCCGCTTGACGTCCCGCGAGATCATGAACTCGTTGGTGATGTCGCGCATGATCCAGGCGCTGGCCGCGGTCATGCCGGCCACCACCAGCATCGCCACTATGGCGATGCCGTAGCCGAACATGTGTTTGCGGAACGATTCCCTGAGCAGCCTCACGATGAGGTGCAGGTTCTCCGACGAGCGGAAAAATCGAAACAAACGGCTGATCCCTGAAACCGCGACAACGAAAGGCGGCTTATAGAGTGAGTTGCGGCCGGATGGAACCATTGACCGCCGCGGGAGGAAACGGCTGCGGCAACCTGTGCGCCACGATGCGCATGGCTCCCCGTAAATCGGAATCGATTTTCGCTGGGGATCATGCGCAAAATCAAAGTGCCGCAGCGTCCTTGCGCGTCCAAGGGGATGCGCTGCAGTAGTGTGATTCTGAAAAGGGATGACGACAGATGAATTTCGACCTTATCGTTCGCGGCGGCATGCTGCCCGACGGCACGATCGCCGATATAGGCATCGTCGGCGAAACGATCGCGGCCATCGAGCCCGAGCTGAACGTAACCGCGGGCACGGCGATCGACGCCCATGGCAATCTGATCTCGCCGCCTTTTGTCGATCCGCATTTCCACATGGACGCTACGCTCTCCCTGGGCATCCCGCGCATCAACGCGTCGGGCACGCTGCTGGAAGGCATTTCGCTGTGGGGCGAGCTGAAGCCGCTGCTGACGCACGAAGCGGTGCGCGAGCGCGCGCTCGCCTATTGCGATTGGGCGGTGTCGATGGGCCTGCTCGCCATCCGCACCCACGTCGATGTCTGCGATATCAGGTTGCTGGCGGTCGAAGCCCTGCTCGACGTGAAGAAGACGGTCGCCCCCTACATCGACCTGCAACTGGTCGCCTTCCCGCAGGATGGCTTCTATCGCTCACCGATGGCGCGCGACAACACCATCCGCGCGCTCGACATGGGTGTCGACGTCGTCGGCGGCATTCCGCATTTCGAGCGCACAATGGCCGACGGCACGCGCTCGGTGACGGAACTGTGCGAAATCGCGGCAAAGCGCGGCCTGATGGTCGACTTGCATTGCGACGAGACCGACGACCCGCTGTCACGCCATATCGAGCAGCTGGCCTATGAGACGCAGCGCCTCGGCCTGCAGGGCAGGGTGGCCGGCTCGCATCTCACCTCGATGCACTCGATGGACAATTACTATGTCTCGAAGCTGTTGCCGCTGATCGCCGAAGCAGGCGTCTCGGCGATCCCCAATCCGCTGATCAACATCATGCTGCAGGGCCGCCACGACACTTTTCCTAAACGCCGCGGTCTGACGCGGGTCAAGGAGATGCTTGCCCACGGCATCCGCGTCGGCTGGGGCCAGGATTGCGTGCTCGACCCCTGGTATTCGCTGGGCACCGCCGACATGCTGGACGTCGCCTTCATGGGCCTTCACGTCGCTCAGATGTCGAGCCCGGCCGACATGGCGCGGTGCTTCGACATGGTCACCAATGTCAACGCCGCCATCATGGGCCTCGACCATCTCGGCCTGGCGGTCGGCAAGCGCGCCAGCCTCGTCGTCCTCGATGCCGGCGATCCGGTCGAGGCCTTGCGTCTGCGCCCCGAGCGCCTCTGCGTCATCGCCAGGGGCAAGGTGGTGGCCGAGCGGACCAGGCAGGACACGCGGCTCTCGATCGCGGGACGGCCGGGAACGGTGAACCGCAGGCATCGCCCGTTGCACCAGGCCAAGTAGGGCAAAACCCCGCGCGTCGGTAGTGGGTAAGGAAGCCGAGAAGCCAATGGTTCGCAGGCCGTACAAAAGGCGAGAAAAACCGAAGTCATGAGAGCGCAGTACAAGGGTAGCCGAATTTTAGACGTCAATGCAGGCGCGTTCGCACTCGACGAATGGGGGCCGCGCGATGCTACGGACTTCTCCATTACCATCGATTTCTATGCCGGCCCGCAAGGCAGTAACACTGCAGACGCATTTACGGCGACGGTCTGCTCTCCGAATTGGTTCCTTCGGTCGCAAAACGGTAAGGTGTTCTCCGGTGAGAACGTTATTTTCATGCCGAGATTCGACTACGTCGAACTTGAAAGGTTTCTTACAGATCGTTGCGCTGACGCAGAGGGCGAAACTTGGGACGCCGTAGCGGCCCAGCTTACACGGCTGGGGCGTTGGGAATTCGACTATCGCCTTTGAATTTCAAACTGACCCACTACCCGCGCGTCGATCGGATTGATAGGTCTTGATCATAAGTCTACAATTAGCCTCCACTTTTATGTCGAGGAGGATGCTATGTGGCACAAGACGGCGATGGCCGTTGCGTTGGCGGCGATCTGCACAGGCTGCATGACGGCGGAAGACCGCCGTGCCGCGGACGAGGCGAAATGCCGGTCGTACGGCTTCGTCAGGAAGAATGACGCCTTCGCCGAATGTCTGCAGCGCATTGATCTCGCGCGCCGCGCGGACCTGAGAAGCGCGTCGGCGTTCGATCCTTGGGACAGGCCGGTGATCTATCGTCCGATCATCATCCGGCCACGGCCAAAGTAGGCCGTTTAAGCGCCGTTTCGATCATGTTCATGAGTGTAGGCCCAGCCGATTTCCGGCTCTGGTCCGGCCAGTTTCCCGATTTCCGCTCGTCAAAGCGACTGCTTGCGTCTACGAGGCGGCTCACCGAGCTTTCATGCGGGAGGAAGCAAGATCGGCATGGCAGAGCCAACAGCCCAGAATTCGACGATCAGGAACGTGCTTTTGGCCGGCATTCTGCTGATGCTGGCCGGCGATTTCCTGTTTGCGTTGAACGATGCGATGGGCAAGTGGCTGGTCGCCAGCTTTTCGGTCGGCCAGGTCGTGCTGATCCGTTCCATCGGCGCCTTTTTCGTGCTCGGCCCGATGATCGCGCGTCAAGGCACGGCCAAGCTGTTCCGCATGGAGCGCCTGGAACTGCAGGTCCTGCGCGTTGTCATGACGACGCTCGACACGGCGCTGTTCTATGCCGCCGTCGTCTATCTGCCGCTCGCCGACGTCATGAGTTTCTACATGGCGGGGCCGATCTACGTTGCGGCGTTGTCTCACCTGCTGCTCGGTGAAAAGGTCGGCTGGCGTCGCTGGATGGCGATCCTGGTCGGCTTCTGCGGCGTGCTGATCATGCTGAAGCCGTCCTCGGCGGCGTTTTCGCTGTCGTCGACCTTCGCGCTGGCCGGAAGCATTTCATTCGCCTTCGCCATCATCCTCAACCGTCGGCTGCGTGGCACCAGCGACACTTCGCTCGTTACCTGGCAAACCATCGGTACGCTGTTGGTCGGCGGACTTCTCACCATCGGCAACTGGCAGACGCCGTCCTCGCTGGATTTCGGCGCCATGCTGCTTCTCGGCATCGTCTCTTGCGGCGCGCATCTGATGATCACCAGGGCGCTGAAGCTGGCGCCCGCCTCGACGCTGGCGCCGCTGCATTACAGCCTGCTGCTGTGGGCCGTCATCTTCGGCCTGGCCTTCTTCGGCGACATGCCCGGCCCGCGCATCCTGATCGGCTCGGGCATCGTCGTGCTGGCCGGCCTGTTCATCTTCCATCGCCAGAAGGTGGTCGACACGGTGCCGCCGGAAAACGTGCCGAAGGGCGTGAATTAAGGTCAAAACTCGATCAACTGGCTGTCGACAGTGGATGGGGGGTACAAAGTGACCATCAAAGCATGGCTGTTTGCTATTAGGACAAGCTGAACTACAGGCGGACAGTATGCAGAGGTAAGGAGACGCCAAGGCGGTCGAGCATCAATCGGAAGTCTGCGGCCTTGTAGCGCTCCCCCTCGGTTACCAAGCCAAGAACCTTGCCGGTGCCCAATACCGCATGGGGTTTGATCTCTGCTATAGCGTCCTCTAGCGGGTCCAGGAGCGGTCGGCCCGGGCGCGCTTTTTCCAAGTATGACCGCAACCACGGCAGGTGCGTGCTTGATAATGTTGCCGTCGCGACGTTCGGATAGCGTCCGTCTAGGTCATCCAGGAAGGCGTTGACCGCATCCTGGGTCTTCTCAGGTGCGAACAGGAACGTCCCGCTCTCAACGAGATCAACAAGGGGCGAGGCATCGACGAGATGGACCCGGGCCTTGTGCCTCCCAGCTTCGACATCAGCATAGGCACGTAATTCCGGACTCTGAATTATCGACCGAACACCGAGAACAGCAACGTCTTTGGCCCCAGCAACGGCAAGAGCACTCGCGATTGGCGGCCGTACGCCGAGGACGGGAGGCACAATCATCCCCCATGAGTTCACTGAGAACGGTGATGGAGGGGGCGTTCGAGGCAACGAGTACGGCGGCCGGTTCGAACGTGTCGAGGTATAGAAGCGTGCGCCTGAGGACACCAAGGAGTTCTGATCGGCTCTTGCCGCCATAGGGAAAGCTGGCGCGATCCGCAAAGTAGAGGATGTCCTGCTGGGGCAGGAGGCGCTGAATGGCGGCAACCGCAGTATAGCTGCCGATGCCGGCGTCGAAGACGGCGATGGGCCGAACCAGGGTAGGAAGGACTCTCCCATTGGTGGCGGTGTGCATTTGCTCGAATGCCTGAGTATCGAAATATGCGCTCTTGGATAGCCTACAGTGGAGCAGAAGGTCTACAGAGGGTCGAACTCGGTCGTTCAGACCAATTGGGCATGATCTTTCGAAAACCGAAATCCTTCGTTCCGAGATCACCCTCGGCTAATTCCCGTGCACCGCCGCCAGGTGCCGTGAAAACTCCGGCGTCTCCATCAAGGCCTTGCAGCGCGCGAACCGCCCGTCGGCATAGGCGCGGAAATCATCGACCGGGTTGTCGTTGGCGAGCTGGATCAGTCCCCACAGCGTCCACAACAGGTCGCACATCGCCTTGTAGATGACGATGCGGCCGCGCTCCGCCGGCGAAGGCTCGCCGCCGAAATAGGCGCGCATCATCTCTTCGTCCTGCGCCGTGTCGAATTGTCCTTCGACGCTGAGGTCGCCGAGATCCCAGAGCGGATCGTTCATCCCTGAATATTCCCAGTCGATGATCCACATCCTGTCGCCGGTATCGAGGAAGTTCTCGCACAGCGGATCGCAGTGGCAGGCGGCGAGGGGCAGGGGATGCGCGGCAAGGGCCGCGCGCACCGTCCCGGCCTCGCGTACGACATCGTGGTAACCGGCGGGCAGGGCGACATCCTTGGTCGACAGCACCTTCAGATAGTCGTCGATCATCGCAAAAAGCTCGAAGCGGAAGGGAAACGCCGCGCCTGAGCCGTGCAATTTGCGGAAGGCCTTGCCGGCGCGCGCCGGGCTGCCCGGCCGGGCCTTGAATTTTTCCGGCGACATCGTCTCGGCGCCGGCAATGAAGCGCGTCACCATCACGCCCGTGTTGCCTTCGACATGCAGCACGTCGGGGCTGACGCCGGCTTTCGCTGCCTCCCGCGCCGCCACCGCCTCGTTGGCGCGGTTGATATATTCCTCGGTGCCTTTGCCGGGGATGCGCAGGCAGAAGCCGCCGGCCCGGAAGACGAGGTTGGTGAGGCCGCCGAGCCGTTCCAGCGGCCCCTTGTAGCTGGCCAGCATCGGAATGGCCGCAAGCGCCGCGCGTGCCTCGTCCTCCACCATCGCTTCCGCCCCATTATTCGTCGCGACGACGGTTCCACAATTTTCGCGGTTTGGCTATCATCGTATGGCTCGCTACACGCGCCTCCCGTCCTTTCGGACGTGCAAAGGACGCTGTAGCATTTTGATCTTGCGCGTGATCCCGAAAACCGATTTCGGTTTTCGGGATCACGCGCTGGCTGGGGGACGGGAACTGCGAATGACGGACAGCAGACATGAGGGTGCGCTCGGCGCAGTCTATGCGGCGAAACGGCCCGAAGAGTTGGCGGCGCTCTACGACCGCTGGTCCGACACTTACGACGCCGACATGTCTGCGGCCGGTTATCGCCATCCGACCATCTGTCTCGCCTTGCTTGCCCGTCATCTGCCGCACGGCGCAGCCCCCCTTCTCGATGCCGGAGCCGGCACCGGGCTCATCGGCGAATGGCTCGCCATCACAGGCTATCCGCAGGTCGAGGCGCTCGACATTTCCGCGGGCATGCTTGCCCAGGCGGCACGAAAGGGCGTCTATTCAGCGCTTCACTGCCTGGCGCTCGGCGGCCCGCTGCCTTTCGCGGACAATGCCTATGCCGGCATCATATCGGCCGGCGTCTTCACCTCGGGCCACGTCGGCATCGAGGGGCTGGACGAACTGATCCGCATCTGCCGGCCGGGCGGAGTGATCGTGCTGACGGTCAAGAACACGCTGTGGGATGCGGGTTTTTCCGCGCGGATCGCCGAGCTCAAGGCAAAGGGCATCGTCACCCGCGCCGAGGAGACGGCGCCTTATGTCTCCATGCCGGGCGAGGCGGATACCGTACCCAGCCGCGGCCTCGTTCTGCGCGTGAACTGATCCCGAAGGGCCCTAGGCCTTCACCTTTTCTCCCGCCGGGTCGTAAAGCGGCTCGAGATGGATTTTCGCCGGCGTCCGCTCCATCGCCACCACCAGCTCGTATTCGCCGGAGGCGAGGAAATCGTCGCTGACGCCATCGGCGTTGCGCACATAGCCGTAGCCGATGTTCTTGCCGACCGTGTAGCCATAACCGCCGCTGGTCAGGTAGCCGACCGGCTCGTTGTTGCGCAGGATCGTCTCGCGCCCGACCAGCACGATCTCGCGATCGTCGACGGTGAAGCCGGCAAAACGTTTCTTCAGCGCGGTGCCGCTGATCTTTTCCAGCGCCCTTCTGCCGACGAAATCCATATTCTTTCTGAGCTTCACCGCCCAGCCGAGGCCGGCCTCCTGCGGCGTGTCGTTGGGTGTGATGTCGGAGCCCCAGGCGCGGTAGCCTTTTTCCAGCCGCAGCGACTCCAGCGCCCGGTAGCCGACCGGGCGGATGCTGTGCTTGGCGCCCGCCGCCATCAGCGCGTCGAAGATCTCGCCCGTTGCCGCGATCGGCACATGCAGCTCCCAGCCGAGCTCGCCGACATAGGTGACGCGCAGCGCCCGGATCGTGTGGCCGGCGATGGAGATTTCCCGCACATGTCCGAACGGGAAGGCGGTGTTCGACACATCCGCGTCGGTCACTGCCGCCAGCACGTCGCGGGCACGCGGCCCCATCAGCGACAGCGTGCCGAAATCCTCGGTGACATCGGTGAGCGTCACGTCGAGCGCCTTGCCGACATGGTCGCCGATCCATGAGAAGTCATGCGTGCGAAAACCGGTGCCGGTGACGATGTAGAATTTTTCCTCAGCCAGCCGCGCCACGGTCAGGTCGGCCTCGATGCCACCGCGCGTGTTGAGAAGCTGCGTGTAGGTCAGCCGGCCGACCGGCTTGTTGATGTCGTTGGCGCAGATCCAGTCGAGCGCCTTCAGCGCGTCCGCACCGCGCATTTCATATTTGGCGAAGGATGACTGATCGAAGATGCCGACATTCTCGCGCACATGCCGGTGCTCGTCGCCGACCGGCGAGAACCAGTTCTGCCGGCCCATCGAATAGACGTCCTTCGGCTCGACATCTTCTGGCGCGAACCAGTTCGGCCGCTCCCAGCCGAGTTTCGAGCCGAACACGGCGCGGTGCTTTTGCAGCCGCTCGTAAAGCGGTGAGACGATCCGGGGGCGGCCCGTAACATATTCTTCGTGCGGGAAGCCGATCGTGTAGTGCTTGCCATACGCCTCCAGCGTGCGGTCGCGAACCCATTGCCGGTCGCGGTGCAGATCGGAAAAGCGCCTGATATCGACCACCCACAGGTCGAGCGGCGCCTCGCCGTCGACCACCCATTGCGCCAGCACCCAGCCGGCGCCGCCGCCCGACGCGATGCCGAAGGCGTTGAAGCCGGCGCCGACGAACATGTTGGCGCATTCGGGGGCCACGCCGAGAATGAAATTGCCGTCCGGCGTGAAACTCTCCGGTCCGTTGATCATCTGCTTGACGCCGACGGCTTCGAGCGCCGGAACCCGCGCGATCGCCTGGTTCATATGCTGCTCGAAATGATCGTAATCGTCGTCGAACAGCCGGAACTCCCAGTCATCGGGGACGTCGCCACCGGGCAGGTCGGTCGTCCAGGCTTGCGGGTTCGGCTCATAGCCGCCCATCACCAGCCCGCCGACCTCCTCCTTGAAATAGGTGCGGCGGTCGGGGTCGCGGATCGTCGGCGCATCGGTCGCCAACCCGTCGATCTTCTCGGTGATGATGTACTGGTGCTTCACCGGCTGCAGCGGCACGTTGATGCCGGCCTGCCCCCCCACCTGCCGCGCCCATTGCCCGGCACAGTTCACAACCTTGTCGCAGGTGATGTCGCCCTTGTTGGTCTTCACCGCGGTGATGCGGCCATCCTTCATCTCGAAGCCGGTGACGCGGGTATCCTCGAACAGCCTGGCGCCATGCATGCGCGCGCCCTTGGCCAGCGACTGCGTGATGTCGGAAGGGCTTGCCTGGCCGTCGGTCGGCAGCCAGCTGCCGCCGACGAGATCGCCAGTTTCCAGCAGCGGCCACATTGTCTTGACCTCGGCCGGCGACAGCAACTGCATGTCCATGCCGAAGCTTTTCGCCGTCGTCGCCAGCCTCTTGTACTCGATCCAGCGGTCGGCATTGGTGGCAAGCCTGAGGCACCCGGTCATCTTCCAGCCGGTGGCCAGCCCGGTTTCGGCTTCCAGCCCCTTGTAGAGATCGACCGAATATTTGAGCACGCGAGTGATGGAGGCCGACGAGCGCAACTGTCCGACCAGCCCCGCCGCATGCCAGGTGGAGCCCGAAGTCAGCTTGCCCTGCTCCAAAAGCACGACATCGGACTTGTGGTCACGCGCCAGATGATAGGCCGTCGAACAGCCGATAATGCCGCCGCCGATGACGACGATCTCGGCATGGGCGGGCAATGTCATAAGTTCTGTCCGTATTTCGTTCTGTAGTTTTCCAGCGCGGCTTCCAGCCGCGTCAGGTTTTCGTCGGTGTAGGCGACGTAGTCGATGCCGGGCGCGTCGAGATAAAGTTCGGAAACCATGCTCCACATCGCCTCGCGCAGCAGCGATGCGCATTGCATGGCCGCGTGCGAACGGCGGATGGCCTGGTCCGGCTCCTTCATGAAATAGGCGGTCAGGAAGGCGAAGGACTCCTCGTCGTTCATGCAGGCGTTCGAGGCGACGCCGGCAAGGTCGAACATCGCCGTGTTGAAGCCGGCATATTCGAAATCGATAAGCCAGAGCCTGTCGCCGTCGTCGAGAATATTAGCCGGCAAAAGATCGTTATGGCCAAAGACGATCGGCAGCAGTTTCTGCGCCCGTTCGAGTTCGTCGGCCAGAGCCAGCAGGCGTGGCAGCTCGCTCCGCATGCGGCTGCCGCCTTCCTCAAGCGTGCGCGCATAGTCGCGGATGACATGAAACACCCAGAACATGAAGCCGGCGCCCGAGACATGGTTTGGCATTTCGCGGTGGAATCCGCGCATCAGTGCGGCGACGCGGCCGATATTGGCCCGCACATCTTCGGCGACAAAGGTCTTGGCGCCGAGAAATTCCGTCACCAAGATGCCAGGCTCGGAATAGCGGACCGCCGGCGCGAAGCCGGCGGCGTGCGCCGCGCGCGCGGTCATCACCTCGCGCTCGCGAAAGACGTGGTGGAACGGAAAGTCCTGGCCGAAGCGCACGACATGCCGTCCAGCCGCGTCCTCGACCAGATAGTTGGCGTTGCTCAGGCCACCCGGCAACGGCGCGATCTCGATGCTGCCGGTCCAACAGGGCAGGGCGCGGATACGGTCCTCGGCAGTCAAGGGTTCAGCCCTCGTTTCGCGGGAGTCAACAAGGCGCCACGGGTAGCACAAGGATGGCAGCCGGCTGGAGGGGATAGTGCGAAGCTCTCGTCGGTGCGGGACGCCAGGATTGGTATCCCGCACCGCACCGACGAGCCCCTGTGCCGGGTTCTTCGACGCCGGCATCCGCCCCCGCGGATTCGAAAAAATCCTTTTCCCTTGCGCCGGACGATTTTCCAGACGTTCGGGAAGACGAATTTTGGTGCGGCTCAGCCATTGTTTTCCTGTGGCCGTTACGAGCCTGTCACCAAGCCAGTGTCACGCCATCTTGCCTGGCTTGTCAACGAAAACTTGTGGTTTTTTCTGTCTTTTTGCCCGAAGCCACAAGGATTTCTTGTAAGCTGTGGCCGATTTGCCTTAGAAGCGGTCAGCGGCGCAACAATCCGATTGAGCGAAACCCGATGATCCATTCGAAGCGGCATGGCGAAATCCTACGTCTCCTGCAGGAGGAGGGCACCGTCACCATCGCCAGCCTGGCCAACCGGCTGGGCGTCTCGCTGGAGACCGTGCGCCGCGACGTCAAGCCATTGACCAGTGACGGTTCGATCCTGAAGATGCATGGCGCCGTCGGCCTGCCCTCGATGGCCGGCGAGGCGCCGTTCGAGCGGCGCATGCGCGAGAACGCCGATGCCAAGCGCGCCATCGCCCGCATGGTTGCCGCCACCATCCGCGACGGCGAATCGATCATGCTCGACACCGGGACCACCACCTCTTTCCTGGCCCGCGAACTGCTCGGCCACCGGCGGTTGACGGTCGTCACCAACTCTTCCGACATCGCCCGCACGCTGGCCACGGTCAACGGCAACAAGGTCTATATGGCCGGCGGCGAGTTGCGCAGCGATTCGGGCGCCGCCTTCGGCGTCTCGGCCATCGAGTTCGTCAGCCGGTTTTCCGTCAACCATGCGGTGATCTCCACCGGCGCGGTCGATGCTGCCACGGGCGTCATGGACTATGATCTGGAAGAGGCGGAATTCGCCCGCATGGTGCTGTCGCGCGGCCAGCGCACGCTGGTCATCACCGACCACACCAAATTCGGCCGCCAGGGCCTGGTCCAGGTCTGCGGCCTCGACGGTTTTTCCGAACTCGTCACCGATCAGCCGCCGCCGCATGACATTGCCGCCGCACTTGGGCAGGCCGGCGCGCGGCTCAGCATTGTCGGCGACTAGAGCGGGATCTAACCGAAAACCAGCGATTGGTGGGCGCATATACCCGCGAAGGCGCCGCCTGATACGGCGAAGGCGATGTTGTGCATCGATCGTGCCGCGTCTCCGGCGGCATAGACACCCGGGACTGTCGTCTGCTGGCGGTCGTCGACGGTGATCACTGGACCGAGAAGACCTTCCGTGAAGCTGCAGCCGAGCTGTTCGGCAACCGGACTCGCCATGGTGTTGCGCGGTGCGGTGAACAGTGCCTTGACGCCGGCTTTGCGGCCGTCTTCGAGACTGACGTTCAGCCCTCCCGAACCGTCCTTTTCCAGCTCCGCCACGCCGGTCGGCTCGAACCGTACCTTTCGCCTTTCCAGTTCAAGCATCTGTTCCGCGTCAGGCTCGAACATGCCGTTTGCGAACAGCGTGACGTCGCCCCAGTCGGCGATCAGCTGCGCCTGATGCACCGACATCGGTCCGGTTGCCAGCACGCCAAGCGGCCCACCGGCCACCTCGTAGCCGTGGCAATAGGGACAATGCAGCACGTTCTTCCCCCAATGCTCGGCAAGCCCTGGGACATCGGGCAGGATATCGCGCACGCCGGTGGCAAGAACCAGCCGCGCCGCGCCGAATGTCTCGCCGCGATCCGTGGTGATCTCGAAGCCGGCACCGGCGGCAGCGGCCCTGTCCGCCAACCCGGCGACGAGCTTGGCTGTCGGATAGGCCATCAGCTGCCGCTTTGCATCGTCCAGGATTGCGCCGGGCGTGCGCCCATCCTGTCCGAGGAACCCGTGCGAATGCTCGGCAAAGCGGTTGCGCGGCTGGCCCGCATCGATCACCAGGACGTTGCGCCGGGCCCGTGCCGCCTGGATGGCGGCGGACAGGCCGGCAAAGCTGCCGCCCACGACAATCAGATCATACTGCATGGCTGGTCACTCCAATCAACTCGTAACGGCGGCGGAAATCTGCGGCGAGGTCGGCAAGCGTGATGCGACTGAGTTTTTCCGCCAGCAGCCTCTCGGCTTCGACGCGAAAATCATCGAGCGCCGCTATCACCGCTTGTTCGACGAGGCAGCCGGGGCTTTCCGGCTCGGTGCCGAACGGCAGCAGCGTTTCGCCAAGCGCGGCGCTGATCTCGGCCAGCGAAATTTTCTCGGGCGCACGGCCAAGCTGCCAGCCGCCGCCATGGCCGCGCGCCGAGGTGACGATGCCGGCGTCGCGCAAGCCGGCGATGGTCCGGCGGACCACGACCGGGTTCGTATGGATGAATGTGGCGAGTTGCTCGGAGGTCAGCGCGTGTTCCTGCGTCTCGGCCATGTGGACAAGAATGTGCAGGGTCGAGGACAGTCTGCTGTTTCGTTTCATGTAACTTAGTTAGTTACGAATCTTGCGATCGTCAAGTGATACCGATCGCCCACTTCCCAGCGCCGCCTCCGCCGTGTTTAGTCCGGCGATGGCCTTCACCATCCGCCAGCTGCAGTTCTTCATCGCCGTCGCTGAGCAGGGCACCGTGTCGCGCGCCGCGCAGAACCTGTCGATCTCGCAATCGTCGGTCACGGAAGCGATCAAGGAGCTTGAAAGCGATCTCGGCGTCGAACTGTTCGAGCGCCATCCGCGCGGCCTCAACATCACCCACAAGGGCCATCAGTTCCTGCGCCACGCGACAAAGATCCTTGCCGACGTTTCCGACGCGCGCCGCGCCTTCTTCGGCGATCAGGCGGTTGCAGGCGGCCGGCTTCAGCTCGGCGTCACCTCGCTGGTCGCCGGCTATGTGCTGTCCGACCTTCTCGCCCGCTACCGCCGCGCCTATCCGGGCGTCGAAATCTCGGCCATCGAGGACAATGGCGATTACCTCGAACATCTCTTGATCGGCGGCAAGCTCGACATCGCCGTCATGGTCACCTCGAACCTGCGCGACCGCACCGCGCTGCAATCGGAAATCCTCGAAGTCTCGGCCTACCGGCTGTGGCTGCCGCTCGGCCATCCGCTGGCTGGCGCCGACATCATCGGCATCGGCGACATCGCCTCGGAGCCGCTGATCATGCTGACCGTCGACGAGATCGAGGAGAATACGGGAAAACTGCTGGCGGCGATCGGCGCCAAGCCGCATGTCGCCTTCCGCACCCGCTCGGTCGAGGCAGTGCGCAGCCTCGTCGCCACCGGCGCCGGCGTGGCGCTGCTGCCCGACCTCGTCTACCGGCCGTGGTCGCTCGAAGGTGACCGCATCGAATCGCGCGATATTTCGGGCTCCTTGCCGGTGGTCCAGGTCGGCATGGTCTGGCGCCGCGGCTCCGGCCTGCCGCAGGCCGCACGCGACTTCATCGGGCTTGCCCAGTCGCAGCGTATGGTCCGTCAGCGGCCGGAGAAGATTGGCCGCTGATCTATCGGAAAAACCGATATCGCCTTTCTGATAAATGAATTTGCGAAACCGCAAATTTCACAGCACCTTGACGGTCAGGGACCAAGCCGCCGCGAGAGTGCGGCCCCTCATGCGCCAAATGGGAGATCGACGATGAATTCATTCCTGAAGTCATGCACTGCCTTGACAGTCGCGCTGGCCTTCTCCGGCCAGGCCATCGCCCAGGTCACGGAACTCGGCAAGGGCGAAGGCCAGGTCAACATTGTCGCCTGGCCCGGCTACATCGAGCGCGGTGAAACCGACAAGGGCTACGACTGGGTCACGTCCTTCGAGAAGGAGACTGGCTGCAAGGTCAACATCAAGACCGCCAACACCTCCGATGAGATGGTCGCGCTGATGAATGAGGGCGGCTTCGACCTCGTCACCGCCTCCGGCGATGCCTCGCTGCGCCTCGTCGCCGGCAAGCGCGTCCAGCCGATCAACACCGATCTCATCCCGAGCTGGAAGACGGTCGACGACCGCCTGAAGGATGCCCCGTGGTTCACGGTCGGCGGCGCCCATTACGGCGTCCCCTACCAGTGGGGACCGAATGTGCTGATGTACAACACCGAAGTGTTCAAGGAAGCGCCGAAGAGCTGGAACGTCGTCTTCGAGGAAATGAACCTGCCGGACGGCAAGTCGAACAAGGGCCGCGTCCAGGCCTATGACGGGCCGATCCACATTGCCGATGCCGCCAACTATCTGATGGCCCACAAGCCCGAACTCGGCATCAAGGATCCCTACGAACTGACCGAGGACCAGTACAAGGCCGCGCTCGATCTCTTGCGCGTCCAGCGCACGCTGGTCGGACGCTACTGGCATGACGCCGCCATCCAGGTCGACGATTTCCAGAACGAAGGCGTCGTCGCCTCCGGTTCGTGGCCCTACCAGGTCAACACGCTGATCGCCGCCAAGAAACCCGTCGCCTCGACCATTCCCGAGGAAGGCGTCACCGGCTGGGCCGACACCACTATGATGGAGGCCGACGCGGCCCACCCGAACTGCGCCTATATGTGGCTGGAGCATTCGCTGTCGCCGAAAGTGCAGGGTGATGTCTCCGCCTGGTTCGGCTCGCTGCCGGTGGTGCCCGCCGCCTGCAAAGGCAACGAACTGCTCGGCGACGAAGGCTGCAAGACCAACGGCTACGACAATTTCGACAAGATCAAGTTCTGGAAGACGCCAGTATCGAAATGCGCCACCCAGAATGACCAGTGCGTGCCTTACTATCGCTGGGTGTCGGACTACATCGGCGTCATCGGCGGGCGGTGAGTTCGTTTCGCTCGTTCTGAGAGCGCGACGCTGCCCCTCACCCCCGGCCCTCTCCCCGTTCACGGGGAGAGGGGGATCGCCGGCGTTTCGGCCAGCTCCCTTCTCCCTGTCACTATACGGGGAGAAGGTGCCGGCAGGCGGATGAGGGGCAGCGCCATCGCTTGAATTTGATGCGCCTGACAGATCAGGACAGCCCATGACATCAGCCGTTTCCTTCCAAAAAGTCTCGCGCCATTTCGGCAGCGTGCGTGCCGTCGACACCGTCGATCTCGACATCGTGCCGGGCGAGTTCTTCGCCATGCTCGGGCCTTCCGGCTCCGGCAAGACGACCTGCCTGCGCCTGATCGCCGGCTTCGAGCAGCCGACGGCGGGTTCGATCTCCATCTTCGGCGAACGCGCCGAAGGCGTCCCGCCCTATCGCCGCAACGTCAACACCGTGTTCCAGGACTACGCGCTGTTTCCGCATTTCAACGTGCTCGACAATGTCGCCTACGGCCTGATGGTTAAGGGCGTCGGCAAGCCGGAACGGCAGAAGGCGGCGGAGGAGGCACTGTCGCTGGTGCGACTTCCCGGCTACGGCGCCCGTCGTCCCGGCCAGCTCTCCGGCGGCCAGCGCCAGCGCGTCGCGCTCGCCCGTGCGCTGGTCAACCAGCCCAAGGTGCTGCTGCTCGACGAGCCGCTCGGCGCGCTCGACCTCAAGCTGCGCGAAAACATGCAGGAGGAGCTGAAATCGCTGCAGAAGGCGCTCGGCATCACCTTCGTCTTCGTCACTCACGACCAGGGCGAGGCCCTTTCCATGGCTGACCGCGTTGCCGTCTTCAACGACGGCCGGATCATGCAGATCGGCACGCCGGAAGACATCTACCAGCGACCGAAGACCCGCTTCGTCGCCGATTTCGTCGGCTCGTCCAACGTGCTGCCGCCGGATTTCGTCCATCGTTATTCCGGCCAGCATCGTTGGGGCAGCCTGCGCCCCGAATCCATTCGCGTCGGTCGTGCCGCGAAGAGTGACGGCGTTACCGCCCGTCTCGTCTCGACCAACTATCTCGGCGCCACGACAAGACTGGCGCTCGATGCCGATGGGCTGAGACTGCACGCCATCGTGCCGGCCGGTGCTGCCTTGCCGGAGGAGGGGGAGGCAGTCATGCTCACCTTCAACCGCGAGAGCCTGCATCTGATGGACGAGCCGACATGATGGCCTGGTTTGAAGCGGGGTATGCGTCCAAGGTTGGCGCTCTACGGCACCCCCCTCTGCCCTGCCGGGCATCTCCCCCGCAAGGGGGGAGATTGGCCGTAACCACTGGCTCCGCAAATCTCCGACGTTGCAGAACTGGCGGGGCAGACAAGCCGCTGATCTCCCCCCTTGCGGGGGAGATGTCCGGCAGGACAGAGGGGGGTGTGAAGGATCTCGGCCTTTCCGCCATTGATCCAATCAACACGGTAGGCGCGTCATGACAATCGCCGCGCTCAACTCCAATCCTTCGCCCGCCATACTGCCGGGAAGCGGCGGCATGCGTGGCGCCCTGTCCGATCTCTTCTGGCGCCGACCGCAGCTCCTGCTCCTGCTCATGCTGCTGCCGCCGGTGCTGTGGCTCGGCATCGTCTATATCGGCTCGCTGTTCGCGCTGCTCCTACAGAGCTTTTTCTCGATCGACGAGTTCTCCGGCCTCATCAACCGCGAATTCACGCTGAAGACCTATGGCGACCTGCTGCAGGCCGCCAATCTCGACATCATCCTGCGCACGGTGACGATGGCGGCCCTGGTCACGCTCGCCTCCGCGATCATCGCCTTCCCCATCGCCTATTACGCGGCGCGCTATGCGCGCGGCCGCTGGAAGGCACTGTTCTATCTCGGCATCATGCTGCCGCTGTGGTCGAGCTATCTGGTCAAGATCTACGCCTGGAAGCTCATCCTCGCCAAGGAAGGCATCCTGACCTGGCTGCTCGCCAAGCTGCATCTTCTGTGGCTGCTCGATGGCTGGCTGTCGCTGCCGATCGTCGGCGGGAACTCGCTGTCGGTCTCCTTCACCGGCACCTTCATCGTCTTCGTCTATGTCTGGCTGCCTTTCATGATCCTGCCGGTGCAGGCGGCACTCGAGCGCGTGCCGGGCAATCTGGTCGAAGCCTCGTCAGATCTCGGCGCCTCGCCCGGCCAGACCTTCCGCAACGTGCTGTTCCCGCTGGCGCTGCCGGGCATCGTCGCCGGCTCGATCTTCACCTTCTCGCTGACGCTTGGCGACTACATCATCCCGCAGATCATCGGTACCTCGCGACTGTTCATCGGCCAGGCCGTCTATTCGCAGCAAGGCACAGCCGGCAACATTCCGCTCGCCGCCGCCTTCACCGTGGTGCCCATCGTCATCATGGGTTTCTACCTCTGGGGCGCCAAGCGCATGGGGGCCTTCGATGCGCTCTGATCGCGGCCAATCCGCTCCTCTCGGCCTGAAGATCGCTGCTGCCGGCGGCCTGCTGTTCCTGCATTTGCCGATCTTCCTGATCTTCGTCTATGCATTCACGACCGAGGAAAAGAGCTTCGTCTGGCCGCCGCCGGGGCTGACCACTCAGTGGTTCGCCGTCACCTGGAACCGCCCCGACGTCTGGCAAGCGTTGTCGCTGTCGGTCCGGGTCGCAGCCATCTCGACCGCGGTTGCGCTGGTCCTCGGCACGCTCTGCGCGGCCGCCGTGTCGCGAACACGGTTCTTTGGCCGCGAAACCATCTCGCTGCTGGTCATCCTGCCGATCGCACTGCCCGGCATCATCACTGGCATCGCGCTGCGTTCAGCCTTTTCGCTGGCCGAGATACCGTTCTCTTTCTGGACGATCGTCCTCGGCCACGCCACCTTCTGCGTCGTCGTGGTCTACAACAATGCCGTCGCCCGCTTCCGCCGCACCTCCGGCTCGATGATCGAAGCGTCGATGGACCTTGGCGCCGATGGCTTCCAGACGTTTCGCCATGTCGTGCTGCCCAATATCGCCACCGCGCTGCTCGCTGGCGGCATGCTTGCCTTCGCCCTGTCGTTCGACGAGGTCATCGTCACAACCTTCACCGCCGGCCAGCAGCAGACGCTGCCGATCTGGATGCTGGAGGAGTTGATCCGTCCGCGCCAGCGCCCGGTCACCAATGTCGTGGCCATGGTCGTCGTGCTGGTGACGCTGCTGCCTATCCTCGCTGCCTATTACCTGACCCGCGACGGCGACCAGATCGCCGGCTCGGGCAAATAACATCAAGAATCCGCAAGGGAGAGACTGCCATGGACACAAAGATGCTGATCGGCTCGAAATTCGAGAAGGGCACCGAAACCGAGGAGCCGATCCTCAATCCGAAGACCGGGGCGACCATCATCAACCTGCCCGAAGCCAGCCAGGCGCAGATCGAGGCGGCGGTGCTGGCGGCCGAAAAGGCTTTCCTCACCTGGTCGCGCACCACGCCGGCGCAGCGCGCGGGCTATCTCCTGAAGATCGCCGACCGCATCGAGGCCGGCGCGAAGGATTTCGCCGCCCTAGAGGCACTGAATTGCGGCAAGCCGATCAATGCCGTGCTCAACGACGAGATCCCGGCGATCGTCGACTGCTACCGCTTCTTTGCCGGTGCTGTCCGTTCCATGCCCGGCCAGGTGGCCGGCGAATACATTCCCGGCCACACCTCGATGGTGCGGCGCGATGCCATCGGCGTCGTCGCCTCCATCGCCCCGTGGAACTATCCGCTGATGATGATGGCCTGGAAGCTGGCGCCGGCGATTGCCGGCGGCAACACCGTCGTCTTCAAGCCGTCCGAGCAAACGCCGCTGACCTCGCTCAAGCTGGCGAAGATCCTCGCCGAGATCCTGCCGGAGGGCGTCGTCAATGTCGTGCTCGGCCGTGGCGACAGCGTCGGCAACACGCTGATCAATCACCCCAAGGTCAACATGATCTCGATCACCGGCGACGTCGCCACCGGCAAGAAGGTGTTGCAGGCCGCCGCCAAGTCAGTCAAGCGCACGCATCTCGAGCTCGGCGGCAAGGCGCCGGTCATCGTCTTCGACGATGCCGATCTCGATGCGGTGGTCAACGGCCTGCGCGCCTTCGGCTACTACAATGCCGGTCAGGACTGCACCGCCGCCTGCCGAATCTATGCCGGCAAGAAGATCTACGACAAGCTCGTCGCCGACCTCTCCTCCGCCGTCTCGACCATCAAATACAACCGCCCCGACGACACCGAGAACGAGATCGGGCCGTTGATCTCACGCCGCCAGCGCGACCGCGTCTCGAGCTTCGTCGAGCGCGCCTCCGAGCTGAAGCACATCGAGATCACCACTGGCGGCAAGCCGGGCGAGGGTTCTGGCTTCTTCTACCAGCCGACCGTCGTCGCCGGCGCCTTGCAGGAAGACGAGATCGTGCGCCGCGAGGTGTTCGGGCCAGTCGTTTCCGTCACCCGCTTTTCCGAGGTCGACGAGGCGGTGAACTGGGCCAATGACAGCGACTACGGCCTCGCCTCGTCGGTGTGGACCAAGGACGTCTCGCGCGCCATGGCGACAGCCGCGCGGCTGCAATATGGCTGCACCTGGATCAACACGCATTTCATGCTGACCAACGAGATGCCGCATGGCGGATTGAAGCAGTCCGGCTACGGCAAGGACATGTCGCTCTATGCGCTGGAGGATTACACCGCAGTGCGGCATGTGATGGTGGCGCACGGGTAGCATCTTCCCTTCTCCCCGTGAACGGGGAGAGGGTGGCCCTTAGGGCCGGATGAGGGGCAGCACAAGCCATCGCTAAGCTGGCTCCGCCCCTCATCTGCCTGCCGGCATCTTCTCCCCTTGAACAGACGGCTGTAGCCCTCGTCTTCCCAGTGCAGGTCGAGATCGGAAATGAAGCCCGGCACGAAAACGAGATCGAACGAACCTTGGCCGACCACCTGATAGGCGATCCGCACGTCGCCGCTTCGGGCGTATCGAGTTTCGATCGGCTTCACGAGATTTGTCCGCCCGGCCCCACGATTTCCGAACGCTCAACGTAGCAGAGGCGCGTCGCTGCGGCAGCCAAACTTTAGAGGGGCGAAATATAAGACCTTTGGCGACCCATCGGGCTATTTCTGTGGAGCGGCACTCTCGGCCTGTGCAGGCTCACGCCCGGTGTAACCGATGCTCCTATCGGCTTGTTCTGGCGTCTTGGGCCGCTTGATCTTGGTGGAAGCAGCCACGACGAGCTCGTTGAAGCCTTCGCTGCCGGCATCCAGCATTTCGAACAATTGCCGCCGCATCCTCGGCTCCCAGAACTTGTTGATGTGCTCGGCAACGCCGGCAATACCTTCCTCGCGCGGCTTGGAATGGAAGAAGTCGGCGATCTGGTTGGCCATGCGCACCAGCTTTTCCCTGGTGCTCATGATGTGTTCTTCGTCATGCGACATGCTTGGCAACTCCGGAAACCAACCGCTCGGGGTGGGTGAAAATATCGAAATCATCGCCGCGCACCAACGCCACCAGCGTCATGCCGGCCTGTTCTGCCGTGCGGATGGCAAGCGCGGTCGGCGCCGAGACGGCGATGATGAAGGCCGCACCGATCGCCGCCGTCTTCTGCACCATCTCCACCGACACGCGCGAGGTCACGACCACGGCGCCCGATGCGCCGTCGATGCCGGCCCTGGCCAGCGCGCCGGCCAGCTTGTCCAGCGCATTGTGGCGGCCGACATCCTCACGCGCCATGACGATGCCCTTGCCGGGGATGTAGAAGCCTGCGGCGTGGACCGCACCCGTCTCGGCATGCAGCGGCTGCACCTTCGACAGAAGCTTGACCGAGCGGACGATATCGTCGGCTGCAAGCGTAAGTTTTGACGAACCGACCGCCTCCACCGAGCGCATGGCTTCCTCGATCGATTCGATGCCGCATAGCCCGCAGCCGACCGGGCCGGCCAGCCGCCGGCGCCGCGCCTCGAAGCGCGTATTGGCTTGATCCTTCAGCCTGATCTGGATGTCGATGCCGGCGCCGTGATCCTCGACCTCGATCGCCTCGATTTCCTGCGGGTCGGCGATGATGCCCTCGGTCAGCGAGAAGCCGAGCGCGAAATCCTCGAAATCGGCGGGGCTCGCCATCATCACCGCGTGCGTGGTGCCAGCGAAGGAGAACGCCACCGGCGTCTCCTCCGGCACCATGCGGTTCGCGGTCGTGGTGCCGCTGGCGCGGTGCGCCAGCCGCGAAATCTGCGTCGTTGCTTTGCGGCGCGCGGCCAAGACTACTCCGCCGCTTCCAGCGGGGCGATGCGCCGGCTCTGGCGCGCTTGCTCGTTATAGTCCCTCTGCCACTCGGTCGGGCCGTTTGACGGTGCCACCTGCACGGCGGTGACCTTGTATTCCGGACAGTTGGTCGCCCAGTCCGAGAAGTCGGTCGTGACCACGTTGGCCTGCGTGTCGGGGTGGTGGAAGGTCGTGTAGACCACGCCGGGCGAGACGCGGTCGGTGATCAGCGCGCGCAGCGACGTCTCGCCGGATCGGCTTGCCAACCGCACCCAGTCGCCGCCGCGGATGCCGCGGTTCTCCGCATCGTGCGGGTGGATCTCCAACAGGTCTTCCGAATGCCACATCACATTTTCGGTGCGCCTCGTCTGTGCGCCGACATTGTACTGCGAGAGAATCCGGCCGGTGGTGAGCAGCAGCGGGAAGCGCGGCCCGGTCCTTTCGTCCGTCGCTACATATTCGGTGCGGATGAACTTGCCCTTGCCGCGCACGAAACCATCGATGTGCATGATCGGGGTGCCGAGCGGTGCCTTCTCGTTGCAGGGCCATTGCACGGATCCGACACGGTCGAGCAGTTCGAAGGAGACACCGGCGAAGCTCGGCGTCGTCTTGGCGATCTCGTCCATGATCTCGGAGGGATGCCGATAGGTCCAGTCCAGCCCGATCGCGCGGGCAAGCTCCTGCGTCGCCTCCCAATCGGCGTAGCGCGCCTTCGGCTCCAGAACCTTGCGCACCATGTTGATGCGGCGCTCAGCATTGGTGAAAGTGCCGTCCTTCTCGAGGAAGGTCGAGCCCGGCAGGAACACATGCGCGTAGTTCGCCGTCTCGTTGAGGAAGAGGTCGTGCACGACGACGCATTCCATCGCGGCGAGGCCGGCGGCGACATGCTTGGTATCAGGGTCGGACTGCAGGATGTCCTCGCCCTGGATGTAGATGCCCTTGAAACTACCGTCGACGGCGGCATCCAGCATGTTGGGAATGCGCAGGCCGGGTTCGTCGTCGAGCTTGACGCCCCACAGACTCTCATAGATGTCGCGCACGGCTTCGCCGGAGATATGGCGATAGCCGGGCAACTCGTGCGGGAAGGAGCCCATGTCGCACGAGCCCTGCACATTGTTCTGGCCGCGCAGCGGGTTCACGCCGACGCCCGGCCGGCCGATATTGCCGGTGGCCATGGCGAGGTTGGCGATCGCCATCACAGTGGTTGAACCCTGGCTGTGTTCCGTCACCCCGAGGCCGTAATAGATCGCGCCGTTGCCGCCGGTGGCGTAGAGACGCGCAGCACCGCGGATCAGTTCGGGATCGACGCCGGACAACTTGCCGACGGTTTCGGGGCTGTTTTCCGGCAAGGCGACGAAAGAGGCCCAGTCCTGGAATTCCGCCCAGTCGCAGCGTTCGCGGATGAACGCTTCGTCGAAGAGACCTTCGGTGACGATGACATGTGCCAGCGCGGTCAGCACCGCCACATTGGTGCCGGGCTTCAGCGGCAGGTGATAGGCCGCTTCGATATGTGGCGACTTGACCATCTCGGTGCGACGCGGATCGAGCACGATCAGCTTGGCGCCCTGGCGCAGGCGCTTCTTCAGCCGCGAGGCGAACACCGGATGGGCGGAGGCGGGATTGGCACCGATGACGACGGCGACGTCGGTGTAATCGACGGAGTCGAAATCCTGCGTACCGGCCGAGGTGCCGTAGGTCTGGCCGAGCCCGTAGCCGGTCGGCGAATGGCAGACGCGCGCGCAGGTGTCGACATTGTTGTTGCGGAAGCCTTGCCGCACCAGCTTCTGGACGAGATAGGTCTCCTCATTCGTGCAGCGCGAGGAAGTGATGCCGCCGATCGCGGTGCGGCCATACTGGTACTGGATACGGCGGAATTCCTTGGCCGTATGGGCGAGCGCCTCTTCCCAGCTCACCTCTCGCCAGGGATCGGTGACCTTTTCCCGGATCATCGGCGACAGGATGCGGTCCTTATGGGTGGCGTAGCCATAAGCGAAACGGCCCTTCACGCAGGAATGGCCATGGTTCGCCTTGCCCTCCTTGTAGGGCATCATGCGAATGACCTCGTCGCCCTTCACTTCCGCCTTGAACGAGCAGCCGACGCCGCAATAAGCGCAGGTGGTGACGGCCGAGCGCTCCGGCAGGCCCTTGGCGAGCACCGACTTCTCGCGCAGCGCATCGGTCGGACAGGCCTGCACGCAGGCCCCGCAGGACACGCATTCGGAGGCAATGAAATCCTCGTGCATGCCGGCAACCATGCGCGATTCGAAACCGCGGCCCTCGATGGTCAGCGCGAAGGTGCCCTGCACCTCCTCGCAGGCCCGCACGCAACGCGAGCAGACGATGCATTGCGCGGGATCATAGGTGAAATAGGGGTTGGATTCATCGCGGGCGATGTAGTCGACAGCCAGCGAGCCATGGCCGGGCGCTACGCCGTTTTCCGGCTTGACGTGGTTGCGTCCCTCGATGCCATAGCGGTTTTCGGTCAGACCGACCGTCTTGGCGACCTTGTCGAACTCGCTGGCGCCGGTGCCGGCCTTCTCGTTCCAGCCGGTCGGGTGGTCGGAGACGTAGAGTTCCATCACGCCGCGGCGGATGGCGTTGAGACGATCGGTCTGCGTGTGCACGACCATGCCTTCGCCGACCGGCGTCGTGCAGGAAGCAGGTGTGCCGCCGCGTCCATCGATCTCGACCAGGCAGACCCGGCAGGAGCCGAACGAGTCCAGCATGTCGGTGGCGCAGAGCTTCGGGATTTCGACGCCCGCTTCCATCGAAGCGCGCATGATCGAGGTCCCCGCCGGCACGGTCACCGACTTGCCGTCGACCGTCAGCGTCACCTGCTGTTCCGCCTCCGAGGCGGGCGTGCCGTAGTCGATTTCCTGAACCAGCGATTTGATGTCGAATGTCGCGTTCATACCTGTCCGCTCCTATTCCGCTGCTTCGGCGACCGGCGTCGGCCGAAAGTCGTCGGGGAAATGGTTGAGTGCGCTCATCACCGGATATGGGGTGAAGCCGCCCAGAGCGCAAAGCGAGCCGAACTTCATCGTGTTGCAAAGGTCGGTGACCAGCGCGATCTGCTTTTCGGGTTCGATGTTCCGGGCGAGCCGGTCCAGCACCTCGACGCCGCGCGTCGAGCCGATGCGGCAGGGCGTGCACTTGCCGCAGCTTTCGATGCTGCAGAATTCCATGGCAAAGCGCGCCTGCTTCAGCATGTCGGCGGTGTCGTCGAACACGACGATGCCGGCATGGCCGATCAACCCGTCCTTGGCGGCGAACGCTTCGTAGTCGAAGGGCGTGTCGAACAAAGCGCGCGGGAAATAGGCGCCAAGCGGCCCGCCGACCTGCACGGCCTTGACCGGACGTCCTGTCGCGGTGCCGCCGCCGATGTCGTCGACGATCTCGCCCAGCGTCATGCCGAAAGCCGCCTCGTAGAGACCGGGATATTTGACGTTGCCGGCGATCTGGATCGGAATGGTGCCGCGCGAGCGGCCCATGCCGAAATCCTTGTAGAAGGCTGCGCCCTTATCCATGATGACAGGCACCGAAGCCAGCGAGATGACGTTGTTGATCACCGTCGGCTTGCCGAACAGGCCCTTGTGCGCCGGCAGCGGCGGCTTGGCCCGCACCTGCCCGCGCTTGCCTTCGAGACTGTCGAGCAGCGAGGTCTCCTCGCCGCAGACATAGGCGCCGGCGCCGACACGGACTTCCATGTCGAAGGCATTGGGAGAACCCAGCACGTTGACGCCGAGCACGCCGGCCTTGCGGGCGATCTCGACGGCTTTCTGCATCATTGCCACCGCGTGCGGATATTCCGAGCGGATATAGATGAAACCCTTGGTGGCGCCCGTCGCGATGCCGGCGATTGCCATACCCTCGATCAGCACGAAGGGGTCGCCTTCCATGATCATACGGTCGGCGAATGTGCCCGAATCGCCCTCGTCGGCGTTGCAGACGATATATTTGCGGTCGGCCGTGGTATCGAGCACCGTTTTCCATTTGATGCCGGTCGGGAACCCGGCGCCGCCACGACCACGCAAGCCCGACTCGGTCACCTGGCTGACGACATCGGCCGGCGCCATCGCCACCGCATTCTGCAGACCCTTCAGCCCGCCATGCGCCTTGTAGTGATCGAGCGACAGCGGATCGGTGACGCCGCAACGCGCGAAGGTCAGCCGCGTCTGCTTGGCAAGGAACGGGATCTTGTCCGGGGCGCCCAGCCAGCGCTTGTGATAGCCGCCGGTGAGAAAGCCGCAGTCGAACAGACTTTTGACGTCGGACGACTTTACCGGCCCGTAGGCGACGCGGCCGTTGGCCGTCGCCACCTCAACCATCGGCTCGAGGAAATAGGCCCCGCGCGAACCGTTGCGCACGATCTTGGCCTCGATGCCGCGGTCCGCCAATTCCTTTTCGATCGCCTTGGCGACCTTTTCCGCACCCAACGCCAGTGCGCCGGAATCGCCTGGAATGTAGATGCGCGGGATCATGAGCGCACCTCGGTAACGATCTCGTCGAGCTTTTCGTCATTGAGCCGCCCGATCACCTCGCCGTCCAGCATCGCCGATGGCGCGCAGGCGCAAAGGCCAAGGCAATAGACCGGTTCCAGCGTCACCGAACCGTCGCGGGCCGTCTCGTGGAAGCCGATGCCGAGCAACTGCTTGAGCTTGGCGGCAATGGCGTCCGAGCCCATCGACTGGCAGGCTTCCGCCTGGCAGAGCTTCAGCACATGGCGCCCGGCCGGGTGGCTGCGGTAATCGTGATAGAAGGTGACGACGCCGTGCACCTCGGCCCTGGAGATGTTCAGCGCCTCGGCGATGACCGGCAGCGCCTCCTGCGGCACATGGCCGAACTCTTCCTGGATGCCGTGAAGGATCGGCAGCAGCGGGCCTTCGAGGCCCTCCAGCTCCTGGATGATCGCCGCCGTGCGCGACGCGATCTCGGTACTTGCAGGCTGCATCGACATGCAGCGCCCTCCCTGGTCGTAGCGGTATTCCGCTAAGTGGTTAGGAAATCAGAGGAAACCCGCGAAATCAATAAAGCCGATCCGTCGTTCGATAGAAAACTTCTATCGATGCCGTCCAGCCTGCAATCTCTAGCTCAGCGGCGGGCGCGGAAATCGTCTGCCAGCGCCATCGCCTCGTCCAGCAGCGCCGAGACCAGCGGCGTGTGCGGCTCGCGCGGCGTCGCCACCAGCCCGACGGTGTGGCTGGCATCCGGCTCGACGATCGGAATGGCCCGGATCGGCTCGGAAAAGCCGAATGTTTCCGAGAGGTTGAGCGGCATGATCGACGACCATTTGCCGGTACGGATATGGGAGAACAGCACGATCATCGAATTGGATTCGAGTGTCGGCCGCACCTGCACGCCCGCCTCGGCAAGATGCTGGTCGATGATGCGGCGGTTCTGCATATCCGGCGTCAACAGGCAGAGCGGCAGTTGGCTGAGCTCCGCCCATGTCACTTTGTCGCGGTCGGAATAGGGGTTTCCGACCGCTGTGATCAGCTGGTAGCGCTCGTCGTAGAGCGGCACGCTGGTCACCCGTCCCAGCGGCTCGTTGTCGAGATAGGTGATGCCGGCGTCGATGTCGAAATTGCCGAGCAGCGACAGCACCTCGATCGAGGTGCGCGACAGCACCGAGAAGGTGACGCCGGGATGTTTTGCCCGAAAAGGCGTCGTCAGCCGCGCCACCATGGCCAGCGCCGTCGGGATGGCGGCGATGCGGATGCGCCCCGAGAGGCCGTGACGCGCCGCCCGCATCTCCTCGCGCATGGTGCGGGTGTCGCCGACGATGCGGCGCGCCCACACCAGGACCTGTTCTCCCTCCGGCGTCAGCCCCTGAAAGCGTGAGCCGCGCAATACCAGCATCACGCCGAGCTGGCCCTCGAGCTGCTTGATGCCGGCCGAAAGCGTCGGCTGGGTGACGCCGCACACCTCCGCCGCCCGGCCGAAATGCTCTTCCCTGGCCAGCGCAATGAAGAATTCCAGCTTGTCGATCATGCCATCTGTCCGGTGCGTCCCGCACAAGGTCGGGGAAATTGCGTTCCACCGCAAGCCGCGCCTGCAATCGGCTGCATCCACATCTTTCAGCCGGCTTACTATTTCCGATGGCGGCATGCGGCGCTATGTGGATGAAACGACGCCGTGGGGCGACCGGAGGTTGAACATGCTAGGCTGGTTCCGCAAGCTGCTGCCGCGCGAAGATCGCTTCTTCGACCTGTTCGAGCAACATTCCCGTACCGTGGTCGATGGCGCCGAGGCACTCGAGCAGCTTCTTGGGGGCAAGGACATCGATCGCTGGTGCCAGAAGATCATCGATCTTGAAGACAAGGCCGATCACATCACCGCGGAAGTCCTGCTGTCCGTGCGGCGCTCGTTCATCACGCCTTTCGATCGCGGAGACATCAAGGACCTGATCCAGTCGATGGATGACGCCATCGACATGATGCACAAGACCGTCAAGACGGTGAAGCGGTTCGAGAAGAAGGAATTCGACCCGCTGATGCAGGAAATGGGCGGCATCATCGTCATTACGGCCAAGCTGGTCGCCGAGGCCATCCCGTTGCTCAGCAAGATCGGGGCTCACAGCGTTCGCCTCAATGCCATCGCCGAAGAGGTCATGCGCGCGGAAGGTCGGGCCGACGATCTGCACGAGCAGGGACTGAAGGACCTGTTCAAGAAGCATGGCCGCAGCGACCCGATGGCCTACCTGATCGGCAGCGAAATCTATGGCGAGCTGGAAAAGGTTGTCGACCGCTTCGAGGATGTCGCCAACGAGATCAGCGGCATCGTCATCGAGAACGTCTAGACAATGGATGCCGCCATCGCCTTTCCCGTGCTGGTCGGGCTCATCGCCGTTGCGCTGTTCTTCGATTTTCTCAACGGCCTGCACGACGCCGCCAATTCCATCGCCACCATCGTCTCCACCCGCGTGCTGAGGCCGCACTACGCGGTGCTGTGGGCAGCCTTCTTCAATTTCATCGCGTTCCTGTTCTTCGGCCTTCATGTTGCGGAGACGCTGGGAACGGGCATCATCGACGCCAGCATCGTCACGCCGGGGGTGGTCTTTGCCGCCCTTGTCGGCGCTATTGTCTGGAACATCGTCACCTGGCTCGTCGGCATCCCTTCCAGCAGCTCGCATGCGCTGATCGGCGGACTGGTGGGCGCCGGCGTTGCAAAGGCAGGTGGCGGCGCCATCGTCTGGGCCGGGCTCGGCAAGACCGGGGCGGCCATCGTCCTGTCGCCAGCGACCGGATTTCTGCTGGCGCTTGTCTTGATCCTTACGGTCTCCTGGGTGTTCGTGCGCCAGACGCCGTTCGCCGTCGATAGCACTTTCCGCGTCTTGCAGTTCGTTTCCGCCTCGTTCTATTCGCTTGGTCATGGCGGCAACGACGCACAGAAAACGATGGGCATCATCGCCGTGCTGCTCTACTCGCAAGGCATGCTCGGAGACAATTTCTACGTGCCGCTATGGGTCGTCATCACCTGTCAGGCGGCGCTGGCGCTGGGCACGTTGTTCGGCGGCTGGCGCATCGTCCACACGATGGGTTCGAAGATCACCCGGCTGAACCCGATGCAGGGTTTTTGCGCCGAGACCGGCGGCGCGATCACCCTGTTCGCCGCCACCTGGCTCGGCATTCCGGTGTCGACCACGCACACGATCACCGGCGCCATCGTCGGTGTCGGCGCCGCCCGCCGCGTCTCCGCCGTGCGTTGGGGCATCGCCGGCAACATCGTCATCGCCTGGATTGTCACTCTGCCGGCCACGGCCGCGATTTCGGCCCTCACCTACCTCGCGGTCAGCCTGGCGACGTGACGCGGGCGGTGCTTGAAGTCGCATTGGGCGGCAATGCTAAATCTACCTGTCCACAAGGTTCAGTATGTTGCCGTCGGGATCCTTGAACCAGGCGACCTTCATACCGTGACCGACGTGGATGTCGCCTTCCATCGTTGTGTGAGGCATGTCGTAATGTTCGAAAACGACACCTTTCGACCTTAACGCGCTGACAATTTTTTCGATCCCGACGCCGACCGCCCAGGTCACCGCCGTCGCCTTGTTGGTTCCGGCGAACTTCGAGCGGTACACATTGATGCTGGTATCGCCGCATTTGTAGACGATCAGTTCGCCACCCTCATTGTGGACCTCTGTCAAACCCAGGATGTCTTGGTAGAAAGCCTTGGCCTTGGCCAGGTCCTTCACCGCGAGATTGGCCGTTGCGTTGCTGTTTGCGAGCATGGCGGTCTCCTTTCCTTATTGGCTGGCGCCACCGAAAGCTGTGTAGGAAATAGGGCCGCTTCGCCTTCTGGCGACCGCCATGGCACAGCGCGCGTCGTTCCGCCGCTTGGTTCTGTTCGGCAACTGCCTTATCTGAAGCGGAAAGCAGAGGAAAAAGCTGATGCCCGCCGTCCAGGAAAACGTTACCAAGGAAGCCGTCACCGAACGCCTGAAGACGATCAATGGGCCGGATTTCACCGGCAACATCGTTGATCTCGGCATGGTTTCCGAGATTTTCATTGCTGATGCCAAGGTCTTCTTCTCGATCACCGTCCCTGCCGCCCGGGCTCAGGAGATGGAGCCATTGCGTGCCGCCGCCGAGCGTGTCGTCAAGGCGATCCCCGGTGTCGCCGGCGCCGTGGTCGCGCTGACGGCGGAAAGGAAGGGCGGCGGCATGGAGGCCCCTGTTCCGGCGCGACCTGCCCCCAGGCCCGCGCCGCCGGCCGCACCCGCCGCCGCGCCACGTCCGACTCCGCATGCTCCAGCCTCGCACAGCCAGGGTAAGCGCGGCATACCCGGCATCGAGGCGATCATCGCTGTCGCTTCCGGCAAGGGCGGCGTCGGCAAGTCGACCACCGCCGTCAACATCGCGCTTGGCCTCGCCGCCAACGGCTTGAAGGTCGGCGTGCTCGACGCCGACATCTACGGCCCGTCCATGCCGCGGCTGCTCAACATCCATGGCCGGCCGCAGACCGTCGACGGCAAGGTCCTGAGGCCGATGGAGAATTACGGCTTGAAGGTCATGTCGATGGGTTTCCTCGTCGACGAGGAGACGCCGATGATCTGGCGCGGGCCGATGGTGATGTCGGCATTGACGCAAATGCTGCGCGAGGTCGAGTGGGGCCCGCTCGACGTGCTCGTCGTCGACATGCCGCCCGGCACCGGCGACGCGCAGCTGACCATGGCCCAGCAGGTGCCGCTGGCCGGCGCCGTCATCGTCTCGACGCCGCAGGATCTGGCCCTGATCGATGCGCGAAAAGGCCTCAACATGTTCAAGAAGGTCGACGTGCCGGTGTTGGGCATCGTCGAGAATATGAGCTATTTTCTCGCTCCCGATACAGGCAAGCGCTACGACATCTTCGGCCATGGCGGCGCGCGCCGCGAGGCCGAGCGTCTCGGCGTGGCCTTCCTCGGCGAAGTGCCGCTCGAGATGGGCATCCGCGAAAGCTCGGATGCCGGCACGCCGGTGGTGGTCTCGAAGCCCGGTGGCGCCGAGGCAAAGATCTACCGCGACATCGCCGCCAAGGTCTGGGACAGGGTCAACGAAGAACGCGGCATGGCGGCCGCCGTGCCATCAATCGTGTTCGAGTGACCCCCTCCCCCTTGAGGGGAGGGTGCCGTGCGAAGCGGGAGGGGTCGCCTTAACCGCCTCGACCTCTTACGAAGAAAAATGACGGAGCGCGTTGCGGCGGACCCCATCCGGCCCAGCGAGCCACCCTCCAGTTCAGCCGCCGACCTTCTCGCCGAACGACGAAAAAAACTGTCCGGCCAGCTTCTTCGACGTCGATTCGATCAGCCGGCTGCCAAGTTGGGCGATCTTGCCGCCGACGTCGGCCTTGGCCGCATATCTGAGGATCGTCGCCTCCGGCCCATCGGCGGTCAGCGTCACATCGGCGCCGCCCTTGGCGAAGCCGGCGATGCCGCCCTTGCCTTCGCCCTGGATGGTGTAGGAATGCGGCGGGTTGAGGTTCTTCAGCGTCACCTCGCCGTTGAACGTCGCCTTGATCGGCCCGATCTTGAGCACCACGGTCGCTCCCATCTCGGTGTCCGACTTCTTTTCGAGGCTCTGGCAGCCGGGAATGGTTTCTTTCAGAACCTCCGGGTCGTTCAGCGCTTCCCACACCTTTTGCAAGGGTGCGGCGATGCGCTCCTCGCCTTCGATCACCAAAGCCATGAAAATCTCCCCGACAAGACAGTCACAAAGCCGTAGCGCAGGGGCGCTCACATGTCTATCGCACCAAAGTCCGGTTTCGGATCGCGCGTCCCCCTTGCTTGCTCTCGCGCGTTGTCATATCGATTTGTCATACAAATACGGAGACCATGATGGCAGGCGCCCCCACCGGAAAGAAGAAATTTCGCTCGCAGGAGTGGTTCGACAATCCCGACAATCCGGGCATGACGGCGCTTTACCTCGAGCGCTACCTGAATTACGGGCTGACGCGTGCTGAACTGATGTCGGGCAAGCCGCTGATCGGCATCGCCCAGACCGGCTCGGACCTGTCGCCTTGCAACCGCCATCATCTCGAACTGGCCAAGCGCGTGCGCGAGGGCATCGTGTCGATGGGCGGCATCCCTTTCGAGTTTCCTTGCCACCCGATCCAGGAAACGGGCAAACGCCCGACCGCCGCACTCGACCGCAACCTTGCCTATCTCAGCCTGGTCGAGGTGCTCTACGGCTATCCGCTCGACGGTGTCGTGCTCACCATCGGCTGCGACAAGACGACGCCGGCCTTGCTGATGGCTGCGGCCACCGTCAACATTCCGGCCATCGCGCTGTCGGTCGGCCCGATGCTCAACGGCTGGCACAAGGGTAAGCGCACCGGCTCCGGCACCATCGTCTGGGAATCGCGCCAGCGCCTGTCGGCCGGTGAGATCGACTATGACGAGTTCATGGACATCGTCGCCTCCTCGGCGCCGTCCACCGGCTACTGCAACACCATGGGCACCGCCACCACCATGAACTCGCTGGCCGAGGCGCTCGGCATGCAGCTGCCGGGCTCGGCCGCCATTCCGGCGCCCTATCGCGAGCGCGGCCAGATCGCCTACGAGACGGGAAAACGCATCGTCGACATGGTGCATGAGGATCTGAAGCCCTCCGACATCATGACCCGCAAGGCCTTCGAAAACGCCATCGTCGTCAACTCGGCCATCGGCGGCTCGACCAACGCGCCGATCCATCTCAACGCCATCGCCCGCCACCTCGGCGTGCCGCTCGACAATGACGATTGGCAGAAGGTCGGCCTCGAGATACCGCTTCTCGTCAATCTGCAGCCGTCGGGCGAATATCTCGGCGAGGACTATCACCATGCCGGTGGCGTGCCGGCGGTCGTGGCCGAACTGATGAAGGCCGGGCTGTTGCCTCATCCCGACGCCATGACCGTCAACGGCAGGACGATGGGCGACAATTGCAGCGCGGCCGTCAACGAGAATCTCGACGTCATCCGCACTGTCGCCGAACCGCTGAAGGCCAATGCCGGCTTCATCAATCTCAAGGGCAATCTGTTCGATTCGGCGATCATGAAGACCAGCGGCATCTCGCCCGAATTTCGTGAACGCTATCTGTCCAATCCGAAGGATCCCGAGGCCTTCGAGGGCAACGCCATGGTCTTCGACGGGCCCGAGGACTATCACGCCCGCATCGACGATCCGGCGCAAGGCATCGACGAGCACACGATCCTGTTCATGCGTGGCGCCGGTCCGATCGGTTATCCGGGCGGCGCCGAAGTCGTCAACATGCAGCCGCCGGCCCATCTCATCAAGAAGGGCATCCATGCGTTGGCCTGCATCGGCGATGGCCGCCAATCGGGCACATCGGGTTCGCCATCGATCCTCAACGCTTCGCCCGAAGCGGCCATAGGCGGCGGGTTGGCACTGTTGAAGACCGGCGACCGCGTCCGCATCGACCTGCGCAAGGGCACCGCCGACATTCTCGTCACCGATGACGAGATCACGCGCCGCCGCGCCGAACTGCAGAACAATGGCGGCTATCACTACCCCAAGCACCAGACGCCGTGGCAGGAGATCCAGCGCGGCATGGTCGATCAGTTTTCCGAAGGAATGGTGCTGAAGCCGGCAGTGAAATACCAGGATGTGGCGCACACCAGCGGCGTGCCGCGGGACAATCACTAAACGCCGCTCTGCGGCGCTTTCCGCAACCGGCGGCTTGATCCGATCAAGCCGCCGTCAGATGTCCTATGGCGGCATTTCTGCCTTGGCTTGCCTGACTCCGCCGCTCACAAATACCCGGTGATCTCCGGCGCCTGGTCCTGCCGGTCGCGCTTACCATCCTCGTAGACGATTGGTGCCGCGGCCAACTCCTCTTCGGTGACGTCGTCGAGGCAGGCGACGTTCACCGCCCAGAAATTCCCGCCCATAAAGTCAAGATAGCCGCGCGAGAGAAAATTCGCGCCGCAGTTCGGGCACATATAGTGGTTGATGTCGCCTTCCGGCCAGTTGGATGGCGTCGCCTTGTACTCCCGCATTCCGTCGCGGCCATCCGTCACGCGCACGGCCTCATAGGCCGCGAAGGATTTCCGGTAGCCGAGCTTCCAGCAGAAGCTGCAATTGCATTTGCGGATGCCCTCGGCGAGGTCGATATCGGCTTCGAAACGCACCGCGCCGCAATGACAGCTGCCATGATAGGTCTTTTTCATTGTTTTGCCCTCGTGGGTCTTGAATTGTGCTGGCTGCGCCCGAAGGGCTGCCGAGCGAGACTCCCTCTCAAATGCTCGCCAGATAGACGTCGAGCTTGTCCAGGCATTCGCTCCAGCCCTCAATATGAGAATCCCGGGTTTCGATGTCTGCGAACGGCTCTTGCCTGAAGGTCAGTCGTGTGCGGTCGCCTTCGGCGGTGATGGAAACCGTCACCAGGGTCTCGACCCGATCCTGGAAGTCGCCTTCGTCCCAAGCAAATGTGAACACGATGCGCTTTGCCTGGACAATCTCGCGAAAGACCCCCGACATCGCATAGGTCTGGCCGTCGGGCCTGTGGATAAGGTGGCGGTAGCGTCCGCCTTCGCGGAATTCGAGTATTTCCGTAGTCGAGGAAAAATTCTTCGGACCCCACCAGCGCACCAGATGCTCCGGCGTCGTCCACAGCTTGAACACCAGACCCGGCGGTGCATCGAATAGGCGCGAAATCTCCAGTGCGTATTGCGGTGCTTCGGCTGTCTCAGTTCTTGCGGCCATTCGGGTCTCCCTTGCTCTGGATTTCCTTGAGATAGTCGGCCATGCGATCGAAACTGTCGTCCCAGAAGCGGCGATAGTGCTCCAGCCAGCCGGCCACCTCCTTCAGCGGCCCAGCTTCCAGCCGGCATGGCCGCCACTGCGCCTCGCGGCCGCGCTTGATCAGGCCGGCGTGCTCCAGCACTTTGAGGTGCTTGGAGACTGCCGGCAGGCTCATGGCGAAGGGGGCTGCCAGCTCATTCACGGTCGCTTCGCCAAGTGCCAGCCTTGCCAATATGGCGCGCCGCGTCGGATCGGCCAGCGTGGCGAATGTCGTCGAGAGGTGGTCTGTTGGCATATCGATTAGCCTGAAAGTTAATTAACCTATAAGTTAAATATAGGTGACCTATCCGCCTGTCAACCTACGCAAGGTGCCAGTGCAATCGACCTGTGTCCTTTTTTCCCGGACCGCTTGGCGGACAGCATGGGACAAGGGCGACGGATGATGCTTGACAAGCGGGCGCGACGAACCCACGATTATGGCAAGGGGTGCATCGCGACGACCCCGTGAGGCGTCAGCCCAACGTTCGCGTCCAAGCTTCTCTCTCAAGGAGGTGGACGCCATGCCATCGACAACCGCTATCACCGTATCGCAACTGTCCCGTCTGATTGGTCTGCCGGGCGCGCCCGCAATCATCGATGTCCGCATCGAAGAGGACTACAACGCCGATCCGCGCCTGCTGCCAGCCTCAACCCGGCGTGATTTCAAAACCGTCTCGACCTGGGCGTCCGAATTCGTCGGCAGTCGAGTGACAGTCGTTTGCCAAAAAGGCCAAAAGCTCTCGCAAGGCGTGGCCGCGTGGCTGCGGCATGAGGGCATTGCCGCCGAATCCCTCGAAGGCGGGTTCGAGGCTTGGCGCGATGCCAAAGGGCTCTTGGTCCGCACCGACAAGATGCCGCCCCGCGATGAAAGAGGCCGCACCGTGTGGGTGACGCGGGCCCGCCCTAAGGTCGATCGCATCGCCTGTCCCTGGCTGATCCGGCGTTTCATCGATCCGGGCGCGGTCTTCCTCTTTGTCGAGGCGGCCGAAGTGTCGGCCGTTGCGGATCGCTTTCGGGCCGTGCCTTTCGACATCGACAATGTGTTCTGGACTCACCGCGGCGAACGCTGCACCTTCGACACGATGATCGAAGAGTTCGGGCTCGAATCCGAACCGATCGATCGCCTCGCCACGATTGTGCGCGCAGCCGACACCGCAAGCCTCGATCTGGTTCCCCAGGCAGCCGGATTCCTGGCCGCCTCGCTTGGCCTGTCGCGGATGTTTCGCGACGATCTGGAACAGTTGGAGGCAGGCATGCTGCTTTACGATGCGTTTTTCCGATGGTGCCGCGACGCCACCGAGGAAACGCACAACTGGCCAAGCACGGGCAAGCCAGCATGAGCGCCCCTTCTGCGGGAAAAACGGGGGAGGCGCCGGCTGCGCCAACCTTCCGCGAAGGCGTAAGGCTCTGGGCGAAGATCGGCCTGCTCAGCTTCGGCGGGCCGGCCGGGCAGATCGCGCTCATGCACAAGGAATTGGTCGAGGAACGGCGTTGGATCGGCGAGCAACGTTTCCTGCATGCGTTGAACTACTGCATGCTGCTGCCCGGCCCGGAAGCGCAGCAGCTCGCCATCTATATTGGCTGGCTGCTGCATCGGACGCTCGGCGGCCTGGTCGCCGGCATCCTCTTCGTCGCGCCGGGCGCGCTGGTGATGCTCACCTTGAGCATCTTCTATGCGCTGTATGGCGACGCCCCCCTCGTCGAGGCGCTGTTTTTCGGGGTGAAAGCGGCCGTGCTCGCCGTCGTGATCGAAGCGATGATCCGGATCGGACGGCGCGCCTTGAAGAACCGGGTCATGGTGTCGATCGCGCTCGCCGCCTTCATCGCCATCTATGCATTGAACGTGCCGTTTCCGCTCATCATCCTGCTTGCGGGCCTGACGGGCTGGATCGGAAACCGTATTGCGCCAGCCCTCTTTTCCGGCGCGGCGCACGGCAAGGACGCGGTTCACGACATCAAGGGCGCGGTCGATCTGATGTTCGAGCGCGGCGAGCTGACCCACGTCAGCCCGACGCGATGGCATGCGCCGCGCACTTTGGCGATCTGGCTGCCGATCTGGCTCGCCCCCGTCTTTCTGATCTGGGCATTCACCGGATCCGCCAGCGTGTGGACGCAGATCGGTGGCTTCTTCAGCGTCATGGCGGTTGTCACCTTCGGCGGCGCCTACGCGGTCCTGGCCTATGTCGCGCAGGCGGCGGTCGAATCCTTCGGCTGGCTGGCACCCGGTGAGATGGTCGATGGCCTCGGGCTTGCCGAAACGACGCCCGGTCCGCTCATCCTGGTCCTGCAGTTCGTCGGCTTCCTTGCCGCGTTCCGCCAATCCGGATCGTTGAGCCCGCTGCTTGCCGGATCGCTTGGGGCGATGCTCACGCTGTGGGCGACGTTCACCCCTTGCTTCTTCTGGATATTCCTCGGCGGGCCCTACATAGAATCCCTGCGCGGCAACAAGGCGCTGTCGGCGGCGCTGGGCGCGATCACCGCCGCCGTCGTCGGCGTCATCATGAATCTCGCTCTATGGTTCGCCTTGCACGTCATCTTCGGCGAGGTGCGCAACATCGGCCTTGGCATGGATGTGCCGGTGGTTTCATCGATCGACTGGCGCGCGGCGCTGCTGTCATGTGCCGCCATGATCGCCATCCTGAAGTTGAAGATCGGCATGCTGCCGACGCTGGCGGGATCGGCTCTCGCCGGTGTTTTGTTGCTGTCGGCGGGCGGGTAGTGGCTGCGCGACTGCCGCTGCGCCGCGGTTTCGGGCATTCGGATAGGAACATCATGGCGAGACGGCGCTCTTCCCTAGGCTTCCTCGGAATGTTCGGCCGTTCGGGCGACCTCAGGCAACTCGACGCCGCGTTGCGCGGCGTCGACCTTCACCCGGCCCTTGTGCCGGAGGGAGCAAAGCTCACCGTCGTCAATCTGATGAAGGATCACTGGCCCGACGAGCCGCCGCCACAAGCCTATCCACCGGTGGCGCTGCTGCTTGGCTATTGTATTGCCGGGCCGGAAGCGTTCGGATTGTCCAACGGGCATGAACATACGCTGGATGCGGAGCGCCGGATCGAGGCCGCCCTTGAGGCCGGCGACAGCTTCGATGCGCAAATCATACTGATGACGCTGCATGCCAAGCTGATCAATGGCGAGGTCGTCGAGCGCTACGGGTTGAGCACAGATTGACCGTTCCGAGGAGAAGCGTGCTCAGCCGCCCATGCCGCTGCGCGGCAGCTGGATCAGATTGCCGAAGCGAGCGCGCAACTTGTCGTCGACCGGCTTCGGCACATGGCGCGGGAAGCGCTCGGCGAGGATGCGTTTCTTCTCGATGATTGCCCGCTGCAAGATGTCGGGCCTGCCTTTCTCGTTCCATTCCTTCGGAGAAAAGCGATCGCCGACCGCCGGATAGAAATATTCAGTCTGCATCAGCCTGAGCGTCTGCTCATTGCCGAGGTAGTGACCCGGCCCCTTCAGGCAGACATCGGTGATGGTGTCGATCGACAGCGACTCGTCGGTCACCTCGATGCCGCGTACGCAGCGCAGGCAATGGCCGAGCATGTCGTTGTCGATGATCAGGCTTTCCAGGCAGAAGCCGAGCAGCGAGGCGTGCATGCCGGCCGATTCGTAGACAAGGTTGAGGCCGGCAAGGCCGGCCATCACATCGGTGATGCCCTTTTCGTAACCGGACTGAATATCCGGCAATTTCGAATCCGTCATGCCGGCGGCCGAACCGCCCGGCAGATCGTAGAATTGCGCCATCTGGGCGCAGGCCGCGGTCAGCACCGCTTGCTCGGCCGAACCGCCGGACATGGCGCCGGTCCTGAGGTCCGAGACGAACGGCCAGGTGCCGAAGATCGCCGGATGCCCCGGTTTGATGGCGTTGACGTAGACGAGGCCGGCGAGCACCTCGGCCACCGCTTGCACCACCGCACCGGCAATCGCCGCGGGTGCCGTGGCGCCCGCCTGGCCGGCCGACAGCAACAGGATCGGGATGCCGCCCTCGACGCAGGCTTCGAGCACGCCGCAGGCGTCCTCGGCGAATTTCATCGGCGGCACGACGAAGCAGTTCGAATTCGACACGAACGGCCGGGCCCGGAAGTTCTCCTCGCCGCCGGCAATCGCATAGAGCATGTCGAGCGCCGGCTTGACGTTTTCACGCACTGTGAAGGACGTGCCGACATGCTTCGACGTGCCCATCACGCATGCGTAAAGCGTGTTGAAATCCATGTCGAGCGGATCGGGAATATCGCGCGGCACCATCGGCCGCTGGAAGAAATGGATGTTGTCCAGCCCTTCGACGATGCGGGCGGCGTCGTAGATGTCCTGCAGCAGCGACTCGCGATACTCGCGCTTCTCGACATCGACCAGATGCACGGCGGCGCCCGCCGTGCCGTAATGCACGCGCTTGCCCTGGATCACCATGTCGTGCTTGGGATCCTGGCCGTGCAAGGTGAAATGCCGCGCCGCTTTCTTGATGGTGTCGAGGACGAGCGCGCGCGGAAAACGAATGCGGCCGTCCTCGCCGAGGGTGGCGCCGACCTTGGTCAACGCCTCGATGCAGGACGGGATGGCGTTGGCGAAGCCGACCGTTTCCAGGAGCGTCAGCACCGCCTCGTGGATGCGCTCGCGGTCGTTTTCGCTGAGCGGTCCGTAGCTTCCGCCTTCGAGGCCGGCGCGCACCGGCCTGATATCGTCGGCAAGTGGCGCCGCCCGCATAGCGCGGCGCGCTTCGCGCCCGCCGGAACGCCGCGAACGTTGGTCCGAGGGCGTATCCGGCTTCTCAACAGCCACTGACATGGAGGCACTCCACCTTTAGCTGCGAAGCGGGCGGCGGTGGTTGGTCCACCATCGGCCTGCTTCGTCCCCTTATGCCTCGAACTATGCCGCCGGCATTGGTACAGCCTATGAGCCAGACGGTCCCGTCACATATGCCAGGGCGCTAAAGAACCGTGGCCGTCCCTTGCCCGGACGAGGCATCAAGCCGCTGCCGGCCTGCGCCCGGCCGCCGTCGCCAGTTCGCGGATGCCGGGTTCGATGTGCTGCAGCGCGATCGAGGAGATGCCCAGCCGCATGAAGCGCGACGGCTTTTCGGTGCGGTCGAAGAAGCGGTCGCCGGGCTCGATGATGACGCTGCGCGAGGCGGCCGCCTCGGCCAGCCCGCGCGAATCGGTGCCGCGCGGCCCCTCGAGCCAGAGCGATGCGCCGCCGGCCGAATCGGTCGAGCGCCACTCCGGCAAGAAGGCGGAAATCGCATGGATCAGACGCTTGCGCCGTTCGTCAAAGGCGCTCGACAGCCGCCGCACCAGCGCCTCGTGATGGCCGAGCGACAGGAACAGCGCGACCGCGCGCTGGTTGTTGGCCGGCGGATGACGCAGCATGAACCGGCGCAGCGCGCGAAGCTCTGCAATCAGCCCGGCCGAGGCGACGATGTAGCCGAGCCGCAGACCGGGGGCCAGCGTCTTCGACATCGAGCCGACATAGATGACGCGGCCGGAACGGTCGAGGCTCTTCAGCGCCTGCTGCGGCGCTTCGTCCAAAAGCTGGCTGTCATAGCCGTCCTCGATGATGATCTGATTGTGGCGAGTGGCCCGCGCCAGCAGGTCCTGCCGGCGCTCCGCCGACAGCGGCACCATGGTCGGGCAATGGTGGCTGGGCGTCACGAAAACGAAGCCGGAATCATTGGGAATGGAAGCGGTTACGATGCCGGAGTGGTCGACCGGAACCGGTGTGACGTCGGCGCCGGCCAGCCGGAAGATCGAGCGCGCGTCGGGATAGCCGGGGTCTTCCATGGCCACCTTGGAGCCCTTGGTCATCAGCAGCGTTGCCAGCATATAGAGCGCGTTCTGCGCGCCGAGCGTCACGATGATCTCGTCGGGATTGGCGAAGATGCCGCGCCGCGGCAACAGCCGCGCCTGGATCTGCTCGATCAGGAGCGGATCGTCGCGATCGACCATGTCGGATGCCCAGTTGCGGATCTCGAGCACGGCGAGCGCCATGCGGTTGCACTCGCGCCATTCTGCGGTCGGGAACAGCGCCGGATCGAACTGGCCATAGACGAACGGGTAGGACGACTTGATCCAGTTGTCGTGCTTGGCAGGCGGCGGCATGTCACTTGCCGCGATCTGCCGGCGCGCCTTCCAGTCGATCTCGTTGGCCTGGTCGGGCGCCTTCTGATGCGGCCTCGCCGGTGTCGCCAGCACCTCGGGATTGACGAAATGGCCGCGCCGTTCGCGCGCCACCAGGAAACCCTGGTCGACGAGCTGCTGGAAGGCCAGCACCACGGTGCCGCGCGCTACGCCTAGTTTCTCGGCCAGGATCCGGCAGGATGGAAGCGGCATCGAGGCGGCGATCTGCCGGTCGAGGATGGCGGCGACAATCGCCTGACGGATCTGCGCCTGCAGGGTCTGGCCGGATTCCGCCGAAATCCGGAACAGGCCGGACCATATGGCCGTGTCGTTTCGCTGTGGCATGGGATTGTTCCTCGATGGCCAGCCTTTTTCACTTGGCTGGACCAGTCGAATGTACCGGTGGCACAAGGGGTTGCGCCAATCAATTTTTCTGATCGCTGGGATTTATGCCAGTGATCCTTCGCCGCGCTGCGGCATCCCCACCGTGACGCAACGCGTCATTCCGGCGTGACACAGTGCGTCATCGCTGCGCATTGAAACCGGTGGATTTCGTCTAGATAGTTTGCCGCGACGACACGCGCCGGAAACATCCGGTCTGATATGATGGCATCAAAGACTTCGGAGCGAGGCAGTGGATCAATCGTCCTTTCAAAAACAGCTCGACGCCCTGCGCGCTCACCGTGCGGCCAAATCGGGCAGCATGCGCGAAGCTTTCGCCGCCGATCCGCAGCGCTTCGAAAAATTCTCCGCCAGCGACGACGACCTGCTGCTCGACTGGTCGAAATGCGCGGTCGATCGGCAGACGATGGATTTGCTGGAGAAACTGGCCGAGGCCGCGGATCTCGAAGGCCGGCGCGCCGCGATGTTCTCGGGCAAGAAGATCAACGTCACCGAAGGCCGCGCCGTGCTGCACACCGCGCTGCGCAACCTGAACGGCAAGGGCATCGTGCTCGATGGCCAGGACGTAAAGGCGGAGGTTGTTGCCGTGCTCGACGCGATGGGCGCCTTCGCCGATGCGGTGCGCTCCGGCAAGGCGGCCGGAGCCACCGGCAAGAAGATCACCGACGTCGTCAACATCGGCATCGGCGGCTCCGACCTTGGCCCGGCCATGGCGACGCTGGCGCTGGCGCCCTATCACGACGGCCCGCGCGCGCATTACGTGTCGAACATCGACGGCGCCCATATCCACGATACGCTGAAGGGCCTTTCCGCCGAAACCACGCTGTTCATCATCGCGTCGAAGACCTTCACCACGGTCGAGACGATGACCAATGCCGAGACGGCGCGCAAATGGGTGCAGAACGCGCTCGGCGAGGAAGCGGTCGGCAAGCATTTCGCCGCCGTCTCGACGGCGCTCGACCTCGTGGCCAAATTCGGCATTGCGTCCGACCGCGTCTTCGGCTTCTGGGACTGGGTCGGCGGACGCTACTCCGTCTGGGGTGCGATCGGCCTGCCGGTGATGATCGCCATCGGCCCGAAGAATTTTCGAGCTTTCCTCGACGGCGCGCATGCGATGGACGAACATTTCCAGACGGCGCCGCTGGCCAGGAACCTGCCGGCGCTGATGGGGCTGATCGGCTGGTGGCATCGGGTGATCTGCAAATATCCCGCTCGCGCCGTCATTCCCTACGACCAGCGCCTGTCCAGGCTGCCGGCCTATCTGCAGCAGCTCGACATGGAATCGAACGGCAAGAGCGTCACCCTCGACGGCGGCGCCGTGACCACGCCGACCGGCCCGCTGGTCTGGGGCGAGCCCGGCACCAACGGCCAGCATGCCTTCTTCCAGCTGCTGCACCAGGGCACCGACTTCATCCCGGTCGAATTCCTCGCCGCGGCCATCGGCCACGAGCCGGATCTCAAGCATCACCACGATTTGTTGCTCGCCAACTGCCTGGCGCAGTCGGAGGCCTTCATGAAGGGCCGCACACTGGAGGAAGCGCGCGCGCAGATGCTGGCAAAAGGCATGGACCCCGCCGATGTCGACAGGATCGCCCCGCACCGCGTCTTCTCCGGTGACCGGCCCTCGGTGACCATCCTCTACAGACAACTCGATCCGCACACGTTCGGACGGCTCATCGCGCTCTATGAGCACCGCGTTTTCGTCGAAGGCACGCTCTTCAACATCAATTCCTTCGACCAATGGGGTGTCGAACTCGGTAAGGAACTGGCGACCGACCTGCTGCCCGTCGTGGAAGGCAAAGAGGTCGTGGAAGGCAAGGAGAATGCCGCAAAGCGCGACGCTTCGACTGCCGGACTGGTGGGACATATCCACCGATTGCGCGGATCGGAGTAAGCGGCTTGGCCGAGATCAAAGGAATATTGTTCGACAAGGATGGCACGCTTGTCGACTTCAACGCGACGTGGCTCGGCGTCGCCGATTTCATGGCGATGGATGCAGCGGAGGGCGACCGCTGGAAAGCCGACAGACTACTTGCCGCGGCTGGCTTCGATTTCGCCACCAAGCGCTTCAAGCCCGATTCCATCTTTGCCTCCGGCACCAATATGGATGTCGTCGAGCTTTGGTTTCCGCGCCTGTCCGAGGAAGACCAGATGCTTGCGGTCGCTCGCTTCAACGAGATCACCTCGATGCAGGGCTCGGCGATGGCGGTGGCGCTGCCGGGCATCGTCGAGACGCTTGGCATACTTCACGGCAAATCCTACCGGCTTGGCGTCGCCACCAACGATTCGACCACCGGCGCGGAAAAGACATTGCTGACGCTGGGCGTCGCCCAACTGTTCGACGCCGCCTACGGTTACGACGCGGTGGCCAATCCGAAACCGGCGCCGGACACGATCCTGGCCTTTTCGGACCTGACCGGCCTGAAGCCGTCGGCGATCGCCATGGTCGGCGACAGCCGCCACGATCTGGAGATGGCACGGGTCGGCGGCTGCGGGCTGGCGATCGGCGTGCTTTCCGGCACCGGCACGCGTGAATCGCTGTCGCAGGTTGCCGATGTCATTCTGGATTCCGTTGCCGATCTGCCCGACTTTCTTTCGGCGAGGGTCAGGGAGACGACCTGATCTCGCATCGAGGCTGCTCCGGCTCGAACGAGAAGACAGCGCTCGGCTTCATCGCGTTCCCGACTTCGCCGACATCCGGCACGCGATATTCTGCCAGCAGGCGAAGCCGCGAGCGGGGCAGGTAGGCGCGGCCCGGGTCACCGATCAGCACGTTGATGCCGGCGGCCAGACAGCGGTCGAGGAACGGGATGACCCGGTCGGCGAGATCTTGTCCGTAAAACAAGTCGCCGACCGCCGCGACGTCCACCGCCGGCGGCGGACCAGCGGTGATGTCCTCGCCAACCACCGTGATCGTAACGCCATTCGCCGCCGCATTGAGACCGAGCGCGGCGACGCCGTTGCGGTCGATCTCGGACGCGATCACTTCGCTGGCGCCGGCCTTTGCCGCGGCGATGCCGACGAGGCCCGAGCCGGCGCCGAGGTCGAGGACGCGAAGCCCGGCCACGCTCTCCGGCCGATCGAGGATGTAGCGTGCAAGCACCGCGCCGCCGGCCCAGGCATAGGCCCAGTAAGGTGGCTGCGGCTCGGGTCCGTCCTCGTCAGCTTCTTCTTCCGGCTCGGCTCCTCGTCCTTCTGGATGCGTGAGCCGCCACAGACCGCTCGCTGGATGGGCCGCGTAAAGCCGGATTTCGGAAAGCGCGGGAACAGGGGCGATACGCATGTTCGCCTTGATGAATGACAGCGCATCGGGACGGGAAAACGTGTCCGCTGTATCGTCGACAGCAAGGCAATCGCCCAAAGTTGTACCTATCCCCGTAACGCCCGCCGCAGAATCTTGCCCACTGGCGTCTTCGGCAGTTCGGTCCGGAACTCGATATATTTTGGCCGCTTGTAGCCGGTCAGGTTTTCGCGGCAATAGACAGTCAGTATCTCGGCGGTCAGCGATGGATCCTTCTTGACGACGAACAGCTTCGGCACTTCGCCCGAATGCTCGTCAGGCACGCCGATCGCCGCCACTTCGAGCACGCCCGGATGCAGGGCCACGATTTCCTCGAGTTCGTTCGGATAGACGTTGAAGCCGGACACCAGGATCATGTCCTTCTTGCGGTCGACGATCTTGGTGTAGCCGAGCTCATTCATGAAGCCCATGTCGCCCGACTTGAAGAAACCATCCTTGGTCATCACCTTGGCGGTCTCGTCCGGCCGGTTCCAGTAACCGGCCATCACTTGCGGTCCGCGGATGCAGATCTCGCCGACTTCGCCGAGAGGCAAATCGTTGCCGTCGTCGTCGCGAATGGCGATCTCGGTCGATGGCAGCGGCAGGCCGATCGTGCCGGTGAATTTGCCATCGCTGAATTTGTTGGCGGTGGCCACAGGCGAGGTTTCCGAAAGCCCGTAGCCCTCGGTGATCGGGCAGCCGGTCAGCGCCTTCCAGCGCTCGGCAACGCCCTTGTGCACCGCCATGCCGCCGGCCAGCGTCAGGATCAGCGGCCTGAAGTCGAGCTTGCGGAAATCCTCATTGTTGAGCAGTGCGTTGAACAGCGTGTTGAGGCCCGGAAAGATGTGGACCGGGTATTTGCCGAATTCCTTGACGAAGCCGGGAATGTCGCGCGGATTGGGAATGAGTATGTTCTGGCCGCCCATCTGCATGCCCATCAGCGCGTTCACCGTCAGCGCGAAGATGTGATAGAGCGGCAGCGCGCAGATGAGGTTGAGATGCGCCGGCTTCGGTTTGATCGTATAGGCATCTTCGATCCAGAGCGCGTTCTGCGCGACATTGGCCAGCACGTTGCTGTGCAGCAGTACCGCGCCCTTCGAGATGCCGGTGGTGCCGCCCGTATATTGCAGGAAAGCGACATCGTTGGCAGCGACCTTCACCGGCTTGAAACTGACGCTGGCGCCTGCCTGCAACGCGGCGTTGAACTTGACATGGCCCGGAAGCGACCAGGCCGGCACCATCTTCTTCACGCGGCGCACGACGAAATTGACGATTGTCCCCTTCAGGCCGCCGAGCATGTCGCCCATCGCCGCGACCACGACGTGCTTGACCGACGTCCTGGCGATCACCGCCTGCAAGGTGCTGGCGAAATTCTCGAGAATGACGATGGCTTGCGCGCCGGAATCCTTGAGCTGGTGTTCCAACTCGCGCGGCGTGTAGAGCGGGTTGACGTTGACCACGATATAGCCGGCGCGCAGCACTGCCATCATCGCCACCGGATATTGCAGCACGTTCGGCATCATCAGCGCGACGCGCGCGCCTTTCTGCAGTCCCTCCGATTGCAGATAGGCGCCGAAGGCGGCCGATAGCCGCTCGACTTCCGCATAGGTGATGGTCTTGCCCATACAGGTGAAGGCGGGGCGGCTGGCGTACTGCTTGCAGACATCGGCGAGCAGATCGCCGATGGAACCGAAGCGCGGGGCGCCGATCTCTGCCGGAACGACTTTCGGATAGCTTTTGAGCCAAGGCTTTTCAGGCACTCCGGCGGCAGGCGCCTTCGGCGATCTGCTGGCCGGCCCCGGCTTCGACACGGATGAAGCAGGTGTCGGTGCCGCGTTCGCCTCTGGTTTGACGGCGGCGGGTTTTGCGCCGGTCTTTGCAGACACATTGGTTTTGGTGGACGCAGCGGCCGCCTTCGGCCTGGCAACGGCTTCCGCAGACAGCGCTTTTGACTTGTCGCGACCGGCCGGCTTGGCGGCAATCTTGGCGTCCGCCTTCGCTGGCGTCGTCGTTGATGTTTTTGCCACCTGTCCCTCCCTCGGTCGTTCTTGTTATCTCTGCTTGCCCGCCGCGTCGTCTCCGAATGACAGAGACGTCCTCCGCGGCCGGGCACCCAGGAAATCCAGCATTCCACTATGTATTGCGACTATCGGCAGCCGTGCAAGTCTTGCCCCTGCGGCAAGACGGGAAGAAAATCTTCCGCGCCAGCGACAAGCCGAAGGTCGCGGTTCCTCACTATCGGTCGCGTTGAAGATCAATAAAAAAATGCAGTCGTTAATAATACCGTGACCGGCAAGAATTGACAATTCCTTCTATTTTCTCGCATGTGTGCAGAATTAAATTCTGCTTCCCATGGGGTAGGCAAGCGGGGTGTTCCAAAGCCGGAAAAACGGTGCTTATATGCGCGCTTCGCGAGCCTGATAGAGGGGCTTGGAAGAACATCAGGGAGTCCTCCATGAAAAAGAAACTGACTTTTGCGGCCGCGTTGCTGGCCGCAAGCGTCCTCGGCGGCATGGCCAATGCGAAGCAATTGGTCTACTGCTCGGAGGCGTCGCCGGCTGGCTTCGACCCGTCGCCGTGGAGCGGTGGCAACGACTTCGACGCGTCGTCGCGCACCATCTATTCGCGCCTGGTCGAGTTCGAACACGGCAAGACCACCATCACGCCCGGCCTCGCCGAGAGCTGGACGGTTTCCGACGACGGTCTCGAATACACGTTCAAGCTTCGGCCGGGCGTGAAGTTCCAGACCACCGACTACTTCACGCCAACGCGCGATCTCAACGCCGACGACGTGATCTTTTCCTTCGAACGCCAGTGGAAGAAGGAAAGCCCGTGGTACAGCTATCTGGAAGGCACCGGCTGGGAATATTTCACCGGTATGGGCTTCCCCGATCTCCTCAAGGAAATAGTCAAGGTCGACGACCTGACGGTGAAGTTCGTGCTGAACAAGCCTGAAGTCGCTTTCCTGCCGGATCTCGGCATGGACTTTGCTTCGATCGTCTCCAAGGAATATGCCGACCAGCTCGACAAGGCTGGCACCAGGCAGCAGTTCACCCAGAAGCCGATCGGCACCGGTCCGTTCCAGTTCGTCGACTATCAGGTCGATGCGGTCGTGCGCTATGCGGCATGGGACGGCTACTTTGGCGGCCGCCAGAAGATCGACGATCTGATCTTCGCCATCACGACCGATCCGGCCGTGCGCGCGCAAAAGCTGAAGGCGGGCGAGTGCGATATCATGTCGTACCCGGCGCCGGCCGACATCGCCGGCCTGCAGGCCGACCCGAACCTCAAGGTCGACGAGCAGGAAGGACTGAACATCGGCTATATGGCCTACAACACGACGCAGCCGCCCTTCGACAAGGTCGAGGTCCGCAAGGCTCTCAACATGGCCGTCAACAAGCAGGCCATTCTCGATGCGGTCTATCAGGGCGCCGGCCAGGCGGCCATCAACCCGATCCCGCCGACGATGTGGTCCTATAACAAGGACATCAAGGACGATCCGTATGATCCGGACGCGGCCAAAAAGATGCTGGCCGACGCCGGTGTCACGGATCTGTCGATGAAGATCTGGGCAATGCCCGTCAGCCGTCCGTACAATCCGAACGCCCAAAGAGTCGCGGAACTGATCCAGGCCGACTACGCCAAGATCGGCGTGAAGGCCGAGATCGTCAGCTACGAATGGACCGAGTATCGCGAACGCGGCAAGGCCAAGGAGCGCGACGGCGCCTTCCAGCTCGGCTGGACCGGTGACAATGGCGATCCGGACAACTTCCTGTTCTTGCTCGGCTGTGATGCCATCGGCCAGTCCAACTATGCGATCTGGTGCAACCAGGAGTTCGAAGGCCTGTTGCAGAAGGGCAAGGCGACCACGGACGTCGCCGAGCGCACCAAGATCTACGAGGAAGCCCAGGTCGTGTTCAAGCGCGAGGCCCCGTGGCTGACCATCGCCCATTCCAAGGTCTTCATGCCGATGAACAAGAAGGTTTCGGGCTTCGTCATGGATCCGCTCGGCATTCATCGGTTTGACGGCGTCGACGTCACCGAATAACTCCTGAGAAATTGGACGGCGGTGCTGGACTTCCGGCGCCGCCGTTCTATGAAGTACGATGCTCCGCTATCTCCTCCACAAGCTCGCCTTGATCATACCGACCGTGTTCGGCATATCGCTGGCGGCGTTCGCTTTCGTTCGGCTTCTGCCGGGCGACCCGATCCTGGCCCTGGCCGGCGAGCGCGGCGTCAGCCCCGAACGCTACGCGGAGCTTATCGAGCGGTTTGGCTACAACCGGCCTTATGTCATCCAATATCTGGAATATATCGGCAGGGTCCTGACCGGCGACTTCGGCATATCCCTCGCCACCAAGCGGCCTGTGCTCGGTGAATTCCAGGCGCTGTTTCCGGCGACGCTGGAACTGGCGACGATCGCGCTGATCATTGCCGTGCTCATCGGCATTCCCGCCGGCATCTTCGCTGCGGTCAAGCGCGGATCATGGTTCGACCAGGCGACGATGGGCGTGGCGCTGACCGGCTATTCGATGCCGATCTTCTGGTGGGGGCTGCTGCTCATCATCTTCTTCTCCGGCTATCTCGGCTGGACGCCGGTTTCCGGCCGCATAGGCCTGCAGTATTTCTTCAAGCCGACGACGGGGTTCATGCTGATCGACAGCCTGATCTCCGGCAAAAGCGGCGCTTTCAGGTCCGCCGCCAGTCATCTGGTCCTGCCGGCAATCGTGCTGGCGACGATTCCGCTCGCCGTTATAGCGCGGCAGACGCGATCGGCGATGCTGGAGGTGCTGGGCGAGGACTATGTCCGCACCGCGCGCGCCAAGGGCCTTGCGCCGCGCCGCGTCATCGGCCTCCACGCCTTCCGCAACGCGCTGATTCCCGTCGTCACCACCATCGGCCTGCAGGTCGGCACGCTGATGGCAGGCGCCATCCTGACGGAAACGATCTTCTCCTGGCCCGGTATCGGCAAGTGGATGATCGACGCGATCGCCAAGCGCGACTACGTCGTCGTCCAGAGCGGCCTGCTGATCATCGCCCTGATCGTCATGGCGGTGAACCTGATCGTCGACGTGCTCTACGCCGTCATCAACCCACGTATCCGGGTGCAGTGAGATGACTGACCAAACCACGGCAGAAGCCACCGCCGCATCCATTCCGACCGGCGGCCGGCAACGCGCCTTTGCCGAATTCTGGCATTACTACTCGATGAACACCGGCGCCGTCATCGGCCTGGTCGTGTTCACGGCTCTGGTGCTGGTGGCGATCTTCGCGCCGCTGGTCGCGCCGCATTCGCCTGACGAACAGTTTCGCGATGCGCTGCTGGCGCCCCCGGCCTGGCAGGAGGGCGGCAAATCGATGTTCCTGCTCGGTACCGACGCGGTTGGCCGAGACATGCTTTCGCGGCTGATTTTCGGGGCGCGGTTCTCGCTGTTCATCGGCCTGGTCGTCGTCGTTTTTTCGCTGACCAGCGGCATCGTCCTCGGCGTGCTCGCCGGCTATTTCCGCGGCTGGGTCGATACGCTGATCATGCGCATCATGGACATCATCCTGGCCTTCCCGTCGCTGCTGCTCGCGCTGGTTCTGGTGGCGATCCTCGGCCCCGGTCTGTTCAACGCCATGCTGGCGATTGCGCTGGTACTGCAACCGCATTTCGCGCGGCTCACCCGTGCGGCGGTGATGGCCGAAAAGAACCGCGAATATGTGATCTCCGCCAAGGTCGCCGGTGCCAGTCACCTCAGGCTGATGGTGAAGACGATCTTGCCGAACTGCATGGCGCCGTTGATCGTGCAGGCGACACTGTCCTTCTCCAACGCCATTCTCGAGGCTGCGGCTCTCGGCTTTCTCGGCGTCGGCGCGCAGCCGCCGACGCCGGAATGGGGTACGATGCTGGCCACGGCGCGCGAATTCATCCTGCGCGCGCCATGGGTGGTGACCTTTCCCGGCCTTGCCATTCTGATCACGGTGCTGGCCATCAACCTGATCGGCGACGGCCTGCGCGACGCCTTCGATCCCAAGCTGAAGAGGTCGTGAGCACCATGCCTCTTCTCGAGATCAAGAACCTCACCGTGTCCTTCGATACCGCCGCCGGACCGTTCATGGCCGTGCAAGGCATCGACCTGTCGATCGAGCCGCGCGAGGTGCTGGCCATCGTCGGCGAATCCGGCTCCGGCAAATCGGTGGCGATGCTGGCGGTGATGGGGCTTTTGCCGAATACGGCGACAGTGAAGGCCGACCGCATGGCCTTCGACGGCATCGACCTGCTCGAGCTCAGCCCGTCCGAGCGTCGCAAGATCGTCGGCAAGGACATCTCGATGATCTTCCAGGAGCCGATTGCCAGTCTCAATCCATGCTTCACCGCCGGCTTCCAGATCGAGGAGGTGCTGCGCTTCCATATGGGCATGGACCGCGCCCAGCGTCGGGCTCGCGCCATCGAACTGATGAAGCTGGTCGGTATCGCCGATCCGGAAGAGCGGCTGAATTCGTTCCCGCACCAGATGTCGGGCGGCCAGTGCCAGCGCGTCATGATCGCCATCGCCATCGCCTGCAATCCGAAGCTGTTGATCGCCGACGAGCCGACCACCGCGCTCGATGTCACCATTCAGAAGCAGATCCTTGACCTTTTGGTCGGCCTGCAGGCCAAATACGGCATGGGCTTGATCATGATCACCCACAATATGGGCGTGGTGGCCGAGACCGCCGACCGCGTGATCGTCCAGTACAAGGGCCGCAAGATGGAAGAGGCCGACGTTCTGTCGCTGTTCGAGCAGCCGAAGAGCAACTACACGCGCGCGCTGCTGTCGGCGCTGCCGGAAAACGCCGTCGGCGACCGGCTGCCGACCATTTCCGACATGCTGTTCGAACCGGCCCCCTCTGCCGCGGGAACCGGGTCTGCAACGGGAGCCGCGTCATGAGCGTGACGGTTCTCGAGGGCAAAAACATCGTGCGCGACTATCATGTCGGCGGTGGCCTGTTTCGCCCCTCCCGCACGGTGCACGCGGTCAAGGGTGTCTCGTTCAGCGTCGACAAGGGCAAGACGCTGGCCATCGTCGGCGAAAGCGGTTGCGGCAAGTCAACGCTCGCCCGCATCATCACCCTGATCGATCCGGCGACATCGGGCGAGCTCTTCATTGACGGCAACAAGGTCGACATCGCCAAGGACGGCTTGACGAAGGAGATGCGCCGCAAGGTGCAGATCGTCTTCCAGAACCCTTACGGTTCGCTCAATCCGCGCCAGAAGATCGGCGACGTGCTGGGCGAGCCGCTGCTCATCAACACCGACAAGCCGGCCGACGAGCGGCGCGATCTCGCCATGAAGATGCTGAAGAAGGTCGGCCTCGGACCGGAACACTACAACCGCTACCCGCATATGTTCTCGGGCGGCCAGCGCCAGCGCATCGCCATTGCCCGCGCGCTGATGCTCAATCCGAGCCTCTTGGTGCTCGACGAGCCGGTCTCGGCGCTAGACCTGTCGGTGCAGGCGCAGGTGCTCAACCTGCTCGCCGACCTGCAGGACGAGTTCGAGCTGACCTATGTCTTCATCAGCCACGACCTGTCTGTGGTGCGCTACATCGCCGACGACGTGATGGTCATGTATTACGGCGAGGCCGTCGAATATGGCTCGCGCGACGAGGTCTTCGCCGATCCCAAGCACAACTACACCAAGACATTGTTCGCCGCGACGCCGCGCGCCGACGTCGCCAGCATCAAGGCGAGGCTGGCGAAGAAGAAGGCCGCCTGATCCTGCAATCGCGGCCGATCAGGACAGCCGGGCGATGATGGCGCGCAGCGCCTCGCCGAAGCGCCGGACTTCCTCGATCGTGTTGTAATGGACCAGCGAGGCACGGATGGCGCCGCTGTCCATGCTGAGGTTCAGGCGCTTCATCAGTCGCGGCGCGTACATATGGCCGTCGCGGATGCCAATCTGCATTTCGGCCATCGCCTCGACGATCATCTGCGGCGACAGCGTACCGATGTTGAAGCAGAAGGTCGGCACGCGCTCGTTGAGGCGGGCTTCGTCGGCGACGCCATAGATCGTCGCGCCGCAATCCTTGAGCACGGCAAGCATTTCGCGCGCCAGCACCAGCTCATAGTTGCGGATGGCATTCATGCCGGCGACGATATTGTCGCGCCGCGACCGATTGTTCTCAGCCAGGAAGTTGCGGCCGATCGACTCGAGATAGCGCACCGCGGCATCCATGCCGGAGACGTTCTCATAGATGAAGGTGCCGGCCTCGACCTTGTAGGGCGGCTCGTCGGGAATGAAGTCCTCGCGGAAGGTCGGCAGGCGCTTCAGCGTCTCGAAACGGCCCCACAGGAAGCCCATATGCGGCGAGAAATTCTTGTAGCCTGAGCAAACCAGATAGTCGCAGTCCCAGGCCTGCACGTCGATCAGCCCGTGCGGCCCGTAATGCACGCAGTCGAGGAACACTTCGGCACCGGCCGCATGCGCAATGTCGGCCACCGCAGCGACATCGACGATCGAGCCGATCGAATGCGCCGTCACCGTGCATGCGACGAGCCGGGTGCGGTCGCCGACCAGCGGACGAAGGTCGTCGACATGGAGGTTGCCGTCGTCGCGCATCCGCCACCATTTGAACTTGGCGCCCGCGGACGTCAGCGCCAGCCATGTCGCGATGTTGGCGTCGTGGTCCATGTCGGTGATGATGATTTCGTCGCGATCTCCGAGCATCTGGCCGATGCCGAGACTGACGAGGCGGATGAACGAGGTGGCGTTCATGCCGAAGCAGATTTCCGCAGGGCTATAGGCGTTGATCAGCAGTGCCACGCTTTCGCGCGCATCGGCAATCGCTTGATCGACGGCGACGCTGCGGCCGTAGCGGCCGCCGCGCTGCACATTGTGCGCGACAAGATGGTTGGTCACCGCGTCGAGCACGCTTTGCGGGATCTGCGCGCCGGCGGCATTGTCCATGAAGATGAAGTCGCCGGCCTGCTGCAGGGCTGGAAACATGGCGCGGATCGTGTCGACCGGGAAGGCTGCGGAGACGTCGCTGGCATTGTGGGTCTGATGCTTGTTCAAGGTGGTCTCCTGCAAGTGCCTGACAGAGATGAAATTGGCAGATACGAAAATTGACAGATGGGGAAGCTGGCGAGGTCAGCGGGTCTTTTCGGTTTTGAAGCGGCGTTCCAGCAGGCTGACGAGGCGAACCATCGGCCAGAGAAAGATGAGATAGACCAGCGCCGCTCCAATCAATGGCGAGGGGTTGGCGTAGAGCGACTGCGCGTTGGTCGCTTCCTTCAACAGTTCGGGCAGCGCCACGGTTGAGGCGAGCGAGGTATCCTTGAACATCGAGACGCAGTTGCTTGTCATCGGCGGAATGACCACGCGGATCGCCTGCGGCAGCACCACCTTGCGCAAGGTCAGTAAAAACGGCAGGCCGAGTGCCTGCGCCGCCTCGAACTGGCCGCGCGGAATGCTTTCTATGCCGGAGCGGAACACTTCGGCCGAATAAGCCGCCATGATGATGGCGAATGCCGTTACCGCGGAAGTCCAGGACGACAGGCGTATGCCGAGGAACGGCAGCGCGTAGTAGATCAGGATCAGCACGACCAGCACCGGCATCGCCCGGAAAATATCGATATAGCTGACCGCCAGCAGCCGCAGCGGCTTTGGCGCATAGAGCCGCACCAGGCTGATCGCCAGGCCGACGGGGATGCCGATGCCGATGCTCAACAGCCCGAGCAGCAGCGTGTTCAGGAAGCCGCGCAGCAGCGCCGGCAGGCTGGAGATCATGACATCGGCGTTAAAGAAGGTCTCGAGCAGCGACATGGGGAGCATTCCCGAAAGATTTGGCGTCCCGCGACGCTAAGGCATGGCTCCTGGACCCGAAATCGGCCTTCGGAGCGGATCATGCGTGAAAAGTCGAAGGGCTACGGCGGTCCGTTGCGCGTCCAAGAGACACGCGGCGCTGACCCATGAAATTGTGCCGGCGGGGAAAGCCGGCACAATCTAGTCATGAGTTGCCGCTCAGGCCTTCGGCATCGGCATTTCCTTGACGGTCGAAGAATCGGCGGGCGCGTCGCTGCCGAACCACTTCTTGTGGATCGAGGCCAGCGTGCCGTCCTTCTTCATCGCGGTCAGCGCGTCGTTCAGCTTGCCGAGCAGCGGGTGGTCCTTGGCCATCATCAGGCCGTACTGCTCGCCGGTCTTGATACGTTCTTTTACGGTGAGATCCTTCATCTTGGTGAAAGAGTATTCCAGGCCCGGAACGTCGCTGACCGCTGCGTCGACGCGACCGGCGCTGAGATCGAGCAGCAGGTTCTGCTGCGTGTCGTAGCCCTTCACCTCGCTGAAGCCGCTGGCCTCCTGGTGCTGCTTGGTCCAGGCCTCGCCGGTCGAGCCGGACAGCACGCCGATGATCTTGCCCTTGAGGTCGGCCTCGGCCTTGATCGGGCTGTCGGCCTTGGCGGCAATGCCCATGTCGGAATCGTAATAAGGCTGCGTGAACGCCTGCGACTTCAGCCGCTCCGGCGTGATCGTGATCGACGAGATGGCAACGTCGATCCGCTTCGACGTGGTGGCGGCGAACAGGGCCTGAAATCCGAGGTCGGCGATTTCCGTGGTCATGCCGATACGCTTTGCCGCTTCGTTGACGATATCGACTTCGAAGCCCTCGAAGGTGCCACTTTCGTTCTTGTATTCGAAGGGCGGGTTGGTCGGATAGGCGCCGACATTCAGCACGTCCGCGGCATAGGCGGTGGCCGGTCCGGCGGTGATGCCGATGGCGGCAGCGAGAAGAAGCAGATTACGGCGAGTGAAGCTCATTTTCGTTCCCTCTGGTTCGGCCACTCCCTGTGGCGCTTTTCACTTCCACCCCTTTCAGCGCCGTATTTTCCGGACACTGCAGGCGAGGCGGCGCCTGAAGTCAGGACGCGCGGCGTTGCCGCGCGCCAATCAACTGTTGCAGACGCTGCAGCAGTGCATCCACCGCGTCGTCCGTGGTGACCATTCCGGGCGACAGCCTGAGCGTCGCGCCGCGCGCATCGCAATAGAGTCGCTCATCGCGCAGCGTCGACACTGTCTTCACCGGGTCCACGCCTTGCGGCAAGGTCAGCATGACGCTGCCGCCGCGCTCGTCTGGATCGAGCGGCGAGCGAACCGCCCAGCCATTGTCCAGCGCGCAGCCGATGATGCGCTCCGCATGCGCCGTGTTTTGGGCGCGGATGGTATCTACGCTTGTCTCGGCGACCCATTCGAGGCCAGGCAGCGATGCGACGCTGGCCAGGATGGCCGGCGTGCCATGGTCGAAACGACGCGCATCCTCAGCATAGGCGAAACTGTCGAGATCCCACGAAAATGGGTTTGGCTGGCTGAACCAGCCGCGAAGTTCCGGCCGGCAGGCGGACAGCAGATCGGGCTCCACTTGCAGGACGCCGGCGCCTGAAGTGCCGCACAGCCATTTCAGCGAGGTCGAGACGACGAAATCGACCGGCGTCTTCGCGACCGAGAACGGCGTCACGCCGACTCCCTGGGTGATGTCGACGCCGACGATGCTGCCCATCTTCCGGCCATGCGCGGCAAGCCACGCCACGTCGCAACGGTGCGAGGCCGTCGAGGTGACGAAGGTCAAAAGGGCGAGCCCGACATCGTCCTGCCAGCGGGCGATGAAGTCCTCGTCACGCACCCAGCTTTCGCCCGGCCGCAGCGGCACGGTGTCGAGCACGAAGTCGAAGCGCGCGGCCAGACCCGCGAGCAGGAAATGCAGGCTCGGAAAACAGTCGGCCGCGACCAGCAGGCGCTTTCCCGCCAGCCGCTCAGAGGGCAGGGCGCCGATCAGGCTGTAAAGGGCTGATGTAACGTTCTCGGCGGTGGTCAGCGTGCCTTGTGGCGCATCGATCAGCGAGCCCCAGGCATCGATGAAGCGCTGCCGCGCGGCAAGGGCCGCCGGCCACTGGCCGTCATCTTCCGCCGACCAGATGCGCGAGAATTCCGACAGGGCAGCAGCCATGCGCTCCGCCTTGCCGGGAAACGTGCCGATTGAATGGTAGAGAAAATAGCCAGACACTGCGCACTTGCTCCCTGTGATCATGTGATCACAAAACGGAATGCGGATCAATCGCTGCCCGCGAAGAAATGCGATTCAATCGGGAAAATCGGGTGATTGTTTCCGACGCCAAGCGGTCGCGGATCGGCACTTTCCGGCGTCGATTTGGCGTTCGACCGCAGCGGCGCTTCAGGAGGCCTTGCCGAACCCGGCGAATTCGACCGGCCTGGGTTCCGGCACGTCGGGGCAGATGGCGCGCAGCGTCTCCTGCGTCGTCCTGATGTCTGCAACCACCTCTTCGCGGGCGCGGGCAAAATCGCGATCCTTCAGTGCCGCGATGATCGCCGTGTGTCGCCCGGACGGTTCCATCGCGCCGGCGCGCATCAACGGCGCGACATGGTTGGACAACAGCCGCATATAGGGCCCGAAGCGCAGCCACAGTGTCTCGATCAACTGAAACAGCACGTCGGAGCCGGAGGCGCGATAGATGGTGAAATGGAATTGCTGGTTCTTGGCGATCAGCTCGTAGATGCTGCCATTGCGCCCGATCGCCTGCTGGTCGGCGGTGATCTGCTGCAACGTGGCTATGTCGGTAACCGTCAGGCGCGGCGCTCCGAGTTCGGCCGCCAGCCCTTCGACGGCGACGCGCGCCCGGCAGAGGTCGTCGAGCCGCGCGCGGGTGACGACCGGCACGCAGGCCGAACCGTTCTGCGAGATCTCCAGGGCGTTCTCGGCGGCGAGCCGGCGCAAGGCCTCGCGCACCGGCATGTTCGAGGTCCCGAAGGCTTCGGCAAGCGAGGCAATGGTCAGCACCTGGGCCGGATCGAAGCTGCCGACCATCAGGGCATGCCGAAGCTGCTGGTAGACACCATCCTGGACGGTCACACGTCCCGATACAGGTTCAAATCCCAGAGCCACGCTTTCACTTTTCTCCGACAGAAGCTATGTGCAACTTGCACGCTGTGATCGCCCAGCCGAAGCAGGCGTGATCATCTGATCACAAAATGCACGGGGAGCCAAGTCACTCGGTCGACAACGCCGAGGCAATGACGCCTGATCGAGGTCAGATGTCATTCGTTTCGAATGTTGGTGCTGCCCCCTCATTGCCCCGCCGGGCATTTCTCCCCGTGAACGGGGGAGAAAGAAACCGGCCGCAGCCTCGGCACCTGATTCTGCAGCGTTGGCGATCGGCGAAATCGTTGATGAGAGCGCCCTCGCCCCGTTTACGGGGAGAGGATGCCGGCAGGCAGGTGAGGGGCGGCGCCAATCTCTAAAGTTCAAGCTCGCCTCAGTCCGGGATCACCGCTGTCGCCTGGATCTCCACCTTGGCGCGATCCTCGACCAGCGCCACCACCTGCATCGCGGCCATGGCCGGAAAATGCCGGCCGATGACCTCTCGATAGGCCTCGCCGATCCCTCTGAGGTTAGCCAGATACTCGGTCTTGTCGGTAAAGTACCAGGTCATCGAGGTGATGTGCTGCGGCTTGCCGCCGGCCTCGGCGAGCACGGCGACGATGTTGGCAAGCGTCTGGCGCACCTGGCCGACAAAATCGTCGGTTTCGAACCGGCCTTGCCCGGTCCAGCCGACCTGGCCGCCGATGAAGATCAGCTGCCCGCGTGCAGCGACGCCGTTGGCGTAACCGACAGGTTTCGCCCAGCCTTCCGGCTGCAGGATGGTGTGCATATCAAGCCTCCCGATATTCAAATCCGGTTCGCAATATTCAAAGTTAGAAACCGGCCCAAACTGCAATTTCTCGGCCTCAGGCCGCTCCCATCACTTGCCGTGCGATGACCACTTTCTGCACGTCGGACGCGCCCTCGTAGATGCGCAGCGCACGGATCTCGCGATACAGGCTTTCGACGATGTGACCCTTGCGAACGCCGTCGCCGCCATGCAGCTGCACGGCCTTGTCGATCACCTCCTGCGCCTTGTCGGTGGCGAACAGCTTGGCCATCGCCGCTTCGCGGGTGACGCGAGCCGCACCCCTGTCCTTGGTCCAGGCGGCGCGATAAACCAGCAAAGCGGCGGCATCGACGTCCAGCGCCATGTCGGCGATATGGCCCTGCACCATCTGCAACTCGGCCATCGGCGCACCGAACAGTTTGCGCTCCGCCACTCTTTTGATGCTCTCGTCCAGCGCTCTACGGGCAAAGCCGAGCGCCGCCGCGCCGACGGTCGAACGGAACACGTCAAGCACCGACATGGCGATGCGGAAACCGTCGCCCGGCTTGCCGATCAATGCCGAGGCCGAAACACGGACATTGTCGAAGGACAGGCGGGCGAGCGGATGTGGCGCGATCACTTCAAGCCGCTCGGCGATGTCCAGCCCCTTGGTCTCGGCCGGCACGATGAAGGCCGAAAGCCCCTTGGCGCCAGGCGCCTCGCCGGTGCGGGCGAAGACGACGTAGAGATCGGCGATGCCGCCATTGGAGATCCAGGTCTTTTCGCCCGACAGCACATAGTCGTCGCCGTCACGCGTGGCCGTCATCTCCATGTTGGCGACATCGGATCCGGAGCGCGGCTCCGACAGCGCGAAGGCTGAAATCGCCTTGCCGGCGCGTGTCTTCGCCAGCCAGCGCTGCTGGTCGGGCGTGCCGAACAGGCTGAGCGCACCGGTGCCGAGCCCTTGCATGGCGAAGGCGAAATCGGCCAGCCCGTCATGCCGGGCCAGCGTCTCGCGCGTCAGGCACAGCGTGCGCACGTCGAGCGGTCCGGGGTGTTCCGTGTCGAGCGCCGTTGGTTTCAGCCAGCCGTCCTGGCCGAGCCTCGCCACCAGCTCGCGGCAGGCGGCGTCGACGTCGTGGTGACCGACTGGCAGGTTTTTCGCGCACCATGCGTCCAGCTCTTCGGCGAGCGCACGGTGTCGGTCCTCGAAGAACGGCCAGGAGAGGAAGGAACGGTCAGGCATGAAAAACTCCTTCCGCGCCCCGTTCCTGCGCACCCCCCTCTGGCCTGCCGGCCATCTCCCCCGCAAGGGGGGAGATGGGCTGTCTCTGCGGCTTTCGCCAATTATCGGCGTAGCAGAAGGGGCGCCGTGAGTGACGCTGACAATCTTCCCCCTTGCGGGGGAGATGCCCGGCAGGGCAGAGGGGGGTGCCTGGGGAAAGACCGACCATCCTCAATTCCCCTCGAACACCGGCTTTTCCTTGGCGACGAAAGCCTCGTACGCCCGTTCGAAATCGCGGGTCTGCATGCAGATCGCCTGCGCCTGGGCTTCCGCCTCGATCGCCTGGTCGAGGCCCATCGACCATTCCTGGTTCAGCTGCGTCTTGGTGATGCCGTGCGCGAAGGTGGGACCGGAAACGATACGCGCAGCCATGTCGAGCGCGTCGGCTTCAAGTGCCGCGGCATCGACCAGCCGGTTGTAAAACCCCCAGCGCTCGCCTTCCTCAGCACTCATCGTGCGGCCGGTGTAAAGCAACTCGGCGGCGCGGCCTTGGCCGATGATGCGCGGCAGGATCGCGCAGGCGCCCATGTCGCAGCCGGCGAGGCCGACGCGGGTGAACAGGAAAGCCGTCTTGGCCTCCGGCGTGGCGATGCGGATGTCGGATGCCATGGCAATGATGGCGCCGGCGCCCACTGCCACGCCGTCGATCGCCGCAATGATCGGCTTGCCGCAGTTCAGCATCGCCTTGACGAAATCGCCGGTCATGCGGGTGAAGGCGAGAAGCGCCTTCATGTCCATCTTGACCAGCGGGCCGATGATGTCGTGGACATCGCCGCCCGAGCAGAAATTACCGCCATTGGGCAGGAACACCACCGCATCGACATCGTCGGCATAGACGAGGTCGCGAAACATGTCGCGCAGCTCGGCATAGCTGTCGAAGGTCAGCGGGTTCTTGCGCTCCGGCCGATCGAGCCGGATTTTTGCGATCCGGCCTTCGACCTGCCAGAGGAAATGCTTCGGCTTGCGGCCGGCCATGTCAATCATTCCCGTCCCTCCCAGTTGCTGCGGAAGGAATTCAGCATGCCGGTCAGCCGGCGTGCCTCGTCCTCGCTCACATTGCCCAGCAGTTCGCCGATCCAGCTCTCATGCGCGGCGGCAATGACGGCGAAGGTCTTCGACCCTTCCTCCGTCAGCCGCACCATCGAGGTGCGGCGGTCGCCATTGCGCCGGGCGCGGGCGACCAACCCTTCCGAAACCAGCCGGTCGACAATCCCAGTCACATTGCCGTTGGACACCAGCAGGAACCGCGACAGGTCGCTCATCAGCATGCCTTCCGGCGCGCGATAGAGTGCGGCCATCACGTCGAAGCGCGGCAGCGTCGTATTGAACTCCTGCCGCAGGCGCTCGCGCAATTCGGCCTCGATGCTGCGTGAGGCGCGCAACAGCCGCACCCACAGGCGCAGCCGATCCTTGCCGGGTCCGGATGGCGTAGGCAGGGGGCCGGCTACCATGTCTCGCCTCCCGAGATCGAGATCGTCTGCCCGGTGATCGATCGGGCCGCATCGCCGCACAGCCACATGACGGCCGCTGCAACCTCTTCGGGCTGGATGAAGCGGCCTTGCGGGTTGGTCGAGGCAAGGCTCGTCCTTGCGTCCTCGGCCGAGCGGCCGGTCTTTTCGACGATGCGCTGGACGGAGCTTTCCAGCATCTCGGTTTCGACGAAGCCCGGGCAGACGGCGTTGACCGTCACCCCGGATTTGGCCGTCTCGACCGCCAGCGCCCGCATCAGCCCGACGACGCCATGCTTGGCGGCAACATAGGCTGCGACATAAGGATAGCCCTTCAGGCCTGCCGTAGAAGCGACGAAGATGATACGGCCCGCCTTTCTGGCGGTCATGCCGACCAGCGCCGGTTTTGCTGTCAGGAAAGCGCCGGTCAGATTGACGTCGAGCGTGCGCTGCCAGTCCGCGAGCGACGTCCGCTGTGCCGGGGCGCTGCCGGACATGCCGGCATTGGCGACGACGATGTCGATCGGCCCACGCGCTGCTTCTGCTTCCGCGTAGAGCGACGCCATTGCCGCCTCATCGGTGACGTCGGCGGCGATGCCGAAAATGCGGTCGCTTTCTCTGGCTGTCTCGGCAAGCGCTGCCTCGCGCCGGCCGCAGATGGTCACGTCGATGCCGGCGCCGGCGAGCGCCAGCGCGATCGCGCGGCCGACACCGGAGCCGCCGCCGGTGACCAGCGCGTGCCGTCCCGTCATCGTCGCGGCGGCATTCATACTTTCAGCCCCGCTGCCGCCTCGCGCTCGGCCAGCCGGTAGATCTGGTCGCGGCCCGGCAGATAGGGATCGGGCCATTTGACGCCGCGGTCGCCCAATGTGACAGCCGCATGCAGCGTCCAGTAGGGATCGGCAAGGTGCGGTCTTGCCATGGCAACGAGGTCGGCGCGGCCGGCCATCAGGATCGAATTGACGTGGTCCGGCTCGTAGATGTTGCCGACCGCCATCGTCGCCATGCCGACCTCGTTGCGGATGCGGTCGGAAAACGGCGTCTGGAACATGCGGCCATACACCGGCCGTGCCTCGGCCGAAGTCTGGCCGGCCGACACGTCGCAGATATCGACGCCAGCCTCATGCAGCAACCGTGCGATCTCGACCGCATCGGCTGGCGTCACGCCTTCGATGCCGACCCAGTCATTGGCGGAAATGCGCATTGAAACAGGTTTTTCATCCGGCCAGGCGGCGCGCACCGCATGGAAGATTTCCAAGGGATAGCGCATGCGGTTTTCGAGCGAGCCGCCATAGGCGTCCGTGCGCCGGTTGGTCAGCGGCGTGATGAAGGAGGACAGGAGATAGCCGTGCGCGGCGTGGATTTCGAGCATGTCGAAACCGCAGCGCGCCGCCATTTCGGCCGAGGCGACGAATTGGTCGCGCACCAGATCCATGTCGGCGCGGTCCATTGCCTTCGGCATCTGGTTCTGTGACGACCATGCCACTGCCGACGCCGCCATGACAGGCCAGTTGCCTGATGTCAGCGGCACGTCGTTTCCCTGCCAGCCGAGCCGGGTCGAACCCTTGGCGCCCGAATGGCCGATCTGTGCGCAGATCTTCGCCTCGGTCTCGCTATGGACGAAATCGACCAGTCGCTTCCAGGCCACTTCGTGCTCGGGCGCATAGAAGCCGGTGCAGCCCGGCGTGATGCGGCCTTCCGGGCTAACGCAGGTCATCTCGATGTAGAGCAGGCCGGCGCCGCCCTTGGCCCGTTCGGCGTAATGGGCGAAATGCCAGTCGGTCGGACAGCCGTCGACGGCCTTGTACTGCGCCATCGGCGAGACGACGATGCGGTTCTGCAGCGCCATGTTGCGCAGCCGGAACGGCGCGAACATCGGCGCGCGATGCAGGCTGTTGTTGCCGGCGCCGGCCTGGCGCTGGAACCATTCTTCGGCGCCAGCCAGCCATTCGGCGTCGCGCAGCCGCAGATTCTCGTGACTGATGCGCTGCGAGCGGGTCAGCAGCGAATAGTTGAACTGCACCGGGTCGAGGCCGAGATAGCGCTCCACCTCCTCGAACCATTCGAGCGAATTGCGCGCCGCCGATTGCAGCTTCAGCACTTCGGTGCGCCGCGCATCCTCATATTTGCGAAACGCGGCCTCGAGGTCGGGTTCGGACTCGACATAGTCGGCCAGCGCCACCGCGCTTTCCAGCGCCAGCTTGGTACCGGAACCGATCGAGAAATGCGCGCTCGCCGCCGCGTCGCCCATCAGCGCCAGATTCTTGTAGGACCAGCGTTCGCACAGCACGCGCGGGAAATTGATCCAGGCCGAACCTCTGATGTGGTTGGCGTTGGTCATCAGCGCGTGGCCGCCGAGATGCCTGGCAAAAATCCGTTCACAGACGGCGATCGATTCCGGCTGCGTCATCCTGCCGAAGCCAAAGCGTTCCCAGGTCTGCTCGCTGCATTCGACGATGAAGGTCGCGGTATCCTTGTCGAACTGGTAGGCATGCGCCCACACCCAGCCATGCTCGGTCTTCTCGAAGATGAAGGTGAAGGCGTCGTCGAATTTTTGGCTTGTGCCGAGCCAGACGAACTTGCATTTGCGGGTGTCGACATCGGGCTTGAACACGTCGACGAAAGTGCCGCGTGCCTTCGAGTTCAGACCGTCGGCGGCGACCACCAGATCGTGGCTCTCCATATAGGGTTTGGGATCGTCGATATCGGTCTCGAAGACCAGGTTGACGCCAAGCTCACGCGCCCGCCGCTGCAAAAGGATGAGCAGCCGCTTGCGGCCGATGCCGCAAAAGCCGTGGCCGGTCGAGACCGTGCGCACGCCGTCATGGATGACGGCGATGTCGTCCCAATAGGCGAAATGCTTCCTGATCCAGACCGCGCTGACCGGGTCGTTCCTGGTCAGGTTGTCGAGCGTTTCGGCCGACAGCACGACGCCCCAGCCGAATGTGTCGTCGGCGCGGTTGCGCTCGAACACCGTCACCTCGTGCGCGGCGTCCCTGAGCTTCATCGAAATGGCAAAGTAGAGGCCGGCTGGTCCGCCGCCGAGAACCGCAACCTTCATGCGTGCGATCTCCTCTTCGCTTTCTGCGCCCAGTATCGCGCCTGCAGCAAATTATTTCAAGCTTGAAGTTTCATAATTGAAGCGATTCATTCCGGATGCCTTTCGCGTGCCTGCGACCATGCCCGCAAGCACGCGCCTGCCGGATCATTTTTCCGGGGTCTTCGGGCTCCACAGCACCGTCTCCGCGTCCTTTTCATAGGCCATGCCGTCGGGGTAGCTGATCGCCTCCAGCTGCAGGCCCCACGGCGCCTGGAAATAAAGGATGGTCTGGCCGGCAGCCGGCCCTTCGGTGACCGGCAGCGGTCCCATCCGCGTCTTGACGCCCTTTTCATCGAGATAGGCCTTTGCGGCGGCGATATCGTCGACATAGAAAGCGATGTGGAAGCCGCCGATGTCGCTGTTGCGGGCCTGCAAATCCTTCTGGTCGGGCGCAGTGTACTTGAACAGCTCGATATTCGACCCATGGCCGCAGCGGACCAGCGTGATTTCTTCGATCACCGCCTTGGGATCGACGCCCAGCAGATCCTGCATGAACGTGCCCTTGTCGTCGGCGAACGGGCCAAAGGACATCGCCTTCTTGCAGCCCACGATCTCGGTGAAGAAGTCGACGGCCTGCTTCATGTCAGGCACCGTGACCCCGGTGTGATCGTGCCCGCGCATGCCGGGGATGGAGCCGGCGGAGGCTGTTTCCATGGACGCCAGAACGGCGGCCGCAAGCGTTGCGTTTCGGAGTGCAGTGTTCATCTCAGTCATCCTCTCGCGGGACATGGGTGACTTGCCGGGGTGCACGCCCGAGCCCGCTCTTCGGCGTGCGAATGAGATTGACGGGAATGATCGCTGCGGCCGCTTTCATGTCGGCGCCTTGGCCGCGGGCAGCAGCCAGTCGGCATCGATCTCAGGCAGCGGAATGGCGGCGAGGAGATCGCGCGTGTAGGCCTGTTGCGGGTTGTCGAACAAGGCGTCGGTGGCGCTGGCTTCGACGATCGCCCCTTCGCGCATGACGATCACCTGCCGGCAGAGCCGCCGGATCACCGACAGGTCGTGGCTGATGAAAGCGATGGTCAGGCCCATTTCGGCGGCCAGTCTTTCCAGCAGCGTCAGGATCTGCGCCTGGGTCGAGACGTCGAGGCCGGAGACGATCTCGTCGGCCAGCACGAATTTCGGCGCCAGCGCCAGCGCCCGGGCAATGCCGACGCGCTGGCGTTGGCCGCCCGAGAGTTCGTGGCGGTAGCGGCTGGCGAAGCTTTGCGGCAGGCCGACGCGCTGCAAAGCCTCGGCGACACGCGCCTTCAGATTGTCGCCAAGCCCGTTTTGCCTGAGGGGGGCGGCGATGATGCTGAAAATGGTGCGGCGCGGATTGAGCGACGACATTGGATCCTGGAAGATCATCTGCAGATTGCGGCGCAGCGGCCTGAGCTTCGCCTCCGGCAGATGCGTGATGTCGCGGCCGTCGAAAACGATGCTGCCGGCGCTGGGTTCCAGCAGCCGCACCAAGGCGCGGCCGAGCGTCGATTTGCCCGATCCGGATTCGCCGACGATGCCGGTCACCGAGCCCCTGGGCAGGTCGAAGTCCAGTCCCTTCAGGATATCGGCCATCGGCGCACGGCCGATCAGCGGCTTGCGCGTCATGTCTGGCAGCGCCACCTTCAGGCCGCGCACGGAAAACAGCGGCTCAGCCATGCGGCCGCCTCCAGGCCTGGTCAGCAGCGGCGATCTCCGCGGCCAGTCCGGCCAGCACCGCCTCGTCCACCGGTTTCAGCGAGGCGAACGGATCGGTGTAGCGCGGTGTCGCCGCCATCAACGCTCGTGTGTAAGGGTGCTGCGGCGCGGCAAAGAGATCAGCCGTCTCGGCTTCCTCCACCACCTTGCCGGCATAGAGGACCGACACTTTCTGGCTGATCTTGGCGACGACGCCGAGATCGTGGGTGACGAACAGGATCGCCGTGCCGTGCTCGCGCTGCAACTGCGCGATCAGGCGCAGGATCTGCTTCTGCACGGTCACGTCGAGCGCCGTAGTCGGCTCGTCGGCGACGATCAGCCTTGGCTCGGCGGCGAAAGCGGCAGCGATCAGCACGCGCTGGCGCATGCCGCCCGAGAGCTCGTGCGGATAGCTTTTGGTGACACGGTCCGGATCGCGGATCTGCACCTCGTCCAGCAATTGGCGGATACGGGTCTCGGCTCTCTGCCCGCTCCAGCCGAGGATGCGCACCAGCCGGTCGGTCATCTGTGGGCCAATGCGGCGCGACGGGTTGAGCGCGGTCAGCGGATCCTGCGGGATCAGCGCGGTGCGGGCGCCGATCAGCGTTCGCCTTGCCTTTGGCTGAAGCCGGCCGAGATCCTCGCCCTCGAGCAGCATGTCGCCTTCGACGATGCGCACGCTGGTCGGCAGCACGCCGAGCACCGCCTTGCCGATCATCGTCTTGCCGGCGCCGCTCTCGCCAACCAGCGCGCGGACCTCGCCGGGTTGGACGGAAAGCGACACCGAGCGCAGCACGCGCTGGCCATTCGGCAGCACGGCGCTCAAGGAGCGGATGTCGAGGCAAGGTTTCACAACCGCACTCATCGCAGCACCGGATCGAAACGTGCCTTCAGAGCCTCGCCGAACTGGCTGAACGACAGCACCGTCAGGATCAGGGTGACCAGCGGGAACACCAGCACCCACCACGCCTGATGGATCGACAGGCGACCCTCGGCGATGATGCCGCCCCAGGTCGGATCGTCGGTCGAGATCGACAGATTGACGAAGGACAGGATCGCCTCGACGATGACGGCGATGCCCATCTCCAGCGACAGCAGCGCGACGATCGACGGCACCACATTGGGCAGCACCTCGCGCAGCATGATGCCGATGCGGCCATAGCCGGCGATCCGGGCGTTCTCGACATAGTCCATGCGCGCCTGGCCCATGGTCTCGGCGCGGATCACCCGGCAGAAGCGTGTCCAGTCGATGACCGCGATGGCGATGATGACGGAGCTCAGGCCGGTGCCGAGCACGGCGACCAGCAGGATGGCGAACAGCACCGGCGGGAACGCCATCCAGACGTCGACGATGCGCGAGATGATGCGGTCGGCCCAGCCGCCGAAATAACCGGCGATCAGCCCGAGCGTCGAGCCGACCAGGCAAGCGGCCAAGGCCGCCGCGAAGGCGACGATGAAGGCGATGCGGGCGCCGAAGACAAGCCGCGACAACAGATCGCGGCCGAGGCTGTCGGTGCCGAGCCAGAAGCCCGGCTCTGAACCGCTCATCCAGAACGGCGGCAGGCGTTCGAACATCAGATCCTGCGCCAGCGGATCCTGCGGCGCCACCAGCGGCGCGAAGATCGCGGCAAGAAGCGCGAGCAGCAGCCAGCCGCCGGCCAGCCACAGCCTTGCGCCCGAACCATGTCTTGAGATGCGGGCCTCATCCATGGCGCAGCCTCGGATTGAGCAGCGCGTACATCATATCGACAGCGAGGTTGATCAGCACGAACAGCAGCGCGAAGACCAGCACGATGCCCTGGATCAGCGGCAGGTCGCGGTTGATGACGGCATCGATCGCCATATTGCCGAGACCTTCATAGGAAAACAGCCGCTCGACGATCACCGTGCCGCCGATCAGGAAGGTGAACTGCACGCCGACCAAAGTGAGCGTCGGCAGCGCGGCATTCTTCAGTGCCTCGCGCAGGATGACCTGCGTTTCCGAAAAGCCCTTCACCCGCGCCAGCACGACATAGTCGAGGTCGAGCACTTCCTTCAGCGACTGTTTCAGCAACTGCGAGATGATCGCGGCCAGCGGCAGCGCGAGCGCAATCGCCGGCATCAGCATGTGCCCGAGCAGGTCCTTGGTCAGGTCGAAGCGCAGCCGCGCCAGGCTCTCGAACAGATAGAACTGGGTGACGAAGGGCAGGTCGAGCTGCGGCGAGACCCGGCCGGAAATGTCGAACACCGGCACCAGCACGCCGAACAAAAGGATCAACACCAGCCCCCACAAAAAATCCGGAATGGAAAGGGCCGCACCGCTGGCGATATCGATGCCGGCCTCGACCGCGGTGCCGCGTTCGCGCGCGCCGAGGATCGCCGTCGTGCCGCCGATCGCCAGCGCCATCAAAAGCGCGACGATGGCAAGTTCCAGCGTCGCCGGCAGCCGGTTGAAGACCAGCCCCAGCACATCTTGCCTGAGCGAAATCGAGGTGCCGAAATCGCCTCTGACGACGCCGGACAGCCAGATGAAGAACTGCTCGACGATGGTCTTGTCGAGCCCATAGAGCGCACGCAGCCGGGCGATGTCGGCATCGGTGGCGCCGGGCGGCAGCATCATCGCGATCGGGTCGCCAGGCGCGACGCGGATCACGACAAAGACGACGACGGCCACGCCGAACAGCGTGATCGCCATCGTCAGAAGACGGATCAGGAATCTTTGCAGCAGCATGGTCGCCCGTACGCCTGGCGGAAAATGCGCACCGTCATTGCGGACGGCGCGCGGCAATCCCTGGCCGATATCAGGCCGGAGTCATCAGCGCCGGCAAAAGCGCGCCGGACACATGCTGCACGACATTGACGCCCTTGGCATGCACGATCGGCTGCGCATACTGGATCAGCGGCAGCACATAGGCCTGCTCGGCGATGTATTTGTCGACAGCCTTCCAGCCGGCGATGCGCTTGGCCTCGTCCGCCTCGCCCCATAGCGGGTTGATCATGTCGATCAGATCCTGGCTGTCCCACACCGAATGCGGGCTTGGGCCATAGGTGGCGAAGCCGGTCGAGGTGGTCGGGTCGCCGATGGAGTTGCCCCAATTGTAGAAGGCGGCCGGCGCCAGTTTGTCGGCTGCGCGCAGTTCGTAGTGCTTGGCGATCTCGTAGACCTCGATCGTCGCTTCGATGCCGACCTTGCGCCACATGCCGACGATCGCCTGGACCATCTCGTAATCCTTGGGCTTGAAGCCCTTGGTCGTCTGTATCGTGAACTTGACCGGCTTTTCCGGCGAATAGCCGGAGGCGGCGAGCAATTCCTTGGCCTTTTCCGGATTGTGCTCGACCTTTATCGACGCATCGTAGGCGGCGTATTCCGGCGTCTCCAGCGTATCGATCGGCTGGCCGTAGCCGCGCAGCAGCCGATCGACCAGCAGCTTCTTGTCGACCGCCATCACCGCTGCCTGGCGGACGTTCTTGTCCAGCATCACGTCGATGTCGTTGAAGAAGATCATGCCGATGTCGGAAACGTTCTTGCACGAGCCGGCAAGCCCGTCCTTGGCGATCAGGCGATCATATTCCTCATAGGGGATTTCAAGCGTCACTTGCGAGGAACCCGACTCGATTTCGGCGACGCGGCTCGCCGCGTCGGTGACGAACTTGATCGTCACATTCTCGAAAGCCGGCTTGCCGCCCCAGTAGGTCGGGTTGGCCTTCAGCCGCAGGAAGGCGTTGCGCTCGAACTTGTCGACCATGTAGGGGCCGGTGCCGATTGGAGCCTTTTCGAAACCCTCGGCGCCGACCTTCTCGTAATAGGCCTTCGGCATGATGTAGCCGGTCAGGAACGACATCCATTTGAACAGCGTTGGCTCGAAGGCGATGACGTCGCCGGTGATCTTGTTGCCGTCGATCTTGAAGTTGCCGACCTTCGACCAAACGAACTGAATCGGGTTGCCGGTCTCGGCCTTGCCGGCGCGCTCCAGCGACCACACCACGTCCTCGGCGGTGAATGGCGAGCCGTCATGCCAGGTGACGCCGTCGCGCACCGTCATCATGATCTTGGTGCGGTCGTCGTTCCAGCCCCATTCGGTCAGCAGGCCCGGCGCAAGGGACAGGTCCGGCTTCTGCGGGATGAACTGGTCGAACACCGACTGGTAGAGGCCCTGGATGGTCGGGTTGACCGCCGAGGGTCCGGTGGTCGGGTCCCAGGACGGCAGGTTGACGTTGTAGGCGATGGTCAGTTCGCCGGCTGCCTTGGCTATCTGCGGCAGGCCGATGACGGTGGCGCCAAGCGCTGCTGCGCCATATCCGAGCAATTCTCGTCTGTTGATTGTCATGGTCGTTCCCCTGTTGGTTTTGTCTGCGCGGCGTCGTTGTCGTTCTGTGGGTTCAGGCTCCCTGGGCAACCGCGCCTTGCCCATTCGCAAGTGTCTTGAAACCTACCTCCCGCCAAGCTGTTGCGCGAGCATATAGCCCGAGGCAGCACCAGTGCCGGCGCCCGGCCATGTTGCAGCCCCTGTGAGATGCAAATTCGTGACCGGCGTGTTCCAGCCGGCAAAGCCGCGCGCCGGACGGAAGAGAAAGTTCTGCGCCAGATGATGGCTGCCGCAGATCTGGTCGCCGCCGACGAGGTTGGGGTTCTCGCGTTCGAGGTCGAGCGGCGAGAACACGGCGCGGCCGAGAATCTTCCGGCGAAGACCGGGCGCGTAGCGCTCGATGATATCGAGAACGCGCTCGGCGTAACGCTCCTTGACCTGATCCCAGTGAGCCGGCGCGATTGTGCCCGCCGCATCGCCAAGGATCTCGGCGGGCAGCATGCGCACCTGCACCCACAGAACGTGCTTGCCGACCGGCGCGCGCGACGGATCGACCGCGGTCGGCTGGCCGACGACCAGGACCGGCTCGTCCGGCAGCAGACCCGACATTGCCTGCTGATAGGTCCGCGACATGGCGTCGAGCGACGGCGACAGATGGACATAGGCGAATTGCCTGAGATCGGCGCCGGCGCTCCAGCCCGGCAGATCGTCCAGCGCCAGATGGATCATCATCGTGCCCGGCGCATGACGGTATTTCTTCATCGCACTGTCGAAGCCGGCGTCGCCTGAACCATCAGGCAGCAGTCTGCCGGGCAACGCTCCGGGCGCGACGCCGGCGATGACCGCCTTGGTGGCGGTATGGGTCTCGCCGGAAGCGAGCCGCACGCCGGTCGCCTTGCCGGCGCCAACGGTGATCTCAGCCACCTCGGCCCCGGTGGTGATCTTGCCGCCGGCAGCGGTGACCATGCCTGACAAGGCGCGGATAATGGTGTCGGCGCCGCCCTTGCCGAGCACCATGCCGAAGCACTGGTTGGCCATCGACTCAAGGTAGGGGAACACCGCGCCGCCGGCGATGTCGGGGGCGAAGTCGAGATGCATGCCCCAGGTCGCGAGCGTCGCCCTGACATGCGGCGACTCGAAAGTCTCCTCGAGCCACGCGCGGGGTGAGGACAGCAGCAGGCGACCGGTGCCGAGCGCGCCGGCGGAGCCCTTCTTGCGCCACAGGTTCCAGGCGGTGCCGGCAAGCGCCCGGCCGCTCATCGGCGAGCCCAGCAGCCGGAACAGATGCTCGGCTTCCGCCGGGAAAGCCGCGACCAGCCGGCGCCATGTGGCGGCGTCGGCCGCGGAAAAACCTGCCATCCGGGCAGCGGTCTTTTCGAGGTCATTGCTGACGCCGAACCAGCTTCCGTCCGGAAAGACGCTGGCGAAGCAATCGGCGACCGGCGCGAACTCCAGCCCGTGGGCTTTCAATTCATTTGCATATTTCTTGTGAAAGGCCGAGCCGGCGAACAGGCTCAGATTCATCGCGCCGAAATCGTGCCGGAAGCCGGGCAGCGTGAATTCGCTTGTCTGGACGGCACCGCCGATCGCTCCGCTGCACTCGAAAATCCCGGTTTTCCAGCCCTTGAGCGCCAGATGCGCGGCGCATGCCAGACTGTTGTGGCCGGCCCCCACGAATATGGCGTCAAACTCGCTCACGCCCCACCCAACCCATTTCCTTTATGCTTAAAGATAATTGCAGATGCATATGTTTTCGTCTAGTAGGATATTAAGGGCCGCAACGAGCCTTCAGAGCCATCCAAGAAGAGGGAACAGAGACCATGGACACGCAACAACTCCTCGGCGAGGTCGCCGGCCAGCTTCTTTCAGGCGCCATCCAGGTGGTCGACCTGACGGCCCCGCTCGGGCCCGACACGCCATTGATCAAGCTGCCGCCGGAATTGGCGGTGGACACGCCGAAGGTCGAGATCCACGCGATCTCCGCCTATGACAAGAATGGACCGTGGTGGGCATGGAACTGGCTGAAGCTCGGCGAGCATTCGGGCACGCATTTTGACGCGCCACAGCACTGGATCACCGGCAAGGATTATCCGGACGGCGCCACCGACACCATTCCGGCGCAGAACTTCGTTGGCCCGGTCAATGTCATCGACTGCTCGAAGCAAGCCGCAGCCGACCATGACTTCCTGCTCACCGTCGACCATATCAAGGCCTGGGAAGCCGAGCACGGCGCTATCAACGCCGGTGAATGGGTGGTGATGCGCACCGACTGGTACAAGCGCAACGGTTCGGAAGCCGAATTCCTCAACGCCGACGAGACCGGACCGCACACGCCCGGACCGACGGCCGAGGCCATCCAGTTCCTGATCAGCAAGGACATCAAGGGCTGGGGCAGTGAGACGATCGGCACAGATGCTGGCAAAGCAGGGGGAATGGAGCCGCCATTCCCGGCGCACAGCCTGATGCACAAGGCCAACCGCTATGGCCTCGCCAGCCTCTGCAACCTCGACCGGCTGCCGCCGAAGGGCGCGATCCTGATCGCGGCACCGCTCAAGATCGAGCACGGCACCGGCAGCCCGATCCGCGCGCTGGCGCTTGTGCCACGGCAATAGGACGAGGTGGCGGTCTTCGGGAGAAGATCATGCTCGCAGGCAATGTCGAAGTGATGGGTAGGGGGTGGCAGCTTGGCAAGGCTGCCGCTCTACGGCGCCCCCCTCTGTCCTGCCGGACATCTCCCCCACGAGGGGGGAGATTGGTAGCTTCGGCGCCCGGCTCATTCCTGCGACGTTGGAGATTGGCGAAGGCGGTGGTGACGTCCGATCTCCCCCCTCGTGGGGGAGATGTCCGGCAGGACAGAGGGGGGCACGAAGGAATGCCAACCCGCGCAATTGAATTCCACCTCCTTTCGACCGGGAGCAATCGTCGATGAACGCGGCCGACCACATCATCGTCGGCAGCGGCATCAACGCGCTGGTCTGCGCGGCGATGCTTGGCGGCAAGGGCGCGAAGGTGCTGGTGCTCGAGCGCAACGATCGCATCGGCGGCTGCATGCGCACCGAAGAGATCACCGCGCCCGGCTTCATCCATGACGTGATGGCCACGACCTTCGTCCTGTTCATCACCTCGCCGGCCTATGCGGCGCTGGGCAAGGACCTGGCGCGGCACGGCCTGGAGTTCTGCAACACCGGCACGCCCACGGGCGTGCTGCGGCCGGACGGCAGCCATGCCATCCTGCGCACCGACCGCGCCGCCAATGTTGCGGCGGCCAATGCGCTTGCCGCGGGCGACGGCGACCGGCACGGCAGCGATGTCGGGGAGATCGAGCGCAATGCCGGCCTGCTGTTCGGGCTGCTCGGCGGCAGCCTGTGGTCCTACCCAACGACAAAGCTCCTCGCCGGTGAGGCATGGCGGCGAAGCCCGCGCAATCTCGCCGCCTTTCTCGGCCAGGCGTTGGTGCCGGCGCGCGGCTGGCTGGAAAGCACCTATCAGTCCGAAACCACCCGCGCGCTATGGGCGCCCTGGGTGCTGCATGCCGGCCTCGGGCCCGAAGATGCGTTCTCCGGCCAGATCGCCAGGGTTATAGCCTTTGCGCTCGAAGCTGCCGGCGCGCCGATCGTCAAGGGCGGCGCCAGAAACCTGCTGGCCGCTTTCGAGGCGCTGATCAAGGAACGCGGCGGCGTGATCCGGACTGAGGCGGACGTAGCCTCCGTCATCCAGAGCGGAGGCCGTGCAACCGGCGTGCGGCTGGCGTCGGGCGAAACGGTCACCGCGAAGAAGAGCGTGATCTGCTCGGTCACGCCGACCCAGCTTTACGAGCGGCTGCTCGGTGACGCGGCTCCGAAGGCCGACGTCGAAGCAGCGCAAAAATACCGCTACGGCAAGGGCAATTTCCAGATCCACTATGCTTTGGACAGGCCACCCGCATGGCGCGGCGACGGCCTCGACAAGGTCGCGCTGCTGCACCTGACGCCGGGGCTCGACGGCGTCTCGAAAGCCTGCAACGAAGCCACGCGCGGCATGCTGCCGGAAGTACCGACCATCTGCGTCGGCCAGCCGCATGCGCTTGATCCGTCGCGCTGTCCGGACGGCAAGGCGATCCTGTGGCTGCAGCTGCCCGAGGCGCCACGCATCATCAAGGGCGATGCCGCCGCCAAACTCGAGACGCCGGCCGACGGCCGCTGGACCGATGCGCTGCGCGAAGCCTATGCGAACCGTGCCGAAGCTATCCTCGCCAGCCATATCGACGGGTTCAAGGAGAGCGTCATTGCACGCCGCGCCTATTCGCCGGCCGATCTGGAAGCGATGAACATCAATCTGGTCGGCGGCGATCCCTATGGCGGCTCCTCGACCATCGACCAGTCGTTCCTGTGGCGGCCGTTCAAGACGAGCCGCAATCACGACACCGGGGTCAAGGGCCTCCACCATATCGGCGCCTCGACCCATCCGGGCGCCGGGCTTGGCGGCGGTTCCGGCTTCCTGCTGGCGGGGAGGCTGTGATGGAACAGAAGGTTGAAAAGCGCCAGCGCATCTCCACCTTGGGCCAGATCGGCCTGCAGCAGTTCGCGCCCTATCTGATGAACCGCATCATGGGCCGCTACAACGCCACCTTGCGCGACGATTTCCGCAAGCAGGGCCTGACCATTCCGCAGGTGCGCACACTCGCCGTGCTGTCGGTCACCGACGGCGTCACCGTCAACGATCTCTCGGTCTATACCGTGATCGAACAATCCACGCTGAGCCGGACGCTCGACACGCTGGAAGGGCAAGGGTTTGTGCGGCGGGAGCAGGGAGTCACCGACAGCCGCATCCGCCATGTGTTCCTGACCGACGAGGGTCGTGCCGAGTTCACCCGCGCCTGGCCAGCCATGCATGACGCGTTCGAGGCGATGTTCGACGATGTCGACGATGCCGAATACGCGGCGCTGATCGCCACACTGCAGAAGATGCTGAAGAACATTCGCAAGCACGACATTTGACGATCTCACGCGCCGCCAGATTTCGGCGGTAACGGAAGGAGCCAAAAATGGCCGAACGGTCTTTTACCAAGGAAGTCGAGAAGCTCAGGCTCGGCGCCGGCGAAGAGTTTTCCGGCGAGGGCATCCTCGCCATCACCAAGGCGCTGCTGCAGTGCGGCGTCGGCTATGTCGGCGGCTATCAGGGCGCACCGATCAGCCATCTGATGGACGTGCTGGCCGACGCGCAGGACATTCTGGGCGAACTCGGCGTGCATTTCGAAGCGAGCGCCTCGGAAGCGACCGCGACCGCCATGCTGGCGGCATCGGTGCACTATCCGATCCGTGGTGCAGCCACCTTCAAGTCGACGGTCGGCACCAATGTCGCGTCGGACGCGCTGGCCAATCTCGCTTCCGGCGGCGTCACCGGCGGCGCGCTGATCATCGTCGGCGAGGATTACGGCGAAGGCTCCTCGATCATGCAGGAGCGCAGCCATGCCTTCGCCATGAAGAGCCAGGTCTGGCTGCTCGACCCGCGGCCGAACCTGCCGTCGATCGTCAAGGCGGTGGAGGACGGCTTCGAGCTGTCCGAGGTCTCCAACACGCCGGTCATGCTGCAGGTCCGCATCCGCTGCTGCCATGTCCATGGCCATTTCATCGCCAAGGACAACAAGCGGCCGGCGATGACAGTGGCCGATGCGCTCGACGCGCCGCGCCGCGACACCGGCCGCATCGTGCTGCCGCCCGCCTCCTTCCTGCATGAGAAGGAAAAGGTGCAGAAACGCTGGCCGGCCGCGGTCGATTTCATCCGCAGCAACAAGATCAACGAATTCTTCGGTCCCGAGCACGGCTCGGTCGGCATCGTCATGCAGGGCGGCATGTACAATTCGGTCATCCGGGCGCTGCAGCGCCTCGGCCTCGCCGACACCTATGGTGTGACAGACGTGCCGCTCTATGTGCTCAATGCCGTCTATCCGCTGGTCGATGACGAGTTCCTGTCCTTCTGCGAAGGCAAGGACGCCGTGCTGGTGGTCGAGGAAGGCCAGCCCAACTATATCGAGCAGGCCTTTGCCGCGATGCTGCACAAGGCCGGGCGCGGCACCAAGCTCGTCGGCAAGGAACATCTGCCGATGGCCGGCGAATACACCGGCCAGGTCATGCTCGACGGCATCGGATCGTTCCTGCGCGCCACCATCCCGCATCTGCTGCCAAGCGAGGTCCGCGCGCCGAACAAGATCGGCGACGGGCTAGATACCGCCGACCTGGTCAACGTCGTTCCGGGCCGCCCGCCCGGCTTCTGCGTCGGCTGTCCGGAACGGCCGATCTTCGCCGCCACCAAGCTGGTCGAGCAGGAGCTCGGCAAGCACCACATCGCCTCCGACATCGGCTGCCATCTGTTTTCGATCATGCCGCCTTTCGAGCTCGGCGCCACCACCATGGGTTACGGGCTCGGGCCGGCCTCCGCCTCGGCCTTCAATTCGCCGGATGCCAAGCGCCGCTCGATCTCCTTCGTCGGCGACGGCGGCTTCTGGCACAACGGCCTGACCTCGTCGATCGGCAACGCGGTGTTCAACAAGAACGACGGTGTCATCGTCATCGTCGATAACTTTTACTCGGCCGCCACCGGCGGTCAGGACATCCTCTCGTCTCGCGCCGGCAACAAGACCAAGTCGACGAAGCACCCGATCACCGAGGCGGTGAAGGGCATGGGCGTCAAATGGCTGCGCCACATCGACCGCACCTACGATGTCACCAAGATGCAAGCCACGCTGCGCGAGGCGCTGACGACGGAGGAGAAGGGGCCGAAGGTCATCGTCGCCTCGTCGGAATGCATGCTCAACCGGCAGCGTCGCGAGAAGCCGCTGGTCGACAAGGCGATCAAGGGCGGCGAGCGGGTGGTCAAGCCCAAGTTCGGCGTCGACGAGGATATCTGCACCGGCGATCACGCCTGCATGCGGCTTTCCGGCTGCCCGTCGCTGTCGGTCAAGTCGCTCGACGACCCGCTGCGTGACGATCCGGTGGCGCATATCGACCAGAGCTGCGTCGGCTGCGGCAATTGCGGCGAGGTCGCCGATGCAGCAGTGCTGTGCCCGTCCTTCTACCGCGCCGACGTGGTCCACAATCCGAGCCGCTGGGACCGTTTCCTGGAAGCCGCGCGCCGCGCCACGATCAGCCTCTTGCAGCGGCGCCGTGAAGGCCGGCGCTTGACATTCGCCGATGCTTGAGGCCGTCCCCTCAGCGCGCGCGAAAGCCGGTGCTCCCGAAGACGAGCGCGTCATCAAGCTCGCCGTGCTGGCGGTCGGCGGCCAGGGCGGCGGCGTGCTGGCCGACTGGATCACCGACGTCGCCGAGCGCAATTTCTATGTCGCGCAGTCGACCTCGGTCGCCGGCGTCGCCCAGCGCACCGGCGCCACCATCTACTATGTCGAGATGTGCCGCGACACCGGCCGGCTGCCGGTCTTCGCGCTGTCGCCGTCGCAGGGCGACGTCGACATTTTGATCGCCGCCGAACTCATGGAAGCCGGCCGCGCCATCATCCGCGGTTTCGTCACGCCCGAGCGGACCACGCTGATCGCCTCGTCGCACCGCATCGCCGCCGTGTCGGAAAAGATCGAGCCTGGCGACGGCCGGGCCTCGTCCTCAAAGGTGCATGCCACGGCTGAAGCAGCCGCCAAGCGCTTCATCGCCTTCGACATGGAGAAGATCGCCGCCGACAATGGCTCGATGATCTCGGCCAGCCTGCTCGGCGCGCTGGCGGGGTCCGACGCCTTGCCGTTCACGCGCGAGAGCTACGAGCAGGCGATCGGCGCCGGCGGCCGCGGCGTCAAGGCCAGCCTCGCTGCCTTCGGTGCCGCCTATGATCGCGCGCGCGGCATCGCGAGTGCGCCGGCGCCGGGCGACAGGATCGCAGAGCCGAAAGCTGCCGAAACCGGCTCGGGCGCGGCGGCAAAGGTGAGCGGCCCGGAAAGCCTCTTGAAGGGCTGGCAGGCACTGGCCGCCCGGGTCGATGCGCTGCCCGAACCTGTGCGCGACATGGCGCTTCGTGGGCTGAAAAAAATCGTCGACTATCAGGACATCGCCTATGGCGGCGAGTATCTCGACCGGCTCGACCGCGCCGTCGCGCTGGACGATGCCGGTCATAGTTATGCGCTGTCGATCGCTGCGGCAAAGCATCTGGCCAACGCCATGTGCTACGACGACATGATCCGCGTCGCCGATCTGAAGACGCGCTCGACGCGCGACCAGCGCGTGCGCCGCGAGGTCGGCGTCAAGGACGGTTCGATCCTCCAGGTGACCGAATATTTCCATCCGCGCATCGAGGAATTCTGCGGCACGCTGCCGGCCGGCCTTGGCAGCTACATCGAAGCGCGGCCGAAGCTCGCCGCCTTTCTCGACCGCCGCATCAACCGCGGCCGCCGCATCCGCACCGACAGTTTTGCCGGTTTTGCCGCGCTGTGGTTCATCGGCGGCCTGCGCCGCTGGCGCCGCCGCCTGCTGCGCCACAGGGTCGAGACCGAGCATCTCGAGCGCTGGTACGCGCTGGCGCTTGAGTATGTGCCGGCGGACTATGCGCTGGCCATCGAAATCCTCAACTGCCGCCGGCTGATCAAGGGCTACAGCGACACCCATGTCCGCGCCCAGTCGAAATTCGACCGGGTGCTGTCGGCGCTGGATATGGTCAAGGGCCGCGCCGATGCCGCCGACTGGATCAGGCGCCTGCGCGAAGCCGCGTTGAAGGACGAGAAGGGCGACCTGCTCGACGGCGCGCTGAAGACGGTGGCGACGCTGGGCGACGGCTCCGCCTCGTCCAGCTGATCAGTGAGATCGGAACAACTCCGGACCAGCGTCGCGCAGCGTCCCGCACCGGAGGAACGCAACGGCCGCCTCCTCCCGGGCACAAGCGCTTAACAAGTCACAAGGTCCGTGTGGCCGAAGCCCTTGGAGTAATCGAGCACGGAGATGACCGTCGGCGTGACGCGGAATATGCGGACATCCTCCGGGGTCGGCATCGGAACCGGCAGTGGCGCGACCTGCTCGGGATACTTCAGCGGAAGCATACGCAAGATCTTGGCCGCTTCGGCCGGATCAGCCACCTCTTTCGCGTGCGCCGCCATGGACAGGCCGGTAATCGCCATCAGATCCGGAGTGTCGTGATCGATCGTCACCGACACCCGGTCATCGCGCGCCAGATTCGCCGCCTTTTGGCTGTCCAGGCCGCAGAGGAAGTAGAGGGTGAGGCCTTCGTTCACGTAGCCGACGGTCGTCGCCTGCGGCCAGCCATCCGGCCTTAGCGTTGCAATCGTCATGATCCGGTGTTGGTCCAACAGCGTCAGGATCTTCTTTCTGAGCTCTTCGTCCATCGGTCGTCTCCATGATCGCGGGCAATTCAAAGGCGTAGCAATCATCCGGCCACCCAACTGCTTTGGCGTTGATGCAAGTCAAACCATGGAGTCAAACAAACCAGGCACCGTTGACGCGATCGAACACGGAGCCTTCAAACGGCGGCGACTGGGGGGTATCGCCAGTGCGAAAAATCCGCGCCCTTGGCTTTCATCACCCGCGGTCATTTCCCTGGAGAAGTCGAGCCGGTGAGGATTGCGCCGCGCTCGGCGGCCGCAGCGGCGGTGACACCCACAACAATGCGATGGGAGCATTCCTGTCTGTCTGATCACCGGCGCTGCTGCGTTGCCGCCGGGGGACCCATTTCGGTCGCCGGACTTCCTGCGGAACCCTACGGAATGCAGTGCTTCTCGATGTCGCGCACCGTGAACTCTGCGGCTCGTCGCCACGCTTCGTCGGTATCTCCCCGGTAAGTCAGGTATCGATCGCATACAGCCTTGTTGTTGTTCAAATCCAGCACTGCGAACTTCACCCAGCCAACCAGCGTGCTCATCTTGTGCATCTGACCGATCAGGAGATATTTCGCGCGGGCTGTTTTTGCCTGCTTCGAGAGATCGACAAGGCCGGGGTCCTTGATGGTGCACTGTTCTGCCTGACAAGGTAACGCGACGAGGTCGATCTTCTTGTTGTCCGAAAGGGCATCCTGCAACGTAACGCCAAATGCCTTCAGCCGCGCTTGGTGTTCGGCGGTCTGGTCTCTGACTTCGCCGGATGTATCCTTGAACTCGAAATCCGCGACAGCGAGGGTCGCGGGCTCGACGACGTCGGCAAAAGCGGCCGACGCAAGGACACCAGCGCCGATCAGTGTCAGGAGAAATTGTCCGCACCCAAGAAGTCGAAATCGAACTTCCGCGCATTGCACCCTGAGCATCTCGTCCTCCAAGGTTGGGACGATAGCCATCCCGATGGCGGTGCCGATTGCCACTTCGCGTCGTTGGAGGCGCGGAAGCAAGGGCAAGACTACCCGGTTGCGCCGCGACGTCAACGTTCCGCCGTTGCGGTCGATGAGCTCTGGCCGCTGCGCGAGATGCAAGAGCCCGTGGAAACGAGCCGCTTACTGGGTGGGTTCCACCTTCGCGACAACGAGCTTGCCTTCGGCGCGCGAGATTTCGAGTGCCTGGCCGGGGTCTTTGAACGCGCCCGGTACCGAGATCACGACCGCCTGGCCCTCGGTGAGGGTCGCGACGAAGCGCACGGGCAGGGTCTCTTCGCCCGCCGCCATCGTGGTGACCACCCGATAGCCGTCGTCCGCCTCCGTGTAATAGACGACGCCGTGGAAGTTGCCGAGATCGACGGTCCCACCCTGACGGGCCGTGAGTTCGCCGGCAGAAGCCGAACTTGCCGCCACGCAAAGCGCTGCAATAGCTGTGTTTCTGAACATCGTGTTTCTCTCCATCTAGAATTAGGTTCGGTTGGATGGCCGCCTTCGGCTGCACCCTATCAAGTCACGCTGCGAGCTGATCCTCGCGGGCAGCCGCGATCATCACACCCGCGAGCAACCCGTAGGCTGCCTCCCAAGCCTCGCGCACCGGCGGCGTAAAAGCCGTGCCGAGGCCGGCCGCCAGCGTCTCGATGAGCGCTTGTCCGACGATCGGGTAATGATGTTCCTTGACGCCGTAAGTGACGTGACGCTTGGCGAGCACGCGCACCGTCGGGAGGATGGTGTCCGCCCGGTCCAGTCCGTGCACGACGAAGCCCAGGCTCGCCATCAGCTTGGCGCCTTGCTTGGTCATGTCCCTCACCGGAAACAGCGCGCGAAGATCCGCATCGATCGCGAACAGGCGTTCGTAGAACAGAGCGGCGGCGGCCACGCGTATCGGGACGACCTCGCGAAAACTATCCTGGACAAGTCTGATCTGGTCGGGTGTCATCGGCGACGCTCCTGCGTTTCTTGGAGCCCGACCATCGCCCCAAAGCGTTTCGCTTGCATGTCGCCTGCGCGTAGATGTGTTTCAGTTGTGTCTCAGATGGCTTTCATTTCAGCTCATTTGTTTTCAACTCCCCTTTGTGGCCTGTCCTGACGGCGGTGCCTGGAAGTTGTGCGATGTGACCAAACATGTCGGGCGACCGTTCCCGAACAGTCCTCGTCCCGGTGATGGCCGCGTTTGAAATTGAGAAAGGCGAAGGGGCGCCTGCGGCGACGCGAGGCACGGACATACGGCGGACATGGGGATTATCTGAGCTTTTGGTGCCGCTTGCGTGACTCGAACACGCGACCCCATCATTACGAATGATGTGCTCTACCAACTGAGCTAAAGCGGCCCGGGAAGCCGGAGCCTCCAAGATGCGCTGGGTGATAGACGCAACCGGCCGCGAATTCAAGATGGGCAACCGCGAATTCAAGATGAGACTTGGCAATTCATGTCGCGCCCTTGCCGGTCCATAAGCGGCGGCAGCGCAAACCTGAAGCGGTTGCCCTGACCGGCAGGTTGCGCGACGCCACCTTGGCTCTGGGACGGGAAATCGGCGAAATATGTTGATTCCGTTGCCGAAAAACCTCTGAAATAGGCCTTGGATGCACCGGCAGGGCAGAATGCGGCCGCTGGCCCGTTGATTGATTGGTCGGCTGCGGCTAACGATCATGGCAGTGTGGGCGAACGTGCAGAGGGACTTTGCTTGGACGCGATCGAAAAAGCGATCCGGAACGCCTTCGAAAAAGGCAATGCCGACGACCGGGCGTTTCGCGAGAGGGTCTATCGATCGGCCTTCGCCGCACTGGACCGTGCCCTGCAGGCCAACCAGGGCGTGACGGTGGAAGTCGCCATCAAGCACCGCAAGGCAGTCCAGGCCAAGATCACCGAAATCGAATCCGAGTTTCTGCCAGCGGTTCGCGATGTCGGCCTGCAGGCCGATGATGACGCCGCAGCATCGGCGGTGGAGCAGCCGGCTGATAGCGGAACCGAAGCCGAATCTGCGCCGCCGTCTGACGTCGTCGGCGGCGGTCCGATGGAGCCTCAGGCCGATAGCGCGGTCGAAACCGAACCTGCGCCGCCGCCTGAGGTCGTCGTCGACGGTCCGGTGGAGCCTCAGGCCGATAGCGCGGTCGAAGCCGAATCTGCGCCGTCGCCTGACATCGTTGTCGACGGTCCGGTGCAGCCTCCTGCATCCGACGCGCCCCGGTCGCGCGTCTTACCGGTCGTTCCCGATATCATGCCCGAAGCGGTTTTCGCCGGTGTGCCGGAGATCGACATGTCGACCCCTGCATCGGCTGGAGACGACGACGCAGAGGTGATGCCCGACCGCGACGAGAGGCGGGTGAGGGGCCGCCGTCTGCCTCTCACCGCGATCTTCCTCGGTGTTACACTGCTTGCCGCTGCCGGCATCGGCCTCTATTTCGCTGCGCAGACCGGCGTCTTCAAGTCGGCCGCCCAACTCGATACGGCCCCGCCGCAAACGCCTCCGACGGTGGACGACGATGATTTCACGCCGCCAGGCGAAACGGCCTCGCCGCTGAATCCCGGCGAGCCCGATGAGGGTCGCGACTGGATCAACGTGTTTTCGCCGAGCGACCCGACGCTTGTCAGTGCGCCTTCGGATGCCAAGGCCGAAGTCATGCAGGACGAGAGCGGTTCCTTCCTGCGCATCCGGTCGGGCGCCTCCGGCTCGGCCATCAGCTTCGACGTCGGGCAAGGCGTGTTGGAAAGGCTCGCCGGCAAGCACGCCGTGTTCGACATCATCGCCCGCTCCGAGGAAGGCAAGGAGACGCAGATTTCCGTCGATTGCAATTTCGGCGAACTCGGCGATTGCGGCCGCAAGCGCTACGCGGTCGGCCGTGAGAACAACGAATATCTGTTCGACGTGCGCTTTCCCGACAAGCGTCCGGGTGCTGCCGGCACCATCGCCATCAATTCCGACTTCGACCAGCAGGGCAAGTCGGTCGACATCTACGAGATCCGCGTCTCGGTCGTTCCGTAGAGCATCGAACCCAAAAGCATGCCCACGGGCTTGACCCGAGGGTGGAAACCGGTTTTGCGAAAATCCGATGCTCAAACAAAAGGTCTAACTATCGAGCAGCGCCTGCAGCGTCTCGATGCGGTCGGCTTCGGCCGCCGGCTTGTCCCAGCGCAGCCGTGAAATGCGCGGAAAGCGCATGGCGACGCCCGACTTGTGCCGTGTCGAGCGGTTGAGCCCTTCGAACGCCACCTCCAGCACGAGGCCTTGTCTGCGGTCGGCCCGCACCGAGCGGACCGGGCCGAAACGCTCGACCGTGTTGTCGCGGACATATTTGTCGATCTGCCTCAGCTCCTCGTCGGTGAAGCCGAAATAGGCTTTCCCCACCGGCACCAGTTCCTCCGATCCTTCCGGGCCGGACCAGACGCCGAACGTGTAGTCGGAATAAAAACTCGAACGCTTGCCGTGGCCGCGCTGGGCATACATCAGCACGACGTCGACCGTGTGCGGATCGCGCTTCCATTTGAACCATGGGCCTTTCGGCCGGCCAGTGAGATAAGGCGAATCCCAGCGCTTCAGCATGACGCCTTCGATGACCGGGTGCAGCGGCTTGCGGCGCAAATCCTCCAGCGCCTGCCAGCCCTCGAATTCGACCAGCGGCGACAGGTCGAACCGGCTCGGTTCGAGCATCCTGACGAAGGCCTCGAGCCGGCCGCGCCGCTCGCGGAAAGAGTGCGCCCGCAGATCCTCGTCGCCGATCTGAAGCACGTCGTAGCAGCGCATGAACGCCGGGTATTGCTGTTGTATCTTCGGCGCCACGCTCTTGCGGTTCAGCCGCTGCTGCAGGTCCGAGAAGGTGCCCGTCGCCTGCCGGGGATCGCCGACCAGAAGCTCGCCGTCGAGGGTGCCGGAAAAATCCATCGCCTCGGCGAGATCCGGAAAGGCGCCGGAAACATCGTCGCCGGTGCGCGAATAGAGCCGGCGAATGCCGCCTTCCGATACCGCCTGGACACGGATGCCGTCCCATTTCCACTCGGCGGCGTAGTCGGCCGGGTCGAGCTTTTCGAGGTCGCCGTCGCCGACGGGGTTCGACAGCATCACCGGCCGGAACAGCGCCAGCGCCGTCTTTTCGGGCTTTTCGGCCTTGCCTTCCAGCCAGGCGAACAGTCCGGCATAGGGCGGCGTCAGCCCGTGCCAGAGCTCCTCGATCTCGGCGATGTCGACCTTGCCGAGATCGGCCAGCGCCTGCTTGGCCAGCCGCGCCGAGACGCCGATACGCAGGCCGCCGGTGACGAGCTTTATGATGGCGAAGCGCGCCGAGATGCTGGCGCTGTCGAGCAGCCTGGCCAGCACTTTCGGCCCGTCGGAACGGCTCGCCGCCTGCAGCTTTGCCACGACCTCGGCGAGCGTCGGCTCGTGGTTCGCGATATCCGCGGGCGATTGCGGCCAGACCAGCGAAACGGTTTCGGCGAGGTCGCCGACATAGTCGTAGGAATAGCCGAACAGCACCGGATCCATGCGTTCCATGACCAGCGTGCGCAGCATCGCCGGCTTGACCGCCGCGATGGTCAGGTCACCGGTGATGGCGGCCAGCGCCAGGCCGCGATCCGGATCCTCGACGCCGCGGAAATAATCGGTCAGCAGCGTCAGCTTGCCGTTGCGCGACGGCGTCAGCACGAGGCGGTCGAGGAGTTCGGCGAAGCGGTTCATGAGGGTGCCAATGAACGAGGTTTGCGTTCTGTCGCGCCCCCCTCTGTCCTGCCGGACATCTCCCCCACTTGGGGGGAGATCGGACGGCGCCGCCGGTTTCGCCAATCACAAACCTCGCAAAGAGAGCGCTGCTGCTGAAGCTGCCAATCTCCCCCCAAGTGGGGGAGATGTCCGGCAGGACAGAGGGG
>NZ_SUHQ01000013.1:161929-193211 GCF_004962245.1 Mesorhizobium sp. | reverse complement strand
TGTAGGCATAGCCGGTCATAGTTGAAGGGTAGCTGGCGCCGTTGCGGATGCAAGCGCCGTTCTGCGCCGCTGCATTCTTCGGCTGATGTCACGGCATGGATCCTGGGGTCTGCGCCGCGTCGCTTCGCTCCTTGCTCCGCCCCAGGATGACGAAGGCATGGTGGCTTATGGCTAATCGCAAACCCTGGAGATTGGCGGCTGATGTCGATCGGCAGCGAGAACTAGGGGCAGGGGAGAAATCCGGCGCTTCTTTCAGCCAGCGGGCCTCGTTGTGCCGGTCCCGCGAAGTTCCGCGTTGAATTCCACGCGTGCGATAAACTGATTGCAAAGTGCAATTGGTTATGCATCTTTGTGCGAGGACAGAACGGAGGCACCGATGGCCAGGATCGTCTATGCCATGCTGATGTCCCTGGACGGCTACATCGCCGGGCCGGACGGAAGCATTGCCTTGCCGGTACCCGAAGGGGGGCTGCACCGGCATTTCAACGACATGATGAGACAGACCTCGATCGCGCTGTGCGGGCGCCGGATGTACGAGGTGATGCGCTTCTGGGACAGCCCGGACCGGGAAATCGGCACCGGGGACGTCGAAGTGGATTTTGCCCACGCCTGGCGCGAGACCCCAAAGATCGTGTTTTCGACGACGCTTCGGGAAGTCGGACCCAATGCCCGGCTGGTGCAAGGGGATGTCGAGGATGTGGCAAGGTCTCTCAAGTCGGAAGCGGATGGTCAGATCACCGTCGCCGGCGCCGATCTTGCCGCGCATCTCGCACGATCTGGCCTTATCGACGAGTACCGGCTCTACATGCACCCGGTCGTGCTGGGCGGCGGCAAGCCGTACTTCCAGTCCGGCCTGTCACTGAGGTTGAAGCCGCTGGGCATGGAAAACCTTACCCAGGGCGTGACGCTGCTGCGTTACGCACCCGCCGGTTGAGTCTTGGGCCGACGTCGTTTTGGCGAGTGGTGGCAATCCGGTTGGTATCCCGAGGTGGAATGCCGGTTCCGACCCCGAGCGGAAGTTCGCTCGCCCTCGGTCGAACTCACGCCCATGACCTGAAGCCGTTATCCGCCACGCAAAGGTGTACGCCCCAAGACCGGTGCAGATCTGCCGGCAGCGTTCGAGGCAAGATACGACCGCCCACCGTGCAGGTCCGGAATGGCGCAACCGCGGCATCACTGCCCAATCTGGCTTTCTTGATATGCGACAGCTTGATGGTTAGCAGGACGTGAAATCTCAGCAAAACGCTGCAAGCAATTCCTTTATTGTCGCCGACTCCAGTGTCAAAGTACGAACCGCGTAGCTTGCGGGAGGTCTTCATGAGGAGTCTTCAATCGACGTTGAAACGGATTCAAATCGTGGCCCTTAATCGGGCATATGCTGCGACGCTGAGAGGATTGGGCAAGGTTCGTGAATACAGGCATTGCCCCTTGTGCGGGTGGACGGGATTCCAATTTTCTGCCGGTAAACCTGGCCCGTTCTTCCGGTTTGACGCTCGATGCCCATCATGCTGGTCCGCGGAGCGTCACAGGCTGGCTTACATCCTTCTGAAGGATTCCCTTCCGGCCAAGATGGATAAAATTCTGCACTTCGCTCCCGAACCAGAGATCCAGAAATGGCTCAGGGGAAGTTGCACTGAGTACCACACTGCCGATCTCATGGATCCACGAGTTATGCATAAGGTTGACATTCAGGACATGCCGTTTGAGGACAACACATACGATCTCATCTGGTGCTCGCACGTTCTTGAACACGTCCCTGATGACCGAAGGGCTCTGAGCGAAATCCGCCGTATCCTCGTCCCAAACGGCATCGCCGTGATTCAGGTGCCTCTTTGGGGGTCTAAAACCATCGAAGGCGACCTCCCACCTTCCGAACGCGTGCGGGTCTATTATCAGGAAGACCACCTTCGCCGTTACGGAAAGGATATTCTGGAGCGGCTGTCTATGGATGGACTTTCTGTCAGCGTCCGCAATGTTCAAGAGCTGGAACTTCAGTTGGTATTGAGGTGCTCACTGAACGACATGGCGAGCAACGATGTTTTCCTTCTCAGGAAGCTCGCCTGACATCGCTCGGCTCTTCCAGCCCGCGGTCGTACGCGGCGGCACGGCAAAGCTGCTGCCGCCGCTGTCGCGCAGCGCCACACGCCGCAAGTTACTCGGGCGCCGTCTCGTAGACGACTTTGACGGGTCAGTCCGTATGTCGGACCAAGCGTCGGATTTTCATCGTTCCCAGCGCAGTCCGTTGAGCCGGGGATCGGCGGCAAAGGCCGTCCTGGAAAACGCGATCCGCTTTTCCGGGAACTCACAGATCGCCTGCACGCCGAAGCCGCCCAGCCGGATGCGCCATGTGTGGGGATCCAGCGGTTTCGGCTTGGCGAAGCCGCGACAGGTCAGCAGCGCCACATTGGCGCCTTTCGGGTCGCGCACGGAGCGATAGCGGATCGCCTCCAGCCTGGCCTCGCGCGCGACATCGGCGATATTCTGGCAAGCCGCATAGTCGGTCGGGTGCGTCCATGCCGCCGCGTCGCGGTCGAGCGGCGGCCGCGTCAGGTCGATCACCTTTGTGCTGCGTATCGCGGCGGCGAAGGCGGTATATTCGGCGGCGTCGCGCGGCCAGGGCGTATCCGGCGATTCCGCGAAGAACAGCAGGCGGTAGAAGGCCATTTCGGAAACGGCGGTCATCATGGTTTCCGCCGCATAGTAGACGCCCCTGGTCCTGCCGGCGCGGCGGAAACGCGAACCGTGCGGGTAGATCGAGCCGTAGCGGAAGGGTGTCGCCAGCAGATAATGGAGGTGTCGGCATTCCAAGGGGATTTGTGGCTTGGTTTCCTCGATCAGGTCTTCGAGGAGGGCCTGCTCATCGAGCGTATCGACGATCTTCAGCGTCGAGACGCGGTGCTGCGCCTCGACCATGCGCCAGTATTTGCCGTCGAGCCAACACTTGCCATCGAGTTTGGCGGCCTCAGACGAGAGCGCGTCGGGAGTCCAGATAGGCGATGACATCGACAAGCCCTGATATCGTTACGATTTTTTCGAGCGGGGTGCTGTCGAACGCCGTATTGGCGTTTTTCAGCCACGCCCGGGCGACGGTCTCGTCGCCGCCGACAATGGCGTCGAGCGAGCGGAACAGGCGGACGAACAATACGGCAAGCTCGAACGGCTTGGTTCCGCGTTCCAGCAGGAACTCCTGCCTGCGCATGCGCGAAACCGTGGCTTCCGACACTCCGATGATGGAGGCCAGCATCCTGGCGGTAATGCCCAGCAGGTCGGCGGCGCGCAGCGTGGCCTTGGTCAGGACTGTATTCTCGGCTGTGTTGGCGGCGAGATGAGGTTGCATTGCGAGTGTCTTTCTCTTTCTGTTGAAAATATAGTGCACAAAAATTCATATGGAAAGAGGTTGGCTCGATAGGCTACTCGTGCGGCTGCCCCCTTGTGCAAGCCGTGCCGTGCGGAACATGCCCGTCGCATGTCGCATTTGCTTGGGCACGGCCGCTGCAAAACTGGAATCCTGGCAAGGATGCCGCTGCCATGGAACGGCAGATGGCGATTTCGTTTGGAGGCCGAGATGGGTGACAATCACAGCGGATCATGCCTGTGCGGAGCCGTGCGCTTCAGGACGCGGGGTCGGCTGCGCGGTGTCGTCTATTGCCATTGTTCGCAGTGCCGGAAGCAGACCGGACATTTCGTCGCCGCAACCGCCGCCAAGGACGCCGACATCGATATCGAAGGGAAGGACGCGCTCACCTGGTACGGTGCTTCCGATGTGGCCAAGCGCGGGTTCTGCAGCACCTGCGGCTCGCTGCTGTTCTGGAAGCACGCTGAGCTGGACTCGATTTCGATCATGGCCGGCTCCTTCGACAGGCCGTCCGGCCTTTCCGGTGAAAGCCATATCTTCGTCGGCGACAAGGGCGACTATTACTCGATCGACGATGCGCTGCCACAGTTCGAGACGTCGGCTCCATCGATCAAGGTGGCGAACGAGTGATTTTTGGCGAGGCCGCCTTATTCCATTGATCCGGCCATTGCGGTATCCCCTGCCGGTGATTCGGAAAGGGGTTGCGCATGCAGCGGCTGATCGATGCTTTTTTCAATTCGGTGCGGGCGTTTCAGAAATTGGCCGCCAGCGAAAAGGCCTTCCAGCAGGAGCTGATGCTGCTCGTGCTTGCCTTGCCGCTCGGCTGGTTTGTTTCGATATCGTGGCGCGGCTATGCGCTGCTGATCGGCGCGGTGCTGCTGCTGATCATGGTCGAAGTGCTGAATACCGGCATCGAGGCTGCCTGCGATGCGTTCAGCCGGGAGTTCAACGTGGATATCCAGCTCGCCAAGGATTGCGGCTCGCTGGCGGTGCTGATTTCGGTGGTGATCGTCGCCGGCGTCTGGGGCATCGCCATCATCGAGCGCATCACGGGACTACCGATCTAGCACTTCAGGCGCTCTTTGGTTTTTTCTGCGAGCGGACGCGTCCAGCGGCAGCTCGCACCGAAATGTTCAGTGCCACGGCGGCGCGAATGAGCGTCTTCAACGCCTCTTCGTCGATCTCGTCGCTCTCATGGATATCGATGGCGCGCCTGGTGTTGCCTTCGAGGCTGGAGTTGAAGAGGCCCGAAGGGTCCTCCAACGAGGCGCCCTTGGCGAAGGTCATCTTCACGACATTCTTGTACGTCTCGCCGGTGCAGATGATTCCCGCGTGCTCCCACACCGGAACGCCTCGCCACTTCCAGGCCTCGACCACTTCGGGGTCGGCCTGCTTGATGAGGGTCCGGACCCGAGCCAGCATCTTGCCCCGCCAATCACTCAGCTCCTCAATTCTCGCATCGATCAGCTGAGAGGGAGAGGCTTCTGCCTCCGGGCTGCTTTTCTTCATGGTGATGTCGCTTTCTCTAGGGTTGTTGTCGTTCGCCGTCACTTGAATGTCGCTAGTCGGCACATGGTACCATCGCTCGTCTCCATCAGGGCCTTCGATGCGCTCACAGTTGTTCGCCGGGCAACTGGCTGGCTTGCTTCACCCAGGCAGCGAACTGAGCTTCGTCGAACTGGTCCTCGTAGATGTCGAGGTAGCGCACGTCCTTGTGCTTGGACTCGCCGGGAGGAACAGGACGCAGCGACGTGCCTCGGAAGAAGGTCACTTTGATGTAGCGGGCGAAGACATGGAACGACAGGAACCAGCCCTGGCCCTCGATGCCGTAAAATGGCGAGTTCCATTTGACTGCCTTGTGCACGCCGGGGACGGTGCGCACGATGAGCGCGTCGAGGCGGCGCCCGATGTCGCTTTTCCAGCCCGGCATGGCCGCGATGTAAGCCTGCACGGGGGCGTCGCCGTATCCCTTTGGGATCTGAGGGTTGCCGCCTGAAAGGAGAACCGGCTTCGCAGGAACCTCTTTGGTGTCGACCTTCTTTGCAGCCCTCGTTGGCTTGGTGGACGTCTTGTCGGTCATTGCGTTCACTCCGCTGATGGACTTGATTCTGAGATGTGCTGACACCCTGGAGCAAGATGAGGTCAGGTCTTGGTCGATCCTCACATTTCCTTGCCACGCTCCTTTTTGGCAATGGCGTGAGCGATGAGCCAGGCCAGGACGGCTACGCCCAAGCCGATGGCCAGAGCCACCAGCAGACGTTCGTGACGGGCCAGCGCCTGGCCGATGATGCGCTCGGCGCCCAGTCCGAAAACATAGCCGATGGTGCCGAACAATGCGGCCCAGACCGCTGATGAGAGGGTGTTGAGAATGACAAAGCGCGTCGCACTTATGCTCGAGAAGCCGGCGGCGATGCCGCCCACCAGGCGCAAGCCATAGATATATCGGTTCGACAGCACGAAGATGTTGGGGTGGGACGAGACGAGACGGTAGGCATGACTGAAGCCCGGCCTGGCCTTCAGCTTGAGAACGGATGGATGATCGGCGAAGCTTCGACCGAGGATGAAAAAGAGCGTGTCGCCGACAAAGGCACCGCTGGCCGCCGCGAGGAAGGCCTGCCACAGGACGAAGACATGCTGATGCGCGAAAAAACCGCCGAGGAGGGCGGCGCTTTCGCCCTCGGCGACACAGCCCAGAAAAACGGCGATCAACCCATACTGCTCGATGAGATTATGGATGGCGTCCGTCATGAACGCGTCCGCTGCTTCGACAGAATCTCATCGATCCGCTTCACCTGTTCGGCCATCCGCGCGATCTCGTCGCGCATGCCGATGATCTGGCTGTGGCGCAGTTCGTCCAGCTTTTCATGCAGCGCCATGATCTCGATCTCGGCCTTGAGATTGACCTCGTAGTCGTGGGCGGCGTCGATGCGGTCGCGCGCGGCCTGACGGTTTTGCGACATCATGATCACCGGCGCCTGCAGGGCGGCGATCATCGACAGGACGAGATTGAGGAAAATGAAGGGGTAAGGGTCGAATGAAGCGCGCCCCAGGAACCACCAATTGGCGCCGATCCAGAGAGTCAGAAAGGCGATAAAGGACAGGATGAATGTCCATGAGCCGCCGACCCGCGCGATGGCGTCGGCGATCCGGTCGCCCGCATTCTGTGCGCCGGCGAGGCTGTCATTGATGTTCTGCGATACCGGCTGGCGATCGACGGCGCTCTGCAGCACTCGCCTCTCAGGTTCGCTCAAGTTCTCCGGTTCTAGCCCCAGCCAACGGTTGGCCAGTTCGGGCACGGTCTTGTTCATGGATGTCTCCATACGAAAAGCATCGGCTTGGCAGTCTTGTTTCCATATAGGAAGATGCCGTTCCGTCAAAAGCGCGGCGTGAGGTGGAGATAAGATGCCCGATTTCGCGAAAATTCGCGCCCGCGCGGCCAAACGCAAAGGCGGGGAAGCGGCGCTGACGTCGCTGCTGGGGCCTCTGCCCGACAACGCCGCCGTGGCAAAGATTGCGGACGACCGCATTCTGTCGACCATGGCCGAACGGGTCTTCGCCGCCGGCTTCGTCTGGCGCGTCATCGAGCAGAAATGGCCGGGCTTCGAAGAGGCGTTTCTCGGTTTCGAGCCGAAGCGGCTGTTGTTCCAGCCGGACGATTTCTGGCACGACCTGACCGCCGACAAGCGCATCGTGCGCAACCCGCAGAAGATCAAATCCGTCCGCGACAACGCGGCCTTCGTCGAGCGCGTGTCGAAGGAGCATGGCGGCTTCGGCAAATTCCTCGCCGATTGGCCGGCCGACGACCAGGTTGGCCTGATGGCCTATCTCGGCAAGCATGGCAGCCGGCTCGGCGGTAACACCGGCCAGTATTTCTTGCGGTGGCTGGAGTGGGACGCCTTCATCGTCTCGGCCGACATGGCGGCGGCGCTGCGCGATGCCGGCCTTGACATCGCCGAGAGCCCAACCTCGAAGAGGGATCTCGACAAGATCCAGAACCAGATCAATGCCTGGGTGGGCGAAACCGGCCTGCCGCGTCGGCATATTTCCCGCATCCTGGCGATGTCGATCGGCGAGAACCATTCGCCGGAGGCACTGCGCGAATATATGGGCGAGTAGGCCGATCGACGTTCGATCGGTCTGACACGATCGACATTCGTCGATCGGTCAGTGGTCCAAACGAACGCCATTGCCCGGCGAATTTTACCGCGCTAAGTCAGCAGGCATGACCAACAAGACCGCCCCTGACATTCTGCGCATCGCCGTCGCCCAGCTCAACCCGACGGTCGGCGATATATCAGGCAATCTTGCCAAGGCGCGCGAGGCGAGGGCGGATGCCGCCCGTCAGGGCGCCGACCTCGTGCTGTTCACCGAGCTTTTCCTCGCGGGCTATCCGCCCGAGGATCTGGTGCTGAAACCGGCGTTCCTGAAGGCCTGCGAGAGGGCGGCGGAGGACTTTGCGAGGGATACCGCCGATGGCGGGCCGGGTGTCATCATCGGCACGCCGCTGAAGCGCAAGAGCGGCACGCACAACTCGATCATCTTTGCCGATGGCGGCAAGATCCTTGCCGAGCGCTACAAGCTCGATCTGCCGAATTACGGTGAGTTCGACGAGAAGCGCGTGTTCCAGGCTGGTCCTGAAATCCAGGGGCCGGTCAATTTCCGCGGCGTGCGCCTAGGGATTCCGATCTGCGAAGACATTTGGGGCGATGTCGCCGTCTGCGAGACACTGGCCGAAAGCGGCGCGGAAATCCTGCTGGTGCCGAATGGCTCGCCCTACTATCGCGGCAAGGTCGATGTCCGCCACCAGATCGTCATTCGTCAGGTCATCGAATGCGGATTGCCGATCATTTACGCCAATCAGCTTGGCGGCCAGGACGAGCTGATCTTCGACGGCGCGTCGTTTGCCATAGGTTCTGACAAGACGCTGGCCTTCCAGATGAGCCAGTTCGAGGAGACGGTCAACGTCACCACCTGGAAGAGGAACCGCGCCGTAGGCGCGCAAAATGGAAATAATCCTGAGGGCTGGATCTGCTCCGACGGACCGATGTCGAAGATCCCGGAAAAGGAGGAGGCCGATTATCGCGCCTGCATGCTGGGCCTGCGCGACTACGTCAACAAGAACGGTTTCAAGAATGTCGTGCTCGGCCTTTCCGGCGGCATCGATTCGGCGATCTGTGCGGCGCTTGCCGTCGACGCGCTCGGCGAGGAGCGGCTGCGCGCCGTGATGATGCCGTATCGCTATACTTCGAAGGATTCACTGAAGGATGCCGAGGACTGCGCCCGCGCGCTTGGCTGCCGCTACGACATCGTGCCGATCTTCGAGCCGGTCGAGGGATTCCTGCATACGCTGACGCAGCTTTTCGAGGGCACCAAGGAAGGCATCACCGAGGAGAACCTGCAGAGCCGCGCACGCGGCACCATCCTGATGGCGATCTCCAACAAGTTCGGCTCGATGGTCGTCACCACCGGCAACAAGAGCGAGATGTCGGTCGGTTACGCCACGCTCTACGGCGACATGAATGGCGGCTTCAATCCGATCAAGGACCTCTACAAGATGCAGGTCTATGCGCTGGCGCGCTGGCGCAACGGCCACGTGCCGCCGGGCGCGCTAGGCCCTTCCGGCGAGGTGATCCCGAACAACATCATCGACAAGGCGCCCTCGGCGGAATTGCGCGAGAACCAGACGGACCAGGATTCGCTGCCGCCCTATCCGGTGCTGGACGACATATTGGAGTGTCTGGTCGAGAACGAGATGGGTGTCGACGAGATCGTTGCGCGCGGCCATGACAGGGCGACGGTGACGCGCGTCGAGCACCTGCTCTACATCGCCGAATACAAGCGCCGGCAGGCGGCGCCCGGCGTGAAGATCACCAAAAAGAATTTCGGCCGCGACCGCCGTTATCCCATCACCAACCGGTTCAGGGATGGCGGATAGATCTCCGGTTCTTGCTCCTGTGAAACGGCTGCGGCCGGACGATCAGTGGGATAGCCATGCCCGATTGTGAAATCAGCTTCGACATGTCACGGATCGACTTTCGGGCGACCTCGGATATGTTGATGGCAAGCTACTGGGGCAGTGGGCGCAGCGACGAGGTCCATCACCGCGCCTTTGCCAACTCGCTTTGCGTGGGAGCCTATCTCGACGGCAACCAGGTCGGCTTCGGCCGGGCAATTACCGACCGGACGGCCTTCGCCTATCTCGCCGACCTCATCATCTGGCCGGAACATCGCGGGCAAGGCATCGGGATCCGGCTCGTCCAGGCGCTCATCGATCATCCGGATGTCAGCACGGTCACGCACTGGAGCCTGTCGACCAACGACGCCCACGGGCTGTACGAAAAGCTCGGTTTCAGGCCATCCACCGACGGCCGCTACATGCGGCTCGACCGCATCCCGACAGGCTGAGCGGGCGACGGCGGCGTACAACCCGCGATTGTTGCAAAATCGCCTCACTCTTTGGACCAGATGCACTTTCGGTGCTCCGCTGGCTTGGCGAGGCGTTGAGGCATCCTTATAAGAGCCTCTCCGCGATTCCCTACGCATCGGCCCGAAAATCGGAATCGATTTTCGGAAAGCACGATGCGCAGATTCAAAGTGTTAGAGCGTACTTTGTGCGTCCAAATGGACGCACGTCGCTCTAATGGGAGGACCGAATGCCACGATTTGACATCGTTATGCGAGGCCGCGAAGCCTAGGTCTCGGTTGGCGCGCCGGAAGGTTTTCACCTTCATGGGCAAGCCGATCCGACAACAGGCGTTCGTCGATGCCGGTCGCCGCCCGTATTCGGGCGAGCCACCACTATGCCGAATCTCCGCATTCCTGGGCGCTACTTGGCCCAACGCGGGTTTTTCAATTTTCGACCTTACCAGGACCGGGCTCGCTTGCGCCCGGATGATATCATGGCTCGTTTTCAGATAGATTTGCGCGCCGGCGCCTTTCGTAGCGTCCTTGGCTTCACGCTCAGTCATTGGCGGCGCCAGCCGTGGCGGCTTTCGCTCATCATGGCCACATTCCTGCTATCGACCCTGGCCGACGTGCTGACGCCGCTCTATTCCGGCCGGCTGGTCGACGCCGTTGCCCGCGGTGCTGCGGCCGACGATGTCGCGTGGAATGCGGCGATGGCGGCCTTTTCGATGCTGGTGGCGCTGGCGCTCGCCGGTGTCGTGCTGCGCAATCTCGCCTTCATGGCCATCGTCGAACTGACCTTGAAGATGATGGCGGATATCGCCGCCGACGCCTTCCACCGTGTCCAGCGCTTCTCCACCGACTGGCACGCCAACAGCTTCGCCGGATCGACCGTGCGCAAGATAACCCGCGGCATGTGGGCGCTTGACCTGCTCAACGACACGATCCTGATCGCGCTGCTGCCGTCCGTCGTCATGCTCGTCGGCTCGACGCTGCTGCTCGGCTGGTTCTGGCCGCTGATGGGCGCTGTCGTCGCGGCAGGTTCGGTGCTGTTCATCGCGGTGACGGCGATGCTGTCGCTCGGCTATGTCGCGCCTGCGGCGAGGCTTGCCAACGCATGGGACACACGGCTGGGAGGCTCGCTGGCCGATGCGGTGAGCTGCAACGCCGTGGTCAAGGGCTTTGGTGCGGAGGAACGCGAGGAGACACGCCTCGCCAAGGTCGTCGCCAGATGGCGCGCCCGCACGCGCCGCACGTGGGTGCGCGGCACCGTCAACGGCACCACACAGGGGTCGATGCTGCTGCTTCTGAGAGCAGCGGTGATCGGATTCTCCCTGCTTTTGTGGGCATGGGGGCAGGCGAGCGCCGGCGATGTCACCTTCGTGCTGACCTCGTTCTTCGTGCTGCAAGGCTATCTGCGCGACATCGGCACGCATATCCGCAATCTGCAGCGCTCGATCAACGACATGGAGGAACTGGTCGACTTCCAGTCCGAGCCGCTCGGCATCGAGGATGTGCCCGGCGCCAAGCCGATCCGCATCACCGACGGCCGCATCGGCTTCGACAACGTCACCTTCCATTATGGCAGTCACCGGCTGCCGCTTTACCGCGATTTTTCGGTGGACATCGCGCCGGGCGAACGCGTTGGGCTGGTCGGCCATTCAGGCTCGGGCAAGACGACCTTCGTCAAGCTGATCCAGCGCCTTTACGACGTGAGTGCGGGAATGATCCTGATCGACGGCCAGGACATTGCCGGGGTGGCGCAGGCGTCGCTGCGCGGGCAGATCGCCATCGTCCAGCAGGAGCCGATCCTGTTCCACCGGTCGCTGGCCGAAAACATCGCCTATGCCCGGCCGAGCGCCACGCAAGCCGAAATCGAGCATGCCGCGCGGTTGGCCAGCGCGCACGACTTCATCGTCAACCTGCCGAAAGGTTACGGCACGCTGGTCGGCGAGCGTGGCGTGAAACTGTCCGGCGGCGAGCGCCAGCGCGTGGCGATCGCGCGGGCTTTCCTCGCCGATGCGCGGATCCTCATTCTGGACGAGGCGACATCCAGCCTCGATTCGGAATCGGAGGTGCTGATCCAGCAGGCGATGGAGCGGCTGATGGTCGGCCGCACGACGCTGGTCATCGCGCACCGGCTTTCGACGGTGCGGGCGCTGGACAGGCTCCTGGTGTTCGATCGCGGCCGCATCGTCGAAGAGGGCTCGCACGACCAACTGATCCGACTGCAAGGCGGCATCTACCGCCGGCTGTTCGAGCGCCAGGCGCTCGAACTGACCAAGGGGCTGGCGATTTGACTGGGTTGTATCGCGCGTGGCAGGCCGCGCTCTCTCAGGTTGGAGGCAGGCGCCGTCGGTGAAGCTGCCGATCTCCCCCGCAAGGAGGGAGATTGGCTGTCACGTCGGCTTTCGCCAACCACCAACGCTGGAAGACAGAACAAGGGGCAGCGCGAACCTGAAGCGATTGTCTTGCAACTTTGGGTGGCTTCAACTTGACAAGTGACGGCAGTTATGCTAGGAATTTATTCATGGTGCTGATGTGCGCCAACGGCCCGCCCACCGAGGCGGGTTTTTGATTCAGGCTCTGCTGGGCCGTACTTCGCCCTGCGCTGCAGGCTTTTCATCGCTTCCGTCATGTTCTATGTCTGCCGCCAAGCGCGGGGGCGTGTCTTGTCAACAGTAAAACCATCCGGTACGCCCCGTTCATGACAGTTACCGTCCGTTTCGCCCCATCACCGACCGGCCGCATTCATATCGGCAATGCGCGCACCGCGCTGTTCAACTGGCTGTTCGCCATGAACAACAAGGGCCGCTTCATCCAGCGTTTCGACGACACCGACGTCGCGCGCTCGACGCAGGAGTTCTCCGACGCCATCCTCTACGATCTGCACTGGCTGGGCATTTTTCCGGACGCCACGGAATACCAGTCACGGCGCTTCGAAATCTACGATGCGGCGATGGAGAAACTGAAGGCGGCGCGCCTTCTCTACGCTTGCTACGAAACCCCGGAAGAGCTCGATCTCAGGCGCAAGGTGCGTCGCACGCGCGGCCTGCCGCCGGTCTACGGCAGGGAGGCGCTGACGCTGACGCCTGAGCAGATCGCCGAATACCAGGCCGATGGCCGCCGGCCGCACTGGCGCTTTCTGCTGCCCAATTTCACCAGTGATCCCTTGGCGCCGGAGCGCGCCGAAGTCCACTGGAACGATCTGGTACGCGGCGAGGAGACCGTCGACCTCGCCTCGCTTTCCGACCCGGTTCTGCAGCGCGAGGACGGCACCTATCTCTACACTTTGCCCTCGGTGGTCGACGACATCGAGATGGGCGTCAGCCATATCATCCGCGGCGACGACCACGTCACCAATACGGGCGTGCAGATAGCCCTGTTCCAGGCGCTCGGCGCCGAGCCGCCGGTGTTCGGACACCACAATCTCTTGACCACCGCATCGGGCGAGGGCCTGTCGAAGCGGACCGGCGCGCTGTCCATCGAGAGCCTGCGTGAGACCGGCATCGAACCGATGGCCGTCGCCTCGCTGGCGGCGCTTGTCGGCACTTCGGAAAATGTTGCGGCGGTGCCTGACATGGCCGAGCTCGCCCGGCGCTTCGACCCGGCCGCGGCGTCGAAATCCGCCGCCAAGTTCGACCCGGACGAACTCTTTGTGCTCAACCACGCACTGCTGCACCATATGCCGTTTTCCGAGGCGCGCGACCGGCTGATCGTGCTCGGCATTTCCGGCGAACAGGCCGAGCCCTTCTGGCTGGCGGTGCGCGGCAATCTCGACAGGCTGGCCGATGCAGCGATCTGGTGGCGCACGCTTCGCGACGGCCCGCAAGAGCAGCCGGACTTTTCCGACATCGATCGCGATTTCCTTCGCCAGGCGTTCGATCTTCTGCCGGAAGACCCGTGGAACGGGTCGGTGTGGAAGGACTGGACGGGCAAGATCAGGGAAGTGACCGGCCGCAAGGGCAAGGCGCTGTTCATGCCGCTCCGGCTGGCGCTTACGGGACAGGCTTCGGGGCCGGAGCTTGCAGATCTATTGCCGCTTATGGGTCGGGAAGGAACGCTGGCCCGACGACCCTGATCTTGCGCTGTTCCGGCGGCGGCAAGGTCGTCGGCGAGGGCTTGACGGCGAGGCGCTTGAAGGCTTCGCGATCGAGCCCGCCTTCGACATTGGCCAAAGTCTCGGGGTCGGCGCCTGGATCGGGCTTGGCGACAGGCACCGGAATGAACGGCGTGGTCTCCACATCGGCCTCAGCCTGTTCCGGGCTTGGCGGATTGCCGGCAATGATTTCGAAATTCTGTGCGGCGTTGCAACCGCAGGCCGGCGGGCGCGACGTTTCGGGCTGCTTGTAGAGATAGGCGGTCGGAAGTTCGCTGTAGGGCCTGCCGGTCACCGAAGACGTCATGTCAGCCGAATCGTCGCCAATGCCGCGCGTATAAAACACCTGCATCTCAGTGCCGGGGCAACTCGACTCGCAGTTCTTTTGGTCGCGCTCGAAATCGCCCAGCGAAGCGGCGTTCGACATCGGGAAGAAATAGCCGTCGCAGGTGCGCACGCACATTGTGCGGAATTCGCCGCCAAGGCGTGGCAGGTCCATACCGTCGGGCTGGTTGAGCATGGCGCGGATACCGCGTTGTTCATCGCTCGGCCCGTCCAGTGCGTCGGGCTCACTTCCGGCGTCGCCCAAAAGCCGATCGAGCAGATTTTCTTTGCCATTGTCACGGTTCGCTTCCAGGACAGGCGCACGCTTCGAAGGCTCGGCGCTGTCGCGGCAGCCATTGGCGTCGAGCGAGGCCAATATGCGTGCACGATCGCGGCGCGAGCCGCCGCCGGCGAGCTCAGCGCGCTTGACCTGCAGGTCATCGAGGTTGGCGGTCATGCGGTCGAGCGTGGTATCGAGTGCGGCGCATGCGTTGCGATTGCGCCCGAGCAGCGAAAAGCCGCAGCCGGCACGGTCGTACTGGCGGCCTGCCTTTGAAATCTGCTCGCGCTGTCGCACGATCGCGTCGTCGTATTTCCTGAGCAGGGCCGGCTTGCCGCCACCACGCGAAGCGGCCGCGAGATCGGCTTCCAGTTGGCGGCAAACATGGGAGGCGGCCTGTGGCTGGGTGACGGCAAAGCCTGACAACGCCAAGGCGCCGAGCAGCGCCGCGGCACGCGTCAGCTTCCACCCTCGGCCCGTCATTCGTCCTGAGCTCCGTTTATCCGTCCGCCGCGAAAGCTACCGCGTTTGCGGTTAACTGTTTGTTTAGCTTAACGCGAAAGGGCGCCTTGGCCCAGATTTGCCGTAGCCTGAGCCTGCTGTGCAGCTTCGGCCACGGCCAACGCCGTCATGTTCACCACGCCGCGCGAGGTCACCGAGGGCGTAAGGATGTGCGCCGGCTTGTCGGTGCCGAGCAGGATCGGGCCAACATGCAACGCGTCCATCATCGTCTGCAGCGCGGTCAGCGTGATGTTGGCGGAGTCGAGATTGGGGAACACCAGCAGATTGGCTTCGCCTTTCAGCCGCGAATGCGGATAGACGCGCTGGCGCAGGTGCTCGGATAGAGCGGAGTCGGCATGCATCTCGCCGTCGCATTGCAAGTCGGGCGCGATGCGCGCCAGGATTGCCGCTGCCTGCCGCATCTTCAGGGCGCTCGGCGCATCGCGTGAGCCGAAATCCGAGAACGAGAGTAGGGCGGCCTTCGGCTCAATGCCGAAACGTTGAATCTCCTCGGCCGCCAGAATGGTCATCTCGGCGATCTCTTCCGCCGCAGGATCGACAGAGACGTAGGTATCCGTCAGGAAAATGACACCGCGCTGCGAGATCAGCATGGAAAGCGCCGACAGATCATGATCCTTGATGCCGGCGCGCGGGCCGATGATCAGGGTGACATTGCGAAGATGGCGGGCGAAGCGTCCCTCCAGGCCGCAGATCATGGCGTCGGCGTCGCCGCGTTTCAGCGCCAATGCCGCGATCACCGTGTTGTCGGTGCGTACCATGGTGCGCGCGGCTTCCGTCGTCACGCCGCGCCGGCCGGCAAGCTCGATCAAGAGGTCGACATAATGTCGATAGCGGGGATCGTCCTCTGGATTGATCAGGCCGAAATCGACCCCTGGCTTGATGCGCAACCCGTAGCGTTTCAGCCGCACTTCGATGACATGGGGGCGGCCGATCAGGATCGGCTCGGCGATGCCTTCCTCCAGCACCACCTGTGCGGCGCGAAGCACGCGCTCGTCCTCGCCGTCGGCATAGATGACCCGCTTGGCGCTGGACGTCTTGGCGGAGGAGAACACCGGCTTCATCACCAGGCCGGAGCGGAAGACGAAGCGGTTCAGCGTGTCGATATAGGCGGCAAAGTCGGTGATCGGCCGCGTGGCGACGCCGGTGTCGCAGGCGGCCTTGGCGACGGCCGGCGCGATGCGCAGGATCAGGCGTGGATCGAAGGGCGAGGGGATCAGGAAATCGGGACCGAAGACCGGCGTCTCGCCGGAATAGGCGCGGGCGGCGACATCGGACGGCTCTTCACGGGCAAGGGCCGCGATCGCCCGCACCGCGGCCATCTTCATCTCTTCGTTGATGGCGCTGGCGCCGCAGTCCAGCGCGCCTCGGAAGATGTAAGGAAAACAGAGTACGTTATTGACTTGATTTGGAAAATCGGAGCGGCCGGTGCAGATCATCGCGTCGGGTCGCGCGGCGCGAGCCGCTTCCGGCATGATCTCGGGAATGGGGTTGGCCAGCGCCAGGATCAGCGGTTTTGGCGCCATGTGCTGAAGCCATTCCGGTTTCAGCACGCCGGCGGCCGAAAGACCGAGGAAGACGTCGGCGCCGGGCAGCACATCGGCCAGCGTGCGCGCCTCGGTGTCCTTCACATAGGGGTCCTTCCAACGGTCCATCTCATCGACGCGGCCCTTGTAGGCGACGCCGAAACGGTCGGTGACCCAGATGTTCTCGACGCGCGCGCCGAGCGAAACCAGCAAGTTGAGGCAGGCGAGGGCAGCGGCGCCCGCGCCGGAAGTGACGATCTTGATGTCGGAGATGGTCTTGCCGGCGAATTCCAGCCCGTTGAGCACGGCGGCGGCGACGATGATCGCGGTGCCGTGCTGGTCGTCATGGAAGACCGGTATGGCCATGCGGGCCTTCAGCCGCTCCTCGACCTCGAAGCATTCGGGCGCCTTGATATCCTCGAGGTTGATGCCGCCGAAGGTCGGCTCCAGCGCCGAGATCGTCTCGACCATGCGCTCGATGTCAGGCGCGTCGATCTCGATGTCGAAGACGTCGATGCCGGCGAACTTCTTGAACAGAACCGCCTTGCCTTCCATCACCGGCTTGGAGGCCAGCGGACCGATATTGCCCAAACCGAGCACCGCCGAGCCGTTGGAAACGACGCCGACCAGATTGGCCCGCGCCGTGTAGTCGGCCGCGGTTGCCGGATTGTCGCGGATTTCCAGGCAGGGCGCCGCGACGCCGGGCGAATAGGCAAGCGCCAGATCGCGCTGGTTGCCAAGCGGTTTCGTTGCCTGGATCTCGAGCTTGCCAGGCCTTGGGTACTTGTGGAAGTAAAGTGCGGCTTCGTCGAGGTCCGACCGGGCTGCTTTTTTGCTTTCGCCTTCCATGCCGGCCTCCCTGCGATGCTGCCTTGAAGCCCTTTTAGCATGCGGCGTTGGTTTTTCACGATGCCAAATGACGCAACCGCCAATTAGGCGGAAGGATCGTAAAAAACTCATCCATGTCAGATTGTTGTACCGAAATCCTCATCTGCTTTTCCGCAGCCGGAGCGAGTTTCATCGAGTATCGCGCGGTCGCGCGGTCGGGCGTGTCCGGTCGCGGGCGGTCAGGAGCGATTGGTTTTGCCAGGTTGCCAAAGCTGCCGGAAAAGCCCTTGGCCTATGAACGCGATGGCCAGATGCCGACAATCTACCTTTACACATCGGAGGACGGCCGTCCTGCAACATGGGGAAATGGAACGCATGTCGCCTTCATCGCGGACACCAAAGCTCAGGTTCACTCCTTCCATGAACAAGCCCTAAAATTGGGAGGTAAGAACGAAGGAGAGCCAGGGCCGCGGCTGCACTACGGTCCGAACTACTACGCCGCTTGCGTGCGCGATCCTGATGGAAACAAACTGCAGGCAGTCTGCTACGCTTCAGAGCGACCTCAAATCCTTAGAAAGGAGTCGGAGGCTTCCCACACGCTCTGCAGGATTTCTGCGGCGAACCTTCCGCTTTCAGCCACGTCCGCAGCCGGCCCCGGGCATTGTCATAGGGAGAGGACGTGTTGAACTGGATCATTCGTCCCATCGTCCATTTGTCGTGCCAGACGCGCTCGTAGAGATCGGCATTGTCCCGGCTCTCGATGATGGAAACGATCCGCCCCTTTGCCGCACCAAGGCGTTCGAGCAGTTGCGGGAAAGCGGTGCCCTCGTAGTCTCGGTAGAACTTCTGCGCGAGCTTGCCCAACTCGTTCCACTTGAATCCTGTTTCCGGAAAATCGATCGGCTGCCCCGCAGCGTCTTTCTTTAGCCACTTCAGGACCAGTTCATTCCAACCAACCAGATAGGCGACGAGATTGGAAACGCTCATCAGCGTGCCCTTGGCGTGTCCCTCCATGCTGCATTCATCGACCAGTGCTGCCGGAACGGCGTTCAGCTCTTTGAGCAGCTTTTCGAAATTAGAGTTTATGGCCTTGAGCAGTTCGTCTTTGTTTTGGGGAATGGCCATTGTATTTCCAACCGCACGAGATGTTACGCCGACTTTCGCGGCGTATGAAATTTGGAATTCCGCGACGGAACTTGCATTGCCACACGCAGCAACGCGATTGCCTCTGGCGGTGCCTGAACTGATAGTGTCTTCTGCTTTTCTGGGAACCTCTCAAGCGAACTGTATCGGGTACCAAGCGTCAGACGCTAGAACGCGCTGACATAGGCGCCACCATCCACCGGTATGTTCTGTCCGGTCAGGTAGCCGGCATGAACCGAGCACAGGAAGGCGCAGATCTGGCCGAACTCCTCCGTCGTGCCGAGCCGCTTGGCCGGAACGTTGGCTGCTGCCTGGGTTTTGCGTGCGGCGGCGGCTGCCGGATCTTCGGGAGTGCCGGCTTCATGCGGAGGGCGCAGCCGGTCGGTGTCGAGCTTGCCCGGCAGCATGTTGTTGATCGTCACATTGCGGTCGATCACCGTCCGCGCGACGCCGGCAAGGAACGAAGTCAGGCCTGCGCGCGCGCCCGACGACAGGTCGAGGCCGGGAATGGGAACATAGACCGACAGCGAGGTGATGTTGACGATGCGGCCGAAGCCGCGCTCGGCCATGCCGTCGATCACAGCCTGAACCAGTTCGACCGGGGTCACCATGTTCTGGGTGACGCCCTCGAGGATCTTTTGGCGGTCGAGCTCGCGGAAATCGCGAAACGGCGGTCCGCCATTGTTGTTGACGAGGATATCGGGATCCGGACAGGCGGCAAGCAGCGCCTTCTGCACCTCGGGCTTCGACACGTCGCCGACGATCTCGGTCACCTTGACGCCAAATCTTTCGCGCAGTTCGGCCGCGGTCTTCGCCAGTTGGTCGGCGTTGCGCCCATTGACGACCAGATCACAGCCGGCCTCGGCCAGCGCCATGGCACAACCGCGTCCAAGGCCCTTGCTGGAAGCACAGACGATGGCCTTCTTGCCCCGAATGCCGAGATCCATGATGATTTCTCCTCTGATTAGCGCCGCAAGCTAGCGCTTTGGCTGGACCAATCGCAACCGTCATACGGTTGTTGCATGAATCGGGGCATAGGCTCACGCGAGAGCAACGGTGAGACTCCAATGCCTGGCGCAGAGCCCCGCACTTTCCGCAGCATGTTCATCTCCGACGTCCATCTCGGATCGAAGGCGGCGAAGGCCGAGTTCCTGATCGATTTCCTGCGCCATCACGACGCCGATATCATCTATCTCGTCGGCGACATCGTCGACGGCTGGCGGCTGAGACGGAGCTGGCACTGGCCGCAGAGCCACAATGACGTCGTCCAGAAATTGCTGCGCAAGGCGCGCAAGGGCGCCAGCATCACCTACATAGCCGGCAATCACGACGAGTTCGCGCGCCAGTTCCAGGGCGTGCATTTCGGCGGCATCGTCGTCGCCGACCGCGTCATCCACGAGACTGCCGACGGCAAACGCCTTCTGGTGATCCATGGCGATCAGTTCGATACCGTCGTCCATAATGCGCGCTGGCTCGCCTACCTTGGCGACTACGCCTATGACGCGGCCATGCTCGTCAACCGCGTGGTGACGCGGCTTCGCCAACTGCTTGGCCTGCCTTATTGGTCGTTTTCGTCCTGGGCCAAGGTCAACGTCAAAAAGGCGGTGAATTTCATCAGCTCGTTCCAGACCATGCTGACCGAGGAAGCACGCCGCTCGCATGTCGACGGCGTAATCTGCGGACACATCCATCATGCCGCGATCGAAAGCTACGAGGACGTGCAATACATCAACACCGGCGACTGGGTGGAGAGCTGTACGGCGGTGGTCGAGCATTTTGACGGCCAGATGGAGATACTCCACTGGGCGCATGTCCTGCCGGAAGCTCCAGCCGGCAGCGAAGTGCTCGTGCCGGTCGACATCAAGGGCAGGGCAGTTCAGGTGGCGTGAGCAACCCGACCTGATCTCGCTCTAATCGATTAGTCCAGGCGGTTTAACCGACTTTTTCAGCATGTTATGGAGTTGGCGTGCGCTGCAGGCCGACTCGGCCGAACGCCGCGCCGACGGATTGCCTGTTGATGTCTTCCCTGCCGCCGCTTTCGCCCGAACAGCTCGTCAAGCCGCGTCATTTCGAACTGCGCATGAGCCTGATTTTCTTCACGCTTTTCGTGTCGCTCGGAATGCACGTGCCTTACTTTCCGCTGTGGCTGCAGGCGAAGGGATTCCAGGCCGAGCAGATAGCCGTGATCCTCGCCGCGCCGATGTTCCTACGCGTGGTGACGACACCTTTGCTGACTGCGATGGCCGACCGGGCGAGGGACCGCGCCCATGTCTATATCGCGCTGGCGGCCGCATCGCTGATCCTGTCCGCCGGCTATTTCCTGACGCCCACCTACGCCATGGTGCTCGCCGTTTCGCTGGCGCTCGCCGTGGTCTGGACGCCGCATTCGCCGATCGCCGATTCGCTGGCGCTTTCGGGCGTGCGCCGCTTCGGCTCCAACTACGCAAGCATGCGCAAATGGGGATCGATCTCCTATCTGTGCGCCAACCTCGCAGGCGGCTTCATCCTGGCGGCAACGAGCCCTCAGGCGGTGCCGGCGATCATTTTCGCAGCGCTCGGCGCAACGCTTGCCGCCGGACTGGTCGCGCCACGCCTTGGCCGGCCCCGGCTGGCCTCGCCGCTTTCGGCGGCCGACATCCAGCAATCGGCGCCAAAACTCCTCAATGCCTATTTCCTGTATTTCTCCATCGGCGTTGGCGTCATCACCGCCAGCCATGCGTTTCTCTACGGCTTCGTGTCGATCTACTGGAAATCGATCGGCATCAGCGATTCGGTTGTCGGGCTCTTATGGGGCTGGGGCGTGGTGGCCGAGGTCTGCATGTTCCTGATGTTCACCCGCGTCTTCGGGGCCTTCTCTGTCGTGTCGATCATGGTGATGGCCGGGATAGGCGCGATCGTCCGCTGGATTGCCTTTCCCTTGATCTGGCCGCTTGGCCTTGGCGTTGCCGGATTTTTCGCGGTCCAGACGCTGCACGCGGTTTCAGTGGCACTGGTTCTCATCGGCCTGCAGAAGATGATTGGCGAGACGGTCGCGGAGGAACGCACCGGGGCCGCGCAAGGCATCGCCTACTTCTCCAACGGCTTTTTCATGGCGGTGGTGACGCTGATGTCCGGCCCTCTCTACGACCGCTTCGGCGTGGATGGCTTTTTTGCCATGATCCCGATCGCCCTGGCCGGCCTGGCACTGATCGGGCTTGCCGCGCGTTCAGCCCCACAGCGCCGTATCGGGCGGTGACACCAGCGATCCCTCGTAGACGAGACCGGGTTCGCGGTCTCTGGCCAAAAGCAGCGGACCGTCGAGATCGACGAAATCGGCATCCTGGGCCAAGAGCACGGCCGGCGCCATGGCAAGCGACGTGCCGACCATGCAGCCAACCATGACGCCGAAGCCCAGTTCGCGGGCGCGATCGCGAAGGGCGAGGGCGGCGGTCAGACCGCCCGATTTGTCGAGCTTGATGTTGACGGCGTCGTAGAGGCCGACAAGCGATGCAAGGTCCTTTGCCTCATGCACGCTTTCATCGGCGCAGATCGGCACCGGGTGCGCGATGTGGCGAAGGATGCCGTCACGGCCTGCCGGCAGCGGCTGTTCGATCAGCGCAATGCCGTGCCCGGCGGCAAACGCCAGGTTTGCAACGATGCTGTCGTCCGTCCAGCCCTCATTGGCATCCAGGATGATGCGGCTTTGCGGCGCCGCCTCTCTAACCGCGCGGATACGGGCCATGTCGTTGTCGCCGCCGATCTTGACCTTGAGCAGCGGGCGCTGGGCGTTGGCGCGGGCTTGGGTTGCCATCGCTTCGGGCTCGCCGAGCGACAGCGTGTAAGCCGTCTCAAGCGCCCTCGGCGGGGCCATGCAGATGCTGGAGGCGACGGGCTTGCCTGTGATCTTTGCCTCCAGGTCCCATAGAGCGCAGTCGACGGCGTTGCGCGCTGCACCTGCCGGCATGGCGTCAAGCAGCGCGGTGCGGCCGATGCCGCCGGCAATCTGCTCCCGCATGGCCTCGATCGCATCACGGACACCGTCCATGGTCTCGCCATAGCGCTTGTAGGGGACGCATTCGCCGCGTCCGGTATGGCTGCCTTGGCTGATCGTGCAAGCGATCACCTCGGCCTCGGTCTTCGAGCCGCGCGAAATGGTGAAGGTCCCGGCGATGGGAAAGCGCTCGGCCTCGACCGAAATGACACGCGCCATATTTTTCTGCTCCGGCTATGCGACAACGAGCCTGTCGGCAAATCGACAGGTCGGCCCCGTCAGGCTAAACAGGACGCCATGTTGACCATCCGCAAACGCTTCGCAAGCGGCACGACCGCCAAGGAGGCCGACCATCAGCCACGCGTCGCGGTTGGCGAGGAGGGCGGCGTTCTCGGCTGCGCCTTCTCGGGAAACTGGACGACGCGCACCGTGACGCTGGTCGACGCCGAGATGCGCAAGATCGAGAAGCGCAGCGGTTTCCAGACGCTGGCGCTCGACCTTTCGCATATCGAGAAGATGGACACCGCCGGGGCCTGGCTGATCGACCGCCTGGTCAGCGCCTTCGAAAAGAAAGGCGTCGAGATCAAGCTGCAAGGGCAAAGCGAGATAGCCTCGATCCTGCTCGGCGCCGTTGGCGACGCTGTTCGGCGCGAATCCGATTCCGGCGGCGCAAAGCCGCCCAACATCGTCATTCGCGCGCTCGAGGCGGTTGGCCGGCGCGTCTATGAGATGCGCGACGATTTCCTGGCCTCGATGAACATATTGGGCGCCACGATACGCGGTTCGCAGATGAAGCTCGGCCGCGGCCATGCGGTCAATCCGGCGGCGATCTTCAACCAGATCGATCGCATGGGCGTCGGCGCCATACCGGTGGTCGTGCTGATGTCGGCCATCGTCGGCGCGATCGTCGCCCAGCAAGGCGCCTACCAGCTCAGCTATTTCGGCGCCGATATCTTCGTCGTCGATCTGGTCGGCGTGCTGATCCTGCGCGAACTCGGCGTGCTGATGACCGCGATCATGATCGCCGGCCGTTCGGGCAGCGCCATCACGGCTGAAATCGGCTCGATGAAAATGCGCGAGGAGGTCGACGCGCTGAAGGTCATCGGGCTCAATCCGATCGGCGTGCTGGTTTTTCCGCGGCTGGTGGCGCTGGTGATCGCCCTGCCGTGCCTGACGATCATCGCCAATTTCGCCGCACTTGGCGGCGGCATCGCGGCGGCGTGGCTCTATTCCGACATCGCACCGGCCGCCTTCATCGACCGGCTGCGCGTCGCCATCGATCTCAGCACCATCTTTTCCGGGCTGATCAAGGCGCCGTTCATGGCCATGATCATCGGCACGATCGCCTCGGTCGAAGGCATGAAGGTGGGCGGCAGCGCCGAATCGCTCGGACAGCACGTGACCGCTTCGGTGGTGAAGTCGATCTTCGTGGTCATTATCCTCGATGGGCTTTTCGCCATGTTCTACGCGGCGATCGAGTTCTGACATGGCGATGCAAGGCAGTACAAAGGCGACTGGGGTCGCGGATGAGACCGACGAAGACGAGATCGTACTTTCCGCGCACGACATCACCGTGTCCTTCGGCGACAAGGTCATTCTCGACAAATTGTCGCTCGATATCAGGCGCGGCGAGATTCTCGGCTTTGTCGGCGCTTCCGGCGCCGGCAAATCGGTTCTCTTGCGCACCATCCTCGGCCTGGTGCGCAAGCAGTCGGGAACGATCAAGCTGTTCGGCGTCGATGTCGAAAAGGCGAGCGAGAGGGAACGCCTTCGCATCGACATGCGCCTTGGCGTCCTCTTTCAGCACGGCGCGCTGTTTTCGGCGCTCACGGTTCTGGAAAACGTGCAGGTGCCGATGCGCGAATATCTCGATCTGCCCAAAAAGCTGATGGACGAGCTGGCGATGCTCAAGGTCGAACTGGTCGGGTTGCCGCCGGATGCTGCGTGGAAATTCCCGTCCGAGCTTTCCGGCGGCATGATCAAGCGTGCGGCGCTGGCGCGCGCGCTGGCGCTCGATCCCGACATCGTCTTCCTGGACGAGCCGACATCCGGCCTCGATCCGATCAGCGCGGCTGAGTTCGACGAACTGGTCGTCAAGCTGCGCGATACCATGGATCTGACCGTGTACATGGTCACGCACGATCTCGACACGCTGTTCACCGCCTGTGATCGGGTGGCGGTGCTCGGCAACAAGAAGGTGCTGGTCGAAGGCACGATCGACGACATGCTCAAAAGCGAGGAACCCTGGGTGAAATCCTATTTCCGCGGAAAACGTGCGCGCCAACTTGATCTTGCGGCGCGCGCATAGCCATAAGTGGGTAAATGGAAACCAGAGCCAACTACGTCATTGTCGGCATTTTCACGCTAGCAGCGATCCTGGCGGCCTTCGCGTTCGTCTATTGGACGGCCGCGATCGGCGACAGGGGTGAGACGGCGATGCTGCGGGTGCGCATTCCGGGATCGGCTTCCGGCCTCGGCCGCGGCAGTTTCGTGCTGTTCAACGGCGTCAGGGTCGGGGATGTCCGGCGCGTCTATATCGACGTCGACAATCCGACCGCCGCCATCGCCGATGCCGAAATAGACCGCATGACGCCGATCACCAAATCGACGCAGGCCGATATCGGGCTTGCCGGCCTTACCGGCCAGGCCAATATCGAACTCAAGGGCGCCGACCCCAAGGAAGCGAAGCTTCTCGACCAGGCGGAAGCGGAGGGCAAAGTTGCCGAGATCGTCGCCAACCCGTCGGCGGTCACCAACCTGTTGCAGACGGCGCAGAACATCTTCACCCGCGCCGATACGGTTCTCACCCAGCTCGAGGGCTTCACCAAAGACGTTCGCGGGCCGCTGACGCAGACCGTCAACAACGTGCAGACATTTTCCGATGCGCTGGCGAAGAATTCCGACGGCATCGACAAGTTCCTCGCCAGCGTCAGTTCTCTGTCGGAAGAGTTGAGCGGCGTTTCGGGCAAGCTCGACGGCACGCTGAAGGCGGCGGAGGGGCTGCTCAACGCGGTCGACAAGGACCAGATCAAGAGCATCGTCGACAATGTCGATACCGTGACCGCGAACCTGAAGGAAACCAGCAAGCAGTTCGACACGGTCGTCAGGAATGTCGACACCGCGGTGGGATCGATCAACGATTTCGCCCAAAGGACGCAAGGCACGCTGGCCAAGGTCGACGGCGTTCTCGATGGCATCGATCCGGCACAGGTTCGCACTGCGCTGGCCAACATCCAGAAGGCCAGCGAAAATGCCAACGAGGCTGCCGCCGACATCGCCAAGGTGACCAATAAATTCGCCAACCGGGCCGACGATATCGACCAGACGATCAAGGACGCGCAACAGCTCGCGGAGCGCCTCAACGACGCTTCGGTGCGCGTCGACGGCATTCTCGTGAAGGTCGATACATTGCTCGGTTCTGGCCAGGCCGACGGTATGATAGCCGACGCCAGGAATACGCTGAAATCGTTCAAGCAGGTGGCCGACACGCTGAACGCCCGCCTCGGCACCATCACTGCCAATCTGGCGCGATTCTCCGGTCAGGGCCTGCAGAACGTCGAAGCGCTGGTTCAGGACAGCCGCCGCTCGATCACCCGCATCGAAGAGGCGGTGACGGATCTCAGCCGCAATCCGCAGCGGATCCTGTCAGGCGGCGAAGGCGAGGTTCGGCAATTCGACGGCAGGGTGCGGCGTTGACTTCGGCTTTCGCCCGCCCCAAGAACATGAGTTACAAATGCGGGTTGATCTTACGGGCCGGGAACAACCGGGCCGGGGACAACCTAGCCGGGGACAACGGGGATCGCGTGTGAAATCGGTTTGGGTCAAATCAGGCGGGTTCAAATCGGCTGTGGCATTGCTTACGCTTTCGCTCGCCGGTTGCGCGTTTTTGCCGGGTGGCGGGCCGGCGCCCCTGGACACATTCGAGCTGTCGGCGCCGTCACTCGACGCGCGCGGCCACAGCCGCCGCCAGATCCTCATCGCCCAGCCTTCCGCGCTCAAGGCGTTGGACAGCCAGAACATCGTCATCAAGCCGTCCGTGCGCTCGATCCAGTACCTGAAGGGCGCGCAGTGGGCCGATCGGCTGCCGCTGATCGTGCAAGCGCGGCTGGCCGAAACATTCCAGCGCTCGGGCAGCTTCGCCGGTGTCGGCAAGCCGGGTGAGGGGCTGGCGATCGACTATCAGGTGATCGTCGAGGTCCGTTCCTTCGAAGTCCGGGTCGACGGTGGCGAACATGCCGAAGTCGACCTGTTCGTGCGGATACTGAACGACCGCAATGGCGAGGTGCGCGCCTCGAAGAGCTTCACCGCGATCGCGCCCGTCTCGGGCAGCGGCAACCAGGCCTATGTCGGCGCGCTAGACCGTGCGTTTGGCGATGCCGCCAAGGACATCGTCCGCTGGACCGATTCGGTGATCTGACACAGCCTGACCGCCCGGCGCAGCTTAGGATCAAACTCAATCCCGGCAGACGGCGTCTGCAGAGGGTCGAAAGCGGTCGCAGAGAGCCGAACATGAAGGTCTGCGGCCCCGGTTCCAAAAAACCTCAGAACTTGTGTCGGATTGGTCAAGGCCCGTTCGTCCTTGGGCATGGATCGACACTCCAATCACAAGGATAAATGATATGCCCAGTACCGTACGCCTGCACCGCGTTCTGGCGGCCAGCCCAGAAAAAGTCTATCGTGCATTCCTTGAGGCGGACGCGCTCGCGAAATGGCTACCGCCCAACGGCTTTACCTGCACGGTTTATCATCTGGAACCCAAAGTCGGCGGCACATTCAAAATGTCGTTCCGCAACTTCACAACGGACAAAAGCCATGCGTTTGGCGGCGAATATGTCGAGCTCGTTCCGGGCGAACGCCTGCGCTATACGGACAGGTTCGACGATCCTGACTTGCCCGGCGAGATGCATGTGACTGTGATATTGAAGAAAGTATCAGTCGGCACGGAGCTGGATATCACGCAGGCAGGCGTGCCGGACGTCATTCCCGCTGAGGCTTGTTATCTCGGTTGGCAGGAGTCGCTGCGAAACCTGGCAAGGCTCGTCGAACCGGAGATAAATCAATAGAGCATCATCCCGAGGACGTCGGGACGGCGAGAAAAAGGCGGGAAATTCCCGCCTTTTTTGTTCCCTTGTCGCCTGATCAATGCAGGCGTCCACTGGCGTGGGCAAGCATCGTATAGACCTTGCCGGTGTCCGACGTCAGGTAGGTCTGCGCCATCATGTTGTCGCGGTCGTTGCGCGACACGTCCTTGAGCAGTTTTTCGAAATCGTCGCAGTAACGGTCGACGGCGGCACGGAACTCAGCCTCCATCTGATATTTGCGGCGGATCTCGTCAAAAGTCTGCTGGCCTTTCAGCGTGTAGAGACGCCGGGTGAACACGTCACGCTCGCCGCGCCGATAGCGGTTCCACAATTCGATCGAGGCATCGTGATCGATGGCGCGGGCGATATCGACGGAAAGCGAGTTGAGCGACTCCACGACATGAAGCGGCGAACGCTGGGCAGGGGCCGAGCGCGGTGCTTCCGAAGGTGCCGCGGGCTTGGCGGCGTCGTCGCGTGATGCCCCGGTCAAGAGATCGCGCACCCACCCGCCCTGTGCCGTACGGCCGTTGGAATCGCGCTGGCGCGGTACCGTGTCAACCGGGCGTTCCAGGTCGAGCGTGCCGCGCAGTGCGGACTCGCCCAATGGCGGCTGAGGGGCACGAGGCTCCGGCTGCGGGGCCGGAGGGCGGCGCTGCGGCTCAGCGGCGCGCGCGGCAGGTGCTTGCGGTGCCGGGCGCAGGCTGCGCGGCTCCGAAGAGTCGGCGCTACGGCCCGATTTCGCAACGATATCCGAAAGTTCCTTCAATGCGTTGATCTGCTCGGAAACGGCGCGGCGGATGGCCGTGGTCGATTCCTTTGCCTCTTCCGGCATCTCGATGACGCCCTTCTTGAGCTCGGCGCGGGTGAGGTCGAGCTCGCTCTTGATCGAGCCGGCGGTGCGCCGCATCTCCTCGGTCGCATCGGCGAAGCGCTTCGTTGCCGAATCGACGACGTCGGAAATGGCGGTACGGATCTTGTCCGCCGACTCCAGAGTCTTGCCTTCGGCGTTCTGCAGCGTCTGGCCGACCAGAGTCTCGAACGAGCGCATAACCTTTTCGAGATCCTCCGACTTCTTGACCAGGCCGACGGCGAGGTCCTCCAGCGACGATTGCCTTTCCAGCGTATGTTCGAGGTTGCTCTGGGCCGAACTCAACAGGTCCGAAGCACTGGAAAGCAACCGGCTGTGCTCGTCGAACTTGGTGGCGATCGAGGCGACCTCGCGCAAGGTGGAAGACGACAATTCGGTAAGCCGTGTAGTGTTCGAATCGACCAGGCGCGCCGAGCTGGCGAAGGTCTGCGCGGCCTTTTCGGTCGTTGCCGCGAAGCTTTGCGTGCTGCCACTCAGACGCTCGTCGACTTGGCCCAGATTGGCCGCCGCCTGCTCGATCAGCTGACCGAGCTGCGCGCTGGAGGTGCTCATGCGGCCGATAAGCTCGGCGACGCTGTCGGCAAGCGTGGAACGCGCGCCTTCGACGGCCGACAATGTTTCGGCCGTGCGGCTGGCGAGCGCGTTGACGAGGGTAGCGTTTTCGCTGCGCAGCTTCTCGGTGGCGCGCTCGGTAACCTCTTCCATGCTCTTTTGCAGTTCCGAGCCGCCCTGGGCGAAGCGCTCGACCAGAGGCCGTGCCGTTTCGTCGAGGATTTTTGAGATCTCGGCAGAACGTGCCGCGAGCATGGTGTTGAGCTCGCGGGTGTTGGTACCGATGGTCTTCGCCGCGTCGTTGGTGCTCTGGCCGATATGCTGGCCGACCGCGGTGAAGGTTTCCGCGATCGCGTTGGCGCGCGAAATGAGTTGCGCCTCGGCGGTCGAAACCTGCTCGTTGAGCTTCTGGCCCATCGCCTCGGTGGTGTAGGCGAGACGGCTCTCGACGCCGGCAACCTGTTCTTCGACGCGAGCCGCCGCAGCCGCCGCGCTGGACGCCAGGCGCTCGTCGGCTCCGGCGAGCGCCTGCTCGATTTCGCGGGCGTGGACGGCAAGGTCCTGACCGGTCTGCCTTGCACGTTCGGCAACCCGCTGCTCGGTGCTGGCAAATGCCCCGACGATGCTGTCGGTATGCTCTCCGATCGCCGACGAGCTGTCGGCGATGCGCGACACCAGACGGTGATCCGCCTCGTCGAAAATACGGCCGATCTCGGATGCGCGGGCCGACAGCGCCTCCGAACCTTCGGCGATGCGCGATATCAGCTGCTGGTCGGCGGCATCGAAAATGCGACCAAGGTCCGATGCCCTCGCCGCGAGCGCTTCGGCCGATTCGCCGATGCGCACGCCAAGCCTTTCGTCGGCGCCTTCGAAATTGCGCAGGATGTCGCCGGCGCGCGCGGCCAGCGACTGCGCCGTTTCGACCGCGCGGGCAACCAGCTTCTGGTCCGCCGCATCGAATGTGCCGGCGATCTCGCTGGCACGGGCGGCCAGCTGGTCGGCGGTTTCCTGGGCGCGCGCCAGCAAGGAGTTCGACGTATCGTCGACACGAGCCATGATTGCGCTCGATGTATCCTCGGCGCGAGCGATGAGCGCACTCGAGCTGTCCTCGGCACGTGCGGCGAGGCGGCGATCCGCCTCCTCGAAGGTGCGGGCGATATCCTCTGCCCTGGCGAGCAAGGCGGCCGAGGTCTGTTCTGCGCGTTCGGCGATCTTGCGATCGGCGTCGCTGAACGCGGCGCCTGCCTGCTCATGCAGCGCGCTGGTGACCTCCATGACTTTTTCGCGCAGCGCTCCCGCAACGAAGACGGCGCTCTTTTCGAGCACGCTGCGAACGTTGTCGACACCAGTCGACAGCGCACGCTCCATGGTTCCGGCACGCTCCTCGATGACGCCGGTCTGGCGGCTGAACGCCTGCTCGATCTTTTCGACATCGGCGGCGATCGCCGCGGAGATGTCGGTGCTTCTGGCGGCGATCTGGTCAATATGGCCGGACAGGGAACGGTCGACTTCCTTGCGCGTATCGGCGAGCCTGGAGAGATCGTCCTCCAGCGCACGGGTCAGCGTGTCGCGGCCTTCGGCCAGCTTGCCGATGTGCCCGGCGATGATGTCGTCGACATCGGAGCGGCTCGCGGCGATTTTTTGCAGGTCTGCTTCCAGCGCACGTCTGAGGATGTCGCGGCCTTCGGCCAGCTTCTCGACCTGGCCGGCAACCAGCCCGTCGATGCTCGACCGGCTTTCGGCCAGCTTGGCGAGATCGTCCTCGAGCGCCTTGGAGAGGATCGAGCGGTCCTGGATCAGCTTCTCGGCATGGCTGTTCACAAGGCCGTTGACGCTGCCGAGATCGGCCTCCAGCGCCCGCGTAAACTGTGCGCGATTGTCGGTCAGCTGCTGGGACTGGTCGGCGACGACACTCTTGATGATGTTGAGGTCTGCTTCCAGTGCACGTCTGAGGATGTCGCGGCCTTCGGCGAGCTTTTCAACCTGGCCGGCAACCAGCCCGTCGATGCTCGACCGGCTTTCCGCCAATTTGGCGAGGTCGTCTTCGAGCGCCTTGGACAGGGTCGAGCGGTCTTCCGCCAGCTTTTCGGACTGGCCTGATATGACGTCCTTGATCGTGTTGAGATCGGATTCCAACGCGCGCTTGAGAATGTCGCGGCCCTCGGCCAATTTCTCGACCTGGCCGGCAACCAGACCATCGATGCTCGACCGGCTTTCGGTCAGCTTGGCGAGGTCGTCCTCGAGCGCTTTCGACAGGGTTGAACGGTCCTCGGCGAGCCTGTTCATGTGATCGGAAATAAGGGCATTCACGCTCTGCAGGTCGGTTTCCAGC
>NZ_SUHQ01000013.1:0-161872 GCF_004962245.1 Mesorhizobium sp. | reverse complement strand
CCCTTGATCGTGTTGAGATCGGATTCCAGCGCGCGCTTGAGAATGTCGCGGCCTTCGGCCAGCTTCTCGACCTGGCCGGCGACCAGCCCGTCGATGCTCGACCGGCTTTCGGCCAGTTTGGCGAGGTCATCCTCGAGCGTCTGCGAAAGCAGGCTGCGATCGCTGGAGAGCCTGTCCGAATGGTCCTCGACCAGGCCCCTGATGCCGGACAGGTCGCTTTCGAGCGAACGCGACAGTTCGGCACGGTCTTCCGCCAGTTTGGCGGAATGGTTCTCGATGAGACCCTTGATGCCGACGATGTCGGATTCCAGCGCCTTGGCGAGTATGGCGCGACCTTCGGCGATCTTCTCGACCTGACCGGCGACCAAGCCATCGATGCTGGCGCGGCTGTCGGCCAGTTTGCCGAGATCGGCCTCGAGGGCGCGCGAAAGAATGCTACGGCCTTCGGCGAGCTTGCCAACATGACCGGCAACCATTTCGTCAATGATCGTACGGGCTTGTACAAGTTTTCCGGAGTCTTCGTTCAAGGCCTGTGAAAGCCTGTTGCGACCCTCTTCGAGCCTTTCGAGATGGCTGCCGAGCGAAGCATCGATGGCGGCGCGTGACTCGTTGACCTTGCGCAGGTCCTCTTCGAGCGCGCGCGCGATCAGGCTGCGGCCTTCAGCAAGCTTCTGCACCTGGTCGGTGACAGCTGCGTCGATGCCGGCGCGGCCTTCGGCGAATTTCGCCAGTTCGTCCTGCATTGCCGCCGCCATGCGTTCGCGGCTTTCGGAAAGCTTGCGGCTGTGGTTCTCGACGGCTTCCTCGATGCCGAGGCGGGCATCGGCAAGCCGCTGGATATCGGCGTCGAAGGAGCGTGACACTACATGACGGGCCGCCTCCATGCGCCCGGCGAAATCGCCGGCGCGCGCTTCAAGCATGGACGAGGTCGACGAAACGATGTCGGCCATGTCGGCGCCGATCTGGGTCTTGCCCTGATCGATCATCGCCGACAGCGTCTCCTTGCTTTCCTGGAAGGTATGGGCGATTTCGCGCGCGCGCTCGACCAGGGTCTCGTTGATCTGGCGTGCGCGGGCTTCAAGCGCGGCGTTGAGTTTCTGCGTGCCGGTGTCCAGCGCTTCGGCGCGGGTCTGGAACTCACCAATCAACGCCTGGCCGCGTTCGGCCAGCGTCCGCTCGATGCCGTCGAGGCTGGCTTCAAATTCGGAGCTGAGCGTGCGCGCGGCGCCGCCGAGCAGCGACACCATGCCGGACGTCCGATCGTCGAGCAGATCGGTCAATGACCGGGTGAGGCCGTCGGTCGTGTCCGTCAGCTTGGCGATGCGTGTATCGAGAAGGCTGGCGAAGGCTTCACCGGAGGTCGACAGGCGGTCCGTGATCGAATCGAGCCGGCCTTCCACCGAATCGAAGATCGACATCGAGCTTTCGTTGATCCTGTCGATCAGCGTATCGCCGGAGTTGTTGATGGTCATCGACAGGTTGGTCGAGGCGTTGAGGATGCTGTCGCGAATGATGTCGCTGGCAGCCCCGATTTCGTCCTTCAGCGTCTCATGCGCGCTGGTGATCGAGGCGCGCACGCGCTCGGCGTGGCTGACAACCGCTTCGCGCTCGCTGCCCAGTCCGTCGACAAGCGATCGGATACGGGATTCATTCTCCGAATAGGAGCGTTCGATCTGGTTCACCTCGCTGTGGACCAGGGTTTCGAGTTCGACGGCACGCGCAAGCGTGCGCTCGATGCCTTCACCCATGGCCGCCACCTCGCGGCGAACGGCTTGCCCGATCATCATGACGCGATCCTGGGCGATATTTTCCGGCTCGGTCAGGCGGAAGGCCACTTCCGTCATCGACTGAGCGGCGATGCGCATTTCCTGCGCGCGGCGAATCATGGCTGCAAACGCCCAGAACAGGAGGACGGGCAGGAGCGTAGCGACCGCCAGGCCGATCAGTTCGGGACGGGCGAAAAACTGGTCGGCGGTGCGGATTTGCCAGATGCCTGGTCCAAACAGCAGATTGGCCAATGCACCGGCGCCCGCGATCCAGACGAGCGAAATGAGCGCCACGACCCAGTAGATCGTGTTCGAGGCACGCCGATTGAGGGTATGAAGCAGCGTCTTGTAGTCTTTTGGGCGAGGGTCATTGGCTGGCGTGAAACCGACCGGCTGTGAGCCATTGCGCGTTTCCACAGGGCGCAGTTCAGCCGGCATGGTCTTTGCCGCGGGCTTTGCTTTCTGGTCCTGGTTGGCGACAGGCTCGGTCTTCTGGCCCAGGTTGGCGACAGGCTCCGCCTTCTGGCTTTGGTCGGCGACGGGCTCGGCATTCTGGTTGCGGCCTTCGCGTGCCAATTCGTCGGCAGCCTGCGATATCTGCGCTTCCAGATCTTCCATCGACGCGGCGATGTCGAGGTCACCGGCATCGCCGCTCAGATCGATATCAAGTGCCTTTTCGAGTTCCTTGGCTACGTCGCTGTCGAGCGTTTTTGAAGTCGTTGTTTTCTTCGCCATGCCTTCGCTACCCTGTACAAGCTGCCGTGGGACTTATGGATTCTGCTTATCGTGTCCCACGCAAGAGGCTGAAAATGGACCTGTCGTATCGTAATGACACACCGGGGTAAAGAAAACATGCATTCGGTGCGATACGTAAAACTTTAAATATAAGGTTAACAAAACTGTGATTCCGTCGCCGTTATCGCAACATTTTTCCGGGCCAATCATTAACCCGTTGTCCACAGGATGCGCCTATTTTTTTCGACTGGAAGAACGGAGTTGCAGATTCATGCGTGGCGAAAACGGCATTGCCTTCTCGATGCCTGGCGGCGATGTGTCGGGAACGGCTGGGTCGCGGCCGGTGGATCTGGCGCATCTCGCGCGCCAGACGATGGGCGACCGCAGCCTCGAGCAGGAGGTGCTGGCACTGTTCGTGCAGCAGGCGCTGTCCGTTCGCGACAGGATCGTCGACGCCGATGTGAGGCAACGGCTGCTTCTGGCGCACGGGCTGAAAGGCTCGGCGCGCGGCGTCGGCGCCTTCGCCATTGCCGATTGCGCCAGCGCGATCGAAAGTCAGCCTGAAGATACCAATACCCTCAAGCGGCTTGGCTCCCTGATCGAAGAAGTCCGCGATTTCGTCGCCGCCATCAGCCGTTAAACCCATTTCCGAAAAAAACGGCATAGAGCGCCGCTTTCGCGCCGCAGTTGACTTGTCTGCCGGAGTGATTATCTCGGCTGGGACTCTCTTCAGGTGACAAATGACCAAGCTGACATTCATCGCCCATGACGGCACACATTTTGATGTGGACGCCGAAAACGGCTCGACCGTCATGGAGAACGCGATCCGCAACGCCGTGCCGGGGATCGAGGCCGAATGCGGTGGCGCCTGCGCCTGCGCGACTTGCCATGTCTATGTCGACGAGGCATGGACGGCGGAGGTCGGTGAGCCGGAAGCAATGGAAGAGGACATGCTGGACTTCGCCTACGACGTCCAGCCGAACTCACGGCTCTCCTGTCAGATCAAGGTGCGTGACGCTCTCGACGGCCTGGTTGTACGCGTGCCCGCCCGCCAGGGCTGAAGCGCCAGGGCTGAAGCCCGGGTTTATAGCCGATTTTTACGACCCCGGCTTGGCAGCGGGCCAATGGTCATGCAGTGTCGCGCCATTCTCTACAAGGCTCACTCATGACCGATATCACCAGGACGGACGTACTCATTGTCGGGGCAGGGCCCGTCGGCCTGTTCGCCGTGTTCGAGCTCGGCCTCTTCGACATGAAGTGCCATCTGATCGACATACTCGACCGGCCCGGTGGGCAATGCGCCGAACTCTATCCGGAAAAGCCGATCTACGACATTCCCGGCTGGCCATCGATCTCGGCGCAGGGCCTGGTCGACAAGCTGCTCGAGCAGATTGCGCCGTTCAAGCCCGACTTCACCTTCAACCGCATGGTCTCAAGCCTTGAAAAGCTCGAGGACGGCAGCTTTCGCGTCATCACCGACGAGAATGAGGTGTTTGAAGCCAAGGTTGTGGTGATCGCCGCCGGTGGCGGCTCGTTCCAGCCGAAGCGGCCGCCGATCCCGGGCATCGAGCTCTATGAAGGCAAGAGCGTCTTCTATTCGGTTCGCCGCATGGAGGAATTCCGCGGCCACGACCTCATCATCGTCGGTGGCGGCGATTCGGCGCTCGACTGGACGCTGAACCTGCAGCCGGTGGCCAAGAGCGTGACGCTGGTCCACAGGCGTCCGGAATTCCGCGCGGCGCCCGACAGCGTCAACAAAATGTACGCCATGCAGGAGATGAAGGAACTGGAATTCAAGATCGGTCAGGTGAGTGGATTGTCCGGCGCCGACGGCCAGCTCTCATCAGCGACCATCAAGAGCCCGGACGGCGACATCGAGGTACCTTGCACGCGCATGCTGCCGTTCTTCGGCCTGACCATGAAGCTCGGACCGATCGCCGAATGGGGGCTCAATCTTCATGAGAACATGATCCCCGTCGACACCGAGAAATTCCAGACCTCGATACCGGGCATCTTTGCCGTCGGCGACATCAACTGGTACCCCGGCAAGCTGAAGCTGATCCTGTCGGGCTTTCATGAGGTCGCGCTGATGGCGCAGGCGGCCAAGCGCATCATCAGCCCCGGCGAGCGCATCGTGTTCCAGTACACGACCTCGTCGACCAGCCTGCAGAAGAAGCTCGGCGTCGTCGGCTAGGTGTGCTGATATTCAGATGATGCCGGCCTGCAAATGCCGATTTCCTGCGCTTCCGGTACTCACGTACCCGAAAGTACGCTCCGTTCCGGTTCTCGGAAACCAGCATTTTCGGCGCGGCCTGATCTAAATCTCAACACACCTGGGCCTTTGATTTACTCGACAAGAATCGGCGCCTCGGTCTCGGCATGGCCGCGCAGCGGCTTCTCCGGCATCAGCCCGAGCGTGACAAGCGATACGAGCAGCGTTGCCGCGGTGGCAAAAAAGATCATCACGAACGGTGTGGCCGATGCGACAGGGCCGGCCGCCTGCGCGCCTTCGCTGGCCAACGGAAGGCCGTAGCCGAGGGCGACCGCGCCAAGCATGGCGACGCCAAGCGCGCTGCCCAGCGAGCGAAGGAAAGCCAGCACGCCAGTCGCGACACCAAGATGCGGGCGGTCGACGGCGTTCTGAACCGCGATTGTGACGACCGGGAACGTCGTCCCGGCACCCAGCCCTATGCAGGTCGTCAGAACCTCGACAACCATCAGCGAGGCATGTCCGGCGACAAGGCCGAGCACGCCGAGGCAGGCTATGGCGAAGATCGTTCCTACCAGCGCGATCCGCTTGTAATGAACGAAGCGCGGTATCATGCGGCCGCTGAATGTCGCGCCGGCGACGGTGCCGAGCAGCAGCCCGAGCATCGCGATGCCCGAATTGCTGGCCGAGAGACCAAGGATCGACTGCAGGTAGACGGGCAGGTAGACCGCCAGGCCGACATTGGCGGCCTGCAGCAGGAACATCGACAGCGTCCCGGCAAGCACGATCGGATTGCCGAGCACTTCGAGCGAGATCAGCGGTTCGGCGGCGCGCATGAGCCGCAGCGCAAAGGCGCCGCTAAAGACCGCCGAGCAGGCCAGCAGCCCGAGGATTTCGCGTGACGTCCACGGATAGGCGCTGCCGCCCCAGTTCAGTGCAAGAAGCAATAGCGCGGTGGCCACGACGAGAAGCAGCGCGCCGAGGCCGTCGATGCTGTGATGCTTTGCGGCGACCGGCAGTTTCTTGAGCGGCTTGTCGATGATCGCCATCGCCAGAAGACCGAGCGGGATGTTGATCCAGAAGATCAGCGACCAGTGCAGATGTTCGGCGAAAGAGCCGCCGAGCAGCGGCCCGGCGATGCTGGCAACCGCCCAAGTGCCCGCGATCCAGGCGGCGTAACGTGCCCGTTCGCGCGGTGGAACGAGATCGCCGATCACAGTTTGCGTCAGGGCGAACAAGCCGCCTCCGCCGGCACCCTGGATAGCCCGTCCGACGACCAGGACGAGCATGTTGGGAGCCATGGCGCTGACAAGCGATCCGGCAAGAAAGATGAGGATTGCCGCATAGACGGTTGGCCGGCGGCCGTAGACGTCGGAGATCTTGCCGTAGAGTGGCGCCGTGGCGGTCGCGGTCAAGAGGTACCCGGTCACGATCCACGGCAGATATTCGGCATGCCCAAGCAAACGCGCGATGGTCGGCATTGCCGGCGCGACGATAGTCTGGTCGAGCGCCGCCAGCAGCATCGACAACAGCACGCCGCCGATGATGGCGTTCTTTTCGCGTTCCGTCAGCGGCGACGCCTCTACCGGCCCCGTGGCCGCTTCGCTGACAGCTTTATCCATCGACCCACTCCGTCCGCCCGCTGGCGACACTGTTTCCAGAGGAAGAGCCGAGCCGTCCGTCTAAGCGCCGGTGACGGCGACAGGCCGGAAATCGGACCCTCTGAATTGGGCTGTGGACCTCGTTGGGGCAAACGGGGCTTCGAATCCCGCCAGGCGGGATCGCCGGACTACCGACCGGCATGCGTTTCGTATAACAGCGGCGTGGCAATAGCAGGCGATCCCGGACGTGTCGAGGCGAAGGCGCTGCCAGTGCCTAAATCGTTACCATCTGGTCCAAGTCAACCTGGCAGGCGGCCGTTCTCGATGCGCTCCATGCGATAGCGCAGCAGCCGCAGGATGCGGCTTTCGAAGTTGATGGTTTCGACGCGATCGAATTGCACCTGGGCCCGGTCATGCTTGGCAAGAATAGCGGCGGTGATCTCGGCGGCCTTGGCCTTGGCCGCGTCGCAGGTCTTCTGCGGGTAAGTCGCCTTCAGCGCATCCTCGAGTTCGCGGGCATGGTTCTTGGCGATCTCGACATGGCGGTCCTCATGTCGCTTGATGTCGGCGGACAATGTGGCCCAAAACAGCCTCACGCCGGCGTCGGCCTTGCGCGGGCGGCGCCACTCGGGAAGGATCACCTTGACCTTGACGATAACGTTGACGTCGGCAATCCGGCAGGAATTCGATTTTTCCGCGTAGCTGACGCGGGTAGAGAACGCCATCTGCGTGGCGCCTGGATGCCGCATCCCGGTGCTTTTCACCTGGGGTCCAAGTTTCGTAAGCTGGGTTCCGATGTCATCGAGCGTCCTGCCGCCGATGCTGAAGTAGCTGTATGTCTTAACCAGACTCGCCGCACCCGCCGGCAAGGCGGCAAATGCGAGCATCAGCGCGTAGAGCAAGGGTCGTTTCGTCATGTTGCCTCTTCGCCCACCTTGCTTTACGGCCGTTGCCGACGCAACGGAATTGATCTTTGGCGGATCATACATGGTTGATCGACAATGACGACAGGGCAATGGCAGTTGGCGCATGGGCGCCATCTCGACCTTGGCGGCAAGGCCGTGATCGTGGGTATCCTCAATGTCACGCCGGACAGTTTCTCCGACGGTGGGCAGTTTGCAGTGCCTGAACAGGCAGTGGCCCAGGCGCGCCGGATGGTGAAAGAGGGGGCCTCCGTCATCGATGTCGGCGGAGAATCGACACGCCCGGGCGCGTCTGCGGTAACCGTCGAGGAAGAGCAGGCCCGTGTGTTGCCCGTCATCGAGGCGCTCGCCAGGCTTGGCGAGACACTGATTTCGGTCGACACCTATCGCGAGGACACCGCCCGGCTTGCCGTCGCCGCCGGCGCGCATATCGTCAACGATGTCTGGGGCCTGCAGCGCGAACCAGGCATTGCCCGCGTCGCGGCCGAAACCGGCGCCGGGCTTGTCGTCATGCACACTGGGCGTGATCGGCAAAAACTGCCCGACGTGATCGAGGACCAGTTTTTCTTCTTGAGGAAGTCACTGGAAATCGCCCGCCGGAGCGGCGTTGCCGATGACCAGATCGTGCTCGATCCGGGCTTTGGCTTTGCCAAGGAGACAGCCGAGGAGAACCTCGACCTGATGGCACGGTTTTCCGAACTCGGTGCCTTGGGCTTTCCGTTGATGGCGGGCACATCGCGAAAGCGCTTCATCGGTGCTGTCACCGGCCGCGACGCCTCGGCCAGGGATGCTGGAACGGCGGCGACGAGCGTCATCCTGAGGCTCAAGGGCGCGCAGCTTTTTCGCGTCCATGATGTCGCAATCAATGCGGATGCGCTGGCGCTTGCGGATGCTATGCTGGCGCGTGAAACCGCCGCATAGGCTCGAAGTCGGAATCGATTTCTTGCTGCGCTCACCTTCGGTTCGGAAGCGCGGTGCGTAGGTTTGATGCGTGGATTTAAAGCGTTAGAGCGTACTTAGTGCGTCCAGGTGGACGCACTTCGCCCTAATCGAGCAGGATGCTGAGCGATGTATGTCATCCGCATGAAAAACTGCGCCTTCTTCGCCCGGCACGGCGTGCTGGATGAAGAGGAGACGCTCGGCCAACGCTTCTATGTCGACGCTACGCTCACCGTCGAACCCGGCCGCGCGCTGGTCGATGATTCCATCGAGGATACGGTCCACTATGGTGTCGCCTTCGGGGTGATCGAAAAGATCATAACCGGGGAGAGGCGGTTTCTGATAGAAGCGCTGGCGCTGGAAGTGGCCCGGGCGTTGACGGCCCGGTTTCCCCAGATCAAAAAAGCCGAGATCACCGTGCGCAAGCCGAACGCGCCGGTGCCCGGCGTGCTCGATCATGTCGAGGTGACCGTTGTCTGGCCCGAATAACACTGTCTACCTCAGCCTTGGCGGCAATCTCGGCGACCCGGCAAAGTCGATGGGCGCCGCCCTGCGCATGCTGGACGCCGACGAGAACGCGCGCGTTGTCGTCGTCTCTTCGCTTTACCGCACGCCACCCTGGGGCAAGCTCGATCAGCCGAATTTTCTCAATGCGGCTGCCGAAATTTCAACTTCGCTCGCACCACATGCATTGCTCGATCTTTGTCTCGACGTCGAACGCAGACTGAAGCGGGTGCGCGAGGAACGCTGGGGCCCACGCCTGATCGACATCGATATTCTGGTGTTCGGCGATCGGATCATCCACGAAACCGGGCTCGAAGTGCCGCATCCGCGCATGCTGGAGCGCGCTTTCGTTCTGGCGCCGCTGGCCGAGATCGCGCCCGGCCTCACCGTAGGCGGCAGAAGCGTGCCGGAGCGACTTGCCGCTCTCGACAGCACCGGCATCGAGCAATTGCCGTCCGGCCGGGATTGGTGGCTGACCTAAAGCATCGGGCCCAAAACCCTTGCAACCACTTTTTGGGCCGATGCACCGAGCTCAGCCGGAAAATCCGCCGCCGTCGAGGAAGACCTGTTCTTCCGACGTCGTCTCGCGGCCAAGCATCCTGTTTCGATGCGGAAAGCGGCCGAAGCGCTGGATGATCTCCAGGTGCTCGACCGCATATTTCAGATAGGATTGAGCCTTGTTGGTGGTGAGGTCCACCGATTTGAGCTGATCGGCGAGGTCCTCCGAATGCTCATAGGGCAAATAGAGGAAGACGCGCAGGTCTTCGTCGAGCGCCAGATCCTGGCCGGCGGCGATTGCCTTTTCGGCAAAATGCCTTGCCAGCGGATCGGTGGCGTACATATGGCCGGTGCCGCGAAAGCAATTTCGCGGGAACTGGTCGAGCAGGATCATCAGCGCAAGTGAGCCTTCGGCATGCTCCGACCAGTCGTCGCATTCACGCCGGGCGGCGGCGTAATGCAGATCGAGAAACCGATTGCGGAACTCCGCGTCGAAGGTGTCGTTCTTCTCGAACCATGCATCCTTCCCGGCGTCGCGCCAGAATTGGGTGACTGAAAAGGCTCGGTTGTCCATGTCCATCAGTGATTCCTCGGTCAGTCCGCAGATTCGGATTTATGCAGCACGCCGGCGGTCTCTTCGTTGAGCGCCTGGCCGGTGCGGCGTGGCGGGGTGAGCGGTGTCGGGATGGGCGTGCCGATGTTGCCCTTGAGGAAGCGTTGTCCGGCGCGAATGCCTTCGGCAAGCTGCATTTCGAAGCGGGCTGTGTCGCGGCGCCGGACATCCTCGATCACTTCGGCGACCTCTTCCGGGTCGACGCCCAGGGCTTCGAGTGTGGAGCCGCCGAAGACGAGGGCTGATTCGAAGGTTTCCCGGAGCTGGAAATCGACGCCCGTACGAATCAATTGCAGCGCGGTGCCGCGATCGAAGGCCCTTGCCAGCACCGTGAGCAAGGGGAACTCCCCCGTGATGAGTTCGGCAATGCGAACGGCGACATCAGCCTTGTCGACGCATATCAGCACGGCGCGCGCGCGGCCGGCACCCGCGGCACGGAGAATGTCCAGCCGTGTGCCGTCGCCATAGTAGACCTTGAAGCCGAAATCGGCGGCGGCCTGGATCATTTCGACGTCATTGTCGATGATCGATACATCGATCCCGCGCAACAGCAGAGGCTGGCTGGCGATCTGGCCGAACCGGCCGAAACCGATGATCAGCACGCTGCCGGAAAGGCCATCGGCGATGTCGACGCCTTCGAGCGACTGCTCCTCGCGCGGCGTGAGATATCGCAGCGCCACTATGGCCAGCGGCGTCAGCACCATGGATATGATGACGATCGCTGTCAGGGTCGCATTGGCCTGGCTGTCGATGATGCCGACCGCCGCCGCCGCGGAATAGAGAACGAAGGCGAATTCGCCGCCTTGCGCCATGAAGACGGCGCGCTCGAGCGCTTCGCGGTGACCGGTCTTGAGGATGCGGGCGACGAGGTAGATGCCGATCGCCTTTATCACCATGTAGGCGACGACGTAGATGGCGACAAGCTGCCAGTTCTCGACGACCACACGCAGGTCGAGCGACATGCCGACCGCAAGGAAGAACAGCCCGAGCAGGACACCGCGGAACGGTTCGACGTCGGCCTCCAGCTGATGGCGGAAGGTGGATTCCGACAACAGCACGCCAGCCAGGAAAGCGCCCATCGCCATCGACAGGCCGCTGAGCTGCATGGCAAGCGCCGATCCCAGAACGACCAGAAGGGCGGCGGCGGTCATCACCTCGCGGGCGCGGGCATCCGCCAGGATGCGGAAGAACGGGTTGAGCAGATAGCGTCCGGCAAGCACCAGCCCGACGATGGCGGCAAGGCCGATGCCGACTTCCGTCAACCGCTCGGTCATGCTTACTTCGGCGCCGCTCGGCGCCAGGAAGGCGATCAGGGCCAGCAGCGGCACGATCGCCAGATCCTCGAGCAGCAGGATGGAGACGATGCGCTGACCTTTGGGCGCTGCGATCTCGCCGCGTTCTTCCAGAAGCTGCATGACGATCGCCGTCGAGGTCAGTACGAAGCCGGCGCCGGCGACGAAGGATTGCGAGACCGGAAAACCTCCCGCCAGTCCGACGCCGGTCAGCAGAACCGCGCAGACGCCGACCTGCAGCGCGCCGAGACCGAAAATCTCCCGGCGCAAGCCCCATAGTCGTGACGGCTGCATCTCCAGTCCGATGATGAACAGGAACATGACGACACCGAGCTCGGCGACGTGGAGAATGGCTTCCGATTCGGAGAAGATGCCGATGCCGAACGGGCCGATCACCACGCCGGCCGCCAGATAGCCAAGGATGGAGCCGAGGCCCATGCGCTTGAAGATAGGTACGGCGACAACACCTGCGGCGAGCAGCGCCACCACGTGGATAAGATCGCTGCCCGCTGCCTCTGCCGCCATGCCTGCCGTTCCGTTCTTTCTTAAGGACCGCTGCACGTGCCGCAGCATCGAGCGGCCAAGATAGGGGCTTCGGCGGAGATCGAACAGTGCAAATCCTGAATGTGCTGTGTTGCGGGCGTGTTACACAAGTTTATGCATCCGCCGCATTGCGTATTGCTGCAATCAGGCGCTAAGGACGCGCGGCTTTGGCCATTGAAGGGCGGACGACGATCAAGTCGGCCGCCTTTTTTGAGGGAGACGACTGACATGAAGACGTTTTTGCTTGTTGCCGTTGGCATTGCGGCACTTGCCGGTTCGGCCTGTTCGAAGGCGCCGGAATGCACGACCGAAATGCTGGCCAAGAAGGCTCAGGACATGACTGCAGCCCTTCAGGAGGTGATTGCAAAGGATCCGGCCAAGGCAGCCGATCTCACCGCCAAGGTCCAGGCGGTCACAACCAAATATCAGGGCACCACGACGGCCGACGAGGCCTGCAAGGCCTATGACGAGCTGACTGCCGCCATCAAGAGCTGACCACTGACTTGAGGCTTGCAAAAAGCGGCGACCGCGGCTGCCGCTTTTTTGAACTCCGCACGTTCTTGGACGCGCAAATGGTCGCTCAGTTCGGCGCGATGGAGCCGACTTGGAGCGTATCGACCCGCTTCAGCTTCATGCCGATGACCGGCACCAATTGCTGGTCGACGCGCACCGCAACCGTCACCGTCATCGAATTGTCGTTGGGGACAAGAGCCTGCATGACGCCGCGCAACTGATTGCGGTTGATGGTGAAGACGACCTTGTTGGCGTTGACCACGTTGCCGCCGATGATGTCGAGACCGGAACCGGCGGCGCCGCCCATGAAGCTGCCCCTGTAGCCCTCGCGGCCCTTGTGTTGGATCGTCGCCGACATCTGCTGGGTGAACATGCCTACCCGGCAACCGCCGTCGAGCGACATGCCGATCGTGCCTTCAGGCGTCGAACCAATGAAATTGCAGGTGAATTTCGTGCCCTTGTATTTGCCGGCGACGATTTCCCCCGGGCCGACCCATTTGCCTTCCACCGATTGAAAGAACTTCTTGTCCCGTTCCGCTGCAAAGGTCCTTTCGACCAGGCCGACAGTTGTTGAAACCACGACCGCCATGGGCAGGACGCTAGACAAGATCACGCTTTTCATCGACGACACCCGGCAACAAAGAGACTGGTTTTGAGCACGTCCGAACCATGAACAAGATTGGTTAATGCTTCGTCACCGCTGGGCGCGTGACCGGGAAATCGGAATCGATTTGCACTCAGGATCGTGCGCAAAATCAGAGTGCTGCAGCGTCCTTTGCGCGCCCACCAGCACGCGTCCGTCCCAGGCGATTGTCATGTATCGGAAGCGGATGTTTCCTTCTGCTTTTTTGTTGCAAACGACGTCAGCGCGGACAGGAAATCACCCATGCCGGGCCGTCTCGCGGCGCTGAAGGGCAGGGGCCTTGCGGTCTCCATCGCTGCAATGCCGATCCGCGCCGTCATCATGCCGTTGACGACGCCTTCGCCCAGCTTTGCCGAGAGCCGAGCGGCGAGGCCATGGCCGACGATCTGCTGAACGAAACTGTCGCCGACGGCGATCGAGCCGGTAACCGCCAGATGGGCGAGAACGCTGCGCGCCAGCCGAAAGAAGCCCAGCGTGCCCGGCCGGCCGCCATAAAGTTCCGACAGGCGCCGAATCAGCCGGCCGGCTTCGAACACGACATAGGCGACGTCGACCAGAGCGCGAGGGCTGACCGCCGTCACCAGCGACACACGCTTTGCCGCTTCGAGGATCATCACCTTGGCGCGCGCATCGAGCGGCCCGAGGATTTCGGTCTCGGCCAGGCGCACCAGGTCGCCGCCGTCGATGATTTCGCCGCGTAATTCAGCCAGCGAACGTCTGCCGGCCGCGGTCTCGGGCTTGGCTGCGACAAAGGCGGAAAGTTCGTCGACTACGGCGCGCGCGGCCTTCGGGTCGTCGCGGGCGATGGCATCAAGTGCTCGCTTTTGCAGCTTTTCGACCTCGGCGAGGCGGGCGATCGCCAGGACCTCACGGACAAGGATGACCAGAAGCGCCAGCACAGCGATCACGGCCATCGCGGCGGCCAGCCAGCCCAGCCATTCGGAGCGCGCGAACAGATCGCGAATCAGCCGGTCGGTCCAAAGGCCAATTGCCAGCGAAACCAGAATGCCCAATGCGCCGAAAAACAGACTGCCTGACATCGAACGCTTCCGCGGCGCGGTCGCCGGCGGCGGTTCGGCGGCGACGATGTCGGGCTCGTCGAAGACGTCGATCTCGGCGGGCACGACGACCGAGACATCCGCCTTCACCGCGCGTGGCTTTCGCGCCGATGGGGCATCGGGCTGGCGAAAGGCGGCCTGTCCCTTTGGCGGGACTTCCGGCTCGATGCGAAATGCTGCCGGCTTGCGGGGTGCCGTCATGCCAGATGATCTCCGATCAGGAACTGCAGGGCGCGGTCCAGCCTGATATGCGGCAGCGACAGCGTGACGCCTTCAGCGGTGCGTTCGAGTTTTGGCGGGCGAAAACGCACGAAGCGGATCGCCGGATCTTCATTGCTCTGGCGATGGTCCGGCCCAGAAACGTCGAACACTGCATCAATTCTCTCCGGCAAATCACCGGGAAATATCGCTGTTTCGGTATTTCCATCAAATGTTTCGCCGTTGATCCTTTCACCTTTCAACGGTGTGCCGATGATGACCGGCAGTGTCTCACGGCCCTGCTTGACCGTGCCTTCCCGGGTCGCGCGCACGGCCGCCAAGGCGACCACGTCGACATCGGCGCCGGTGAAATTCGCCCGCGCCACGGCACGGTCGGCAAGCCGCCGCACGATCGCCTGCAGCCGGTCGTGGCTTTCGTGGTGCAGATGGTCCGCCTTTGTCGCCGCCACCAATATGCGGTCGATGCGCCTTGAAAAAAAGTCTGTCAGGAAGTTGCCGCGGCCGGGACGGAAACAGGCGAGGATTTCGGTCACCGCACGTTCGAGATCGGCCATCGCGCCGGGGCCTGCGTTCAAGGCCTGCAGAGCGTCGATCAGCACGATTTGACGGTCCAGGCGCGTGACGTGTTCGCGGAAGAACGGCTTTACGACATGCGTCTTGTAGGCCTCGTAGCGCCGCTCCATCATTGCTTGCAGCGACCCGGAACGCGCCCGCCGCTCACTCAGGCCCGGCAAGGGCGCGAAGGTCAGTGCAGGCGAGCCCTCAAGATCGCCGGGCATGAGGAAACGGCCGGGCGGCAAGGTCGAAAGCGCCCGCTCGTCGAGCTTGCATGCCTTGAGATAGGCGGCGAAGCCCTCGGCGAGGCGGCGCGCCGTCATCTCGTCGGCGTCCGCATTCGCGTCGACCGCGGCGGACAGCGCGCGCCATTCCTGCGAAAGGTCGACGCGCACCGGCAGCACGGCCATCTCGAAGGCTTCGCGTGAGAAATCGGCATAGGATTTGCCGAGCAACGGCAGGTCGAGCAGCCATTCGCCGGGATAGTCGACGATGTCGACCGACAATCTGCCTGATGAAAACATGCGGCTCCAGCCGGATGCCGATTCATATTCGATTGTGAGCCTCAGCTCGGAAATGGCACGTGTCGAATCCGGCCAGAGGCGGTCGTCGACCAGGGCCGCGACGTGATCCTCGTACTGGAATCGCGGCACGGCGTCATCCGGCTGCTCTTCGAGGAAGGCACGGGCGATGCGTCCCGATTTCTGCGCCTCGAACAGCGGCAAACGCCCGCCATGGATCAGATTGTGGACGAAGGCCGAGATGAACACCGTCTTGCCTGCGCGGGAAAGGCCGGTAACACCCAGCCGCAGCGATGGCGAGAAAAGCCCTGTAGCGCGCCCCGACAGCGTATCCAGGGCAATCTTCGCCTCGTCGGTTAAAGTGGTCAGCGATGATGCCAAATCAATTCTCTCGGGGCTTCGGTACGCCCGATATAGACGCAGGCGCCTGGGTTTGAAATGGCATCAGAGATCGGCAGGTGTCAGGAAGGCCTCGAGATAGCCGGTGCCTTGCGCAGCATCGGCAAGACTGCCGGGAAACCGGACGACCGCAAGGCCGGAGGCCGGGAAGCCGTAGTTCAGCATTCCCCTGGCAGTCTCGTCGCCGTCGCCCGAGAGCGCAATGGCGAGGTCTTCTGTCATTGGGTTGTGGCCGATGACGAGCAGCGAGCCTGACCCGCCATTACCGCGGATGAGGTTGAGATAGCTGGCAGCATCCTCGCTGTAGAGCGTGTCCAGGAACACGACCCGGCCTGTATCGGTGTGGCCGGCTAGACCTTCCAGCGTTTGGCGCGCCCGTTTTGCGTTGGAGCAAAGGGTGAGGTCCGGAATGTAGCTGCGGGCCCGCATGGCCGCGCCGATCGTTTCGGCGTCGGCGAGGCCGGATGCGTCGAGCGGACGATCGAAATCGCGCACGCCCGGCAGGGCCCATCCGGCCTTCGCATGCCTCAGCAGATAAAGCTTGCTCACCGGCCCCTCGCTTATGCCAAACACCGAAACTCGTCAAAAGGCGCCGCAGGATTAGCCATGAGAAAGGCCTTGTGCACAATGGCCGGCACTCTTCAAGCTCAACGAATCATACATGAATCCAGTTGTGCCCTACATGCAAAAGACGTTGACAATATCCCTCGGCCCGACATTAACAATTGCGTGAAACTGTCACCGATTACGCTTGTGCAGCATTCGGTCCGCGAATATATAGGCGCCAAATTTAGGGCTGTTTGGGTGAGTCGAATGAACGACATCGTTACCGCCGATTACGTACCCTCCGAAGACGAGCCGTTCATGAACGAGCGGCAGAAATCCTACTTTCGCTTGAAGCTCGTCACTTGGAAGAACGACATACTGCGCGAAGCGCGCGAAACTCTCGAAATCCTTCAGCAAGAAAACGCCAACCATCCCGATCTCGCCGATCGCGCCTCTTCGGAAACCGACCGCGCCATCGAGCTTCGCGCCCGCGATCGCCAGCGAAAACTCATTTCAAAGATCGATTCCGCACTCCAGCGCCTGGACGAAGGCACTTACGGCTATTGTGAGGAAACCGGCGAGCCCATCGCGCTGAAGCGGCTCGATGCGCGTCCGATCGCGACCTTGTCGATCGAGGCGCAGGAGCGCCACGAGCGCCGCGAGAAGGTCTACCGCGACGACTGAAGCACACGCGAAGCGTCTAAAATACAGCTTAGGAATTTTTTCATGGCCGGTTTGCGGCCATTTTTTTGTTCGATTTTGTTGACGGTTCGCCGGCCGATTATCTTTTCTGGCTGGACAACTCGCCGAGAAGCTTCGTCATCTCGTCATCGAGAGACGGTGGCGTTTTTGCCGCTGGCTTGCTCACCGGGCTGCTGGGATGCGGGTCGTCGAACGAAACCTCGAGCTCCTTCATCAGCGTATCGTCAAGGGAATCCTGCGTTGCCGGGGAATCCTGGCTTGCCGGCGATGGGACGTGTCGAACGGCATTGGCATTCACCGACCCGTAGGTGGGCATCGGCGTGATGATCGCCGACTGGCGGCTTTGCGCTGCCGGCTTCGGCGCCGGTGCCGTCTGATGGGGCCGGACAGGCGTTGAGGTTGCGCTTGCCGGCTGCGGAGGCGGTGCTTGCCTCACCGGCGCTGGGGCGGGTTGAGGTGCGCGTGGCCGGGGCGTCGGCTGATGGCCGCCGCTATCTCCGGCTCCGGTCAGGGCAGGACGGCGTAGCGCCGACAGCCTGATGTCGCGTTCGACGACGACGTCGGTCGGGCCGCCGATCAGCAGCAGGTGCTCGATATCGTCACGGCGAACCAGCACCAACCGGCGGTGACTGTCGACAGCGGTGGCGTCCATGACGGCCAGCCGCGTCTTGCGGTTTCTGCCGCCGGCAACGAATGTTCCGAAGGTCAGACTGCGGATCAGCTTGATGATGAGGAGAACGACGACCAAAAGGACTAGCGCGACTAACGCCCACAGGATTGCCGCGGCATAACCAGGACCCGCCACGCTATCCAGCCACTGCAGCATTGGTGCCCCCAAAATCGGCTTTCGAAGAAGACGCGACACTAGACTGTTGCGGCAGGCGACCGCAAGTTGCCTTTCACGCTTCGTGAACAGCTTGAGCGCCGGGAGCCGAACGGCGTCATTTTTAGCGGACATTTGCCGCCAAGGCCTTTTCCGGGCCCTGAGAATATGATTCAACCGGGCAGGGGCAAGTACCGGAATTCACGAGCAGGGGGCACATGGCCAAGGAAGCGCGCGGCGATTTCTATCCGGTACCGATCGTCGACCAGAGCACGCGACCGGGTGCGGTCACCCGGCTCATCATTTTCATCGTCGTTCTGACGGGCGCCGCGGTCGTCTTCGGCCTTTTCCGCGAACGTCTTGGCGATCCATTCCTGCTTGGAATGCTCGGCGTGCTGGCGATGATCGGTGTCGGCTTCCTGTTCGCCACCGCCATCGGCTTCGTGCAGATCACACCGCGCTCGACGAGTGACGAGCTGTCGAAAGCCTTTGTCGATTCAATGTCGCAAGGTCTTCTCGTCACCGACACGAAGGGTCGGGTCGTCTACGCCAATCGGGCCTATGCCGACATGACGGGCGCGGCGTCCGCCGCGGATCTCAAGACGGTCGAAGGGTTGCTGTCCGATGTTCCCGAGGCCTCGGTGACCATATACCGGCTCGCCTCCGGCCTGCGCGACGGCCAGCCCGGCGACGGGGAGTTTCGGCTTGCGCAATCCATTCGACCCGGCGCCGAGCCGGGTGCGCGATGGTATCGCGCCCGCGCCCGCGCCTTCAGCGTTCCAGGCCAGCGACTGCCCTTGCTCGCCTGGCAACTCGCCGACGTCTCGGAGGAACGGGCCGAGCAGGAGCGGTTCTTCCTCGATCTGCAAAAGGCCATCGATCACCTCGACCATGCACCGGCCGGCTTCTTTTCAGCCGACCAGGAAGGCCGCGTCACCTACATCAACGCCACGCTTGCGGAGTGGCTGGGCATCGACCTGACGAGCTTCACGCCTGGCGCCGTCACCCTTCCGGAGATCGTCGCCGGCGACGGCATGGCGCTGGTCCGCTCGGTCAAGGCCGATCCCGGCACCACGCGCAATGCGGTCATCGACCTCGATCTGACGACAGTGAAGGGCGAGGCGCTGCCCGTGCGTTTCATGCATCGGGTTTCGGCCAGCCGCGAGGGCATCAACGGTCCGACGCGCACCATCGTGCTCAACCGGACGCAGGGCGAAGACGCTTCCGCCGATCTTCGCGCCTCGGAGATCCGCTTCACCCGTTTCTTCAATTCGACCCCGATGGCAATAGCAGCCGTCGACAGCAGCGGGCGCATCTTGCGCACCAACGCACCTTTCCTGTCGCTGTTTTCCTCCGTCGTCGACGGGGACGCGGTCGATCGGCGCGTGAGGTTGGACACGGTGATCCATGAGCGCGACCGGCCCGCCTTTGCCGTGGCGTTCGAGAAAGCGCGACAACGGCAGGCCGACATCGAACCGATCGATACGCTGCTTCCCGGCAACGAGGAACGGCACATGCGCTTCTACGTCAACGCGGTCGCCGACGGTACCGGCGAGGGCGCCGAAGAATCGGCCATTGTCTACGCCGTCGAGACCACCGAGCAGAAGGCGCTCGAGGGCCAAATGGCGCAAAGCCAGAAGATGCAGGCGGTCGGCCAGCTCGCCGGCGGCATCGCACACGACTTCAACAATGTGCTGACCGCCATCATCATGGCGTCGGACCTTTTGTTGACCAACCATCGCCCGTCCGATCCGTCCTTCCCGGACATCATGAACATCAAGCAGAACGCCAACCGGGCGGCCTCGCTGGTGCGGCAGCTTCTGGCCTTCTCGCGCAAGCAGACGCTGCGGCCGGAAGTGCTCAACCTGACCGACGTGCTTGCCGATCTCCGGATGCTGCTGGCCCGCCTGGTCGGCAACGACATCAAGCTGAAGGTCGATCATGGTCGCGACCTGTGGCCGGTGAAGGTCGACATCGGGCAGTTCGAGCAGGTGGTGGTCAATCTGGCGGTCAATGCGCGCGATGCGATGCCGACCGGCGGCGAGCTCACCGTGCGCACCCGGAATGTGACCGCAGAGGAGAGCAAGAGCCTTCCCTACCGCGAACTTGCGCCGGCCGACTATGTGGTGGTCGAAATCGAAGACACCGGCAGCGGCATCGCCCCCGAAGTGCTCAAGAAGATTTTCGAGCCCTTCTTCACCACCAAGGAGGTCGGCAAGGGCACTGGCCTCGGCCTGTCCATGGTCTATGGCATCATCAAGCAGACGGGCGGCTTCATCTTCTGCGATTCCGAAGTCGGCAAGGGATCCGTGTTTCGCATCTTCCTGCCGCGATACATTGCGGAGGCGAGACTGGCAGGTGAACCCGGCGAGGCGCCGGCTGCACCGGTAAAGATCGCCGACACGGCCAAGGATTTGTCGGGCTCGGCGACGGTGCTGCTCGTCGAGGACGAGGATGCCGTGCGCATGGGTGGCATGCGGGCGCTGACATCGCGTGGTTACACCGTCCACGAAGCGTCCTCGGGCGTCGAGGCGCTGGAAGTCTTCGAAGCGCTCGGCGGCAAGGTCGACATCGTCGTTTCCGACGTGGTGATGCCTGAAATGGACGGACCGACGCTGCTTGGCGAATTGCGCAAGCGGCAGCCGGACATCAAGTTCGTCTTCGTTTCCGGCTACGCGGAGGATGCGTTCGCCAAGAACCTGCCGGCAGACGCGCATTTCGGGTTCCTGCCGAAGCCGTTTTCGCTCAAGCAACTGGCCACAATCGTCAAGGACGTGCTGGAATCTTAGGGTTTGCTAATTCTCGCGCTTGCGTAATGACGCGAGACTGGCATGATCATGGGCGAAACAGGCGGCGGGTTTTGGGGAGCATGCCGTGACGCCGCACAACGAGGCAGGCAAGGGGGATTATGCCGCAACAGTGCTGTTGCCGGGCGATCCGCAGCGTGCCGAATGGATGGCGGAAACCTTTCTGGAGGCGCCGCGCTGCGTCAACCGTCGCAGGGGGGCCCTTGGTTTTACCGGCCTGTTTCGCGATAAGCCTATCAGCATCCAGTCCACCGGCATCGGCGTCTCGTCATTCCTGATCTACGCGCATGAATTGTTGGACTTCCATGGCGTCAGGACACTGATCCGCACGGGTACCTGCGGTGGCCTGACTGCCGCGGCCAAACTGCGCAGCCTGGTGATTTCGCAGTCGGTGCGGGGCGAAAGTGCAGAGAGCGGTCAGGTCTTCGGGCTCTATGGCCCTAACGCCGGCCCGGATCCGGCACTGTTTTCCCGAGCGTTGGCCAAGGCTGCCGAGTTAGGCATTGAACATCAGGCCGGGCTGACGGCCTGCAGCGATATATTCTATCATCCTGAGGGACGTGCCCGCTTCGCCGACGCGCAGGCCCAGGGCGCGCTCGCCGTGGATATGGAAACCAGCGCGCTCTATCGCATCGCGGCGCATTTCGGCGCCCGGGCGCTGTCGATACTGACCGTCGTCGACAATGTGGTGACCGGCGAGCAGACCGACTATTCCGAACGCCAGGCGCTTTTCACCGACATGACCCGGCTCGCGCTCGATGTTGCGAGCGAAAGTTAAGCTGCTTGCCGCTTCTGGGTCGCGTGTTCTTCGATGCCCGGCCGATGGCCGCGCAGATAGAGGGCACAGGTCGTGCGCAACATCGACGCGAAGTTCGGAATCTGGCCATTGATCTCGATAGCCTCGTCATAGAGCTTCGAGATGAATTTCGGCGTCGTCAAACCCTGGCTGTCGGCGATCTCGTCGAGCAAGGCCCAGAACGTCGCCTCGAGCTGGATGCTGGTCGAGTGCCCGTCGATGCGGATCGATCGGTTGATCTGTCGATAGCCCTCCGGATCCTGCCCGGCAAAAACCCTGCACATCGTTACCTCCCGTTCTTGTTGATTTTGGGCGCAAAACAGCAGCGATTCGCGCCTTTGAGCAATGCCTATCGTGTCCAATTATCTTCGGCTGGAAAGCGGAAAACAGCAATCGGACTTTCGTCCTTAGGTGGTCTCCTATCCCATTGTCAGATTTGCGCGTGGTAATCGGCTGCCACCATCTTTGCCGCAACCCGCGCATAATCACGCTGACGCGCATAAGCGTTGCTGCAACGGAGTGTCATTTGGCAAAGGCGATCCACACCATGATCCGGGTTCTGGACGAGGTCCGGTCCGTCGACTTCTACCGAAGAGCCTTTGGACTGGACGTCGCCGAACGGCTCGATTTCGAAACCTTTACACTCGTCTATTTGAGCAATGCCGACGCGGAGTTCGAAGTCGAGCTCACCGTCAACAAGGGCCGGCAGGAGCCTTATGCGCTCGGCGATGGCTACGGCCACCTCGCGGTTTCGGTCGCCGATCTGGACAGCGAACATGACCGGCTCGGCGCGCTTGGCCTGAACCCGAAGAAGATCGTCGAGTTCAACCGCGACGGAACACTGCTCGCGCGCTTCTTCTTCATCGAGGATCCCGACGGCTACAAAATCGAAGTTCTTCAGCGTCAGGGCCGGTTCAAATAGGGGACATTACGGCCGCGCCGGCCAGCGCGGCGCCAGCCACGGCACCTTCGGGTGCATAGCAAGCAAGGGAGGAACAAATGGTCACCATCTACGAGAGAAAGCCCGGGCTGTCGCGGCGCGAGCTTCTGAAGCGCGGCGGTGTCGGCGCGTTGCTGGTCATTTCGGGCCGTGCCGTCATCAGCCCGGAACATGCATGGGGTCTCGAAACATCCGCGCTCAAGCCCGAGACCATGGCGACTTTGATCCAGATGGCGCGCGACATCTACCCGCACGACCAAGTGCCTGACAAATATTACGCAATCGCCGTCAAGGCGCATGACGAGCAGGCCGGCAAGGATCCTGCCCATAAGGACCTCATCGAAAAGGGCATCGCCGATCTCGACTTGAAGTCGGGCAAGGACGGCTACACCGGTCTCGGCTGGGAGGAGCAACGCGTTGCCGTGCTGAGACAGATCGAGGACACGCCGTTTTTCCAGGCAGTCCGCGGCGGGCTTGTCGTTGGCCTCTACAACCAGAAAGAGGTCTGGCCGATCTTCGGCTACGAGGGCGAGTCCTACTCCAAAGGCGGCTACATGGCGCGCGGGTTCGACGACATCGAGTGGCTCTGAGCCCCGTCATACCAACCGCATACAACAGACATCATGGGAGGAAACCATGGCAGCACCATTTGATCTCAAGAACGATGGCGTGGTCGTCATCATCGGCTCGGGCGCCGGCGGCGGCACGCTCGGCAACGAACTTGCCCAGAAGGGCATCGATGTCGTCATCCTGGAGGCGGGCGCCCGTCACGAATACGAGGATTTCATCAACGACGAGTGGGATTCATTCGCCCAGCTCGCCTGGACGGACAAGCGCACAACCTCGGGCGACTGGCGGGTGGCGAAGGATTTCCCCAACCTGCCGGCGTGGATCGTCAAGGCTGTCGGCGGCTCGACCACGCACTGGGCGGGCGCTTCGCTGCGGTTCCAGGAGCACGAATTCAAAACGCTTTCGACCTACGGAAAACTGGAAGGCGCAAACCTGCTCGACTGGCCGATCACGCTTGCCGATCTGGAGCCCTACTACGCAAAGGCCGAAGACAAGCTGGGCGTGACGCTCACCAACAACATCCCAGGCCTCCCCGGCAACAACAACTTCAAGGTGATGAAGGCCGGCGCCGACAAGCTCGGTTACAAGGAGTGCCACACCGGCCGGATGGCGATCAATTCCGAGCCGCGTGACGACCGCAATGCCTGCCAGCAGACCGGCTTCTGTTTCCAGGGCTGCAAATGGGGCGCCAAATGGTCGACGCTGTATACCGAAATCCCCAAGGGCGAGGCGACCGGCCATCTCGAGGTCAGGCCAAACGCCATGGCGATCAAGATCAACCATGATGCGTCAGGCAAGGTGACCGGCGTCGTCTATGCCGACAAGGACGGCAAGCTTCAGGAACAGAAGGCCCGCATCGTCGCCGTCGCCGGAAACTCGATCGAGAGTCCGCGGCTGCTGCTCAACTCGGCATCAAGCCAATTCCCCGACGGTCTCGCCAATTCGTCCGGGCAGGTAGGCAAGAACTATATGCGCCACACCACGGGCTCGGTCTACGGGGTCTTCGACAAGCCGGTGCATATGTATCGCGGCACCACCATGGCTGGGATCATCCGCGACGAAGCACGCAACGATCCTTCGCGCGGCTTCGTCGGCGGCTACGAACTCGAGACACTCTCGCTCGGCCTGCCGTTCATGGCCGCCTTCCTCAATCCCGGCGGTTGGGGACGTTCCTTCACCACGGCGCTCGATCACTACGACCATATGGCCGGCATGTGGATCGTCGGCGAAGACATGCCGCGCGAGGAAAACCGCATCACGCTGCATGCCGATATGAAGGACGAGCACGGCATGCCGGTGGCGGACGTGCATTTCGACGACCATCCCAACGACACGGCGATGCGCGACCACGCCTACAAGCAGGGTTCGGCGCTTTACGCGGCGGTGGGCGCGACACGGACCTTCCCGACGCCGCCCTATCCATCGACCCACAATCTCGGCACCAACCGGATGAGCGAAAAGGCGGCCGACGGCGTCGTCAACAAGCATGGCCAGACGCACGACATCAAGAACCTGTTCGTGTCGGACGGCAGCCAGTTCACCACTGGGGGCGCCGAAAATCCGACATTGACGATCGTGTCGCTGGCGATCCGTCAGGCGGATTATATCGCCGAACAGATGTCGGCGAAGAGCCTTTAGCCATAACCTCCCGACTGCCTGCCGCCGCGGAACCCCACAAGGTTCCGCGCCGGCTTTTTTGGCATCTCAACGCTTTGTGCAGGTCGAGGCGGTGAAGGCGCCGTCAGGCTGCTTCATGATGATGTCGAAGGAGGGGCTGGTTTGACCGTCCAGGGTGGCTTGCGTGAGCGAGATTGAGTTGCCGCCGGCCGTGTAGCCGCCCAACGGGCCCAACCAGGTGATCTCGCCATTTGCATCCATCTGATAGTTGTAGCCCTGCTGGGCGGTTCCGAAGGTCACCGGGCCGCTATAGACATCTCCCTTGATGGTGATGTCGCCAAGGCTGAGGAACATGCCAAGCAGATAGACCTCGCAGTGATAGGTCCCGTCCGGCAATTTGCCGTCGGCGAAGTCGGCGCGTGCGCCGCCGGTGGCTGCAACCGAAAGCAAAATGCTGAAAATACAGGGAATCCTGAAAGCCATGGCGTCGCTCGCTTGAGAGCCGACCTTGCCCCATTTTCCTGCGGCACTGCAACATTTGTGGTTTGCCATTTTCCAGGGGCAGAGGACTAAAATTTAGGCAATGATCGATATCTGTGCAAAATCTAAGCAGAGTTGCGCAATCTTTTCTCAATCCGACCTTGAGGGGCGCCGTCCATACTCGGCGGCTAATATATTAACCGGCTGATAGGGCTAGGAAATCTCAGTACACTTAGCTTTGCTCCCACGGTTGGCACAGCCGTTGCATGGTCTGTTTGCGATGCGATCAACCAGCTTGGGAGTTTGAATATGAGGGGCAGTTTCTCGACAATAACAAAAATGTTTTCGACAAGCGTGGTCGTGGCCGGCCTGCTGATGAGCGTCCCCGCCAGGGCGGCCGACGACACGATCAAGGTGGGTATTCTCCACTCGCTGTCGGGGACCATGGCGATTTCGGAGACGACGCTGAAGGACGCTATGCTGATGCTCATCGAAGAGCAGAATGCAAAGGGCGGCCTGCTCGGCAAGAAACTCGAAGCTGTCGTCGTCGACCCGGCGTCCAACTGGCCGCTGTTCGCCGAAAAGGCGCGCGAGCTGATCTCCAAGGACAAGGTCGCGGCGGTGTTCGGTTGCTGGACCTCCGTGTCGCGCAAGTCGGTGCTGCCGGTGTTCAGCGAGCTCGACAACATCCTGTTCTACCCAGTCCAGTATGAGGGCGAAGAGAGCGAGCGCAACGTGTTCTACACCGGTGCGGCGCCGAACCAGCAGGCTATTCCAGCCGTCGACTATCTGATGAGCGAGGACGGCGGTTCGGTGAAGCGCTGGGTGCTTGAAGGCACCGACTACGTCTACCCGCGCACGACCAACAAGATCCTCGAAGCCTATCTTAAGGCCAAGGGCGTCGCCGCCGAGGACATCATGGTCAACTACACGCCGTTCGGCTTCTCCGACTGGCAGACCGAAGTCTCGGCGATCAAGAAATTCGGCTCGGCCGGCAAGAAGACCGCGGTCGTCTCGACGGTCAATGGCGACGCCAACGTCCCGTTCTACAAGGAGCTCGGCAACCAGGGCATCAAGGCCGAGGACATTCCGGTCATGGCCTTCTCGGTCGGCGAGGAAGAGCTTGCCGGCCTCGACACCGGTCCGCTTGTCGGCCACCTTGCCGCCTGGAACTATTTCCAGAGCGTCGATACGCCCGAGAATGAGAAGTTCATCGCCGACTGGCACAAGTTCATCAAGAACGACAAGCGCACCACCAACGACCCGATGGAAGCCCACTATGTCGGCTTCAATATGTGGGTGAAGGCAGTCGAGAAGGCCGGCACCACCGATCCTGACAAGGTCATCGACGCCGTGATCGGCGTCTCGGTGCCGAACCTGACCGGCGGTTATTCGACCATGATGCCGAACCACCACATCACCAAGCCGGTGCTGATCGGCGAGATCCAGGCCGACGGCCAGTTCGAGACCGTCTCGCAGACGCCGGGCCTGGTGATGGGCGACGAGTGGTCCGACTATCTGGCTGATTCGAAGGACCTGATCTCCGATTGGCGTGCGCCCCTGTCCTGCGGCAACTTCAATGTCGCCACCGGCAAATGCGGCGGCAAGGGAACCAACTGATCCTCCCGGGTCTGACCGGTCGTGGATTCTTCACGACCTAAGACCGCGAAGCGTCCGGGCGAACGCCTCCTCTCCTCCAGTCCGCCCGGACGCGAATTTCAACCCTTCAAGAGCCGCCAGAAACCGATGATCTTCATCCGCGCGATTGGCTTGACGCTGCTGCTCCTTCTGGGGACGCTGCTGCCGTCGAACGCTGCCGAAGCCGATCTGCGCGCCATCATCGCCAAATTTGCCACTGCCTCGAATTTTTCTGCGATCGAAGCCGTCGTGCATGAGCTCGCGGCCACCGGCGACCGTGCCGTCGAACGCCCGCTTGCCGCGCTTGCGGAAGGTCATCTTTATGTCCGCAAGAACGATTCCCTGGTTTTCGTCGGCAAGGACGGCGCCGGCGGCATTGAGCTGCTCGACCCGCTGAGCGGTGAAAAGTCCGGCGACGCGGCCAAAGGCGACATCACCAAGGTCAAGGTCAACAATACGCTGCGCCGCGCCATCCGTGATGCGCTGGGCACGCTGACGCTCGGCGCGAAAGACCCGGCGGCGCGCATTGCTGCCGCCGCCACCATGTTCAAGACGCCCGACGCCACAAACATCGAGCCGCTCGACGCCGCAATCGCCAACGAGACCGTCGCGAGCGTCAAGGCGCTGCTCGAACAGGCCCGCGCCGCGTCCGTTCTGGTGTCGGACAGGCCGGAGGCCGACAGGCTTGCGGCGATCGCCCTGATCGGCGCGCGCGGCGACCGCGACGCGCTGTCCCTGCTCACCTCCGTCGAGGCCAATTCCGAAGGCACGGTCAAGGACGCGGCGACGGCGGCGATGGCCAGGATCAATTCGACGCTGGCGCTGTGGGATGCGGGTCAGAACATCTGGTACGGCATCTCGCTCGGGTCGGTGCTGCTGCTCGCGGCGATCGGCCTCGCCATCACATTCGGTGTCATGGGCGTCATCAACATGGCGCATGGCGAGATGGTCATGCTCGGCGCCTACACCACCTTTGTCGTGCAGGAAGTGATCCGCAATTCCTTTCCCGGCCTGTTCGACTGGTCGCTGGTCATCGCGCTGCCGCTCGCCTTTCTCGTTGCGGCGCTCGTCGGCCTTGTCATCGAGCGCGGTGTCATCCGTTTCCTTTACGGCCGGCCGCTGGAGACGCTGCTGGCGACATGGGGCGTCTCGCTGATCCTGCAGCAGGCCGTGCGCACCATCTTCGGGCCGACAAACCAGGAGGTCGGCAATCCGTCGTGGATGTCCGGTTCGTTTGATATCGGCCAGCTTGCCGTGACCTGGAACCGCCTCTGGATCCTGGTTTTCTCGCTCTGCGTGTTCGCGGTGCTGCTCTATGTGATGAAGCGCACGCCCTGGGGCCTGCAGATGCGCGCCGTCACCGCCAACCGCCGCATGGCCGCCTCGATGGGCATCAGGACGCCGTGGGTCGACGCGCTGACCTTCGCATTGGGGTCCGGCATTGCCGGCATTGCCGGTGTCGCGCTCAGCCAGATCGACAACGTCTCGCCCAATCTCGGCCGCGGCTACATCATCGACAGCTTCATGGTCGTCGTCTTCGGCGGCGTCGGCAATCTCTGGGGGACGCTTGTCGGCGCCTTCTCGCTCGGCATCGTCAACAAATTCCTCGAACCCTATGCCGGGGCGGTCCTCGGCAAGATCGTCGTGCTGGTCCTTATCATCCTGTTCATCCAGAAACGTCCGCGCGGCCTGTTCGCGCTGAAGGGCAGGGCGGTGGAAGCATGATCACGGGACGCTTCTTCGCCGCCGGCGCTGACCGCCGCATCGCCATCACGATCTTCATCCTTCTGGCGGTCGCCATCATCATGCCGCTGCTCAATCTTGCGGTCTCGCCGACAAGCGCGTTCTACGTGCCGTCCTATGTCGTCGCTCTCACCGGCAAGTATCTCTGCTACGCGTTGCTCGCCTTGGCGCTCGATCTCGTCTGGGGCTATTGCGGCATCCTTTCGCTCGGCCACGGCGCCTTCTTCGCGCTCGGCGGCTATGCGATGGGCATGTATCTGATGCGCCAGATCGGTTCGCGCGGCGTCTACGGCAATCCGCTGCTGCCCGACTTCATGGTGTTCCTGAACTATGGGGAATTGCCGTGGTTCTGGTACGGTTTCGACCATTTCTGGTTTGCCGCGGTCATGGTGCTTGCGGTGCCTGGCCTGCTCGCCTTCGTCTTCGGCTGGTTCGCCTTCCGCAGCCGCGTCACCGGCGTCTATCTGTCGATCATCACCCAGGCGATGACCTATGCGCTGCTGCTTGCCTTTTTCCGCAACGACATGGGTTTCGGCGGCAACAACGGCCTGACCGATTTCAAGGATATTCTGGGCTTTAACGTGCAGGCCGATGCGACACGCTCGGCGTTGTTCGCGGCCAGCGCCGTCATGCTGGCGCTCGCCGTCTTCGTCACCTGGGCAATCGTCGGTTCCAAATACGGCAAGCTGCTGATGGCGGTACGCGACGCCGAGAGCCGCACGCGCTTTCTCGGCTGGCGGGCGGAGAACATCAAGCTGTTCGCCTTCACCGTATCGGCGGTCATGGCCGGCATCGCCGGCGCGCTCTACGTGCCGCAGGTCGGCATCATCAATCCGGGTGAGTTCGAACCGTCCAATTCGATCGAAGTCGTGGTGTGGGCGGCCGTCGGCGGGCGCGGCACCATCGTCGGGCCGATCATCGGCGCGCTTCTGGTCAATGCCGGCAAATCCTGGTTCACCGGCGTGCTGCCGGCGTTCTGGCTGTTTGCGCTGGGCGGACTGTTTGTCGCCGTCACGCTCTTCCTGCCCAAGGGCATTGTCGGCATGTGGGATTCATGGCGTGGCAATGCCAAGGCGCTGCGGGCGGCCTCGATCGCCGAGGAAGCCGGCATCGATCCGGATGTCCCGGCACCACCGAAGATCGTTCGCAGTGCGGCGAGAACGCCCGTCGACCGGTCCGCGTCAGGCCCCGAACCGCAGCCGGCGGAGTGAGCGATGTCGAAGAGCAACACCATCCTCTATCTCGACGGCGTCTCGGTTTCCTTCGACGGCTTTCGCGCCATCAACAATCTGTCGCTGGTGCTCGATAAGGGCGAGATGCGCGCGATCATCGGTCCCAACGGCGCCGGCAAGACCACGATGATGGACATCGTCACCGGCAAGACCCGACCCGACGAAGGCGAGGTTTACTTCGACGGCCGGGTCGACCTGACGAAACATGACGAAGCCGACATCGCCATGATGGGCATCGGCAGGAAATTCCAGAAGCCGACGGTCTTTGAAAGTCACACGATCGAGGAGAATCTGATGCTGGCGCTGAAAGGCCCGCGCTCGATCTTCCCGGCGCTGTTCCATCGCCGCTCGGCCGCCGAGGCGCGGCAGATCGACGATATCCTCGGCATCATCCGGCTCGGCGACAAGCGCGACGAACTCGCCGCCAATCTCAGCCACGGACAGAAGCAATGGCTCGAGATCGGCATGCTGCTGGCGCAGGATCCGAAGCTGCTGCTGGTCGACGAACCGGTCGCAGGCATGACCGACGCCGAGACCGAGGAAACCGCGCGGCTGCTCAAGGATATTGCGCGCGACCATTCGGTCATTGTCGTCGAGCACGACATGCATTTCGTGCGCGAGCTCGGCGTCAAAGTCACCTGCCTGCACGAAGGCTCGGTCCTGTCGGAAGGCACATTCGATTTCGTCTCGGCCGACGAGCGCGTCGTCGAAGTCTATCTGGGGAGATGACCATGGTCTGGCGCGTTCCGTTCCATCGTTTCGACCTTTCGTTCTTCAGGCGTTGGAGAAGGCGCTGACCATGCTCGAAGTCTCCAACGCCACGCTCCACTATGGCGCCGCCCAGGCGCTGCGCGGCGTCTCGCTGAAGGCCGGAGCGGGCAAGATCACCTGCGTGCTCGGCCGCAACGGCGTCGGCAAAACCAGTTTGATGAGATCGATCGTCGGCCACCACCGGCTGACGAGCGGAAGCGTTGCCTTCGAGGGGAAGGCGCTCGACCGGAGCGCGGCGTATGATCGCGCCCGGTCGGGCATCGCATTCGTGCCGCAGGGCAGGGAGATCTTTCCGCTGCTCACCGTGCGGGAAAACCTCGAATCGGGCTTTGCGCCATTGAAGCGCGCCGATCGCAACATTCCCGGCCATGTCTTCGAACTGTTCCCGGTGCTGAAGCAGATGCTCGCGCGCCGCGGCGGCGACCTTTCCGGGGGCCAGCAGCAGCAGCTTGCCATCGGCAGGGCGCTGGTGATGCGGCCCAAACTCCTTGTGCTCGATGAGCCAACCGAAGGCATCCAGCCGTCGATCATCAAGGATATCGGCCGCGCCATCCGTTATCTGCGTGACCAGGCAGGTATTGCCGTGCTCCTGGTCGAGCAATATCTCGATTTCTGCCGTGAACTGGCAGACGAGGTCAACATCATGGACCGCGGCCAGATCGTCCACACTGGTCCCGCGGAAGATCTTGACCGTGCGGACGTCCGCAAATTCCTGACCGTCTAGCTCGGGGAGAATGACGGTTCTCCTCGGCGGCGGAGCGCACAACCTTGGTCAAAACACCCCTCCGGTCGTCATCCTCGGGTCTTCGCTGCACCTCGCATTTGCTACACTCAAAGATGACGAACTCACGAAGGTCTGCTCCGTCTCTTCAACGCCTCTGGCGCGCCGAAGATTGCGTGCTAGGCTTTCCTTGGCCTTGTTGAGTCGGCCGCTTTCCGTATCAGTCTCGTTGACGGATCAAGGTGAGGCGCGGCTCGGCCGGCACGTCCATGCAAGCACCTCCTTTCCGCGATCTGTTCGTTGTTCAGCGCATTTGGGGCACTTGGCCAGGGACAGCCGATGGAACGCTACTTCGAAGATCACCAGAAACGACGACTCACCGAGCGCGTCGACATCATGACCGCCATCAACATCCTGAAGTCGCAAGGATACGACCACGACGAGCTGATTGCGGAGATCACCAAGGTCTTCTACGTCGATCTCGATGCCTACAACGAGGTCGTGATGGCGGCGTGAGGGCAGGCGAAGGGGCGGTTGCCCTGTGCCGCCAAGCGGCTAGCTTGCGCGTCGGAATGTCGAGGCGGCGACGCGGTTGCGACCGCCGCGCTTGGCAGCATAGAGCGCCTTGTCGGCGGCGCTGAGCACCTTGTCGAAGCTCATGCCGTCCTTGCTGCCGAAAGCGTATCCGGCGCTGACTGTACATGTCAGGTGACGGGTTTCTGTCTCGATGACGCGCGCGGCGAAGGCGATGCGTATGCGCTCGGCGGTGAGCTCCACCGTTTCGGGCAGGGTTCGCCTCAGGACCAGCGCGAATTCCTCTCCGCCCATGCGCGCGGCGACATCGGTCGGGCGAAGATTTTCCGCGAGTTCCTCGGCGAACACTTTCAGCACCTGATCGCCCGTGGCGTGGCCGAATTCGTCGTTGATGGCCTTGAAACCGTCGAGGTCGAACACGACCACCGCCGTGAAAGCTCCGATCGGGGCGCCGCCATTGAGATCGAACAGCGCGCGCCGATTGAGAAGGCCGGTCAGCGGATCGGTCAACGCATCCAGACGGTGATGCCGGGCCAGACGGCCCTGGTTGAGCGCCAGCGAAAGGGCGCCGATGCCGGTCATGCTGGCGATGACAATGACCAGGCTCAGATCCTCGGCCCAGTTGCTGGGCGCATGTCCAAGGACGAGCTTTCCATCCCATGCAAGAGCGAAGGCACACAGCACGAAGGATATGCCGGTGGCCGAGTAGAGCACGGCGAGGCCGATGATCGGGACAGGGGCCTCGGTGCGCCCCATCCAGTACTGATAGGCCGTTGCAAACAAAAGCAGGGCGGCAAGGAGGTTTTCGAACATGAAGCCGAGACCATCATATCCGAGCGCCATGGGCGGCAGCGCTATGGCAAGCGAGATGCAACTGCCGAAAACCGTCAGCGGGATTGGCGACCGGCCGCTTCTGAATTGGTAGGCGGCGCCCAGCATGGTCGAGAACCCAACCAGGAGCAGGGTGAATGTCGCGATGCCGAGGATGCGTCCGGGCGTCTCGATATAGTCTCCGTAGATGACAACGTCGCCGACGATCAACAACGCGCTGATCGCCCATGTCAGCAAGAACTTTTCGGTCCGTGCGGTCAGCCAGATGCCGAACAACGTCAGGCTCAGGCAGGCGGCCGAAAAACCGACAGCCAGCAGAAGTGAGTTGTAGTCGAGCGACATGCCCCTCGTCCTTGCCCGCATCGATCCCGCGACTTTGCCTGGTGGGATTCATGCAGCAAGGAGGTATCGATAAGGTTACGATGGCGACGAAGGGCCGGGGTTCGAGGTCATCAGCCCGCGACACGCTTCATCAGCGCCATGGCGCCGAACGGCGCGCGGACCTTGCCTTCGGTGATGAAGTAGACGAACACATCGCGCGGTTTGACCGGTGCATCGGTTGAGGGATCGGCGCGCGGCAGGTCGGCCGGCACCTTGCCTTCCGCCCAGGTTTTTGCCCGCGCCGCCCATTCGTCGAGCGCCTTCGGCGTGTAGCAGTCGGGATTGTCGTCGCTGCCGGTCTGCAGCCGCGCATAGATGAAATCGCCGGTGACATCGGCGATACCAGGGTATTTGGCGTGGTCGGCATAGACGATCGCGGCCCTGTATTTGCCCGCCAGGGCGGCGAATTCCGGCACGATGAAGCTGTCGTTGCGCACCTCGACCGCATGGCGCAGCGCAACGCCATCCTGCTTTTCCGGCAGGAGCTTGAGGAAGGCCTCGAAATCGTCCGGGTCGAATTTTTTCGTCGGTGCGAACTGCCACAGGATTGGCCCGAGCTTGTCGCCCAGTGCAGCGACGCCCGAGCCCAGGAAACGCATCATGGACTCGCCTGCCTCGCCGAGCACGCGGCGGTTGGTGACGAAACGGTTGCCCTTCAGCGAATAGACAAAACCGTCCGGCGCCTCGTTTGCCCATTTGACGAAGGTCGGCTCCTTGAAGCTCGAATAATAGGTGCCGTTGACCTCGATGCTCGGCACCTGCCGGCTGGCATAGTGCAGTTGCTTGGCCTTCGACAGTTTGTCCGGATAGAAGGACTTATCCCACGGCTCGAAGGTCCAGCCGCCCATGCCGGCGCGAATTGTTCCCGATTGAGTCACTGTCGTCCTCCCGGTTTGCTGAAAAGGATCAGGCGATGGCGGTCGTCTGGACGGCTTTCGCCATGTCGACGACCGTCCATCCTGGCCGATATGGGTTGGGCCGCCGACCCGTCTCGTGAAAGCCATAGGCTTTGTAGAGCGCGATGTTCCGTTCCATCTTCGCGTTGGTGTAGAGCCGCACCTCGGGCAAGCCCCACAACCGTGTCTGTTCATCCGCGTGATTGAGCAGGGCGATGCCGTGGCCCTTGCCTTGAAAGGCAGGGGAGACAGTGACGGAGAAGATCATGCCATGGTCTGGATGCCGCTCGAGAACCAGCAATCCAGCCGGCTGCTCGTCTTGCTCGAAAAGCCAGACTTCGCCGCGTTCGATCCGCGGCACGTAGTCCTCGGTGACCGGGATCGGCGGCGCGCCCAGCAACGCAGTGTAGTGCGCATAGGCGGCTTCGGTCAGCGCGACAACAGCGTCAAGATCACCGGCAAACGCTCTTCTGATCTTCATTGAAGGTTCTTCCAAACGTCAACCGGTATGCCTGTTCACTCCGCCGCTTCGCGCTTGCCTCCGGGGCGACGCTCCAGCAGTTCCCTGAGGAACTGGCCGGTGTAGCTGCGCTTCTCGCGGACGATGTCCTCCGGCGTGCCGGACGCCACCAGCTCGCCGCCGCCATCGCCACCCTCGGGGCCGAGGTCGAGCACCCAGTCGGCGGTCTTGATGACCTCGAGATTGTGCTCGATGACGACAACCGTGTTGCCTTGGTCGACCAACTCGTGCAGCACTTCGAGCAGCTTGGCGACGTCGTGGAAATGCAGGCCGGTGGTCGGCTCGTCGAGGATGTAGAGCGTCTTGCCGGTCGCCTTGCGCGACAACTCCTTGGCCAGCTTGATGCGCTGCGCCTCGCCGCCCGACAGCGTCGTCGCCTGCTGGCCGATATGGATGTAGCCGAGGCCGACCTGCTTCAGCGTCTCCAGCTTGTCGCGCACGCCGGGCACGGCGGCGAAGAAATCGACGCCTTCCTCGACCGTCATGTCGAGCACGTCGGCGATCGACTTGCCCTTGAACAAGACATCGAGGGTCTCGCGGTTGTAGCGCTTGCCATGACAGACGTCGCAGGTGACGTAGACGTCCGGCAGGAAGTGCATCTCGATCTTGATGACGCCGTCGCCCTGGCAAGCCTCGCAGCGGCCACCCTTGACGTTGAACGAGAAGCGGCCGGGCTGGTATCCGCGCGCCTTGGCTTCGGGCAGGCCGGCGAACCAGTCGCGGATCGGCGTGAAGGCGCCGGTGTAGGTGGCTGGGTTGGAGCGCGGCGTCCGTCCAATAGGCGACTGGTCGATGTCGATGACCTTGTCGAGGAACTCCAGCCCTTCGATGCGGTCATGGTCGGCCGGGTGCTCGCGCGAGCCCATGATGCGGCGCGACGCCGCCTTGAACAGCGTTTCGATCAGGAAGGTCGACTTGCCGCCGCCGGACACGCCGGTGACGGCGGTGAAGGTGCCGAGCGGGATTTCGGCGGTGACGTTCTTCAGATTGTTGCCGCGCGCGCCGACGACCTTCAGGCGCCGGTTCTTCTTCGCCTCGCGCCGCATCGCCGGCGTCGCCACTTCGAGTTCGCCGGACAGATATTTGCCGGTAATAGAAGCGGGGCTGGCCATGATCTGCTGCGGCGTTCCCTGCGCGATGATGTGGCCACCATGGATGCCGGCGGCAGGCCCGATATCGACGACATAGTCGGCATGCAGGATTGCGTCCTCGTCATGCTCGACGACGATCACCGTGTTGCCGATGTCGCGCAAATGCTTCAGCGTGTCGAGCAGGCGTGCATTGTCGCGCTGGTGCAGGCCGATCGACGGCTCGTCCAGCACATAGAGCACGCCGGTGAGCCCGGAGCCGATCTGCGAGGCCAACCGTATGCGCTGGCTCTCGCCGCCCGACAGCGTGCCGGAATTGCGCGACAGCGTCAGATAGTCGAGCCCGACATCGTTGAGGAAGCGGAGCCGCTCGCGGATCTCCTTGAGCACGCGCACCGCGATCTCGTTCTGCTTGTCGCTGAGCGAGGCGGGCAGCTCGGTGAACCAATGGTCGGCTTTGCGGATCGACTGCTCGGTGATCTCGCCGATATGCTTTCCGGCGATCTTCACTGCAAGCGCCTCCGGCTTCAGCCGGTAGCCGTGGCAGGCTGGGCAAGGCGTGGCCGACATGAAGCGCTCGATCTCCTCGCGCATCCAGGCGGATTCGGTCTCTTTCCACCGCCGTTCCAGATTGGGGATGACGCCCTCGAAGGTCTTGGTCGTCTTGTATGAGCGCAGGCCGTCATCATACTGGAAGGTGATCTCGCGCTCGCCAGTGCCATGCAGGATGGCTTGCTTTGCCTCTTCGGTCAGCTCCCGGAACTTGTCGCCGAGCTTGAAGCCATAGGCCTTGCCCAGCGCTTCCAGGGTCTGCGCGTAATAGGGCGAAGTCGATTTCGCCCACGGGCTGACGGCGCCGGCGCGCAGCGACAGGTTGTCGTCGGGCACGATCAGGCTGGCGTCGATGGCGCGCTGGCTGCCCAAGCCGTCGCAGGTCGGGCAGGCACCGAACGGGTTGTTGAAGGAGAACAGCCGCGGCTCGATCTCGGGAATGGTGAAGCCGGACACCGGACAGGCGAACTTTTCCGAAAACAGAATACGTTCGTGCGTCTCGTTCTTCGATTTGTTGACCGAATCCTCGCCGGTCTGGCTGGCGTCGAGCGGCCGGTCGGCGAATTCCGCCACTGCCAGCCCGTCGGCCAGCTTCAGCGCGGTTTCGATGGAATCCGCAAGCCGCGTCGCCAGGTCGCCGCGCACCACGATGCGGTCGACGACGACGTCGAGGTCATGCTTGTACTTCTTGTCCAGCGCCGGCACGTCGGCGATCTCGTAGAAAACGCCGTCGACCTTGACGCGCTGAAAACCCTTTTTCTGCAGCTCCAGCAGTTCCTTGCGGTATTCGCCTTTGCGGCCACGCACCATCGGCGCCAGGATGAACAGGCGCGTGCCTTCCTCGACCGCCAGCACGCGGTCGACCATCTGCGACACCGTCTGGCTCTCGATCGGCAGGCCGGTGGCCGGCGAATAGGGGATGCCGACGCGCGCGAACAGCAGTCGCATGTAGTCATAGATTTCGGTGACGGTGCCGACCGTCGAACGCGGGTTCCTCGAAGTGGTCTTCTGCTCGATGGAAATGGCCGGTGACAGGCCGTCGATCTGGTCGACATCCGGCTTCTGCATCATTTCGAGGAATTGCCTGGCGTAGGCCGACAGGCTCTCGACATAGCGGCGCTGGCCCTCGGCATAGATGGTGTCGAAGGCGAGCGAAGACTTGCCGGACCCCGACAGGCCGGTCATGACGATCAGGCTGTCACGCGGCAGGTCGAGATCGACGTTCTTCAGATTGTGTTCGCGCGCGCCGCGAATAGAAAGATATTTTTGGTCGGCCATCGCCGGTCGCCGCCTCAGATCTGGAATCTCATGGGATGGCGGGTTGTCCCGGCCATCCCCTATGTAGGTAATTTCGCCACCGTTTCGAGAGACGCCACAACTCTCGATCAAAGCCTTTAACCGTCTTTCGCGCGGGCGAGCAAGCAGAAAGAACAAAGACTGAACACGCTCCTGACAAAAGCTGTGTACCGGCCCAGGTCACACCAAGCGTCTGACGATCACATTTTTTGTAATCGGCTATCCAACTGTTGACGTCTTAGCCTCAGGGGGGCAGACTCCAAACGTCACCGAAGCCGGCCATCTTTCGATGGCCTCGCCACCCTAAGGTGGCCTGCGAGACGCCGCAGGCTCTTGCGATATGCGCTTCGGACGGCACCAGTCGCAATGGACAGAAGAGGAGAGCAGAGGAATGACTCCACCGGACAGTCCCTTGAGGCTCCACGTGTCGTTGGAGCCGCGGCAGGCATAAGTGTCAGGGCCAGGCGTTCGCACCGCCCGACAAACCGTGACCTGCCTTACCCCAAAATCAGAGACTACTAGTCGGATCGTCGGCTGAACGCCGCGAAGCATCCGAAATCTAAGGCCGGCAGTGTACTCCCGGTAGATTGGATTTTAGATCCAAAAAAGCCCCGACCGTTTGCGGAAGCAGCGGCGGGGCTGTTCGTTTCAGGTGGCGCGGGTTTCGGGCCACGATGCGCCGCGAGTGGCCGCTCGTGGAGACATGCCAAGAAGGAGGGGATCGGAAACAAGGAATACCGCATCGGATCACGTCCTTGATCGCGTTATAGGTCTCCGCAGACTGCCATCTCCGACAATGAACGCATGTTCAACCTCTGTTGGAGATTTCGACGCTTAAACCTGTTCTGCCGATAGTTCTGCTCACCCTTCTTTCGATCTCCGTCGCGCAGGCGGCCGATGCCATCGGCTTTCGGGAAACCGAGTTGCCGGATGCAGTGGGGGAGCGGCCGCTGCATGTCAGCTTGTGGTATCCGACCAGCGACGATGGCCCGGTAGCAGCTGCCGGCGAAAACCGTGTCTTCTACGGCGTGCAGGCCATCAGGAACGCCCATCCGTCGAGGGATTTGCATCCGCTCGTCGTCCTCTCGCATGGCTATGGTGGCAGCTGGAGAAACCTCAGTTGGCTCGCAGGCGAACTCGTCCATCAAGGATACGTCGTCGCGGCGCCTGATCACCCTGGAACAACGACCTTCGACAGACGTCCGTCAGAGGCAGCAAGACTCTGGGAGCGCCCCCACGACCTCAGCCGCGTGATCGACGAGCTGATCGGTGATACATCGCTTGCGGGACCCATCGAACCGGGCCGCATTGCGGCAATCGGCCATTCTCTTGGTGGATGGACGGTCGCTGCGCTTGCCGGAGCACGCTTCAGCACGGACCTTTTCGCGCGGGACTGCAAGACGCATTCAAGCCCGCGCGCTTGCGCACTTTCCGCCGAATTGGGCATTGTCCCGGGTGCCGTCGCAGAGCTGGATGGCGATCTGACCGATGTGAGGATTGGCGCTGTCGTCTCGCTCGATCTGGGGCTTGCGCGTGGTTTCACGCCTGAAAGCCTCGCTGCCTTGCACGTGCCGGCGCTGGTCATCGGCGCAGGTGTCGACATTGGCGACATGCCGGCCAAACTGGAGTCGGGATATCTTGCCGCCAAGCTGCCGTCGGCGACATCCAGCTATATCGAGATTCCCGACGCAATGCATTTCAGCTTCATGCAGCTCTGCAAGCCAGGAGCTGTCGCCTTGATCGAAGAGGATACGCCCGGCGACGGCATCGTCTGCAAGGACGGAGGAGCACGGGGGAGAGAGGCCGTCCATCGTGAGGTTGCCGATAGAATTATCGCGTTCCTGGAGCGGGCGATTCCACCGAGATAGCCCCACTCTCATTGCGATTTTGCGTGCTCGAGCGGCGATAGTCGCTCGGACTCGTTCCCGTCAGCCGAAGGAATTCGCGATTGAAGTTCGACTTCGTCTGAAACCCTGCCTCGAACATGATGGTGGTTATCGGCAGGTCGGAATTGGCGAGAAGCCGTTTCGCCTGTTCGATCCGATATTCATTGACCGCCTGCGATACGTTCCTGCCGCAGACGCGGTTTATGGCGGCCGAGATCTGTCGCGATGGGATGGCGGCCCTTCGGGCCAGGCGGTTCAATGTCAAATCCGGGTCGCGAAACAACTGCTTTTCGCGCATCAACCTATCGACGGTTTCAACAATCCGGGTGTCGTTTGCCGTTGCAAGATCGGACGGTTCCGATCGGCCGAAGGCTGTTACCCGGTCCGTCAGGCTGTCCTGCACGGCGTCCATGGCTTCCGGAGGAGATACGCTTTTCCCAACGACTGCCACGGCATAGGCAATGAGCGGCAGGGTCAACAGGTTGGCGATAGCAACGATCGAAGCAGCGTGAGTGCCCTGGTAGAAATTAAAATCGCCTGCGATCAGAAGATCGACCACGCCGGAACCGATTAGGACCAGCCCTGCGATCAGAGTGGCCTTCTGCGCCTTTGCCGCGTCGGCAAGTCGTGCGGCGCCGAGGCCATCCGGCCCCGCTGACGCCAGGCGCAGCAAGGCAAATCCATATCCAAGGAACAACGCCGCCAAGATCAGATCGATCGGCGGCTGCCATCTCATCCAGGTCGCAGAAAGGATTGCCACGATGCCGATCGGAATGGCATGGAGCCATATCGGCATGGAGCTTCGGGCTCCCGTCAGTCCGGCAAAGCAGAACCAGGCGATTGGCGGCAGCGAGGCGGCTATGACGGGCTGGATGAACCGTATGGCCTGGACATCAAAGCTCCAGCGCAGTCCGGCGATCGTTACCAGCGTTGCACAGGCGCCAACGAAAGCGACTTCTGGACCGAGGGCAGACTCTCGCCGGTTGATCAGCCTCACGAGAAGAATGATCAGCAAAAGCGAGATGACAAAGGGAAGAGGTATGCCAGGCATCATGCGCCAATAGGAGGGCTTGGCGGACTCACCGGCCTACCGCCGGGGCGCCTTGATCGCGCCGGCACTGACATCCAGAGTTATGCTGCCGGAAATCCTGACATCGGTATCGCCGATCTTGAACTGACCGTTGCCGCTGCTCGGCACGGCGTTGTCGGGTTCGGGCACGGGAGCCGGCTTGGCGATGCGATAGTCGCTGGCCACGCCGGGCAGCGTGCCTTTCCGCGAAGGCGTTGAATTGTCTTCGGCGAATGCCATGCCGGAGACCATGGCCGCGACGGCAACACCGATGATCAGCCGGTTCAGGCGGGCGCGTGAGATCTCTTCGAGCATCGGCGGACCATATCGCCGCACGCTGGCCGAAGCCAGACCGGTGGCGATAAAATTGTCGAAGTGGTCATCGTCACCCGTGGCCGGCCGGCTACCTTTTCACGCCGCCTTTTTGCGGGTGTCGAAAACATGGTCGACAAGGCCCCATGTCTTTGCCTCCTCGGCGGTCATGAAATAGTCGCGGTCGAGCGTGCGTTCGACCTCTTCAAACGTGCGGCCGCAGTGATGCGCATAGAGTTCGGTCATGCGCTTCTTGGTGCGCAGGATGCCTTCGGCGTGACGCTGGATATCGGAAGCCTGGCCCTGAAAGCCGCCCAGCGGCTGGTGCAGCACGATGCTGGTGTTGGGCAGCGCGATGCGCCGGCCCGGCGTGCCCGCCATCAGCAGGAACGAGGCCATCGACGCGGCAAAGCCCATGCAGACGGTCGACACCGGGCAAGAGATGTACTGCATCGTGTCGTAGATGGCGAAGCCGCTGGTCACCACGCCGCCCGGCGAGTTGATGTAGAGCGATATCTCCTTGTCGGGATTGTCGGATTCCAACGACAGAAGCTGGGCACAGACCAGCGCCGACACGCCGTCATTGATCTCTCCGTTGATGAAGACGATGCGCTCGCGCAGCAGCCGCGAAAAAATGTCGAAGGCGCGTTCGCCGCGGCTCGACTGCTCGATCACCATCGGCACCAGGTTGGCAAAGCCGCTCATCGCTTTTCTCCGTTGTGTCGCTCAGGCCGCGCGCAGGAAGAGGCGAGGCGTGTTTGCGGCAATGGTTTGTTTGGGGCTGCGCGCGTTGAGCGAAAGCCGGCAACCGGCGCCTGCCATCGCAACCGCAGCTACTCGCGCAAATCCATCGTGGACGATGCGCAGATGCGTGCCGCCCGACACAGTTCGGTCGAGCGTGAAGGTGACTATGCTGTCCATTGGGCTGTCCAAAGGACTGTCCAGTGGGCCGGCGAGCGGATCATGTGCATCGCCCGGGGCCGGCCGCTCCCGCCAGGAGTAGCGCAGCAGGCGTTCGGGCTCGGCGTCGAGGATCTCGCACTCGATCGGCACATCCGGTCCGGCAAAGGCAAAGCGGCTGCCGATCTCGGGCTTGATGTCGTTCGGCATCATCCAGGCCGCGAGCAGGTCCGGCACCGTCAGCGCCCGCCATACTTTTTCCGGCGGGTCTGGAAGCTCGCACTCGAACTCGATCGAATCTGCCGTCATTGGTCCATATCCTTCAAAACCGCCTTGAGCCTTTCGATACGCTCGGGCCAGAACGCGCGGTAGCGCTCGATCCAGCCGAGCAGTGGGTCAAGCCCCTGCGGATCGGCGCGATAATAGGCGTTGCGGCCGGCTCGCCGCTCGACCACCAGGCCGGCGCCGCGCAGCACCGCGAGATGCTGCGACACTGCCGGTTGCGACACGGTCATGCCGCTGCGCAGTTCCGATACCGTCATCTCGCCGGCGGCGAGCCGCTCGTAGACGGCGCGGCGCGTTGGGTCGGAAAGCGCTCGAAAAATCTCTGCTTCGATCATGGTAGAAGCATAAGTCCATACTTATTGATTTGGCAAGCGGTGTTTTCGCGCCCATATGGAATGGCGCTGCGAACCTCGTGGATTGCTGACATTCCTTGACAATGGGATCGATGCGACATAGAACGAAAAGAGAACAAAAACCTTGTGGGAAAAGGCAGCCACGGCAGGCGGCGATTGTCCGCAGCCTGTAAGGTGAGCGACAGAATTTTGTTTCGGATAAGCGCGGAGAAGTATCATGGCGGGTAGCGTCAACAAGGTCATCCTGGTGGGCAATCTCGGTGCGGACCCGGAAATCCGTCGTCTGAATTCGGGTGACCCGGTCGTCAATATCCGCGTCGCCACGTCGGAAAGCTGGCGCGACAAGAATTCCGGCGAGCGCAAGGAAAAGACCGAGTGGCACAATGTCGTCATCTTCAACGACCAGCTCGCCAAGGTAGCCGAGCAGTACCTGAAGAAGGGCATGAAGGTTTACGTCGAGGGCCAGTTGCAGACGCGCAAATGGCAGGACCAGACTGGCAATGACCGCTACACGACCGAAATCGTGCTGCAGAAATTCCGTGGCGAGCTGCAGATGCTCGACGCGCGCGGGCAAGGCGAGGGCGGTCAGGTCGGCAGCTATGCCGGTGGCGGCAGCAGCCGCGGTTCCGATTTCGGCCAATCAGGCCCGGGCGAGAGCTTCAATCGCGGCGGTGGCGGCAATAAGGGCGGCGGTGGCGCCTCCCGCGAACTGGACGACGAAATCCCGTTCTGATTTTTCGGGGCGGACGGCTCTGCGTGGGCTGACAACGCCAGCTGTTTGAAGCCATTCATTAGCGTCCCGAAAATCTGTCCTGGGTTTTCGGGACGCAGTGCATTTAAGCGGTGTGCGCGGTGAAAGGACGTATCAGGTGAAAGCACGGATCAAATGGGTCGAGGAGCGCACCTTTGTCGGCGAGTCCGGCAGCGGTCACAAGGTGGTGCTGGGGACCGCGTTCGGGCCGGACGGCAAGACGCCGGGGCCGAGTCCGATGGAACTGGTGCTGCTCGGCACTGGCGGCTGCTCGGCTTACGATGTGGTCCACATCCTCGAAAAGGGGCGCGAGGCGGTCGAGGACTGCGTGGTCGAGCTCGACGCCGACCGGGCGCAAGTCGATCCCAGGGTGTTCACGCGCATCCATATGCATTTCATCGTCAAGGGTCGGGCGCTCTCGCCCGACAAGGTGAGGCGGGCGATCGATCTTTCGATCGAAAAATACTGCTCGGCTTCTGCTATGATGGCCAAGACCGCCGAGATCACCCACGACTTCGAAGTCATCGACACGACGGCGAAGTAGGGCACGTTCCTACCCCACCATCAGCGCCTTGATGCCGTCGGCGACGAACTGCACGGCGAGTGCCGCCAGGATGACGCCGAGCAGCCGCGTCAGGATCGAGCGGCCGGTATGGCCGAGGATGCGATCGATGCGCTCTGACAGAATGAACACCATGTAGGTGATGACCAGGCAGATCGCGATGATGCCGACAAGGGCTGTCTGGGCGCCAAAACCCTGAAACGAGCCGGACAGCAGGACGGTCGCGGAAATCGCGCCTGGACCGGCGATCAGCGGGATCGCCAGCGGGAAGGCGGCGATGTTGTGGATCATGTCCCTGGTGATGGCGACGTCGCCGATCTTCTCCTTGCGGTCCTGCCGGCGCTCGAACACCATTTCGAAGGCAATGAAGAACAGCAGGAACCCGCCGGCAACACGGAAGGCCGGCAGCGTGATGCCGAACACCGACAGGATCGACGCGCCGGCGATTGCGAACAGCGCCATCACCAGGAAGCCGATGACCGAAGCGCGCACCGAAACCTGGTTGCGCTCTTCGCGGTTCATGCCGCGTGTCACAGCGAGGAAGAGAGGCGCCAGGCCAGGCGGGTCGATGGTCACGAGAATGGTGACGAAGGCGTTGAACAGGCTGTCGAAGCTCGGCATCTCTGACCCTCCCCGCCGGGCCGTGCCCGAATACTGGTATTGCCCGAAGCTTGGCATTGGTAGAGCAAAGCAGGGTCAGTGGAAACCGTTTGAACTGCGGGAGTTCGGCAACCTTGATGGGTGGCGTGAGCCTAGCTGGCCACTCCACAATAGGCCTCGAGGCGATAGCCGTCCGGGTCGATGATAAAGGCAGCGTAGTAGTTTTCGCCATAGCTGGCGCGCAGGCCAGGTGCCCCATTGTCACTGCCGCCTTTACGTAAGGCACCCGCATGGAAAGCGTCGACGCTGCTCCGTGTTGGCGCTGCAAAGCAGAAATGCAGGCCGGATTCGCCGTCGGCCGAAACCGGGCGCTGAGCCTCGTTCACCCATAGCGCTACCGCCTCCGCGCCATAGCCGAGCGAGCCTGGCGACTGGCTAAGACAGGTGTAGCCGAGAGGCTTTAGCGCGGCGTCGTAGAAACGCTTCGAGACGTTAGTGTCGCGGACACCGATCGAGACATGATCCAGCATTTTTTTCTCCTTTGTTACAATATGTTGGGTCGTCAGCTTCCAGTTGCGCGGTGCGCCAGGAACTCGACTTCCAGCCGCCAGGTCGCGCCGTCGTCCTGCGAGCGTTCGCCCAGCCAGCGGAACGAGTTTTCGGTGATGCGAGAAAAGCTCCAGCGCACCGAAGCGCCGGTGCCGTCGGCGCCTTGCTGGACGATGGTGTCGCCCTCGGCGCGGCCGAGCTGGCGGCTGTAGTATTGGTTGCGCGGGTCGCTCCAGAAGATGTGCCAGGCATCGACGCCGGGGTCATAGACGCGCAATGTCGTGCCGCAGAAGGTCCATTTGCCGAGCGAAGGCGAGGGGCCGGCGTCGCGCGCGGGCAGGATCCATACGTCCTGGATCGCGCGGCCTTCGAGGACCCAGCCGAAATGCACCTCGCCGCGCCCGGTCAGCATCTGGCCGTCTTCGAGATGGCGCGTGGCGTCAAATGTCCAGGCGCCGACGAAGCGCCCGTAAAGGTTCAGCTTCTCGGCAAGGTTCGCGGCCGGCCCATCGCTATGCAGGGCTTCGGCAAAAGACGATGAGTTGAACATGGTTTCGGCCTCGTTCTGTCAGGAGACCAGCGGATTAGGCCTTGGCAGCTTCTTGCGCTTGGGAAAAATTGCTATGTTTCGACCATGGCAACCGCGCGAGCTTTGACGTCTGGACCCGATTGGAAGGTGTTGGACGTGGTCTGCACCGCCAGCGCCGCTGATCGTCCATTCGAGGAAGAGCATCGTAATTTCTGCGTCGCCGCGGTGACCAGCGGCACCTTTCGCTACCGCGCATTCCAGGGCACAGCGATGCTGACGCCGGGCGCGCTTCTGCTCGGCAACCCCGGCACCTGCTACGAGTGCGGGCACGAGCATGGCGCCGGCGACCGTTGCCTCTCCTTCCATTTCGGGCCGGCCTATATGGAACAGATCGTCGCCGACCTGCCGGGCGTGAAGACGCTGGCCTTCGGGACGCCGCGGCTGCCGGCCTTGCCAGCGCTTGCACCGCTGCTGGCCGAGGCGGAAGCCGCGCGGGAGACAGCCGACATCGACGCGTTCGAGGAACTCGGTCTGCGCATTGCCGGCGCGGCGGTCACTGCCGCCTCCGGCGTTGCGCACGCCGCCCGGTCGCCGAGCCGCCGCGACCAGAAACGTGTCGCGGAGGCGGTGCGGCGCATCGAGCTTGATGCCGAAAGGCCGGTCTCGCTTGCCGAACTTGCAGACGAGACGGCGACCAGTCCCTACCATTTCCTGCGCACCTTCCGGCATGTAGCGGGCATGACGCCCTATCAGTTCCTGCTGAAGACCCGCCTGCACAGGGCGACGGTGCGGCTGCGCATGTCGGACGAGGCGATCTCGACGATCGCCTTCGAGGCGGGGTTCAATGATTTGTCGACCTTCAACCGCCGTTTCCGGCGCGTGATGGGGGAGGCGCCTGGCGCCTATCGGGTCCGCCAGCGAGGCGATAAAGTGCCGAACACATCTGCCGTTCCGGCTTTGTGAGGCAAAATTGGCCTGATAATGAACTTTGTGCCGGCGGCCACGAAATGCGCCGCGGCCATATCGTCGCAATCAGTGGTATCCTTTTGAAATCACCGCAAAAATGGACACTGGAAAACTGCGGCGGACGTTGGAGTTTCGGCCCGGCTTCCTATATAAGCACCAAGTGATTCCTGATTAGATTGTGACCTGATTTGACCGACCAGAAGACACCGCGCGGCGCCGACGGCGGCCCGACCGGCATTGAGCCGATATCGATCATCGAGGAGATGCAGCGCTCCTATCTCGATTACGCCATGAGCGTGATCGTCAGCCGTGCGCTTCCCGACGTGCGCGACGGGTTGAAGCCGGTGCATCGCCGCATTCTCTACGCCGCTCATGAGAGCGGCTACCACTGGAACCGCAAATATGTGAAATCGGCGCGCCCGGTCGCCGACGTGATGGGTAAATACCATCCGCATGGCGACGCCTCGATCTACGACGCCTTGGTGCGCATGGCGCAGGACTGGTCGCTGCGCGTGCCGCTGATCGACGGGCAGGGCAATTTCGGCTCGATCGACGGCGATCCGCCGGCGGCGATGCGTTACACCGAATCGCGGCTGACCAAGGTCGCGCATGAATTGCTGGAGGACATCGACAAGGAAACCGTCGATTTCCAGGACACTTATGATGCGTCCGGCAGCGAGCCGAAAGTCTTGCCGGCGCGGTTTCCAAACCTGTTGGTCAACGGCTCCGGCGGCATCGCCGTCGGCATGGCCACAAACATCCCGCCGCACAATCTGGGCGAGGTCTGCAACGGCGCGATTGCCCTTATCGACAATCCGGCGATCGATCTGCCGGCCCTGATGGAAATCATTCCGGGGCCGGATTTCCCGACCGGCGGCATCGTGCTTGGCCGCTCGGGCATCTACAGCGCTTATTCGACCGGCCGCGGTTCCATCGTCATGCGCGGCCGAGTCAACATCGAGGCGCGCGGCAACGACCGTGAATCGATCATCATCACCGAGGTTCCCTACCAGGTGAACAAGTCGTCGATGATCGAGAAGATGGCCGAGCTTGTGCGCGACAAGCGCATCGAGGGCATTTCCGACATCCGCGACGAGAGCGACCGCCAGGGCTACCGCGTCGTCATCGAACTGAAGCGCGATGCGGTCGCCGACGTCATTCTCAACCAGCTCTACCGTTTCACGCCGCTGCAGACGTCGTTCGGCGCCAATATGGTGGCCCTGAACGGCGGCAAGCCGGAATTGCTGACGCTGATCGACATGCTGAAGGCGTTCGTCGCCTTCCGCGAGGAGGTGATCAGCCGGCGCACGAAGTTCCTGCTGCGCAAGGCGCGCGACCGCGCCCACGTGCTGGTCGGCCTTGCCATTGCCGTTGCCAATATCGACGAGGTCATAAAGCTGATCCGCAGCGCGCCGGACCCGCAGACGGCGCGCGAGCAGTTGATGGAACGGCGCTGGCCCTCAGGCGACGTCGAATCGCTGATCCTGCTGATCGACGATCCGCGCCACCGCATCAACGAGGACGGCACCTACAATCTGTCCGAGGAACAGGCGCGCGCCATCCTCGAACTGCGCCTGCAGCGCCTGACCGCGCTCGGCCGCGACGAGATCGCCGACGAGCTGAACACGATCGGTGCGGAGATCGTCGATTATCTCGACATCCTGTCGTCACGCGCCCGCATCCAGCAGATCGTCAAGGACGAGCTTATCGCCGTGCGCGACGAGTTCGGCACGCCGCGCCGCACCGAACTTTCCGAGGGCGGTGCGGACATGGAAGACGAGGACCTGATCCAGCGCGAGGACATGGTCGTGACGGTCAGCCATTCCGGCTATATCAAGCGCGTGCCGCTGTCGCTCTACCGGGCGCAGCGCCGCGGCGGCAAAGGCCGCTCCGGCATGTCGACCAAGGAAGAGGATTTCGTCACCCGGCTGTTCGTCGCCAATACGCACACGCCGGTGCTGTTCTTCTCCTCGCGTGGCATCGTCTATAAGGAAAAGGTCTGGCGCCTGCCGATCGGCAACCCGCAGTCACGCGGCAAGGCGCTGATCAACATGCTGCCGCTGGAGCAGGGCGAGCGCATCACTACCATCATGCCGCTACCCGAGGACGAGACGAGTTGGGGCGAACTCGACGTGATGTTCGCCACGACGCGCGGCACGGTGCGCCGCAACAAGCTGTCGGACTTCGTCCAGGTCAACCGCAACGGCAAGATCGCCATGAAGCTGGAAGAGCAAGGCGACGAGATTCTCGGCGTCGAGACCTGCACCGACAATGACGACGTGCTTTTGACCGCAAGTTCCGGCCAGTGCATCCGCTTTTCGGTGAGCGACGTGCGCGTCTTCCAAAGCCGCAATTCGGTCGGCGTGCGCGGCATCGCCATGGCCGACACCGACCGGGTGATCTCGATGGCGGTGATCGAGCATGTCGATGCATCGCCCGCCGAGCGCGCCGCCTATCTCAGGCGGGCGGTCGCCGAGCGCCGGCTCGCCGCCGGCATTGCCGCCGGCGAGGAAGAGGAAATCGCGTTGACAAACGAAGAGGTCGGCGAGGAGGCGGAGCTTTCCGACGAACGCTACGAATTCCTCAAAGTGCATGAGCAGTTCGTGCTGACGGTGACGGAATATGGCTACGGCAAGCGTTCGTCGTCCTACGATTTCCGCCTCACAGGGCGCGGCGGTAAGGGTATCCGCGCCACCGACGTGTCGAAAGCGGCTGAGATCGGCCAATTGGTTGCGACCTTCCCGGTCGGCAATGACGACCAGATCATGCTTGTTTCGGATGGCGGCACCGTCATCCGCGTGCCGGTCAACGGCATTCGTTTCGCCAGCCGCGCCACCAAGGGCGTGACCATCTTCAACACGGCCGACGGCGAAAAAGTCGTTTCGGTGGAGCGTATATCGGAACCGCAATCGGACGAGGAAGCCGAAGAGACTATCGAGGGCGACGCCGGTCCGGATACTGGCGCCGAAGAGGCTGGTCCGGATAACGCCGAATAAGCTCCAGATACGGCGACGCCGGCTCGAGGGCCGGCGCGATGGCCAGTGAACTCAGAAGTGACGATAGGGCTTGCGGATACCGAAGCCTTCGAACCGCTTGATGTTGGCCTTGGCGCGGACGCGCCCTGCTTCCTGATGCAGCCCGAATACAGTGGCGATCAGCATGGCGACGGTCATTGCGGTGGCGAGCATGTAGATCAGCATGTGCGTGTTCTCCTGCGCCTAACAACGTGTAAATGGGGTTTTGGTTTCATCTTCTGAAGCTGCAATCTAGTGAACGCTGCGTGAAGCCTTCGTGATCGGCCCGTTCATCTGTCGTTCATTCCGACCAAAAGGTTCACCCAAAGCGCGATGCGCTTTGGGTGCCTGTTCGGGTGCATGTCGTGGTCCCAAAACCGCTGCGCACTTTTGGGCGACATGCTCGAATGGCTCGCTGATCGGATTTGCCTTTGCGAGAGAGGCTCGTTAGAAGCACCTGCCATGACCGAACGCATCGCCCTTTACGCCGGCTCCTTCGACCCGCTGACCAACGGCCATCTCGACGTGTTGAAAGCGTCGCTGGCCGTGGCGGACACCGTCTATGCGGCGATCGGCATCCATCCCGGCAAGAAGCCGCTGTTTTCCTTCGAGGAACGGGTCGACCTCATCGAGGCGGCGACGAAGGCCGAACTCGGTCGAGACGGCGCCCGCATCAAGGTCGTCGCCTTCGACGGGCTGGTCATCGACGCGGCCAGGAAGCAGGGCGCGTCGATCATGATCCGCGGCCTGCGCGACGGCACCGATCTCGACTACGAGATGCAGATGGCCGGCACGAACGAGACCATGGCGCCGGAACTGCAGACGGTTTTTCTGCCTGCCAGCCCTTCTGTGCGAACCATTAACGCCACACTTGTCCGTCAAATTGCCTCTATGGGCGGTGATATCCGCCCCTTCGTGCCAGCGGCTGTGGCTGGCGCGCTCACCGCCAAATTCGCGAAATAGTGCATGTCGCCCAAAAGTGGAACCCGGTTTTGGGGCAACGATATGCATGAAACAAAGGTTTTCGGAGAAAGATCCATGCAGCTCAAAAGGCTCGCTACCTGCTTTGTCGTTCTTTTCGGTCTTGTGGCTGCATCCGCTTCGGCCTTCGCCGCCGATCCGGAAAATACCATGATCATCACGCTGAAGGACGGCGACGTGACCATCGCGCTGAGGCCAGATCTCGCGCCGAAGCATGTCGAGCAGATCAAGAAGCTGGTCCGCCAGGGCGCCTACGACAACGTCGCTTTCCACCGCGTCATCGATGGCTTCATGGCGCAGACCGGCGACGTGAAGTTCGGCAACATGAAGAACGGCTTCAATGCCGATGCCGTCGGTACCGGCGGTTCCGATCTTCCCGACCTGCCGGCCGAATTCTCGACGTCCGAGCGCTACGAGCGCGGCGTGGTCGGCATGGCCCGCTCGCAGAATCCGGATTCCGCCAATTCGCAATTCTTCATCATGTTCGCGCCGGCGCCGCCGCTCGATGGCCAGTACACCATCGTCGGCAATGTCGAGAACGGCATGGAGTTGGTGGACAAGATAAAGAAAGGCGACGCGGCGCAGAACGGGGTTGTCACCGGCCCCGATCGCATGGTCAAGGTGCGCATCGCCGCCGACGGCAAGTAAACCCATTTGTTTTCAAAGGATATTTCTGACATGGCCGAGATCAAGGACCGCGAGAACGCGCTCATCATGGAAACGACCAAGGGCAAGGTCGTCATCGAACTGTTTCCCGATCTGGCGCCTGGCCATGTCGGCCGTATCAAGGAACTGGCGCGCGAAGGCGCCTATGACGGCGTGGTGTTCCACCGCGTCATCGACGGTTTCATGGCGCAGACCGGAGACGTGAAATTCGGCAATTCCAGCAAGCCCTCTTTCGCACCGTCGCGGGCCGGCACGGGCGGCTCCGACAAACCCGATCTGAAGGCCGAGTTCTCCAACGCCAATCACGGCCGCGGCACCTGCTCGATGGCGCGCTCGCAGAATCCGAACTCGGCCAACTCGCAGTTCTTCATCTGCTTCGACGATGCCGCTTTCCTCAACCGTCAGTACACGGTCTGGGGCCAGGTCATCGAAGGCATGGACAATGTCGACAAGATCAAGCGCGGCGAGCCGGTGCAGGATCCCGACAAGATCGTGTCGCTGAAGGTGGCGGCGGACGTCGAGTAAAGCGAACGACAATGATTGGCGTTGTCTGGTCCCTGCTCGGCATCCTGTCCGGCGCCTTCATCGCTTTTCAGGCGCCGATCAATTCGCAGCTGGCGCGCGGCCTGGGGCTCCCGGTCGCGGCCGCGGCGTTTTCGTTCCTGTCGGGCGCGATCGTGCTCGGCATCATCGCTGTCGCGGTGGTGAAGCTGCAAAGCGTTTCGCTGGACTGGAGGGCGCCGGCGCCCTGGCTGTTCATCGCAGGCGGCATGCTTGGGGGGTTCTACGTCACGCTTTCGACGATCCTCACGCCGCGTATCGGTGCGGCGGCGCTGATGGCATTCCTGGTCGCCGGTCAGTTGCTGGCCGGCATGCTTATCGATCGCATCGGTTTCCTCGGCGTGGCAGTGCGCGAGATCTCGCTTGGCCGCGTCGCCGGCGCGGTGCTGCTGCTTGTCGGAGCATTGCTCGTCCGGCTCTACTGACTTCGATGCGCGTCGACCTTTTCGACTTTGAACTGCCGGAGGACCGTATCGCGCTTCGCCCAGCCGAGCCGCGCGACAGCGCCAAAATGCTCGTGGTCAGGCCGGGTCAGGGGTTCGAGGACCGGACGGTGCGCGAGCTGCCGTCCCTGCTCGAGGCCGGTGATGTGCTGGTCTTCAACGACACCAAGGTCATTCCGGCACAGCTGAAAGGCATCAGGCGGCGCGGCGAAGCGGCGGCGCAAGTCGAAGCCACGCTGCATATGCGGGTGGCGCCGGACCGCTGGCTGGCTTTCATGCGGCCCGGCAAGCGCATCGCCGCCGGCGACCGCATCCATTTTGGCCATGATGCCAATTCCTGTTTTCTCGGCCAACTCGACGCCACGGTGATCGAAAAGGGCGACGGCGGCGAGGCGCTGCTCGGCTTCGACCTGTCAGGTCCATTCCTCGACGAGGCGCTGCACGCCGTCGGCCATATTCCGCTGCCGCCTTATATCGCCTCGAAGCGCGACGACGACGAGCGCGACCGCAGCGACTACCAGACCATCTATGCCAGGGAGGAGGGGGCGGTGGCGGCACCCACGGCCGGCCTGCATTTCACCTCGGAGCTTTTCGCGGCGCTCGATGTCAGGGGCGTCGAGCGGCGCTTCGTCACCTTGCATGTCGGCGCCGGCACATTCCTGCCGGTGAAAGTCGACGACACCGCCGATCACAAGATGCATGCCGAGATCGGTTCGGTCAGCCCGGAAACCGCCGCCGCACTCAACGCGGCAAAGGCGCGTGGCGGACGCATCGTTGCCGTCGGCACGACCTCTCTGCGCCTGCTAGAGAGCGCCGCGCGGGAGGACGGCACATTGGCCGGATGGTCCGGCCCGACCGACATTTTCATCACGCCCGGCTACCGTTTTAGGGCCGCCGACATGCTGATGACCAATTTCCATCTGCCGCGCTCGACGCTGTTCATGCTGGTTTCGGCGTTTTGCGGTCTGGAAACGATGCGTGCGGCCTATGCGAATGCCATCGAGAACCGTTACAGGTTCTATTCCTACGGAGATGCAAGTCTTCTGTTCAAGGAGGAGAACGATGGACGATGATCTGGAAACTTTCAACCGCGATGCCTTGATCGCCGAGGTCAAGAAGCTGCGCGCCGGCATTCGCGAGCATCGCGACTCCACCGGCCATAAACTCTGCTGGCATCACCCCGATCTGTGGGATCTGCTGCCGGAAAAGACCGAGCCGGCAATCGCCGTGCCGCCTTGGCCGAAATTCATGCGCGGCTGCATCCGCTACCGCCAATCGCTGGACCGGCAAGCTCCAGGCGCGCCGGTGTATGACAAGGAATTCAATGGGTAAGGCGTTTACTTTCGAGGTGCTGGCGACCAACGGCAGGGCGCGGCGCGGCGCGATCACCATGCCGCGCGGAGAAATCCGCACCCCGGCCTTCATGCCGGTCGGCACCGGCGGCACGGTCAAGACCATGTATATGGACCAGGTGCGCGGCGTCGGCTCGGACATCATCCTTGGCAATACCTATCATCTGATGCTGCGGCCCGGCGCCGAACGTGTGGCGCGGCTTGGCGGCCTGCATGAATTCGCCCGCTGGCCGCATCCGATCCTGACCGACAGCGGCGGCTTCCAGGTGATGTCGCTGTCGAAGCTGAGGAAGCTGACTGAGAAGGGTGTCACCTTCCGCTCGCATATCGACGGCGCCGCCTATGAGATGTCGCCCGAGCGCTCGATCGAAATCCAGGGGCTGCTCGATTCCGACATCCAGATGCAGCTCGACGAATGCACGGCGCTGCCGGCCATGGAGAAAGAGATCGAGCGCGCCATGGAGCTGTCGCTGCGCTGGGCCGAGCGTTGCAAGACCGCGTTCGGCGACCAGCCTGGCAAGGCGATGTTCGGCATCGTCCAGGGCGGCGACATACCGGCCCTGCGGCTGCGCTCGGCGCAAGCGCTGAAAGCGATGGACCTCAAAGGCTATGCGATCGGCGGGCTGGCGGTCGGCGAGCCGCAAGCGGTGATGCTCGAAATGCTCGACATCACCTGCCCGGAACTGCCGGCGGACAGGCCACGCTATCTGATGGGCGTCGGCACGCCTGACGACATATTGAAATCGGTAGCGCGCGGCATCGACATGTTCGATTGCGTGATGCCGACACGCGCCGGCCGCCATGGCCTCGCCTATACACGGCGCGGCAAGGTCAATCTGCGCAATGCCCGCCATGCCGACGATCCGCGACCGCTGGACGAGGAAAGCGACTGCCCGGCCGCCAGGGATTATTCACGCGCCTATCTGCACCATCTGGTCCGCTCGCAAGAGGCGCTGGGGGCGATGCTCCTGACCTGGAACAATCTTTCCTACTACCAGAAGCTGATGCAGGACATTCGCGCCGCCATCCAAGCCGGTGCCTTCGAGGCGCGGGCGGCGGAAATTTCCGAGGGCTGGGCGCGGGGCGATATCCCGGCGATGTGACCAAGCGCTCAGGTGCTCAGCGAGGTGGACGCGCGCAGGCTGCAGCCGGTGATGCGGAAGCTGCCGTCGGGCTGTTGTTCGAGCGTGTAGACGGCCTCGTAATCCTTGCCGTCCGGTCCGACGATCAGCACTTGCTGGATGATCGAAGTCGGGCTCATCTCCTGCACCTTGCCGAACGAGTAGGCCTGCGGCTTGCGCACCGGCGGATAGCCATTCGTCACCATGTTCATGAAGGTGTCGACGGTCGGAAAGATCCGCTTCACGTTCGGGGCCGCGAAGCTGTAGGCGGCAGCACCGTCATCGGCGATGAAGGCCCTCAGCTGACCATCGATGGTTGCCTGGGCTGCCTTGACTTGCGCATCGCCGGCAAATGCCGAGGACGCCAGAACGAATGGAACGATTGCAATGGCGAAAACCGCGCGGCGCATGGCCTGTCTCCGTTGTGCCTAGAGAAGTCGCCGTCAAAGGACGCTCTGCATAATATACGCTCGGCGGCGCTTCACGGTTTCAGCGCCCGAGAACATTTCGCCGTTTGGCCGCACTTAAGCTTCCTTTAAGGCGCGACGCTCATCGTGACGACGGTGGACCTGCCCGCGCAACTGATGGGACCAAAGATGTTCGAACAGCCGATCGACCGGCGCCTTTTGCTGAGAGGTGCCGCAAGCTTCGCCATTCTGGCTCCGATGCCCGTCTGGGCGAACACCGCGCCAACTGTCTCGGAGGTGGCCTTCGATCCGGCCATACCCGCACTTGGCAATCCCGATGGCGACGTGACCATCGCCGAATTCGTCGACTACCAGTGCCCGATATGCAAACTTGTCTTTGTCGAACTGAAGAAGCTTCTCGCCGAGGACCGTGGCATCCGCCTGGTGATGAAGGATTGGCCGATCTTTGGCGACACCTCGCGCGACGCGGCGCGGATGGCGCTGTCGGCCGGTGTGCACTATGCCGAGGCGGTCGATGCCCTGATGGCCAATGAACGCGGCCTTTCCGAGCGCCGGACGCACGACATTCTTGCTGCCGCGGGCGTTGATGTCGCGATGGCCCGCGCCGATCTGGCGGCTCGCCAGCCGGACATCGATGCGGTTCTCTCCCGCAACGATGCCCAGGCGACTGCCTTTAAGCTGAAAGGTACCCCCGCTCTGGTGATCGGCGGCAAATTGTTCCGGCGCGGCATGCCCGTGGCGGAACTGAGAGAAGCCATTGCCAAGGCCAGGGCGGCCTGAGCGCTGTCCTGATGCTTGAAAGCCGGGCGGCAGTCTGCCACAAGGGCCGCCTATGCGTGCAAGCTTGAGCAGGACCGGGCAATGAAGGCATTCTTCGTGCAGATAAAGTGCGATCTGGGCAAGGCCTATGACGTTGCCAGCGCTTTGGCCGATGCCGAGATCGCTTCGGAAATCTACTCGACAGCCGGCAACTACGATCTGCTCGCCAAATTCTACGTCGACGACGAGGAAGACATCGGCCACTTCGTCAACGAGAAGGTGCAGATTCTTCCCGGCATCAAGGACACGTTCACAGTCGTCACCTTCCGCGCCTTCTAGCGCACGACCCACCTGAACCGAAGGTCAGCGTAGCAAAAGTCGGAATCGATTTCGCTGGGGATCATGCGCCAAATCAAAGTGCTGCAGCGTCCTTTGCACGTGCAACATGATGCGCGGCTGCAGGACCTGCGGCACTTGCCTCGACATAAGGCAAAGCCTGATTACAACCGTATTGGCGCTGCCCTAATTTTAGGCAGTCGCGACATACTGGTCGCCTGCATCCTCCAAATCACCGATTGCGCTTGATTTTCTCCTGTGACGCCAGTGAAATGGCCTCACAGGGGAGTATGCGATTGGCAGCGTTCGACGAAATGCTTCCGGAAGTCTCCGGATTGAGAAGTCCGTATTCGGCTTACGATCACTGGCTGAAGGAGCAGGATCCGGCCAGGCTTACCGAAAAGATGCAGGATGCCGAACGCGTGTTTCGCAAGACTGGCATCACCTTTGCCGTCTATGGCGAGCAGGAAGCATCCGAACGTCTTATTCCCTTCGATATCGTTCCGCGTATCATTTCCGGCAACGAATGGCGCAGGCTGACGCAAGGCATAGAGCAGCGCGTCCAGGCATTGAATGCCTTTCTCGACGACATCTACCACCGCCAGGAGATATTGCGCGCTGGGCGCGTCCCCAAGGCGCTGATCGCCCGGAACGAGGCGTTCCTGCCCGAGATGATCGGGGTGCGGCCGCCGGCCGGCGTCTACACCCATATTATCGGCGTCGACATCGTGCGCATCAGCGAGAATGAATTCTATGTGCTGGAGGACAATGCGCGCACGCCGTCCGGCGTCTCCTACATGCTGGAGAACCGCGAGACGATGATGCAGCTCTTTCCCGAGCTGTTCCAGCGGATCAAGGTGCGGCCGGTGGAAAACTATCCGCAGCTCCTGCGCCAGTCGCTGGCGGCGGTGCGGCCGCAAAGCACCAAGGGTGCGCCGACCATTGCCGTGCTGACGCCGGGAAGCTTCAACTCCGCCTATTTCGAACACGCCTTCCTTGCCGACCAGATGGGCGTGCAGCTTGTCGAGGGGCAGGATCTGCGTGTCGTCGATGGCCATGTCGCGATGCGCACGACCGAAGGCTACAAGCAGGTCGACGTGCTTTATCGAAGGGTGGACGATTCTTTCCTCGATCCGCTGAGCTTCCGTCCGGACTCGGCACTTGGCGTACCGGGCATCATGGACGTCTACCGCGCCGGCAACATCACCATCGCCAATGCGCCGGGAACCGGCATCGCCGACGACAAGGCGATCTATTCATACATGCCCGAGATCGTCGAATTCTACACTGGCCGCAAGGCGATCCTTGGTAACATCCCGACCTGGCGCTGCTCGGAGCCGGACAGCCTGAAATACGTGCTCGAACATATCCACGAGCTTGTGGTGAAGGAGGTGCACGGTTCCGGCGGCTACGGCATGCTGGTCGGGCCGGCAGCGACCAAGAAGGAATGCGAGGATTTTTCCAAGAGACTCGCGGCAAAGCCGTCGAACTACATCGCCCAGCCGACACTGGCGCTGTCGACCTGTCCGATCCTGACGGACAAGGGGCTGGCGCCGCGCCATGTCGATCTCAGGCCCTATGTGCTGGTTTCCGACCGCATCCAGATCGTGCCCGGCGGGCTGACGCGCGTGGCGCTGAAGGAAGGCTCGCTTGTGGTCAATTCCTCGCAAGGCGGTGGGACGAAGGATACGTGGGTGCTGGATGATTAGAGTAGGGAAATAGGGAATAGCGCATAGCGAATAGGGAAATGAGGGGGTGCGCGACGGCGATCAATTCTTACAGGGACCTGATTGTTTGGAAGGCAGCCATCGAATTGGCGGTAGAATGCTATTCCGTGACGACAGCGTTCCCGAACAAAGAAGCATACGGAATGACCTCTCAGATAAGGCGCTCGGCGGCGTCAATCCCAGCAAACATCGCGGAGGGGCACGGACGAGAAAATACGGGAGCTTTCATTCAATTTCTGCGCTTTGCGCAAGGCTCTCTCAAAGAATTGGAAACGCACCTGATCCTGTCCGGAAGAGTGGGCTTGATGGTCGAGAAAGAGGTGATTCGTTTACTTGGTCAGGCCGAGGAGATTGGGAAAATGTTGCGTTCGATGATCAGGAGCTTGCAACAAAAGTCATGAAATCCTTTTTCCCCTATTCGCTATTCCCTATTCGCTACTCACTCGACATCGAGGCACGTTGACATGCTTCTCGGCCGCACCGCCAACGGGCTCTACTGGATGAACCGCTACATCGAGCGGGCGGAAAACATGGCGCGGCTGGTCGATGCCGGGCTGCGCATGGCGCTGACCCGCACCCAGAACGCCTCGGAGGAATGGAATTCGGTGCTGCTCAGCGCCGGTTCGGACGTCGCCTTCACGCAGAAATATCAGGACTATACGGCCGCCAACGTCGCAGATTTCCTGTTGCGCGACACATCGAACCCGTCAAGCACAATGGCGTCGATCGAGACGGCCCGCAACAACGCCCGCATGGTGCGCACCGCGCTGACACGCGAAACCTGGGAAAGCATCAACGAGGCCTGGATGTCACTGAAGCGGATGCTGGCCAGGCCGATCGACGAACGCGACCTGCCCAGCGTCCTCGACGCGATCAAGCGCGAAACGGCACTGATCCGCGGCTCGTTCTACGGCACCATGCTGCGCAACGAGATCTTCGATTTCTCGCAGCTCGGCACCTATGTCGAGCGCGCCGACAACACCGCACGCATCCTGGACGTGAAGTACTACGTGCTGTTGCCGTCGATCTCGTGGGTCGGTTCGACGCTCGACAACTACCAGTGGGAATCGATCCTGCGTTCGGTGTCGGCGCACCGTTCCTATCGCTGGGTCTATGAGGCCGACTACAAGCCGAGCAACATCGCCGACTATCTGATCCTCAATGTCCGTATGCCGCGTTCGCTGACCTTCTGCTATCGTTTTCTGACGGAGCATCTCAGATTCCTGGGCGACGATTATGGCGAGCGCCATGCCTGTCATGTGACCGCCGGCAAGACCCAGGCCATGCTGACGGCTGGGTCGATCAAGGACATATTCGACGCCGGCCTGCATGAATTCCTGGCCAATTTCATTCGCGACAACACTAGGCTCGGCGACGAGATCGCGCAGGACTATCGATTCTATTGAGGAAGCCATGCGGCTGAAAATCACCCACCGGACCGAATACCGCTATGATGCGCCGGTGCACTATCTGTTGCAGCGGCTGCGGCTGCTTCCGGTCAGCGGATCGACGCAGACCGTTTTGTCCTGGGCGCTGAAGATCGAAGGGGCGCGCGAGGAAGTGCGCTTCACCGATCATTTTGGCAATGACACGCGGCTGTTGAGTGTTGAAGGCGAGCGCGATTTCATCACCGTCCAGGCATCAGGCGAGGTGGTGACACGCGATACCGCTGGCGTCTCCGGGCCACATCAGGGATTTGCGCCGCTCTGGCTGTTTGGCCATGAAACGCCGTTGACCATGATCGGCAGCGGCATTCGCGAACTCGCGGCCTCGGTTAGCGAGGGGACCGATATCGAAAGACTGCACCGGCTGATGGCCGTGATCGGCGAACGCGTCGCCTATACGCCAGGTACCACCAACGCGGCGACGCCGGCCGAGGATGCGCTGGCGCTCAAGACCGGCGTCTGCCAGGACCACAGCCACATCTTTGCCGCCGCCGCGCGTGCCATGGGGTTTCCGGCCCGCTACGTCAGCGGTTACCTGATGATGGATGCGTCGGTCGAGCAGGCGGCAAGCCATGCGTGGGCCGAGGCGCATGTTGCGGGCCTCGGCTGGGTCGCGTTCGACGTCGCCAACGGCATTTCGCCCGACGAACGCTATGTAAGGGTGGCGACCGGCCGCGATTACCGCGACGCCATGCCGGTGTCGGGAATTCGACTTGGACAAGCGGAAGAACAGCTTGCGGTCACCGTTACGGTGGAGCAGTAATCCCGGCAGGATTGCTGGCAAAGAGATTCGATGACCTATTGCGTCGGCCTGAAGATCGATCGCGGGCTCGTGTTCATGTCGGACACGCGCACCAATGCCGGCATGGATTCGATCTCGACCTTCAAGAAGATGCATGTCTGGGAGGAACCGGGCGAGCGCGTTATCGTGCTGATGTCGGCCGGGAATCTGGCGACGACGCAGGCCGTCGTCAGCCTGCTCGACGAGCGCACCAAGGCAATTGGTGATCGCCACGCGACACTGCTCGAAACGCCCTCCATGTACCAGACGGTGCGGATGGTCGGCGACACCGTCAAGGAAGTCATCGCCAGTTCGTCGCCGTCGGGCGACAAGGCGGATTCCTATTTCAATGCCTCCTTCATCCTTGGTGGACAGATCAAGGGCAGCGCGCCGCGGCTGTTCATGATCTATCCGGAAGGCAATTTCATCGAGTCGACCGACGACACGCCGTTTTTCCAGATCGGCGAGACCAAATACGGCAAGCCGATCATCATCCGTGCCTATGAAAAGACGATGAGCTTCGCCGAGACGGTGAAACTGCTGCTGGTGTCGTTCGATTCGACGCTGAAATCGAACCTGTCGGTTGGTCTGCCGCTCGATCTGCTGTTCTACGAAAAGGACGCCTTCAAGGTCAGTCTGAAGAAGCGGATAGCCCAGGACGATCAATACTACCGCACCATTTCGGACGGCTGGTCGAGCGCGCTGAAGGCTGCCTTTGCGAGCCTGCCGGATTTTCCCGAGTAGCGGCCCATCTTTCGCAAGCGCGCAGCGACGGTAGGCGCACAATTCCGGAGGTGCGATGAACAACGATGATTTCCGGCAGTGGTCGCGGCGCGCCGCGGATTGGGGCGCCGACTATCGCAACTCTCTGCGCGAAAGACCGGTGCGGCCGCTGGTCGAGCCGGGTGACATCTTTAGGAGCATAGAGACTTCGCCGCCTGAAGCGGCGGAACCGATGCAGGCGATCTTCGCCGACTTCGAGCAAAAAATCCTGCCGGGCATGACGCACTGGCAGCATCCACGCTTCTTCGCCTATTTCCCGGCCAATGCCGCACCGGTCTCAGTGGTGGCCGAGTATCTGGTCTCGGCGATGGCCGCGCAATGCATGCTCTGGCAGACCTCGCCGGCAGCGACCGAGCTCGAGACACGCGTCGTCGACTGGATGCGGCAGGCGCTCGGCCTGCCGGAAGGGTTTTCCGGCGTCATCCAGGATTCGGCATCATCGGCGACGCTTGCCGCCGTGCTGACCATGCGCGAGCGCGCGCTCGACTGGCAGGGCAACAAGAAGGGTCTGCAAGGCCAGCCGATATTGCGCGTCTATTCCTCCGACCAGGTCCATACCTCGATCGACCGGGCGATATGGGTGTCGGGTATCGGCGAGGAGAATCTCGTGCGCATTCCCGCTGTCGGCCGCTTCCGCGCCATGGATGTTGCAGCGCTTGAGGCGGCAATCGTCGCCGACCGGGAAGCTGGCATGCTGCCGGCCGGCATTGTCGCTTGCGTCGGCGGTACCAGCACCGGCGGCACGGATGATATCGCCGATGTCGCGGCAGTGGCGAAACGCTACGGGCTCTATCTGCATGTCGATGCCGCGTGGGCCGGGTCGGCGATGATCTGCCCGGAGTACCGGCATTTCTGGGCGGGCGTAGAGCATGCGGATTCCATCGTCTTCAACCCGCACAAATGGCTGGGCGCGCAGTTCGACTGCTCGATGCAGTTCATCCGCCGGCCCGAAGACCTGGTGCGGACGCTCGCCATCAAGCCAGATTACCTGAAGACGCATGGGCGCGACGGCATCATCAACTATTCCGAATGGTCGGTGCCGCTCGGGCGGCGCTTTCGCGCACTGAAACTGTGGTTTCTGTTGCGCGCCCACGGGCTGGAAAATCTGCGAACGATGATCCGCAACCATGTCGCCTGGAGCGAAGGCCTTGCCGCGCGGCTGGGCAGGGAACCGGATTTCGAGATCGTCACGGAGCCAATGCTGTCGCTGTTTTCGTTCCGGCACGTGGTGGCCGAAGCCGACGATTTGGACGAACACAATCTACGGCTGGTCAATGCGATCAACGACGATGGCCGCATTTACCTGACACAGACACGGGTGGACGGCCAGGTCGCGATCCGCTTTCAGGTCGGCCAGTTCGACACGACTGCGGCGGACATCGACACCGCTTTCGAGGTCGTCACCGAAATTGCCCGCGACCTGACTTGAATGGGGCCGGCATAGCTGCGTTGAGGTTTGCCTTTGCGGCCACACAATTTTCATTAGCCGGCTTATGCCTTTTCATCACTTTCGTTTTCCGATATAGACAAGAAAAACGAAAACGGGAGCTTCCCTGATGTATCTGTCGCCGCGTCATTCCGAAATCATCCAGATGGCCAAGGACCATGGCCGCGTGCTGGTCGACGACCTGGCAACGCATTTCAACGTGACACCGCAGACCATTCGCAAGGATCTCAATGATCTGTGCGACCAGCGGCTGCTCTCCCGCATCCATGGCGGGGCGCTGTTTCCGTCCGGTATCGAGAATATGGAGTATGAGGCCCGGCGCAAGATCGCCGCCGAGGAGAAGGAGGCGATCGGCCGCGCAGCAGCCAGGCTGATCCCGGACAACGCCTCGCTGTTCATCAATATCGGCACCACGACGGAGTCGGTCAGCAAGGCGCTTCTTGATCATGCCGGATTGATGGTCATCACCAATAACATTAACGTTGCCAATAGGATGCGCATATATCCTTCCATTGAAGTTGTTATTGCCGGCGGTGTCGTGCGCGGCTCCGACGGTGGCGTCGTCGGCGAGGCGGCGGTCGACTTCATCAGGCAGTTCAAGGTCGACTACGCGGTGATCGGCGCCTCGGCGATCGATCACGATGGCGCTCTGCTCGATTTCGATTTTCGCGAAGTGAAGGTGGCGCAGGCGATCATCGCCAACGCCCGGCACGTCATTCTCGTTTCCGACCAGACCAAGTTCGAGAGGACAGCGCCGGTCCGCATCGGCCATCTGTCGCAGGTCAACACCTTCATCACAGATCGCTGCGGCATCCCGTCGGTGCGCAAGATCTGCCAGGAGGCGGAGGTTCAACTGATCGAGACGTCGCTCTCCTAGAGGGTGCCGTTGCGGCACTTTTCGCCGTTTATATTTCGTTTGACATTCGTTCTGATTTCGAAATAATCCCGCCACGGTTTCGAAAAAACCTAAAAATGCTGCAATGCGAAATCGCGGGAGAATTTTGTGGGCGTATCATCCCCGATCCATGACATCTTCGTCATTGGTGGCGGAATCAACGGCTGCGGCATCGCCCGCGATGCCGTTGGGCGCGGCTTCTCGGTTTTCCTTGCTGAAATGAACGATCTGGCCAGCGGAACCTCCTCCGGCTCGACCAAATTGATCCATGGCGGCTTGCGCTATCTCGAGTTCTACGAGTTTCGCCTGGTGCGCGAGGCGCTGATGGAGCGCGAGGTTCTCTGGAAGAACGCGCCGCATATCATCTGGCCGATGCGCTTCGTGCTGCCTTACGCCAAGGGTCTGCGGCCGGCCTGGCTGATCAGGCTCGGCCTTTTCCTTTATGACCACATTGGCGGGCGCAAATTGCTGCCGGCGACCAAGACGCTGGACATGGCAAAGGACCCAGCCGGCAAACCGTTGAAGCCATTGTTTCGAAAGGCCTTCGAATATTCCGATGGCTGGGTCAACGATGCGCGGCTGGTGGCGTTGAACGCCCGCGACGCCGCCGATCGCGGCGCAACGATCCGAACCCGCACGAAGGTCATCGGCGCACGCCGTGAGGGCGAGCTTTGGACGGTCAGGCTGGAAGACGTGCAGACCGGCGACGCCGAGGAGGTCAAGGCGCGGCTTTTGGTTAACGCTGCCGGTCCCTGGGTCGACCGCGTGCTGTCCGCCACCGTCGGCCTGAACGACGTGCACAATGTCCGGCTGGTACAGGGCAGCCATATCGTCATCGGCAAGAAGTTCGACGATCCGCGCGCCTATTTCTTCCAGAACAAGGATGGCCGCATCATCTTCGCGATCCCCTACGAGGAAGAATTCACGTTGATCGGCACCACCGACCAGGACTATCCGGGCGATCCGAAGGACGTGAAGATCAGCGACGCCGAGATCGATTACCTGTGCGCGGCAGCGAGCGAATATTTCGCGCAGCCGGTCAAGCGTTCGGACATCGTCTGGACCTATTCGGCCGTGCGCCCGCTCTACGATGACGGCGCTTCGAAGGCGCAGGAAGCGACCCGCGATTATGTGCTGAAGACCGACGGCGGGGAGGGCACGGCACCGATCGTCAACGCCTTTGGCGGCAAGATCACCACTTACCGCCGGCTGGCTGAATCGATGCTCGAAAAGATCGAAGGGTTTCTCGGCAAGCGCGGCAAGCCGTGGACAGCAAACGCGCCGCTTCCGGGCGGCGATTTCCCGGCGAGCGGCTTCGACGCCGAAGTGGCAAAACTGAAAACGGCCTATCCGTTCCTCGATGCGCGTCTGGCGCGCCGGCTGACCCGGCTTTACGGGACGCGCGCAAGGATGCTGCTGGGCCTTGCCAAATCGAACGCCGACCTTGGCCGCAACTTTGGCGCCGACCTCTATGAGGCCGAGGTGCGCTACCTCGTTCAAAACGAATGGGCTGTCACCGCCGAAGATGTATTGTGGCGCAGGACCAAGCGCGGCTTGCATCTCACCCACGAACAGACGGCAGTGCTCGACGAATTCATGCGCGGGATAAGCCGGCGCCATGTCGCGGCTGCCGAATAGTGGGGTCTGACTGATGCAGAAGGCCCGGGAGGAGGCATCATGCTGGAACTGAGAAACGTGACGAAGACGGTCGGCGCGGCGGAGCATATACGCGACGTGTCGCTGACGCTTCAGCACGGCTCGCTCAACGTCCTTCTCGGACCGACGCTCTCCGGCAAGACCAGCCTGATGCGGCTGATGGCCGGCCTCGACGTGCCGACATCCGGCTCGGTCTGGTTCGACGGCAAGGATGTCACCGGCGTGCCGGTGCAGAAGCGCAACGTCGCCATGGTCTATCAGCAGTTCATCAACTATCCGGCGATGACCGTTTACGAGAACATCGCCTCGCCGCTGAGAGTGGCCGGCACCGAGCAGGCAAAGGTCGACAGGGAGGTGCGCAATGCCGCTGCCCTTCTCAAGCTGACGCCTTATCTCGATCGAACGCCGCTCAGCCTTTCCGGCGGCCAGCAGCAGCGGACGGCGCTGGCGCGCGCCATTGTCAAGAACGCCGGCCTCGTGCTGCTCGACGAGCCGCTCGCCAACCTCGACTACAAGCTGCGCGAGGAGTTGCGGGCTGAACTGCCGAAGATATTCGCGGCGACCGGTACCATCTTCGTCTACGCCACGACGGAGCCGCACGAAGCCTTGCTCCTCGGCGGCAACACGGCGACGCTTTCCGAAGGCCGCATCACTCAGTTCGGGCCGACGATCGACGTCTTCCGCCGGCCGAACGACCTCGTCACGGCCAAGACGTTCGCAGATCCGCCGCTCAACACGATTGTGCTGAAGAAGAGCGGTTCAAGCTTCCTTCTGGATGGTGGGGTGAACCTCCCGGTGCCGGCCGAACTCGCCGGTATTGCCGATACGAGTTACACGATCGGCTTCCAGCCTCACCATCTCTCTTTTGCCCGGCCAAGCCCGGCAGCGGTTCCGGTGAGAGCCAAGGTGTCGGTCACCGAAATCACCGGTTCTGAAAGCTTTGTGCATCTCGACTTCGCCGATGTCCGCTGGGTGATGCTGGAGCACGGCATCCTGGTGTTCGAGCCGGACCAGACCATCGAGGTGTTCATCGATCCGCGGCACATCATGGTGTTCGACGCAAACGGCCGCTCGGCCACGCCGCCACAGACGCTGGCGGCTTAAGGGAGGAGGCACATGGCGCGCATCGATTGCAACCACATCCGCCACGCCTACGGTCCGCATCCGAAGTCGGACAAGGACTATGCGCTTAAGGAGGTGCATCACGCCTTCGAAGACGGCGGCGCCTATGCGCTGCTAGGGCCGTCGGGCTGCGGCAAGACCACGCTGCTCAACATCATTTCAGGCCTGTTGTACCCGTCGCATGGCGAGCTTTTGTTCGACGGCAAGGACGTGACCAATTTGTCGACGCAGGAACGCAACATCGCGCAGGTATTCCAGTTCCCGGTCATCTACGACACCATGACCGTCTACGACAATCTGGCGTTCCCGCTGCGCAACCGCGGCGTGCCGGAACCTGACGTCGACCGCAAGGTGCGCGAAACGCTGGAAATGACCGGGCTGGCCGATATGGCCAAGAAAAAGGCGAGGGGGCTGACTGCCGATCAGAAGCAGAAGATCTCGCTCGGACGCGGGCTGGTGCGCTCCGATGTCAACGCGATCCTGTTCGACGAGCCGCTGACCGTCATCGATCCGCATATGAAGTGGGTGCTGCGCTCGCAGTTGAAGCAGTTGCACAGGCGCTTCGGCTTCACCATGGTCTATGTCACGCACGACCAGACCGAGGCGCTCACCTTCGCCGAAAACGTCGTCGTCATGTATGAGGGCGAGATCGTGCAGATCGGCTCCCCTGCCGAACTGTTCGAGCGCCCCAAACATACTTTCGTCGGCTATTTCATCGGCTCACCGGGCATGAACGTCATGCCGGTCGCGGTCGAAGGCAGGAACGCGCGGCTCGGCAGCCAGACGATCGAATTGCCAGGCGCACCCAAGGCTGGAACCGCAGGCGCGATCGAACTCGGCATCCGCCCCGAATATGTCAGGCTTGGCGCTAGCGGCATGCCGGTTTCAATACGGAAGGTCGAGGATATCGGCCGCCACAAGGTGGTGCGCGCCAGTTTCGAAGGCCGCGACATCGCTGCGATCGTTGGCGAGGACGAGGACATTCCGGCCGATCCGAAGATCGCTTTCGACCCAGCCGGCATCAACCTCTACGCCGATTCCTGGCGCGTCGAGATGGGAGGCTGAACATGGACAGAACCTGGAACAACAAGGCCTGGTTCATGGTGCTGCCGGTGCTCCTGCTGGTAGCGTTCTCGGCGGTGATCCCGCTGATGACGGTCGTGAACTACTCGGTGCAGGACACCTTTGGGAACAACGTCTTCTTCTGGGCGGGCTCGGAGTGGTTCGAGGAAATCCTGCATTCCGATCGTTTTTGGGAAGCAATGGGCCGCAACCTGGTCTTTTCGGCCATCATCCTCGTCATCGAGATTCCGCTCGGCATCTTCATTGCGCTCAACATGCCGAAAAAGGGCTGGGGCGTTCCGGTCTGCCTGGTGCTGATGGCGCTGCCGTTGCTCATCCCGTGGAACGTCGTCGGCACGATCTGGCAGGTGTTCGGTCGCGTCGACATCGGCCTGCTCGGCTATTCGCTGCGAGCGCTCGGCTTCAACTACAACTATGTCAACGACCCATTCGACGCCTGGATCACCGTCATCGTCATGGACGTCTGGCACTGGACGAGCCTCGTCGTCTTGCTCTGCTACGCAGGATTGGTCTCGATCCCCGATGCCTACTATCAGGCGGCCAAGATCGACGGGGCGTCGCGCTGGGCGATCTTCCGCTACATCCAGCTGCCGAAGATGAACCGCGTGCTCCTGATCGCGGTTCTGCTGCGCTTCATGGACAGTTTCATGATCTACACCGAGCCGTTCGTCGTCACCGGCGGCGGACCCGGCAATACCACCACTTTCCTGTCGATCGATCTGGTGAAGCTCGCCATCGGGGAGTTCAACCTCGGTGAGGCGGCGGCCATGTCGATCGTCTACTTCTTGATCATCATGCTCCTGTCCTGGGTGTTCTACACCGTCATGACAGCCTACGACGCGGAGCGGTGAGATGGCGCGCCTCGAGGAAACCACGGCCGACGGACGAACGCTGATGCGGCAAACTCCCGCTACCGCGGAAGCGCAGGCGGCGAACGCCACGCTGGCCCGCAAGATGCGGCGGCGGGGCGAGGAGTCGCGGTTCTGGTGGCTGGTGCCGACGATCTACATCATCTTCCTGATGTTGCCGATCTATTGGCTGGTCAACATGAGCTTCAAGACCAACCAGGAGATCCTCGGCGCCTTCTCGCTATGGCCGAGAAACCCGACGATTGCCAACTACATGGTGATCTTCACCGACCCGTCCTGGTACAAGGGTTACGTCAACTCGATCATCTATGTGGTTATGAACACGGTGATCTCCGTCGCCGTGGCGCTTCCGGCAGCCTATGCCTTCTCGCGCTACCGCTTCCTCGGCGACAAGCACCTGTTCTTCTGGCTGCTCACCAACCGCATGGCGCCGCCGGCGGTGTTCGCGCTGCCGTTCTTCCAGCTCTATTCGGCATTCGGGCTGATCGACACGCACATCGCCGTGGCGCTGGCGCATTGCCTGTTCAACGTGCCGCTGGCGGTCTGGATCCTCGAGGGCTTCATGTCGGGCGTGCCAAAGGAAATCGACGAGACCGCCTATATCGACGGCTATTCCTTCCCGCGCTTCTTCCTGAAGATATTCATGCCGCTGATCGCCAGCGGCGTTGGCGTCGCGGCCTTCTTCTGCTTCATGTTCTCGTGGGTGGAACTGCTGATCGCGCGCACGCTGACCACGACCGCCGCCAAGCCGATCGCCGCGATCATGACGCGCACGGTCTCGGCCTCGGGCCTCGACTGGGGCGTGCTGGCCGCGGCCGGCGTGCTGACCATCCTTCCGGGCGCGCTCGTGATCTGGTTCGTGCGCAACTATATCGCCAAGGGCTTTGCCCTGGGGAGGGTGTGATCATGAACCTTACCTGGATGGCATGGACGCTGCCGACGGCGGTGTTTTTCATCACGATCCTGGTGCTGCTCTGCGGCATGGCGGTCTGGGAGTACGTCTCGCCAGGCGGCAACCCCCGGGTTGGCGTGCTGCGCTTCGAGACGACGCGCGGCGACCGTCTCTTCCTATCGCTGCTTGGCAGCGCCTTTATCCATCTCGCTTGGCTGGGTCTTGTCGGACCCAACCTGTGGTGGGCTCTCGCTCTCTCCGTGGTCTACGCCGTCGGCGTGTTCCGCTACGTATAGAGGGGGGAACTGTTGGAGCGGCCGCGTGGCGGCGGCTGCTCCGATCGAACTTAAAACTGAACAGTGGAGGAAAACACATGCGACGGCAATTTTTGACATCAACGACAGCGCTTGTCCTGTTGCTCGGGGCAGGCAACGCCTATGCCGGAATGGACGAGGCAAAAGCTTTCCTTGACAGCGAGATCGGCGACATGTCGACGCTCGATCGGGCTGCCCAGGAAGCCGAGATGCAATGGTTCATCGATGCCGCAAAACCGTTTGCGGGCATGGACATCAAGGTCGTCTCGGAAACCATCACGACGCACGAGTATGAATCGAAGACGCTGGCCAAGGCGTTCGCCGACATAACGGGCATCAAGATCACCCACGATCTGATCGGCGAAGGCGATGTCGTCGAAAAGCTGCAGACGCAGATGCAGTCGGGCGAAAACATCTACGACGCCTATGTCAACGACTCCGATCTGATCGGCACCCATTGGCGCTACCAGCAGGCGCGCAGCCTGACCGACTGGATGGCCAACGAGGGCAAGGATGTCACCAACCCGAACCTCGACCTCGCCGACTTCATCGGCACCAAGTTCACGACGGCTCCGGACGGCGATCTCTACCAGCTTCCCGATCAGCAGTTCGCGAACCTCTACTGGTTCCGCTACGACTGGTTCAATGACGAGAAGAACAAGGCGGACTTCAAGGCCAAGTACGGCTACGAACTCGGCGTGCCGGTCAACTGGTCGGCCTATGAGGACATCGCCGAATTCTTCACCGGCCGCGAGATCGACGGCAAGAAGGTCTACGGCCATATGGATTACGGCAAGAAGGACCCGTCGCTCGGCTGGCGCTTCACCGATGCCTGGCTTTCGATGGCCGGCAATGGCGACAAGGGGCTGCCGAATGGTCTTCCGGTCGACGAATGGGGCATCAAGGTCGACGAGAAGTCGCGGCCCGTCGGCTCCTGCGTGGCTCGGGGTGGCGACACCAATGGTCCGGCGGCGGTCTACTCCATCCAGAAATATCTCGACTGGATGAAGGCTTACGCGCCGGCTGCGGCCCAGGGCATGACCTTCTCGGAGTCCGGGCCGGTTCCGGCGCAGGGCGAAATTGCCCAGCAGATGTTCATGTACACGGCCTTCACCGCCGATATGGTGAAGGACGGTCTTCCCGTCGTGAACGAGGACGGTACGCCGAAATGGCGCTTCGCTCCGTCGCCGCATGGCGTCTACTGGAAGGACGGCATGAAGCTCGGCTACCAGGACGTGGGTTCGTGGACGCTCCTCAAGTCGACGCCTGACGACCGCGCCAAGGCAGCCTGGCTCTACGCGCAGTTCGTCACCTCGAAGACGGTGGACGTGAAAAAGAGCCACGTCGGCCTGACGCTGATCCGCGAGAGCACGATCCAGCACAAGAGCTTCACGGACCGCGCCCCGAAGCTCGGCGGCCTGATCGAGTTCTATCGCTCGCCGGCCCGCGTCCAGTGGTCGCCGACGGGTACCAACGTGCCTGATTATCCGAAGCTGGCACAGCTTTGGTGGCAGGCGATCGGCGATGCCTCGTCGGGTGCCAAAACCCCGCAGGAGGCGATGGACTCGCTCTGTGCCGAGCAGGAAAAGGTGCTTGAGCGGCTCGAGCGTGCCGGCGTGCAAGGCGACATCGGCCCGAAGATGGCCGAGGAAAAGACCCTCGAAGAGTGGAACGCCGATGCCGTCGCCAAGGGCAATCTCGCACCGCAGCTGAAGATCGAGCCGGAGAAGGACAAGCCGCAGACCATCAACTACGACGAGTTGGTCAAGAGCTGGAGCAATTAAGCATCGGGTCCGGGCGTCCGCGCCCGCATCACATCAATCGGGGGAGGCGGCATCTTGCCGTCTCCCCCTGTTTGCGCCGAGGGAGTGGGCCAAGGGAGTAGGCCAAGGGAGTGGGAATGAGCAGCTTTATCCTTGCAATCGACCAGGGGACGACATCGAGCCGGGCGATCGTGTTCGACCGTGAGATGAAAGTCGTGGGCAGCGGGCAGAAGGAATTCACCCAGCATTATCCAGCCTCCGGCTGGGTCGAGCATGATCCGGAACAAATCTGGTCGAGCGTCGTGGCGACGGTGAAAGCTGCGCTGAAGGCGGCTGGCTGCGGCGCATCGGATGTCGCGGCGATCGGCATCACCAACCAGCGCGAGACCGTCGTCATCTGGGACAGAGCGACCGGCAAGCCAATCCACAACGCGATTGTCTGGCAGGACCGGCGCACCGCGCCGCTGTGCCAGAAATTGAAGAAGCAGGGGTTGGAGAAGAAATTCACTCGAAAGACCGGCCTGCTGCTCGATCCGTATTTCTCCGGCACCAAGATCGCCTGGATGCTGGATAAGGTGAAGGGCGCCAGAAAGCGCGCGGAGAAGGGCGAATTGCTGGCGGGCACCATCGACAGCTTTTTGATCTGGCGGCTGACCGGCGGCAAGGTTCACGCCACCGACGCCACCAACGCCTCGCGCACGCTGGTCTACAACATCGAAAAGAATGCCTGGGACGACGAGTTGCTAGCGATCCTGAACATACCGGCAAGAATGCTGCCGCAGGTGAAGGATTGTGCCGACGACTATGGAATCACAGAGAAAAATCTCTTTGGCTCGGAGATAAGAATCCTTGGTGTAGCCGGCGATCAGCACGCGGCCACCATTGGCCAGGCCTGTTTCGAGCCGGGCATGATGAAGTCCACCTATGGCACGGGCTGCTTCGCGCTGCTCAACACCGGCAGCGATCTGGTGCGCTCGAAGAACCGACTGTTGACGACCATCGCCTACAGGCTGAACGGCAAGACCACCTATGCATTGGAAGGGTCGATTTTCATTGCGGGTGCCGCCGTGCAGTGGTTGCGCGACGGCATCAAGGTGATCGGCAAGGCCGAGCAGAGCGGCGTGCTGGCGGCGGGCGCCGACCCGACTCAAGAAGTCTATCTGGTGCCGGCTTTCGTCGGGCTTGGCGCGCCGCATTGGGACGCCGAGGCGCGCGGCGCCATCTTCGGGCTGACCCGCAATTCGGGCCCGGCGGAATTTGCCCGCGCCGCGCTGGAATCCGTGGCTTTTCAGACGCGCGACCTGCTCGACGCCATGCGCAAGGATTGGAAGGGCGCGTCAGCGAAAACCGTTCTCAGGGTCGACGGCGGCATGGTTGCCTCGGACTGGACCATGCAACGGCTGGCCGACATCCTCGATGCGCCGGTCGACCGCCCGACCATCCTGGAGACGACCGCGCTCGGCGCGGCATGGCTGGCCGGTTCGAAGGCGGGTGTCTGGCCGAAGGCAAGGGACTTCGCCAAGAGCTGGGCGCTGGAGCGTCGGTTCAAACCGGATATGAATGTCTCGGTACGTTCCGCAAAGCTGGCGGGTTGGCGCGATGCTGTGCGCAGGACGTTGAGCGTGCAATAAGAAGGTGGCGAGAAGATCGTGCTGGGGTGAACCGGGAATGGATCCAGACTGGTATGCTGCTTGGCGCGAAGAGGCTTTCGAACAGCTGAACGCCAAGAATACACGCTTGCAGAATGAGTTCCGCCTCGGTAGTTGGCCCCGCTATGACTACGACCTGAAGGCTGGAAAGCTTCTGTTCTCAGAGGAAGGGGTCGTCAAGGTCGTCACCGAAATCCAGATTGCGGGCAGTACGAGCGGCGAGGCCCGCAACTGGCTCTGGGCATGGGCAAATTCAAACTTGCCTGGCGAGCTGCTTAGCGATGCAAAGCTGGTTCGATCCTTCGGAGAGAAGAACGGCATTGACGAATTGGCTCAACCTTATGTGACGGATACGGACAACGACCTGGAAGCGCTCGGTTGGGAACTGGCCGGGGCAATGGTTCGAATTTGCAACGCCCTTGGCGCCTATCGCTCTCCGCGCGGCGAAGGCGGAGGCCTATATCTGATCCTGAAAAACATCAGTTGGGCAAACTGAACACGTGTCCGTCTTCCCGCGCATTCGGGACACCATGGCAGCGATACTGACTTTCGTCGCCCAGAAGAAAAACCCGCGCCGTTGCCGGCGCGGGCTCCTCAACAACCCTTACTCAACTTTGCCCGGGCTTTATCCATAGGGCGAATAGCACTGCCGACGCGGGCCGTTGTAAGGCTGGTACGTATTGTCATAGGCCCGGTAGGATCTGTAGCGGTTGTAGCACCACTCCGTGTGGGAATCGCCCCGATAGACGCGGTTCTGGTTGTTGATGATCGCGCCGGTGATCAGCGCGCCAGTGGCGAAGGCAGCCAGCGGGAACCAGTAATCGCCATGGCGGCGATAGCCGCGACGATAATAGCGATAGCCGCGATGGCCGCGCCAATACCTGCCGTCGTCACGCGAGAAACTACGACGAAAATCGCGACGGGAAAAATCGCGATCGCGGTTGAAACTACGCCTCCACCGCCTGTGGTCGACAGTCTGGACATCCGACGAGACACCCTGACCTAGCGGCACGTAAGTGGGCTGGGCGTTGACGGGCACGATCTCCGCTACAGCGAATGATGCTGACAGCGCGGTCGCCAGCAAGCCCGACATGATCCTGTTCATGATCTTCTCCTTGAAAAGGGCTGTCCCTTGTAGCGACAAAAACGAGCAGGCGACGCAATTGTTCCGCGAAAAAAAGCAAGCTGCTGATTTATAACGTTTCTCTCAAATGTTCTCCCGCCCGTCCTCGACGAAATGTCGGCGTTGAGCTTGTCTTGCCAGAGGCCGTTCCGCCTTTTGCCGAAGCAGCGTGCGAGGCGCTGCGAGAGTGTGGAAAAGCCCGGCTGGCGCGCCCTCTTTTTCCGGTTGACCGGTCGCGGCACTCTCCCTATGTTCCGCGCAATTTCGAGGGCGGCATTCTGAGCCCGCGGGAGCGCGTAGCTCAGCCGGTAGAGCAACTGACTTTTAATCAGTAGGTCCAGGGTTCGAATCCCTGCGCGCTCACCATTATTTCATATGTAACTTCAATAGCTTAGTTTTTGGCGTCTGGAAGTGAGCCGGAGCCGTGCGATTTTTGCAACCCGTGCGGTTTCAAAAAGCCGCAGACGCGATCACGCGATGCTCCCGGCTGCCGACTCTGTTAAATATCAAAAATCTCCGAAAACCAGCGACACGTTCCCGCCTGCATGCCGCTCCAGCCGGCCGGCGAGGTCGAGTTCCAGCAGCACCATGAAAACCTGAGCGGGATGCAGGCCGGTGTGGCGGATGATTTCGTCGACCGCCACCGGCGTCGGGCCGAGGGCTTCGACGACGCGGGCGCGGTCGTCCTCGCCGGGCGGCGGCGTTGCCGAAAAGTCGGGCGGCTCCCCGAGCGGCGGAGTCCTCGGTGCCAGAGCCCCGACCAATGGCGCGATCGCGCTGGAAATGTCCGAAGCCTCGGTGACCAGGGTGGCGCCGTCCTTGAGCAAGGCGTTGGTGCCGGCGGCGCGCGGATCGAGCGGCGAGCCGGGGACGGCGAAGACCAGCCGGCCCATCTCGCCGGCAAGCCTGGCGCTGATCAGCGAGCCGGAGCGTTGCGCGGCTTCGACCACGACCAGCCCCAGTGCTGCACCGGCGACAAGGCGGTTGCGGCGCGGAAAATCCTGGGCGCGCGGCTGCCAGCCGAACGGCATCTCCGAAATGATGGCGCCACCGCGCTCGGCAATCTCGTTGCATAGTCCGGCATTCTCGGGCGGGTAGGGCAGGTCGAGACCGCCGGCCAGCACACCGATCGTGCCGGTGGCGAGGCTGCCCTGATGTGCTGCCGTGTCGATGCCGCGCGCCAGGCCGGAGACGATGCCGTAGCCGTCGCGGCCGAGTTCGGTGGCCAGCGTCCGCGCCATCTTGATACCGGCCAGCGAGGCGTTGCGGGCGCCGACGATGGCGACTGCCGGCAGCCGGAACACTGCGCCTTCGCCCTTGACCGCGAGCAGCGGCGGTGGGTGGTCCATGCTTTTCATCAATGACGGATAGTCGGCCTCACCGATGCCGACGAAGCGGGCACCGGCCCGGCGGGCTGTCTCCAGCTCCGCCTCGGCCTCGGCAATCGAGGGGATGCGGACGATCTTTCTGGCGCCGCCCGAAATCATCAGCTCGGGCAACATCTCGAGCGCCGTCTCGGCCGAGCCGAAGCGGTTGATCAGGTCGCGAAAGGTGGCCGGGCCAACATTCGGCGTGCGGATCAAACGAAGCCAGCTCAACCGCTGCCGGTCGCTGAGGCGCGGCCCGGCGGTGCGCTGGCTCACTCCTTGGCCCCGATCTTGCCCTCGGTGCCGGCCAGCAGCCGCGCAATATTGGCCCGGTGTTTTATGATGACGATCAGGCTCATCAACGCGAACAGCCCGGCAATCTGCGGCGTGCTGAGGACATAGAGCGCGATCGGCACAACGACCGCAGCCGTCAGCGCCGCCAGCGAGGAGTAGCGGAACAGGAAAGCAACGGCCAGCCAGACGACGGCGAAGATGAGCGCCACCTGCCAGGCAAGGCCGATCAGCACGCCGAGATAGGTAGCAACCCCCTTGCCGCCCTTGAAGCCGAGCCAGACCGGAAAGAGATGGCCGAAAAAGGCGCCGAGGCCGGCCCAAGGCCCGAGCTCCGGGGCAAAGCGACCGGCGATCAGCACGGCCGCCGTGCCTTTCAGCGCGTCGAGCAGCAGCGTGGCGGCGGCCAGGCCTTTGTTGCCGGTACGCAGCACGTTGGTGGCGCCGATATTGCCGGAGCCGATATTGCGGACGTCGCCGAGGCCGGCGGCACGGGTGATCAGAAGCCCGAACGGGATCGAGCCGAGCAGATAGCCGAACACCAGCGCCAAGACGATGCCGTAAGCCATTGTTCCCCCGAATATGCCCCTAGGCCGAAAACACTGTGCGGCCCGCCACCATCGTTTGCAAGACCTTGCCCTGCAGCCGCGCGCCTTCGAAACAGGTGTTTTTCGAGCGCGAACGGATGCCGCTTTCACTGACGATCCATGGCTCGTCCAGATCGACCAGCGCAAGATCGGCGGCAGCGCCCGGCTTCAGGGTGCCGCCGGGCAGACCGAACAGCCTTGCCGGTGCGGTGGACAAGGTCGCGACCAGCCTGAGAAGTGTCACATCGCCATTATGATAGAGCCGCAGTGCCGCGCCCAGCAGCGTCTCCAACCCGATGGCGCCGGCCGCCGCGTCGGCGAAGGGCAGCCGCTTGGTGTCGACGTCCTGCGGATCGTGCGAAGAGACGATGATGTCGATCGTGCCGTCCTTGACGGCCTCGATCATCGCCAGCCGGTCCTCCTCGGCGCGCAGCGGCGGCGTCAGCCGGAAGAAGGTGCGGTATTCGCCGACATCGTTTTCGTTGAGCGACAGATTGTGGATCGACACGCCTGATGTGACATTCGCGCCGTCGGCCTTTGCCCGCGTCACTGCGTTTGCCGCCATGGCCGTCGAGATCTTGGCCGCGTGATAGGCGCCGCCGGTCAGCCGCGCCAGCGCAAGATCGCGCTCCAGCGGGATGGACTCGGCCTCGCGCGGAATGCCGGCAAGGCCGAGCCAGCTTGCATAGAGGCCTTCGTTCATGACGCCTGATGAAGCGAGGTCGGCGTCTTGGGTTTCGTGCGCGATCACACCGCCAAAATCGCGCGCATAGGTCAGCGCGCGGCGCATCACCAGTGCACTGGCGATGGTGTGCCGCCCATCGGTGAAGGCGACCGCGCCGGCCTCGCGCAGCAGGCCGAATTCGGTCATTTCTCGGCCTTCGAGGCCCTTGGTGATCGCCGCCGCCGGAAAGATGTTGACGATGGCCGTGTCCTTGGCGGTGCGCAGCACGAACTCGACCAGCGCGACATTGTCGATCACCGGGTCGGTGTCGGGCATCATGACGACGGAGGTGACGCCGCCGGCGGCCGCCGCCATGCTGGCCGAAGCAATGGTTTCGCGGTGTTCGCCGCCGGGTTCGCCGATGAAGACGCGCGCATCGATCAGGCCGGGGATGATCGCATTGCCGGAGCAGTCGATGACGGTAGCATCTTGCGGAGCGCCCTGGTTCAAGGCCGCCTTGCCGGCAGCGACGATCTTGCGGCCTTCGACAATGACCGTGCCGACCTCATCGATGCCGCGCGATGGGTCGACGATGCGGGCCTGGCTGAAGACCGTTGTGCCCATCAGGCAACCTCGCGATTGCGGCGGGGATCGAGCAGCGCTTCCATCACCGCCATGCGCACGGCGACACCCATCTCCACCTGTTCCTGGATCACGCTCTGCGGACCGTCGGCGATTTCCGAGGCGATCTCGACGCCGCGGTTCATCGGGCCTGGATGCATGACCAGAGCGTCGTCCTTGGCAGCCTTCAGCTTCTCGGCATCGAGGCCGAAATAGCGGAAATATTCGCGCACCGAAGGCACGAAGGCGCCTTCCATCCGCTCGCGCTGCAGGCGTAGCATCATCACCACATCCGCGTCCTTGAGGCCCTCGGCCATCGAGCGGGTGACGATCACGCCCATTTTCTCGATGCCGGTGGGCAGAAGCGTCGACGGCGCCACGACGCGGACCTGGGCGCCGAGCGCGTTGAGCAGCATGATGTTGGAGCGCGCCACGCGCGAATGCAGGATGTCGCCGCAGATCGCTACGATCAGCTTCGACAGTGGACCCTTGGCTCGGCGGATGGTCAGCGCGTCGAGCAGCGCCTGCGTCGGGTGCTCATGGGCGCCGTCGCCGGCATTGATCACCGAGCAGCCGACCTTTTGCGCCAGCAGTGCCGCAGCACCCGCCGACTGGTGGCGGATGATCAGGATGTCGGGGCGCATGGCGTTCAGCGTCATCGCCGTGTCGATCAGCGTCTCGCCCTTCTTTACCGAAGAGCTTGCCACCGACATGTTCATGACGTCGGCCCCGAGCCGCTTTCCGGCAAGCTCGAACGACGACTGCGTGCGGGTCGAGGCCTCGTAGAAGAGATTGATCTGGGTGCGGCCGCGCAGCGTCGAGGTCTTCTTCTCCGACTGCCGCGAGATGGCGACCGCCCGATCGGCCCTGTCCAGCAAAAGCTCGATATCGGCGGGGGAAAGATCGCGGATGCCCAGAAGGTGGCTGTGGGGATACAGTGGCAGGGACGAAGCGTCGGTCATCTCAAGGCGCTGCTATAGGGTGGAGGACCTTTGGCTGCAAGCACCAGCTTTGGATTGCGGCCTTTCTCCCCGGTATTTTCGTCGCGCGCGTTGCGCGGCTTGGGTTATAAACCGCTGATGGCTTCGGATTCGTGGCCTTGTGATGATAAGGACAATGCGTGACCGACGACGTGACCAACCAGCCGCCGCCGCTGGCAGGCGGCAACGCCTGGCGGGGCGATCCGTTGCTGATCCAGCTTGCCGAACGTTTTTCCGATCCCGTGCGCAAGGATCTCGATGGGCTTGGCCGTTTCGTGCTGACGCAGGAGGCACAGGAACTGGCCCGCCTCGCCAATGTCGAGACGCCGAAGCTCAGAACCCATGACCGCCAGGGCCGGCGCATCGATCTGGTCGAGTTCCACCCCGCCTACCATGCGCTGATGCGCCGCTCGATGGCGAACGGGCTGCATTCGTCGGTCTGGGAAAATGGCGACGCCGAGATCGGCCGCCGTCATCAGGTGCGCGCCGCCCGTTTCTATCTGACGGCCGAGCTCGAAACCGGACATCTCTGTCCCATCACCATGACCAGCGCGTCGCTGGCAGCGCTGATGGCCAACCCAAAACTGTTTCGCGAATGGGCGCCGCGTGTAACGACACGCAAATACGACCAGAGCCAGAAGCCGCCGGTCGAAAAGACCGGGCTGACGCTCGGCATGGGCATGACCGAGAAGCAGGGCGGCACCGATGTCCGCGCCAACGTCACTAAGGCCGAGCGCGTCGGCAGCGGCTTCTATCGGCTGACCGGCCACAAATGGTTCATGTCGGCGCCGATGTCGGATGCGTTCCTGGTGCTTGGACAGGCGCCGGAGGGGCTTTCGTGCTTTCTCGTTCCCCGCATTCTCGGCGATGGGTCGGGCAACGGCTTTCGCTTCCAGCGGCTGAAGGACAAGCTTGGCAACCGCTCCAACGCCTCGTCCGAAGTGGAGTTCGTCAACGCCATCGGCGAGATGGTCGGCGAGCCCGGGGCGGGCGTCAAGACGATTATGGACATGGTGACGCTGACCCGGCTCGACTGCGCGATCGCCTCGTCGGCGATCATGCGAGCCGGGCTGGCCGAGGCCGTCCACCACACCCGTTACCGGCAGGTGTTCGGAACCAATCTGATCGAGCAGCCGCTGATGCAGCGCGTACTGGCCGACATGGCGCTCGACGTCGCTGCCGCCACCGCGCTGTCGTTCCGGCTGGCGCGCTCCTTCGACGAGGCCGCCAGTGACCGTGGCGAGGCGGCCTTCGCTCGCGCCATGACGCCGGTCGTCAAATACTGGGTCTGCAAGATCGCGCCGCCGCTGCTCTACGAGGCGATGGAGTGTCTCGGCGGTAACGGCTATGTCGAGGAGGCGCCGCTCGCCCGCTACTATCGCGAAGCTCCGGTCAACGCGATCTGGGAGGGATCCGGCAACGTCATGGCGCTTGACGTGCTGCGCGTGCTGGGGCGTGCGCCCGGCCTGTTCGAGGAGGTGCTGGCTGGCATCGATCGCGATCTCGGCGCCGGTGGGCGCGGCACCATCGGCGTGCTCAAGGCGGCAATGCAGGTCGCGGCAACGGACGAGGGCTCGGCCCGGCTGCTCACCGAACAGCTAGCACTGTCGGCGGCGGCGGCGGAGCTTCGCAGGCTGGGGGCAGGGCGGATCGCCGACGCTTTCGTCGAAACGCGTCTCGCCGGCCAATGGCGCAACACCTATGGCATGCTCGATTCGCGCCATGACGCGCGCATGATCATCGACACGCTCTATCCGCCAGTCACCTGAGAAGGGCTTCGGAAGGTCTCCGCGTCGTCTATCGCGCCGCTGTGGATGACCGTTAACCTTAACAAATGGTTTCCATTGCGGTGACAGGTCGTAAAGCCCACTGTTCTGTCTACAGAAGCAGGAAAGCCATGCGGCACATATTGAGCTCCTTTCTGGCCTTGCACTGGGCAGTCGTTTTCGCCCTGCTGGCGTTCATCTGCATCGACGGCAATCGCGGTGTTGCGGCAGCGCTTGGCGTGCTTGGCGTCGCCGTTCAGAACACCCGCTTCGTCGACCTCGAAAACGCTATCGTCGTGGCGCCGCTTGCCGTAGCGCTGCTTGTCGTCGCGGTGCTGTTCTGCTGGGCCTTTATCGAAACGCTGACCAGCGACCCGGCAAATCCAGATGACAGCGTCACGCGGATCGCCTTCATCTGCGCCTCCGGCGTGCTGTCGCTAGTCGTTGTCGGTGGCGCCGCGCAAGGCGTCAACGGGCTGTTCATGGCGGTCGCGGTGCAACTGGCGGCACTGCTGGCTTCGTATGCCGTCATGCTCGCGGAGCGGCGGTCGGCCTCTGCCGCGGCGGTTCCGGGCACGGGCGAAATCCGTGCCGCCGCGCATGTGATGGCAAAGGCGGCGGCGCACAACTCGTCGCTCTCCCGTATTTCCGGCCGGCCGGACACGAACTTGAGGGATGGCCACTGATGCGCACCTTGTTCGCACTGTGGGCCGCCCCGCTCGCCCTATTCTGGGGCTGGTTCTTCCTGTCGCTCAACGACATCAATTTCGGCTATGTCATGCTGAGCCGTCAATTGCATGACCTCGTCTTCCAGCTCTATGGGGAGATGCTTGGCGTTGATCCAGCGCTCATTCCCGGCATGGTGGCAAAGGCCTGCTTCGTCGACAGTTTGCTGCTCCTGGCGTTTTGGGCGTTTCGCCGCCGCCGGGTGATCGGCGGCTGGATCAGGGTAATGCGCGACCGCTATTTCGACCAGGCATCGACGCCGAGCGCCTGAAGCCGGTCGAGAACGCCCTGCAGAATAAAGGCCGCCGCGGCCGAATCGATCTTGCCGGCGCGTTTGCGGCGCGAAAAATCCATCTCGATCAACGTCCGTTCGGCTGCCACCGTCGACAGCCGCTCGTCCCACAAGACGAAGGGCAGGTCGGTCACACCAGCCATGTTGCGGACGAAAGCGCGGGATTTCTGGGCACGCGGGCCTTCCGACCCGTCCATGTTGACCGGCAGGCCGAGCACCACGGCGCCGGCATTCTCCTTCTGCAGCAAGGCGAGCAGCGCTGCAGCATCCAGCGAGAATTTCCTGCGCATGATGACGGGGCGCGGATGGGCGAAGGCAAAGCCCCGGTCGGAAACCGCGACGCCAATCGTCTTGTCGCCGAGATCGAGCCCAGCCAGCGTCTTGCCGCCGCCGAGCCGCGCCGGCAACTCTTCGATCGTGATGATGCTCAAACGGCTTTCCTTCGACTGCACCCCGCAAAGGACGCTGTGGCACTTTAATTTTGCTGCTGGCGTTCTATCCTTTGCCGAAGCAAAAATCGAGGAAGGCATTCATGAAACTGACCTGGTACGGACATTCCGCATTCCGCATCGAAACCGCTGACGCGAAAATCCTCATCGATCCCTATCTGGTTGGCAATCCGTCATGGACGGGCGGCTGGGAAGGACCAGCGGAAGGGGTCACGCATGTCCTTTTGACCCACGGCCATAGCGATCACATCAGCGGTGCGCTCGAAGTCCTTGGGAAAAGCGGGGCCATGCTGGTCGCCAATTTCGAGGTCTGTATGTACCTGGTCGGCAAGGGCGCCAGCGACAAGAAGATCAATCCCGGCAATATCGGCGGCACGGTCGATTGCGGCGGTTTCACTGCCACCTTCGTCCAGGCGCTGCATTCATCGTCGTTCCCGGGTGACAATGGTCAGAACACCTATCTTGGCAATCCGGGCGGGCTCGTCCTGCATTTTCCGGAGGACAAGACGCTTTATCATATGGGCGACACCGACATCTTTTCCGACATGGCGCTGATCAACGAATTGCACGAGCCGAAGATCGGCATCGTGCCGGTTGGCGACCGCTTCACCATGGGTGGTGCGGTGGCAGCCCTTGCCTGCCGGCGCTTCTTTCAGTTCGAGACTGTCATCCCCAGTCACTTCGGCACGTTCCCGATCATCGATCAGACGGCCGACAAGTTCGTGGCGGGTATGGAGGGTTCCGGCGTGAACGTGGCATTGCCGAAGATCGGCGAGACGATTAGTTTGTAGAAGACGCCAGGTAGACGCCAGAATGGAATGAGAACATGATTTCGAGGGGACTTCTTTGCATTTCCATTCTGGCTGTGTCCTTCCCGGCGCCCGCCGCGGAGGACTTCATCGAAGGCGTCTATCTCGAGTCGGAGGAGCTCTGTGCGCAGGCCAAGAAGGACACGCTGGATACGGTGATCGAAGCCGGCAACACCGTGCTGACGGCGCGTGGCCTGCAAGGCGTCGAATATGATTGCGAGTTCCTTCAAATCACCAAGGCGACGCTCTCGCCGAGCTGGGCGGTGACGGCCATTTGTCAGGAGCCGGGCCATGTCTTTCCGGACGTTCTCTCCGTGACGCAATTGAGCCCGAAGCAGATCGATCTGGTATCGGTTCGGCCCGTGGACGACGAAAGCGAGGCGAGCGGCAACGGCGGCAGCTATTTCCTCTGCGACGGTGTGGCCCTGCCATAGACCTTCTGGCTCGGTTCTTGGCATGATGCATGTTGCGCGGCACACGCCGCGCCGCTATAGCGCGGACTGGTTTTCCCGAGGCACAAACAAATATGTCCGTTGATCTTCAGACTGTGAAGCGTGTCGCGCGTCTCGCCCGTATCGCGGTGAGCGAGGAGGATGCCGAGCGCATGACCGGCGAGCTGAACGCCATTCTGGGCTTTGTCGAGCAGTTGAACGAGGTCGACGTTTCCGGCGTCGAGCCGATGACCTCGGTGATACCGATGGAGATGAAGAAACGCCAGGATGTCGTCACCGATGGTGGCAAGGCTGCCGATATCGTCGCCAATGCGCCGGCGACCGAAGAGAATTTCTTCCTCGTTCCGAAGGTCGTGGAGTAGGCAGCGATGGCAATCGAGATCGCCATCGAGACGCCGCTGCAGGACGATGTGCGCGGGCTGGTCGAGGAGCTCAACGACACGCTGCTGGAATTGACGCCACCGGAGCACTGCTACCACATGACCGTCGAGCAGATGGCCGACAAGGAAACGACTGTCTTCATCGCTCGCGACAACGGCCTTGCCATAGGCTGCGGCGCGCTGAAGCGTCACGATGGCGCCATTGGCGAGGTCAAGCGCATGTACACGCGGCCTTCGCATCGCGGCCAGAAGATCGGCGCGAAGATCGTCGAGCGGGTCGAGGCGCTGGCGCGCAGTGAAGGGCTGAAGCGCCTGGTGCTGGAGACGGGCGACCGCCATCCGGCTGCATGGACAGTTTATGAACGCGCCGGATTTTCGCGCTGCGGCCCGGTGCTGGACTATCCCGATTCCGAGTGGTCGGTGTTTTACGAAAAGAGCCTTACCTGATGAGCGACCTGACCCACCTGACGATTTCGCAGGCCCGCGCCAAGCTGCGCGCCAAGGAAATCACGGCAACCGAGATCACCGAAGCCTATCTGTCGGCGATCGAGCGGGCCAATCCGGCGCTCAACGCCTATGTCGTCGTCACCGACGAAAAGGCGCGCGACATGGCCAAGGCTTCGGACGCGAAGCTGGCAAAGGGCGAGGGCGGGTCGCTCGAAGGCATTCCGCTCGGGATCAAGGACCTGTTCGGCACCGAAGGCATCCACACCCAGGCCTGCAGCCATGTGCTGGATGGGTTCAAGCCGCATTACGAATCGACCGTCACCGCCAATCTGTGGGCCGACGGCGCCGTCATGCTCGGCAAGCTCAACATGGACGAGTTCGCCATGGGCTCGTCCAACGAGACCTCCTACTACGGCCCTGTCGTCAATCCGTGGCGGCGTTCGCGCGTGGACACGGTGGTGATGCCGACCACGCATCAGGGCGATGGCGGCTTCGTCTCGGCCGGCGGCGCCAGGACCGCGCGCACGCTGGACAATGCGCAGCTTGTGCCGGGCGGCTCGTCGGGCGGCTCGGCCTCCGCCGTTTCGGCGCTCTTGTGTGCCGGCGCCACCGCCACCGACACTGGCGGCTCGATCCGTCAGCCCGCCGCCTTCACCGGCACGGTCGGCATCAAGCCGACCTACGGTCGCTGCTCGCGCTGGGGCATCGTCGCCTTCGCTTCGTCGCTCGACCAGGCCGGACCGATCGCCCGCGATGTGCGCGATGCCGCGATCCTGTTGAAATCCATGGCGTCGGTCGATCCGAAAGACACCACTTCGGTCGACCGGCCGGTGCCGGACTACGAGGCGGCGATCGGTAAGCCGATCAAGGGCATGAAGGTGGGCATCCCCAGGGAATATCGCGTCGACGGCATGCCCGAGGAGATCGAGGCGCTGTGGCAGAAGGGCATTGCCTGGCTCAGAGATGCCGGTGCCGAGATCGTCGACATTTCGCTTCCGCATACCAAATATGCGCTGCCGGCCTATTACATCGTGGCGCCGGCCGAAGCTTCGTCGAACCTCGCCCGTTATGACGGCGTCCGCTATGGATTGCGCGTGCCGGGCAAGGACATCGTCGACATGTACGAGAAGACCCGTGCCGCCGGTTTCGGCCGCGAGGTCAAACGCCGCATCATGATCGGCACTTACGTGCTCTCCGCCGGCTACTACGACGCCTACTATCTGCAGGCGCAGAAGGTGCGGAACCTCATCAAGCGGGATTTCGAAAATGCATTCGCGGCGGGTGTCGACGTCATCCTGACGCCGGCGACGCCGTCCGCCGCCTTTGGCATCGCCGATGAGGACATGGCCGCCGATCCGGTCAAGATGTATCTCAACGACATCTTCACGGTGACCGTCAACATGGCCGGGCTGCCGGGTATCGCCGTGCCCGCTGGGCTCGACGCCAAGGGCCTGCCGCTCGGCCTGCAGCTCATCGGCCGGCCCTTCGACGAGGAAACCTTGTTCCAGACCGCCCATGTTATCGAACAGGCGGCGGGTACGTTCCAGCCGGAAAAGTGGTGGTAGTGTCGTCTCCCATCTGAAGGGGTGAGGGGTGTTCTACTATCTTTCCAAGGTATTTTGGCTCCTCGTCCAGCCTCTGAATTTATCGATTGTCCTGCTGTTGGCCGGGTTGCTTGCGGCAATGGTTGGCCGACGGCGGCTGGCGGCCACCGGCAGTTTGCTCGCCTTCCTGATCCTCGGGCTGTCGGCCTGGACCCCGCTTGGCGCAATGATGCTCAATCCGTTGGAAGAGCGTTTTCCGCGCCCGCCGCTGCCGGAAAAGGTTGATGGAATCGTTGTGCTCGGCGGTGGCCTGGAGGGCGCCGTCAATGTGGTGCGCGGCGGCTATGAGCTGAACGCAAGCGGGGATCGTTTCGTCGAAGCCGCGATCCTTGCGCGGCGCTTTCCGATGGCGAAGCTGGTCATCTCCGGCGGCCCTAGCGGACTGATGCTGGCGGACGAGGGTGACGCGACGACGGCGCCGCGCCTGCTCACCGCCTTTGGCGTGTCGGCCGACCGTCTGATCCTCGAAGACAAATCCCGCAGCACTTACGAGAATGCCCTCTTCACCAAGAAACTGGTCGCCCCGAAACCGGGCGAGACCTGGCTGCTGGTGACCTCGGCCTTCCACATGCCGCGCGCCAAGGCGCTGTTCGACAAGGCCGGCTTCGCGACCGTTCCCTGGCCAGTCGACTACCGCACCTCCGGCAAGGACGGCATCGGCCTGTTTCGCGACGATCCCTCCGGGTCGCTGCAGACCACGACCACGGCGGTCCGTGAATGGATCGGGCTCGTCGCCTACTGGCTGTCGGGCCGCATCGACGGGCCTTTCCCCGGACCCGGTGCTGGCTCGGACGGCTGACCGATCACGGCTTGCCGCGCTGCCGAGAAGAACTGGCGACGCACCAGAACCGCCAGCAACAGCAGCGTCGACAGCACGAACACCATTGGATCGACAAACCAGCCGAGATAACCGATCGAAAAGAACACGCCGCGCAGGCCTGAATTAAAATGTTTTCCGGCCAGCATGTTCATGCGCGCCGCCCGCCACACTGCCGTTTCGGTAACCGGGTTGCGTGAGGCATCGCCATGCAGGATCGGGACCGCGCCGATCAGGATCGAGCAATAGTTGAACAGCCGATAGGCCCAGCCGAACTTGAAGAAGGAATAAGCGAGGATCAGCACCAATCCGAACACCTTCATCTGAAAGGCGGAGCGGGATGATGTCGCGCCGAGCGGCAGGTCGCTCAGTACCGAAAGAACCTGGTCGGAGGCTCCGAGCAGGGCAAAACAGCCACCGATCGCAATCAGCGAACTGGAGGCGAAGAACGCGGTTCCCTGTTGAAGACCTGCCATGATGGCGGTGTCGACGATGCGGATTTCGCGTTCGGCCATGGTCCGCATCCAGGCTTCACGCTGGGCGTTCATCGCCGTCGTCAGCGACATGCGGCTGACCAGCTTTCCGTCGGAGGCGAGCGTATGCAGCACCCATACGAAGAGGAAGAAGGCCAGCGCCGCGAGGTCTGCAGTCGACAAATGGAAGGAATCGCCCATACGACCCTTTTACCACAAGCCGTAGCGCCGCTTCGATGGCAGAACGCAATGATGTCGCTGCCGGAGCAAACAAGGTCGGCAGGTGCGGCGCCGCCATCTTCGAAAGAGCGGAAACATCACAAGAATTCCTATATGTAAATTTCAATAGGAGAGAGCAGCGCGTGTTCCTTTCGGTTTTCGACCTGTTCAAGATCGGCATCGGACCATCGAGTTCGCACACGATGGGGCCGATGACGGCTGCGCGGCGTTTTCTCGACGAAGTCGCGGGAGACGACTGGCCACGTCCGTCCGGCGCCAGGGTCGACCGCATCGCCGCCAGCCTGCACGGCTCGCTGGCCTATACCGGCATCGGCCATGGCAGCGACCGCGCCGTCCTGCTGGGTCTTGCCGGCCAGACGCCGCAGACGGTAGACCCCGATCAGGCCGATGAGATCTGCGCCCGCATCGCTGCCGAGAAGCGGATCTCACCGCCCGGCCATCCCTCCTATCGATTCGACCCGGCGACGGATCTGGTGCTGGATCGCAAGACGCCGCTTTCCGGCCACGCCAACGGCATGACCTTCTCCGCCTATGATGCCGACGACCGCGTGTTGCTCAAGCGTATCTACTATTCGATCGGCGGCGGCTTCGTGGTTTCCGAGGAGGAACTGCAGCGGATGAAGGCCAAGGGCTCGGTGACGACCGAAGGCAAGAAGGTTCCATACCCCTTCAAGAACGCCGTCGAGATGCTGTCGATGGCTGCGAAAAGCGGCCTTTCCATCGCCGATATGAAGCGCGTCAACGAAGAGACGCAGATGTCGCGCGAGGAGCTCGACGCCGGCCTCGACGGCATCTGGAGCGCCATGAAGAGCTGCATTGAGCGCGGCCTGTCGCAGGACGGTATTATGCCGGGCGGGTTGAAGGTGCGCCGCCGCGCGCGCCAATTGCATGACAAACTGCAGGAGCAATGGCAACAGAACCGGCCCAACCCGCTGCTCGCCAATGACTGGCTATCGATCTATGCCATGGCGGTGAACGAGGAGAACGCCGCCGGCGGGCGCGTTGTCACCGCGCCGACCAATGGTGCCGCGGGCACGCTGCCCGCGGTGCTGCGCTACTGGCTGCATTTCCATCCCGAGGCCGACCAGCCGAGCATCCGCGATTTCCTGCTGACCGCGGCGGCGATCGGCGGCATCATCAAGACCAACGCCTCGATCTCGGGCGCCGAAGTCGGCTGCCAAGGCGAGGTCGGTTCGGCTTCGGCGATGGCGGCGGCGGGATTGTGCGCCGTCATGGGCGGCACGCCCGAGCAGGTCGAGAACGCCGCCGAAATCGCGCTCGAACATCATCTCGGCATGACCTGCGATCCGGTCGGCGGGCTGGTGCAGGTGCCTTGCATCGAACGCAACGCACTCGGCGCCGTCAAGGCGGTGACTGCCGCTTCGCTGGCCATCAAGGGCGACGGCGTTCATTTCGTGCCGCTCGATGCCGCGATCGAGACCATGCGCCAAACCGGCCTCGACATGAACGAGAAATACAAGGAAACCAGCCTCGGCGGACTGGCCGTCAACATCGTCGAGTGCTGAGCCAAACCTTGTACCGCGGAGACTGGCGCTGGGGAGACTGGCACTGTGGAGAAAGTCGACCAGGCCGTTGACGCCTTCGCCTGCCGGACTAAACCTTAATCCATGTCTCTCAATCTCATAAAGCTCTGTGTCGGCTGCGACAGCGTGGAGGATCTCGAAGAGTGGATTGCCTTCCGCCTCGACGAACGGCAGCGCGCCGGTGAGCCGGCCGAGCATTACCACACCACACGCATGGTGCCGACGCGCGGCGCCGAAGTCACCGACGGCGGTTCCCTCTACTGGGTGATCAAGGGCAATGTGCAGTGCCGCCAGTTGATCACCGAAATCCGTCCTTTCACCGACAGTGAAGGCATTGGCCGTTGTCACCTGATCCTCGACCCCGAGGTCGTGCGCACCGACTGGCAGCCGCGTCGCGCCTTTCAGGGCTGGCGCTACCTGAAACCGTCGGACGCCCCCGTCGATCTCGGCAAGGGGAAAACGGGATTGGTCGAGATGCCGCCGAAACTCAGGCGTGAACTTGCCGACCTCGGCCTTCTCTAGGAAGGCCTGAATTCAAAGCTGCTGCGATCGCCGCTCTAGGTCGCCTCATGGCGGGCTTGCAAGCTGGGCGACAACGCCACATCTTCAATCTCATGAGCGACAAGAAGCAGCCCGTGCCTGCGAAGGCCAATCCCGCTCCGGTCGAGTCCCAATCGAGCGCCGGCGAGATCGACGCCTTTATCCGTCAGGCAAGGACGCTCGCTGCGTCCGCGACCGGCTCTGGCAGGCTGATTCTCTCACTCGACGCGACGATGAGCCGCCAGCCGACCTGGGATCTCGCCTGTGCGCTGCAGGGCGAGATGTTCGACGCCGTCGGCAAGGCTGGAGCGCTCAGCGTCCAACTGGTCTATTTTCGCGGCCTCGGTGAATGCCGTTCGTCCGGCTTCGTTACCGACACGAACGCCTTGAAGCAGTTGATGACGCGGATCGAATGCCGCAGCGGCCACACCCAGATCGGCAAGGTACTCGCCCATGCGCTGAAACAGACGGCGGCGGCCAAGGTCAACGCCCTGGTCTATATCGGCGATGCGATGGAAGAAAATATCGACGACCTGGCCGAGAAGGCCGGCAGCCTTGGCCTGCACGGCGTTCCTGTCTTCGTCTTTCAGGAAGGCCATGATTCCGGCGCAGAAAAGGCGTTCAAGGAAATTGCACGGCTGTCCAAAGGGGCTTGGTTCCGATTTGATCGGCGGGCTGCCGCAACCTTGGCCAGCCTGCTTTCGGCGGTCGCCGTGTTTGCGACCGGCGGGCTGAAGGCACTGGAAGCCAGGGGCAGGCCGGAAGACCAGCTGATGATCGAGCATCTGCGGGGCGGCAGGAAATAATGGGCGCGCTTTTTCTATTCGTGGCGTTGCTTCTGGTGCTGCTTGGCGCGGCCATGGTTTTCCTGCGCGCCGACCCCGCGAGACTCGCAAGCACGATGAGAACGCTTGGGCCGGTCCTGCTGGCGCTGATCGGCGTTGCCCTGCTTCTGGTCGGACGCCAAGGCCTCGGCGGCTTGATCCTGTCGGCGGCGCTCGCCTGGTATGGCTCGATGCGGATGAAACGGCCGACCGCGAAACTGGAGCCGGGCAAGCATTCGACAGTGCGCACCGCGGCACTCGAAATGGAGCTTGATCACGATAGCGGCAGTCTGGAGGGGCTCGTGCTCGCCGGCCGCCATGAAGGCAAGATGCTTGGTACGATGGGCCTTGCGGAATTGCAGCAGCTTTATCGCGAGCTCTCCGGCGACCCGGAGAGTCGCCAGTTGCTAGAGACGTATCTTGACGGCAGATTTCCCGTCTGGCGCAAAGACGCTGAGACGAACGGTGGCGAAGGGCTGGGTGTTTCGCCAGGTTCTGGCTCCATGACTAAGGAGGAGGCCTACAAGATCCTTGGTCTTGAAGCGGGGGCCGCCGCGGCGGATGTCCGCAAGGCGCACCGCCGCCTGATGCAGCGCCTGCACCCCGATATCGGTGGCACGTCTTTCCTGGCGGCGCGGATCAACGAAGCCAAGGACGTCTTGCTCTCCAATCACCATTAGTCTCCTTCGACGCAGAATTTTCCGGGAGGTGTCTTTCCACGCTGCCCTACTGCTGGACGGCGTAGCATTCGATTTTCTTTTTCTTCAGGGCGTTGCAGGCTTTCCAGGCGGCTGTCTTCGAACCAAAGCCGAACCGGGCGCGGTAGTAGGTGACGCCGTCTTTTTCGAAGGCGACGGTGAAGCCCGCGGCATCGGCCAGGACCGAAGGCGCCTGCTTGCTCGTCTTGTCGAGGACGGCCTGGGCTTCGGACTGTTTTGGCGAAGAGGCGACCTGTACTGCCCAACCGGACGGCACCGATGCCGTCTTGACGGGATCGACGTCCGCCGGCTCGGCGTAGGCTGCTGCGACCCGTGCGGTCGCCACGTCGTCCACGGTGGCCTCGGCCACTGCCTTGATCTTCCTGGTCTGAACGACCGGGGCGGCTTCTTCAACGACAGGCTCGGTTTCCTCAACAAGGGAGGCAATGGCATCGCCGTCCGGCTTGCTGTCCGGTGTCGGTGCGTCGTCCTTGGGCAGGAACACTTTTGCCAGCGCGGTGATCGGGTTGCCGCCGCTGGCCTTGGCCACCAGCATGCCGCTGCCGCGCGACGACGCCTTCGGCATATACGTATTGATCAATCCGGCCATCTGGTTGTCGCGGCTGCCGCCGGATTTTCCGCCTATGACCACTGCGACGATGCGACGGTCGCCGTCGGAGACCGAGGAGACGAGATTGTAGCCGGAGGCGCGGGTATAGCCCGTCTTGATGCCGTCGACGCCCTTGATGCGGCCAAGCAGGCGATTGTGGCCATTGATACGTTTGCGGCCATAGAGAAAGGAACGCTGCGAGAAATAGCCGTAATATTGGGGAAAGTGCTCCCGCAGCGCGATGCCGAGCACCGCCATGTCGCGCGCCGTGGTGAACTGGCCGGGGTTTGGCAAGCCGTGGGCGTTGCGGAAAACGGTTCCCTTCATGCCCAGTGCCCGCGCCTTGGCCGTCATCATATGGGCGAAGTTGGTTTCATTGCCGCCGAGAAGTTCACCGAGTGCCGTTGCCGAGTCGTTTGCCGACTTGGTCACCATCGACAGGATCGCGGTCTCGACCGTGATCGCGCCGCCCGGCCGGACACCAAGTTTCGTCGGCGGTTCTGCGGCAGCGTTGGCCGAGAAGACGACCCGGGAATTCTTGCTGATCTTGCCTTTCGCCATGGCCTCGAAGGTCAGGTAAAGCGTCATCATCTTGGTGAGCGAGGCGGGATAGCGCCGGCCGTCGGCATTCGAAGAATAAAGCACCTTGCCGGTCTTTGCGTCCATGACGATGGCCGCCGACTTGGCCGCCAAGGACGGAGCCACGCCGGCAACGACAAATGTCATCGCCAAAGCGAGGATCATGATCGTTTTCAGAGAGGACACGGATTTGGAGAGAATGCCCGACAACGCCTGACGCACCGATGGTTCCTTTGAATTTTTTGTTGCGCTGGAGGCGAGCAAAGGGATCCTGCCTCACTTCCGGCCAAGCTACGTGGCCAGCGTTACCAATCCGTTTATGGTAACCGCCGCGTTCACCATTTTCTTCGGGCTTGAGCTTTTCTTTATTCGAATTTTAGCCGTTGCCAGTGCTGGCCGGTGGCTGGGCCGATGCGATGGGTCGATGTGATGGGCTGGCGGGCCGTCGACGCATTCGGCGCGACATTGACTTTTTGTGCATCGCACAATATGTTACTTGCATTGCACAACGCGGCCCGGACAGGGCGCGTCCACCCTCAGGGCAACCGTCAAGGGAATGCGTGAAATGACCCAGACCTACGAAGATTTCAGCAAATACGGCAAGGAGTTTGCCGACTCCGGATTGAAGAGCTTCGCATCGCTTTCCAAGGGTGCGCAGGCAATCGCCACCGAGGCGAGCGAGTACACCAAGAAGAGCTTCGAAGCCGGCAGCGCAGCAGCCGAGAAACTTTTGTCGGCCAAGTCGCTGGAAAAGGCGTTCGAGATCCAGTCCGATTTTGCCAAGCAGTCCTACGAATCCTTCGTCACCGAAGCCACCAAGATCGGCGACCTCTATGCCGAACTCGCCAAAGAAGCCTACAAGCCGTTCGAATCAATCGTCGCAAAAGCGAAGTAATTTCGCTATAGCATGTGAAGGATGGCCCTCGGGCCTGCAAGGCAGACCCGGTCGCGCACGCGCGGCCGGGTTTTTTCATGGCAATTTGAAATCAGGGGCTCTGCGGCCTTCACGATTTCGAAAATCCGCCAAGTTTGGCCACCTAGCCATATTGTCAGCTAAACAGAAGGGCTTAAAATCGTCCATCGAACACCTACATGTCGAACTCGCTTGGGGATTCGAAAAGGCAGGACTACGTGACTACAGGTTTGACTGCCACAGGAGATGTGGTGCGTATGCAAAACGGCAGCGACGGCAACGAGGCCGGTCGCGGCACGGCTGTCATCACGCGTACCAAAACCAAGACCAAGAAGCCTAGCCTTTACCGGGTTCTCATTCTCAACGACGACTACACGCCCATGGAATTCGTGGTTCACGTGCTGGAACGTTTTTTCCAGAAGGACCGTGAAGCCGCCACACGCATCATGCTTCATGTTCACAATCATGGAGTGGGCGAGTGTGGGGTCTATACATTCGAGGTGGCCGAGACCAAAGTGTCCCAGGTCATGGATTTCGCCCGACAGAATCAGCATCCGCTGCAATGCGTGATGGAGAAGAAGTGAGGTAACATGCCGGCTTTCTCCCAAGGCCTGGAAAAGGCGCTTCACCAGGCGCTGACGCTCGCCAACGAGCGGCACCACGAATACGCAACCCTTGAGCATTTGCTGCTCGCCCTCATCGACGACACCGAGGCGGCCGCGGTCATGCGCGCCTGCAACGTCGATCTCGACGAGCTGAAGCATACGGTTCTCACCTATATCGACACCGAGCTCGACAATCTCGTCACCGGCTACGACGAGGATTCCAAGCCAACGGCCGGTTTCCAGCGCGTCATCCAGCGCGCGGTGATCCATGTGCAGTCGTCCGGCCGCGAGGAAGTCTCCGGCGCCAACGTGCTCGTTGCCATATTCGCCGAGCGCGAGAGCCATGCCGCCTATTTCCTGCAGGAACAGCAGATGACCCGCTACGACGCGGTCAATTACATCTCGCATGGCATCGCCAAGCGTCCCGGCGCATCCGAGACGCGGTCGCCGCGCGGCGCCGACGACGAGCAGGGCGGCCAGAACGGCGCCGAGCCGCAAGAGGACGGCGGCAAGAAAAAGCAACAGCAGGACGCGCTGACCGCTTACTGCGTCAATCTGAACAACAAGGCCAAGGCCGGCAAGATCGATCCACTGATCGGTCGCGAGTCCGAAATCAACCGCACCATCCAGGTGCTGTGCCGCCGCTCCAAGAACAATCCGCTCTATGTCGGCGATCCCGGCGTCGGCAAGACGGCGATCGCCGAAGGCCTCGCCAAGCGCATCGTCGAGGGCGACGTGCCGGAAGTGCTGCACAACGCCACCGTGTTCGCGCTGGACATGGGAACATTGCTGGCCGGCACCCGCTATCGCGGCGATTTCGAGGAGCGGCTGAAGCAGGTCGTCAAGGAACTCGAGGATTATCCGGGCGCGGTGCTGTTCATCGACGAGATCCACACCGTGATCGGGGCAGGGGCGACGTCGGGTGGCGCCATGGATGCGTCGAACCTGTTGAAGCCGGCGCTGTCGTCCGGAACGATCCGCTGCATCGGCTCGACCACCTACAAGGAGTTCCGCCAGTTCTTCGAGAAGGACCGCGCTCTGGTGCGGCGCTTCCAGAAGATCGACGTCAACGAGCCGACCATCGAGGACGCCATCGAGATCATGAAGGGCCTGAAGCCCTATTTCGAGGAGTTCCACAAGGTTCGCTACACGGCTGAGGCGATCAAGGCTTCGGTCGAACTGTCGGCGCGCTACATCAACGATCGCAAGCTGCCGGACAAGGCGATCGACGTGATCGACGAGACCGGCGCCTCGCAGATGCTGTTGCCGGAGGCCAAGCGCAAGAAGACCATCGGCATCAAGGAGATCGAAGCGACGATCGCCACCATCGCCCGCATTCCGCCGAAGACGGTTTCCGCCGACGACGAGAAGGTGCTGGCCGGCCTTGACGTCGAGTTGAAGCGCGTCGTCTACGGTCAGGACACCGCTATCACGGCGTTGACCTCGGCGATCAAGCTGGCGAGGGCCGGCTTGCGCGAACCGGAGAAGCCGATCGGCTCCTATCTGTTCTCGGGTCCGACCGGCGTCGGCAAGACCGAAGTGGCAAAACAGCTCGCCGCCTCGCTCGGCGTCGAACTGATCCGCTTCGACATGTCGGAATATATGGAACGCCACACCGTCTCGCGGCTGATCGGTGCGCCTCCCGGCTATGTCGGCTTCGACCAGGGCGGCCTGTTGACCGACGGCGTCGACCAGCATCCGCATTGCGTGCTGTTGCTGGACGAGGTCGAGAAGGCGCATCCGGATCTGTTCAACATCCTGTTGCAGGTCATGGACCACGGCAAGCTGACCGACCACAACGGCAAGCAGATCGACTTCCGCAACGTCATCCTGATCATGACCACCAATGCGGGCGCCTCGGATGCGCAGCGCGCGGCGATCGGTTTTGGCTCGACCAAGCGTGAAGGCGACGATGTCGAGGCGATCAACCGGCTGTTCACGCCGGAATTCCGCAACCGTCTCGATGCGATCATCCCGTTCGGCTCGCTGCCGGTTCCGGTCATCCACCAGGTGGTGCAGAAGTTCGTCATGCAACTCGAGGCCCAGCTTTCCGAGCGCGGCGTCACCTTCGACCTGTCGCAGGAGGCGATCGCCTGGCTGGCCGACAAGGGCTATGACGAGCGCATGGGCGCGCGGCCGCTCGGCCGCGTCATCCAGGAGCACATCAAGAAGCCGCTGGCCGACGAGGTGCTGTTCGGCAAGCTCAAGAAGGGCGGCACGGTGCGTGTCACTGTCGAGAAGAAGGAGACCGGCGAAACCGGCCTGAAGCTCGAATCGCTCGCCGACGAGGCGCCGGTCAAGCCGAAGAAGGAAGAACCGGACGACGCGCCGAAGCCCAGGAAAGCTGCCGTCAAAAAGCCCGTCGCGAAAAAGGCGATCGCGCAGAAGGCGGAGCCCAAGGGCAAGGATGGCGGCAGCAAGCGCAGCCTGGTGCCGCAACTGCCCCGCAAGGGGTGATAGCCTGAAAGCCAAAAAAGCCCCGGCGACGGGGCTTTTTTCGTTGGATGAAGAGGTATTGGTGGCCGAAGCCGGGATGCCCGGCTCAGTTTTCCAGCGCGCTCCGTATCTTGCCAGCGTTCTCAGTCAGCACCTCAGGCTTCTCCATCTGCCCGCTATGCGGCTTCAACGGAACGCCCTCGAAGCGAGGGATGACATGGACGTGGAGATGGTAGACGGTCTGGCCTGAAGCGGGCTCGTTAAACTGCAGAATGGTGACACCATCGGCGCCGAAGGCTTTCTTCACCGCCAACGCCACCTTCTGAACAATTGCGAAGAGTGGACCGAACGTTGCCGGATCCGCGTCTAGCAGGTTGCGCGACGGCGCCTTCGGCACAACCAGCGTATGACCTGGCCCTTGTGGCATCACATCCATGAAGGCGACAACCGCGTCATCTTCATAGACGCGATGCGATGGGATTTCACCGCGCAGGATTTTCGCGAAGATGTTGGTGCTGTCGTAGGTGGTTTCGGCCATGGCGTGCGCTCCGGATTGTGCCTTGTTCTAATCGTCCGCCAGATCCTTGCGGAACGGAGTGTGCCCTTCGAGATAGTCGCCCATCCGCTCGACTTCGCGCCGCTCGCGGTTGAGGTAGTCGGCGACCGCATTGCGCAAGCCGGGATGCGCGATGTAATGCGCCGAATGCATGGTCACCGGCCTATAGCCGCGCGCCAGCTTGTGCTGGCCTTGCGCGCCCGCTTCGACCACTTTCAGCTTGCGGTCGATCGCGAAGTCGATCGCCTGGTGATAGCAGACCTCGAAATGCAGGAAAGGATGGTCTTCGATGCAGCCCCAGTTGCGCCCGTAGAGCGCATCGGAACCGATGAAATTAATGGCGCCGGCAATGTAGCGTCCATTACGCCTGGCCATCACCAGCAGGATGTCGTCGGCCATGCGTTCGCCGATCATCGAGAAGAACTCGCGGTTGAGGTAAGGCCGGCCCCACTTCCTGCTACCGGTATCCATGTAGAAGGCAAAGAAGTCGTCCCACGCTCTTTCGGTCAGGTCCTTGCCGGTCAGCCAGTCGATCGAGATGCCGTGAGCGAGCGCCTCGCGCCGCTCCTTCTTCATCGCCTTGCGCTTGCGCGAGGCGAGCGTCGCGAGAAAGTCGTCGTAGGTCGAAAACCCTTCATTGAAGAAGTGGAACTGTTGGTCGGTGCGGTGCAGGAAGCCCGCCGCCTCCAGCACCGCGACATCTTTCTGCTGCGCGAAAGTCACGTGCGCGGAAGACACGCCTAGCTTTTCCGTCACCGCCTTCAGGCCTGCCGCCAAGCCGGCCTTCACGGCGCGACTGTCCTCGCCCTTGTGGACCAGCAGGCGAGGGCCGGTGACCGGCGTGAACGGCACCGCGCATTGCAGTTTTGGATAGTAGCGCCCGCCGGCGCGCTCGAATGCGTCCGACCAGCCGTGATCGAAGACATATTCGCCCTGGCTGTGCGATTTCAGGTAGCAGGGAACGGCCCCGAGGAACTTGCCTTGCGTCGTCTCCAGCCTGAGGTGATGGCCCTGCCAGCCGGTGCGCCGCACGGCGCAGCCGGAATCCTCGAGTGCGCTCAAAAAAGCGAATGAAACGAGAGGGTTGTAGCCGTTTTCTGTATCGCCGCGCGCGGTGCCGCCGAGCCCATCCCATTCCGCGCAGGTGAAGGCGCCGATGCCGGCTGCGACGCGGATCGAGTACTCCGCATTCGCCGTTTGCCCGTCACCGTCATCGCCTTGATCCATGAGGCTTATGTAGACTCCGTCAGGGCTTGTGCAAGCTCGGTTTTCAAGCGACCTGTACCAGATCGGGTTCGAACCCTTCGAACGTCATCTGGTCGGCATATTTGAAGGTCAGGTCAATCGCCGGCTGGTCGAGCACGGTCCAGGTGATTGCCGGCATTTTGAGCTTTTCGCGCACGAAACTGACAAACCTGTTCGGCAGGTCACCGGCGGCGTAGGAGGTGAAGGCGATGTCGTGCGCCAGCATGGCGAAATGCGCCTCGATCAGCTTGACGTCCTTGCCATAGGCGGTCAGTCCCCCCGGAATGCCGGGTGCGTGTTTGGGGAAATCACGGATCAGCCAGTGGTCGAACGACATGATCGCCGCTTTGCCCTTGTAGCGCTTGAGCATCTTGCCGACGCTTGCGACCAGGCCTTCGTCGTGGCCGGGAACCCCTTTCAGCTCGACGACCATCGGCACCCGGCCGTCGACCAGATCGAGCGCCTGCTGCAGCGTCGGCAGATGGTCTGATGTGCCGCCGATCTTGAGCGCCGTCATCTCCGCCGCCGTGCGCTGCCAGACAAAACCGTCCTGACCGGTCAGCCGCTTCAGATCGCCGTCGTGGATAACGACCGGGATGCGGTCGGACGACAAATGCACGTCGCATTCGATCGCATAGCCGCGTTCGGCTGCCGCGGCGAAGGCCGAGAGCGTGTTCTCCCAGCGCGTCTTGTTCATGTCGTGAAGGCCGCGATGGGCAACGGGCCGGGCGGTCAGCCAGGAAAGGTCGGTCATGTCAGGCTCATTCGACTTCGAAGACGGCTTCAATTTCCACTGCGGCATTAAGCGGCAGCGAGGCACTCCCGACGGCGGAGCGGGCGTGTTTGCCGCGATCGCCGAGCACCGCGACCAGAAAATCGGAAGCGCCATTGGCAACCAGATGCTGCTCGACGAAATCCGGCGCCGAGGCGACGAAGACGGTGATCTTCACCAGCCGGCGGATTTTCGCGAGGCTGCCGAGCGCCGCCTTGGCCTGCGCCAATATGTTGATCGCGCAGTATTTTGCCGCCTCCTTGCCGCTTGCAATATCGACATCGCGGCCGAGCAGTCCGCTGGCCTGCAACTTGCCCTCCTTGAGCGGTAACTGCCCTGCGGTGAACAGCAGATCGCCTGATCTGCAATAAGGCACGTAGTTGGCGGCGGGCGCGGCGGCGACTGGAAGCGTCACGCCGAGATCGCTTAGCCGCTTTTCGATTGTTTCACTCATGGTATTTCCTTATTGCTTGAAGACGCCGCGCAGGCCGGGCCGAAATTGCTATTTTTGCCTCGCTTCCGCCACGACTTTTTTTAAGCTGGACCATCTTTCCCTGCGGCCTGCCATTAGCCGCTATGATCGGAGCCACTCATGAGCGCGACGCGCCTCGCATTCCACGCTGTCCTGCTGCCAGCGCTTTTCGCGGCGGCTCCTGCTTTCGCCGTGCCGACGCTGCAGGCGCATCGCGCCGTCTATGACCTCAGTCTCGACAAGGCCTCCGATCGCTCCGGCATCGCCGGCATCACCGGCCGCATGGTTTATGAGTTCAATGGCTCGCCTTGCGAAGGCTACACGGTGAAGTTCCGCTTCGTCACCCAGATCGTCACCAACGACAACACAAGGCTGACCGATCAGCAAACGACCACTTTTGAGGACGCTGAAGGCAAGACCTTCTCGTTCGTGACAAAATCCTTCGTCGACCAGAACCTCGAAAAGGAGGTCAAGGGCACCGCGACGAAGGAGGCGAAGGGCCTCAAGGTCGATATCGACAAGCCGGAGAAGAGCAGCCTCGAATTGGCGGCCACCCAGTTCCCGACCCAGCATCTGGTCGAACTGATCGACAAGGCCGAAAAGGGCGAAAATTTCTATGAAACCAACCTGTTCGACGGCTCGGAAGATGCCAACAAGGTAATGACCACCACCGTCGTCGTCGGCAAGAAGACCGATGCCGACAAGACAGACCCGGAAGCGTCGGCATTGGCAAAACTCGCCACCGACAAATATTGGCCAGTCGACATCGCCTACTTCGACGACACCGACAAGTCAGGCGAGGAGGTGCCGGAATACCGGATCAGCTTCAAGCTGCATGAGAACGGCCTCACGCGCGACCTCCTCATGGACTACAACGACTTCTCGATGACCGGCAAGCTGGTCAATCTGTCGTTGTTCGATCAGCCGAAAACCTGTCCGTCGAAATAGGGCTTCAGCTGCCGCCAAACCAACCGCTTGAGTTAACCACTCGCGCGGGGCGGCAAACGACTTGAACACGCCGCAATTGCATCTCACCTTTTCCGCCGGCGTCAGTCCAGCGGGGGAGCAGGGTGAGCAGAATCGATGTGTTCGTGGCGCCGAGGCCCAATCCGGCGCTGATCAAGACCATGACGATCGTCAACCGGGTTGTCATGCTGCACGGCATTCCCGGCTTTCGCGACCTGTTGCCGTTCAACCGCCTGGCCGGATTGCGCGGCGTCGCCAATGTCCGCCATATCGACTTTCCCGTCGACGACCGGCAGCGGCTGAGGGCCTGTTGCGGCGCAGCCAAGGCGACGTTCATCACGCCCAATCATCCGGAATTCTTTACCGACTGGATGATCGACAAGGAGATCGTTTCGAGGTCAAGCCCGCTTGCCGCATCCTGGGCCACGCATGGCGTCGTCAACGGCCTCGGCCGGACCATGCAGAAATTCTGGCTGGCAAACAATCTGATCGCCCAGATTCCCGGTAACAGCGCTGCGGCCAAGGAACACTCGGTCGCCTGGGCGCTGAAAGGGCATGGTGTGCTCCTGCATCCCGAAGGCGGCGTCGGTTGGCACGCCAATATCGTCGGTCCGCTTCTTCCGGGGGCGGTCGAGATGGGGTTCGAAGCGCTCAAGCGTGCTCGCGCTACGGGCCAGGACTTCGAGGTGTGGATCGCGCCGGTTGTCTGGAAGCTCGCTTTCACCAAAAATGTCGAGCCGGCGCTGGCGCAGGAATGCGCCTATGTCGAGAAAAGCCTGAATATCGAACGCCGTGCCGCCGATACGCTGCCGGAGCGCGTCCACCACATTTACACAACGCTGCTGTTACGCGACGAGATTGCCTGTGGCATCGCGCCTGACGAGCAGGCTTCATATGACGCGCGTCAGAAGCAACTGCTGCTCGAACTGAGCCGGCGTCTCGGTGAGCGTATTTCGGCCAATCCCGGCGCCAATGAGATCGCGGAGCTGTTGCGCCAGTCGCGCCGCTGGTTGCGGGACAATACGGGCAACACGGAAGAACAAAAGCAGGTCCGTGCGCTGGCGGACACGATCCAGCGTCTCCAACGCGTCGGGCCGTGGGCCTCGGCCAACCCGCGCATCACGCAGGAGGAGATCGCCGAGCATCTGAAGCGCATTCGCAACGACTATTGCAAGGGCAAGCTGCGCGACACGATCAACCGCTTCGTGCCGCAACCGGCTGGGCCGCGCCGCGCTTACATCCGGGTGCCGGAGCCGTTGGGATTGCACGCCTATCGTGGCTCGATCGAAGACGCGCTTGCGGAATTGCATCGCCGCATGCAGGACACCGTCACCGCAATCGTCGCCGACGTGGAGGCCGGCGGCGGCTTCATTTTCTATCCGAATCCCTTCTATCATCGCTTCGCCTGATCAACGCAGCCCGATCGGCGCAAGATGAAGGAGTACGGCAAGCCCCATGGCGGTCTATGTCGACGCGGCGATCTGGAAATGGGTCGGCCACCGCTGGTGTCACCTGCTGGCCGACGATACCGAGGAGCTGCACCGTTTTGCAGCACAGCTCGGTGTCAAGCGCTCATCCTATCAGGGGCCGCCGAAGACATCGGCGCCGCACTATGACATAACCGGCTTCGAACGCGACCGCGCGGTGCGGCTAGGCGCCATCGAGTGCAGTCGCGAGGAAATCGTTGCTGTTTTCCGGCGTGTCCGCGTGCTGAAAGGGAAGATACGGCCGTGATACCCGGTACGTTGATCGCCGCACATTGGACTGCCAGACGCCGCGGCGCTTGCGTTTGTCGCGCATCCCATCTATATGCCCGCTCATTCCACACACGGACTTTGGTGTCTGCCCGGGAGAAATCCGGCTGAAACCTCCGGTGGCGTTCGAGGACAAAGTCCAAAAATGCCTGTGTCCGTGGAGGCTAACCGGAAAGGATACTCAAGAATGGCTCTGCCTGATTTCAGCATGCGCCAGCTTTTGGAAGCTGGCATTCACTTCGGCCACCAGACCCACCGCTGGAACCCGAAGATGGCGCCCTACATCTATGGCGCCCGCAACAATATCCACATTATCGACCTCTCGCAGACGGTGCCGCTGCTGCACCAGGCGCTGAAGCAGGTTTCCGACACTGTGGCCAAGGGTGGCCGCGTGCTGTTCGTCGGCACCAAGCGCCAGGCGTCCGACATCGTCGCCGACGCCGCGCAGCGCTCGGCCCAGTACTATGTCAACTCCCGCTGGCTCGGCGGCATGCTGACCAACTGGAAGACGATCTCGAATTCCATCCAGCGCCTGCGCAAGCTCGACGAGATGCTGGCCGGCGAAGCTCTGGGGCTCACCAAGAAGGAGCGCCTCAACCTCGATCGCGAGCGCGAGAAGCTCGACAAGGCGCTGGGCGGCATCAAGGACATGGGCTCGACGCCTGACCTGATGTTCGTGATCGACACCAACAAGGAAGCGATCGCCATCCTCGAGGCCAAGCGTCTTGGCATCCCGGTCGTCGCCATCATCGATTCCAACTGCGACCCGGACAAGATCGACTTCCCGATCCCGGGCAATGACGATGCGGCCCGTGCCATCCAGCTCTATTGCGATCTGATCGCCAAGGCTGCAATCGACGGCATCGCCCGTCAGCAGGGCGCGCTCGGCGTCGACGTCGGTGCTTTGGCCGAGGCTCCGATCGAGCCGGCACTCGATACGACCCCGGCTGCTGAGACACCGGCTGCCGAGACACCGGAAGCGTAACAGCGAAGGCCGGTTTCGGCCTTCATCTTTCTCATATTTTGGCGCGCTAAGTGCCGGCGCCAGGCGCATCACCGAGTCGGTGGTGCGTCGGTGCATTTTAAAACAAAGAGGCGACAATGAGCATTTCGGCTGCACAGGTCAAAGAACTCCGCGACTTGACCGGCGCGGGCATGATGGACTGCAAGGCGGCGTTGAACGAGACCAACGGCAACATGGAAGAGGCCGTCGACTGGCTGCGCAAGAAGGGCATCTCCAAGGCCGACAAGAAGGCCGGCCGCACCGCGGCCGAGGGTCTCATCGGCGTCGATTCCGGTGTCCGTGAGGCAGCGATCGTCGAGGTCAACTCCGAGACGGACTTCGTTGCCCGCAACGCCGCCTTCCAGGAGATCGTCGCCAACGTCGCCAAGGTCGCGCTCGCCTATGGCGGCAAGACCGAGGTCGTCGCAGCCGCCCCGTATCCGGGTTCGGACAAGTCGGTCACCGACACCATCAAGGACGCAGTCGGCACGATCGGCGAGAATCTTGGCTTCCGCCGTTCGGCCAAGCTCGCCGTCGAGCATGGCGCCGTCGCAACCTACGTCCATAACGCGGTTGCCGACGGCCTTGGCAAGCTCGGCGTGCTGGTCGCCATCGAGACGTTGGGCAGTGCGCAGGCCGCCAATGCCTTCGCCCGTCAGGTCGCCATGCATGTCGCCGCCACCAACCCGATGGCGCTGACGACGGAAGAACTCGATCCGGCAGCGGTCGAGCGCGAGAAGGCGATCTTCGCCGATCAGGCGCGCCAGTCCGGCAAGCCGGAAGCGATCATCGAGAAGATGGTCGAGGGCCGTCTGCGCAAGTTCTACGAAGAGGTCGTGCTGCTCAAGCAGGCTTTCGTGCTCAATCCCGACATCACCGTCGAGAAAGCACTGAAGGACGCCGAGACAGAAATCGGCGCACCGGCCAAGATCACTGCCTATCTGCGCTTCGCGCTCGGCGAGGGCATCGAGAAGGAAGAGACCGATTTCGCGGCGGAAGTTGCGGCGGCAGTCAAGAAGTAGGCTGCCAGAACGGCAGCTTACAGCTCTCCATCACCATGAGATTTAACGGCCGGGCGTCCGCGAGGGATGCCCGGCCGATTTCTTGCGCGGTATCGATGAAGGCCAGGCAGGCGATAACAAGCCGTCTGGCTCGCTGCCGGATCTGCTCATGCAAGGTGCTTTTGACGGCGTAGGCTAAAGACTGGAAGAGCGTTTTACGGCTCGGGCGCCGCGTGACATCGAGGCGCCCTTCGTGTATCGGAACGCCAATGTCTTGGGGCAGCGCCTGCACGAGGGCAGCCACCCAGAACGCTCACACGCTTAACGATGAGGACCAGATGACGGTGAAGCCCCTCTACCGACGTGTCTTGCTGAAAGCGTCGGGCGAAGCGCTGATGGGTGAACAGCATTTCGGCATCGACGTGTCGGTCGTCGATCGCATCGCCGCCGACATCGCCGAGGCGCGCGCCATGGGTATTGAGGTCGGCGTCGTCATCGGCGGCGGCAACATCTTTCGCGGCGTCGCCGTTGCATCGAAGGGCGGAGACCGTGTCACTGGCGACCACATGGGCATGCTCGCCACGGTCATCAACTCGCTGGCGCTGCGCACCTCGCTGAACAAGATCGGCGTCGACGCAGTGGTGCTGTCGGCAATCGCCATGCCTGAGCTTTGCGAGAGCTTTTCGCAGCGCCAGGCGACCGCCTATATGAACCAGGGCAAGGTCGTCATCTTCGCCGGCGGCACCGGCAATCCGTTCTTCACCACCGATTCGGCGGCAGCGCTTCGCGCGGCGGAAATCGGCGCCGATGCGCTGTTCAAGGGCACCCAGGTCGACGGCGTCTATTCGGCCGATCCCAAGAAGGAGCCGAACGCGACGCGCTTCGAACGCATCAGCCATGCCGAAGTCATAGAACGCGGCCTTTCGATCATGGACACGGCTGCGATTGCACTTGCGCGGGAAAACAACATTCCGATAATCGTCTATTCGATCCACGAGAGGGGCGGGTTCGGCGATATTCTGAGGGGCGGCGGCCGTTGCACGGTCGTCGCGGACGATTGATCGGGAGCCCGATCCCGAAAAGCGGGAGCCGGTTTTCTGGATTGAGGGCTCGAACACGGGATTACCCCTGAAACAGTGAACCCGGGCCAACGGGTCGAGGAGATGACAATGAGTGGCGAATACGATGATCTCAAGCGGCGCATGGATGGGGCGATCGCCGCGTTCAAGCACGATCTGGCTTCGCTGCGGACTGGCCGTGCCTCGAGCAACCTGCTCGACGCGATCCAGGTGCAAGCCTATGGCACCGCCATGCCGATCAACCAGGTGGCAACCGTGTCGGTGCCGGAGCCGCGCATGATTTCGGTTTCGGTCTGGGATAAGTCGATGGTCGGCGCGGTCGATCGCGCCATCCGTGAATCCAATCTCGGCTTCAATCCGATCGTCGACGGCACCAATCTCAGGATTCCGTTGCCCGAGCTCAACGAACAGCGCCGCAAGGAGCTGGTAAAGATCTCGCATGGTTATGCCGAGAATGCGCGTGTCGCGGTGCGCCACGTGCGCCGGGACGGCATGGACTTCCTCAAGAAAGCGGAAAAGGACGGCGATATCAGCGAGGACGACCATCGCAAGCGGTCCGACCAGGTACAGAAGCTCACCGACGAGATGATCGGCACCATCGACCATCTGCTTTCTGATAAGGAAGCTGAAATCATGCAGGTTTAGGATCGGTGTCCGATCCGAAAGCGGAACTATGACAAGCCCTGCGCATGTCGCGATCATCATGGACGGAAACGGACGCTGGGCCAAGGCGCGCGGCATGCCGCGGCTTGCCGGCCATCGTGCCGGCGTCGAGGCGCTGCGCAACACCGTGCGCGCCGCTCCCGGCCTCGGCATCTCCTTCCTGACCGTCTACGCCTTCTCGTCGGAAAACTGGTCGCGGCCGAAGTCCGAAGTCAGCGACCTGATGGGCTTGTTGAAACTCTTTATCCGTCGTGATCTCGCCGAACTGCACCAGAACGGCGTAAGGGTCAGGATCATCGGCGACAGGGCAGGGCTGCAGCCTGATATCAGGACCCTGCTCGAAGAGGCCGAAGCGCTGACCGTTCGCAACGAGGCGCTGACTCTGGTCATCGCTTTCAACTATGGCGGACGCGACGAGATCGTGCGTACGGCGCGAAAGCTCGCTTCGGCCGTGGCGCGCGGCGAGCTCGACAGCGAGGCGATCACGGCCGAGTCCTTCGCCGGTGCTCTCGATACCCATGGCATTCCGGACCCGGAACTGGTCATCCGCACCAGCGGTGAGCTTAGGCTGTCGAATTTCCTTCTGTGGCAGGCGGCTTATAGCGAGCTTGTCTTCCTGCCTTGCTACTGGCCCGATTTCAGCCGCGAGCATTTGGCCGACGCATTGCGCGATTTCGCCGGCCGCGAGCGCCGTTTTGGCGGACTTGGCGCTCAAGACGTCGCCGTGACGGCCAAGGGATGAGCAACCTCCAGCTTCGCGTTATTTCTGCCGTGGTGCTTGCTGTCTTCACGCTTGGCCTGACCTGGCTGGGCGGACTGCCCTTCCGGTTGCTTTGCGCCGCCATGACGATCCTGATCTTCTACGAATGGACGCGAATGTGCCGCCCGGTCCCCGCCGCGGGCCTTGAGTTTCTGCCGGAAGCGCTGCTTCTGGTCTTCGTCGGCGCCTTGATCGCCGGCCTGCCAGCGCCCTGGCTGCTGCTTCTTGTGGCTGTGCTGGTCGCTGTCACGGTTGTTGCGGCTTCGATGCGCCAGACCTCGACCCGCCAGACGGGACAATGGGATGCGTCCGGCCTTGCCTATGCCGCCGTTTCCGGCCTGTCACTGGCTCTTTTGCGCGACGGCGACCATCCCGGCCTCGTCGCCATTCTCTTCCTGTTCGCCGTGGTCTGGGCGACCGACATATCGGCCTACTTCGTCGGCCGCGCTGTCGGCGGTCCGAAACTGGCGCCGTCGATTTCGCCCGGCAAGACGCAGAGCGGAGCACTGGGCGGCGCCGTCGGCGGCGTGGTCGCCGGGTTGCTTCTGGCCGCCGCGGCCGGCGCCGGCAATCTCGGGGTGCTCGGCGTCGTTGCGCTTGTGCTTTCGATCGTCGCCCAGGCCGGCGACCTTTTCGAATCATGGGTGAAGCGCCGCCACGACCGCAAGGATTCGGGCACGCTGATACCTGGCCATGGCGGCGTCATGGACCGGGTCGACGGGCTTGTCGCGGCGGCTTTCGCCCTGTACGTCATCGGCTGGATTTCGGCGAGCGCCGACCATCCGGCACAGTGGCTGTTTCCAGCTTGATCGGCATTGTTTCTTGGGTTGGCGCGGGATGCGCCATGGATTCGCCTGGATTGATGTCACAGTCGCGGCACAATCATTGCTGCGGAAAACTGGTTGCGGAAGAACATGCTGCGAATGAATTTGAGGGCATGAATTGAACGGGATTCTTCAATCGGTTTTCAGCACGGAGGGCTTTTTGCTCGGCACACTGGTGCCTTTCCTATTCGTGCTGACCGTGGTGGTGTTCGTCCACGAGATGGGCCATTACCTCGTCGGCCGCTGGTGCGGCATCGGCGTGAAAGTCTTTTCGATCGGCTTCGGGCCGGAACTCTTCGGCTTCAATGACAGCCACGGCACGCGCTGGAAACTCTGCGCCATACCGCTCGGCGGTTACGTCAAATTCGTTGGCGACATGAATGCCACCTCGAGCCAGCCTAACTCGGAGGAGATCGAAAAGCTGACCGACGCCGAGCGTAAGGTTGCTTTTCACACGCAGCCGGTCTGGAAGCGCGCGGCGACCGTGGTGGCCGGCCCGCTGTTCAACTTCCTGCTGACGATCGCCGTCTTTGCGGTGCTGTTTTCCGCCTACGGCCGACCCGTCATGGAGCCAATGGTGGCTGAAGTCACCGCCGGCAGTCCTGCGGCCAGGGCCGGCATCCTGCCCGGCGACCGATTCGTCAGCGTCGACGGCAGCAAGGTCCAGACCTTCTCCGACGTCCAGCGCCTGGTTTCGGGCCGCGGCGGGGATACCATCACTTTCGTCATGCTTCGCGACGGTAAGGAAGTCACCGTTACTGCGGCGCCGGAGCTGATGGAGCAGCAAGATGGGCTGGGCAACAAGGTCAAGGTGGCCGTGATCGGCGTCGTCAACAACCAGGAATTCGGTCAACCCAGGCTGATCACTTATAGCCCGGTCGGAGCGGTTGGGGCGGCGGTCGAGGAGACGGGATACATCATTCAGCGCACCGGTCACTTCCTGCGGCGTTTCGTCGTCGGTCGCGAAGACAAATGCCAGCTGGGCGGCCCAATCAAGATCGCAAAGATGTCGGGGCAGGCGGCAAAGCTGGGCTTCGAGTGGCTTGTGCAGCTCGTTGCCTTGCTGTCGGTCGGGATCGGTATTCTCAACCTTTTGCCGATTCCCCCCCTCGACGGCGGCCATCTCCTGTTCTACGGCGTGGAGGCCGTCATTCGGCGACCGGTGTCGGAACGGATGATGGAGATGGGCTATAGAGCCGGCCTGCTTCTCGTCTTGGGCTTCATGGGGTTTGTTTTCTGGAACGATCTGTTTGGGTGCTGAAATCATGAAGAAATTTGGCTTCGACACACCCAGCGTTGAGACGCCGTTTACCATGCGTGGGGATATGCGTGACGCGAAAGCCACGCAACAGAGTTAAGTAAATACAAATTAACCAGGAGCCTTGCGTGTAGGGAAAATCCGGTTAATACGGTAGGGGAAATTACCGCACGTCCGGTTTTCTCGCCGTGGGGACTTCGAGAAAAGGTACAAAAGCCCGATGAAGGCAACATCCAAGTTTCTGAGCGCCGCGTCCGCGGTGGCCCTGTCCGCCGCCCTGGTCGTGCCAGGCGCGCTCGCAGTACAATTCGTTGCCACATCTGCGGCCGAGGCCGCTGTTGTTTCAAGGGTTGAGGTCAGCGGCAATCAGCGTGTCGACGCCGATACGATCCGCAACTATGTCACGATCAAGCCCGGCAAGGCCTTTTCCAGCTCCGATGTCGACGATGCGGTCAAGGCGCTGTTCGGCACCGGACTGTTCTCGGACGTCCAGATCAACCAGGTCGGTTCGACGCTGGTCATCAAGGTTTCCGAATATCAGGTCGTCAACCAGGTGCTGTTCCAGGGCAACAAGAAGCTCAAGGACAACGCCCTTGCAGCCGCGGTCCAGCTGAAGCCGCGCGGAACGTTCTCGCAGCAGGCGCTCGATGCCGATGTCGAGGCGGTCAAGGCCGCTTACAGGCGTATCGGCCGCGACGACGCCGCCGTGACCACCCAGATCATGGACCTCGGCGACAACCGCGTGAACGTGGTCTTCAACATCAACGAAGGTGGCCGCACCCAGATCGCCGCGATCAATTTCGTTGGTAACAGCGCCTATTCGAGCCGCCGCCTGTCCGACGTCATCTCCACCAAGCGCTCGTCCATCCTTTCGTTCGTTCTGCGCGACGACGTCTATGACGAAGACAAGCTGAGCGCCGACCAGGAACTGCTGCGCCGTTTCTACTACAATCACGGCTATGCCGATTTCCAGGTGATTTCCGCGGTCGGCGAACTCGACGAGGCCACCAACAAATACACGGTGACCATCACCGTGCAGGAGGGTGACCGCTACACATTCGGCGACGTCAGCGTCGAGAGCACGATTCCAGAGGTCGACGGTGCATCGCTGCAGTCGGTGGTCGAGACCCATAAGGGCGATGTCTATAACGCCAAGAACGTCGAGGACACTATCATCGCGCTGACCGAGAAGGTCGCCGGTTCCGGCTATGCCTTCGCCCAGGTGACGCCGCGCGGCGACCGCAATTTCGAGAACCACACCATTTCGGTTGTCTATACGATCGACCAGGGCACCAAGGCCTATGTCGAGCGCATCGAGATTCGTGGCAACGACCGGACACGTGACTATGTCATTCGCCGCGAATTCGACGTGAGTGAAGGCGATGCCTTCAACCAGGTCCTCATCCAGCGCGCGAAGAAGCGGCTGGAAGCGCTCGATTATTTTGAAAAAGTCGAGGTTTCCACCGTGCCCGGCTCCGAGCCGGACCAAGTCGTGCTTGTGGTCGACGTGGTCGAGAAATCGACCGGCGAGTTCTCGGTCGGTGCCGGCTATTCGACGGGCGGCGACACGGCTGGCCCGTCCGTCGAAGGGTCGATCACCGAGCGCAACTTCCTCGGGCGCGGCCAGTTCATCAGGCTATCGGCGGGCGGCGGCAAGAATTCGCGCGACTACGCCTTCTCCTTCACTGAACCCTATTTCCTCGGGCGCCGTATTGCCGCCGGTTTCGATGTCTTCCACCGGACCAGGGACTACGACGAATACGAGAGCGAGACGACAGGCGCGACGGTGCGCTTCGGCCTGCCGATCACCGACAACATCTCGACGCAGCTGGCGTATAATATCTCGCAGGAGAAGTATAAGCTCGACGATGGTTGCTTGACTGGAGGGGTTTACGATCCCCTCAAATGCGACGTCTCCCTAGCGATCCGACAGGGTGTTGACGAGAGCCCATGGCTCAAGTCGTCGGTCAGTCTAGGTCTGGTCTACAACACCATCGACGACATGAAGAACCCGCATGAAGGCATCTATGCCAATGTGACCACGGAATTCGCCGGCCTCGGCGGCGATGCCAAATTCATCAAGGTGACCGCGCGTGGTAGCGTCTACCAGACATTGTCGGAACAGCTCGATCTGGTGGGTCTGATTTCGGGCGGGGCCGGCCATGTCCAAGGCTATGGCAGTGGCGACCTGCGCGTTTTTGATCATTTCCAGAGCAACGACCGCATGATCCGCGGCTTCGCCTATGGCGGCATTGGCCCCGTCGACTCGGAGGGCTTTGACGACCATCTCGGCGGCACCACCTATTTCAACGCCTCGGCGGAAGCCCAATTCCCGATGCCGGTCATTCCGGAGAGTTTCGGCCTTCGCGGCGCGGTGTTCGCCGACGCGGCGACGCTCTATGGCAGCAAGGTCGATGCTTCACTGGTCGATCAGTCGACGGTAGACATGCAGTGGCGCGCTTCGGTCGGTGTCGGTCTGATGTGGGCGTCGCCCTTTGGCCCGATCCGCATCGACTACGCTGTCCCGGTCCTCAAGGAAGACACCGACGACGTGCAGGAATTCAACTTCGGCATATCGACCCGCTTCTGATTGGCGGACATCGATGCTTCCGGGCCGATGGGGTCCGGAAGAGAGTGATCCGACCTAGCTGGATATAGCTTCTGGAATGACCGATCCGGTGTTCTTCGCGCCATCACGCCGGTATACGGCAGGCGAAGTCGCGAATCTGACCGGTTCGGTGCTTGTCGATTCCGGCCAGTCCGAAATATCGATCGAAGCCTTGGCGCCGGCAAGCGAAGGCGGCGAGCATGCGCTTGTCTTCGTCGATGGCAGACGCAACTTCGCGCTGATGCAATCGCTGCGCGCGGCGGCGGTTCTCTGCCCCGCCGAATTTGCCGGCAAGGCCCCGGCGGGCATTGCCGTTCTGATCCATCCGCGCCCGCAACAGGCCTTCGCGATGGTCGGACGCCTGCTTTTCCCGGCGGCTGCGACACCGGCGCCGCTGACCGGTGAAACCGGCGTCTCGCCGCATGCGCATATCGATCCGTCGGCGCATATCGAGGCCGGCGCAATCATTGAGGCGGGCGCGGTTATCGGTCCCCGCGCTTCTGTCGGCAGCGGAACCGTCATTGCTCCTCATGCCGTTATCGGTCCATCCTGTCAGTTCGGCCGCGACGGCTATGTCGGCCCGGGCGCCAGCATCCAGTACGCGCTGATTGGCAACCGCGTCATCGTCCATGGCGGCGCCCGCATCGGTCAGGACGGTTTTGGCTTCGTGGCCGGCGCCAAGGGTCCGGAACGCGTTCCGCAAATCGGCCGGGTCATTATCCAGGACGATGTCGAGATCGGCTCGAACACCACGGTCGATCGTGGCGCCATGTCCGACACGATCATCGGTCAAGGCACCAAGATCGACAATCTGGTGCAGATCGCCCATAACGTCCGCATCGGCCGCAATTGCATAATCGCCGGCCTTTCGGGTATTTCCGGTTCCGTAACGGTGGGCGACAACGTCACCATGGGTGGCGGTGTCGGCCTTGCCGATCATCTGACCATCGGGACAGGGGCCAAGCTTGCCGCAAGAAGTGGATTCATGAGCAACGTCCCCGCAGGCGAGATCTGGGGAGGGTATCCGGCACAGCCGATGGCGGAAGCCATGCGGGAGATCGCGGCTCTGCGAAGACTGGCCAGGGCGCGGAAATCGAGCGATGGGGGAAATAGCTGATGGCGGCGACAACGCTCGAAGCGGTCGACATATTGGGGCTGATGAAGCTCCTGCCGCACCGCTACCCGTTCCTGATGATCGATCGCATCATCGATATCGATGGCGACGAGTCCGCTATCGGCATCAAGAACGTGACCATAAACGAGCCGCATTTTCAGGGTCATTTCCCGGATCAGCCGGTCATGCCCGGCGTGCTGATCGTCGAGGCGATGGCGCAGACGGCCGGCGCCATCTGCATCCGCAGCCTTGGCACTGAAAAACCGTCGCTGGTCTATTTCCTGACCATCGACAACGCCAAGTTCCGTAAACCGGTCGTTCCGGGCGACCAGTTGAAAATCCATGTCAAGAAAATCAAGAAACGCGGCAACCTTCTCAAATTCGCCTGCGAGGCTCTGGTCGACGGCGTCAAAGCCGCGGAAGCGGATATCTCGGCGATGATGGTGGCGAGCGCCTGACGATCGAAATGCTTATGAAAATCCAGACAGTCATCCACCCATCGTCGGTCGTCGAGACAGGCGCTAAAATCGGCGCAGGCGTCCGCATCGGGCCGTTCTGCCACATCAGTGCCGACGCGGTGATTGGCGACCGCGTCGAACTGGTCAGCCACGTCTCGGTGCTGGGTGCGACCACCATCGGTGCGGCGACCAAGGTCTATCCGATGGCGACACTGGGCGGGCCGCCACAGAACACCAAGCACAAGGGCGGCCGCACTACGCTGGTCATCGGTGAGAATTGCACGATCCGCGAAGGTGTGACCATGCATCTCGGCACCGATTCCAGCCGCGGCGAGACGACGATCGGCGATAACGGCAACTTCCTTGCCTACGCCCACATCGCCCATGACTGCGTCGTCGGCAAGAATGCCACCTTCGCCAATCAGGCGACGCTGGGCGGCCATTGCGAGATCGGCGACAACGTCTATATCGGCGGCCTCAGTGCTGTTCATCAATTTGTCCGCGTCGGCGACAACGCCTTTCTCGGTGGTTGCTCGGCAATCGTCGGCGATGTCATTCCCTACGCCATCGCGGTCGGCAATCGCGCCAGCCTTCGCGGCCTCAACATCATCGGCCTGAAGCGCGCCGGGCTGCCGCGCTCCGAGATCCATATGCTGCGCAAGGCCTACAGGACGATTTTCGATCGCTCCCGAACCGTCGGCGAGAACATCGAGTTCGCCAAGGCGGAATTCGCCTCGTCGCCGACCGCTATGAAAATCATCGATTTCATCGCCAGTCGCGGCAAGCGGCACTACGCCGTCCCGTCGCTCAAGGCTGGCGACGGCGACGATGCAGATGACGAGGACTGAGGCCACCCGGACAGGCCTTGATCTCGCGCCAGACGCCAGGGTCGGCATTATTGCCGGCGGCGGCAGTCTGCCGGTCGAAATTGCCAGGGCGCTTGCTAGGCAAGGCAAGTCTCCCTTCGTCGTAATGACGGCGGGCGAGGTCGACCGCATATCCGATTTTGACGACTATGAGCAGGTGACCTTGAGGCTGGAGGATGTCGGCTCACTGCTGCCGACGCTCAAAAAACACCATGTTACCCATCTGGTGACCGCGGGCCATATCACACGCCGCCCTAGGCTGAGCGCCATGCGCCTTAATCTCGGCCTACTCGCCTGGGTGCCCAGCCTTCTTGTCGGTGTAACTCAAGGCGACGACACCGTGCTGAAACTGTTCGTGCGAAGGATCGAGCGCAGCGGCATCAAGGTCGTCGGCGCCCATGAGATCGTGCCGGAACTGGTCGCGGCCGAGGGGGTACTGACCAAGGCGGCGCCGCGAAAATCCGACTGGCGCGACATCGACGCGGCGCATGCGGCGGCAAAGGCCATCGGCGCGCTGGATATCGGCCAGGCGGCTGTTGCGGTCGGTGGCCGCGCCATCGCGCTGGAAGGCGTCGAGGGAACCGACGGATTGCTCGAGCGGACAAGGCAGTTGCGCGGTCATGGCAGGCTGGCCGGTAGAACGCGCGGCGTCCTGGTCAAATGCGCCAAGCCCGGCCAGGAGTTGCGCGCCGATCTGCCTTCCATCGGGCCGCAGACGGTAGAGGCGGCGCATGCCGCCGGACTTGCCGGCATTGCCGTCGAAGCCGGGCGCTCGCTAATTCTGGAAGGCCCCACCGTCGTCGCCCGCGCCAATGCGCTCGGCCTGTTCGTGGTCGGCCTGCCTGCTGCGGAGCCGGCGCATGGCAAATGAGAGACCGCTGAAGATCGCCATCGTGGCCGGCGAGGAGTCCGGCGACCTACTTGGCGCCGACATCGTGGAGGCGCTCAAGCGCGCGACCAGCCGCGAGGTCAGGCTCGTCGGCATCGGCGGCCGCCATTTGCAGGCGCTCGGCCTCACGCCGCTCTTCGACGGCGGTGAGATCGCGCTGACGGGGTTGAGCGCCATCCTGCGCGACCTGCCGCGCCTGATGCGGCGGATCAGCCAGACGGCCAGCGCGGTCGCCGGGGAAAAGCCTGACTGCCTCATCACCATCGACAGCCCGGATTTTTCGCTGCGGGTGGCGAAGAAGGTGCGTGCCGCCGATCCGGCAATCCCGATCGTCCACTATGTCTGCCCGAGCGTCTGGGCATGGCGGCCGGGCAGGGCGGTGGCGATGAAGCCATATGTCGACCATATCCTTTGTATCCTGCCTTTCGAGGTGAAGGAACTCGCTCGCCTCGATGGTCCGCCCGGCACTTATGTCGGTCATCGCCTTACGCATGATCCGGGCGTGCTCGGCGCTGCAAAGGCGCAAAGCTCGCCGCGCGACCTGTCCGAGGATCGCGTAAAGACACTGCTTGTGCTGCCCGGCTCGCGTCGCGGCGAGGTGCGACGGCTGGTCGACCCGTTTGGCAAGACGGTCTCCATCCTGCGCGCGCGCGGGCACCGCTTGCGCCTGCTGTTGCCGACGGTGCCACATGTTGCCGACCTGGTCAGGGCTTCGGTGGCAAGCTGGGACGAGAAGCCCGAGATCATCCTTGATCCCGAACGCAAATGGCAGGCTTTCGGCAAGGCCGATGCAGCGCTGATCGCGTCGGGAACGGTGTCGCTGGAACTGGCGCTGTCGGGTGTGCCGATGGTCTCCTGCTACCGCTTCGATCCGGTCATGCGGATGGCCCAGAGCCTGATCACCGTATGGAGCGCCGCTTTGCCCAATCTTATCGCCGACCGCCCGGTCGTGCCGGAAAGCTACAACGAATATGTGCGGCCGCACTATCTGGCGCGGCAGTTGGAGGCGCTGTTTTCCGATTCCCCCTATCGCGCATGGCAGAAGGACGGTTTTGCCGAGGTGGCCAGACGCATGGCCACCGACAGACCTTCCGGCGACATCGCTGCGAGGGTCGTGATGGGGTGCATCAAAAGGGCGAATAGTGAATAGCGGAGCACCGCTCGACGTTCGCGACTTGCTATCCCTATTCGCTCAAGTTCACCGCTTCGCAATCGGCACGTAGTCGCGTTCCGGCGCGCCTGTATAGAGCTGGCGCGGGCGGCCGATCTTCTGGTGCGGATCTTCGATCATCTCTTTCCACTGCGCAATCCAGCCGACGGTGCGGGCGACCGCGAACAGCACGGTGAACATGGTGGTGGGGAAGCCCAGCGCCTTTAGCGTGATGCCGGAATAGAAATCGACGTTCGGATAAAGCTTCTTCTCGATGAAATAGGAGTCGGTCAGCGCGATCTTTTCCAGTTCCATGGCGATGTCGAGCAGCGGATCGTCCTTGATGCCGAGTTCGCCCAAAACCTCATGCGCGGTCTTCTGCATGATCTTGGCGCGCGGATCGTAGTTCTTGTAGACGCGGTGGCCAAAGCCCATCAGCCGGAACGGATCGTTCTTGTCCTTGGCGCGGGCGACGAATTCCGGGATGTGGTCGACATGGCCGATCTCGCCCAGCATGTTCAAGGCCGCCTCGTTGGCGCCACCATGGGCCGGGCCCCACAGGCAAGCGATGCCGGCGGCGATGCAGGCAAACGGATTGGCGCCCGACGAGCCGGCGAGGCGGACGGTCGAGGTCGAGGCGTTCTGTTCGTGATCGGCGTGCAGGATGAAGATACGCTCCATCGCACGCGCCAGCACCGGGTTGATCTTGTATTCCTCGCACGGCACGGCAAAGCACATATGCAGGAAGTTGGCCGCGAAATTCAGCTCGTTCTTCGGGTAAATGAAGGGCTGGCCGATATGATATTTGTAGGCCATCGCCGCGATCGTCGGCATCTTGGCGATCAGCCGCATCGATGCGACCATGCGCTGATACGGGTCCGAGATGTCGGTGGAATCGTGATAGAAGGCCGACAGCGCGCCGACCACGCCGCACATCACCGCCATCGGGTGCGCGTCGCGGCGAAAGCCGGTGAAGAAGCGCGACATCTGCTCATGCACCATGGTGTGGCGCGTCACCCGGTAGTCGAAATCGTCCTTTTGCGCCTTGGTCGGCAATTCGCCGTAGAGCAAGAGATAGCAGACTTCGAGGAAGTCGCCATGCTCGGCCAACTGGTCGATTGGATAGCCGCGATGCAAAAGGATGCCGGCATCGCCATCGATGAAGGTGATTTCCGACTCGCAGCTTGCTGTCGACGTGAAGCCGGGATCGTAGGTGAAGGCCCCGGTGGTGCTGTAAAGCGAGCCGATGTCGATGACATCAGGTCCGACCGAGCCGCTTCGCACCTTGAATTCGTGAGTTTTATCACCGAGTTCCAGTTTTGCAGTCGACGCGTGGGTTTTGCCGCCAAATTCCAGTCTTGTCGCAGCTTCGGACATTGCAAACTCCTTTTTGTTTCTTCATGCCGGCAAAGGCGAAATATCCGCAACGCAACACGTCGAGAGCATCGGAATGCTCGTGTTTGCGCCCGCAATTGGATCTGCGTGCCAAATTGGGCCAGAACCTAATGTTGCACTGCGAAAGCCGCCTTTCAATGCCAATCTTCTTGGGCCAGTTCTCCTAATCGATTTGATCGGCGATGCGCGCCAGGCTTTCCTCGCGGCCAAGCACGGCAAGCACATCGAACACGCCCGGCGAGGTGCTTTTACCGGTGAGCGCAGCCCGCAAAGGTTGGGCCACGGCGCCGAGTTTCCGGTCGCCTGCCAGCGCATATTCGCGGATCGCAGCCTCCGCCGCAGCGGCTGTCCAGTCGCCTGAAACCGCCTTCAGCGCCGCGTGGGCGCCCCGCAGGATATCACGCGCTTCACCGCCGAGCAGCGCCGCCGCCTTCTCGTCGATCGGCAGCGGCCGCTGGGCGAACAGGAAGGCGGCACCGTCGGCCAGCTCGACCAGCGTCTTGGCGCGCTCCTTCAAGCCGGGCAGGGCGGCAAGCAACTGCGCCTTGCTCTTGTCGTCGAGCCGCGCGGCGATCGCCTGTCCGCTTTCGAGATAGGGCAAGGTGGCGATGAAGATATCGAGCAATTCGGCGTCGTTCATCCGGCGCATGTGCACGCCGTTCAGCGCCTCGAGCTTGGCGAAGTCGAAGCGGGCGGCGCCCTTGTTGACGTCGCCGATGTCGAACCACGCAATCATATCGGCGATCGACATTATCTCGTCGTCGCCGTGGCTCCAGCCGAGCCGCGCCAGGTAGTTGAGCAGTGCCTCGGGCAGGTAGCCCATGGCCCGATAGGCTTCGACGCCGAGGGCGCCATGCCGCTTCGACAGTTTGGCACCGTCGGCACCATGGATCAGCGGGATATGCGACATCGACGGCACCTCCCAGCCCATGGCCCGATAGATCACCGTCTGGCGGGCGGCGTTGGTCAGATGGTCGTCGCCGCGGATGATGTGGGTGATGCCCATGTCATGGTCGTCGACGACGACGGCATGCATATAGGTCGGATTGCCGTCCGAGCGCAGGATGATGAAATCGTCGAGATCCTTGTTGGGGAAGCGCACCTCGCCCTGCACGCGGTCATGCACCACCGTCTCGCCGTCGGTCGGCGCCTTGATGCGGATGGCACCCTTGGCGCCGGCCGGCGCCTCCGACGGGTCGCGGTCGCGCCAGCGGCCGTCATAGCGGGGCGGCAGGCCCTTGGCCCGTGCGCTCTCGCGCATTGCCTCCAGCTCGGCCGGCGTCGCATAGCAGTAATAGGCCTTGCCGAGGCGCACCAGCTCCTCGGCGACCGCGCGGTGGCGCGGCGCGCGCTCGAACTGCGATACCGGCTCGCCGTCCCAGGTGAGGCCGAGCCAGGAGAGCCCATCGAGAATGGCGGCGGTTGCCGCATCGGTCGAGCGCTCGCGATCGGTGTCCTCGATGCGCAGCAGCATCGTGCCGCCAGTGTGTTTCGCATACAGCCAGTTGAACAGCGCCGTGCGCGCCCCGCCAATATGCAGGAAGCCGGTGGGCGAGGGGGCAAAACGGGTGACGACCTTGTCGGACATGGAACTCTCAGGCAAGCGCAGGAAACGGATGTGGTAGCGCGGACTTTCGCGCGTCGCGCGTTCATGTAGCATAGGAGGTCAAGGGCGCAAGGGGCAGACCCGATGGCTGGACCAGGCCGCGGTACGGACGAGAGCGACGACGCGGTTAGCAGCGTCAGCGAACGGTCGCTGTTTGCCGCATCGGTGCCTGTCATACCGGCGCCGGATTCGCTGCCACGCCTCGATGTCAGGCCCTTGCCGCCGGAGGGGCCTGCAACGGTCCCGAGCCTGAAGATCGGCCCTGCCTTTCGCCTGCGCGGGCACCTTCGCCATCTCTCGCCGTCCGGTATCCGCAACAGCGTGGCCTTGGCAGCCGACATGGAGATCGACCGTGGCGTTGCCTTCCTGCTGGTGCCGGTTTTCCTGGCATGCGGGGTGATCTTCTATTTTTCATTGGCGAGCGAACCTGACTTTTCGCAACCCATCGCCGTCGTGGTCCTCACGGCATTGTGTGCGGCCGTCTCGCGCTCATGGCGCAAAACGCATCTGTGCTTCGTGGTGACGCTGCTGTGTGCGCTCGGCGTGCTCGCCGCCAAGGTCGAGACCTGGCGCGCGGGAACGCAGATGCTCGGCTCGGAAATCCCTACGCGGCTGACCGGCCGCGTCGTCAGCCTCGACCGGATGGCAAACGGTCGCATCCGGCTGACCATCGATGTGATCTCGACCGCCCGGCCAACGCTGCGCTATATGCCGAAGCGGGTCCGCGCATCGGCGCTGAAAATACCGCCGGGCACGACCGCCGGATCGAAAGTGACCGGCTATGTCAGGCTGTTGCCACCAACCGGTCCGGTGCGGCCGGACGGCTATGATTACTCCTTCGACAGCTATTTCGCCGGCATCGGCGCCAGCGGCTTTTTCCTTGGCACTCCAAAAATTGTTCCCCCGGATGGCGCGTCGCCAAATGGTGCACCGCTTGCCGCGCGCCTTTCCTCAGCGATCGAAAATGCCCGCGAAACCATCGCCGACCATATTCGCGGCAGCATCGGCGGCGCCGAGGGCGAGATCGCCGCCGCGCTGATCGTCGGCGTGCGCGCCGGCATTCCCGAAGAGATCAACGAGGCGATGCGGCGCACCGGCATCTATCACATCATCTCCATCTCCGGCCTGCACATGGCACTGGTCGCCGGCACGGTCATGGCGCTGCTGCGCGGCGCTTTCGCGCTGTTTCCCCATTTCTCCTCGCGACGGCCGGTCAAGAAGTATGCGGCCGCGGCCGCGCTTTTTTCGATTGCGGCCTATCTCATCATTTCGGGCGTCGTGGTCGCGGCCGAGCGCAGCTTCATCATGCTGGCGGTGATGCTGATCGCAGTGCTGTTCGACCGGGCGGCGCTCACCATGCGCAATCTGGCGATCTCGGCGATTGCCGTCATCGTCGTGTCGCCGCATGAGGTTGTCGGACCGAGTTTTCAGATGTCCTTCGCCGCGACCGCTGCCCTCGTCGGCGCCTATGCCGGCTGGTCCGACTACCGCGCAGGCAGGGCCATCGCGCCACCGCCGCGACGATCGCCACTTGGCTTCGTCACACGAAAATTCCTGGTGGCGATGGGCGGCCTGGCCATGACCTCCATCATCGCGGGAAGCGCTACGGCGCTTTTTGCCATATTGCATTTCCAGCGGGTCTCGCCACTCAGCCTGTTCGCCAATCTGGCGATCATGCCGATCGTCTCGCTGGTGGTCATGCCTTTCGCCGTGCTCAGCGCCCTGGCGATGCCGTTCGGTGCCGACGGGCCTTTCCTCTATGTGATGGGCAAGGGGCTGACAGCGATGATCGTCCTGTCCGGATGGATCTCGGAGCGCTCGCCCATCGACGCGGTCGGGCTGATTTCGATGCAGTCGGTCCTGCTGGCGACGATCGCCCTTGTCATCGCTACCATGGCGACGACCTGGCTGCGGCTCGCGGCGCTTCCTTTCGCCCTTGCCGCCCTGCTGACGATTTCCGACACACCCACGCCCGACGTGCTGATCTCGGAGAATGCGCGGCTGGTCGCTCTGCCGATCGGCAGCGGTGAGCTTGCCGTCAACCGGGCGCGTCCGAACGAATTTACCATCGACAACTGGAAACACGCCCTGAAGGCCGAGACGATCATCGTGCCGGAGACATTCGCCAAAACGGATATGCAGTTCGACATCACCGATCCGGCAGACCTGCCGCTGGGCGCGCCTTTCTACTGCACTGCCGGTCTGTGCCTCGCCCGGCATCCATCCGGCGCGATCGTCGCGCTCGCCGACGACCGCAAAACCGCGCGGCCAGCCTGTGCCTTTGCGGATCTGATCGTCATCGACGATGCTACAGCCTATTACGATCCCTGCCGCAATCCGCTGGTCCTCGTCGTGACCAAACGGCAACTCGCTCGCATGGGCAGTGCCGCCGTCTTCTTCGATCCGCAATCGGCGACGACGCGCGCAAAAATTCGTTTCGCCGTCGAAGAACCGTACCGGCCCTGGCATGCGCAGCGAAAGTTTTCTCGAGAGGCGAGGGGCCTGCCGCCATACCGTAAGGCCGAGAAACCCAAAAAAGCCGCCGCTCAGTAACGCCGGATTAATCCGACAAGCTTGCCTTGTACCTTGACCCGGTCCGGCCCGAAGATGCGCGTCTCATAGGCCGGATTGGCGGCTTCCAAGGCGATCGAGGCGCCTTTGCGACGGAACCTCTTCAGCGTCGCTTCCTCCTCGTCGACCAATGCCACGATGATCTCGCCCGGGTTCGCGGTGTCGGCGTTGCGGATGATGACCGTGTCGCCGTCGAAAATGCCGGCCTCGATCATCGAATCGCCCTTGACCTCCAAAGCATAATGCTCGCCGCCCATGATCATGTCCGGCGGCACCGAGATCGAATGCGTCTGGTGCTGGATGGCATCGATCGGCACGCCGGCAGCGATGCGGCCCATCACCGGGATGGATACGGTGGCAACGACGTCGTCGTCATTTCCGGCCGCAGGCATGCGTGAAGGCGCCGGTTTGATCTGTCGTCCGAGGTTGCCCTGCCCAAGGCTGCCTTGAATGACGCTTGGCGAGAATTTGCGCGCCGCATTGAGGCCGGGCGCGATCGAATCGGGCAGGCGCAGCACCTCCAGTGCGCGGGCGCGGTTGGGCAGGCGGCGAATGAAGCCGCGCTCCTCCAGCGCTGTGATCAGCCGATGGATTCCCGATTTGGAGGCGAGGTCTAGCGCTTCCTTCATCTCGTCGAACGAGGGCGGAATGCCGCTTTCCTTCAGCCGTTCGTGGATGAACATCAGCAGTTCATGTTGTTTGCGTGTCAGCATCGCGACCCCCGACAGAATCAGAAAAACAAACCCAGAACAAACACTATCTGTTCCAGTTGTGTTCTGCAACCGTTTAAAGTTTAATGAATGTGTTGACGTTTTGTTCAGCGTAGCATCAGCACGCTGCAGGCGGCGCCTGTCGCGGCTGGGGGAGCGAATGGCTCGCGCACGATCAGCCCGTTGGCGTCGGCCAGCACTCTGAGCATCGAGGAATCCTGGATGCCGAACGGCGTCGCCTTAAGCGTGCCGGCCTCTTCCTTTACCACGGCGCGTACATAGTCCTGCCTGAGATCGTTGGCCGGCATGGCGGCGCCAAGCCGCGCCTGACGCATGTCCTGCCGGTAGGCGCGGCCACCGAGCTGCGCAAGCAGCGGCTTCAGAAAGAGCTGCGTGCAGACCAGGCTCGCCACCGGATTGCCGGGCAGGCCGATGCAACGGATGTCGCCCAGCCGCCCGAACATCAGCGGCTTGCCGGGCCGCATGGCGACCTTCCAGAAATCGAGCGTCATGCCTTCGCCGGTCAGCACGTCATGGATGAGGTCGTGGTCGCCGACCGAGGCGCCGCCCAGCGTGACGATGACGTCGGCTCCTGCGTCGATCGCTCTTTTCACCAGCGCGGCGATCGCCTCCTTGCGGTCTGCGGCGATGCCGAGATCGAGCGCACGCGCGCCGACCGAGCGGGCCGCGGCGGCGACGCCATAGGCATTGGACGAGATGATCTGGTCGGGGCCAAGGTCGCTGCCCGGCGGCAGCAATTCGTCGCCGGTAGCGATGATGGCGACCAGCGGCCGTTTCACCACGCTGACCTGCGGATGGTTGGCCGACGCCGCTAGTGACAAGGCCACCGGATCGAGCAGGCGGCCTTTCTCCAGCAGAACGTCGCCCTTCGAGAAATCGAGCCCGAGGCGGCGGATGTTGCGGCCTTCAACCGTCGACGCGGTCACTTCGATGCTGCCGCCGCCAAGGTCGCGGACATTCTCCTGGATGACGATGGTGTCAGCGCCTGCGGGAAGCGGCGCGCCGGTGAAGATGCGCACGGCTTGCTTCTCACCGACCGTCCCGGCGAAGCCGCGACCGGCCGGCGCCATGCCGATCACCGAAAGTCTTGCGGGTACGGACGCGACATCCGCGGCCCGCGCGGCATAGCCGTCCATGGCGGACGCGTTGAAGGGCGGCTGGGTGCGGAGCGCCATGAGCGGCTCCGCCAGCACACGGCCGGCGGCGTCTATCAGGGCGACGCTTTCGGATTGCGAGGGCGCAGCACCTTCAAGCAGGCGCTCGAGCGCTTCGGAGACCGGAAGCAGCGCCATTATTTGCCTGCTCCTTGGGCGCCCACCTTGTAGTCACCGGATTTGCCGCCGGTCTTTTCCACCAGCCTGATGCCGGAGATCACCATCGCCCGGTCGACCGCCTTGGCCATATCGTAGACGGTCAGGCAAGCGACAGAGACGGCGGTCAGCGCCTCCATCTCGACGCCGGTCTTGCCGGTGACGCGGGCCAGTGCCGTGACCCTCAGGCCGGGCAGCGTCGCATCCGGTTCGATCTCGACGGATATCTTGGTCAACAGCAGTGGATGGCAGAGCGGGATCAGCTCGTGCGCCCTCTTGGCCGCCATGATGCCGGCTATGCGCGCCGTACCCAGCACGTCGCCCTTCTTGGCATCGCCGTCGAGGATCATTTTGAGCGTCTCTGGCAGCATCGAGACAAAGCCCTCGGCGACTGCCGTGCGCGTCGTCTCCGCCTTGTCACCGACATCGACCATATTGGCTTCACCCTGTGCGCCAAGATGGGTGAGAGAGGCCGCCATCGTCAGACAACCGTAGAGCGACGTACGTCCAATTGGACGTACAAAGTATGCTCTAACGCTTTGAATCTATGCATCATGCTCTCCGAAAATCGATTCCGATTTTCGGGCTGGCGCCTTGCCCGTCAAAAGCAGGCGCGTAGCCGCGGCCACGTCCTGTTGCCGCATCAGGCTCTCGCCGACGAGAAAGGTCCCGATGCCGCTTTTTTCCAGCTTGCGGCAGTCGTCATGCGAGAAAATACCGCTCTCGCTGACCAGCAGGCGATCGGCCGGCACCATCGCCGCCAGCCGCTCCGAGGTCTCGAGGCTGGTTTCGAATGTCCGGAGGTTGCGGTTGTTGATGCCGATCAGCCGCGACGACAGTTTCAGCGCGCGTTCCGTCTCGGCCTGGTCATGCACCTCGACCAGCGCGTCCATGCCGAGATCGAAAGCCGTCGCTTCGAGTTCCCTGGCCACGGCGTCATCCACGCTCGCCATGATGATCAGGATGGCGTCCGCGCCCCACGCACGGGCTTCGAACACCTGATAGGGCTCGAACAGAAAATCCTTGCGCAAAGCTGGCAATGTCACGGCGCTGCGCGCATTGGTGAGGAATTCAGGCGCACCCTGGAAGGAGGGCGCGTCGGTCAGCACCGAAAGGCAGACGGCACCACCTTCCGCATAGGCCTTGGCCAGTGCCGGCGGATCGAAATCGGCGCGGATCAGGCCCTTGGATGGGCTCGCCTTCTTGATCTCGGCGATCAGCGCGAAACTGCCGGATTTGCGCTTGGCTTCAAGGGCCGAGAGAAAGCCGCGCGGCGCATCGGCGTCTTTCGCCCGCGCCTTGATCTCAGCAAGCGGCACGCGCGCCTTCGCCGCCGCGATCTCGTCGCGCTTGTAGGCTTCGATCTTGCGCAGGATATCAGACACGGCTCTATCCGTTCGAAATCTCGACCAGCCGGTCGAGCACCTTCAGCGCGCGGCCGCTGTCGATGGCTTGCGCCGCCGTCGCCACGCCGTCGGCAAGCGTCGTCGCCTTGCCCGCCACCACCAGTCCGGCGCCGGCGTTCATCAGCACTGTGTCGCGATAGGCGCCGGCAGCGCCGCCCAGCATGTCGCGCAGCGCCTGGGCGTTGTAGGCAGCGTCGCCGCCGCGCAACTCCTCCTTGGTATGACGCTTCAGCCCGACCGCTTCCGGGGTTAGCGTAAAGCTGCGGATCTCGCCGCCGACCAGCTCTGCCACCTCAGTCTCGCCGGTGGTGGTGATTTCGTCATAGCCGTCGCCGTGGGCGACCCAGGCATGTTCGGCGCCCAGTGCCTTCAGCGTCTCGGCCACCGGCATGATCCATTCCGGCAAGAACACGCCGACCATTTGCCTGACGACACCGGCCGGATTGGAGAGCGGGCCGAGCAGGTTGAAGATGGTGCGGGTGCCGAGTTCGATCCGCGTCGGGCCGACATGCTTCATCGCCGGATGATGCGCTGGTGCGAACATGAAGCCGACGCCTGTGTCGTGGATGCAGCGGGCGATCGTTTCCGGCGGGATATCGATCTTGACGCCGAGCGCGGTCAGCACGTCGGCGGCGCCGGTCTGCGAGGACAGTCCGCGATTGCCGTGCTTGGCCACCGGCACGCCGCAGGCGGCGATGACGAAGGCGGATGCGGTCGAGATGTTGACACTGTGCGAATTGTCGCCGCCGGTGCCGACGATGTCGATGGCGCCAGCGGGCGCGTCGACACGCAGCATCTTGGCGCGCATGGTGGCGACGGCGCCGGAAATCTCGCTCACCGTCTCGCCGCGCACGCGCAGCGCCATCAGGAAGCCGCCGATCTGGCCGGGTGTCGCGTCGCCCGACATGATGATGTCGAAGGCTTCGCGCGCCTCCTCGAAGGAAAGGGCGGTGCCGGCGGCGACCTTGGCGATATGGGGCTTGAGCGCGCTCATCTGGTCAGGGCTTGGGTAATGGCGGTCTGATCGATGCGAACGTCGTATTGCGTCTGCAACTGAGCCACCAACTGGCCGAGCAGGTCGTCGGACATGCCGGAGGTAAAGGACTTCTGCGCGTCGTCCGGCACCGAGCTGGCGTCGGCTCCGGCAGGCTCGAAGACTTCGGCGATCTTGAACAGAATCTGTCCGTCGCCGGTGGGCGAGGGGATCAGCCCGGTCCCGCCTTCACCTTCGCCGAACATCGCCGCGGCTCCTTCTTTGCCGAAATCGACGTCGTCCGCCTCGCGCTTGACGCCGCGCTTGGTCTGCTTCTCGAGCTTGAGCTCGCTCGCGATCACATCGAGCGTGGTGCCGGCCTCGAGACGTTTTTCGAGTTCGTCCGCTTTTGCGGCGAGCCGCTTGGTCGTTTCCGCCGCCGTCCAGTCGGCCACTACCTTCTGGCGGACTTCATCCAGCGTGCGGTCGCGGGCCGGCGTGATCGAATCCACCTCGTAGAACACGAAGCCGCTGTTGGCGGTGGTGAGGTCGGGATTCTCGGTGCCGGGTTCGGCCTCGAACGCCGCCTTGATGAGTTCCGGCGATTCCGGCAGGTCCTTGACGATGGTGCCGTCCGGCCTCTGGCCGGTGCGATCGATCGCGTCGATGGTGACGACCTTCAGCTTCAGTTTTTCGGCGGCTTGCGTCAGCGTGCTGCCCGAAGCGCGGATATCTTCGTAGTTGTCATGCACGTCCAGCAGAATGCGGCTTGCTTCGCCCAGCGCCAGGTCTTTGCGGATCTCGGCGGACACCTCGGCCAGCGGCCTCACCACTTCGGGCTTGATGTCGGTGACGCGCAGCAGCACCGAACCGAAGGCGCCTTGCACGACCGGGCTGACTTCGTTGACGTTGAGCGCAAACGCCGCATCCGCCATCGCCTTGTCCGCGATCTTGTCCCGGGCCAGGGTGCCGAGCAAGATGTCGGCTTGCGTCTTGCCCTCGGCGGCGGCGATCTTGTCGAAGGTCGCACCGGTCTGTAGCGAACCGAGCGCGGCCTTCGCGGCATCAGGCGTCTTGAACACGATCTGTTCGATGGTGCGCATTTCCGGCGTGGTGTAACGCCCCTTGTTCTTGTTGTAGTCGTCGCTGACCTGTTGGTCGGTCACGCTGCTCAGATCCAGAATGTCTTCCGGCTCGAGCTTGACATAGGAGAATTTGCGGTATTCGGGCGCCGCGTAGGTCTTCTTGTTTTCCTCGAAATAGGCCGAAAGCGCACTGTCGGATGGCGCTTCGATCGGCTCGACCAGCGATTTCGGCAGGATCAGATAGTCGATGGTGCGGTCTTCGCCGCGATAGAGCGCGACCGCCTTGAAGAAGGTATCCGGAACCTTGAGTCCGTCCGAAACCGCCTCGACGATCTGCTGACGTACAGCCACCTGGGCGCGATTCCTGAGATAGTCTTCCGGCCGCATGCCGACCTGTTGCAGTATGTATTCGAAAGTCCTCCTGTCGAAGGTGCCGCCGGGGCCTTTGAACGCCGGGTCTTCATGGGTGAGTTGGGCCAGCCGGTCCTTGGACAGCCCAAGCCCGAGTTTGCGGGCCTGCTCGTCGAGGACCGCACCCGACACAAGTTGCGCCAGCACCTGGTTGTCGAGGCCGAGCGCCGTCGCCTGCTCGCGGCTGATGCGCTGGCCGAATTGCTGCGACATCACGCTGATCTGGCGATCATAGGCGAGGCGATACTCGTTGATCGACACTTTGGTGCCTCCGGCCGTGATAACGGCATCGTGGCCTGCGAAACCACCCACCAGCTGCCCGGAAATGCCCCAGACGGCGAAGCTCAACACCAACAATATCAGCAGCGCCTTCGCGACCCAGGTCCCCGCCGCGCTTCTCAAGATACCAAGCATGATCACTTCCGATTTTTGCGCATTTTCGCATGCGCCGAGTTTGAAACAAGCGCAATAGCGTCCTTCCGGGCCACTGTCGATTGCTTTGTGGGCTGAGTTTGGTAGTGAGGACGCAGCCGAATATATTGCCCGGAGAAGCAAATCCCATGACGCCAGGAATCCGCCCATTGGTCGCAGGCAACTGGAAAATGAACGGCACCAGCGCCTCGCTCAACGAACTCAGGATGATCGGCAACGGCTTCATGAGCGGCCTTGATGCGGAGACCGAAGCGCTGGTCTGCGTTCCGGCGACGCTGCTCGCGCACGCCGCAGAGATTTTGTCGCGCACGCCGGTGCGGGCAGGGGGCGAGGATTGCCACGCCAAGGAGAGCGGCGCCCATACCGGCTGTATTTCGGCCGAGATGCTGAAAGATGCAGGCGCCAGCCACGTCATCGTCGGTCATTCCGAACGCCGCGCCGATCACCACGAGGACGACGCCATTGTGCAGGCCAAGGCATCCGCCGCATGGCGTGCCGGGCTGGTGGCCATCATCTGCATCGGTGAGACGAAAGCCGAACGCGAGGTGGGCGCTACGCTCGACGTGCTGTCGCGCCAGGTCGCCGGCTCGGTGCCGCCCAATGCCACGGCGTCGAACACCGTCATCGCCTACGAACCGGTATGGGCGATCGGCACGGGACTGACGCCGACCGCCGCCGACGTTGCTGAGGCGCATGCTCATATTCGCGAAAAACTGTCGGAAAAGCTTGGCAGCGCGGCAGCGAAGATGCGCATCCTCTATGGCGGCTCGGTCAAGCCGTCGAACGCGGTCGAATTGCTCGGCGTGAAAAATGTCGACGGTGCGCTGGTCGGCGGTGCCAGCCTGAAGGCGGCAGACTTTCTCGGCATTGCCGAAGCCTATCGAAATATCTCGTAGAATCCGAAGCCCGTCAGTGACTTCGGACGAACTGTGCCGAAGCGGAAATCGTTGCAAAGGGCGCATCGCTTCCCATTTTCCGGCCACGGGCTTGGAAATGCCGTCAAAGCATTGTATTGAGCCGCCTCCAAATCAGCGGCCGTATCTGCGGCCGTGCAGGGCTTTGCCAGGATAAATTATGGAAACCATACTGATCGTCGTCCACCTCATGGTCGTGCTCGCTCTTGTCGGCGTGGTGCTGTTGCAGCGCTCTGAAGGCGGCGGCCTTGGCATCGGCGGCGGATCGGGCTTCATGACAGCGCGCGGTGCCGCCAACGCGCTGACGCGGGCGACGGCGATCCTGGCTGCGGCGTTCTTCGCCACCTCGCTGACGTTGTCGATCGTCGCTCGTTACAGCGAAAAGCCGATCGACATTCTCGATCGTGTGCCCGCGGCGAATGGCGCGAGCGGCGGCGTGCTCGACCAGTTGCCTGGCACCACGACGCCGACGCCACCTTCTGGCAACACGGCGCCGACGCCGCCTTCCGGCAATACGGCGCCAACGCCGCCTTCCGGCGATGATGCCGCGGCGCCGGCTCCCGCTGCACCGCCAGCGGCGGGCTCGACCACGCCACCGGCCACAAACGGCGTCACCCTGCCAGTAACGCCGCAAGTTCCAAACCAGTAATCGGCAGCGTTCGGCGCCGCGATCTGTTGTTGTTTGAACACAGTCGCGGCAAATGCCGCACGATCACGAAGATTCGACCGGGCACGGCACGACAGGGCGCTTGAGGCGTCTCCGGCTAATCGATTATAGATTGTGCGCGGCACTATCGGGGTCCTTGGGGGACGCCGGGCGACGCCGTGGGCAACAAGCATAGAACGATCGGATCTTCGCCATGCAGCTTCGCAGCTTCATTTTAGCCGGCCTATGTGCCGCGCTCAGCCTGGGTGTGCCCGCTTACGCGGCCATGCCGGCAAGCAATTCGGCCTCTAAGGACGCAGTAACAACTGACGTCGTCAACGTCGCCGCCAAAAGCGATGCGGCGCAACTGAAGCTCCTCAAGAAGAAGAAAGACCCGACCCCGGACGATCTTGCCCAGATCAAGAAGATCGAAGCAAAGATCGCGGCCGACAAGCAGGCTGCTCGAGCCAAGGCGGTCGAGTCCAGGAAGCTGGCGATGCGCGCGGCGGCCAAAGCCAAGGCCGACGCGGAACGGCAGGCGTTTCTTGCCAAGAAGAATAAGCCCGCTGCGCTGGCCGGCGCCAAGCCGGCGAGGAAGGCTGTCAAAATCATCGAACCGGTTCAACCCATCGCACCGATCCAATCGGCCGAGCCCGTCTCAGCCGAGCCCATGAACGTCGCGCTGATCCGCAACAATGGCGAATTGCGCAGCGAGGCTGTCGGACAGAAGCCGCAGAGCGTCGGGCTCTTCGCCGGCCTGTTCGGAGGCGCGTCCTCGTCCTCTTCGATGTCGCTGCTCCCCGAGACGCGCGCCCTCGACGCCGCCCTCGCCAGGAAGGAAGCCAAGAGGCAGTTCAAGGTGAACCCGGAGTTCGTGCCGCAAGAGGTCGAATTCACCGGCTACAGTCCCGGCACCATCGTCATCGATACCAGCGCGCGCCGCCTCTACCTCGTCGAATCCTCATGGACCGCCCGCCGTTATGCGATCGCGGTCGGTCGTGAAGGCCTGCAGTTCAAGGGCACGGTCGCCGTTGGCGACAAGCAGGAATGGCCGCGCTGGATTCCGACGCTCGACATGCAGAAGCGCGAGCCGAAGCATTACGGCCAATACAAGGACGGCATGCCCGGCGGCGGTGAAAATCCGCTCGGCGCGCGCGCCATTTACCTTTATGACGGCAAGAAGGACACCCACCTGCGCATTCACGGTACCATCGCGCCGCAGTCGATCGGAACGAGCGCCTCCAACGGCTGCTTCCGCATGATCAACGAGCACGTCATGGACCTTTATCGTCGGGTGAAAGTAGGCACCAAGGTCGTCATTATCTGACGCCTTAACAAACCGTACCGGAAGGGCCGGCCTCGCCGGCCCTTTTGTTTTGGTTTGCCTACGATCAGAGCGCATTCTTAGGAAAAACCCTTCGCGGCGGTTTTTTCTCTGGCGGAATCAACTCAGCCGCGTTAAGCGATGACTCCCATGGCGCGATATGTATTCATCACAGGCGGCGTGGTCTCCTCACTTGGAAAAGGCATCGCTGCGGCGGCCCTTGGGGCTCTCTTGCAGGCGCGAGGCTATCGCGCGCGCATAAAAAAGCTTGACCCCTATCTCAATGTCGATCCCGGCACGATGTCGCCCTACCAGCATGGCGAAGTCTTCGTCACTGATGACGGCGCCGAGACCGATCTCGATCTTGGCCACTACGAGCGCTTCACCGGCCGCTCGGCCAACCAGCAAGACAACATCACCACCGGTCGCATCTACAAGAACATCATCGAGCGCGAGCGGCGCGGCGATTATCTTGGTGCCACCGTGCAGGTCATTCCGCACGTCACCGACGAGATCAAGAATTTCATCCTCAACGGCAATGACGACTATGATTTCGTCCTGTGCGAGATCGGCGGTACCGTCGGCGACATCGAGGCGATGCCGTTCCTGGAGGCGATCCGCCAGCTCGGCAACGATCTGCCGCGCAACAACGCCGTCTACGTGCACCTGACGCTTATGCCCTACATTCCAACGGCGGGCGAATTGAAGACCAAGCCGACCCAGCATTCGGTCAAGGAATTGCGCGGCATCGGCATCGCGCCCGACATCCTGCTGGTCCGCGCCGACCGTCCCATCCCCAGGGAAGAGCGCCGCAAACTATCGCTGTTCTGCAATGTGCGCGAGAGCGCGGTCATCCAGGCACTCGACGTGCCGCACATCTACGACGTGCCGATGGCCTATCACAATGAAGGGCTGGATTCGGAGGTGCTGGCCGCCTTCGGCATCGATCCGGCGCCGAAGCCGCGCATGGAGCCCTGGCAAGCGGTGTCCAACTGCATCCACAACCCGGAAGGCGAGGTGACCATAGCCGTCGTCGGCAAATACACGGGCCTCAAGGACGCCTACAAATCGCTGATCGAGGCGCTGTCGCATGGCGGCCTCGCCAACCACGTCAGGGTCAAGCTCGACTGGATCGAGAGCGAGATATTCGAGAAGGAAGATCCGGCGCCGTGGTTGGAAAAGGTCCATGGCATTCTGGTCCCCGGCGGCTTTGGCGAGCGCGGCGCGGAAGGCAAGATCCTGGCGGCGAAGTTCGCCCGCGAGCGAAAAGTGCCGTATTTCGGTATCTGCTTCGGCATGCAGATGGCCTGCATCGAGGCGGCGCGTTCGCTGGCCGGCGTCGAGCACGCCTCGTCGACCGAGTTCGGCCCGACCGAGGAACCGGTCGTCGGCCTGATGACGGAGTGGCTGAAGGGCAACATGCTGGAGAAGCGCAGGGAAACCGGCGACCTCGGCGGCACCATGCGGCTCGGCGCCTATCAGGCGGATCTCGCCAAGGGCTCGAAAATCGCCGACATCTACGGTGATACGCAGATTTCCGAGCGCCACCGCCACCGCTATGAAGTCAATATCGACTACAAGGAGCGGCTCGAGGATTGCGGCCTGGTCTTTGCCGGCATGTCGCCGGACGGCGTGCTGCCGGAAACGGTCGAATACCCCGACCATCCCTGGTTCATCGGCGTGCAGTACCATCCCGAGCTGAAAAGCAGGCCGCTCGACCCGCACCCGCTGTTTGCCAGCTTCATCGAGGCCGCGGTGGAACAGTCGCGGCTGGTCTAGGCTGGCCACCGGCCGCCGCCATGCAAACCTATGTCGCTCTGCTTTACAGCATCATCCTGGGCGATGGGCGCCGGGTCGTCATGTCCGATCTCAGGGCCATGGCGGAAGGCCTGGGGCTGAACAACCCGCGCACACTGGTGGCGACTGGCAACCTGGTCTTCGAGGCGAAAGAGACAGAAATCGCCGCGTTGGAACGCCGGTTGGAGACGGCGTTCGAAAGGACCTTCAGCCGCCATGTCGACATCATCGTGCGCCGCGCGGATGACTGGTTGAGGCTTGCGGCCGGCAATCCGTTTCCCGCCGAATCGGCTGCCGCGGCGGACCAGGTGGCGGTGCGCGTGATGCGCAGGCCCGTTCCCGCTGAAGCCGTCACGGCGCTGGAGGCCTATGCCGGCAAGGATGAAAGGATGCAGCCGGTCGGCGGCGACATCTGGATCTGCTTTTCGCGCGAGAAGCCGAATTCGCGCCTTCTAGCGGCAATAGGCCATAAACGGCTCGGCGTCGGCACCTCGCGCAATTGGAACACGGTGCGCAGACTGGCCGAAATGGTCGGTGGATAGAGCGGGCGCATTGAGGCGCCAATCGCCCAGGAAGCGGAGCTCGCCCTAGAGATATTCGATAATTATTCCATGAGAACCGCGCTTATCGGCGCGCAACGTTGTTCGCTTCGTTTGTCACGTTTGGTGATTCGATTTCATTCGAATGATATGAGACACTTTGTTTTTGGGCCTACCTTTTTCAGCACCGGCTCTGTTTTGCCGGAAACCAAATGGCCAGCCGTAAGTTCAATAAGGTTTCGATCAAGCACATTGCGATCAAACCGGGAGGAAACGATGGATCGCCTGCAATTTTTTACGCCTGTGCGGATTTCACGTGGGCAGGAAAACCCTACCGAAGAAATTGATAGCGTAGCCGAAGCGATGGAGTTCTTGCGTAAATGGCCAACAGGCCGGCGTGGGCCAGTCTACCAATGCGCGGTGAATTGCTGCTCCGCGGCTCTGGTGGGCCGGATGTCGGCAGAGGAGGCAAGAAAGGCTTTTACCGGCTTCGCCCGCATCACGCGCTTGCTCGACGACGACATGGCGCTGCCGTTGGGCGGCGAAAATATCGATAGCGTGCATGCGCTGAGGCGATGAACGTTCGTATTTGCACTCTGCCTTGAACGTGGCGCCTTTCGGCAAGGTCACAGCACCTCGACGGAGGCAGCGAACACGTAGCCAGCCCCCCGCTCGGTGACAACGAGCTTCGGCTCGCTCGGGTTGACCTCGAGCTTGCGGCGCAGTCGCAATATCTGCACGTCGATACTGCGGTCAAACACCTCTTCGTCGTGAATCCTGCTGGCAGCGAGAAGCTGCTCGCGGCTCAAGATCTGCTGTGGAGATTGCAGGAACGCTGCCAACAGGTTGAACTCCCCGGCGGTCAACGGCGTTGCTTCGCCCGCGGGCGACGTCAGGCGCCGCATCCGCATGTCGAGTTCCCAGCCGGCAAAGCGGCCGCAACCTTGCCGGTCTTCTTCAGCCGGGCGATCGAGCGGGCGGGTTTCGAGGTCGACATGGGTGGCAGGCTGCCCATGGTCTTCGCCGGTGCGGGCCTGCCGGCGCCGCAGATGAATTCCGCCGGCCTGGCCGGCAGCGGGCCCCGCTCGCCAATCTACGACTACATTGCTGGAACCTTGCGCAGCCTGCTGCCGATGGCCGAAGCCGTCGGTGTCGCGACCGCCGCTGAAATGAAGGTCGATACGCTCGCCGAGCGACTGCGCAAAGAGGCTGTCGAACAGCGGATGTGCATCATGCTGCCGCCCTTTGTCGGCGCGTGGGCAAATACGCCGGGATGACGAATCGAAGGGAGACATCGGATGTTCGACACTACCATCAGCGAGCGCGCGGGACATCTCGTCGACCCGCGCAATGTCGAGACGCTCGACGTGCTAGGCCCTGTTTCTTACGCCGCCCCGCGATGGCGAACCTTGCGTCCATGCGCGGCACTATCCCGCCGGGTGTTATCGTGCCGCTGCACAGCCATGCCGACCCAGAAACCTTCATTCAGATTTCCGGCGAGATCGAAGGCCTTTCGCAGTCGCCGGAAGGCTTCGTCTGGGTATCCATACGGCCGGGCGACATTTTCCATGTGCCGGGCGGGGCGAAGCACGCCTTTCGAAACCTGTCGGCCGAAGCGGCCGTCATGATCCTCGTCAGCACGCCAGGGATAGGCCGGTTCTTCCGGGACGTCGGGAAGCCGATCGCCGGGGGAAACAGGTATTCGGATCCTCCCTCAGCCGACGCGATCCAGTATTTCCTGAGGACCGCCGCGGCATACGGCTACTGGAACGCGACGCCGGAAGAGAATGCGAGTGTAGGTCTTTCACTGACGCCCCCGTGATTTTGGACAGCGTCGGCAAGCCCTCTCCGTGGCAGTACGAGGAGCGCTGGGTCGGGGTGAGCTGGTCTATCAATGCGCGGTGAATTGTTGCCCGCGGCTCTGGCGACTTCAAGGGCCCGCTTCGAGGAAGGCCCGGGCAAACCCGGGTTGCGCCGCTTTTATCGTTCCATCAGGCAACTTCAAAAGCCGGTCGATTGCGATGCCGTAGAGCCGCAGCCGATCGTCGAGCAGCCGCGCTGCTTCGTCGACATTGCCCCCTTCCGCCTGCCGCAAGGCGCGGTGCATCACATCCCGCAAGATCAGCCGGAGCTGCAAGAACATCTCGGCAAAAGCTTCCGGATCAGGCACGTCGAGCACGCCTTCCTCGCTTCCCTTCCGGAGGAGGTCGGCGATTATCGGCATGGCCAGTTCCCTGACCGCCTGGTCAACCCGATGGAAGAGGGCAAGGTTCTCGGGCCGAAAGACGACGAAGAACGTCTTGCGCAGTTGCGGAGCGAGTTCGACGTTCAACCGCTGCGAGCCCGCAAAGAGCGCATTGAGCCGGCCAAGCCCGTCAAGTGATGGATCGTTGAGCATGGGCTGCAACTCGGTGAAGCTGTCGCGCGCAAGACGTGCGGCGAGTGCCTCCAGCAGGGCCTCTTTCGATGCGAAGTAGTGGTAGAACGCGCCCTTTGACAGGCCGGCCTCGCGGATGATGTCGTTCACCGTCGTGTTGTCATAGCCGCGCTCGAAGAAAAGCCGCTGGGCGCAGTCGAGAAGCTCGGCGGATCGTATTTCCGGTGGCTTTATCACTCGGGCCAAAATCGATCCTCGCTAAGTCAGGTGGAGCAAGAGGAGCACGAACCGTTTCCTTATGCAACTTTTATAGACCGACGGTCGGTCTGATGCTATGTCTGCGTCCCGCCCGACGTTCGGATTCGATGATGGAGGGGAGAGTTTCTTGCGACGGATACGCTGGATTGTCGGCATTGTTCTTGTCGCGGCCGCTGCTGCTTTCAGCTCTTGGTATCTGTGGCAGCCGGCCAAGGTTTCGGTGGTGACGCCACAGCGTGGCGACGCGGCGGAAATCGTCTACGCGAGTGGCTCCGTCGAGCCGCGAACCTGGGCCAAGGTCGCTCCTGTGGTCCGCGAGAGGATCGTCGAGCAATGTAATTGCGAGGGGTCGAGGGTTGCACAAGGCGATGTGCTCGCCAAGCTCGACGACAGCGAGGCCCGGGCCGTGCTTGGCGAGCTCGAAGCGCGTCAAGCGCTTGCCCAGGAAGAGCTCCGGCGGCTGACCGTGCTTGCCGAAAGGCGTGCGGCGAGCCAGCAGGCTCTCGATCGTGCGCAGAGCGAGCTTGGCCAGATCGAGGCGCTGGTTGCCGGACAGAAGGCGCGACTCGACACCTACGTGTTACGTGCGCCGAGCGCCGGTGTCGTGCTCAGGCAGGACGGCGAGGTGGGTGAGGTCGCCGAGCTCGGCACGGTGTTGTTCTGGGTCGGCGAGCCGAAGCCGCTGCTGGTGGTTGCCGAGGTCAACGAGGAGGATATACCCCGGGTCGAGGTCGGCCAGCGCGCGCTGCTTAGATCCGATGCGTTCCTCAGGCAGAACCTGGAAGCGGTGGTCGACAGCGTCACGCCCAAGGGCGATCCGGTGACGAAGACCTATCGCGTCCGCTTCCGCCTGCCGGACGACACGCCACTTCGTATAGGCATGTCGACCGACGTGAACATCGTCATCCGCGTTTCGAAAAATGCGCTGTTGATCCCGTCCATTGCAATGGATGGGAACAAGGTGTTCGTGGTCGAGGGCGACAAGGCCTGGCGGCGTGAGATCCGAACGGGCATTCGCGGCTCCAATGGCGTCGAGGTTCTGTCGGGTGTCGACGGGGAGGCTAGCGTCGACGAGAAGACCCGCGTCGTCTCGCCCTATCCCGCCGACCTCGCCGACGGGGCGCGCGTCAGCATTACCGCCCAGGAGAGATAAGCAACGATGCCGCTTATCTTCGACATCGCCGTCACGCACATTGCCGGCCGCGGTCGCCAGACGCTGGTTGCCGTGATCGGCGTCGCGGTCGGTGTCGGCTTCTCCATCGCTATGGCGGCGCTGATGCAGGGCGGTCAGGACGATTTCGTCAGGCAGCTCGTCGACACGATGCCGCATGTCGACATCACAGACGAGCAGCGCACCGCCCGCCATCAGCCCGCCGAGGATGCCTTCGCGACAGTCGCGATTTCCGGGCTCAGGCCGCGCGACGATCGCCGCGGCATCATCAATCCGACCGCCGCGACCTCCTGGCTCGAGAGCTGGATTCCCGGCCGGTTCGCGGCAAGCCTCAAAACGCAGGGTGTGATCCGCTATTCCAGCCGCGAAGTGGGCGCGGCGATCATCGGGATCGAACCCGAGCGCGAATCCGGTGTATCGCCGATCGTCGAAGACTTCGTCGAAGGCAGCTTTTCGGCACTTGCCGCGGGCGGCAACAACGTGCTCATCGGCGACACAATGGCGGGCCGGCTCGGCGCTGGGTTCGGCGACACGATAACCGCGGTTTCCTCCGAGGGGCTGACGCGCAACTTCAAGATAGCTGGTCTGTTCCACACCGGCACCACCGCGCGCGACGAAGGTGAAGCCTATGTGCTTCTGAAGAATGCGCAGATACTCTCGGCGCGGCCGAACGCCATCAACGAGATCCGCATCAAGCTCGACGATCCAAACCGCGCTCCGGCAGTGGCGCACCGCGCCGAGGCCGAACTGGGCTACAAGGCCGTGGCATGGCAGGAGGCGAATGAATCGATCCTCGAGGCGCTCGTCGTGCGCAACGTCATCATGTACACCGTCGTTGGCGCGATCATGCTGGTCGCGGGCTTCGGCATTTACAACATCATCTCCACCATCACGCACGAGAAGGCGCGCGACATCGCCATCATGAAGTCGCTGGGCTTCCCGGAGTCGGACATGCGCCGGCTCTTTCTGCTGGAAGGCCTGGCGATCGGCGCTGCCGGCTCCGCGCTCGGCTGGCTGCTCGGCTTCTCCATGACCTATGCGCTGTCGCTGGTGCGTTTCGAGATCGCCGCGACCGGCCAGGAGATGACGCGTCTGCCGATCGCCTGGAGCGTGATGCACTACGTCATCGCCTCGGCTTTCGCGCTCGGCTCGGCGGCAGTGGCCGGCTACCTGCCGGCGCGCCGTGCAGCACGCCTGAACCCTGTCGATATCATCAGAGGCGCATCATGAGCGCGCTTATCGAGACCGAGAACCTGACGCGCGTGTTGCCCGAGACGGTTCCCGTCACGCTGGTCAAGGACATCACGCTCGCGATCAACGAGAGAGAATTCGTCGCCGTCACCGGTCCCTCCGGCTCCGGCAAGTCCTCATTGCTTTATCTGCTCGGGCTGCTCGACCGGCCGACCGGTGGAACGTTGAGAATAGGCGGCCGCGACACCGCGCCGATGAATGAAAGGGAGCGCGCGCGGACCCGCCTTTCGATGCTGGGCTTCGTGTTCCAGTTTCATTTTCTGCTGCCGGAGTTCACGGCGCGCGAAAATGTCGAAATTCCAATGCGCAAGCTGGGCCGACTGGCGCGGCCTGAAATGCGCGAGCGGGCCGGGGAGCTGCTTTCGTCCCTGGGGCTCGGCGAACATCTCGACAAGCGGCCTGACCAGCTCTCGGGCGGCCAGCGTCAGCGCGTCGCGGTGGCACGCTCGCTCGCCAACGACCCGCCACTTATCCTCGCGGATGAGCCGACGGGGAGCCTCGACAGCACGAGCTCCGAGCAGGTTTTCACAATCCTGGAGAATCTGGTGCGCGAGCGCGGCAAGACCGTCGTGGCGGTTACGCATGACCTCGAAATGGCGGCGCGCATGGATCGCCGCATTCACATCGTGGACGGGAAGATCGGCTGATCAGCTTCCTCCAGTGGTCTAAGGCAATGGGGCAGGGGGCGTTGACGCGCCCGCAGCAGCCGAAGGCTCGTCAGGACGCTGCTTTTCTTGTCGGCTCGAATATCGGAATGACGTTGTTGTTGTTCGATGGCCGCTCGCCGGCAGCCGTTACCCGGTCGAGGTCGCCGCGCTTGCGAAGGCGGGCCGCATCGAGAAGCATACTGCCGGCCCAGCGATAGACATTGTTGTTGCGTACCATCTCGCGCATGGGCCGCATGCGCTCGCGCTGTTCGTCTGGCGTCATGGTCAGCGCCCGCAGCAGCGCGTCGCTCATCATGGCCGTATCGTAGGGATTGACGATCAGCGCCTCAAGGAGTTCGCGCGAGGCGCCGGCAAAGGTGCTGAGCAGCAGCACGCCCTGTTCGTCGTCGCGCGCTGCGACGAATTCCTTAGCCACCAAGTTCATGCCGTCATGCAGGCTGGTGACCATACAGATGTCGGCGGCGCGATAGATCTCGTAGACCTGTTCCTGCGCGTGATGTTCGATAACCATCAGGACAGGATTGTAATCCTCGCTGCCATAGCGCTGGTTGAGCTCTTCGGCGTAGCGGCGGCATTCATCGTGGAGTTGCCTATAAGCCGGGAGCGTGCCTCGGCTGGGCGCCGCAATCTGCAGGAGAACCAGTTTTCCAACCCATTCGGGACGTCTCGTGAACAATTCTTCCAGCGCCTGAAGTCGGTCGAGAATGCCCTTCGTGTAGTCGAGACGCTCGACGCCGACGCACAGTTTGACATCCGCTTTCAACCCGAACCTCTGGCGCAGGCGGGCGCGGCATTTGTCGACATCAGGCAGTTTTGCCAAAAGTTCCGCCGGCCATTCTATGGAGATGGGATAAGCGTGCACCAGCGTCGTCCTTCCGCCGTAGGAGATCGCCGCATCGGCCCGCTCTATACGACTTTCCAGGAAGCGATCGACGCTTTCGGCAAAATTGTTTGCATGGAACTGGGTATGGAAGCCGACGATGGAGCTGCCGAGCAAACCTTCCAGGATCCGTTCACGCCATGGACAGATGCTGTACACTTCCGAGTTGGGCCATGGGATATGCCAGAACGTGATGACGATCGCTTCGGGCAGGCGCTCGCGGATCATGCGCGGCAAAAGCGCGAAGTGGTAGTCCTGGACCAGCACGATCGGCCGCTCGTTGCGCGCTTCGGTAACCACCGTATCGGCGAACTTCCGGTTGACGGCCTCATAGGCCTCCCAATCCGAGGCGCGAAAAATCGGGCGGGTGAAGGCGATATGGCAAAGCGGCCACAGACCTTCGTTGGCGAAACCCAGATAATAGCCCTGGTATTCCGCCTCCGTCAGCCAGACCCTGCGCAGCGCGTAGGACGGGTTGTCGGGCGGCACCTCAATCCGGTCGTTCTTGTCGACCGTGAGACGGTCCGCTGTTCCGCCGCCATAGGCGATCCAAGTACCGGCGCACGCACGGGTGATCGGCTCGAGCGCCGAAACCAATCCGCTGGCCGGTACCACGAGTTCGACGCCATCATCCTCGACGTTGTGAATGTAGGGTTCGCGGTTGGACACCACGATTACCTGCGTATCCGGCAGATCGTCGGCCAGGATCTTGCGCAAGATGTCGGGCGACCAAGCGATCAGCGCTGCATCGGCCGAGTGGCCGTTCTTTTCAAACTCCCGCAGCACTTTGCGTGCCGCTTCCGAAGCCACGTCCTCGCCGGTGGCGTACGCGACGGCAGGTGTGCTTTGACGCCGATGGGATACCGAAAACACCACCACGGCAACAGCGGAAATGCCGAGGCTTGCAAGGATCAGAACCCAGAGTACCTCTATGCCATAGTCTGACATTGGAACGACGAATTTTCCTCCAGCCGGTCGGTGACCTTTTTCTTTTTCGAACCCGCAGCCGGCCACTGGTGACAAGCTGCCGTGTGCCGGCGTGAGGTTTACGAAACGCACGGATCGGGCCAGGGGTTCCGACAATTGGAGCGCCGCGATCAGTTCGATGCGCAAAGCCAGGCTAGGTCCGCACGATGAGCGGCACCAACCCCTCATGTCGATCGGAGAGGAAGGCGACGACCCTGTCTCCGACACGTTGGAAGTTGAGGTCGACCACCGTCGCGCCTACGCGCAGGTGCCTCAGTGTGAGCGTGTCTATGCCAATCGGCAGCCTGGGACGGGCCACGCGGATTTCGCTGTCCCAGCCGTCGATTTCCATGCCAAGGCAGGCCTGCATCAGCATGAAGGCGGACCCGGCCGACCATGCCTGCGGCAAGCAGGCGACGGGATAGGCGATCGGTGCTTCGCCCGGCGCGCGGGTAAAACCGCAGAACAACTCGGGCAACCGCATATTGAAATGGACCGCCGATTCGAAAGTACTGTTCATCAGCCGGACCACGCTTTCACGCTCACCGTAGCGTGCCAGACCGGCGCCGCACATGGCGGTGTCATGCGGCCAGATCGAGCCGTTGTGGTACGACATCGGGTTGAAGAACACGGCATCGTCGGCGAGCGTCCTCAGCCCCCAGCCCGAATGGAAGGACGCCGAAAGCAGCTGATCGGCGACCATCTTCGCCCGTACCGGGTCGGGGAGACCGACATAGAGAAGGTGCCCGACATTAGACGCCCGCACCTTGCAAGGCTCGCCGGCGCCGTCGATCGCCAAGGCATAGAAGCCGAGATCGTCCAGCCAGAAATGACGTTCCACAGCGGCGCGCATGGCCTCGGCACGGCTGTCCCAATGATCGGCCCTGTCGTCCTCGCCGCGGCGACGGGCGAGCGCCGCCAGTCCCCGGAATGCGGCAAAGACGTAGCCTTGCACCTCCACCAGGGCAATCGGTCCCTTGGGGATGCGGCCATCTGCATGGAAGACGGAATCGATGCTGTCTTTCCATCCCTGGTTGGTAAGGCCGGACTCGGCGGCACGTTGATAGGTAACGAAACCGGTCGCCCGGCTTGCCTCCTCGGTCCATTCGGCCGCTGCGCAGAGCGACTGCCACAGGCTGTCGATGAACGCCATGTCACCGGTACGGTCAGCAAAGGCGCAGGCGAGATGAATGTAGAGCGGGGTTGTATCGACGCCGCCATAGTAGCGGCCGAAGGGGAGCTCCCGCAGCGCCGCCATCTCGCCCTTGCGGGTCTCATGCATGATCTTGCCAGGCTGCGAATCGCTGAACGGCAACGTTTCTGTCGCCTGGTGTTGGGCAAGGAAGGCCAGAACGCCCCGCGCGAGGCCCGGGTTGAGCCACAGCATCTGCAGCGCAGAGATCACGCCGTCGCGACCAAACGCCGTCGAAAACCAAGGGATGCCCGCATAGGGGTAAGGTCCGGTCGCGAGCTCAGTGGTCAGCAGTGCCACATCCGCCCGGGCGCGCTCGATCCAATCGTTGAAAACGCGCCCTGAACTGTGCGTCGTGGCGCCATGGCGGCGTTTGGCTCGCATGCCGAAACGAGCCCTGGCCGCGGCGGCGCGGAAACGATCGCGGTTCGGCGCTTCCGCCACCTCGGAACCGACTTCGACATACAGCACCTTGCTGCTGCGCTTCGTCACGGCAATCAGGAAATCCGCTCGGTCGGTCATCAGATGGTCAGGCGCCTGCGAGAACGATATCGCCGAGATTCGCGCCAGCCCGTCCAACCCGTCATAGCGAAACAGGACGGAGGTCGTATCCGTCACGGCAGCATGGGCCATCCCGCGCTTTGGCCTTGTCGAGCCGCGCACTTCGAACATGTCGCGGAAATCGGCTGCAAAATGCAGCGAAACGCGGATGGTGGAGTGTTCCTGGCTGTAATTGGAAAGCGTGATGCGTTCAAACAGCCGATCCTGCCAAAGTAGCCTGGTGCGTTCAATATGGATCGCGCCCTGCGGAATGTCCCGGCCGCGGACGCTCTGCATCGGCAGATTGGTCAGGTTGGAGGTGAAGAGGACATTGTCCTGACTGAGCGACGCACCGAGCAGCGATGTCTGTCGGCCGCCGACGACCAGTCGGAATTCGGAAAGCACCCGCGTGTCGTCACGGAAGAAACCGTCTCCGGTGCCGCGGATATCCCCGTAGGCGTCGGCCACGGCAAAACAATCGCCTTGCTTGAGGGCGAACAGCCGGTGCGGCTCTCGAGGTGCGGTGGCGTCCAGGGAGGCAAGTGCCACTGCGGGATCAAGCTTGCGCTCGTCGAGTTGGGTCATTCGTTACACATCTCTCTCTGCCCGAGATAGCGCCGCTCACGACGCTCTTGCTTCGGCAGAGGCGCCGATCAGGCACGCATAGGCGGCCACGTAGTCGCGAGCCATTCTCTTGGCGGAAAACCGCCTTTCGAACATAGCTCGCACCTTCCGCCTGTCGAGCCGCCGCAAGCCGGGCACCAACGCGACCGCGCCCTCTATGGAATCCACGATAAAACCGGTCACGCCTTGATCGACGATCTCCGGCATGGCGCCGGCGTTCCAGGCGATCACCGGCGTGCCGCAGGCCATCGCCTCTATGACGGCAAGACCGAACGGCTCGGGCCAGTCGATCGGGAATACAAGGCCGACCGCCTTGCCGAGGAATTCCGCCTTCTTGTTCTCCTCGATCTCGCCGACATAGTCGACACGGTCACCGTCGATCAGCGGCTCGACCACCTTGTGGAAGTAGGCGCGATCGTCGTCGCCTATCTTTGCCGCAAGCTTCAGTTTCAGCCCCGATCGCTGCGCGATCTCGATGGCACGATCCGGACGCTTGTCGCGCGACATCCGGCCAAGGAAGGCAAGGTAAGGTTCTCCTCTGTCCGTCTCGAAAGTCGGTTCGTAGATATCGGTCGGGAGCCCGTGGTGGATCGTCGCCAGCCAGTTGGCATTGGCGAGCCCCATTCTTTGGCTGCGGGAGACGGAGATCATCGGGAAGCGCGGAAAACGCTCGTAGGCCGGCGCCAGATCGACATAGTCGAGCCTGCCATGTGGCGTTGTCACCGTCCGCTCCGATATGTGCGAGAAGAAGGAAAAGTGCAAGAAATGACTAAGGTGGAAGTGAATGATATCAAATTGTTGAGCTCGCTTTTTCACCTCAGACAGCATCAAGAGATGCGCGGCTGTCTCGGATTTTAGCGGACGTGGATCAAGACGCAGCGCACGCTCGCGACACGGCACCAATTTTGCCGACGTCCTTGTGTCGCCGCTGGCGAACAAGGTTACATCATGGCCAAGCTCGACCAATCCTTCGGTCAGATAGGAGACAATGCGCTCCGTGCCTCCATAGAGCCGGGGCGGCACGGATTCATGAAGCGGTGCCACATGGGCTATTCTCATAACCTGGCATTTCCCTCAAGGATCATTGCTGAAGTCGAAATGCACCAGCCCCCCTGAACGTTCCCACAACGCCAAGAAGTCGGGCCATAGCCGGCGATTCATTCAGCTGGTCCGCTGCCACTTTATCGAGGGCCCCAGGCCCTTTGCCGGGAACCAATTGGCTGGCCGTGAATTTAACTAGGTTGATCGAATGCATCGCGATCGACCGGAAGGAACCAATGGATCGTCTGCAATTCTTTTCGCCAGTGCGAATTTCGCGTGGGCCGGGGCAACCGGTGGAAGACATCGACGGTGTTAGGGAAGCGATGGCGTTCTTGCGGAAATGGCCAAGGGGGCGGCGCGGGCCGGTGTATCAATGCGCACTGAACTGCTGCGCTGCAGCTCTGACAGGCGAGATGTCTGCCGAGGAAGCAAGAAAGGCTTTTACGGGCTTTGCCCGGATCACCCGTTTGCTGGAGGACGATGTGGCACTGCCGATGGACAGCGAAAAGGGCAATGTCTACGCGCTGAGGCGATAGACGCCAGCGGTCTTGCTTGCACCTGTGCGAAGCGAACACATCTGCATCAAGGTGTGGGTGAGCGTTAGCGTTGGACCGACCAGGCGGCGCGGAGGTCGTTGGCTCGGGCGGTCCTGACGCCGCAGGCGGTCAGGGCGCATCTGGTCGCAGCCACAAGCGCCGCATTGTCCATGGCGGTTGTGCCATCAGGCAGAGAAAAATTGTTCTCAAAGCCGACGCGGGCATGACCGCCCAGCAGCGCACCGGCCGTGACGCAGGCGGTTTCTTCCCGGCCGAAGGCGCAGACCATCCAGTGTGCGAAGCGTGGACGGTCATGCGCAAGGAAGGGAAGCAGGTCGGCCGGCCGCGAAACCTGTCCTGGCGTATAGCGGCCGAGCACATAAAGCACCGGGATATTCTCGAAAGGCACTAGCCCGCGCTGCTGCATGGCGGCTAGGGCCGACGCCTCCTCGGGCGCGTAGAGGATGATCTGAGGGGCGATCCGCTCGCTCTTCAACCACCACAGGAACTCCGCGAAAGCGGTCTCATGGGAAGGGTCGGGTACCAGTTCGCGCAGCGCCAGCGAAACCGCCTCGGGGCGGGTAGCGCGCACTACCGCCATCTGCTCGGCCGGTTGGTATCGGCCGACCGCTTCGCTGGTGATCTGGATAATCAGCCGCTCGCCCACCGCATCACGTATCGCTTTCGTCACCTCGCGATAGGCATGCGCGTCGAGCAAATGGCCGCCGTCGCGATCGCGGACATGCGCATGGATCATGGCGGCGCCCGCCTCGAGGCAGGCTGCGGCGGTCCGGGCCAGTTCCTGGGGGCCGATCGGCAGGGCAGGGTGGTCTTCCTTGCCACGCCGTCCACCGTTCGGCGCAACGGCGATTGCCGTCGGCGCGATGAGTCCGGGGTCGGTTATGCTCCTGTCGACGATCATAAGTTCAATCCAACTGTTTCAGTGTTGCGCACTATGTAACATATGTTGCATGGTAAGTTCGCTGCAAATCGCGCCATCGTCAATCGAGGAAAGAATGACACACATCCTGCATCGCCAGATCCATGTGACCCTGCCCGTCGTGGCTGGCGGCAAGGGTATCGAACTCTTCGACCGCGATGGCCTCGCCTATATCGACGCTTCAGGGGGGGCGGCGGTTTCCTGCCTCGGCCACGGCCATCCCGACGTGACGGCCGCGCTCCACGCACAGGCCGACAAGCTCGCCTACGCCCACACCAGCTTCTTCACCAATGAGCCGGCCGAGGCGCTGGCCGACAAGCTGGTCGCCGGCGCGCCGCAAGGCATAAGCCACGTCTATTTCGTGTCCGGCGGCTCCGAGGCGGTGGAGGCGGCGCTGAAGATGGCACGTCAGTTTTTCGTCGAGACTGGCAAGTCGGAGCGGCGAAACGTCATCGCCCGCCGCCAGAGCTATCACGGCAACACGCTCGGTGCTCTCGCCGCTGGCGGTAATGAGTGGCGCCGTGCCCAATTCCGCCCATTGCTGATCGACGCGCATCACATCGATCCATGCTACGCCTACCGCTACCAGGAAGCCGGTGAGAGCGAGGCGGCCTACGGCCTGCGCGCCGCCCAGGCGCTCGAGGACAAAATTCTCGAACTCGGTCCGGAGACTGTCATGGCCTTCGTCGCAGAACCTGTCGTCGGCGCGACAGCAGGAGCGGTGCCCGCCGTTCCCGGCTATTTCAGGCGCATCCGCGAAATCTGCGACCGCTACGGCGTGCTCCTCATCCTTGACGAGGTGATGTGCGGCATGGGCCGCACCGGCACGCTGCACGCCTGCGAGCAGGACGGCGTCGCGCCCGACCTGATGACAATCGCCAAAGGGCTCGGCGGAGGCTACCAACCCATTGGTGCAGTGCTGCTTTCACGCCGTATCTTCGATGCTTTCGCCGAAGGCTCCGGCTTCTTCCAGCACGGCCACACCTTTGTGTGCCACCCCATGGCCTGTGCGGCAGCGCTTGCCGTCCAGGAGGTCATCGAGCGGGACCACCTGCTCGACAACGTCAAGGCGATGGGCGCCCATCTCGCCCGGCGCCTCGGTGAGCGCTTTTCCAACCACGCCCATGTCGGCGACATCCGCGGCCGTGGCCTCTTCATGGGGCTCGAGTTGGTCGAAGACCGTTCGTCGAAGGAACCGTTCGATCCGGACCGCAAATTACATGCGCGCATCAAGCGCGAGGCGATGGCGCGAGGCCTGCTCGTCTATCCCGCGGGGGGCACGATCGACGGCGCGCGCGGCGATCATGTGCTGCTTGCGCCGCCCTTCATCATAGACGCCGCAGCAATCGACGCTGTTGTTGAGCGGCTCGGCGACGCGATAGACGCTGCGGTGGCATAGCGCCAGCGCTCCTCATTCCGGCAGATAGGCCCCGAATGCCTGTAACTCCAGTTCCGTCTCTCTGACACGAGCCGCAGCAGCCGGCCCGCTGCGCGCAAGCATCGTTGCAGCCAGCGCTTCCACGATAGCCATAGCTGCGGCTACCGACGGGAAGAAGGACGGGCTGTCGGTAGAGAATCGCAAGGTAACGTCCGCATGCCGCGCGATCGGAGCAGCCATGCTGTCGGCGATCGCGACAATCGGGACGCTGTGTCGTTGCGCAGCCTCAACCACCGGCCCGAGTTCACGCGAATAGGGCAAAAAGCCGATCGCGACGATCGCTTCCCTCTTTCCAAGCGCTGCGAGTTCCGCCTCGATCGCACCGCCGTCGCCGCCGAGCAGCGTGATCTCGCGCCGGAACATCCGGCAGAGATAGACGAGCGCGTGGGCGGGCGCGCGGCAGCTTCGGAACCCGGCTACGCGTATGCGCTGCGCCTTCTCCAGTATTGCGCAAGCCCTTGCGATTTCTTCACTGCCGTTGACCGCTTCGGCCGCCGCCAGATTGGCCACCGTCGTCCTCAGCGATTCCGCGAAGATCGCCTCCGACCCGCGCTTGACAAGCGCATCGGCCCTTGCCGCGAAAGGCGCCTTGCCAGAGCGCAGCCGGTCCTCGAACGGCTTGCGCAGCGCCGCCCAGTCGCCGCAGCCCAGCCGGCGCGCCAGTCGCACGAAGGTCGTCGGTGTCACTTCTGATCGCGAGGCCAGCACCCGCATGGAAACCAGCGCCACCTCGTCGGGATGGTCGACCAGGAATCGCGCCGCCTTGCGCAGTTCTGAGCTCAATTCGGGGAGTACAGTCAGTATGCGCGCCAGAAGCGCGTCGAAACCCATCTCCCGCGTGTTCATTGTAACAAGCATTTCCCTTGATTGATAAAGCGCAACAATTGTAGCATGCATCGACGTGCCTTGACACAAAAACACCGGACGGCGGCGACGGCACGCAAAGACCAAGGGAGAACCAGATGAAACATGCCCGGACTGTACGCTATGGAGCGCAGATCGCTGCCTTGTCGGCCGCGCTGCTGTTTTCAGCCAGTGCAATGGCGCAGCAGAATTTCGTTACCATCGGCACTGGTGGCGTCACCGGCGTCTACTATGCCGCCGGCGGTGCTATCTGCCGCCTGCTCAACAAGGATCGCAAGACACACGGGATCCGCTGTTCGGTCGAATCAACCGGCGGATCGGCATTCAACGTGAACACGATCAAGGAAGGCGAACTCGACTTCGGCATGGCGCAGTCGGACGTCCAGTACAACGCCTTCAAGGGCGAGGAATCCTTCAAGGACGGAGGCGCGCATACCGATCTGCGCGCGGTTTTCTCGATCCATCCGGAGCCGTTCACGGTCCTGGCGCATCCGAATGCTGGCGTGACGAAATTCGAGGACTTCAAGGGCAAACGCTTCAATGTCGGCAATCCCGGCTCCGGAACGCGCTCCTCCATGGAACGTCTGCTCGGTGCGATGGGCTGGACGTTGGCCGACTTTTCGCTTGCATCGGAGTTGAAGGCTGACGAGCACGGCCCGGCGCTCTGTGACGGCAAGATCGACGGGTTCTTCTACGGCGTCGGCCATCCTTCCGCGAACATCCAGGATCCGACGACCACCTGCGGTGCCAAGTTGGTGCCGTTGACTGGAGAAGTCGTGGACAAGCTCGTCGCCGAGAATCCTTACTACGCCAAGGCGATCATTCCGGGCGGTCTTTACGCAAACAATCCCGACGATACAGGGACTTTCGGTGTGCTCGCCACGCTGGTCACTTCGGCCAAGGTTCCCGATGAGAGCGTCTATCAATTGACCAGGGCGGTGTTCGAGAACTTCGACGAGTTCAAGTCGCTGCATCCGGCCTTCGCCAACCTCGATCCGGCCAAGATGGTGTCGGAAGGAAATTCCGCACCGCTGCATCCGGGCGCTGAAAAATACTTCAAGGAGAAGGGCTGGCTGAAGTAGGCTTCGTGACCTGACGACAGTCCGGCGGGTTCAGCGGACCCGCCGGGGCCATCCGCCACAGGAGGCGTCATGAGCGACGTGAAGGAACAACCGGCCGGCGTCGATCTCGAAGAGCTCGAACAACTTGTCGCGGAGGCCGATACCGGCGGCAGGCATCCGGGCGGAACAGTCGGTCGAATCCTGCTCTGGGTTGCCGTTGCCTGGTCGCTTTTCCAGCTCTGGTACGCTTCGCCTTTGCCGTTCGTCTTCGGCTTCGGCATCCTCAACGACACGGAAGCGCGCGCCATCCATCTCGGCTTCGCGCTGTTTTTGACGTTTCTCGCCTATCCGGCGCTGAAATCCTCTCCCCGCGATCGCGTGCCGCTGCTCGACTGGGTGCTGGCCGTGGTTGGCGGGTTTGCCGGCGCCTACCTCTTTCTCTTCTACGTCGAGCTTTCCGGACGGCCGGGCCAGCCGACCACGCTCGATCTCGTTACTGGCACCGTCGGCATTCTGTTGCTCCTCGAGGCGACGCGCCGCGCGCTCGGCCTTCCGATGGTGGTCGTGGCATGTGTCTTTATCTTCTACACCTTTGCCGGCCAGTACATGCCGGACGTGATTCAACATCGCGGTGCGTCACTCAACAAGTTTCTCAACCATCAATGGCTGACCACCGAAGGCGTCTTCGGGATTGCACTTGGCGTATCGACGAGCTTCGTCTTTCTGTTCGTCCTGTTCGGCACGCTTCTGGAAAAGGCAGGCGCGGGCAATTGGATGATGCAGATCTCCATCGCGCTGCTCGGCCATTTGCGCGGCGGCCCGGCGAAAGTCGCCGTGGTCTCATCGGCTCTCAACGGCGTCGTGTCCGGCTCGTCCGTCTCCAATGTGGTTTCAGGCGGCATCTTCACCATCCCGTTGATGAAGCGCACCGGCCTTTCCGGCGTCAAGGCGGGCGCCATCGAGGCTTCGGCCTCGATCAATGGCCAGATCATGCCGCCGGTCATGGGCGCGGCCGCCTTCCTGATGGTCGAATATGTTGGCATTCCCTATTCGGAGATTGTCAAGCACGCGCTGTTGCCGGCGGTCTTCTCCTATCTTGCGCTGCTCTATATGGTTCATCTCGAAGCGATAAAGATGGGCCTGAAGACGATCCCGCAGCGTCCGACGCCGGCAAGAGAACGGATGCTGCGGATGGGACTCGGAGTGTCGGGCAGCATTCTCGCCGTCTGTTTTGTCTATTACGGCATCATCGCTATCCAGGCTGTCTTCGGTGGGATCGCGCCACCGGTGCTCGCAATTGCTGGCGTAGCTCTCTACGCCGCCTCCGTCTGGTATTCCTCCCGCTATCCGGACCTCGCGCTCGACGATCCGAACGCGCCGATCCTGGAACTGCCGCGCGCCTGGGACGTCACGCGGACCGGGCTCGACTTCCTGATCCCGATCGCGGTGCTTCTGTGGTGCCTAATGGTCGAGCAGATGTCGCCCGGCCTCTCGGCGTTCTGGGCGACCGTTTCAATCCTCGGTATTGTCGCCACCCGCAAGCCGCTGATGGCTGTATTCCGCAATGAAGACCTCACCGCTTCAGTGCGTGCTGCCTGGGACGACCTGATCGACGGGCTGGCGCTCGGTGCTCGCAACATGATCGGCATCGGTATCGCCACGGCCACCGCCGGTATCGTCGTCGGCACGATCACGCTGACCGGTCTCGGCCTGATGATGACGGAACTCGTCGAGTTCATCTCCGGCGGCAACGTCATCCTGATGCTGATCCTCGTCGCCGCGATCAGCCTTGTGCTCGGCATGGGTATCCCGACCACCGCAAACTACATCCTGGTGGCGACGCTGATGGCGCCGGTCGTGGTCGATCTCGGCGCGCAGGCCGGACTGCCAATCCCACTGATCGCGGTCCACCTCTTCGTCTTTTACTTCGGCATCATGGCCGACATCACCCCGCCCGTCGGGTTGGCGGCCTTCGCGGCGGCGGCGATTTCCAAGGAGGATCCGATTGCCACCGGCTTCCAGGGCGCGGCCTATTCGTTGCGTACCGCGATCCTGCCGTTCGTCTTCATCTTCAATCCGGCGATGCTGCTGATCGGAGTCGATACCTGGCCCGAAACGATCTGGGTGGCAACGGTCTCGTTGATCGCCATCCTGCTGTTTTCGGCCGCCACGATGAACTGGTTCGTGACGAAAAGCCGCCTCTGGGAAAGTGCGGCCCTGCTTCTCATCTGCTTCACGCTGTTTCGGCCGGACTGGTGGCTCAATCAGGTGTCGCCGCCTTACGAGGAATTGCCGGCGAGTGAGTTCCTGTCGGCAGTCGAGCAGACGCCGACCGATGGCCGCATCAATTTCGTCGTCGAGGGTGTCGACCTCATGGGCGAGGATGTACGTAAGACGGTCAACGTGCCACTCGGCGAGCCGGGCGAACCGCTGGAGCGGCTGCGCGGCATCGGTCTCACCATCACGCAGGCGGGCGACGCGCTGATGATCAGCAACGTCGCCTTCGGATCCTACGCCAAGCGCATCGGGCTGGATGTCGGGTATGACGTCGTGGCCGTGCTCAGAAAGGCCGACCAGCCCTCGAGTCTCATTCCGATCGGCCTGGCGCTTGCTGCGGCCACCGGCGTCGCCGGACTGCAGTTCGCGCGGGCGCGTAAGCAGGCGGACAGGAAGGAAGCCTGAGCCTCAAGCAGGGCTTGTGAAAACCAGGTCACCGCAGGCGGTTGAAAAACTCCTCAGTCGGCGGTCAGCACGACCTTGACGCCCTGCGAGCGGTCGGCGGCCAGCCGGAATGCATCGCGGGCCGAGGAAAGGGGGCGTTCGGCGGTCACCAGCTTCAGAACGTCTATGTCCCCGCCGACGATGAGAGCGACCGCCTGGTTGAATTCCGCGCCGAAGCGGAACGTGCCTTTCAGGTCGATTTCCTTGGCCATCACCGCATTGGCCGCCACGGGGATCTGACCGCCCGGAAGATTGCCGACCTGAACGACCGTGCCGCCGCGCCGCACGCTGTCGATCGCCGCTGCAAGGCCCGCGGCGGTGCCTGAAATCTCGAACGCGACATCGATCGCCCTGTCGGCCGCCAGCGCCTTGAGCTCCTCGTCGCCGCCGGACAGGTCGATCGTCCTGTCTGCTCCAAGTTTGCTGGCGAAGGCGAGCGGCGCCTCGGCTATGTCGACGACGGTGAGCTCGCCACATCCCTTGAGCCTGGCGGCGTGCATGGTCAGAACCCCGATGGGGCCGGCGCCGAACAGGATGACGTTGCGACCGGCAATGTCGCCGGCCCGCGCCACTGCGTGCAGGCTGACGGCGAGCGGTTCGGCGAGTGCCGCCGCCTGGTAGGCGACATCAGGCGGAACCTTGACGCATTGCGCGGGCGTGGCGTCGAACATGCTGGCAAAACCGCCCTGCATGTGCGGCGTTTTCGACGCCGAGCCCATGAAATAGATGTTTTCGCAGAGATTGGCGCGGTCCTCCGCGCATCGCGCGCATTGTCCGCACCAGCGTGATGGGTTGACCGCCACGCGATCGCCGACGGCAAGTCCGGGCGCGTCCGCGCTGATTTCGACAATCTCTCCGGCGACCTCGTGACCAAGCACGAGCGGCGATGTGACGACAAAATCGCCGGTTCGCGCATGGCGGAAATAGTGCAGGTCGGAACCGCAGATGCCGCCTGCGCCGAAGCGCACGCGCACCATTCCCGGCGCGAGGGGGCCGAGCGGGTGCTCGACGACGCGCAGATCCTCAGGGCCGAACAGCGTCGCGGCGATTGCGCTGTCGATCATCGGATCAGCCCCATTTGCGTCGGCAGCCACAGCGTGATTGCGGGGATGAAGGTGATCAGGATCAGCGCGACGATCAACGGGACGAGCCAGGGCAGGATTGCCATGGTCGTGCGCTCGACCGACAGCTTGGCGACCCGCGAGAGGACGAACAGCACCATGCCGAGCGGCGGATGAAGGAGACCGATCATCAGATTGAGCGTCATGATCAGACCGAAATGCACCGGGTTGATGCCGTACACGGCGGCCACCGGCAACAGGATGGGCACAAGAATGGTGATCGCCGCGATAGTATCGAGGAAGCAGCCTACCACCAGCATCAGGACGTTCACCAGGATGAGGAAGACCCACATGTTGTCGGTGAGCGCGAAGATGAAGGTCGAGAACAGCTGTGCCGCCTGGCTGACGGTGAGCAGCCAGGCGAATATCGAGGCGGCGGTGACGATGAAGAGCACGGAGGCCGTCGTCTCTATCGTGTCGAAGCTCGCCTTTGCGAGTGTGCGCAGCGTCATCGTGCGGTAGCGCACCAACCCGAGGAAAAGCGACCAGATCACGGCGGCCATCGCCGCCTCGGTCGGCGTGAACCAGCCCATCGTCATGCCGCCGATCAGGATCACCGGCGTCATCAGCGCCATGACTGCGGAGAAGTCGAAATACCAGTCGGCCACGATCAGTACCAGCAGCGCGATACCGACCGCGACATTGATGGACAGGCCAAGCTGCACCAAGAGGTAACAGGCGAGCGGGAAGGCAGCCACCACCAGCACCTCGCCGGCCGCTTCGGCGAGCCGCCGCAGCTCGAACGACGTGTCGGAGCCCCAGCCGCGCCTGTAGGCGAAGATGGCGACCGTCACCATCATCAGCACGGTCATGACCACGCCCGGCAAGATGCCGGCCATGAATAGCGCGCCGATCGAGACATTCGCCATCATGCCATAGATGACGAAGGGCAGCGACGGCGGAAAGATCGGCCCGAGCGTCGCTGAGGCAGCGGTGACCCCGACCGCGGCGTCGATCGGATAGCCATGATCCTTCATCGCCTTGATCTCGATGGTGCCAATGCCGGCTGCGTCGGCGAGCGCGGTGCCAGACATGCCGGAAAAGATCACCGATCCAATGATGTTGACCTGCGCCAGGCCGCCCTTCATCCAGCCGACCAGGGCAAGGGCGAAGGCGTAGATGCGCCCGGTGACGCCGGCGATGTTCATGAGGTTGCCGGCGAGGATGAAGAAGGGCACGGCGAGCAGCGGAAAGCTCTCCACCCCGGCAATCATGCGCTGGGCCGCGATGATGTCGGGCGCGACGCCGTAGATGACGAGGTAGAGAACCGAGGCGGCCGCCATCGAAACGGCGACCGGCACGCCAATCAACATCAGGACAAGAAAGCCTCCGACCAAAAGCAGCATCGCTCAGTCCCCCGCCGTTTCAAACGCACCCGGGCGCTCGAGCACCGAATAGCCACGCCTGTAGTTGCCGATAAAGACCTGGATCGAGCGCAGGAACATCAGCGCGAAGCCTGCCAGGACGGCGTAGAAGAACCAGCGGCGCGGCAAGTTGACGGTAACCATGCGCTCGTGCGCCACGATCGAAACGTAGCGCCACATTAGCCAGGTTCCATAGGCGAAGAAGGCGACGCGGATGACGTCGACGGCGAGTGCGAGCCAGCGGCCGGCGCGCTCCGGCAGGTAGTGATAGAGCACGTCGACATGGATGTGGCGCGAAATGCGCACGCACATTGAGGCACCGAGAAAGACGACGACGACCAGCGCGTTGATGGCGATCTCCTCGGTCCAGGCAAGGCTGTTGTTCAGCGCATATCGGGTGAAGAACTGCAGGAAGACACAGGCGACCATGCCCCAGAACACGGCGAGCGTGATCCAGTCCTCGATGCCGTGGTGCGACAGGTCGACGTGTACCGGCACCTCCTCGAAAGCGTGGGCGATCTCTTCGACGGTTATCTCGGTATGGTGTTCCTCGGCCATCGGCGCGCGGGCTCCCGAAGCTGGTGGGTGTCAAGGATTGGAAAGGCCGTCCGGCGCAACATGGGGCCGGACGGATGGGCAGGTTAAAGCGGCGAATCCGGTTGCCGCTCTATCCCTTTGTTTGAGCATCCGATTTTCCCGACACTCTACTTGATCGCGCGGATCGCTTCCCAATCGGCCTTGTTGTAGCCGAACTCCTCGAACGTGACCTTCTCAAGCACATTCTTCTCAAAATCGGCACGGTCGACGTCGGTCACGGTGATGCTGCGATCCTTGAATACCTGCACCAATTCCTTTTCGCGGGCGACGATCTTTGCCGTGGCGCGGGCGGCCGCCTCCTGCATCACCTCCGTGAATATCTGCTTGTCCTCGTCGGAAAGCGAGGCCCAGCGCGACTGCGATACGATCGTGTTCAGATGGTCGACGATGTGTCCGGTGAGCACGATGTGCTTCTGCACCTCATAGAATTTCTTCGCCTCGATGGTGGTCAGTGGATTCTCCTGCGCCTCGACAGTGCCGTTCTGCAGCGCCAGGTACACTTCGGCGAAGGCGATCGGCGCAGTGTTGGCGCCGCAGGCACGTGGCATGGCGAGATAGGCCGGCACGTCGGGAACGCGCATCTTCAGGCCTTGCATGTCGGAGCATTTGGCGATCGGCCGGTTCGAGGTGGTCTGCCGCGTTCCGTAGTAGGTGGTGGCGGCGATGTGATTGCCGGTCTTGTCCTCGTAGCCCTTGGTCAGTGCCTTGTAGACATCGCTCTTGGTGTATTTCAGCAGATGGTCGGCGTCGCGGAAGGTGTAGGGGAAATAGGTGACACCGATCGGCGGATATTCGCGCGCCGCGAAGCTCGATCCGGAGATGATGATGTCGACCGTGCCAAGGGTCAGCCCCTGGTTGATGTCGGATTCCTTGCCGAGTTGCGAGGCCGGGAAGACGTCGATCGTATAGCGGCCGTCGGTGCGCTTCTTGATCTCTTCCGCCGCCCACACCGACTCCGTGTGGAAGGGTTCGGACGTTTCGTAGACGTGAGCCCATTTCAGCGCGGTTTGTGCAGAGGCCGAAGCCATGGGCAGAGCGATCGCGGCGATCGTGCCAAGCAGAACGGCGTATTTTCTCAGCATCATATTCCTCCCTGTGATTGGATTTCGACTTTGCCGACAGGATCCTCCCGGTCGGCCGCCTCCTATTCCGCGACCTCCCTGGCCACGGATTTCTCACCGAAATTGCGTGAGAATCTCAATTGCGACTGACGCAGATGTTCCTGCATGGCGGCCTTCGCCCTTTCGGGCTCGCGCGACGCGATCGCATCACGCACCGCGCGATGCTCCTTAGCGGCGGCCTGCCAGGAATCCCTATTCTCGAAATAGCTCGACAGCAGCTCGAAATATGGGTTCATGCGCTGGTCGAAAAGCTCGCCGATGCAGCGCACCAGCACAGCGTTTCCCAGAATTCCCGCCACCGTCGTATGGAACTCGCGGTCGAGCGCGATCGTCGTCTTGGTCGGGTGGCGCATGTCCTCCATGCGACGCAGCACGTCGTCCATATGTTCGAGGTCGACCGGCCGAACATGGAGGGCGGCTTCGGCGGCGATCGCCCCTTCGATGAACTCGCGTGCCCGCAACAGCTCGAACGGGCCTTCGTCCGTCTCTGCCGCCAATACGTCGGCGCGCGGCGGTTCGGTGACGTAGATGCCGGAGCCGACGCGAATGCGTATCCGCCCCTCGACCTCGAGCGCGATCAGCGCTTCACGGACGGTCGGGCGGGAGATGCCAAGCTGGTCGGCCAGTTCGCGCTCGGTCGGCAGGCGGTCGCCGACTGCGAACTCGCCCGCGTCGATCAACTGCCTGAGCTGATCGGCGATCTGTCGGTAAAGTCGACGCGGTTCAACGGCCTGGATCGGCATTGTCACCCCGTTCTACTTCAACAGAATCATCGGGCGGGTCTCGGATCGGTAAATTGGTCTGACCATTGATCGAAACTGCCGTGAAAAAAGCGGAGAGTCAAGGAGTGGAGAACGCCCATGGAACTCATTTGCCGTGATTTTCTTTGAACCACGGATCGGCGATTTGGCTGGGTGGCACAGCGCACTCATCATCGATCCCGCCAATCCCCAGGACGAGATTGCGGCCGACCACGATTATGTTATCCAGCTTCAGGAATGGCTGATCCACTGCCATATCGGGCATCATACGACCAACAACAATGTCTAAGAGAAGGGCGGTGGCGGACTGATGGTCGTGATCGATGTGCAACCCTGAAGTCCGCTCCGCAAGGCGAAACGTAGATGGATGTCCTTGCCGCCTACGGCGGCTTGTTTCTCGTTGCCTTCGCCGCGGCAACCATCCTTCCGGCGCAGTCGGAGGCCGCCCTTGCAGGGCTCCTCGCGACCGGTTCCTTCTCGCCCGCAATGCTGGTTCTTGTCGCCAGCATTGGTAACATCCTTGGCTCTACGGTGAACTGGGGGCTTGGTCGAGGGGTCGAACGCTTCCGGGACAGACCCTGGTTTCCGCTGCGCCCCGCAACGCTCAACCGTGCCACGGCCTGGTATCGCCGTTATGGAAGATGGTCGCTCCTGTTGAGCTGGATGCCGATCGTTGGCGATCCGCTGACGGTGGTCGCTGGGGTTTTGCGCGAGCCGCTATGGAGCTTTGTCGCAATCGTCGCCCTCGCGAAGGTATCGCGTTATCTGGTTGTCGCCGGAGCGGTGCTGGGCCTGATGTAAACCGAAGATGGCAGGCAGTTGCATTCACTTTTGGTTGCGCTGCAGCAAAGTGAACCGCGGCGACCTTGACAAATCAGACGAACAATTGTCGGAAGGGTGCAATGAGGACTCTTGGTCGAATTGCGATCCTAGGAAACATACGGCTCCGGGCAATGCTGGCGGTCGTGTTCCTGGTCATGTCGGCTCTTCAGCCTGGTCTCTTCGCTACAGCCAATGCCACGGGTTTTCATGCCGGGGCGGATCTCCAGGCGGGGATGGATATCCAAGCCGAGGCACCCGCACACGACATGGGCGATCATGACGCCACGGCGGACGACATGGACAGGTCGGAGCATCATCACGGCGCCAAGCAATCCACCGACAAAAGCTGTGAAGTCCATTGCGCGCCGGCGAATGCGGTGCCGGTCGACTGCCCTGACATGGAGCATGTTGTCTCCCGCTGCTTTGCGCCGGTCGTTGCCGTCACCTTGCCGCTTGGCGAATACGCAGCGCTCATAAGGCCCCCCAGACATCTGAACTGACGCGCCCCCTTTAGGGGCGTTCGCGCGCAGCGTCGGGAATCCGTTCCCGCGCGGCCAAACGCACACGTCAAGCTTCAGGTCTATAATGAAAATCGCAAGCTTCGCGATGCTCGCATCGCTGTTCGTTGCCGGATGTGCGGCAACCACGCCGCCGGACATCCTTCCCGCCTTCAATCCGGCCGATCCCGCAATGGGCGTCCGTGATACGCACTACCACCCGGTCGTCGCCGACTATCGCCATCGGGAGCCTGTCGATCCGCAGAATTGGCGGCGTCGCAATACAGAAGACTCCCCTGTAAAGCCGGGAGCCGGATCATGAAGCGCCGGCCTCTGACCATAGCTGCGGTCGTAACCATTCCGCTGATCGCTGCCGGATGCGCGACCGGCGGGGCCCTTGATGGTATTTCAGAACCGATGGCCGGCTTCACGACAGTCGCGGCGCGCGCCGAATCCGTGACGGGCAAGAAAAGCGTGTGGGTGCAGTCCAGCGAAGAAGCACGAACAGTCTCGGAGCGCGTGAAGCGCCTGGTCCAGAAGAAGACAGTCGGCCCGGACACCGCAGTGCAGGTTGCCTTGCTCAACAACAAGGGCCTGCAGGCCGCCTACGCCGAGATCGGCCTGTCGGCGGCCGACATGTGGCAGGAATCGATGCTCGTCAATCCGACGATTTCGGTCGGCATGATCGGCGTCGATCCCGTGCGGACGATTGAAGGAGCGGTGGTCGGCAACATCCTTGCGCTGGCGACCCACAAGCGGCGCGTCGCGGTTGCGGATGCACGTTTCCGTCAGGCCCAGCTCCGCGCTGCCGAAGAAACGCTACGACTGGCCGCGGAAACGCGGAGGGCCTGGATCAATGCGGTCTCGGCCTGGGAGAGCGTTTCCTATCTGGACAAGGCGCAAGCCGCCGCGGACGCTGCCTCCGAACTCGCTCAAAGGCTTGGGGAGACGGGCGCCTTCACAAAGACCGGCCAAGCCCGCGAACACGTGTTCTATGCCGAGATCACCGGTCAGGCGGCGGAGGCACGGCTCGCCGCCCGCACTGCCAAGGAAGAACTTACCCGGCTGATGGGTCTATGGGGGCCGGACGTCGATTACTCAGTCCCCAACATGCTTCCAGCCCTGCCCAAAGGCGCCAAGGCCAAACGCGCGATCGAAGCGGAGGCGCTGAAAAATCGTGTCGACCTCGAGATCGCGAAGCTTGAACTGGAGGCGCTGGCGAAATCCTACGGTCTGACTGAGGCGACACGCTACGTCAGCGATCTGGAACTGCTTTCCGGCGTGGAGGTGGAACGCGAGGAGTCGGAGGAGGGCGGAACGGAGACGAGTGTCTCACCCACTCTGGAGCTCGAATTCGTCATCCCGATCTTCGACACCGGCAAGGCACGCCTGCGCAAGGCCGAGCTTGCCTACATGCAGGCCGCAAATCGGATGGCGGAAAAGGCCGTCAACATCCGGTCGGAGGCCAGATCCGCCTATGACGCCTACCGTTCGACCTACGACATTGCCCGGCACTATCGGAACAATGTCGTGCCGCTGCGAACGAAGATCGAGGCGGAATCGGTCCTCACCTACAACGGCATGATTACCAATACGTTCGAACTGCTGGCGGACACACGTGCGAAAATCAGCTCGATCATGCTTTCCCTCAACGCCAAGCGCAATTTCTGGCTGGCCGACGTCAATCTCGGAACCGCCATCCACGGCGGCGGCACAAGCTCGTCCGGGGGCGGCGATGCACCCGCCGCGACCGAAGCGGGCGCCGAAGGCCACTGAAACTCAAGGAGAAGAAAATGCTTTCAAGACGTCAGTTGCTAGGCGCGGGAGCCCTGCTCGCCGGTGCCACTGCATGGACCAAGACGTCCGCGATGGGGCTCCCCGACGCTCCAATCATGGAGTCCCCCGACATGCAGCCGCCGATCTTCCCGACAAGCGGACCGGACTACCAGCCGGTCGTGACGCTCAACGGCTGGACCCTTCCGCATCGTATGAACAACGGCGTGAAGGAGTTCCACCTGGTGGCCGAGCCCGTCGAGCGCGAGATGTCGCCCGGCATGACGGCCTATCTCTGGGGCTACAACGGTCAATCCCCCGGTCCGACGATAGAGGCGGTCGAGGGCGATCGAGTCCGCATCTTCGTAACAAACAAGCTGCGGGAGCACACAACGATCCATTGGCATGGGATGATCCTGCCCAACGGGATGGACGGCGTGACCGGTCTGACCCAGCCCGGAATCCCGCCCGGCAAAACCTTCGTCTACGAGTTCGACCTCGTGAAGAGCGGCACATTCATGTACCACCCGCACGCCGACGAAATGGTCCAGATGGCCATGGGCATGATGGGCTTCTTCGTCATTCATCCCAAAGATCCGAAATTCATGCGAGTGGACCGCGATTTCGTGTTCCTGCTGAACGCCTTCGACATCGAACCGGGGTCGTACGTCCCGCGCATCATGGAGATGACCGACTTCAATCTCTGGGGTTGGAACAGCCGCGTCTTTCCGGGGATCAGTCATCTTCCAGTGGCGAAAAACGACCGGGTCAGGGTCCGCGTGGGCAACCTGACCATGACCAACCATCCGATCCACATGCATGGCTACGACTTCGAGGTGACCTGCACCGATGGCGGCTGGGTTAGGCCGGAGGCGCGGTGGCCCGAGGTGTCGATCGACATCCCCGTCGGCGCCATGCGGGCATATGAGTTCGAAGCCAAGTACGAGGGCGACTGGGCGATCCATTGCCATAAGTCACACCATACGATGAACGCCATGGGCCACGACGTGCCCACGTTCATCGGCGTCGACAACTCGAAGGTCACCGACAAGATCCGCCGGATCCAGCCCGAATACATGGCCATGGGTGACCGCGGCATGGCCGACATGGGCGAGATGGAGATGCCGATTCCCGACAACACGATCCCGATGATGACCGGCTGGGGTCAATTCGGCGCCATCGAGATGGGCGGGATGTTTTCGGTCGTGAAGGTTCGCGAGGGCCTAGCCTCGAACGATTACGCCGATCCGGGCTGGTACAAGCACCCGGAGGGAACCGTGGCTTACGAGTGGAAAGGGGATGTCCCCGCTCCGACGAAATCAGGCGACGCAAAAACGATGGCCCCGGCAACGCATGGCGGTCACGGCAAACAGGGATGAGAACTCGAAACCCTCAACCTCAACAATGAGAGAAAGTGCAGCATGAAACATATAATCGCAGCGGCCGTCTTGATGGCGGTCAGTTCCGGAGCAGCTCTTGCCGGTGGAACCCACGCCGGAGGCCATGGCGACAAGGCCGCCGCAATGCCGATCGGCAACCCTGGCGAGGCTGGCAAGGCAAAGCGGACGGTCAACATCTCGATGTCGGAGAAGGACGACGGGACGATGCTGTTCCAACCGGCCGTGCTCAAGGTGAAGAAGGGTGAGACCGTTCGCCTGAAGTTCGTCAACAAGGGCCAGATCGACCACGAATTCGTCATGGACGTCCACAAGGGGATCATGGAGCACAAGACGCTGATGGAGAAGTTCCCCGAAATGGAACACGCCGATCCCAACGCGATCCGGCTGGCGCCCGGCGCCAGAGGCGAGATCATCTGGACGTTCGCCAATGCCGGCGAATTCGGCTTCGCCTGCCTGGTCCCGGGTCACTACGATTCCGGCATGAAGGGCGATATCAGCGTCGCCAACTGACCGACAAAACCGCAAAGGAAACAATCATGACACTATTGATAAAAGCACTCTCGACACTCGCGCTCATGCTCGCCATGGGCGGCAGCGCGCTTGCGCAGGAATACGTGAAGGGCGAGGTCGTCAAGGTCGACGCCAAACTGCAGAAGCTGACGATCAAACATGAGCCGCTGACCAATCTCGACATGCCCGCGATGACGATGGTGTTCGTCGTCGCGGAGCAAGGCCTGCTCGATAAGGTCAAAACGGGTCAGGCGATCGAGTTCACAGCCGACCGCGTCAACGGACGCATCACGGTCACCGACATCAAGTGATCCGGGACCAGCGCCGCGGGTTGAAAAGTCAACCGCGGCGCTGTCCTGTCGAGAATGCTGTGGGTACGGACGTCAGGATGAAGGGGCCGCGCAAAGAACTATCCAGAGATTTTCTTTCCAGTCGTCATGTACGGGGCGGCTCAGTGGCATGCCTATGGGGTATTTTCGCGTACCCACGCTCACATATGCCGGATAGTTACAGCGAACGCGTGCATGATGCCTGCCGGTATCTTCGTACCTGATGACGCCGTTCGCATCCGTCTCGACGAGGCCAATAGCGACGTCAAAGTCATAATCCCCTAACAGCGAGACACTGTTGTTCGTGACGCTGAGCTGGACCGAGGTGGCATCTGGAAAATTGGCAGTATAAAAGACCAGTTGCTCCGCCGCCATCGAGGGCGTAGCCATCAACACGCCGGCAAATAATGCAATGGCGCGCATTTCCTCCTCCCGAGGATCTAGGCGAGAGACTACCATGTCTTGCGTCAATATTCGATGCGCATTGCGTTGGATGTCTCCTTCGATTCGTTATCTCCAGTCAGGACCAGCGATGGCAAATCCTCCACGCCGACCGACAAATCCAATGGCCGCCGCCGAAGCTGCCTTCAAGCCAATCAAGATGCCGGCCGCACCGGTTCACGAAACCGCAGCTGTTCCAAATGTCCGAGAGCTTGTTTCAATCAGGATTGATCGGGCTGTCTTGGATTATTTCCAGTCGGACGGACCGGGCTGGCAGGACCGTATCAACGACGCCTTGCGGGCCACGGTCCAGAAGCGGACCGCCGCCGAGTACGACCGTTCAGACGACACCACCTGACGGAAATGTGGGCGCGTAGTTGTTCGGGCCGCGTCTCGACCATACCCTTGCGGTTGACGAAATATTTGCGGCCGACCGCTCCGAACTCATCGCGTATTTTGCGAGCTCCCGTTTCAGCATTCTGAGCGTTGCGGCCTTGGACGGGGGCTTGCCAACATCGCACATGGCATATGGACCTCGATGAGTTCACCGAAGGTTTTGAGGCGCAATGCAGACTCGTTTGCACTCAGCCATCAAAACGCAACGAAAAGCACCGCATTGCGGCGTACATATTCCACTCAGCTTTGCGCCTTATGGTTTGCGGCCGATCACGGCGCCGTTCGCGGCGGGTGCGTCGAACCAGACCGTTTCGATGTGCCGGAATCCGGCTTCCTCGAGCCACGCCGAGTATTCGGCTGGTGTGTAGTTTCGCCCTTCCGTCTCGATCAGCATGTTGAGGCTCATTAGCGCAGCCGGCGCCGGTCCGGTCTTTTCGTCATTGACGAGAAGCTCGCTGATGACGACAGCGCCGCCGCTCGGCAAAGCCTCGAAGGACCGGCTCAGCAGGGCGCGGTCCTTCGCCTCGTCCCAATCGTGCAGGATCATCGACAGAAGATGCACGTCGTGATCTCCGGGAAGCTGCTCGAAGAAGCTGCCGCCGGCGGTCTCGATGCGGTCGGTCAAGCCGGCCTCGGCAATCTTTCCCGCAGCGATCGCGGCCACATGCGGCAAGTCAAACACGGTCGCACGCAGCGCCCCATACTGTTTGCAAAGCTCGATGTCGTACGCGCCCGATCCGCCGCCGATGTCCAGAAGGCGGCGGAAATGACTGAGATCCACGGCTTCGCCGAGCTTGCGCGCGGTCATCGTGGAAAGCGAATGCATCGCCTCCCAGAAGTGTGCCAGCATCGTCGGATCCTCGCCGTCGAACATCGAGGATCGTGCCCCATGGCGTGGTGTAGGTAACGGCATTGGTCGCCGTGCTCTCCGGC
>NZ_SUHQ01000012.1 GCF_004962245.1 Mesorhizobium sp. | reverse complement strand
CCTCAGCTTTCTCGGTCGGGGCCGAATGGACAACCTCCTGAAGGCTCACAGCTAGCTTGCCGCCCTCACCCCGAAAGAGATCGATCACCACCTGCGGTTCGTCTGCCCAGCGCAGCCTTTGATCATGCCGGCCGCACTGCATCCATCGACGGACTTCCTATAGGAGGGGATAACGAGGCTCGATAAGCAGCGAGATTTTCGCAACGCGTCGTTCGAGACCTTCATCATCCCTGCTCAGATTATCCCGCGTTGGCAGGCACGGGCGTGTTGAGCAGCTGTTGCTCCCACAGGAACGCGATGCCGCTACCACCGGCATGCTGCGTGATCACCTCGGTCAGCTTGGCGGCTTGATCGGTCCGGGCCCAGTCGCGCTGCCATTCGGCCGCCAGCGCCAGCCAGGTCATCATGTTCGCGCCAGCGGCGATCATGCGCTTGATGGCGACCTCGTGGGCCTCGACAGAGACGGCGCCGGACGCATCGGTGATCACCGTTACATCCCAACCTTCGCCGAGGGCCTGGATCGTCGGCATCGCGACGCATACCTCGGTCCACAGACCAGCGATGATCAACTGCTTGCGGCCCGTGGCCTTGACCGCGTCCACCACTTTCTGATCCTCCCAGGTGTTGATGAGCGTCCGGTCGATCACCTCCTGGCCCGGGAAAACATCCGTGATCTGAGGGAAGAGGAGGCCACCCCGCTCAGCGATCACGGTGGTCAAGATCGTGGGGACGCCGAAGGCCTTGGCGGCCTTCGCCAGACCCGCCGTATTGTTGATCACCATCTGCGGTTCGTGGCTGTTCACGTTCGCGAGTTGGTAAGGCTGGTGGTCGATCAGAACGAGTACCGAGTCTTCGGGACGAAGAAGCGAAGCAAGGCCGTTACGAAAGGTCATTATTACATCCTTTGCTGCCGTTGTGAGCGGCATTGGTTTTGCGGGAAACATGTGCCAGGGGCGACGTTGCCTGGAACCAGTATTGCCGTTCCTATTCGAGATGCGGTAGCACCCTTTTATGGCAAGCTGTGTCGCGGAAAGGGGAACGCTAAATGGACATCGAAGAGTTGCAGACCTTCGTAGAAGTGGCTGATGCCGGGGGAGTTTCGCCTGCTGCGCTCCGGCTCGGCGTTTCCAAGTCAATCGTCAGCCGGCGGCTCTTCCGGCTTGAAGCGGAACTTGGTGTCCAGCTTCTTGCACGGACCACCCGGGGCGCCGCTCTCACGGAAGCAGGAGCCACGTTTCGAGATTATGCAGCCAGAGTCTGTGCCGAGATCGACGTGGCCAGGGAAACGATCCTACCCGCCGGCGAGCTTCGCGGCCGCTTGCGGGTTGCCGTGCCGCTCTCTTTCGGCCTGACTCACTTCGCTCCCATCCTCGCGGAAATGGCGCGCCGCCACCCCCAGCTCCAAATCCACACGTGCTACAGTGATCGTTTCGTCGATCTCATCACGGAGGGTTATGATTGTGCGATACGGGTTGGCTATCTTCAGGATTCCAACCTGATCGCAAGACGCGTCGGACCAATCTATGGGAAGTTCGTCGCGAGCCCGGACTACATCAAGGCGCATGGGTCGCCCGAAACGCCGGAGGAACTCGTCGCTCACGAGGCTCTCATGCAGGGCACCGAAAGCTGGCAGCTCATGGATGGCGACAAGATCATCACGGTTCGTCCACAGGGGCGCTTCAAGGCCGACAACGGCATAGCTTTAGTTGCCGCCGCAACAGCAGGACTCGGGATCGCTTACCTGCCCGATTGCCTGACCCATGAATATATTGCTTCCGGTGCACTCATGCAGGTCATGACACGTCATCCACCACCTCCGGCCGGTGCATATGTCATCCGCCCGCCAGGCCAACATCCCGCACGGAAGATACGGGTCCTCACCGAATTGCTTGTTGAGTATTGCGAACCGGGTCCGCACCTCGCGGGTGCCGATCGCTAAAGCACGAACGGCGCGAAGTCGATCCCGACTTCACAACAGCCGATGCGGGTGGGGTCGAGGATAGATCCTTAGCCATCACGCCAGATTAATCAGGTCTGCTTGGCGGACATGGATCTCCACAGCGCGGCAGGCCGAACATGACGTGTCGCTCTCCGCCCGCCATCCCACCGATTCTACGCTATTCTGCGAGATAACTGCCCAATCACCGCGATAGCCGAACGTGCTTCTGCGGGGCTTGACTTGAGCGGACACGACTCGCCTCCGACCATTCTTAATGCCTAACTTAATGCCAAAAGAGGCAAGCGATCTGAGGGAGCAACCATCATGAGCGTAGCGAGCGACGCCCGTTTCTGGGACCGGAGCTCACGGAAGTACGCGGTCTCCTTTCCAGTCCTTAAGGACAGAGTGGGTCGTTCTGTTCTGTCGGCTGACGCATCTCTGATCGGGTCGGTGATGGCTTGAGATGGCGGGCCTATATAGCTTTCCGCCGCAATTGGCTCACGCCCAACCACACCGCCGAAACAAGGAAGTAGAGGGCGCCTACTGCGGCATAGCCGGCCACGTTTGTGATGGATGGCGGCATCGGCATCCGCGCCTGCACGATGAAAAACGTGCCTGCCAGCGCTGATTGCCCTCCGCTCAGGATCATCGCCCACTGTGCACCATAGCTCTTCCAACGACGGACTGCGGTGCCGAGTTGAAGCAGGCCAGACAGGATCGCCCATACGCCGAACACCCCGAGCACCCAATTCATGCTCATTTCCAGCGCGAGAACCACCGCGAGCGTTGTCGCCACACTGACCACGACGTTTATGGTCTGCGTGCGATTCTGTCCCAATCCTCCGCTGCGCGATGCGTCGACAAAATTGGCGAGGGCATCCCATGCAGGATAAGCCACGAGTAAAACCGCCGCGATTACCCAGGAGTGCTGTCCCACCGTAAAGGCAGCCGCCACCCAGGCAGCCGAGAACGCTGTCCGAGCGAAGTAATAGAGCTTGAGCCATTGTTCCTGGCTGGCGCGAGAAAGATCGCCACTGTGAACCGTCATTGGATCGTCCTTTCGACTAGTAGGTAGGGTTGACTCTCGGCGAACTTCGCGGAGGGACCACGGCTATGGTTATTTGAGATCTAGGACCGTATCTGGAGTCGCTCCAAGAGCGGGCCTGTCACGGCGCCGAATATCTTCGGATCGCCATAGGCCCGCGCCGAAAGCATCGCGCCGTGAACCGTCGCCATGAACGCTTCAGCCTCGGCGCGAGGGGTACTCATCAGTTGAAGTTGGCCGTGCCGCGCGCCGCGCTCCAGCACGGATGTCAGCCACGCTGACAGCGAGCGGAAATGCGCCCGGACCTCCAGGCCAACTTCCGCGGGCAGAACGGGGAGTTGGCTTGCCAACAGCGCGCAGACACAAAACGGAGCGCTGGCGTCCGCGATGCAGGCTTCCCAATACCCAGCGTAGGACCGAAGTTGTTCGAGCGGATCGGATACCTGAAGTTCGAGATTCGCCATCCCCGCTTCAGCTTCTTCCCGATACCGCGCAACCAGCGTTCGGACCAGATCGACCTTGCTTGGGAAATGGTGATGGATGCTCGCCTTACGAATCCCGACCACATCAGCGATGTCGGCATAACTGAAACCGTTGTAGCCGCCCGCGACGATCAGAGAACGCGCACAAGCCAGGATATCGTCAGAGGTGGTGGACAAGTTGCTCATGTCTTTGTCTACCTTCTGGTAGGATGGCCGTCAAGCCCTCTCTTGCAACGCGAGCGACAAACGGAGAGAGCAGTAGCGTGAAACTAGGTAGCCAGGGTGTAGACGTAGCTGCATCTTCATTGTTCTCGGCCCGCCATAATTTCGGCGATGGCTATGGGATCGCCGGTTGCAAATCCGGGCGCCCCATCCGTGTCCAGATCTGCGCTGTCAGGGCCAGGTGTATCAGTCAGGGCTGCTGTATTGCTGCGAGCTTCCAGTCGCCACCGTTCTGGCGCGTGAAAGTCCACAGTTCGGTTGTTTCCGTCGGTCGATCGGCTTCGCCCGCCACGATCTTGCCGCTGGCGCGATCGCGCATCACGTCGTGAGACTCGTAGCGCAAGGCAGCCGTGGCGTAGTCGCGATCATCTTCCCGCCAGCTCTCCGCAATATCGGCCTCCAGCAGGCTGACGTCCGACACGTCGTTCCTGATGCCCTTTTTCGCGTTGTCGGCAAGTTCCTCGGACAGATAGGACACCATCTCAGGGGTCGCCAGCCGGCGCAAGCCGGCATGGTCTTCGCGTCCGAAGGCTTCCTGAACTTCCGTCAACCGTTGCTGGAACGTGTCGAGGTCGGCCGGCGTCATTGTGATTTCATCGGAGGCTGGAGCTGCTCGGCCAAATCCAGAGCCGCCAGATCCAGACCCGATGCCTGGAATCGGGAAGGATGAGACGTTGTTCGCGTCGGGCTGGGCTGCCGCGCTTCGCCCGAAGTTCCCCGTGCTGCGCGGAACACCGGCCATGGCGGGCTCTTGGTTGCGCGCCGATTGCGACCGGAAAAAGCGGATGATCAGCATGATCGCGCCGCCGATCAGCAGCGCTTGAAGCAGCAGGCCTAACATGCCAGCCAAGCCGCCGAACCCTTGGCCCAAAAGAAGTCCGATCAGGCCGCCGAGCAACAGGCCACGCATCATCGAACCGCCGAGGCCGTTGAAGATCCCTGGTCGTTGGAAAGCCGGCGTCTGGCGGGCCGCATTGTTCGTTGCGGGCGTCATCGAGCGCTCGACCGGCGCGGCCGGCTGTGGCGCCGTCCTGGTCGGCGGGACCGACTGGAAAGTGCGCGTGCCGCGGCTGCCGAAGCTGCCGCCACGGCGCGCCTCGGCGTGATCGGCCGCGACCATGGAAAAGGCCAGGAACAGTCCTGCAAACAAAACTGCGAACCGGCTCGAACGCGAAATCATCATGGCAAATCCCTGAGCGACACTCTTCCCGCCCATATGGGGTGCGCCGATCGAAATGTCAGTGGCACGCACTTGCGCATTCAACCATCGAGGAGAATCCCCCCGGGAACGATCTCGACTTCAGACACGCGTGAAGTAGGCAACCCAGCCGATAGACATGGCCCAAGGCGGCGGTGGACACGACCGCCGCGGCAATGGCGCCAAAGCTCCGAATGGGGCGGGATGGGAGCGGCCGGAGCATCGAGGCTCTGCCGCTCCCATGAGCCGTTCAAGCGTTGACGCGCGGGTGAAGCAGATCGTCCAGGCCGATGTTCCGGTACATCTCGCGGCGCATGCGGTCGGCGACGCCGTTGACGATCTCGGCGCCGTCCTGCGACGGATCGACATGGACGCGGAACGGGCGCTTGCCGAACGGCGCGTCCACCACACGGACGATCTCGCGAGCCACCTCGGCGGGATCGGCATCGGCAGGTTCAAGACCGGCCAGGCCTTTGAGCGCCTGGTTGGCAACGTCCGCATAGGGACCGGCCTCATATTCCGCCACGCGCGCTTCGTCGAACGGTTTTCCCGAATGGGCGAAGTGATTGGTGCCCTTGGTAAAGGCACCGGGGACCATGATGGTGGTCTCGATGCCCCAGCGGGCCAGTTCGGTCGAATACGACACAGCGAGCGCATCCATCGCCGCCTTGGCTGCAAAATAGGGCGCGAGAAACGGCGGCGTGCCGCCGCGCGTCGAGGATGACCCTACCCAGACCAGGAGGCCCTTGCCCTGGCCGCGCATATGCGGCAGCGCGGAGCGGTTCACGCGCTGCGCGCCAAGCACGTTGACGTCATATTGCTGGATGAACTGATCCGGGGTGAAGGCCTCGGCGGGGCCGAACACCATATGCCCGGCATTGTGGACGATGACATCGAGGCGGCCAGCATCCTTCAGAACATGAACAATACCGCTCTCGGCGGAAGCGTCGGACTGGACATCCAGTTCGACGGTGCGCAGGTCCATGCCATGCTCCTTCGACCAGACGACGACTTCGGCGACGCGAGGCGCATTGCGGCCGTCGGTCTCGCGCATGGAGGCATAGACGGTGTGGCCAGCTTCGGCCAGGGCTTTGGCTGTCATAAGGCCGAAGCCTGACGAGGCGCCGGTGACGAGGATGATTTGCTTGGACATGGTAACGATCCCTTCGAAAGGTTCGAACGTTGGATGGATGGATTTCGGTATGCTGGCCCAGCCGGAGATCAGATGATTCCGCCGTTGGCGCGCAGGGTCTGGCCGTTGATCCAGGCGCCGTCTGGCCCGACCAGGAAGGCGACGGCGGCGGCGATATCCTCGGGCTGGCCGAGACGCTCCAGCGGTGCCAGCTTCGCAAGGCGGTCGATCGCCTCCTGCGGCTTGCCGTCAAGGAAGAGCTTGGTAGCCGTCGGTCCGGGGGCTATCGCGTTGACGGTGATGTTGCGGCCACGCAGTTCCTTGGCAAGAATGGGGGTCATCGCCTCGACCGCGGCCTTGGTGCCGGCATAGACGCCATAGGTCGGCTGAAGCAGCCCGACGACGCTGGACGAGAAGTTCACGATCCGGCCGCCGTCGCGAAGACGCTTGGCCGCCTCGCGCAAGGTGTTGAACGTGCCCTTCAGGTTGATCGCGATCTGGCGGTCGAACAGCGTATCGTCGCTGTCGGCGATCGTCGCGAGCGTCATGATGCCGGCATTGTTGATCAGCACGTCGACGCCGCCAAAGGCGGTCTCGGCAGAGTCGAACATGCGGCGTACGGCCTGCGCATCGGAGATATCGGCCTGCGCGGCGACAGCTCGCCCACCGACTGCCTCGATCTTGGCAACCACCGCCTCGGCCGAAGTGGCGTTGCCGGCATAGTTCACCACAACAGTGAAACCGTCCTTGCCGAGGCGTTCGGCAACAGCTGCGCCGATACCGCCGGAGGCGCCCGTCACGATAGCGACTTTCTGTGCTTGATTGGTCATTGTCTGTCTCCTTCATCTCGTCGGCGCCGTTGTGGCTCCCGATGAAGGCAGGATGCATCTTCCGCCTGATGAGATAATCATGCATAATTGGCATCACTATCCGACAGGTCGTACAATGGATCGTTTCGACGCCATGCGCGTCTTCACCCGCATCGTCGAGCGCAGGAGCTTCACCAAAGCCGCCGATGACCTCGGTCTGCCGCGTTCATCCGTCACAGACGCCGTGCAGGGACTGGAGGTGCGGCTTGGTGTCCGGCTGCTGCAGCGGACCACCCGCCAGGTCAGCCCGACACTGGATGGCGAGGCTTATTACCAACGATGCATCAGCCTGATCGCCGATATGGAGGATGCCGAGGGCGCCTTCGTCGGCGCCAAACCGTCAGGCCTCATCCGCGTCGACGTGCACGGCACGCAAGCGCGGCACTTCCTTTTGCCCGGCCTGCCACGCTTTCGCGAGATGTACCCCGGCATCCGCCTGCATTTCAGCGAAGCGCACCAGCCCGTCGATCTGATCCGGGAGGGGTTCGATTGTATTTTGAGAGCGGGCGAGCTAGCCGACAGTTCCCTGATCAAGCGACGCCTGGCGACGCTGGAGCGCGGCACCTTTGCCAGCCCGGACTACCTCCGGCGGCTTGGCACCCCGGAAACACCCGAGAATCTCGACGGCCACGAAATGATCGGGCTGCTTGCTCCCGACACGACCGAGGTCATCCCACTGGCATTCCAGATCAAAGGGAAAGTGCATCGCATCACGCTACCTGCCATGATGTCGGTGACCGGCCCGGAGACGAACGTCGCCGCCGCGTGCTTCGGCCTTGGGCTGATCCAGGTGCCGCGCTATCGTGTCGTCTCGGAACTGGCAAACGGTTCCCTTGTCGAAGTCCTGTCCGACTTTCCACCGACACCGCTGCCGGTTCACGCGCTTTATTCGCACAAGCACCAACTGTCGCCGCGTTTGCGGGTGTTCATCGACTGGGTGGCGCAGCAATTCCGCGACAGGACCGCACCAGCTGAATGACGCCGAGGCATACCGGACCGACGCCTCTCCGTATGTCGGCCTGAAACGATCGGGCGCTGACGGAACAAGCCTTCGGGCAATACCAAGGCCATGCCGATCGGCAAACATCCAGCTTCGAGCGGGGTGATCGTCTGCGTGGAAACACGACATGATTTGAATCAAAGCGGATCGCCGTGCGGGCCTTGATGATGAGCGCCTCGACGCCGACCACCACGGACGCCCCAAAGTCATGACCATCAAGATATCGACTCTCAGAGAGCGCTGAAAGGTGCGCAGCGGGCTGCAATCGTGCCGGCTGGCCATGGTCGGCCCCTCGCTGACCAAGACGAACTGCAATCGACAAAGGAGCCAATCATGGCCTATGCAACGACAAATCCCTATACCGGCGAAGTGCTGAGAACCTTCCCGGACGCCACGGATGCGGAGGTGGCGCAAGCAATCGAGGGCGCGCACAAGACGTTTCTTTCCTGGCGCGAAACCTCCTTCGCCGAGCGCGCCAAGGTGATGCAGAAGGCTGCCGACCTTCTGCGGAAGGATGCGGAGGCCTATGCCAGCATCCTGACCACCGAGATGGGCAAGCTTCTCTCCGAGGCCAAAGCCGAAGTCGAGCTTTCGGCGGAGATTTTTGAGTACTACGTCGCCAATGCCGAGAGGCTGCTCGCGCCTGAAGCCTTGCCTGTTGCGCGCGCGGCCGAGGGCAAGGCGCTCCTGGTGCACGAACCGCTCGGCGTGCTGCTTTGCATCGAGCCCTGGAACTTTCCTTATTATCAGATCGCCCGCATCATCGCGCCGCAGCTTTCCGCCGGCAACACGATGCTGCTCAAGCATGCCTCGAACGTGCCGCAAAGCGCGGCTGCCTTCGAAACACTGATGAAGGAAGCTGGCCTTCCCGATGGCGCTTTCAAGAACCTCTACGCCACCCGCTCGCAGATCGAGCTCATCCTCAACGATCCGCGTGTTCACGGCGTGGCGCTGACCGGCTCGGAGGGCGCCGGGTCGATCAGTGCGTCGCAGGCCGGCAAGGCGCTGAAGAAGTCGACGATGGAACTCGGCGGCGCCGACGCCTTCGTCGTGCTGGCTGATGCGGACATGCAAAAGACGGTCGACTGGGCCGTCTTCGGGCGCCACTGGAACGGCGGACAGGTCTGTGTCTCGTCCAAACGCATGATCATTGTCGACGAGGTCTATGACGCGTTCCTGGACCGCTACCGGGAAGGCGTTGCAGGCCTGGTTGCCGGAGATCCCTTCGATCCGAAGACGACTCTTGCCCCGCTCTCCTCGCAGGGCGCGGCCGACGAGATCAGGGACAAGATCCGCCAGGCCGTCTCCCTCGGCGCCGAGGCGCAGGAGATCGGCCCCAGCGTCCCGAACCAGGGCGCTTTCGTCCAGCCGACGATCCTGACGGAGGTCGGCGAGGACAATCCGGCTCGTTATTGGGAGTTCTTCGGGCCTGTCTCGATGGTGTTTCGGGCGAAGGACGAGGACGACGCCGTGCGCATTGCCAACGATTCCCCCTTCGGGCTTGGCGGCTCGGTCTTCACCTCGAATCCCGCGCACGGTGCAGAAGTAGCCAAGAAGATCTCCACCGGCATGGTGTTTGTGAACCACCCGACCATGGTCAAGGCGGATCTTCCCTTTGGCGGCGTCCGGCGCTCCGGCTACGGCCGCGAGCTGCTTGGTCTCGGCATCAAGGAGTTCGTCAACCACAAGCTTATCGACGTCGTCGATATCGATGCCCCGTTCTAGCCGCATCACCGGACAGGCGATCCTGACCGGCGGCGGCATGGTCTGCCGCTGAGCGGAACGCCCGACGGGTTCTCAAACAATTCTCCAATCCAATTCAGCCAACCCAGGAGGTTTCAATGGCAAAGACAATGAAGGCGGCGGTCGTCCGCGAATTCGGCCAACCACTGATAATCGAAGAGGTCCCGGTACCGACCGTCGGTCCGGGACAGATTCTCGTCAAGATCGCCGCAACGGGCGTCTGCCACACAGACCTCCATGCCGTTGACGGCGACTGGCCGGTCAAGCCGAAGCCTCCCTTTATCCCGGGTCACGAGGGTGTGGGGCACGTCGTCGCGGTCGGCGCGGGCGTCCGGCACGTCAGGGAGGGTGACCGCGTCGGCGTACCTTGGCTCTACACCGCATGCGGCCATTGCAAGCACTGCCTCGGCGGTTGGGAAACGCTCTGTCAGGAGCAGCAGAACACGGGCTATTCCGTAAACGGCAGCTTCGCCGAATATGTGCTCGCCGACCCCGACTATGTCGGGCATCTCCCCGACAATGTCAGCTTCGTCGACGTCGCGCCGATCCTCTGCGCCGGCGTCACGGTCTACAAGGGGCTCAAGGTCACCGACACCAAACCGGATGATTGGGTGGTTATCTCTGGTATCGGCGGCCTCGGCCATCTGGCGGTCCAGTACGCCAAGGCCATGGGCCTCAATGTGATCGCGGTCGACATCGACGATGACAAGCTTGACCTCGCCAGCCGGCTCGGCGCCGCGCTGACCGTGAACGCTCGCAAGGCCGATCCGATCGCCTTTGTGAAGAAGGAAGTGGGCGGCGCCCAGGGTGTGCTGGTCACCGCCGTCTCGCCCAAGGCCTTCGAGCAGGCGCTCGGCATGGTCGGCCGCGGCGGGACGGTGTCGCTCAACGGCCTGCCGCCGGGCGATTTCCCCCTGTCGATCTTCGACACCGTGCTCAACGGCGTGACGGTACGCGGCTCGATCGTCGGAACCCGCCTCGACCTGCAGGAAGCCCTGAATTTTGCCGGCGAAGGAAAGGTCAAGGCGACCGTCGCGACGGACAGGCTCGAAAACATCAACGACGTCTTCACCCGGATGCATCACGGCGACATTCAAGGACGCATCGTGCTCGATTTCCAGGGGTAGTGGTCCCTGTCGTTCGGCGAACGGTGACCGGCTCCGCAACCGCGCCTCGACTCCAGACAAGGCAGATGGTCGTGATCCTTCCGGCACGTTGTGCGTTGTCGCGGTGAGGCACACCGAGGAGACGAACGGTGTTTTCAGGTTTCAAAGCGACCAGTTTGCAACTGGACGACACGACCATTTTCGCAAGGGTCGGCGGGACGGGTCCGCCGCTGCTGCTGCTTCATGGTTTTCCAGAAACGCATCTGATGTGGAGGGATATCGCCACAGCATTGGCGCCCCACTTCACAGTGTAGCCGCCGACCTGCGAGGCTACGGGCAAAGCGGGTGCCCGGCCTCCTCCGCCGATCATAGCGCATATGCCAAACGCGCCATGGCCCGCGACATGCTTCAAGTCATGAAGCGGTTAGGATTTGAGCGGTTCATGGTTGCCGGGCATGATCGCGGCGGGCGGGTCGCCTATCGCCTGGCACTCGACCATCCCCATGAAATCTCCAAAGTCGCGGTCCTCGACGTCATCCCCACCGCCGCCGCGTGGGATAGGGCGGACGCCAGACTGGCTCTCGGCTTCTGGCCGTGGAGCCTTCTAGCGCAACCGGAGCCTCTGCCGGAGCGACTGGTAGGCGCGGCGCCCGATGCCGTCGTCGACAATGCGATTGCCCAGTGGGGGTCGACCGCGGATGTGTTTTCCGCGGACGTCAGGGACGCCTATGTCGATGCGCTTCGCGATCCCGCTCATGTTCATGCGATTTGCGAAGAGTACCGCGCCGCCGCCACGGTCGATCGTGAACATGATGCGCTGGACCAGGCAAACGCCCGTCGCATCGGGTGTCCGCTGCTGGCGCTATGGAGTGGCGAGGGCGGCCTGGAGAACTGGTACGCGGAGGAAGGCGGACCGCTGGCTATCTGGAGAAAATGGGCCGACAGAGTTGAAGGACGCCCCGTCCCAGGCGGACACTTCTTCCCGGAAGAGCACCCGCGCCAGACCGCAGCAGCTCTCCTAGGATTCTTCGAGGGCGAAATAGGGGAATGACGCGCGGGACAGAGTGAGGATAGTGTAGAGGCGTAAGTTGCACGGATCTCGGGAACGTTCGGCGATCCGGGATATCTCTGGTATCGCCTATCCGGCGTCAAACATGCTTGGTAAGAAATGAAGGCGATCTCTACAGCCAGGCCTCTGATATGCAGCCTCGTGTTTGTTGGCGGTTGCGCATCGCCCTTTCACGCATCCCTTGATACCGCGAAATACGACAGGATGAGTTGCGTTGAACTCAACGTGGCCATGGGCGAGGTCGCCAAGGAGATGTCGGCGACAGCGATCACCCGGGGCAAAGTCGCCAAGACCAACATTCCGGGCTGGCTATGGGGAGCCCGCCGTGTCGCCACGACCGTCACCGCCCGCCAGAGCGCGAAAATCGAGCAGTTGCGGCAGCAGCAGGCTGCCATTGCAGCGGTGAGGCGAAGCAAGTGCTAACCGCGACGCCGGGGCGGGTCTTCAGCCGGATGCAGCGGATTGGTGCGCGGCGATTGCGCCCAGAAAAATCTCGCCGAATTCCCTGAGCTTCGCGGCGCCGACGCCATTCACTTCGGCGAAGGCGTCCAGGTCGCGCGGGCAGCGTTCAGCCATATCGATCAGTGTGCGATCGGAGAAGATCACGAAAGCCGGCACCTGGCGCTCCCGGGCGAGACGCAGCCGCACCGCCTTGAGCGTGGCCAGCAGCGCGGTATCCAGGTCTTCCGTGCCTGCCTGATCGGAACGCAACTTGGCGCGCGAGGCGCGGCTCCGCACCTCGACACGATACTGGAACGGGACCTCGCCACGACGGAGCGCATGACCCGTTTCGGCGATGGCGAGGCCGCCATGGCCGCCAGGATCCGGCATCAGAAACCCTCCCGCGACGAGCCGGCGAATCAAGGACAGCCACACATCCTTCTTGTGCGCCACGCCGGTTCCGAAGCTGGCAAGCCTGTGATGGTTTCTGGCCAGAACCTTCTCGGTTTCATGACCGCGCAGAACATCGACGATATGGGCAGCGCCAAAGCGCTCGCCGGTCTGCGCGACGGCCGCGAGGATGACCCCTGCCTCCGCCTCGCCATCCGCGCGCGGCGTCTGGTCAAGGCAGTTGTCGCAATTGCCGCAAGGCGCAGCATGTTCGCCGAAGTAACCAAGCAGGATCTGGCGGCGGCACTGGGCCGTCTCGCAATAACCGATCAGCGTATCGAGCCGGCCATGCGCGCGCCTTTTATGCTCCGCCGGCGCGCCCTCGTCCTCGATGAAAAGCCGGCGCATGCGGATATCGCCGAGACCGAAGAGCATATGTGCCTCGGCAGCCCGTCCGTCGCGGCCCGCGCGCCCGATTTCCTGATAATAGGCCTCTAGGCTGCCCGGCAGATCGGTATGGAAGACATAGGCGACATCAGGCTTGTCGATCCCCATGCCGAAGGCAATGGTCGCCACCATCACCACGCCGGACAAGGTCATGAAGCTGTTCTGATTGGCCTCGCGCGCTTCCTTGCTCATCCCGGCATGATAGGCGAGCGCGCGCACGCCGTTCCGTTCGAGGAACGCCGCCATCTCTTCCGTCTTCTTGCGCGACAGGCAATAGACGATCCCGCTGCGGCCGGCATGGCGCTGCACGAAACTCAGCAATTGGCGCTTGCTGTCCTGCTTGGCCTCGATGCCAAGCTTGATGTTCGGCCGGTCGAAACCCAGCACCAGGGTTTCGACGCTGCCGGCGAACAGCTGTGCGGCGATGTCGGTGCGCGTCGCCTCGTCCGCTGTCGCCGTCAGCGCAATGATCGGCGCATCAGGGAAAATGCCGCGCAGCCGCGACAGCTCTTCATATTCGCGCCGGAACGCCGGGCCCCATTGGGAGATGCAATGCGCCTCGTCGATGGCGATCAGCCGGATATCGAGCCTGGCCAGCGCCTCGAGCATGCGCGTGGTCATGAGCCGCTCGGGCGCAAGATAGAGCAGGCGCGTCTGGCCCGCCGCGACACGGCGCCACGCGGCGACATTGGCATCGCGGTCGAGTGAGGAATTGATCGTATCGGCCGCCACCCCGGCAAGGCGCAATGCGGCGACCTGGTCCTGCATCAGGGCCACCAGGGGCGAGACGACAATGGTGAGCCCGCCCATAACCAGCGCCGGGACCTGGTAGCAAAGCGATTTGCCGGCGCCGGTCGGCATGACAGCCAGCACGTGACGCCCGGCCAGCAGTGCATCCATCACAGGAGCCTGGCCGGGACGAAAATCATCGAAGCCGAACACGTCCTTCAAGACGCGCCGCTTGGGATCCTGCGCCGGGACGTTCGCCACCGACACCTGCATCAAGGAATTTTTATGATCGGCGCCGCCCGAAAAGGCAGCGTGGGAACGACCAGCGGCGACACGACCAGCCGAAGGTCCCTGGCGAATCGCCAGGTGATTTCCTGGACAGCAGATTCGAACATTCGTACGCCCCTCAAGTCCTGTCCCCTCGGCACCGCCTGAAGGAACACCCCCTCATTGGCGGATATGGTACCGTGATTCCAGCCCCTATTCGCTTTGGCTGTGAATATCGCGTCGGCTCGGTGCGGTTAATCCTATCTTCATCATGATTCGGCAGGTTCAGGCCCTGCGGTGATGTTTTGAGTACCGCGGCGCCACAAGCGCCCAGGCAACACGCCCGCGCCTCTCCGGAGGCGCGGGCCTTTCGTTTTCAGGATTGCTATGCTGGAAGGAAGCGGCGCAAACACGCGGTCCTGCTCTTCGGACCGGGCATAAACTGCGGCGCAAGGACCTGCGTTCGCGCAGCCTCAGTCGATAAAATCGGCGCGATGCGGCGTAAAGCTGTCGACCAGGCGCCCGGCCTCGAGCGCCTTGACGCCATGCACCAGGTTGGAAGGGACAATGAAGCTGCTTCCCGTTTCCAGGATTTCGGTCCTACCGTCGATGGTGACCTCGAAGCGGCCTTCGGCGACGTAGCTCGCCTGGACATGCGGGTGCGAATGCAGCGCACCGACACCGCCCTTGTCGAAACCGAACTCGACCATCATCAGTTCGTCGGTATGCAGCAGCACGCGCCTGCGATTGCCGTCCGGGGTCGGCGTCCATGCGCCCTCGCCGGCATGCGCAAAAATCCTCGTTCCGGTCATCGCCAGATCCTCATCTCGCCTTTCCCCTCATCGCGCCAGCCAGCCGCCGTCCACCGGCACCACGGCGCCATGCATGTAGTTGGACGCCGGCGCCAACAGGAAGACAGCCGCGTCGCCGATGTCTTCCGGCTCGCCCCAGCGCCCGGCCGGAATACGCGCCAGGATGGCGGCGCTGCGGTCCGGATCGGCGCGCAGCGCCTGCGTGTTGTTGGTTTCGATATAGCCGGGCGCGATGCTGTTGACGTTGATGCCTTTCGACGCCCATTCGCAGGCGAGCAACCGCGTGATGCCGAGCACGCCGTGCTTCGAGGCGGTGTAGGAGGCGACGCGAATGCCACCCTGGAAGCTCAGTACAGAGGCGATGTTGACGATCTTGCCGCGCCGTCCGGGATCGGCAAGCACGTGCTTGGCGAAGCTTTGGCTGAGAAAGAAAACCGTCTTCAGATTGACGTCCATGACGTCGTCCCAATCGGTTTGCGTCAAATCGACGGCATCTGCGCGCCGGATGATGCCGGCATTGTTGACCAACCCGTCGAGCGGCCCGGTTTCGTCCCAGATGCGATCGAGCATCGCTTGGGCGACGGCATGATCGGCGAGATCGCAGCGCACCGCCTCGAAGTGCCCGCCCGCCGCCGCGATCTTTTCCACGGTCTCGTCCAGTTCCGAACGGCCGACACCGATCACCGCACCGCCGGCGCGGGCGATCGACAGGGCGATGCCCTGGCCGATGCCGGTGTTGGCGCCGGTGACGAGGATGCGCTTGCCGACCAGGCTGAAGGCGGAGAGGTCGCTCACCGCAGGTCTTCCATCGCCACCGGATCGACATCGGTATAGTCGACATTGTCGCCGGCCATCGCCCAGATGAAGGCATAGTTGGACGTGCCGGCGCCCGAATGGATCGACCATCCCGGAGACAGCACCGCTTCTTCATTGCGCATGACGAGATGGCGTGTCTCGTCCGGCTCGCCCATGAAATGAAAGACGCGCGCCGCCTCCGGCATGTCGAAATAGAGATAAGCCTCCATGCGCCGGTCATGCACATGGCACGGCATGGTGTTCCAGACCGAGCCTGACGCAAGCTGGGTCATGCCGACGACCAACTGACAGGTTTTCACGCCCTCGGCATGGATGAACTGGAAGATCGAGCGCTCGTTGCAGGTCGCCTGGCTGCCGAGGTCGAGCCGCTTGGCGTCGCCGATGCGGATCAGCCGGCTGGGATGGCTCTGGTGCGCCGGCGCGCTGAGCAGATAGAACTTAGCCGGCTTGACTGGATCGACTGAGGCGAACGACACCTCATTGGCGCCCATGCCGAGATACAGCATGTCGCGCGCCTGCAGATCGTAGGACTGACCACCGGCTTTCACGATGCCGGCGCCGCCGATGTTGACGGCGATCATTTCGCGGCGATCGAGAAAGTTCTTTGTCCCGGTCGGCTTGATCGCCTGCAGTGGAAGCGCTGTCCCGGCAGGCATGGCGCCGCCGACGATCATGCGGTCGTAATGGGTATAGGTCAGGCCGATGCGGCCGAGCTGGAACAGGCCCTCGATCAGGAAATTATGGCGAAGCTCGTCCGTCCCCATCGCCGCGGCGGTAACAGGGTCGATGGCGAAGCGCGAGGTGAAGTCCGTGTGATTGTCGGTCTGATTCATTACTGCCTCATTGATCATTCGGTTGCCGCGGCCCTGACCGAGTCGGCATAAAAAACCTGGCGAGCGTGCAAGCGCTCGCGATAGCGCTGCTGGCTGGCGGTGAGATGCGCGCGCATGGCCTCGCGGGCGGCCTCGGCATCGCCTGCCGTAATGGCGTTCAGGATCACCAGATGCTCGCGCTGCAGCCCGCGCTGATAGACGTCGGATTGGGCGAGCTCGGTGGACCACGGCGATGTCACGTCGCAAGGAATGGCGCGCCGGCCGAGCACGTCGAGCATCTCGACATAGAACGGGTTGTTGGTGGCGCTGGCGATCGCGCGGTGGAAGGCAAGGTCGGCCGGGCCTGTCGGCTCGCTGTTCAAGAGCAGCCGCTCGAACTCGAAGAAGGCTTCCTGGATCCCCGCTTCCTGCGCGGCGTTGCGACGGATGGCGGCCAGCCCGGCGGATTCGATCTCGATCGCCAGGCGCACCTCGAGCACGTTGAGCGCGATCGAATCCTTGCTGCCCATGTCCGCGGCAAGCGCGCCGAACATCGTCGAAATATGCTCGGTGACGAAGACGCCGGCGCCCTGGCGCGGCTCGACCAGACCGTCGGCGGCAAGCTTGGCCAGCGCTTCGCGGATGACGGTGCGGCTGACCCCGAAGGTGTCGGTCAGCTGGCCCTCTGTCGGCAACTTTTGACCCGGCTGGATCTCGCCCGCCTGCAACTGTTTGCGGATCGCCGCGACCACGGTCTCCGACAGCTTGGGCTTGCGTTCCACCTTCAGGCTGGTCGCCGTATCCGATGCCATTGCCAACCCCTATTTGAAGACGCTCGGCAGCCATAGCGAGATGGCCGGAATATAAGTGACGAGCCCCAGCACCACGAGGCCTGCCCCATAGAATGGCCAGATCGAGCGCATCGCTTCCCAGACGGATATCTTGCCCACTGCGCACGCCACGAACTGCACTGCGCCCACCGGCGGCGTGTTCAGCCCGATGCCGAAGTTGAGGATCATGATGACGCCGAAGTGCACCGGATCGACGCCGTAGGCCTGTGCCACGGGCAGGAAGATCGGCGTGCAGATGATGATCGTCGGCCCCATGTCCATGAAGGTGCCGAGAAACAGCATCAAGATGTTGAGCAGGAGAAGCACGACCAGCGGATCCTCCGAGATCGCGTTCATCGAGGCTATGAGTGCTGCCGGCACTTTCAGGAAGGCCATCAACCACGAGAACGCCGCCGCCATGCCGATGATGAGCAGCACCATGGCCGTGGTGCGCACGGCACCATGGGTGGCATGAACGAAACCTTCCCAGGTCATCTGCCGGTAAACCAGGACAGTAACGAGCAACGCATAGATGACGGCGATGCAGGAACTCTCGGTGGCGGTGAAAATGCCCGATCGCACGCCGCCGAAGATGATCGCGATCAGCAGCAAGCCGGGCACCGCGACCGCGAAGAGATGCGCGACGGCGGTGAAGCCCGGAAACGGCTCGGTCGGATAGCCGCGGGAGCGCGCCACGAAATAGGCGGTGGTCATCAGTGCCAGGGCCAAGAGCAGGCCCGGGATGATGCCGGCCGTGAACAGGTCTGCGATGGAGATCTTTCCGCCTGCCGAGATCGAGTAGATGATCATGTTGTGCGACGGCGGCAGGAGCAGCGCGATCAGCGCCGCCATTGACGTGACGTTGACCGCGTAATCCGCTCCATATCCACGCGCCTTCATCTGCGGGATCATCAGTCCGCCTACCGCCGCTGCTTCTGCCACAGCGGAGCCCGAAATGCCGCCGAACAGCGTAGCGGTCGCGATGTTGACCTGCCCGAGGCCGCCACGCATGTGGCCGACGAGCGAGCCGGCGAAGGCAACGATCTTGCTGGCGATGCCGCCGCGCACCATCAAGTCGCCGGCGTAGATGAAAAAGGGAATAGCCAGCAGCGAAAAGACGCTCATGCCGGAATTCAGGCGCTGGAACACGATAAGCGGCGGCAGGCCCATGTAGAGGACGGTGGCAAAGCTTGCGACGCCGAGGCAGAAGGCGATCGGCGTGCCGATAAGCATCAGAAGGGTGAAGACGCCGAAGAGAATCCAGAGTTCCATGATCAGACCTTCACATTCGCCGTGTCGAGTTCGGCTGCGACTTCCGCCGGCGGCAGTTCATCGAGCGCATCGTCGATCGGCGCGCCGGAGAGGCGAAGCACGATACGCTCCAGCGTGAAAAGCACGATGAGCGCGCCTCCCGCGACAAGCGGGACGTAGTCCCAGCCCCCTGATATGCCGAGCGACGGCAAGGTGGCACCCCAGGTCAATGCGACCAGCTGGCTGCCATACCAGATCATGCCGATGCCGAAGGCGAGCGCGACGAGGTCCGAGATCATCCTCAGCCAACGCTTGCCGCCTTTCGGCAGCACGTAGAGCAGGACGTCGAAGCCAAGGTGATAGTTCTCGCGTACCCCGACGGCAGCGCCGAGGAAAATGAACCAGCTCATCAGCATCACCGAGCCCGGCTCGGTCCAGCTCGGCGAGCGGTTCAGAACATAGCGGCCGAACACCTGCCAGGCGACGAAGGCGGTCATCAGCACCAGCCCGATGCCGGCGATCCACAGCGCCGCCGTGCTGACACGCGACATCACGCGCGCGATGCCGGACAGGGGCGGTCTCTGTTCTGGGCTGGAGGTCACCGGCTCTCTCCTGAAGAGGATGGCGGCGCGGAGTGTCCCGCGCCGCCGCTTGATCACTGCACGGCCTTGATGGCCTCGACCATGGCCTTCAGCTTGTCGTCCTTGACGTGCTTCTCGTAGACCGGACCCATCGCGTCGATAAAGGGCTGCTTGTCCGGCGTCGTGATCTGCGAACCGGCCGCCTCGACCTTGGCGCGCGATTCCTTGACCTTGGCGGCCCACAGCTCACGCTGCTTGGCGACGCTTTCCTTGGCGGCCGCCTTGAAGATCGCCTGGTCTTCCGGCGTCAGCTTGTCCCAGCTCGACTTCGCCATGACGAAAGCTTCCGGCACCATCGTGTGCTCGTCGAGCGAATAGAACTTGGCGACTTCCGCATGCTTGGCGGTGTCGTAGCTCGGAAAATTGTTCTCCGCGCCGTCGATGACCCCGGTCTCGATCGCCGAATACACCTCGCCATACGGCATCGGCGTCGCGTTGGCGCCGAGTGCCGCCACCATGTCGACGAAGATGTCGGACTGGATGACGCGGAACTTCATGCCGGCTAGATCGGCTACGGAGTTGATCGGCTTCTTCGAATTGTAGAAGGAGCGCGCGCCGCCGTCATAAAAGGCCAGCAGCACCAGGCCGACCTGTTCGAACGCCGCCGCGATCTGGTCGCCGACCGCTCCGTCCATGACCTTGTGCATATGGTCTTCCGAGCGGAAGATGTAGGGCAGCGAGGGTACGGTGGTTTCGGGGATGAGCCCGTTGAACGGCGCCATCGAGATGCGGTTGAGGTCGATCACGCCGGAGCGCACCTGCTCGATCGTGTCCTTTTCCTCGCCGAGCTGCGCGGAATGATAGACATCGACCGCATAGCGGCCGGCCGTGCGTTCCTTGACAAGCTCGCCGAAATATTTGACCGCCTCGACCGTCGGATAGCCGTCCGGGTGCGTGTCGGACGAGCGCAGGACCGTCTGGGCGCTTGCCGTTCCGGCCATCAGTGCAGCGGCAAGCAGCGTAGCTCCCGCCAGTCTGGAAAAATGCAGCATGACTTCCTCCCTTTTTAGACCTGACGCCCGGCTCAGAGCCGGTACGCCTTTTTCGCAAGCGTATAGGCAAGTTCCTGCGCCAGCTCATGCGCCTCGTCTTCGCGGAGCCGGTGCTCGACGACGAGACGCGCAAGAAATGCGCAATCGACCCGACGCGCCACATCGTGACGAGCCGGGATGGATGGAAAGGCGCGGGTGTCGTCGTTAAAGCCGACGGTGTTGTAGAAGCCGGCCGTCTCTGTGGTCATTTCGCGGAACCGGCGCATGCCCTCCGGGCTGTCGTGGAACCACCAGGCCGGCCCGAGTTTCAGCGCCGGGTAGACGCCCGCGAGCGGCGCCAGTTCGCGCGCATAGCTGCTCTCGTCGAGCGTGAAGAGGATGATGGTAAGGTCGCGCTCCAGCCCGACGCAGTCGAGCAGCGGTTTGAGCGCCGTCACATAATCGGTTCGGGTCGGGATATCGAACCCTTTGTCCCTGCCGAACCTCTGGAAGACGGAAGGCGAATGATTGCGCCAGGAGCCAGGATGGATCTGCAGGACCAGGCCATCGTCGCGGCTCATCTTGGCCATCTCGGTTAGCATTTGGGCGCGAAACAGTCTTCGCTCGCGCTCGTCATCCGAGCCCCGGCGGATGCGATTGAACAGCTCCTGCGCGGCGGCATCCGACAGATTGGCGGTCTCCGCCGTCGGATGGCCGTGATCCGACGCGGTCGCGCCGAAACTCTTGAAGAAGGCTCGTCTCTGGCGATGCGCATCGAGATAGCCGGCCCAGGTGTCGGTGTCGCAGCCGGTGATGTCGCCGAGCCGATCGAGATTGGCCGAAAAGCCTTCGAAGTCGGGATCGACGACCGAATCCGGCCGGTAGGCGGTGACGACACGGCCCTGCCAGCCGCTGTCGCGGATCGCCTTGTGCCAGTTGAGATCGTCGAGCGCGGCCTCCGTCGTCGCGATGACCTCGATATTGAAGCGCTCGAACAGAGCGCGGGGACGATAATCCTCACGCTGCAGCAGCGCCGCGATCGTATCGTAATGCCGATCCGCCGTCTCGGCGCTCAACGGCTCGTCGATGCCGAACAGATGGGCAAGCACGTGGTCGAACCACAGCCGGGTCGGCGTGCCGCGGAACAGATAATAGTGCTCGGCGAAGCGACGCCAGATCGTCCTGCCGTCGCTCTCCACCGACGAACCGTCCCGGGTTGAAACGCCAAGATCCTCAAGGCGGATGCCTTGGCTGAACAGCATGCGGAAGACGTAGTGGTCCGGCACAACAAGCAATTGCGCCGGATCGGGAAATGCCTCGTTGAGCGCATACCAGCGCGGATCGGTGTGGCCGTGCGGGCTGACGATCGGCAGGTCCTTGACGGCTGCGTAGAGATCGCGGGCGAGTGAGAGCGGACGCGCCTCGGACGGAAACAGCAAATCCGGATCGGTCAATGCGGCCACGTCGTTCCTCCCAACCCGGCCATCGGTAGGGTCGGCAAGAAATAATGTCAACATACAAAAAATGGATTTTTGTATGATGACTTTTGCGCAACGTCAGCCCATTGTGCGGGAAAGAAACGGATGTTACGCCGCATGCCGCCAGGTCCCAGGCACGATCTCGATCAGACCCGTCGCACAATGACAGACAGACGCCTTTCCAACAGCACGCGGCAGGCATTGCCGGCTTCGGTCGCGGTCCCCGGATACGACCGTAACCGCGTTGTGCCCGGCATCGTCCATATCGGCGTCGGCGCGTTCCACCGCGCCCATCAGGCCACCTATGTCGACGACTGCCTGGCGGCGGGAGAGACGGATTGGGGCATTGTCGGCGTCTCGCTGCGCAGTGCCGACACACGCGACGCGCTGGCGCCGCAGGACGGGCTCTACACGCTGGCGGTCAGGAGCAGCGACAGCGAAAGCCTGCGCGTTGTCGGCTCGATCCTGTCGATGCTGGTGGCCCCGGAAGATCCGGGCGCGGTGCTGGCCGCGCTGACCGATCCACGCACCCGTATTGTTACGCTGACGATCACCGAAAAGGCCTATCTCAGGGCGGCGGGTGGCGGGCTGGATAAAACCCATCCCGACATCGTCCATGACCTGGCGAACCCGCAAATGCCGCGAACGGCACATGGGTTTCTGACCGAGTCGCTTGCGCGCCGCCGCGCCGCCGGCATCCCGCCGTTCACCGTACTATGCTGCGACAATCTTCCGGCCAACGGCGCCACGCTGCACCGGCTGCTGGTCGAATTCGCCGCGCTGCGGAATTCTGATCTCGCCCGCCATATCGCCGACGAGGTGGCGTTTCCGTCGAGCATGGTCGATCGCATCGTGCCGGCGACCACCGACGCCGACCGGACGCGGATATCAGGCCAGCTGGGGGTCGAGGACGCCTGGCCGGTGATGACCGAGCCGTTCTGCCAATGGGTGGTCGAAGACGATTTCCCGGCGGGCAGGCCGGCCTGGGAAAAGTTCGGCGTCACCATGGTCGGTGATGTCGGGCCATTCGAGGACATGAAGCTGCGCCTGCTCAACGGCTCGCACTCGGCGATCGCCTATCTCGGCCTGCTCAGCGGCCATGAGACGGTCGACCGCGCCTTCGCCGATCCGACGATCCGGCAATTCGTCGACGGATTGTGGGCCGAGGCCATCCCGACGCTGCCGAAAGACGCCGGGCTCGACACGGCCGACTACACGAGCCAGCTCGCCAAGCGCTATTCGAACACCGCACTTGCCCACCGCACGGCGCAGATCGCCAATGACGGCAGCCAGAAACTGCCGCAGCGCATCGTTGCCTCCGCCGTGGAGTGTATCGAGACCGGCGTCACGCCAAAACATCTCATGCTGGTGGCCGCCGCCTGGATCGCCGCTTGCGAGGCACGCGGCAGAACCCTGCCCGAAAACCATTTCACCGATCCGCTCGACTCTGCCCTGGCTGCACTCACCGGCCGGCACCTGCCGGCAGGTGAAATGGCGACGGCGGTGTTCGACCTAGCCGGCTTTGCCAAGGATTTTGCCGAACGCCAGGCGCTGGTTGAACTTGCGGCGGTCCATCTCGAACATCTGCGACAGGGCGGAGTGGCTGCTGCTTTCGCAGCGCTGGGCATTGGAAATAGAAAGCCATGAGGCAGAACTGCGCGCAGTCATGCGTGCGGTGGAAGCACTAACGCGTGAGCCTATTTGCCCTGACCGTCCAGCGTTTGCCGAGAAGAATAGTCTTTGCCTTTTGAATTCCAGAACAGTCGCACGGCCTTGCCGACCAGGTTTTCGAAGGGGACCATTCCCACGCGGAAGCGGCTATCGCTGGAGTTGTCGCGATTGTCGCCAAGCATGAAGTAATGGCCCTCCGGCACGGTCCAGGCCATCGTATCGTCACCAACCGACCCATCCGTCAGACTGACAATGAAGTAAGAAACTCCATTTGGCAAAGTCTCCCGCTGCTGTTTGGCCGGCCCTGTGTCATCCGAGGAATAGGGACCGATCTCTTCCAGCCGAACTGGCACGTCATTGATGTGGAGTAAACCACCGATCATCTGAATCTTGTCGCCCGGAAGACCGATGACTCTTTTGACGTAGTCTGTGCTGGGCTCGGACGGCAGCCTGAACACGACAATATCTCCCCGCTGCGGCGCGACGCCGAAGACGCGACCGTCGACAGGCAACAGTCCGAAGGGGACGCTGTATCGACAGTAGCCATATGCGAACTTGGAGGCGAAAAAATAGTCCCCGTCCACCAGCGTCGGCACCATGCTGTTGGACGGCATCGAAAAAGACTGAAACAAGAACGAGCGGATTGCGAAGGCGACCGGATAAGACGTCATAAAGACTAGCGCCAGTACCGAAAGCCCGTGCCCATACCATTTGTCCGGCTTGAATCGGTGCGCAAAGGGCACGACCAGCGCCACTGACAAGATCGCCAAGCCGACACTTGAAAGATTAGCCGGCCCAGAAAGGTCCTTGCCTGACAGCACCGGAAATCCGATCCAGCAAAGAGCGATACCCACAACGATGGTTAAGACCAAGCTTATGACAGCCAGCTTGCCGCTTCCGATCCAAAGAAATCCGCCGAACGGACCGCCAAAGACCGACACCAGGGCCGCCGACCATCTGGATCGCGACTTTGTTTCTTCCGTCACAGACTACCGCCCCCAAGGCAAACAAGGCAGGACTGTCCATCAAACAAAAAAGCGAGGCAAGCCTCGCTTTCGCAATTGCCGGGCTGATCTTCGCATCAAGCCGGCAGAATGGCGCCTTCCAGCGTAGTAAGCTGGCTAAGGAACTGTTCGGCCTTGCTGCGCGTCTGGTCGTCCTTAGCGTCGGCGACGTCTTCCCTGGCTTCCTGGATGCGGCGGGTAAGGTCGGCGCGGTCGATGTCGCCGACGGCTACCGCCGATTCGGCGAGCAGCGTGCAGCCGGCAGGAACGATGTCGGCAAAGCCGCCGAACACGACGTAGCGCTCTTCCTTGCCTTCCGCGGTCTTCACCGTGACGACGCCCGGCTTGATCGTGGTCATGACCGGCGCGTGATAAGCCATGACGGTCATCTCGCCTTCGGCGCCCGGAATGACGACGGACTCGACCTGCTCGGAAACCAGCAGGCGCTCCGGCGAGACCAGTTCGAATTTGAAAGCTTCAGCCATGCCAATTTAGCGAGTAAGGAATAGCGAGCAGCGAATAGTCCAAGGAACTTCGCCTGCTCATACGCCCTATTCGCTACTCCCTCTTCGCTATTCGCTTCTTATTCGCTTGCTTACGCCGCTTCGGCCGCCAGGCGCTGTGCCTTCTCGACCGCCTCTTCGATGCCGCCGACCATGTAGAAGGCAGCTTCCGGCAGGTGATCGTAGTCGCCGTTGCAGAGGCCCTTGAAGCCCTTGATGGTGTCGGCGAGGTCGACCAGCTTGCCCGGCGAGCCGGTGAACACTTCGGCGACGAAGAAGGGCTGCGACAGGAAGCGCTCGATTTTGCGAGCGCGGGCCACCGTCTGCTTATCCTCTTCCGACAGCTCGTCCATGCCCAGGATGGCGATGATGTCCTGCAGCGACTTGTAGCGCTGGAGGATCGACTGCACCTGACGGGCGACCTGGTAGTGCTCTTCGCCAACGACCATCGGGTCGAGCATGCGCGAGGTCGAATCGAGCGGGTCGACGGCCGGATAGATGCCCTTTTCCGAGATCGCGCGGTTGAGCACGGTCGTCGCGTCGAGGTGGGCGAAGGAGGTCGCCGGCGCCGGGTCGGTCAAATCGTCGGCCGGCACGTAGATCGCCTGCACCGAGGTGATCGAACCCTTGGTCGTCGTCGTGATGCGCTCCTGCAGCGCGCCCATGTCGGTGGCCAGCGTCGGCTGGTAGCCCACGGCCGAGGGAATGCGGCCGAGCAGTGCCGACACTTCGGAGCCCGCTTGCGTGAAGCGGAAGATGTTGTCGACGAAGAACAGCACGTCCTGGCCCTGGTCGCGGAAATATTCGGCGACCGTCAGGCCGGTCAAGCCGACGCGGGCGCGCGCGCCCGGCGGCTCGTTCATCTGGCCATAGACGAGCGCCGCCTTGGATCCTTCACCGCCGCCCTTCTTGTTGACGCCGGACTCGATGAACTCGTGATAGAGGTCGTTGCCTTCGCGGGTGCGCTCGCCAACGCCGGCGAACACCGAGAAGCCGCCATGCGCCTTGGCGACGTTGTTGATCAGTTCCTGGATCAGCACGGTCTTGCCGACGCCGGCGCCGCCGAACAGGCCGATCTTGCCGCCGCGGGCATAGGGCGCAAGCAGGTCGAGGACCTTGATGCCGGTGACCAGGATCTGCGCCTCCGTCGACTGCTCGACATAGCTCGGAGCCGGCTGGTGGATGGAGCGCATCTCGATGCCGTCGACCGGCCCTGCCTCGTCGACCGGCTCGCCGATGACGTTGATGATGCGGCCGAGCATGCCCGGGCCGACCGGCACGGTGATCGGCGCGCCAGTGTCATAGACGTCCTGGCCGCGAACCAGACCTTCGGTCGAGTCCATGGCGATGCAGCGCACGGTGTTCTCGCCAAGATGCTGGGCCACCTCGAGCACGAGGCGATTGCCGACATTGGACGTCTCCAGCGCGTTCAGGATCGCCGGCAGATGTTCGCCGAACTGCACGTCGACAACGGCGCCGATGACCTGGCGAACCTTGCCCGCCAAGCCAGTCTTCTTGATGGCAACGGTCGGCGCCTTCGCCGCGGCAGCCTTGGCGGGCGCGGCCGCCTTCTTGGCCGGAGCGGCCTTCGCTACAGCTGCCTTTGCCGGTGCTGCCGCCTTCGCGGCGGTCTTCGGGGCCGCCTTCTGGGGGGTCGCTGCTTTCGCCATCGTCTTTACCCTTTTCGTCTCTCTGTTTCTCACGCGATCCGCTGAAGGTCGACGACCTTCGTGGGAGCGCCTAGAGCGCCTCGGCGCCCGAAATGATTTCGATCAATTCCTTGGTGATCTGCGCCTGCCGCTGGCGGTTGTAGGTGATCGACAATTTGTTGATCATGTCGCCGGCATTGCGCGTCGCATTGTCCATGGCGCTCATCTTGGCGCCCATCTCGCCGGCCGCGTTTTCGAGCAGCGCGCGGAAGACCTGTACGGAGATGTTGCGCGGAATGAGGTCGGAGAGGATTTCGCCCGGCTCCGGCTCGTATTCATAAACGGCGTTGCCGCCGTTCGACGCGTCGGCGGGAGCGGAAGCCACACCTGCCGGAATGATCTGCTGGGTCGTCGGAATCTGGCTGATCACCGACTTGAACTGCGAATAGAACAGCGTGCAGATGTCGAAACCGCCCTCGTTGAAGAGCTGGATGACCTTCTTGGCGATGGCATCGGCATTGACGAAGCCCAGCGTCTTCACTTCGCGCAGGTCGACGCGGTCGATGATCAGCTCCGCGTAGTCGCGGCGCAGGATGTCGAACCCCTTCTTGCCGACGCAGATGATCTTGACCTTCTTGCCGTTGGCCAGCAGCTTGCGGATGTGGTCGCGAGCAAAGCGTGCGATCTGCGAATTGAAGCCGCCGCACAGACCACGCTCGGCGGTGCAGACGACAAGCAAATGCACGTCGTCCTTGCCGGTGCCGGTCATCAGCGCGGGAGCATCGCCGCCGTCGCCGATCGCCTGGGTGATGTTGGCCAGCACCGCGCCCATGCGCTCCGAATAGGGACGAGCGGCTTCCGCCGCCTCCTGCGCGCGGCGCAGCTTCGCCGCGGCGACCATCTGCATCGCCTTGGTGATCTTCTGCGTCGCCTTGACCGAGGCGATACGGTTACGAAGGTCTTTTAATGAAGGCATGCTTCAAACCTGATCCCGTTCGTCCGGCTTCGTTTAAGCGAAGGTCTTGGCGAAGGTGTCGATCTCCGCCTTCAGCTTGGCGCGCAGATCGTCCGACAGCGCCTTCTCCTTGCGGATGCCGTCCAGCACGTCCTTGCCGGCCGAGCGCATGTGGCTGAGCAAGCCATGCTCGAACTTGCCGACCTGGTCGATCGCCAGCTTGTCGAGATAACCGTTGACGCCGGCGAAGATCACCGCGACCTGCTCCTCGACCTTCAGCGGCGAGAATTGCGGCTGCTTCAGGAGTTCGGTCAGGCGCGATCCGCGGTTGAGCAGGCGCTGGGTGGCGGCATCGAGGTCGGAGCCGAACTGGGCGAAGGCCGCCATTTCGCGGTACTGAGCGAGTTCGCCCTTGATCGAGCCGGCGACCTGCTTCATCGCCTTGATCTGCGCCGAGGAGCCGACGCGTGACACCGACAGGCCGACATTGACCGCCGGGCGGACGCCCTGGAAGAACAGATTGGTTTCCAGGAAGATCTGGCCGTCGGTGATCGAGATGACGTTGGTCGGGATGTAGGCCGACACGTCGTTGGCCTGGGTCTCGATGATCGGCAGCGCCGTCAGCGAACCACCGCCATTGTCGTCATTGAGCTTGGCGGCCCGCTCCAGAAGGCGCGAATGCAGGTAGAAGACGTCGCCCGGATAGGCTTCGCGGCCGGGCGGGCGGCGCAGCAGCAGCGACATCTGGCGATAGGCGACGGCCTGCTTCGACAGATCGTCGTAGCTGATCAGCGCATGCATGCCGTTGTCGCGGAAATATTCGCCCATCGTGCAGGCGGTGAACGGCGCCAGGAACTGCATCGGCGCCGGATCGGAAGCGGTGGCGGCGATGATGATCGAATAGTCGAGCGCGCCGCGCTCTTCGAGGACCTTGACGAACTGCGCGACGGTCGAGCGCTTCTGGCCGACGGCGACGTAGACGCAGTAGAGCTTTTCCTTCTCCGGCCCGTTGTCGTGCACCGCTTTCTGGTTGAGCATCGTGTCGAGGATGATCGCGGTCTTGCCGGTCTGGCGATCGCCGATGACCAGCTCGCGCTGACCGCGGCCGACCGGGATCAAGGCATCGATGGCCTTGAGGCCGGTCGACATCGGCTCGTTCACCGATTTGCGCGGAATGATGCCGGGCGCCTTGACGTCGACGCGCTTGCGCTCGGTCGCCTTGATCGGGCCCTTGCCGTCGATCGGATTGCCGAGCGCGTCAACGACGCGGCCGAGCAGACCCATGCCGACGGGCGTATCGACGATGGCGCCGGTGCGCTTGACGATGTCGCCTTCCTTGATGTCGCGGTCGGCGCCGAAGATGACGACGCCGACATTGTCGGCTTCGAGGTTGAGCGCCATGCCGCGGATGCCACCGGGGAACTCGACCATCTCGCCGGCCTGGACATTGTCGAGGCCATAGACGCGGGCGATGCCGTCACCGACGGACAGAACCTGACCGACTTCGGAGACCTCGGCCTCCTTGCCGAAATTCTTGATCTGGTCTTTCAGAATTGCGGAAATTTCCGCGGCGCGGATGTCCATCAGCCGACCTCTTTCAGTGCAAGCTTGAGCGAATTGAGTTTGGTTTTGAGCGACGTATCGATCTGGCGCGAGCCCATCTTGACCACCAGCCCGCCGAGCAGCGACGGGTCGACGGTCACGGTGATCGCGACATCCTTGCCGGCAACGCTTTTCAGCGCCGCCTTCAGCTCGGTCTGCTGAGCCGCCGTCAGCGCATGCGCCGAGGTCACCTCGGCGGCGGTCTCGCCACGATGCTCGGCGGCGATCTGGCGAAACGCCTTGATCATGCCCGGCACTGCGAACAAGCGGCGGTTCTGGGCCACGACGCGCAGGAAATTGCCGGTGAGGCCGGTGATCCCTGCCTTGTCGGCGATTGCCGCGATAGCCTTGGCCTGGTCCTCGCTGGAAAACACCGGGCTATTGATCAGACGGGTAAGGTCGGCACTGCCTTCGAGCATCGTCGCGAAACTGTTGAGGTCGGCCTCGACCTTGGCGACCGAATTTGCCTGCTGCGCGAGCTCGAACAGCGAACCCGCATAGCGTTCTGCGACAGCTGAGATTGGCGATGACGATTGGGCCACGGACCGTCTTTTCTCTTGTCTGACAGGCCGCAGATTGTTGGCGCGAGCGAAAACTCTGGCTAAATCTTTGACCTTACTGCATTTTTCCAAGCACGGAGGCGCGGCTTCCGCTATCCCCGGCCGAAAGTCGATTGCCGTCTAGCACAGGGATTTTAAGACCGCAATGCGTCGTCCTGCATGGTTTTAGGCACTATTGTCGCATCCGGCGGTGCGGTTCGGCCGCTGGATGCGAATTAGCCTTCGATTCAAGCCACAAAGCCGAAGACGAAGGCAAGCGGCAAGGCGGCCAGCACCAGCTCCACCACCATGAAGGCCCAGTTGAAAGGCGTGTTGGCGCCATCCGACATCATCGACAGCAGTCGGCCGAAGGCGGTGAACAGCCAGGAAAAGCCAAGCGCCATGTAGAGCAGCGGTTGCGCCAGCAGTATACAGCACAGGCCGACACCGAGATAGAAGCCCGACATCCGGCCGCGCCCTTCTGCGATCGCCGCCGTCTTCTCGGGCTTGACCTGCAGCCGCATGATCCGGAAGGCCAGCCCCGGCGCCAGGAACAGCAGCAGGCCGAACAGCAAGGTCACGACGGCGCTCGACCATGCCAGCCATTCGCCCTGACTCATCGGCCACGGAAACGCAAATTCCATTCTGTCCCCTCGTAAATGGCTGTTTCGAAGTTCGGGCATTCTAGCGAAGGACATGACATGCGCCAGATGGGCGTCGGTGATTTACGAAACGCGCATCAGCCTCACAAAAAACTCTGCGGGTCGATATCGACCTGCACCCTGACCGAGCCCCGTATCTTCGGTCCCTCGGCCAGCATGGCGCGGATGAACCCTTGCATGTCGGCGCGCCGTTCGCCCTGGATCAGCAGCCGAAAGCGATGGCGGCCGCCGATCAGCGATAGCGGCGCCTCGGCCGGACCGAGCACGAACAGGTCGGCGGCCTGAGGTGCCGCACGCCGCAGGCCGCGGGCGTGCGCTTCGGCTTCCGCGCGCGTCGCAGCACTGACGATGACGCCGGCGAGGCGGCCGAAAGGCGGCAGCGCCGCCCGCTCGCGCTCGGCGATCTCGCGCTCGTAAAAAGCCTCGGCGTCGCCGGAGACGATCGCCCGCATCACCGGGTGGTCGGGCTGGAAGGTCTGCAGCAGCCCAAGGCTCTTCTTGCCCGTTCGGCCGGCGCGGCCGGTCACCTGGCTGAGCAGCTGGAAGGTGCGCTCGGCGGCGCGCGGGTCGCCATTGGCAAGGCCGAGATCGGCGTCGACCACGCCGACCAGTGTCATGTTGGGGAAATTGTGCCCCTTGGCGACGAGCTGCGTGCCGATGACGATGTCGGCCTCGCCATTGGCGATGGCTTCGAGCTCCAGCCTCAGCCGCCGCACACCGCCCATCAGGTCGGACGACAGCACGATGGTTCGAGCGTCGGGAAAGTGAGCGACGACCTCTTCGGCGATGCGCTCGACGCCCGGCCCGCAGGCGACGAGATGGTCGAGCGTGCCGCATTCCGGGCAGGCCTCGGGGCGGCGCTCATTATGCCCGCAATGGTGGCAGACGAGCTGGCCGCGGAAGCGGTGCTCGACCAGCCATGCCGAGCAGACCGGACAGCCGAAGCGATGGCCGCAGACCCGGCACAGCGTCAGCGGTGCATAGCCGCGCCGGTTGAGGAACAGCAGCGACTGTTCCTTTTTCTCCAGCGTCTGGCGCATATGGCCAAGCAGCACCGGCGACAGGAAGCCGCCGCGCGCCGGCGGGGCGCGGCGCATGTCGATCGTCTTCAGGTCTGGAAGCGCCGCCTCGGCGAAACGCGCCGAAAGCACCGCCCTGTTGTAGCGGCCTTGGCTTGCATTGACCCGGCTTTCGACAGACGGCGTCGCCGAGGCGAGCACGACCGGAAAGCCGCCGATATGGCCGCGCACCACCGCCATGTCGCGCGCATTGTAGAAGACGCGATCCTCCTGCTTGTAGGCGGGGTCGTGCTCCTCGTCGACGACGATCAGCCCGAGCTCCCTGAACGGCAGGAACAGCGCCGAGCGCGCGCCGGCGACGACGCGCACCCCGCCTTCCGCCACTTGCCGCCAGACGCGCTCGCGCATCCTCGGCGGCAGGTCCGAGTGCCATTCCGCCGGCTTGGCGCCGAACCGTTCCTGGAAGCGCTCGAGGAAGGCGTGGGTCAGCGCGATCTCCGGCAGCAGGATCAGCACCTGCTTGCCCCGGTCGAGCGCCGCCGCCACCGCCTCGAAATAGACCTCCGTTTTGCCCGATCCGGTCACCCCGTCGAGTAGCGTGACGCCGAATGCGCCGGCCGCGACACTGGTGCGCAGCATCTCGGCCGCATCGTTCTGGTCCGGCATCAGCGAATGCTGGGCGTAGCCCGGATCGGGTGCTGCGACCACCGGCCGCGGCGGGATCATCACAGTCTCGAACACGCCTTGCGCTTTCAGCCCGTCGATGACGGTCGACGACACGCCGGCCGCATGCGCCAGCCCGGATCGCGTCCAGGCAAGCCCACCTTCGGCTGTTTCCAGCACACGCATCCTCGCACCCGTCATCCGGTCGGGTTTGGCGAAAGTGCGTTGCAGCCCTTCGATCCACGGTTCCGGGTCGAAGGCCTCCGGCGCCCGCAACAGCATGCGCGCCACCATGCCGGGCGGCGACAGCGTGTATTGCGCGATCCAGTCGACGAAGCGGCGCATGGCTTGGTCGATCGGCGGGCAGTCGAAGACCTGCTCGATCGGGCGCAACTTTTTGGCATCGACCTTTTCGACGGCGCCGTCCCAGACGATGCCGGCAACCTGGCGCGGACCGAGCGGCACGCGCACGATCGAGCCCGGCACCACACGCATGCCGGCTGGCACGGCATAGGTGTAGGGGCGTTCGGCGGGCATCGGCACCAGCACCGGTGCGGCTGCGACAAAGGGCGAATCTTCGATCATGAGGCGTGACCTTGCCCCGACTTTCGTCTAGAGCAAAGGCCGACCCCGAATGTGCAGGACATGCACATGAAAATCTTCAGGAGACCCCCATGAAATTTTTTGTCGACACCGCCGATGTCAAGGAAATCCGTGAGCTGAACGATCTCGGGCTGCTCGACGGCGTCACCACCAACCCCTCGCTGATCCTCAAATCCGGCGGCAAGATCGCTGACGTCACCAGAGAGATCTGCGAGATCGTCAAGGGTCCGGTCTCGGCCGAAGTCGTCGCGACCGAATACAAGGACATGATGGCGGAGGCCAAGATCCTGGCCAGGATCGCCGAGAATGTCTGCATCAAGGTGCCGCTGACGCTCGACGGCCTCAGAGCCTGCAAGGATATCCGGTCGGAAGGCCGCATGGTCAACGTCACGCTCTGCTTCTCGGCCACCCAGGCGCTGCTCGCCGCCAAGGCCGGCGCCTCCTTCATCTCGCCCTTCGTCGGCCGCATCGACGACACCGGCTGGGACGGCATGGAGCTGATTTCGGACATCCGCACCATTTACGACAATTATGATTTCCAGACCGAGATCCTGACCGCTTCGGTGCGCACTGTGAACCATGTCAAGCAGGCCGCCCTCATCGGCGCCGACGTCGTCACCGCGCCGCCGGCGACGCTGAAAGCGCTGGTCAAGCACCCGCTGACCGACAAGGGCCTGGAGCAGTTCCTTGCCGACTGGGCCAAGACCGGCCAGAAGATCGGCTGAAATCCAGATATTGCGAGAGAAGGCCGGGCAATCGGCCTTTTTTTGCGCCATGCAACCAATGCATGCCGGCCAAGGTGCGCAGCGGCAACTAGCCCGCCGCTGTCTTGCCGTGCTTGACCAGATCCTGGGCGATCGACAAGCGCAGCAGATCCGCCAGTTCGCGCGCCGCGCGGTTCTCGGCGTCGATCTGCGCCCTGTAGGAGGCGAACTCCTGACGCGGCTTGTCGAAAGACGACGTTATCGAGCGCTTGCCGGTCGCGATGGTCGTGCCAGTCTTGGCGTCGGTCAATGCATAGGACGCGGTCAGTGTCACCGTGCCCGCCGTCGACTCGTTTTCATCGGTCTGGGTTCGCACAAATGCTGCGGACTCGACAAGTTCGGTCACGCCGAGATCGAGCGAATAGGCCGGCGAACCCGGCTCGCCCGCACCTTGACCGAGCGCGAAGATCAGATTGTTGCGGACCTGCTGGGCGTAGCGGGTGTCGACCGGCTTGATCGAGATGGATCTGAGTTCGGCGGCAGCCCCGGCTTGCGAGCCAGCGAACAGCGGCGCGCTCGAATAAAGCGGGCGCACCGTGCAGGCCGAAACCATCGCAACCGAAGCGATCAGGCCGCAAAGCGTTATACGGCGCAGCAAACGCGCCACTTCTGTCTTCCTCGGATCAGGCAACGACATTGACGATCCTCTGCGGAACGATGATCACCTTGCGCGGCGCCTTACCTTCGAGCGCTTTCTGCACGAAGTCGAGGGCCAGAACCGCTTTTTCGACCGCACCTTGGTCTGCGTCACGGGCGATTGTCAAATCCCCGCGCTTCTTGCCGTTGACCTGGACCGGCAGCACGATCTCGCTGTCGACGACAAGCGACGGGTCATAGGCCGGCCAGGGCCGTTCGGCTACCAGATCGCTGCCGCCGAGCGTATGCCAGCATTCTTCCGCCAGATGCGGCATGACCGGCGCGATCAGATGGACGAGGACCTCGACGCCTTGCCGACAAGCGGCCTTGAGCGCCGGATCGGCCTTGCCTTCAGCCACTTCGTTGAGCGGCGTGGCGAGCGCGTTGGCGAGCTCGTAGATGCGGGCGATGGCGCGGTTGAAGGCGAGCTTTTCGATGTCCTCGCCGACCGATTTCAATGCTTTGTGCGCAGCCTTGGAAACGACCCCCGCATCGCCCTCCTTTGCCGCCGCCGGCCGGGTGCCGGCGAGCGTTTCGGCCGCCGTCGACACCAGGCGCCAGATGCGCTGGATGAAGCGATGCGCGCCGGCCGCACCTTCGTCGGTCCATTCGACGTCACGCTCGGGCGGCGAGTCGGACAGCATGAACCAGCGCGCGGTGTCGGCGCCGTAACCGTCGGTGATCTCTTCCGGGCTCACCGTGTTCTTCTTCGACTTCGACATTTTTTCGAGCGGACCGATCACCGCCTCTTCACCGGTCGCGATTTCGATGGCGCGGCGCTTGCCGTCGACGTCCTCCAGCCGCACCTCGCTGGGCGCAAGCCAGCGGCCGTTCGAGGCACTGCCGACCCGATAGGTCTCGTGCACCACCATGCCTTGCGTGAACAGGCCCTTGAACGGCTCGGCGAGATCGACATGGCCGGTCTCGCGCATGGCACGGGTGAAGAAACGCGAATAGAGCAGATGCAGGATGGCATGCTCGATGCCGCCGATATATTGGTCGACCGGCAGCCATTCAGTGGCTGCCTTGGGATCGGTCGGATCGTTCGCCCATGGTGCGGTGAAGCGCGCGAAATACCAGGACGAATCGACGAATGTGTCCATCGTGTCGGTTTCGCGCCGCGCGTCCTTGCCGCATTGCGGGCATTTGACATGCCGCCATGTCGGATGGCGGTCGAGCGGATTGCCCGGCCGGTCGAACTCGATATCGTCCGGCAGCCTGACCGGCAGGTCCGCCTTCGGCACCGGCACCACGCCGCAATCCTCGCAATGGATCATCGGGATCGGGCAGCCCCAGTAGCGCTGGCGCGAAATGCCCCAGTCGCGCAGGCGGAAGTTGACCTTGCGCTCGGCCATCGGCCGGTTGCCGATGGTCTTTTGTTCCAGCAGCTTCGCCACCTCGTCGAAGGCCTGATCCGGCTTCATGCCGTCGAGGAAGCGCGAATTGATCATCACGCCGTCGCCGGTATAGGCCTCGTCGATGATCTGGAAGCTTCCTTGATTCTCGCCTTCCGGCATCACCACCGGAATGACCGGCAGGCCGTATCTGTTGGCGAAGTCGAGGTCGCGCTGGTCACCGGACGGGCAGCCGAAGATGGCGCCGGTGCCATAATCCATCAGCACGAAATTGGCGACGTAGACAGGTAGCGTCCACGTGTCGTCGAACGGATGGACGACACGAATGCCGGTATCGAAACCCTTCTTCTCGGCCGTCTCGAGTGCTGCCACCGAAGTGCCCATGTGATGAACTTCGTCGATGAACTTTGCCAGCGCCGGATTGTCCTCGGCGGCCTTTTTGGCCAGCGGGTGGTCGGCGGCGACCGCCATGAAGGAGGCGCCGAAAATGGTGTCGGGCCGCGTCGTGTAGACCTCCAGCTCGTGCTCGCCGGCAACCATCTTGCCAGGATCCGGGGTAGCCAGCGGCCAGCGGATCAGCAGGCCTTCCGAGCGGCCGATCCAGTTCTGCTGCATCAGCTTCACTTTTTCCGGCCAATCGTCGAGTTGGTCGAGCGAATCCAGCAGGTCCTGCGCATAGTCGGTGATCTTGAAGAACCATTGCGTCAGTTCGCGCTGTTCGACCAGCGCACCCGAGCGCCAGCCGCGGCCGTCGATGACCTGCTCGTTGGCGAGCACCGTCATGTCCTCCGGATCCCAGTTGACCTTGGAGGATTTGCGCGTCACCAGCCCCTTTTCGACGAAATCGAGGAACAGCATCTGCTGGCGGTGGTAGTAGTCGACGTCGCAGGTGGCGAATTCGCGCGCCCAGTCGAGCGACAGGCCCATGACCTTGAGCTGCTCGCGCATGGCGGCGATGTTCTGATAGGTCCAGTCCTTGGGATGGACCTTGTTCTGCATCGCCGCGTTCTCGGCCGGCATGCCGAAGGCGTCCCAGCCCATGGGGTGCAGTACGTTGAAGCCCTTGGCCCGCTTGTAGCGCGCCACCACGTCGCCCATCGTGTAGTTGCGGGTATGGCCGATATGGATGCGCCCCGACGGATAGGGGAACATCTCCAGCACATAATATTTCGGACGCGGGTCGTCGTTGTCAGCCTCGAACAGCTTCTTGGCGTCCCAGGCCTTCTGCCATTTGGGCTCTGTCGCGCGCGGATTGTATCGTTCGATTGCCATCGGATGTTTTTCACTTAAAAGCATGCGCGAACCGCCGGACAGTGCCCGGCGGCCGAGGGAAATGTCGTTGCGGTGTTCACCATGGATTGCTGGACCCGTCAACTGCAGCGCCCCGGCCATGACAAAAACTACAGGGCTGCGCGTCCTTTTGGACGCGCAAAGGACGCTGTAGGATTTTAAATTACGCATGATCCTTTCCGAAAATCGAATCCGATTTTCGGGGTCATGCGAGAGTCAGGATATAAGCATGGCAAGCCCCATCGAACAGCTTTTCACGGTCAAGGCGAAGATAGCCGCCGCCGAGCGCGAGGCGGGGCGGCAAGCTGGCGCCGTGACGCTGGTCGCGGTCTCGAAGACATTCGACGCTGCCGATATCCGCCCGGTCATCAAGGCCGGCCAGCGTATCTTCGGCGAAAACCGCGTGCAGGAAGCACAAGCCAAATGGCCGGCGTTGAAGCAAGCCTTTTCCGGCATCGAGTTGCATCTGATCGGTCCGCTGCAATCGAACAAGGCGAAGGAAGCGGTCGCGCTGTTCGACGTCATCGAGACGATTGATCGCGAGAAGATCGCGGCCGAACTCGCCAAGGAAATCGCCAGGCAAGGCCGGTCGCCAGGCCTCTACGTTCAGGTGAACACAGGCTCGGAACCGCAAAAGGCCGGCATCGAACCGCGCGAGGCCGTCGCCTTCGTCGCCCGCTGCCGCATTGTTCATGGCCTCGTCATCGAGGGCCTGATGTGCATTCCGCCGGCCGACGAGAATCCCGGCCCGCATTTCGCACTGCTGGAGAAACTTGCGCGCGAGGCCGGTCTCGAAAAGCTCTCCATGGGCATGTCAGGCGACTACGAGACAGCGATCGCCTTCGGCGCAACCAGCGTCAGGGTCGGCTCGGCGATTTTTGGAGACAGGTACAAAGCGGCCGCGTCATAGCACCGCATTGCGAGGCTCGGGCCGCCCTCTAACTCCGGATGGGATGACCACGAGCGACCAATCACGGCCGTTCCTTTGCAATGTCGAAGGAGGGCACCATGAGCGAACGCATTCCCCATAACCGATATGTCTCCGATGGACTGCACGCGCACGTCTATCTGGCGATGGTCGGGCTTGCCGCGTGGTACGCGCTGTCGGCCTGGGCCGGATTCGGCGACGGCGGCTATACCGATTATCTTCTCGCCGTCATGACCGGATTCATCATCATCTCGGTGGCGTTGCCGGCCATTGCCGGGCGCGTCTGGCTTCGACACCATCGCAGGACGTCCGCGACTGCTCGCAGCTTCGAGGACTGGATGGCCGGCGAATTCGAAACCGGGCAAGGCCGCGTAAGCGCCAAGACGGCGCTGGTCGAACTCCTCCTGCCGCTCGCCGCCGTCGCCTTCGGCATGACGGCCTTCGCGATCGTGGCGCGCCTGGCTGGTTGAGGCGACGCGGTTGGTGTTCGTAACGGCACCGGCTGCCGGATGGTTCCGGTTCAACCCAACCGGACAGTCTCGACCAAAAAGTCGAGAAAGGCCCGCACCCGAGCCGGCAGATGCTTGCCCTGCCCGACATAGACGGCGTGGGTAAGCTCCTCGTCGCCGGGGTTGAAGTCCTCCAGAAGCGGTACAAGCCGCCCGGCGGCGATGTCGGGCGCCACGTGCCAGCGCGCCAGCCGGGCGATGCCCGTTCCGGAGAGCGCCATCAGCCGCATCGCCTCGCCATCGCTGACCAGCGCATTTCCGGTGATCGGGACGACAACGGCCTCGCCGGTTACGCCCACGAAAGGCCAGCCGTCGAGATGGCGCACGAAGCAGAAGCCCATCCGGTTGTGATGATCGAGATCGGCCGGTGTCTGGGGCACGCCGCGCGTCCTGAGGTAAGATGGCGCGGCGACGACGACCACCGGACTTTGCCCGAGCTTGCGCGCCACCAACCGTGATTCGCCGAGCGGCCCGGCACGGATGGCGACATCGGCGCGCTCCTCCATCAAGTCGATGACACTATCGGTCAAAACCAGATCGATGGCGATTTCCGGATAGCGTTCGAGGAAACGCGGCAAAAGCGGAATCAGCCGGTGCTGCCCGAAAGGCACGTAGCTGTTGACGCGCAGCCGGCCGCGGGGTGCTGCGCCCGCCGCCGCCTCGCGCTCGGCTGAAGCCATGTCGGCCAGGATACGCACGCCACTGTCGAAAAAGGCCGCTCCCTCCGGTGTCAGTTGCAGCTTACGCGTCGAACGGCTGACCAGCCGCGCGCCAAGACGAGCCTCCAGCCGCGCGATCAGCTTGCTCACCGCCGACGGCGTCATTCGCAGCGCCCGGGCGGCAGCCGAAAAGCTGCCCGCTTCGACGACGCGGACGAACACTTCGATCTCGCCGGAGCGGTTGATGTCGGGCCTCGCCATTCGTGAATCTATTTCACAGACAATGTGCCTGGCGCAAGGCTGGTTCACAGTACATCGCGGCACGATCTTCCGGTTGGGCGCGGGAGGACACGGGCGTCCCGTCGTCGAAACAGGCCATCAATGAACCGGAAGACCACCATGCCTCTTGCTCTTTATGCCCTCGCCGCCGGTGCCTTCGGCATCGGTGTCACCGAATTCGTCATCATGGGCCTGCTGCTCGACGTCAGCACCGATCTCGGTGTCTCGATCTCGGCTGCCGGCCAGTTGATCTCAGGCTATGCGCTGGGCGTCGTCATCGGCGCGCCGCTGCTGACGATCGCCACCGGCCGCTGGCCGCGCAAGACCGTGCTCCTAGCGCTGATGGCGATCTTCACGCTGGGCAATCTCGCCTGTGCGCTCGCCCCCGATTACTGGACGCTGATGGGGGCCCGCGTGCTCACCGCCTTCGCCCACGGCACCTTCTTCGGCGTCGGCTCGGTGGTGGCGACGGGACTGGTGCCGCCCAACAAGAAGGCCTCGGCGATTGCCCTGATGTTCACCGGCCTGACCATCGCCAACATCCTCGGCGTGCCCTTCGGCACCTGGCTTGGCCAGGCCTTCGGCTGGCGGTCGACCTTCTGGGCGGTAACCCTGGTCGGCATCGCGGCCTTCTCCATCATTCTTCTGCTGGTGCCGCGCAGCAAAGCGGCGCAGGAAAAGAGCGACCTGCGCGGCGATCTCGCCGTGCTCGGCCGCGCGCCGGTTCTGCTTGGCTTCGCCACCACCGTGCTTGGATATGCCGGCGTTTTCGCCGTCTTCACCTATATCGCTCCCCTGCTGACCGAAATCACCGGTTTTCAGGAAACCGCCGTGTCGCCGATCCTGCTCGTCTTCGGCGGCGGCCTCATCGCCGGCAATCTGCTCGGCGGCAGGTTCGCCGACCGCTGGCTGGTGCCTTCGGTTCTCGGCAGCCTTGTCGTGCTGGCGCTGGTGCTCGGCACGATGACCTTCGCCCTGCACAGCCAGGCGATGGCCGTGATCTATGTCGGGCTGCTCGGCGCCGCCGCCTTCGCCACCGTGGCGCCGCTGCAGATGTGGGTGCTGGACAAGGCGCAAGGCGCCGGCCAGAGCCTCGCCTCGTCCTTCAACATCGCCGCCTTCAATCTCGGCAATGCCGCCGGCGCCTGGCTCGGCGGCGTGGTCATCGCCCATGGTCCCGGCCTCGGCGCCGTCACCTGGGTCGCCGCGCTGCTGCCGCTCTCGGCCCTCGCCGTGGCGGCACTGGCGCTGCGCTTCGATACTACAGCGCCGCGCGTCCTCTTGGACGCGCAAAGGACGCTGTAACACTTTGATTTTGCGCATGACCCCGAAAATCGAATTCCGATTTTCGGGGTCATGCGCAGCCCCAGGCTCGGCGAACCGGCATCCGCCCGTTTGTGACGATCCAACCGAATCCAACCACCCTTCGATACAAGGAGCAAAACCATGGACTATCGACGTCTTGGCGCATCGGGCCTGAAGGTCCCGGCGCTCTCGTTCGGCGCCGGAACCTTCGGCGGTTCGGGCCCGCTGTTCGGCGCCTGGGGCAACAGCGATGCGACGGAAGCGCGGCGGCTGGTCGACATCTGCCTGGAGGCCGGCGTCAACCTCTTCGACACCGCCGACGTCTATTCGAACGGCGCCTCCGAAGAGGTGCTCGGCGCGGCCATCAAAGGCCGCCGCGATGCCGTGCTGATCTCGACCAAGACCTCACTGCCGATGGGCGACGGACCCAACGATGCGGGCTCCTCCCGTTCGCGCCTTATCAAGGCCGTTGAGGACGCCCTGAAGCGTCTCGGCACCGATTACATCGACCTGCTGCAATTGCACGCCTTCGACGCCGCAACGCCGATCGAGGAGGTGCTGTCGACGCTGGACAACCTCGTGCGTGCCGGTAAGCTGCGCTATGTCGGCGTCTCCAACTTTTCCGGCTGGCAAGTGATGAAGTCGCTCGGTCTGGCGGACAAGCACGGCTATCCGCGCTACGTCGCCCATCAGGTCTACTACTCGCTGGTCGGGCGCGACTATGAATGGGAGTTGATGCCGCTCGGCCTCGACCAGGGTGTCAGTGCGCTGGTGTGGAGCCCGCTCGGCTGGGGCCGCCTGACCGGCAAGATCCGCCGCGGCGAGCCGCTGCCGGAAAAAAGCCGGCTGCACGACACCGCAAGCTTCGGGCCACCGGTCGAGGACGAGCAGCTCTACCGGGTCGTCGATGCGCTCGACGCCTTGGCCAAGGAAACCGGCAAGACCGTGCCGCAGATCGCCATCAACTGGTTGCTGCAGCGGCCGACCGTCGCCTCCGTCATCATCGGAGCGCGCAACGAGGAACAGCTGCGCCAGAACCTTGACGCCGTCGGTTGGTCATTGACATCAGATCAGATGAAGACACTCGACGCGGCAAGCGCGGTCACCGCGCCCTATCCGTATTTTCCCTATCGCCGGCAGGAAGCCTTCGCCAGGCTCAGCCCGCCCGCGGTCTGACGCTCCAAAGCCGGGCGGAGACTCTCAAGCTGCCGCCCCGCGCTCTAATGCAGCACGAACTCGCCGTCGACCTTGTGCCATTCATTGGGCGCGATCAGCTTCTGGTGCGTGTAGCTCACTGAATGCAGCGGGCCGTCGAGCCTGGACTGCCAGAACTCGATGAACCGGATCAGCACCGGAAATTTCGGAGCGATATCGTAATCCTGCCAGATGAAGCTCTGCAGCAGATGCGGATGATCGGGAAAATGATAAAGAATCTTCGCCGTGGTCAAGCCATAGCCCTTGAGCATCAGGTCCATTTCGGATTGGTCGCGCATTGCGGTCCTCTGGGTTGATTCTCCTTTCCTCCCAATGCGAAATTGTGCGCGCTATTTGCTTAATCGTCTATTGATATTTCGTGATCGATGCCGGGTTTAAGACGCAAAAACATGCAGTTAGCAGCGATCCCGCCTGAGTGCTGACAGCACCGAGGAAAGCCGCTGCGGCATCCCGCCGCGCAAATCCAACGTCTAATATTGCCGTCACCGCGGAACTGTTAATAATGCGCGCGAATTCGTGGCCGCTTCGCCGCGATGCCGTCGGCGGTCAAGCCGGGCGGCCTGGTTTTTGGGAGGGAGTGAAAAAATGTCCGATGTTCATGTCCATCGCGTCCAGCCGGCGTGGAAGAAGAACGCGCTGATCGACAATGACACCTATTTGAAATGGTATGCCGACAGCGTGAAGAACCCGGACAAGTTCTGGGGCAAGCACGGCAAGCGCATCGACTGGTTCAAGCCCTACAGCAAGGTCAAGAACACCTCCTTCAACGGCAAGGTCTCGATCAAATGGTTCGAGGACGGCCAGACCAACGTTTCCTGGAACTGCATCGACCGGCATCTGAAGAAGCGCGGCGACCAGACCGCCATCGTCTGGGAAGGCGACAATCCCTACGACGACAAGAAGATCACCTATAACGAGCTCCACGGGCATGTCTGCCGGCTCGCCAATGTGATGAAGAAGCACGGCGTCAAGAAGGGCGACCGTGTCACCATCTACATGCCGATGATCCCTGAAGCGGCCTACGCGATGCTTGCCTGCACTCGGCTAGGCGCCATCCATTCGGTGGTCTTTGGCGGCTTCTCGCCGGATGCATTGGCCGGCCGCATCGTCGACTGCGAATCGACTTTCGTCATCACCGCCGATGAAGGCCTGCGCGGCGGCAAGTCCATCCCCTTGAAGGAAAACACCGACAAGGCGATCGACATCGCCGCGAAGAATTTCGTGATGGTCAACAAGGTCGTGGTCGTGCGCCGCACCGGCGGCAAGGTTGGCTGGGCTCCGGGGCGCGACGTCTGGTACCACGACGAGATCGCGACGGTTAAGGCGGAGTGCAAGCCGGAGAAGATGAAAGCAGAGGATCCGCTGTTCATCCTCTACACATCGGGCTCGACCGGCAAGCCGAAGGGCGTGCTGCACACCACGGCCGGCTATCTCGTCTACGCCTCGATGACCCACCAATATGTCTTCGACTACCATGACGGCGAAATCTTCTGGTGCACCGCCGATGTCGGCTGGGTCACCGGCCACAGCTATATCGTCTACGGGCCACTCGCCAACGGCGCCACCACGCTGATGTTCGAAGGCGTACCGAACTATCCGTCGCAGTCCCGCTTCTGGGATGTCATCGACAAGCACAAGGTCAACATCTTCTACACCGCGCCGACGGCTTTGCGCGCACTGATGGGCGCCGGCGACGCCCATGTCGCCAAAACGTCGCGCAAATCGCTGCGTGTGCTCGGCACGGTCGGCGAGCCGATCAATCCGGAAGCCTGGGAATGGTATTTCAACGTCGTAGGCAACGGCAAGGTGCCGATCGTCGACACCTGGTGGCAGACCGAGACCGGCGGCATCCTGATCACGCCGCTGCCCGGCGCCACCGACCTGAAGGCGGGCTCCGCGACGCGGCCCTTCTTCGGCGTCAAGCCGCAGTTGGTCGACGGCGACGGCAAGGTGCTGGAAGGGACTACCGACGGCAATCTCTGTATCACGGACTCATGGCCCGGCCAGATGCGCACCGTCTATGGCGATCACAAGCGCTTCGTGCAGACCTATTTTTCGACCTACAAGGGTAAGTACTTCACCGGCGACGGCTGCCGCCGCGACGCCGATGGCTACTACTGGATCACCGGCCGCGTCGACGACGTCATCAACGTCTCCGGCCACCGCATGGGCACGGCCGAGGTCGAATCCGCGCTCGTCAGCCACGACAAGGTCTCCGAGGCCGCCGTCGTCGGCTATCCGCACGACATCAAGGGCCAGGGTATCTACTGCTACGTCACGCTGATGGCCGGCGAGAAACCGGGCGAGGATCTGCGCAAGGAACTCGTCGCCCATGTCCGCAAGGACATCGGCGCTATCGCCACACCCGACAAGATCCAGTTCGCTCCGGGCCTGCCGAAAACCCGTTCGGGCAAGATCATGCGGCGCATCCTGCGCAAGATCGCCGAGGACGATTTTGCCTCGCTCGGCGATACCTCGACGCTGGCCGACCCGGCGGTGGTCGACGACCTCGTTGCCAACCGGCAGAACAAGAGGGGGTGATGCGTTGGGTGCCGTCACCGGGCTTTGGCGTTATCCGGCGAGTTCGCTCGCCGGCGAATGCCTGGAGGTGATCTCGGTCGGTCTGGAAACCATCGATGGCGACCGCCTGTTCGGCCTTGTCGATGCCTCGAACAATGAAATCGCACGGCCCGACCGCGAGGCGAAATGGCACAAGGTGCCACGCATCCGGACCCGGTTATCGGAAGCCCACGAACTGGAGATCGCGACGCCACAGAGCGATTGGCTGCCAGCGCCTGGGGCCGAAAGCGACCGCGCTGTTTCCGCCTTTCTCGGCTTCGAGGCCTCGATCCGTCCGTTTCGCCAAGATGCTGCGCCGGACTACGCCGGTCCCCTGACCGCGGAGCGCTACCGCAAGGCTCCGGTCCACCTCCTGACCACCGCTTCGTTGGCGCGCCTGAAGGCGCTGCATCCCGACGGCGCCGCCGATCCGCGCCGCTTCCGCCCTAACATCGTCGTCGACATGGCGGCTGTCGAGGGATCGTTCCCGGAGACGGAATGGATCGGTCGCAAGCTGGCGATCGGCGACCTGCTGTTGACCATCTCCGAGCCGTGCCGCCGATGCGGCTTCACCATCATCGCCCAGGATGGTTTCGACGACGATCCGGCAATCCTGCGCAATCTGGTCCGTCACAACGCCCATAATCTCGGCGTCTACTGCACGGTCGACCGGCCAGCCCGCGTCGAAATCGGCGAGACGATGCGCCTCCTGTAGGTCATCGGTACAAATCCGCCCGCGTCGGCGGCAGGCCGCTTGGGCCACGCGCGCGCTTGGTGACGACGGTCTGGAATATCTGCGCCGAGGCGCGTTCGAACGTGATCGAACAGCCGGTGAGATAAAGCAGCCAGAGGCGCGCCTTGGCTTCGCCGACCTCGGCGATCGCTTCATCGAAGCGTGCGTGGAGGCGCTCGGCCCACAGACGGCAGGTGCGGGCGTAGTGCTCGCGCAAATTCTCGACGTCGTAGATGAGGAAGCCGTGCGCCTCGAGATTGCCGAGCGTCATGCCGATCGTATCGAGTTCGCCTCCGGGAAAGATGTATTTGATCAGCGCCTTGAATTCCGGACCCTTGCGCAAGGTCTTCTTCATGCTGCCCTTGTCGCGCCGGGTGATGGCGTGGTGCAGATAGATGCCGCCCGGTTCGAGCAGGCGATGGATGGTCGAGAAATAGACGGCGTGGTTGGCGAGCCCCAGATGCTCGAACATGCCGATCGACGATATCTTGTCGAAGGAGCCGGACAGCTCGGCGTAGGACTTTATCTCGATGGTGATGCGATCCTCCAGCCCCTCGGCGCGGATGCGCTCGCGGGCGAGCTGGGTCTGGGCTTCCGACAGCGAAACGCCATGCCCGACGACACCGTAATGTTTCGCGGCATGGATGAGCATGGCTCCCCAGCCGCAGCCGATGTCGAGCAGCCTTTCGCCGGGCTTCAGCCGGAGCTTGCGGCAGATATGATCGAGCTTGTCTTTCTGCGCCTGATCGATGCTGTTGGCGAAATCGGTGAAATAGCCGCAGCTATAGACCATGCGTTCATCGAGGAAGAGCCGGTAGAAAGCGTTCGAAATGTCGTAGTGATGCTGGATCGCCTGCTGGCTCGACCCGCTGACGAAGGGGTTGCGCCCAGAAAGGTCGGTCCGCGCCGTCATCTGTTTTCTCGAAAACAGCACGGTCGGCAGGTCGCGCAGGACCGCCAGCTTCGGCAGCGACTTGAGTTTCATCCTGAGCTTGCCTTGCGAAGGCAGGGCGTAGAAATCGAACAGCGATCCGTCTTCCACGTCGATGGTCTTGGAAATCCACATCTCGATCAGCGTCGAGAGGGAGGGCCGGCGGATCACCTGCCAGACAATGTCCTGGTCGTTGATGGTGAGCACGGGGCCGGTGGCGGGTCCAATCCGCTCGCCGGTCCACAGCTTGACCGCGAAACCCGGCTTCAGGGTTTCGATGACCGTTCGGACGATCCGTGCGGCTCTGTCGGCTGCCTCCATGCCCTCCTCCCATGCTTCGAATGTGCTGGCACGGTCCGACAGGAGTTTGCCCGCCCGATGGGCCGGCCGCAACCCAGTCCGATACTGAAGCAGGCGCCGCGCGAGATTTTCAGCGCACCGCCTTGCCATTTGCCGATCGGCACCCCATCATGAGGGCGTGTTCAACAAATCGAAAGGAGGTGATCCGATGTCGAGTGATTTCGTTTTCCAGAACGTGGCCTCAGCGGATTGCACTTTCGGGAAGCAGTCTTCCCGTTAAGGCGCGAGATGCGCGGCTGGTGACGTGACACGTCGCCGCCATGAGCCGCGCCATGGACGGAAACACGGAAGGCCGCCGGCTTCGAAAGAAGCGGCGGCCTTTTCCTTTCTTGGTGCCCTATTCGTCCCTACTTGGTCACCGTCAGGTTTTCGATGTTGCGCGCTATGTCCTGGAAAGCCTGATCGAGTTCCATCCCATTGGCCGCCTGGTAGAAGTGCTTGATCTTGGCAGTGTCCGGGCTAGCGCAATCCTGGAGAGTAGCCTTGGCATTCGTCTCGTTGAGGTCGAAGCCAACGGTGAAGATTTCGATACCCTTGTCTCGCATGGCAGCGCAAAGCTTCTTGGCCGCCGCGCGGGGCGGCTCCTTGCCCGTTTCATTGTAAACGCCATCGACGGTGCTCGCGTCGAAATAGGACAGGTTGAACTCGCCGTCGGTCATCAGGATCGCGATTTTGGCAACCTTCTTTGGATTCATCATGGCCGGCCGCTCCGAAGCTTTCATCACGCTGCCCCAGTTTTCCGAAAGCATGTACCAGGTCCATTGCACGCCGATATGGCCCGCAGTGCCGCCCGATGCGACAAAATTCTTGATGACGCTCTTGAGCGCCGCGGCGTCCGCCGTCAGCGGCTTCAACGCGGCGGTCGGGCAAGTGGCCGTGTTCCTCCACCAAGCGAACGACGACAGCAGGTAGTCGCGATTGACCATGCTGGCGCCGGGACCCGCATCCGAATATTGATAGGCTCCCTTGCGCTCGGTGGCACAATTGTCCGGGCGCGTGAAGCCGGAGACATACTGTACGGCGCCATTGCCGGGCGCCTGCTTGCGCTGGCTGGTCGAGGTTTCAACATAGACGCTGCTGGCGGCAAGCGCGCCGGCGTTCACCGAATTGGCGTATGGCACGATGGCGACACGCACCCTGGGATTGGCGGGGTCCTGATTGTCCAGGAAGCTGCCGACCGCGTTCGCCGCAGCGGTTCTAAGATCCTTGATTTTCTGGCCGGCCATCGATCCGGTCACGTCGAGCATCATCGCCACTTCGATCGTCTTCTCCGAATAGACCGCCGTCGTCGATGCGGCGACGCGCTTCATGTCACTCATGCTGAAAAGCGGGAAATAAAGGCCGACATCGACATGGACGTCCGCCTGGACCGTCTTGGCGGTCTTGTCGACCGTCAATTTGTCGAGGACGATCTGGTCGGCGCTCAGGATGCCCGCTTGGCTGTTGGCGTTGAGAAAGGCCTGCACCGACTTATTGGCATCGGCCTCCATGATGACGCCGGTCGTCAGGTCGCGCGCCGTCGAGGTCACCGCCGCGTCGACCACGCCTTGCAGGCTCGACTTGGCGTTGTAGAGCTGGGAAACGTTGACGGTAAAGCCGACGCCCAGCGCCAGCACTGACGCGACCATGCCGAGCAGAACCGCGAAGTTTCCCCTTCGATCCGCGGCAAAGCCGCCGACCGCGTGAACAAGACCCCCAAAATGCCGCATGCTTCCGCCTCCATTCGTCACGACCTCAAGGCCGTGTGAAGGCGCAGTGCAGGATTCCGGCCGGATGGCGCCGCCAAACGACCAGAAGCCGGCGGCTTATTGTCAAACCGTTGTTTCTGCTTGGTTTCGAAATGCGGCAAGGTGAACAACCGGTAAACGAGAAGCCGCTGGGGCAATTTCGTTTACGAAGCGCTTACCATGATCGCGCCGTCTGCCGTGAGGTACAAGAACCCAGTCCTGATCCGGCACACGCACGCTGTGCCGAAGCGGGGCGACCATCACAACGGGACGCACGCCGTTCGCGCTTTGGCGCCTCTATGCCAGCATCTGCGCGCTGACGGTCCTGTCGATGCCGCGATGGGGCGGGTTGAACAGATTGCTTTCCTGCTCGTAGGTCCAGACCTTGAACAGGCCGAGCCGGTGCTGGCCGAAACTGTGCAGCAGCGGCACGTCGGTGGCGTCACGGCCGCGCGCGATGACGACGCGACCGATCCGCGGCACGTTGTGGCGGGGGTCGAATGTGTACCATTTGCCGTCGAGGAACACTTCCAGCCACGCCGAAAAATCCATCGGCGCCGGGTCGACCGGTACGCCGATGTCGCCGAGATAGCCGTTCACGTAGCGGGCGGGGATGTTCATGCAGCGGCAAAGCGTGATCGCCAGATGAGCGAAGTCGCGGCAGACGCCGACGCGCTCCTCATGCGCCTGCGCCGCCGTACGGGTCGGGCGCGCATAGCCGTAACCGAACGACAGGCGGTTGTGGACATAGTCGACGATCGCCTGAACCCGCGCCCAGCCGGATGGAACAGGGCCGAAAACCTGCCAAGCCAGATCGCTGAGATGATCGGTCTCGCAATAGCGGCTGCCGAGCAGATAGCCGAGCACGTCGTCCGGCAACTCCGCCACCGGCACTTCCCTGGCCAGCGTGTTGACCTCGTCGGGCTCGCCGCTGTCCTCGACGACGGCGTCGTAGAGAATGCGAAAGCCGCCGCCAGGCGCCGTGAAGCGGCGGCAGGTATTGCCATAAACATCGTGATAGAGCCTGGTCGGAACGGAAGGCGAGGTCAGCACGCGCGTCTGCCGCTTGATGTCGGCCTGCCGATCCTTGTGGATCTCGAGCAGCGAAATCACCGGGGTGGCTTCAAGACAGTCGATGGCGATTTCGTAGCCGAGCCGAATCAGCATCGCGGTTCCCCCCTTTTTAGGCATCGTGGAAGACAGTTCGATCAACGCGAGAAGGCCGATCGTGGTTCCCTGGGAAAGTCGAAAAGGCGATCTCGCGCCTTCCCATGCAGCCGACGCAACGCTACGGTCGGTCGACGTGCTTTGATCCCTCCGAAACGATCCCAGGATAGCAGATGTTCGCAGGCAAAAAATTCGCAGCCTTCCTGTTTGACATGGACGGCACGGTGGTCAATTCGACTGCCGCGGCAGAAAGGGTCTGGGCGGATTGGGCACATCGGCAAGGTCTCGACGTTGCCGCATTCCTGCCGACGATCCACGGCGTGCGGGCGATCGAGACCATCGCTCGGCTGGCGCTTCCAGGCGTCGATCCGACGCGCGAAGCCGATGCTCTTTTGAAGGCCGAGGCGGCCGACGTCGACGGCATCCATCCGATCGCCGGCGCCGCGACGTTTCTGGCGTCGCTGCCGCCCGAGCGCTGGGCCATCGTCACCTCAGCGCCGCGCGAGTTGGCTCTGCTGCGAATCGCGGCCGCCGGCATCCCGCTTCCCGCCATCCTTGTCGCGGCGGAGGATGTTTCCCGCGGCAAGCCGGCGCCCGATTGCTTCCGGCTGGCGGCCGAGCGGCTGGGCGTCGATGCGCGCGACTGCCTCGTTTTCGAAGATGCGCCCGCCGGCATATCGGCGGCCGAGGCGGCAGGGGCCGCGGTCGTGGTGATCAGCGCCACGCACCGGCATCCGTTGCAAACGCCGCACGCCGCGATCGCCGGTTATGACGCGATCGGCATCGCGGTTGACGATCGCGGCTGGATCGCCCTGCAGCCGGAGCGCGCCGCCGAGGTCTGCTAAGCCTCAAGTATCAGGTCGTGCCTAGAAATCGCTGGTCAGGCCCTTGACCTCCCAGTCGCCATAGCGGCCGGGTTCCTTGCCGCCACGGCCGCCGATCTCCTTCGGCACCGCGGCTTCCTGCTGGCGATAGTGTTCGCGGCGTTCTTCCGCTTCCGCCAAAGCGCGGCGGGCTGCCGGCGTCAGCGTTTTTTGCGGCGCGCCGTGATCGGGGCCGGCGTCTGTTCTGCTGGTTTCGTCTGTTTTACTGGTTTCGTCGATCATGCGATATTCCCGGCCGATTGAAACAGGCCCCGATTGAAACAGGGCCTAGCCTTTCCCATCATATAGCGATGAGTAGCGCATGACCCCGAAAATCGGAATCGATTTTCGGACAGGATCATCCGCAAAATAAAGTGTTACAGCGTCCTTTGCGCGTCCAAGGGACGCACGGCGCTGTAAGGAGGATCGACCCTTTTTACGCAGAGCCGACAGAAACGGAGCAAACAATGAACACACTTCGCACCGCCATGCTTTTGGCCGCGATGACCGCGCTGTTCATGGGCGTCGGCTATCTGATCGGCGGATCGGGCGGCATGGTGATCGCCTTGCTGATTGCCGCCGGCATGAACCTGTTCAGCTATTGGAACGCCGACAAGATGGTGCTGTCGATGAACCGCGCCGTCGAGGTCGACGAAAGGAACGCGCCGGAATATTACGCCATCGTGCAGAGCCTCGCCAAACGGGCCGGCCTGCCTATGCCGAAAACCTATCTGATCGACAACCCGCAGCCCAACGCTTTCGCCACCGGGCGCAATCCGCAAAACGCCGCGGTCGCCGCCACCACCGGTCTGCTGCAACGCCTGTCGCATGAAGAAGTCGCGGCGGTCATGGCGCACGAGCTCGCCCATGTGCAGCACCGCGACACGCTGACCATGACGATCGTCGCCACGCTTGCCGGCGCGATCTCGATGCTCGGCAATTTCGCCTTCTTTTTCGGCGGCAACCGCGACAACAACAATTCCTTCGGCATTGTCGGCGTGCTGGTGGCGATGATCGTGGCGCCCTTCGCCGCCATGATCGTGCAGATGGCGGTCAGCCGTACCCGCGAATATGAGGCCGACCGGCGCGGCGCCGAAATAGCCGGAAACCCGCTTTGGCTTGCCTCGGCCCTTGACAAGATCGCCCGTGGCGCCGAACGCATCCGCAACCCGGATGCGGAGCGCAATCCGGCGACCGCCCACCTCTTCATCATCAATCCTCTTTCCGGCGAGCGCATGGACAGTCTGTTTTCCACCCACCCGAACACCGACAACCGCATCGCGGCCTTGCAGGCGATGGCGCGGGACATGGCCGGTGGCGCATCCGCCCCTGCTCAGCGGCCTTCGCCGATGTCGCGGCAGGCGGACGAGCAGCAGCCTTCGGGCCCGTGGGAGAAGGCAGCCCAGCAGCCTGAGCAGCAGCCGGCTGAACCGGCCCGGCCGAAATCCAATCCCTGGGGCCGCAATCCGACCGGACCCAAGGGCCCGTGGTCGTGAGCGGAGCGAAACGCCGGCACCGAATTTCAGGCGATCATGAAAACAATGCCGTGAGCTCCGGCGAGCCCGTTGCCGGCCTTGCCGCGCGCAAGGCGGCGGCAAGGCTGCTTGCCGCCGTCATCGACGCGAGGACGCCGCTGGACGGGCTGACCGACCATGAGAACGGCCATCCGCAATACAAGGCACTCGACCTGCGCGACCGGGCGCTGGTGCGCGCCATACTGGTCACTGCGCTGCGTTTCCGCATGACCATTGCCGGGCTGCTGACCCGTCGCCTGGAAAAGCCGCTGCCGCCAAACGCCACCGCGCTTTCGCATATTCTGCACGTGGCGGCGGCGCAGATCCTGTTCCTCGACATTCCCGACAGCGCCGCCGTCGACCTTGCCGTGACCCACGCCAAGTCCGATCCGCGCACGCTGCGTTTTTCCGGCCTCGTCAACGGCGTGCTACGCACGCTGGCGCGGTCCAAAGAGGCCGAACTGGCTGCAGCACTCGCCACCACCGACGAAGCGCCGAAATGGTTTTCTGACCGGCTGAAAGCCACTTACGGCGCCGACAAAGCCAGGCAAATTCTCACCGCCCACAGGCACGAGGCGCCGGTCGACTTCACCGTCAAGTCCGACCCCGCGCTCTGGGCGGAAAAGCTGGGCGGCATCGTGCTGCCGACCGGTACCGTGCGCGTGGAGAAGCTCAGCGCCTCCGTCACCGAACTGCCCGGCTTCGAGGAGGGCGCCTGGTGGGTTCAGGATGCCGCCGCCAGCCTTCCGGCCCGGCTCTTCGGCGACATAAAGGGTTTGCGCATCGCTGATCTCTGTGCCGCCCCCGGCGGCAAGACCGCCCAATTGATTCTTGGCGGCGCCGAGGTCACCGCCGTCGATACCTCGAAGAACCGATTGGCGCGGCTCTCGCAGAATCTCGAACGTCTCGGTCTGTCCGCGGAGATCGTCCAGGCCGATCTGCTCAAATACGAGCCAAAGGAACTGTTCGACGCCGTTCTCCTCGATGCACCCTGCTCCTCGACCGGCACGGTGCGGCGGCATCCCGACGTGCCCTGGACGAAGACGGCGGACGACGTCGAAAAGCTCGCCGATCTGCAACGGAGGCTGCTCGCCCGCGCCGTCACGCTGGTCAGGCCCGGCGGGCGCATCGTCTTTTCCAACTGTTCGCTCGACCCGCTCGAAGGCGAGGCGCTTCACCGCGCCTTCCTTGCCGGGACGGCTGATATCGTCGACGATCCGCTCCGCCCGGGGGAGATCGCCGGCATCGATCCGTTCCTGACACCGCAAGGCACTCTGCGCACCACCCCCGCCGACCTGGACCTCGGCGCACCGGAACGGTCCGGCCTGGACGGCTTCTTCGCCGCCCGCATGCGAAGGGCCGGCTAATGCCTGTGTCGCCCAAAAGCATGCCCCCCGGTCTTGAGCCGGGCGACCCTTGCGACGCCGCGGGCTTTAAGTCCCACGCTGAAAATTTGTCGACTATTTTAGGGAGAATCTTGCGGAAAACAGGCTGAACTCCAGGGCTTCCGTTGAATTCGCCTTCGCATAAGTTCTTGAATCATATAAACTTGTCTTCGGGTTGAGGGCGATGAGGAGGGCTTTTGGCGATCGCTGCAGGCAGCACGACGCGTCTATGGACGCTTGTCGCGAAGGAGTTCTGGCGCAAGACGCGCCGGCGCCTGCGTGCCGGGCCGATCTATCGCTGGCGCTACTCCGGCCGCACGCCGGAACGTGTTTTGATCGCACCGCCGGACCTGCGCCTGGCCGACCCGCAGATCGCGCTCGAAATCTATTATGGCCGCTATCCGCTGTCGGGACATCTGGTCGAGACCGGCGGTAAATCGCCCTTCCAGATCGCCGTGCCCAATCCCGGCTGGCAGAAGACCCTGCACGGTTTTCGCTGGCTGCGTCATATGCGCGCCGCCGGCACCGAGCTCGCCGCCGCCAATGCCCGCGCGCTGGTCTCCGACTGGATCGCCATGCATGGCAACCACATTTCCGGCGTCGCTTGGGAGCCCGGCACGACGGCCAAGCGCGTCATTGCCTGGCTGCAACATTCCTCGGTGGTGCTGCAGGGCGCTGAATTTCCCTTCTACCGGGCTTTCCTGAAATCGCTTGCCATGCAGATCCGCTATCTCAGGACGATGGCACGCGAGATGCCGAACGGCAAGGACAGGCTGCGCGCCCGCATCGCGCTCGCCTTCGCCGCCTTGTCGCTGCCGGCGCCGGCATCGGCGCTGCGCGGTGCGACCCGCAACCTAGCCGAGGAGCTCGACCGTCAGATTCTGCCGGATGGCGGCCATATTTCCCGCAATCCGATCACCGTTCTCGAAATCCTGGCCGACCTTCTGCCGCTGCGCCAGACCTATGCCAATCAAGCCGAAACGCCGCCAGCGGCGCTGATGGGCGCCATCGACCGTATGCTGCCGGCGCTGCGCTTCTTTCGCCACCAGGACGGCAGTCTCGCCCGCTTCAACGGCATGGGCGCGACCATCCATGACCGCATCGCCACCATTCTGCGCCACGACGACACCGCCGGCGCGCCGTTGCTGCACGCGCCGCATTCGGGCTATGAGCGCCTCTCCATGGGCGGCGTCACCGTGATCGCCGATACCGGCCCACCGCCGCCCGTCGATGTTTCCAACGCGGCGCACGCCGGATGCCTGGCCTTCGAACTGTCCTCCGGCCGCCAGCACTATATCGTCAACGCTGGCGTCGACACCTATGGCGCCGCCGAATTCCGGCCGCTTGCCCGCGCCACGGCCGCCCACTCGACCGCCACCATCAACGACACCTCGTCGGCGCGCTTCAGCCATTCGCTGCGCGTCAACGATCTGCTCGGCACGCCGTTGATCGGCGGTCCGCAGCATGTGCCATGCAAGCGCACCGACCAGCAGGGCAGCCAGGGTTTTCTGGCCCGTCACGACGGCTATGTCGCGCGCTTCGGCTTGCTGCATGAGCGCGAGCTGAAATTATCGGCGAACGGCAACGTGCTCGCCGGCAGGGACCGCTTTCAGCGGCCCAGCGACGCGGCGATCCGCAACAACGGCCGCGATTTCGTCACGGTGCGCTTCCACATCCATCCCGACATAGGCCTGCTTCAGGACGAGCACGATCGCCTGCTGCTGACCGCCGACCAGGCCGACACCTGGGTGTTCACTTGCGCCGAGGTGGTGCCCGAGGTCGAGGAATCCATCTACTTCGCCGGTCTTGGCGGCCCGCGCCGCAGCCGTCAGATCGTGCTGGCCTTCAAGGCATCGGAGATTTCCGAAGTCCATTGGCAACTGACGCGAACGGCGATCGCCGGTCATCCGGAAAAAAGCTGAGACTGCGGCTGGCCTTGCAGCTTGATTTCCAGGCGTCATGTGCTACGGCGCGCGGACAATCTCCAAACTGAAAGGCCGCCAGCCTATGGCCGTCGCCGCCAAGAACATTCCCGCGCCCGACCTCGTTCCCATCCGTCGCGCGCTGCTCTCCGTTTTCGACAAGACCGGCCTCATCGATTTCGCCAGGGCGCTGGCTGCGGGCGGCGTCGAATTGGTCTCCACCGGCGGCACGGCAAAGGCGATCGCCGAGGCAGGCATGGCCGTGCGCGACGTCTCCGACCTCACTGGCTTCCCGGAGATCATGGACGGCCGCGTCAAGACGCTGCATCCATCCGTGCATGGCGCGCTGCTTGGCGTGCGCGACGATCCCGAACACGCCGCGGCGATGCGCGATCATGGCATCGAGCCGATCGATCTCGTCGTCTCCAATCTCTACCCTTTCGAGGATGTCCGCCGCTCCGGTGCCGCTTACGCCTCAATCGTCGAGAACATCGACATAGGCGGCCCGGCGATGATCCGCGCCTCGGCCAAGAACCACGCCTACGTCGCGATCGTCACCGACCCCGAGGACTATGCCTCGGTGCTCAACGCGCTGGAGATGAATTTCGGCTCGCTCTCGCTGGATTTCCGCAAGAAGCTGGCGGCCAAGGCCTTCGCCCGCACCGCCACCTATGATGCGGCGATCTCCGGCTGGTTCGCCGAAGCGCTGGAGATCGAGCATCCCACCTGGCGCGCCTTCGGCGGCAGGCTGGACCAGGTGATGCGCTACGGCGAGAACCCGCACCAGAGCGCCGGCTTCTACGTCGACGGCGACAAGCGCCCGGGCGTCGCGACGGCACGCCAGCTTCAGGGCAAGCAGCTTTCCTACAACAACATCAACGACACCGACGCCGCCTTCGAGCTGGTCGGCGAGTTCGACCCGGCCCGTTCCGCCGCTGTCGCCATCATCAAGCACGCCAACCCGTGCGGCGTCGCCGAAGGCGCTTCGCTGAAGGCGGCCTATGCCAAGGCGCTGGCCTGCGACCCGGTCTCGGCCTTCGGCGGCATTGTCGCGATGAACCGTATCCTCGATGCCGAGGCCGCCGAAGAGATCGTCAAAACCTTCACCGAGGTCATCATCGCGCCGGACGCCTCGGAAGAAGCGATCCGCATCGTCGCCGCCAAGAAGAATCTACGCTTGCTTGTCACCGGCGGCCTGCCCGATCCGCGCGCAGCCGGCACCACCGTGAAATCCGTTTCCGGCGGGTTGCTCGTCCAGGGCCGCGACAATGCGGTGGTCGACGACCTCGACCTCAAAGTGGTGACCAGGCGCGCGCCGACGCCAGCCGAAATGGCCGATCTCAAATTCGCCTTCCGCGTTGCAAAGCACGTCAAGTCGAACGCCATCGTCTATGTCAGGGATGGCGCCACCGTCGGCATCGGCGCCGGCCAGATGAGCCGGGTCGATTCCTCGCGCATCGCTGCGCGCAAGGCGCTCGACGCGGCCGAGGCTGCCGGCCTGGCCGAGCCGCTGACCAAGGGGTCCGTCGTTGCCTCGGATGCCTTTTTCCCGTTCGCCGACGGACTGCTGTCAGCCATTGAAGCCGGCGCCACCGCCGTCATCCAGCCGGGCGGCTCGATGCGCGACGACGACGTCATCGCCGCCGCCGACGAGCACGGCATCGCCATGGTGTTTACGGGCGTGCGGCACTTCCGGCATTGAGCACCCCTTCCTCTCCCCACAAGGGGGAAGGAAAGAGCAGCTACTCCGCCGACCGGTTGTCGGCCGGATACGGCGTGCGGATCAGGATCGCCAGACCGACGCCGAGGAACAGCACGATTGCTGCCATGCCCAGCCGCGACGAGCCGCTGGCCAAGGTGATCGTGGCCACCGTGAATGGTGCAGCAAAACTGGTTGCCCGCCCGGCCAGCGCATAGATGCCGAAATAGCGGCCCGCTTCGGCAGCAGTGACGCTGCGCGCCATGTAGGAGCGCGACGATGCCTGCACCGGCCCGAAGGCAAGCCCGATCAGCAGACCAAAGAAAATGTAGGCTTTTTCCGCCGGCGTGCCGAACAACCCGCCGCTATCGGCCCCGGGCATCATCCAGGCACCGAACAGCGTATAGCCTGGACCGGTCGAGACGATGCCGATCGTGGCGATGCTGAGCATGACAAGCGAAATCATCACGATGGTCTTGGAGCCAAGCGCCGCGTCGAGGCGTGCGGCAACCAGGCAGCCGACGATGGCAACGACGTTCAGGATGATGCCGAACAGGCCGATCTCGGTGATCGACCAGTGGAACATCGCCGCCGCAAAGGCCCCGCCCAGCGTAAGCAGTGCGATGACACCGTCTTGATAGATCATGCGAGCGATAAGAAAGCGGAAGATGCCGCTGCGCTGGCGCACTTCGGCCAATGTCGATTTCAGTTCCGCCAGCCCCTCGCGCACCGCCGGGCCAAGGGGAATGCCCTTCACGGCATCCGGTGTGAAAAAGAACATTGGCAGGATGAACAGGAAATACCAGGCCGCCGACAGGGGCCCGGTCGCCCGCGCATCCTCTCCGAGTTTCGGGTCGAGCCCGAGGACCGGGTCTAGGCCGACGATCGTCTTGCCGGTCTCCGGCGAACTGGCCATGAAGGCGACGACGAAGATCAGCGCGATCATGCCGCCGAGATAGCCAAGGCCCCAGGCGATGTTCGAGATTCGGCCGATTTCGCTCTTGGGCACCAGGCGCGGCATCATCGAATCGTTGAAGACGGTCGAGAATTCCGCCGCGACCGAGGCCAGCGAGAAGAACAGCACGACCAGGAAAAGGTTCGAACCGGGAGCAGCGAACCACAGCAGGCAAAGACTGGCGATCTTGATTGCGGCGAAGAACGCGATCCACGGTTTTCGCGGGCCGGTCTGGTCGGCGATCGAACCGAGGATCGGCGACAGCACGGCGATGGCCAGCCCCGCCGCGGCGATGCCGTAACCCCATGCCGCCTGGCCCGTCTCCGGATCGCTTGCCATGCGAGAGACGAAATAGGGACCGAAGATGAAGGTGGTGATGACCGTGAAGAACGGCTGCGCTGCCCAGTCGAACAGCATCCACCCCCAGATGCCGCGTTCGGGCGCTCGCTGCACTGCTACCTCGGCCATGACCCCTCCATTGGCGCCTGATCCATTCCGATAGAATCGGAATCAGGCTCCATCTTTTTGTTGAACATGATCTTGTCCGAAAACCGGTTCCCATTTCCGCTATCGCGGAACTTCGGTTCGGGATCATGCTTGGCGGTGCCCCGAAATGGGGGCCTGCTTCGCTCTATAGCGCAGTTCTTGCCGGCAATCCCGCGCGATGTGGACGGCGTCTCACAACGCCGTCAGGTCGCTCATCAGCCCCGATGCCACCGCCAGCCGCGACACGGTGATGTCGCCGCCCTCGGTCAGCGCCTGCAGCTGCTCGCGGATACGCCCGACCCGGTCGCCGCCGGCGTCCAGCCATGCCGCCACCGGGTCCGTCACCTTGGCATGGCCGGTCAGCGCCGCCACCGCGATACCGCGCCTGGCAGCGCCGATCGTGTCGGTGGCGCGGGAAAGGGCCAACTGATCGTAATAGTCGGACGGCATGATCGAGCGCGCAGCGTCCTCGACGCGCGGGATGCGAAAGGCATCGCTGACCGCGAAAAACGCCTTCGCGGCCGCGACGATGTCGGCATTCGCCGTTCGGGCTGTCAGCGCGATATCCGGGACAAGGCCGGCCACGTCGGTCAGCGCCAGCTGTTCAGCCAGTCTTTCGGGCGCGCCGCCCTTGAACAGGCCATGCCGCCGCTCCTCGATCCGTTCACGCGAGAAGGCTGGCAGCAGCGAAACGAGCTTCGGCTCCAGTGCCTTGCGCGCGTCCTGCAGTTCGGCGATCCGTTGGCCGAGCGGTGCGGTGCTGGTATCGTTCTTGAGATACCAGCCGCTGCACACATATATAAGCCGACTAACGGACTGATAAAGGTCGAGCTGCACCTGCCCGTCGATCTGGTTGTCGAGCGCATCGACCTCGCGATAGAGTGCCGGCAGCCCGAAGCCGTCCCGCACCAGGGCAAAGGTTCGAACCACGTCGGCGACACTGCGGCCGGTCGCTTCTTGCAGCCGGTCGACGAAGGTCGGGCCGCCACGATTGACCAGATCGTTGGCGAGGACACGGGCGATGATTTCGCGGCGCAGACGATGGCCATGGATCTCGGCCGCGTATTTCTTCGCCATACGGTCTGGAAAATAGCCCATCAGGTCACGGTCGAAATGCGGATCGTCCGGCACGTCGCTGGCGACGATGTCGGAAAACAGCACGATCTTGGCATAGGCGAGCAGCACGCCGAGCTCGGCCCTGGTCAACGGCTCGCCACGCGCCTCGCGCTCGGCAAGGGCTGCCGGCGACGGCAGCGTCTCCACCGCGCGGTCGAGCAGCCCGCGCGCTTCGAGCGCCGTCATGAAGCGGCTCTGATGGGCGATGTCGGCGAGGCCGCGCTTGCGGGCAAGGGACAGCGCCAGCGTCTGCTCGTAATTGTTGGACAGCACCAGCGCGCTCACCTCGTCGGTCATTTCGGCAAGAAGCTTGTTGCGCACTGGGCGGGTCAGCGCCCCCTTGCGCATGGCGGAAGCCAGCGCGATCTTGATGTTGACCTCGACGTCGGAGCAGTTGACGCCGCCCGAATTGTCGATGGCGTCGGAATTGCAGCGCCCGCCATTCAGCCCGAACTCGATGCGCGCCCGCTGCGTCACGCCGAGATTGGCGCCCTCGCCGATGACCTTGGCACGCACGTCGAGCGCGGTCACCCGAATAGCATCGTTGGCGCGATCGCCGACATCCTGGTTGGTTTCTGTCGATGCCCTCAGATACGTGCCGATGCCGCCGAACCACAAAAGATCGACCGGCGCCTTGAGGATGGCATTCATGATCTCGACCGGCGAGGCGGTCGTCTTGCCAAGGCCGATCGCCGCGGCCGCGGCCGGCGGCAGCGTGATCGACTTCTGGCTGCGCGAGACGATGACGCCGCCTTCGGACAGCTTCGTCTTGTCGTAGTCCTGCCAGCTCGAACGCGGCAGGGCGAACATGCGCCGGCGCTCGGCCATCGAAGCCGCCATGTCGGGATCTGGATCGATGAAGATGTCGCGATGGTCGAAGGCGGCGATCAGCCGGGTCTGCTCGGACAACAACATGCCGTTGCCGAACACGTCGCCCGACATGTCGCCGACGCCGACGACGGTGAAGGGCGTGGTCTGGATGTCGCGGTTCATCTCGCGGAAATGCCGCTTGACCGCTTCCCAGGCGCCCTTGGCGGTGATGCCCATCTTCTTGTGGTCGTAGCCGGCCGAGCCGCCGCTGGCGAAGGCGTCGTCGAGCCAGAAGCCATGCTTCTCGCTGATGGCATTGGCGGTGTCGGAGAAGGTCGCTGTACCCTTGTCGGCGGCGACGACGAAATAGGGATCGTCGTGATCGCGCCTGATCACGCCGGCCGGCGGGATGACGCCGTCCAGACCGATATTGTCGGTGATCGACAACAGGCTGGAGACATAGTTCTTGTAGGCGGACGTGCCGGCTTCGAAGATGGCATCGCGGCTGGCACCCGTCGGCAGCTTCTTCGGATAGAAACCGCCCTTGGCGCCAACCGGCACGATCACCGCATTCTTGACCTGCTGCGCCTTGACGAGGCCGAGCACCTCAGTGCGGTAATCCTGGGCGCGGTCCGTCCAGCGCAGGCCGCCGCGGGCGACCGGGCCGAAGCGCAGATGCACGCCCTCGACCTCGGAGCCGTAGACGAATATCTCCCGCCACGGCCGCGGCGCCGGCAGGCCGTCGACCGCCTGCGAATCGAGCTTGATCGCCAGCGACTGGCCCTTCTGCTTCATATCGGCAACGAAATGATTGGTGCGTAGCGTGGCTTCGATCAGGTTGAGGTAGCGGCGGATGATGGTGTCGTCGTCAATATTGGGAACCTCTTCCAAGGCGTCCCTGATCTTGGCCTTGAGATGCTTGGCCGCGACCACGCCCTCCGTTTCGGCCGTCGGTCCGAGGCGGGCAACGAACAGCGCATGCAGGCCGCGCGCGATCTCCGGATAGCGGTTGAGCGCGGCGGCAATGAAATCCTGGCTCTGCGGGATGCCGGCCTGCTGCAGATAGCGGCCATAGGCGCGCAGGATGGTAACCTCGTCCGACCACAGGCCGGCGGTCTGGGCAAGGCAGTTATAGCCGTCATTGTCGATGTCGCCGCGCCAGACGGAAAGGAACGCGTCCTCGAACAGCGCGCCGCCATTGCCAAGGTCGATCGGCTTGCCGTAGCTGTTTTCGAGCTCCATGTCGTGGATGAAGACCATGCCCGGCTGATCACTATTGATCATGCCGGAGGCCTCGTCCCCGACCTCGAAGGTGCGCTCGCTGATAACGCGGAAACCTATGTTCTCCAGCACCGGCACCCGCCGCGACAGCGCCACCGGGCTGCCATGGTGATAGATCTTCAGCGCCGCCTGATACGGTTCCTGGTCGGCATGACGGTAGTAGTCGATGGCGATCGGATTGGCTGCATCGATCTTGGCGATACGCCCGGCATCGGCCAGCGCAACCGCCGGCGAGAAGCTGTCGCGATAGCTCTCCGAGAAGCGCGCGGCGATCGCCGTGAGCGCTGCATCGGCGCCGGTCTCGGCCGCGGTCTCGCGCAGCGCATCGTCCCAGGTCCGCACGATGGCGCGGATCGCTGCCTCGATCGTCGCCTGGTCGATCTTCGGCGTCCTGCCGCCGGAACGGCCGATGATGAAGTGGACACGAGCCAGCCCGCCTTCCGGGAAGGCCGGGTAGTAGGCCGACAGCCGGCCTTCGAACACGGTCTTCAAATAGGCGCCGATCTTCTCGCGCACCACGCTGTCGTAACGGTCGCGCGGGACGAAGACGAGGATCGAGACGAAGCGGTCGAACTGATCGGCACGCACCAACGCCCTCACGCGCGGCCGTTCGACAAGCCCCAGAATGGCTTCGGCGTGCTTACGCAGGATTGGCACCGGAACCTGGAACAGCTCGTCGCGCGGATAGCTCTCCAATACGTTGATCAGCGCCTTGCCGGAGTGATCTTCAGGGTTGAAACCGGACTTGGCGATGATGGTTTCGGCCTTCGACCTGAGATAAGGGATCTTCATCACCGAGCGCGTATAGGCGGTCGAGGTGAACAGGCCGACGATGCGCAGCTCACCCGCAAGCGCACCCTTGGCTGTGTAGGTCTTGACGCCGATGTAGTCGAGGTAGATGCGGCGGTGCACCGCCGACTTGGCGTTGGCCTTGGTGACGATCAGCGGTTCCGGCCCGTACAGGAAGGCTCGAATCTCCGGCGTCGTCGTCACGGCTTCGGTGCCGCGCCGCAGCACCAGCACATCGGGATCGGCGAGGATGCCGAGGCCGGGTTTTTCGGTGCGCTCCAGCGTGCCGCTCTTCTCGCCGCCAGTGTATTTGAACTCGCGCATGCCGAGGAAGGTGAAATTGTCGTCGCGCAGCCATTCGAGGAAGGCGATCGCCTCGGTGACGTGGGCCTTGTCGAGCGGCACCGGAGCGTAGCGGAACTCCGAGATCGCCTGGTCGAGGCGGGCCAACATCGGCTTCCAGTCGGTGACGGCAGCGCGCACCTGACCCAATATTTTCTTCAGCCGCCCGCCCAAGGCCTCGGCCTGCTCGGCCGAAAGGCGGCCGATATGAACGTGGATGACGCTCAGCCGTTCATGGCTGTGATCGCCTTTGGCAAAGCCGCCATCACCGAGGATTTCATCGACGCCGCTTTTACCGTGCCTGACGACGATGACCGGATGGGTGACCAGCAGCGGCTCGCCGGCGCTCTCGGTGATCTCGCCGAGGATGGAATCGAACAGGAACGGCATGTTGTCGTTGACGACGGTGATCACGGTCATCGGCCTGCCTTGGCGGACGACACCGGAATCGACGTCTATGGCGACGACGCAATCGCCCTTCTTGTGTCTGGCGACGGCGCGTCCGGCGAGATCGGCGGCGCGTTCGAGGTCGGCGACCTCGTAGGCGGCGACATCTTCGGCCGGCGCTCGGGCCAGCAGGTAATCGGCAAGCCTGCCGGGCTTTTCGCTGCCCTTGGCGGCAGTCATCCTTTTCAACTGGCTTGCTGATTTCAGGCCGGCCATGAACTAATCCCTCCCGTCATGCTTTTACGACTATCGTAGCAGATGACCGGTATTTGGCGACAAAGGTTTGACGGCTTGCAACGAAATGTCGGAATTCGGCAGAAAATCACCAACCAACGAGGAAAAACAGCCTATGGCCGGAAAAATCACCGCACTCGATCTCGCACCCGCGGAGCTGCGCGAAGCGACAAAGGCCTATTTCGCCAAATGTGAGGAGAAGCTCGGCCTCGTTCCCAATGTGCTCTTGGCCTACGCCTTCGACGAGAACAAGCTGCGCGCCTTCACCGACATGTACAACGATCTGATGCTGGGCCAATCCGGTCTGTCGAAGCTGGAGCGCGAGATGATCGCGGTGGCCGTCTCCTCCGTCAACCATTGCTATTATTGCCTGACCGCGCATGGCGCGGCGGTGCGCCAGCTTTCCGGCGATTCGGCCTTCGGCGAGATGATGGTGATGAATTTCCGCGCCGCCGACCTTTCCCCCAGGCAGACGGCGATGCTCGAATTCGCGGTGAAGCTGACCGAAGAGCCGGCAAAGATCGTCGAGGCCGACCGGGCAGCGTTGCGTGAGGCCGGCTTTTCCGACCGCGACATCTGGGACATCGCCTCGACTGCCGCCTTCTTCAACATGTCGAACCGGGTGGCGGCGGCGGTCGACATGCGGCCGAACGATGAATATCACGCCATGGCAAGGTGAGGTGCGAGCCAACCGAACGATATATTAGAAATTACGAATTCTCGTTGCGCGTTTGCCGGTTTGGTCCGATGATCGCCCTGCGGCGTAACCCGCATGCCGGTTCGACGCCGCTGATCAGGGAGGAGAACATGGCGAAGTTTCTCTACGTCTATCACGGCTCGGGCAAGATGCCGACCGATGAGGCCGAACGGAAAGCAGCGATGGATGCCTGGAACGGCTGGTACGGCAAGCTCGGCTCGGCCGTGGTCGACGGTGGCAATCCGGTCGGCATGTCGAAGACCGTGCTGCCCGGCGGCAAAGTCGAGAACAATGGCGGCAGCAATCCGACTGCCGGTTACACAATCATCGAAGCGAAAGACATCGACGATGCCGTCGGCAAGGCCAAGGATTGTCCTATCCTGACGGACCCGGGTTTCAGCGTCGAGATCGCGCCGATCATCGAGATGATGTGATTGCTCAGGACCTCGCTGCGATCGCCGCCGCGGCACCGGCCATGGTGGTGGCGCTGACGCGGTTGGCGATCTTCATCGCCCGCTTGCTCCTGAGCAGTTTTCGCGCCTGCGCTGCCGCGAGCACCCAGGCCAGATCGATGGCGACCAGAACCACCGCCATGGTCAGCGTCAGTTCGACCCAGCCGATGACCGTCACCGAAGCGAGGTCGATGATGGTCGGCAGCAGCGCCAGGTAGAACATCATGATCTTGGGATTGCCGAGCGTCACAGCCATGCCGGCAAAGAACAGTTTGACGGCCGATTCTTCGCGCGGCATTTCGCCCTCGCGCGCTTCGACCGGCGCCGTCCACATCTTCCAGGCGAGATAGGCGAGATAGGCGACGCCAACCCATTTCAGCACGACGAAGGCAAGATGAAAGGTCTGCGCCACCATCGCCAGCCCGAACACCGCCAGTGACAGCCAGATGCCTTCGCCGATCCACATGGCGAGCAGGAACGGGAACACGTCGCGAAAGCCCTTTGCGATGACCCGCGCCACCAGAGCGGCAATCGAGGGGCCGGGCGAGCCGGCGGCGACAAAAAGCGCGGCGGCGAAGATCAGAAGCGACGTGAAATGCATGACCGGGATCTTTGCTTGGGACGTTGATCGCTGATACTAGCCCAGCTGTCCCCGCAGCGATAGCGTCGACAATAGAAGGGCTTGCCGGCCCGGCACCTCGCGGCTAGTAATTTCGCTCCCGACACAATTTCGAGCTTCACTTTGCCTACGTAACCGCCGGTCTCGTCAACTCCCCCGACACAATGCATGGCGCCGCATTCGCGACGTCTGTTTCATTTCACGTGTTCCTCAGGGTGGCGGTTCGAGACCGGTTTGGCATTGCTGAACCGCTGTCGCGCGCACTCACCCGCGACACCTGATTTCCGACTGCCGCAGCCTCTCGCCACGCCGTGCCCGCATGGGCATCTCGACATCGCCGATCTGACGAACTTCCCGACGGGAAGGGCTTTTCGGCATGTCTTCGATACTGCGTATCCGCTGGACGATTGCGCCCAGAATCGCGCCTCGACCTCTGATCAACTGCAATCGCTGCGGCAGCCTGAGAGCTTACCACAGCAGCGGAAAATTCCGCGTCAACGCCAACGGCAAACGCATCGATGCGTGGCTGATCTACCGCTGCATCGATTGCGACAATTCCTGGAATTTCGGCATTCTGGAGCGGTGCAACCGCCGCGACATCGAGCCTGTGCTGCTGCGGGCGCTCGAACGCAACGATCCTGTCCTGGCGCGTCGCCATGCCTTCGATGTTGTCGCACTGCGAAGCAGGATCAGGCGCGTCGAGGAGTTTCCTGAAGCCGCCGTCCATAAGGAGGTGCTAGGCGACATGCCGGAAAACACCACCGCTCTCGAACTCCAGCTCGGGCTCGAATTGCCGACAGCGCTGCGGCTCGACCGGCTGCTCGCCAACGAACTCGGCATCTCGCGATCGCGGCTTCAGGCTTGGGAAGAGAAACGATTGCTGGTCGTCGGTCCGTATGGGGCCAAAGCCTTGCGCAAGCCGGCCCGAACGGGAACGGTGATCCGCATCGATCTGGCCGGCGAATCCGATCGGGAAGCCATTATCTCGGCTGCCGGCGGATAAAACAAAAAAGGAGGGAGCACGCGCGTGCTCCCCCTCATGATCGCTAGGAAAAAGTGGCTTACGCCGCGCCGACCACTTTCGCCGACTTCTCGAAACGCTTGCGCTCGTTCGGGTCGAGATAGAGCTTGCGCAGCCGGATGGTCTTCGGCGTCACCTCGACCAGCTCGTCATCCTGGATCCAGGCCAGCGCGCGTTCCAGCGTCATGCGGATCGGCGGCGTCAGCTTCACCGCCTCGTCCTTGCCGGCGGCGCGGATGTTGGTCAGCTTCTTGCCCTTCAGCACGTTCACTTCGAGGTCGTTGTCGCGTGAATGGATGCCGATGATCATGCCCTGATAGACCTTGACGCCCGGGTCGATGACCATCGGGCCGCGGTCTTCCAGGTTCCACATGGCGTAGGCCACCGATTCACCCTGTTCGTTGGAGATCAGCACGCCGTTGGTGCGGCCCGGCAGCTCGCCCTTGTAGGGCTGATAGGCATGGAACAGCCGGTTCATGACAGCGGTGCCGCGCGTGTCGGTCAACAGTTCCGACTGGTAGCCAATCAGGCCGCGCGTCGGCGCATGGAAGACGATGCGCTGGCGGTTGCCGCCTGACGGGCGCAGTTCGACCATCTCGGCCTTGCGCTCCGACATCTTCTGCACGACGACGCCGGCATGCTCCTCGTCGACGTCGATAACGACTTCCTCGACCGGCTCCAGCAATTCGCCATTGTCGCCCTGCTGCATGACGACGCGCGGTCGCGACACGGCGATCTCGAAGCCTTCGCGGCGCATCGTCTCGATCAGCACCGCAAGCTGCAACTCGCCGCGCCCGGAGACGAAGAACGAATCCTTGTCCGGTGATTCCTCGATCTTCAGTGCGACATTGCCTTCGGCCTCGCGCAGCAGGCGGTCGCGGATAACGCGGCTGGTCACCTTGTCGCCCTCGGTGCCGGCCAGCGGTGAATCGTTGACAAGGAACGACATCGTCACGGTCGGCGGATCGATCGGCTGCGCATGCAGCGGTTCGGTCACCGACAGGTCGCAGAACGTGTCGGCGACGGTGCCTTTCGACAGGCCGGCAATAGCGACGATGTCGCCTGCCTGCGCCTCGTCGATCGGCTGGCGCTCGAGCCCGCGGAAAGCGAGGATCTTCGAGATGCGGCCGGTTTCGACCTGGGTGCCGTCATGGTGCAGCACCTTGACCGCCTGGTTGGATTTCAGCGTGCCGGATTCGATGCGGCCGGTGATGATGCGGCCGAGGAATGGATTGGCCTCCAGGATGGTGCCGATCATCCGGAACGGGCCGGGATGAACCGTCGGCGCCGGCACATGCTTGATGACCAGATCAAACAGCGGCGCCAGGCCCTGGTCCTTCGGACCTTCGGGGTTCTCCGAGACCCAGCCGTCGCGGCCCGAACCGTAAAGGATCGGGAAGTCGAGCTGCTCGTCGGTCGCGTCGAGTGCTGCAAACAGGTCGAACACCTCGTTGACCACCTCGACATGGCGGGCGTCCGGCCGGTCGATCTTGTTGATGACGACGATCGGCTTCAGGCCGACCTTGAGCGCCTTGCCGACGACGAACTTGGTCTGCGGCATCGGCCCTTCGGCGGCGTCGACAAGCACGATGGCCGAATCCACCATCGACAGGATGCGCTCAACTTCACCGCCGAAATCGGCGTGGCCGGGGGTGTCGACGATATTGATGCGGGTATCCTTCCAGTCGACCGAGGTCGCCTTGGCCAGGATGGTGATGCCGCGTTCCTTTTCCAGGTCGTTCGAATCCATGGCGCGTTCGGCGACGCGCTGGTTGTCGCGGAACGAGCCGGACTGCTTCAGCAGCTGGTCGACGAGGGTGGTTTTTCCATGGTCGACGTGCGCGATGATCGCGATATTGCGGAGTTTCATGTTGTGGTCTCGGGAGCGTTGCAGGCAGCAGGCCAAAAGGCGCTGCCTCTTTCGGTTGCGCGGCTCATACAGGGTTTTTCGCAATTGCGAAAGAGGAGGCGTGTCACCAAATACATGGTCACCAAATCTTAAGCGTCTTGGTATGAAATGAAATTATTAACCAATGCGGAACCTTTCAGGGTCGGGGCAGTTCAAATTTCATGACCAACACGGGCATCAGATACCGGCCAATCCTCGCATGGGCCGCCCTTGCGGTTCTCCTTGCGGCAGGCGCCGCGCAATCGGCTGCGACCCTCAACGAGGCACGCCCTGCCCTGCCGTCCGATACGCGTTCGGCGGAGCAGCTTTTTGCCGATGCTCCCGATGGCGTCGACCCGGTGGTGACCGGGCCGGTCAGCGCCGCCTTCAAACGGAGGCAGGAAAACGCCGGCTGCGACAGCGCGGTCTGGCCCAACATTCCAACCGTCTGCTATCCAGATTGACGATACTGACGATCGCCGACGGCGATCGTCATCCCAGCGTCTTCGCGACGTCGCTTCGCTCCGCCCAGGGATGACGAAACGAGGCCTTTTACGCCGACTGCACCGGATCGAGCGTGACCTTGTAGAGTTCGTTGTCGTCGCGATCCATCAGCCGCACCGTCATCTGTTCGGTGGCGCCGTCGATATCGACGAGGCCAAAGAACTGCAGGCCGGCCGAGGGCGGTACGTTTTGTCCTTGCTCGGCGGTCGGCGCCTTGATGAATTTCAGCTCCGGGCCGAAGGTCATATCGAAATCGTTGGGACCGAATGTCCCCGCGTGGAGCGGACCTGAGACGAATTCCCAGAACGGATTGAAATCCTGGAACTGCGCCTTGTCCGGATTGTAGTAGTGCGCCGCCGTGTAGTGCACGTCGGCGGTCAGCCATACGGTGTTGCTGATGCCAGCATTCTTTATATAGCGAAGGAGGTCGGCAATTTCCAGTTCGCGGCCCTTGGCCGGGCCATTATCGCCATTGCTGACGGCCTCGGCCCCGGACTTCCCGGTGGCGTCGTTCCAGACGATGAGACCCAGCGGCATGTCGGCTGCAATGATTTTCCAGGTCGCGTTGGAGTTTGCCAGTTCACGCTTCAGCCACCTCGTCTGCTGTTCGCCGAGAATGCGCGATTGCGGCGTCACCGTATCCTGCATACCCGGACCATTGGGGCCGCGATAGGAACGCATGTCGAGGAAGAACACGTCGAGCAGCGGCCCGTAGGCGATCTTGCGATAGACACGGCCGGGTTGCGATGGCTCGTAGCGGATCGTCGTCATTTCGTGGAAGGCGCGCGCCGCGCGTGCCGCCAGCATATGGATGGACTTTTCCGAATAGCGGTCGTCGGCGCTCAGGTCCTTCGAATCCGACCAGTTGTTCACCACCTCGTGGTCGTCCCACTGGTAGAAGGTCGGGCAGATGGCGTTGAGCCCCAGCACGTTCCTGTCCATCATGTTGTATTTCCACTGACCCCGGTACTCGTCCAGCGTCTCGGCAACCTTGCGCTTTTCATCGATGAGGACGGCGTTCTTCCACTTGCCGCCGCCGGGAAGATCGACCTCGTCCTTCATCGCGCCGTCGGCATAGATGGTGTCGCCGGAATGCAGGAAGAAGTCGGGCGTATGCTTGCCGATCGTGGCGTAGGTCTTCATGCCGGTCTCGTCGATGCCCCAGCCCTGGCCGGCGGTGTCGCCCGACCAGGCGAACCGGATGTCGCGCTTCGAGGCTGGCGCCGTGCGGAAGCGGCCGATGATCGGCTCGGAGACAGCGTTGATGTCGGCGAGATCGGCCGCGATCATGCGGTAGAAGATGTCCTGATCGGAGGCGAGGTCGGTGAGCAGCCGCTTCACCGTGTAATCGCTGGCCGGCGACGTATCGAGCGGCGCAAGACGAACGGCGTTGGCGAAATTCTCCGTCGATGACACTTCGAACATGACGCGCGACGGACGATCGGTGCGCGTCCAGACCATGCCGCTGGTGGCGTCGACGTCGCCGGACTGGACGCCATGGGTGAAAGCCGGCCGCTGATTGGCGCGGGAATAATAGGGAAGCGCGAGGCCCGAGGCGCCGACGAGGCCAACGGCGCTCGCCGACATGACGAAAGCGCGCCGCGTCATCGAGATTGTGTTCATGGCTGTCTCCTGGATGGCATTGAACGTCGCCACCAAGGTCCAGCCTCAATGTTTCAGGCACATCTCGAAACGATGAAGGTTTTCTGACGATCAACAGGCTGACGAATCTCCCCCTTGAGGGCCCTTGAGGGGGGAGATTAGCGCTCAACCGTAGCAGCTTAAGCCGCCTGCGGTTCCGGCTCGAAGGCCGGCTGGCTGGTGTTGATCAACAGCGAGATGCAGGCTGCGGCTATTGCCGTCATGCCGGCGATGAGGAAGGCAAGTTCATAATTGCCCTGCAATTCGCGCATGGTGCCGCCGAACAGGGCGGCGGTCGCAGCGCCCACCTGATGACCGGCGACGATCCAGCCGAAGACGATCGGCCCGCTGCGGTCGCCGAACGCCTCGTTCGACAGCCTGAGCGTCGGCGGCACGGTGGCGATCCAGTCCAATCCGTAGAGCACGGCGAAGATAATCAGGCTGGTCGACGAGAAGCCGGAGTAAGGCAGATAGATCAGCGACAGGCCGCGGATCGCATAATAGACGCCGAGCAGCTTGCGCGGGTCGAAGCGGTCGGTGAGCCAGCCCGACAGCGTCGTGCCGATCAGGTCGAAGATACCCATCAGCGACAACAGGCCGGCGGCTTGCACCTCGCCGATGCCCATATCGCCGCAAAACGCGATCAGGTGCGTGCCGACCAGTCCATTGGTGGTGAAGCCGCAGATGAAGAAGGTGGCGAACAGATACCAGAACACGCGTGTGCCGGCGGCACGGCGCAGCGTGTTGAGCGTGTGCATCAGGAAATTGCCCTGCGAGGCCGGCGGAACCGGCGGCACGTCGTCGGCTTCGGCGCCGTAGCGCACCATGCCGATCGAGGCAGGACGCTCCGGCACCAGCAGATAGACCAGTGGCACCAGGCAGGCGGTGGCGACCGCAATAGTGATGGCCACCGGCTTCCAGCCGCCCGACTGGGCGAGCGCGGCGAGCAGCGGCAGGAACACCAGCAGGCCGGTAGCTGCGGAGGCCGACATCAGCCCCATCACCAGGCCGCGATTGGTCTTGAACCAGCGGTTGACGATGGTGGCGCCAAGCACCGTGGCGACCGCGCCGGAACCGACGCCGGAAAATACGCCCCAGGTGAGAAGCAGGTGCCATGGCTGGGTCATCAACAGGCTGAGCGCCGTCGAACCCGACATCAGCACCAGCGCCGCCAGCAGCGTGCGGCGCAGCCCGACCCGTTCCATCAAGGCCGCGGCAAACGGTCCGGTCAGACCGTAGAGGAAGATGCCTATGGCAGCGGCGAGCGAGACGACGTCGCGCCGCCAGCCGAAGCTCTCCTCCAGCGGCAGCATCATGACCGCCGGCGCCGACCGGAGGCCCGCCGCGATCAGCAGACAGAGGAAAATGACGGCGACCACGACGAAAGCGTAGCGCTGGCCAAACGGACGGGAGTGGACTATCATGTTACTGACCGGTACGTTGCTGATGGGTCAAATGTATACGTACCGATCGGTAACATTGTCAACCGGACAACGCCATGTCGAGAATGAAAAGCATTGAACCGACGATCAACGCGGATGATGTGGCGCCACCACCCCGGGCCGCTCAGAAGATTCTGAGCGTGGCGCGTGACCTGTTCTACCGGCAAGGCATCAGGGCTATCGGCGTCGACGAAATCGTCAAGCGTGCCGGCGTCACCAAGCCCAGCCTCTACCGCAGCTTTCCGTCCAAGGACGAGCTGGCCGCCTCCTATCTCCGGCAATACGACCTCGAGTTCTGGGACCGCTTCGATGAGGCGGTGGCTGCCCATCCCGGCGATCCGCGCGCGCAGATCGCCGCTTTCCTGACCCGCGTCGGCAAGCGCACGCAAAAAGCCGATTATCGTGGCTGCGGCATGACCAATGCGGCCGTCGAATATCCCGAGCGGAGCCACCCGGCACGCATCGTGAGCGAGGCCAACAAACAGGAATTGCGCCGCCGCCTGCGCGCCATGGCGGCCGCGATGGGCGCCGCCGACGCCGACACGCTGGGCGACGGGCTGCTGCTCCTGATCGAGGGCGCCTATATCAGCGGCCAGTTGTTCGGGCTCGGCGGGCCCGCGCAATCGGTGGCCAGGAATGCCGATCTGCTGATCGGGGCGAGCTTGAAGAAATAGCGTTAGACGATACGCTGGGCAGCCCGAAAACGGAGATGCCCGCATGCGTACCCTTTTGATCCCGCTAGCCCTCGCCGGCCTCAGCCAGGCTGCCCAGGCCGGCGACGTTTCCAGCGCCTACACCGATCTCGACTGGAAGAAGGACTGCGTGACCTACGCGCAGGCAGAGGAAGGCGACGGCGACTGGGCCAGTCTCGCCTGCTCGGGCTACCGCGGCTACCCGGTGCTGATCGCTTACGACGATGCCCGGGAATCGCTGTTCTACGGATTTCCGTCCAGCGACATGACCGCAGTCTGGGAAAGCTTTATCGGCTTCAATTCGGCCGGCCCCAGGATCGAGTGGCGCATCGAGACGAACGGTGATCGCGCCGTTCCTTTCGCGGTCATCCACCGTCGCTCGATTAGCAATCCCGAAGACGAGAATAAACCGACCGAAGTGCTGATCGTCGCCAAGGTCGCCCAGCCGGAAACCCATGAGGGCTGCACCGTCGGCCTGGTGCTGGCCACAGGCGACCCCAGTGCCAACGACCGGGCACGCAAGCTCGCCGACGAGAAGGCGCGGACCTTTGCCTGCGGCAAGGACATGCGCGTCGTCATCGGCAAGGCGCCGGACTTCGGCCGCGTCGACAATTAGCGGCAACGGTCTCCCCCGCGGGTGCTGTCCCGCCGACGTCTGGCGCTTTGGCAGTTGGGCTACTTGCTCGCCTTGGCCCGCTCGATCGCCTCGACGATCATCTTCTTGGCGTAGGCGGCATCGTGCCAGCCCTCGATCTTGACCCATTTTCCGGGTTCGAGATCCTTGTAGTGCTGGAAGAAATGCTGCACCTGGTCGCGTGTGATATCCGGCAGGTGCGTGTATTCGGTGACGTTCTCGTAGCGTAGCGTCAGCTTGGGCGAAGGCACCGCGATGATCTTCTCATCCAGGCCGGCATTGTCTTCCATGATCAGCACACCAATCGGCCGTACATTGATCACGCAGCCCGGCACCAGCGCGCGCGTGTTGCAGACCAGAACGTCGATCGGGTCGCCGTCACCTGACAGCGTGTGCGGCACGAAACCGTAATTGCCGGGATAGCGCATCGAGGTGTGCAGAAAGCGGTCGACGAACAGCGTGCCGGCCTCCTTGTCCATCTCGTACTTGATCGGCTCGCCGCCGATCGGCACCTCGATGATGACGTTGACGTCCTCCGGCGGGTTCTTTCCGGTGGCTATGGCTTGGATACGCATGGCTTTATCCCTCTTTCGATTGGAGACCGATAGCGGGCGGCGGCGCATGGTGCAATGCGGCGAATGGTGCTGAGGCAGACTGAGAGCCTATGGAGAGGAATGCCGGGCCATTATTCCCAGACGAAGGCGACCTTCTTCAGCGCCTTCTGCTCGAAGATCTCGACGCCCTCGGCGACGTCGCGGCCGCCGGCGCCGGCATAGAAGGCGAGCGCGTTCTGGTTGTCCTCCAGCGCCCACACCACCATGCCTTTCAGGCCGTGGTCGGCCAGCCTCGCCCGTGCGGCCGAGAATAGCCGGCTGCCGAGGCCGATGCCCTGATATTCCGGGCGCAGGTAAAGTTCGTAGATCTCGCCCTGCTGCCTGAGTTCACGGGCACGGTTCTTGCCGATCGTGGCGTAACCGGCGATCTTGCCGCCGATCTCGACGACCAGCACGGTGGCGGCGCGACGGATGGCGTTCGCCCACCAGGCGGCGCCGCGGCGATTGATCATCGACGTCAGCGTGCGATGCGGAATGATGCCGGCATAGGCGCCGCGCCAGGCCTGCTGATGCACGTCGGCGATGGCATCCGCGTCGCGCGGCTCGGCCTTCCTGATATCGATGCTCAGCGTGTTCATAATTGGCTAACCATAAACCGGCATCGCCCGAATGCAAGAGTCCGGTCAGCCGGTGCGATGCTTTCGCACAGGCGATCGACTGGTCCGCAGAGATGCTGTCAGGACACGTTTGGAATCGACTCAAATCTCGACCAGATGATCGTCGAGTTCGTTGCTGTCGCCGGACGAGACCGGGAAATGTTCGGCCAGCACCGCGCCCGTCGCTTCGATCGCCTTGACGAAGCCGTCGGCGAGACGATCGTCACCGGCATGGGCGGTCAGGTCGCTGACGACGCCGTCCCAGACATCCTGGCCGACTTGGGCATCGATGCCGCTGTCGGCGACCACCTCGGCGTAGCGCTCGGCAATCGAGACGAAGACCAGCACGCCGGTGCGTGCCGTGGTGCGATGGACGTTGCGGGCGAGGAACTGCTTTCTCGCATTGGCGTGCGCGGCCTGGTAGCGCAGCCGCCTCGGCACGAGGTGGATGCGCAAGCCGGGCATTGTCCACAACAGGACAAGCATGCTGACCAGCGCCAAAAGCTGGGCAATGACGAAATGCGGCACGCGGATCGACAGCCACCAGGCTTCCAGCCCATAGGCGACTGCAAGGCTGACGAAGAGCATGGCCAGCGTCGCCATGAAGGCGGCCGGGAAGAAATAGCCGGCGCTGGCAAGCGCCACCACGCAGTAGATTTCGCCATCGGTCTTTGATTCGGCGGCGCGGATCGCTTCGGCGATGCGGTGATGATCCTCGGGGCTGATCGGTCGTGTTGCCATGTCGTGCCTCACCAGCTTCCTGAAGAACCGCCGCCACCGGACGAGCCGCCGCCGCCCGAAAACCCGCCGCCACCACCGCCTGACGACCAGCCGCCGGAACGGCCCGATGACCAGCCGCTGCCAGTACCGGTCGTCCAGGCGCCGCCCGAGGACGAGGAACGCCTTTGGCCATAACGGAATGTCATGCCCAGCCATTTATACACGCCCGGCGACAGCTTTGTGCCGAAGATCGGCGGCAGGAACGCCATCGCCAGGCCGCCCAAAAACAGCGTCGCCCACACGATGATGAACAGCACGACGATGGGATCAACGGAAAAGCTGTCGGCCGGATTGCGTTCGCCGCGCGCTTCCAGTTCCTCCGGATTGCCTTCCAGCACCATGACCATGTCGTCGACGGCCTTGGCTATGCCGCCGGAGAAATCGCCGGCGCGGAAGGCCGGCACCATGTCGTTTTCGATGATCAGCTTGGTGTGCAGGTCGGTCAGCGTGCCTTCCAGCCCGTAACCGACCTCGATCCGCATCTTGCGGTCGTTCTTGGCGACCAGCAAAAGCACGCCATTGTCCTCGCCGGCCTGGCCGAGCTTCCAGGCGCGGAACAGCCGGTTTGCAAAGGGTTCGATCTCCTCGCCGTCGAGGCTGGGAATCGTTGCGACGACGATCTGGTCAGAGCTCTTGGCCTCGAAGTCGGCGAGCTTCTGGGTCAGCGCCGCCTTGGTCGCGGCATCGATGATGCCGGCATTGTCGACGAGCCGCCCGGTTAGCGCAGGCAGTTCGGCGGCGAGAGCGGTGAAGCCGACCAGCAACAGCACCGCCATGGCCACCAAGGCAGCACCGACGGTGGTGAAGCGGTCGGACATCGGTGGGCGGATGGCGTATCTTGTCATCTCGTCACCAGCTTCCTGATGAGCCGCCGCCGCCGGACGAGCCACCGCCGCCGGAAAAGCCGCCACCGCCTGAGGACCAGCCTCCCCCGCCCGAAGACCAGCCTCCGCCACCGGACGAGCGCCGGCTCGGCTCGAAGGTCATGCCCAGCCAGCGATAGCGGCCAGGACCGATCCTCTTGCCGAAGATCGGCGGCAGGATAGAGACGGCGATGCTGCCGAAGAAGATGATGGCCCAGATGCTTATGAAGATCGCAAAGAACAGGTCGTCGGCGTTGAATGGCGGCTGCTGGTTGCGTTCGCCGCGCGCTTCCAGCTCCTCCGGATTGCCTTCCAGCACCATGACCATGTCGTCGACGGCCTTGGCTATGCCGCCGGAGAAATCGCCGGCGCGGAAGGCCGGCACCATGTCGTTTTCGATGATCAGCTTGGTGTGCAGGTCGGTCAGAGTGCCTTCCAGCCCATAACCGACCTCGATGCGCATCTTGCGGTCGTTCTTGGCGACCAGCAAAAGCACGCCATTGTCCTCGCCGGCCTGGCCGAGCTTCCAGGCGCGGAACAGCCGGTTTGCAAAGGGTTCGATCTCCTCGCCGTCGAGGCTGGGAATCGTTGCGACGACGATCTGGTCAGAGCTCTTGGCCTCGAAGTCGGCGAGCTTCTGGGTCAGCGCCGTCTTGGTCGCGGCATCGATGATGCCCGCATTGTCGACGACCCGCCCGGTCAGAACAGGCAATTCGGCGGCAAGGGCGGTGAGGGCGGTGAGGGGGAGGAAAAGAAGGCTTAGAACGAAGCCCAAGATTATCAGGCTGGCGTTCCTTCGCACCCCCCTCTGTCCTGCCGGACATCTCCCCCGCAAGGGGGGAGATTGGCAGCTTCCTTGCCGGCTCGCGCCTTCAGACGCGGGAGATTGGCGAAAGCGCAGATGACGGCCGATCTCCCCCCTTGCGGGGGAGATGTCCGGCGGGACAGAGGGGGGTGGGACGGAGTACAAGGTCAAATAGAGACTGCGCTCACTAAGCGCCGGTCACCCGCCCTGCTTGGCGCCGAAATCGACCTTCGGCGTCTGCATCTTGTCTTCCTCGATGGTGAAGTTCGCGAACGGCTGATTGCTGCGGAACCACAAGGTCGCCCAAATCACCGACGGGAAGGTCCTCAGCGTCAAATTGTACTCCCTCACCGCCTCGATGTAGTCGCGGCGGGCGACCGCGATGCGGTTTTCGGTGCCTTCGAGCTGCGCCTGCAGCGCCAGAAAATTCTGGTTGGCCTTGAGGTCGGGGTAATTCTCCACCACGGCCAGCAGCCGCGACAGCGCGCTGGTCAGGCCGGCTTGGCTGTCCTGGAATTTCTTGAAGGCTTCCGGATCGCTCAGCGTTTCCGGCGTCACCGTCACCTGCGTCGCCTTGGCGCGCGCCTCGACCACGGCATCGAGCGTATCCTTCTCGTGCGCGGCATAGCCCTTGACCGTCTCGACCAGATTGGGGATGAGATCGGCCCGGCGCTGGTACTGGTTTAGTACCTGGCTCCATGCGGCCTTGGCGTTTTCTTCCGCCGTCGGGATGGTGTTGTAGCCGCAGCCGGCAAGCAGCGGCAACAGTATGGCCATCATCAGCAGGGCCGGCAGGTTGCGGAAGACGAAAGGAGAGGCAAGGCGCTGGGCAAGCATGGTAAGATCCCTCGGTATGACAGGCAGGCGAAGCATTACCACAATCCGCACGCAAGAACATGACCTCCGGCGGGAGCGTTACTGGTTCTCTATCATTCACTGCCAGGCCCTGTGATTGGCCGGGCGAACGGGTTAACGTCGCCGTGAAAAGGACATCGCCATGGCGGGACGCCAGGACAACGACAGCGAATCGCGCCGCATCATCGAGCGCGTGGCACGTGAGACCGATCCGAGCGGCACGTCGTTCCTTGCGCGGAGCGCGAAGGGCGCGCGCGATCACGTCACTGCGGCGGATGCCGACCAGTCGGACCCGATCGAATATTGGGGCACTCGCATTGGCCGGGCGCTGGGGCTCATTGTCGCCATTGGCCTGCTGATCTGGCTCGTGCTTTTCGTCATCCAAAGTTAGGAATCCCGTGAGCATCGAACAAACCGACGCGCCGCGCGCGGTCATCGTCATTTCCAGCCATGTCGCGCGCGGCTCGGTCGGCAACCGCGCCGCCGTCTTTGCGCTGGAGACGCTGGGCTTTCCGGTATGGGCGGTGCCGACCGTCATCCTGCCCTGGCATCCGGGCCATGGTCGGGCGACGCGCATCGTGCCGCCGCTCGATCAATTCAAGGCGCTGATGGCAGATCTCGAGCGCGCGCCGTGGCTGGGCGAGGTCGGCGCGGTGCTGTCGGGCTATCTCGGCGAGGCCGGCCAGGCGGACGCCGTCGCCTCACTGGTCGGCGCGGTCAAGGCGAGGACGCCGGACGCCGTCTATATCTGCGATCCGGTGATGGGCGATTCGGGTGGGCTCTATGTGCCGGAGGCGACAGCCGTCGCCATGCGTGACCGGCTGATGCCGATCGCCGACATTGCCACGCCCAACCGCTACGAACTGGAATGGATGGCGAGAGCGCCGCTGCCCGACTTGAAAGCGGTGATGTCGGCCGCCATTCAAGCCGGGCCACCGACCATGCTGGTCACCTCGGCGCCGGCGATGATGGCCGGCGGCACCGGCAATCTGCTGCTCAACGGCAACCAGGCGCTGCTGGCCGAACATCGCCTCATCGACAAGCCGCCCAATGGGCTCGGCGATCTGACGGCGGCCGTCTATCTGGCACGCATCCTGTCCGGCCAGCCGGCGATCAAGGCACTGCAGTCGACCACGGCGGCGGTCTACGAGATCCTGGCGCGCACCGCCAAGCGCGGCGGCGACGAATTGCAGCTCGAAACCGATGCACAGAGCCTGTCGCATCCGATGGCGATGGTGCAGCTTCGCCATCTCCTGCATCCGGGGCGGGACAGAAGGGCGTGACGTCCAGGGATGGCGTCACGGTTGTCGGTGTCGACGGCTGCAAGGCCGGCTGGATCGCCGTTTACCGCGATCCGGGCGCCGCACCCTCGGCAGGTGTTTTTCCGAGCTTCGCAGCACTGCTCGATGCATTGCCGATCCATGCCACGGTGGCCGTAGACATGCCGATCGGCCTGCCCGATCTTTCGCAAAAAGGCGGACGCGGGCCGGAGGCACTGGTGCGGCCACTGCTCGGCGCGCGGCAATCCAGCGTCTTCGCCATCCCCTCGCGTGCAGCACTTTATGCGCAAACGGATGACTTCACCACGATCGAGGCCTGGTATGCCGCGCATCGCCGGGCAAGCGAAGTGGCGAAGGCGACCTCCGATCCACCACGCGGCGTCTCGATCCAGGCCTTCGGCATCTTTGCCAAGATCCGCGAGATCGATGCCGTGCTGATCGCCCGGCCCGAGTTGCGCAGCCGCGTGTTCGAATCGCATCCGGAGGTCGCTTTCTGCCGGCTGAACGGCGATCAGGCGATGCGCTTGCCGAAGAAGATCAAGGGCGCCGTCAACCCCGCGGGCATGGTGGAACGCAAGGCGCTGCTTGGCCGGCACGGTTATCTCAGGGGCTTTCTCGACCAGACGCCGCCGCGCGGTGCGGCCGCTGATGACTTCCTCGACGCAGCTGCGATGATGCTGGTCGCCGGCCGCATCGCCAGCGGCGAGGCAAGACCGTTTCCGGATCCCCCGCTCGCCGACCGTTTTGGCATCCCTGTGGCGATCTGGGCGTGAATTTCCTTGCCCCATCCATCGGCGAGGCAATTGCATTGGGCGAAGGCCCTATGAGGAGCCTTCCAGCATAGCAATTGCAGTTCTCTGTGATTTGGCATTGCTCGCGACCGGCTTTTGCCGCTAGAGCCTTCCTGACTTAGAAGAGCTGCCGCCTCTAATCCGGAAAGGCTCCGACGCCGCCTATGTCTCATCTCCCTGACCACCTTCTCGCCGGCTACCAAAATTTCATGAGCGGCCGCTATCTCGCCGAAAGCGGGCGCTACCGCGCGCTTGCCCGGGATGGCCAGGCGCCGGAAACGATGATCGTCGCCTGCTGTGATTCGCGAGCGGCTCCGGAAGCGATCTTCGACGCTGGGCCGGGCGAACTCTTCGTGCTGCGCAATGTCGGCAATCTGGTGCCGCCCTATGCGCCCGACGGTGAATTCCACTCGACCTCGGCGGCGCTCGAATTCGCTGTGCAGAGCCTCAAGGTGAAGAACATCGTGGTGATGGGCCATGGCCGCTGCGGCGGCATCCGCGCGGCGCTCGACACCACGGCCGCGCCCCTCTCGTCCGGCGACTTTATCGGCAAATGGATGAGCCTGATCGCGCCGGCTGCCGAGACCGTGTCCTCCAGCACCTTCATGACAGCGACGGAGCGCCAGACCGCATTGGAACGCATCTCGATCCGCTATTCGATCGCCAATCTGCGGACCTTTCCCTGCGTCTCGATCCTGGAGGGCAAGGGACGTCTGTCGCTGCATGGCGCCTGGTTCGACATCTCGACCGGCGAGCTCTGGGTGATGAACAAGGACACCGGTGACTTCGAGCGGCCGGAAATGGTATAGACCCTGATCTCGAACCCTTTGGTTCGGATGTGATCGCGATCAGACAAGAAGATTGAGCCCATCGAGTCCGTCGCGATGGAACGGAGGCGGCGCATGATGCAGAATTGGCGCTCGATTGCTTTCGCCACGGCAACGCTGCTGCTTTCGATCATCACCGCCCGCGCCGACGACCACGCGCTCATCGGCCGCTGGTATGCTGCGCTGCTGGTCGCCGATCGCACCGAACTGTCGGATTTGCTTGCAGACGACGTCCGCATAAAACTCGACGACCTCGGCGTCGTGCAGACCAAGCAGGAGTTCATCGACTCGATCGACGATTGGCAAGATGCCGTCGCGGGCGCCGCGATCCGGCATCGGATCGAGAAGACCGAGGGCGGCGTCACCACGGTGATCGCCTGCTATGATTTCCCCAACAACGACATGCTGATGCAGGAAACCTTCTCGATCACCGACAACCGCATCACCGCCGGTTCGCAGGCGGCGATCGCGGAAACCTGCGACGCCTACTGAGCGGATACCTGGCCAGCCGCGATATTGCGTACGGGACGCCGGCGCCCTACATCGGCGAAGGTCCCACCTCGCCTCTACAGCCATTCGGCGAAAGCCCCCTCACTCAGCGAAAGATGCCCATGCCGTCCACGAAAGCCGTCGACCTCGCCACCCATCCGCTGACCGTCTGGCAAGTGCCGCTCGGCCTGCCCGATTTCACCCGCATCGGCGATGGCGATTTTTCTCCGGTCTTCGATGCTGCATTGAAGGCGCATGAGGCCGAGATCGAGGCGATATCAGGCAATGCCGAGACGCCGACCATCGAGAATACGCTTGCGGCACTGGAACTCAGCGGCGAGGCGCTCGACCATGTCTCGTCGATCTTCTGGTGCCGGGCCGGCGCCCACACCAACGAGGCGATCCAGGCGCTGGAGCGCGACATCTCGCCAAAGATGTCGCGGCATTCCTCGGCGATCTCGATGAACGAGAGGCTGTTTGCCCGCATCGACGATCTCTATCAGCGCCGGGAAGCCCTGAAGCTCGATGCCGAGACGCTGCGGGTGCTGGAAAAGACCTGGAAGAGCTTTGTCCGCTCCGGCGCCAAGCTCGACGCCGAGGGTAAGAAACGGCTGGCGACGATCAATGAGGAACTGTCGTCGCTCGGCACCACGTTCAGCCAGAACCTGCTTGCCGACGAGCGAGACTGGGCGCTGTTCCTCGATGAAGCCGACCTTGCCGGCCTGCCGGAATTCCTGAAAAGCGCGATGGCGGAGGCCGCCGAGATGCGCGGCCAGAAAGGCCGTTACGCCGTCACGCTGTCGCGTTCGATCTACGAGCCGTTCTCGACTTTCTCCGAACGGCGCGACCTGCGCGAGACCGCCTTCCGCGCTTTCACCATGCGCGGCCAGAATGGCGGCGCCACCGACAACACCGCCGTGGTGCGGGACATGCTGAGGCTGCGCGCCGAAAAAGCGAAACTGCTCGGCTACGCTTCCTTCGCCGCCCTGAAGCTCGATGACACCATGGCGAAGACGCCGAAGGCGGTCCATGCATTGCTCGACCCGGTGTGGGAGAAAGCCTTGGAAAAGGCAGCAAGCGACCAGACCGAGTTGCAGCGGCTGGCGGCCGAGGCTGGCAGCAACGAAAAATTCGCGGCCTGGGACTGGCGCTTCTACCAGGAGAAGCTGCGCGCCGAGAAGTTCGCCTTCGACGAGGCCGAGCTGAAGCCCTATCTGCAGCTCGACCGCATCATCGAAGCCTGCTTCGACGTGGCGACACGATTGTTCGGCATTACCTTCGAGGAAAAGAAAGGCATTGCCACCTGGCATCCGGACGCACGTGTTTTCGTCGTCAGGAATGCCGACGGCAGCGAGCGTGGGCTGTTCCTGGCCGACTATTTCGCGCGACCCTCGAAGCGCTCCGGCGCCTGGATGAGCGCGCTGAAATCCGGCTATCATCTTGGCCATGGCTCCAAGCCGGTCATCTACAACATCATGAACTTCGCCAAGCCGCCGGAAGGCGAGGCAGCACTTTTGTCGGTCGACGAGGCCAAGACCCTGTTTCACGAATTCGGCCATGCCCTGCATGGCATGCTGACCGACGTCACCTGGCCATCGGTCTCGGGCACCTCGGTTAGCCGCGATTTCGTCGAACTGCCTTCGCAACTCTACGAGCATTGGCTGACGGTTCCGGCGGTGCTGGAAAAGCATGCGCTGCATGTGAAGACCGGCAAGCCGATGCCGAAGGCGCTGGTCGACAAGATGCTGGCGGCGCGCACCTTCGGCGCCGGCTTCGCCACGGTCGAGTTCACCGCGTCGGCGTTGGTCGACATGGCTTATCACGCGCGACCGGATGCACCGGATGAGCCGCTTCGTTTCGAAGCCGAAACGCTCGAGAAGCTCAACATGCCCGACACCATCGCCATGCGCCATCGCACCCCGCATTTCGGCCACATATTTTCCGGCGACGGCTATTCGGCCGGCTATTATTCCTACATGTGGTCGGAGGTGCTCGATGCCGACGCATTCGCCGCCTTCGAGGAGACGGGCGATCCGTTCAACCCGGCGCTTGCCGAGCGGCTGCGCAAGAACATCTATGCCGCCGGCGGCTCGAAGGACCCGGAAGAGCTCTACACCGCCTTCCGCGGCAAGATGCCGTCGCCCGAGGCGATGATGGCCAAGCGCGGGCTGGTGTAGAGACCGCGACGCAGTGATTTTGACAGGTCGGGGCCTTTCGGCAGTGAACGCCGATCGTGGCAAATCCCAGTCGCCTGTCGCAAACCTCTAGGATTGGCCGAAGCTTCCTTCCCTTCGTCATCCCAGGGCGGAGCAAGGAGCGAAGCGACGCGGCGCAGACCCTGGGATGACGAAGGGAGGGATGTCTCGGCCAATCTCGAAGGTTTTGCGCTGAAAGGGACTATCGACATTCGCCGCCGATCGGCTCCCAAGAAGTCAAAATTACTGTGTCGCGGAACATCTATCCAGGATTGCCCGGCAGCGTCGTTTTGATGGCTTCAGCATCGTCGAAGACGCCCGCGACTCAAGCATCGCCGAGCAGCTCGACGCTCTTCGCCAGCGCGGCCGGATCGCCGAGCACGCGCAGCGTCTTCAGCCGGGCCGTGCCGCCGGCGACAACCGAGACAGCCGATCGCGGCACTCCCAACGCCTTGGCGACCAGCCGTTCGAGCGCTTGATTGGCGGCGCCGTTTTCCGGCACGGCGCGGACGCGAGCCTTCAGATGGCTTCGCCCGTCTGCCGATATCTCGATGCCTTCCAACCTGTCCATCGCTGCTTTCGGCGTCAGCCGGACGAAGAGATCGACGCCGTCGTCGCGCAAGCGGAGCGGCGCGCTCATCGAATGGCTCAGACGACCAGCGGCGCCACCGTGGTGAGCAGGAACTGCCGGAGGAAGAACAGGATCAGGAGCAGGATGATCGGCGAAATGTCGATGCCGCCGAGGTCAGGCAAGAAGCGACGGATCGGCCGCAGCGCCGGCTCGGTCAGCCGGAAGAGCATGTTGCTGACGCTGTCGACGAACTGGTTGCGCGAGTTGACGACGTTGAAAGCGTAGAGCCAGGAGAAAATCGCCGAAGCGATGATGATCCACCAATAAATGTCAAGCGCCAGGACAATGGTCTGAATGAGGGCTATCATGCCGGTCTCCGATTGTTGCCGACATGTAGCCATTGCGGGCGAAAGCGGCAAGAGCCAGCTGCCGCGGCACGCCAGATCGATGGCTCGCCGCGCGCCTTTTGGGCCAAACGCCGTCTTGACAGGAAACCGCCGCGCCCGATAAATGCGCCCATCCGCTGGACGGGGCTGTAGCTCAGCTGGGAGAGCGCGTCGTTCGCAATGACGAGGTCAGGAGTTCGATCCTCCTCAGCTCCACCAGCGGAATTTCCCAAAGATGCGATTCTGATTGCGCTGGCGCCGGGAGTGCTGATCGCCTGGTCAACGGCATCGGCGTCTTTCGCGTGCACCCGCCGACGCTCGGCACCAGCCTGACCGGCTGCGTGCAGGTCTATCAGCGAACGGTCATCGCTTCGGGCGCCCGCGCTTCCCGGCCTGGCTGGGCACCGGCCTGACCTCTGGCGTGCTCAATGCGCTGCTGTTGTTCGTGCCGTCCTCATTGTCTTCACCTTGCGCCGCACCGGATTTCGAAACTCCTTGACCAAGGTGCTGGAGCAATGGCTGCTTTTGTGGAGAATGGTGCGCAAACGGAGTCGGAAAACGTGACCCTTACCAATCGAGACATTGTCGAGCTTATAGCGTGGCGGCGCAAGCTGCACCAGCAACCGGAAATCTCGAATGAAGAGGAGAAGACCGCTAGAGAGGTCGTCGACTTCCTCGCCGATACAAGGCCGGACAAAGTGCTGACCGGATTAGGCGGACACGGCGTAGCGGCTATATATGAAAGCGGCAAGGAGGGGCCGACGGTCATGTTCCGCTCGGAACTCGATGCCTTGCCGATTGAAGAACTTTCAGGCGTGCCGCATTCATCGCTCGTGCCGGGCAAGTCGCATATGTGCGGCCATGACGGACATACCGCGATCCTGGCGGCATTGGGACGGCAGTTGGGGCGCGCGAGACCTGCCCGCGGCCGCGTCGTGCTGATGTTCCAGCCGGCGGAAGAAACCGGCAATGGCGCGGCCGGCGTCGTCGCCGATCCGCGCTTTGGCGAAATCGCGCCGGATTTCGCTTTCTCATTGCACAATCTGCCCGGTGTGCCGTTCGGTGAAGTGCGGCTCAAACCCGGGGTGGTCAACTGTGCTTCGCGCGGCATGCGTATTGTGCTGGAGGGCAAGACCGCGCATTCGTCCATGCCCGAGACCGGCATCTCGCCCATGATGGCAATCAGCCAGTTGATGCCGGCTCTGCCCGCGCTCGGGCGCGGAACCTTCGCCGACGACGACTTCAGCATGCTGACCGTCACCCACGCCGCGATGGGCGAAGCCGTGTTCGGCATCGCGCCCGGCAATGCAGAGGTCTGGGCGACGCTGCGCACCCGGCGCGACGAACGCATGGCAAACCTGTGCGCCACCGCTGAATCGCTGGTCACACAAATCGCGGGCCAACATGGCCTTTCTGCCCGGTGGGACTACCACGAGATATTTGTTGCCAGCGTCAACGCGCCGGATGCGGTGGAACATTTGCGGCAAGCGCTCCACGAAGAGGGCATCGTGCAGGAAGAGGAAGGTCTGCCGATGCGCGCTTCGGAAGATTTCGGCCTGTTCGGCCACGGCGCCTCGTCGGCGATGTTCTTCCTGGGGGCGGGCGAGCGGCACCCCGCTTTGCACAATCCGGACTATGACTTTCCCGACGACCTGATCCCGATCGGGTCAAAGATTTTCATGCGCACGGCGCGCAATCTTCTGAGCTGACCTCATCTTTGGCAAACCCTCGTTTCTGACCCCGCAGCGCCCTACCGCCTCACACAGCCAAGCTCCCCTGCTCCGCCTCCTCGGCATTAGGATCCCCCGGCGCCGTAGCCCAAGCCAGTTCCACCAGCGTAACCGTCCGCCTTCCGACCCCGTCGAGCTGGCACACGATCAGCCCCTGCTCCTCGATATAGGTCAGCAGGCGCCGGGCGCGGCGCAACGAGTGCGAGCCATAGGCGCGGGCAATCGCCGCGTCGCTTGGGCAGGGCCAGCCCTCCTTCGCCGCGCGGGCGATCATCATGAACACGCCCTGCATATCCTCGGGCAGAAGCGAGGCGCGCACCGAGACGTCCTGCCAGGCGTCATCGCCGGTCATGTCGGAGCCCAGCCCGGCGCGGGCGCGCGTCAGCATGCGGCGGAACTCCGGCAGGTCCGGCACGACCGAGGCGAGGCCCTCTATGCGGCAGCGGACGACGAACTCCTGGTAGAGCACGCCGATGACGCGAAATCCCGCGTCGGGTTGCGCCAGCACGGCGCGCAGGACCCGGTCCACCCGCTCACGCCGCTCCGCCAGATCCTCGGCGCTGATCGGCGGCTCCACCGGTTCGGGGCGGATTTCCAGCGCCGCCGACTTTGCCGCCATCAGCTGATCGAGCAGGTCCGGCGACGACCGGCGCTGCGGCCGCACCGTCTCGGGCGGCGGGGCTGCCAGGATGATGGCGCGGGCATCCTCCAGTGCCGCTTCCGGCAGCGGCATCAGCCGCGGGGTGCCGTTGCGCGGACTTGTCTCCGTCGGGCCGATGCGCAGCCCCAGCGGACGGCGCGACAGCGCCGGGCCGAGCGCCATGAATTGCCCGCGCTCCAGGTCGCGGAAAGCCTCGGCCTGGCGCCGCTCCATGCCCAAAAGGTCGGCGGCGCGCGCCATGTCGATATCGAGAAAAGTGCGGCCCATGAGGAAATTGGAAGCCTCGGCCGCGACGTTCTTGGCGAGCTTGGCCAGCCGCTGGGTGGCGATGATCCCGGCAAGCCCGCGTTTGCGGCCACGGCACATCAGGTTGGTCATGGCGCCGAGCGAGAGCTTGCGCGCCTCGTCCGAAACCTCGCCGGCGACCGCCGGCGCGAACAGCTGCGCCTCGTCCACCACCACCAGCATCGGGTACCAATGGTCGCGGGCGACCTCGAACAGCCCGCCGAGGAAGGCGGCGGCGCGCCGCATCTGGTTCTCGGCGTCGAGCCCTTCGAGATTGAGCACCGTGGAGACACGGTGGATGCGCGCCCGCTCGCCGGCGCTCTGCAGGCCGCGCTCGGTATGCTCCTCGGCATCGATCACCAAATGGCCGAACCGGTCGCCCAGCGACACGAAATCGCCTTCGGGGTCGATGATGGTCTGCTGCACCCAGGGCGCACTCTGCTCCAGCAGCCGGCGCAGCAGGTGGGATTTGCCGGAGCCCGAATTGCCCTGCACCAGCAGGCGGGTCGCCAGCAGCTCCTCAAGATCCAGTGCCGCCGGGGCGCCCGCCGTCGTGTGGCCCATCTCGATCGCAACGGTCATGTCTCGACTCTCCTTAGGCGAGGGCTTACCAACCGGACAGCAGCCCGTCGAGCGCCCATGGCCGGCCGCCCGGTATTGCGCACAAGCTGGGCGCCGTGCGCGGCCTTGATGGTCAGGTCGCCGACGTAAGCATTGCGGGGACATGCGCGAGGGGTCGCCGCTTGATCAGGACGATCGCCGAGAAAGCCAGTATGCCGAGCATGCCGACGCCGGCGGTCAACCAGAGCGATGGTTGGACGCCCATGCCTGCCATCGCCATGGCGAGAGCAAAGGGCGCGAGTGCAGAAGAAAACTGACGCGCGGCCGTCACCCAGCCGAGCCGGGCGCCGTAGCGCTCCCGCCCGAACAGTTCCAGCGGCAGCGTGCCGCCGACGATGCTGGCGAGGCCCGAGCCCAACCCGAACAGGATGACGAAGGCGACGGCTCCAGGCACCGATGGTGTCGTCGCCAGCAGGACGACAAGGCCGAGCGGCAGCAGTGTCGCGCCGATCACCGCGAGCCAGGTCTGCGCCAGCTGGCCGCCGAACAGCATATTGGTCAACCGGCTTGCCACCTGCGACGGCCCGAAAAGCGTGGTTACGACAAGCCCGGCCGAGCCAAGCCCGAGCGCCGCCGTCAGCGGGACCATGTGCACGAGGATCGAGGACAGCACGAAACCTTCGACCGCGAAGCCGCCAAGCATGAGCAGAAACACTCTGCTGCGGTCGCGCGGGGTGAAGGCGACCGGACCGCCTGTTGACCCGATGGCCGCCGGTGTCACCGAAGCGCTTTCGCCTGTCCGACGCGACAGCCGCGCCAGCCAGGCATGGATGGGAAGGCAGATGGCGAGATTGACGGCGGCAAAGACGAGGTAGACCTCGCGCCAGGTCAGGTATTCGTGCAGCGCAGCCGTCAACGGCCAGAACAGCGTCGAGGCGAAGCCGGCGATCAGCGTCAGATGGGTGATGCTGCGCAACGCCTTGGCTCCGCCGATCTGGACGATCGCCACGAAAGCGGCGCTGTAGAGCACGAACGCCGACGCCAGCTCCATCGTCACCAGGGCCAGCACGAAGGTCACCCGGCCGGGTGCTACCGCGCACGCGACAAGCGCTGCTGCGGCCGCTGCCGAGCCAAAGGTCATCACGCGGCCGGCGCCGAAGCGATCGGCCCAGCGCCCGGCTGTGGGAGCAAACAGGCCCCCCACCAGCAGCGACGCCGACAGGGCACCGAAAACCCATTGCTCCGGCCAGGCGAACTCGAGCGCGATGGACGGCACCAGGATGCTGAAGCTGTAATAGAGCGTGCCGTAGCCGATGATCTGCGTCAGCCCCAATGCCCAAAGCGCGGCAGCCGGGATCCTCCGGTCGCTCATTCGGCGGCGTCCGCGATCTCGAGATCGCCGCTGCGCGCCGCGGCGATCGCTTGCGTGCCGCCGCAATCGCAGCCTGACTTGCCGCCCGCCTTTGCCTTGGCGTCGTCGACACAGCAGGCATCGACAGAGGCCGGCGCTGGTCCGCCGCAGCAGCCTTCGGATGAGGTTCCGAACGCGGATACCGGCACCGTGCAAACGCCGGTCTCGGGCAACACCAGCTGCACGGCATCAGCCGCCGCCATGTCGCCGGCGATCGCCGCGGCGACCGAGCGGACCTGCTCATAGCCTGTCAGCAACAGGAACGTCGGGGCGCGGCCATAGCTTTTGACGCCGACCGTGTAGAAATCGGGCTCGGGGTGGCTGAGCTCGCGGTGACCATGCGGCGGCACGTCGCCACAGGAATGCTCATTGGGGTCGATCAGCGGCCCGAGCGCCTTGACGCCTTCGAGCCATGGATCGAGATCCAGCCGAAGCTCCCGGGTCAAGGCGAGATCGGGGCGCTGACCCGTCGCTGCGATGATCCGGTCGACGGGGCCGAGCGTGCGCAATCCGTCCTTTGTCTGGCCTTCGACAACCAGGCGGCCGTCGACCTCGCGGATGGCGACCGTGGCAAAGCCCGTCACCAGCCGTACGCGACCGCTCTCGGCGAGCTCCCGAACATCGGAACCAAGCTCGCCCCGCGCCGGCAAGGCGTCGGCATCGCCGCCACCATAGATGCGGACGAGATCGGTGCTGCGCGTCGCCCATAGGGCCGAGGTGCCCGGTTCGGTTTCCGCAAGCCTGGCCAATTCCAGCAAGGCATTGGCGGCGGAATGGCCGGCGCCCACCACCAATGTCGTGCGGCCTGCATAGAGATGACGGTCGCGTCCCAAGACATCCGGTATGCCGTAGGCGATGCGGTTTGCAAATTCCACCTCACCTTCGGCCGGCAACCCACCCGCGCCCAGCGGATTCGGCGTTTGCCAGGTGCCGGATGCATCGATGACGGCACGAGCGCTGTCCCGGCGCGTGCCCTTGACCGTTTCGACCAGAAGCATGAACGGCCGCGTCTCGCGCGCCTTGCTCAACACTTTGTCGGCCCCCCACCGCGAAATGGCGACAACACGGGCATTGGTCTCGATCGATGGCGCCAGTTCGGCAAGCTTTGCGAGCGGCGCGAGGTACTGGTCGACTATCTCTCCGGCCGTGGGGAACGCCTCCGGCTCCGGCATTTGCCAGCCGTGGCTCTCGAGAAGTTTTCGGGCGACCGCATCGACACAATAGCGCCACGGCGTGAAAACCCGCACATGGCCCCAGTCCAGAAGGTTCGACCCAACCGCGGAACCGGCCTCGTAGAGCTTGACCGGAAGGCCGCGGCGGACGAGTTGGGCGGCCGCCGCCAGGCCGACAGGTCCGCCGCCGATGATGGCGACCGGGAGGTTTCTGCTGGGAACCATGATGGCACCTTCTATGTTTCTAGGATTATGGAAATATTCGTCAAAAAAAGAGGTTACGCAGCCGCCTCGCCGACAGCCGGGCCGCATGCGGCATCGGCACAACATTCGTCGGCGAGGAAACCAAGGAGATCGTCCATCACCGGATAATTGGCACGGCAGATCAGGGTCGTCGCCTGACGTTCCTGGGTGACTAGGCCGGTCAGGATGAGCCGGTGGAGGTGATGCGACAAGGTCGATGGAGCGATGCCGAGCGTCTCCTGCAGGTAACCGACCGGTCGCCCGGCCTCACCTGCCCTCACCAGTGTGCGATAGAGATTGAGCCGCTTCGGATTGCCGAGCGCCTCGAGCTGTTTTGCTGCTTGTTCGAGTTTCATGGAAATAAGCTAGTACCGGAACAATGCCGCGTCAATACTATTTCGAAAATTCTCGAAATAGATGTATACCGGTATCCAATCGCAGCCGCTTGGCTGCGCTGCAAAGACGCGTGTGTGACCGATCAGGATGATCGTGGATCGGCAATCACCCTCAAATCGAGCGCTGGCTGACCCGCTTGGCGACCTCTTCGGCGCTTTCGACGCGCTCGGAATAACGGTCCGTGAGATAGGCGGACCGATCGCGCAGGAGCAGCGTGAACTTCATCAGCTCCTCCATCACGTCGACGATCCGGTTATAGTACGGGGACGGCTTCATGCGGCCGGCCTCGTCGAACTCGTTGAAAGCCTTGGCCACCGACGACTGGTTGGGGATGGTGACCATCCGCATCCAGCGGCCAAGGATGCGGAGCTGGTTGACCGCGTTGAAGCTCTGCGAACCGCCGGAAACCTGCATCACCGCGAGCGTGCGGCCTTGCGTCGTCCTGACGCCGCCAGCCGAGAGCGGTAGCCAGTCGATCTGCGCCTTCATCACTCCCGTCATGGCACCATGCCGCTCCGGCGAGCACCAGACCTGTGCTTCCGACCAGATCGACAGGGTTCGCAGCTCCTGGACTTTTGGGTGACCGGCCGATGTCGAATCCGGCAGCGGCAGGCCAGAGGGATTGTAAATGCGCACCTCGGCGCCCAGCCGACGCAAGATGCGAGCGGCCTCCTCCGTCGCGAGCCGGGAGTAGGACCGCTCGCGTAGCGAACCGTAGAGCATCAGCACGCGAGGCTTGTGGATCGACCGCGGCACATCCAGCAGCGCCTGCAGGTCGATCGGCCGGAACTGATCTTCGTCCACGTTCGGCAAGGAATCTTCGGGCACGTGGTCAGGCAATGCGCTTGCCCTGTTCGTCGATGACGACTTCGCCGTCTTCCTTGGTGAATGGCCCTATATCCGGATTGGGCAGGATGTCGAGAACGGCTTCGGACGGCCGTGCAAGCATGGTGCCGAGCGGTGTGACGACAATCGGCCGGTTGATCAGGATCGGATGCGCCAGCATGAAATCGAGGATCTCGTCATCGGTCCATTTGGGATCACCGAGATTGAGTTCGGCGTAAGGCGTACCCTTCTCGCGCAGCAATTCGCGCGGCGTCATCCCCATCGCGGTGATCAACTCGACCAGCCGCTCTCGCGACGGCGGGTTTTTCAGATACTCGATCACATCGGGCTCTTCGCCGGACTGCCGGATGATGGCGAGCGTGTTGCGCGAGGTGCCGCAGTTGGGGTTGTGATAGATGGTGATGGTCATTTTGCTGCTTTCATCTGCGTGACCGACTTAGGCTCACTGAGCAGCCATCCTGCCAAGGCCATGGCGAGCAGCGCGCCCAGAAGTTCGGCGAAGATGAACCCCGGCAGGTCAACCGGACGGATGCCCGCGAAGGTGTTGGAAACGGCTCGCGCGATGGCAACGGCCGGATTGGCAAAGGAGGTCGAAGCCGTAAACCAGTAGGCCGCTGTGATGTAGAGCCCAACCAGCCATGGAATCGCATCCGAACGGAAGCGAAGGCCTGCAAGAATGGTGAAGACCAGGCCGAAGGCGGCCACCAACTCCGCAAGCCATTGTCCGTTTCCGGTCCGCACGGTTTGGGAGATCTGTAGAACCGGCAGTTCGAACATGGCGTGCGCCAGCAACGTTCCAGCGACGCCGCCCACAATCTGGGCGATGACGTAGGCCAAGGCTGCGGTTGCGTCGATTTCGCGCCTGAGAGCGAAGACCAGCGTCACCGCCGGATTGAAATGCGCCCCGGAAATCGGTCCGAGTATGGTGATAAGCACGACCAAAATGGCTCCAGTCGGCAAGGTGTTGCCGAGCAAGGCGAGACCCACGTCATCCGTCAGCCGATCCGCCATGATCCCGGACCCGACAACCGTAGCGACGAGCATCGCGGTGCCGAGCGCTTCCGCGACGATGCGCCGGGGCATGTCTGCCGCCATGATGTTAGCCGGCTTTCGGCAGATCGCGGCCGATTTCATCCAGCCGTTTCTGCAGGGCGAGCTTGTCGATCGCGTTCATCGGCAGGCTGACGAAAATCGAGATCCGATTGTTGAGCATGCGATAGGCTTCGGCGAAGGCCAGATGCTTTTCGGCGTCGGTGCCTTCCACGGCCGCCGGATCGGGCACGCCCCAATGCGCCGTCATCGGTTGTCCCGGCCAGACCGGACAGGATTCATTGGCCGCGTTGTCGCAGACGGTGAAAACGAAGTTCATTTCAGGGGCGCCGGGAGCCGCAAATTCCTCCCAGTCTTTCGAACGGGCGAAAGACGTGTCGTGGTTGAGGGTCTTCAAGAGCTGGAGCGCGAACGGATGGACCTCGCCCTTCGGGTGCGATCCGGCCGAATAGGCTTTGAACTTGCCGGCTCCGACCCGATTGAGAATGGCTTCGGCAAGGATCGATCGTGCCGAATTGCCGGTGCAGAGAAAAAGAACATTGTATGGCTCACTCATCGCGCATCCTCCTTCAACATTCGCAAGTGACAGCTTGAATGACGGGCCGGCACAGTTCCGGCGCACCGTTGCAGCAATCCTCCATGAGATAGGCAAGCAGGTCGCGGAAGCCGGTCATGTCGGCAACATAGCGGATCGTTCGGCCGTCGCGCTCGGCGCGCACGAGACCGGCATGGCCGAGGACCTTCAGATGCGCCGACATGGTGTTCTGCACCGTATCGAGGCGCGAGGCGATCTCGCCGGCTGGCACGCCGTCTGCGCCCGCTCGGACCAGCAGACGAAACACCTCGAGCCTGGTGTCCTGGCCAAGGGCTGCCAATGCAAGGAGAGCGGTGTTCTTATCCATGTATCTTTAAATCCGGAACTATGGATATATACGGCGAACATATGACAGCCGAATGACACGGGCAAGCGGCTCATCCTCTTCATCCCGCAAATGTTCAGCGCCCGAAGACGACCCCGTGCCGAACTATGGCGCACCTCCTTCACTGCGTCATAGGCTCGGAAGCCAGCCGGGGACCGGTCTTGACGTCGACGATCTCGGGTTTGGCGGTCTCGATGGTGCCATCCCAGCCGCCGCCGAGCGCCTTGTTGAGGGCGATGTAGTCGGTCGCAATTGCAATGCGGCTTTGCAGCAGATCGTCCTCGGCCGAATAGAGCGATCGTTCGGTGTCCAGCACATCGAGAAGGCTCGTTTCCCCGGACTTGTAAAGGGTACGCGCGATACGCGCGGCGTCGCCATAGGATTTCGCCGAGGACGCAAGCTTGGAATTCCGGATTCGCTCCTGGCGCAGCGAAACGAGCGCGTTTTCCACGTCTTCGAGTGCCGTCAGCACGGACGATCTGTAGGCGATGAAATACTGATCGCGCTGGGCTCTCGCCACCTCGACGGCCGCCTTCAACTGGCCACCGTTGAACACCGGCACGCTCAGCGTCGGCCCGAAGGACCAGCCGATCGTGGAATTCTTGCCGAGATCACCGACCTTGAAGGCGGTCGTGTCGATGTCTCCGGTCAGACTGACGCTGGGATAGCGAGCCGCCTCAGCCTGGCCGATCTTGGCGGTATATTGCGCATATTGCCGCTCCGCCATACGGACGTCGGGGCGGGAGAGTAGAATGTCGGCAGGAATCCCGGTCGGGATGGGCAGACGCGGCGTTGGTATCGGCGCAACGCGCTTCAGCCGCTCGGTCAATGCCGCCGGCGGGCGTCCCGTGAGCACGGAAAGCCGATGCACCGCTTCGGCATAGCCTGCCTCCAGCGTCGGAACGTCTGCCTCCGTGCTGCTTGCCTGACCGATGGCCTTCGCGACATCCGCCGCCGTTGACATGCCGGCTTGCGCCATGGAGCGGGTGAGCGCTGCGGTTTGCATTTGCGACGCGGCTGCACGCCGGGCGAGGCCGATGCGCGCCTGATAGCCGCGCGCCTCGGCATAGTAGGATGCAACATCGCCGATCAGGGTGAGAAGCGTCGAACGAAGCTCTTCCTCGGACGCATCCAGCCCGTAGCGGGCGGCCTCGACCTTCCTGCGATTGGCACCGAACAGGTCGAGCTCCCAACTGGCGTCGAAGCCGGCCTGGTACTGGCTATAGGCATCGCTGGCGGTTCCGCCCGATGTGGACGAGCTGTCCTTGTTACGGGTGGCGGACCCGGAACCGTCGGCGGACGGGAACAATGTGCCGGCGCTCTGGCGATAGCTGGCGCGCGCCTCGCGGATCTTGGCTTTTGCGGTGGCAACGTCGAGATTGCCGGCAACCGCCTCGTCGACAAGCGCATTCAGCTGGGGATCGCGCAGGCGCTGCCACCATTTCGACAATTGCGGCGGCTTGACGGGCTTTGACGATTTCTGGCCGCTCCACATGGCCGGCATCGCCAGAATTGGCTTCCGATAGTCCGGGCCGACGACGCATCCCGCAAGGGCTGTTGCGGTCAGCATCAGGACAGCAATTCGCATCCCTGCCCGTGCTTTCTCGGATGCTCCTGCCGTCGAGCCGACTTGGCCTTCATTTTTCATGCGTCTACCCTCAATTCCGATTGACTACTGCTTGCCACCGGCATCCGCCGGCGCGCCCACCCGCGTTTCGTAAACTCGACGGTGAGGCGGCGAAGGAAGGGCGGCGGGCTTCGGTGACCGGCGTTCCGATCACACCTTTTCGGTGCGAGCGTCCGGCAGCTCAGTTGCTGCCTCGGCATCGGATCGTTCCACCAGCAGCTTGCGCAGATGGCGGCCGAGGAAGCGCCGGATGTCGTCCATGAAGGTGTAGACCACCGGCACATAGACCAGGCTGAGCACCGTCGAGGACAGCAGCCCGCCGATGACGGCAATGGCCATTGGCGCGCGCGTTTCGGCATCGGCGCCGATGCCGAGCGCGATCGGCAGCATGCCGGCGCCCATGGCGATCGATGTCATGACGATCGGCCGCGCCCGCTTGCGAGCGGCGTCGATCAGCGCCTCGAAGCGGCTCATGCCACGTTCCTTCTCCGCCACCAGAGCGTACTCGACCAGCAGGATCGAGTTCTTGGCCGCGATGCCCATCAGCATCAGCAGGCCGATCAGCGGCGAAAGCCCAAGCGCCTTGCCGGTGATCAGCATGAAGCCGAGCGCACCGCCGACCGAGAGCGGCAGCGCGACCAGGATCGTCACCGGCTGCACGAAGCTACGGAACAGAAGCACCAGCGTCAGGTACATCAGTAGGATGCCTGCGGCGATTGCCGTGGCAAAGCCGGAGAACAGTTCCTGCATGCGGGCGGCGTCGCCGCGCGCCAGTTCATGCACGCCCGCGGGCAGGTCCTGCATTGCCGGCAAGGCGCGGATGGCGGTGGTCGCCTCGCCGAGCGTAATGCCGGAGAGATCCGCCTCGACGGTGGCGCTGCGGCTGCGATCCACCCGCGCAATGCTGTTCGGACCAGCGCTGAAGTTGATGTCGGCGATCGCGGCAAGCGGCACGGTGCCCTTGCTGCCGGTCAACGGCAGGATGGCGAGCTTCGAAGGGTCGTCGATGGCGCCGTCGGGCAAGGTCACGACGATCGACACCTGGCGGTCGCCGAGATTGAATTTCGGCAGGCTGGTGTCGGTATCGCCGACGGTGGCGATCTTCACCGTCTCGGCGATCTCGGTCGGCGTGATGCCGAGCTCGGCCGCCTTTGCGCTGTCGGGGCGCACGATCAGCTCGGGCTTGGTCGTTGCCGCAGTCGATGTCGGATTGCTGAGGCCGGGAACCGACTTCATCTGGTCGATCAGCGCGTCGCTGGTCTTCTGCAGCGCAACGCCATTGTCGCCCACCAGCGTGATCGACACCTTGGCGCCCGAAAAGCCGTCGGCGCCGAACTGGATGCGCGCACCGGGAATATCGTTGAGCTTCGGTGAGGCCGCGGCCTCGAATTCCTGCTGACTGACAGCCCGCTCGTCGCGCGGCTTCAGATTGACGGTGACATTGGCGCTGCGCACTTCGGCCGATGTCGATCCGCGGGTCGGCCCGCCGCCCGACTCGGCTGCCGTGCCGATCGTGGCAAAGATGCTGTCGACCGCCGGTTCGCCTTCCAGGCGCCTGATGATGTCCTGCACCACGGCCGTCGTCTGCTCGATCGTCGATCCCGGTTGCAGCTCGACCGAGATCATCGAGCGGCCGCGATCCGTCGCCGCCATGAACTCGGTCGGCAGTTGCGTCGCCAGCGCCATCGAGCCGGCGAAGAAGGCGATGCCGGCAACAAGCGTGATCCAGCGATGGTCGAGCGCCTTGCGCAGCAGCCAGAGATAGGTCGGCACCCAGGCTGGCGTGTCCTCCTCGCGGTGACCGCCGGCGCGCACGAGGTAGGCGCCCATCAGCGGGGTCAGCATGCGCGCCACCAGCAGCGAGAACAGAACCGACACGCACACCGCAACCGCGAAGCTGAAGAAGAATTTTCCGGGAATGCCCGGCATGAAGGCCACCGGCAGGAAGACGGCGACGATCGTGGCGGTGGTCGCCACCACGGCGAGCCCGATCTCGTCGGCGGCCTCGATCGCCGCCTGATAGGCGCTGGCGCCGGTCTGGCGCATATGGCGCACGATGTTCTCGATCTCGACGATGGCGTCGTCGACAAGGATGCCGACCACCAGCGACAAGGCCAGCAACGTGATGTTGTTGAGCGAGATGTCGAACGCCGCCATCACCGCGAAGGTCGGGACCAGCGACAGCGGCATCGCGACCGCCGACACCAGCGTCGCCCTGATGTCGCGCAGGAACAGCCAGACGACGCCAATGGCGAGCAGCGCGCCAAGCCACAGCGCCTCGAACGCGGCATCGTAACTTTCCTGGACAAAGCCGGAAGACGAGGTGACCTCTGTGAATTTGGCTGCATCTGTCTTGGCGCCCATCTCGGCAATCGCGGCGCGCGCGGCCTTGACCACGTCGATCTCGCTTGAACCGACGGACCGGTAGATATTGAAGGCAACGACTTGCTTGCCATCGAGATAGGCCGCCTGGCGTGGCTTTTCCCAGCTGTCGACCACCGTGCCGAGGTCGGAGAGCTTGACGTCGCCGGTGCCCGCAAGCGCGATGCGCGTATCGGCCAGCGCCTCGACGGTCTGGGCACTGGCCAGCGTGCGAACCGATTGCTCCTGGCTGCCGATGGTGGCGCGGCCGCCCGGCTGGTTGACGTTGTTGGCGGCGAGCGTCTGACTGACATCGCCGGCGCTGATGCCGAGCGCAGCAAGGCGGTCGGGATCGAGCTCGACGCGGATGACCCTGTCAACGCCGCCCGAACGGGTGATCTTGGACACGCCATCGACGCCCAGCATCGCCTTGGCAACGTCGTTGTCGATGTACCAGCTCAGCGCGTCGGGCGACATGACCGGCGCCTCGATCACGTAGGTCAGCACCGAATTGCCTGATGCATTGACCTTCGTCACGACGGGCGTGGTGGCAGCGGCCGGCAGGCTGGACTGGACACTGGAGACCGCGTTGCGCACGTTGTTGGTGGCCGTCTCGGGGTCGGTGTCGAGCGTGAATTCGACTGATGTGACCGAGGAGCCTTCGCTGATCGAGGTCGACACATCGTCGACGCCTTCCAGGCTCGCCACGGCATTCTCGATGACCTGCGCGACCTGCACTTCCATCTCGCTGGGTGCGGCGCCCGTCTGCGTCACCGTGACGGTGACCGTCGGCAGGTCGATGTCAGGCATGTTGTTGGTTCTGAGCTGCATGAAGCCGTAGAGGCCGGCGATCGTCAGCGACAGGAACAAGACGATGGTCGGAACCGGATTGCGGATCGACCAGGAGGAAATGGCGTTCATCGCACCGTCTCCGTCCCCGATGCGGCCTGGCCGGCATCGCCCGCCGCGACGCGAACGAGATTGCCGTCATTGAGCAGGCCCGCGCCGGAGACGACGACGCTGTCGCCTTCGGCCAGCCCGGAGACGATGGCGACGCGGCCGTTCTTGCGGCTGCCGGTCTCCACCGCGCGGGCCGCGACCTTGCCGTCCTGGCCGACGACGAAAACGCTCGGCTTGCCATCGCGCCATGTCAGCGCGCTTTCCGCGACGTTCAGGACTTGCGCCGCGGACGTGGCGATCGAGACGCGGGCGAACATGCCGGGCCTGAGCCCGGAATTGTCCTGCGGCGCGACATAGACGGTACCCAGACGGGTGGTGCCGTCGACCTTCTCGGCGATCGAGCTGACTCTGCCGGAAAACGCCCTGCCGGAGGCGTCGGTAATGGTCGCCGCCTGGTCGGCGGTGATCGCAGCCAGATCCTTCTCGGGCATCTGGACGGCGACCTCGACCTTGCCGGCGCGCACGATCCTCATCAGTTCCGTGCCGGACTGAACGATGGAACCGGCGACTGCCGGCCTGGTGGAAACCGTACCGTCGAAGGGCGAGCGGATTTCGGTCCGCGCGAGTTGCGCGGCGATGTTGTCCGCCGCCGCCTGCGCCTGGACGAGTTGTGCCCGGCTTGTCTTGACCGTCGTCGCTCTTTCCTCGGCCGTCTCAGTGCTGATCGCGTTGCTGGCGATAAGCTTTTGGGCGCGCGCCGAAGCCGTCTCGGCCGCCTCCAATGTGGCATGCGCCTGCTCGACGGCTGCCTTCTGTTCGGCGAGTTCGGCTCTCAGAACGGTATCGTCGAGACGCGCGATCACATCACCCTTGCTGACATGATCGCCCTCGGCAACGAGAACCTCGGTCAGTTGCAGGCCGCTCGTCTGCGAGCCGATCGTGGCTTCCTGCCATGCCTGAACCGTGCCGGTGGCGGTGATCACCGAGGCGATTTCATCCTTGCGCACCTTTTCGACCGAAACTGTCAGCGAGGCAGCCTGCACAGGTGTCTTGTGCGCGGTCGCATCGGCCCCGTTCGCATCGACAGTGCCGCGCCCGTAGGCCTTGAGCATGGCGGCAATCGCGATGGCGAGAATGACGGCCAAAAGCAGCAGGTATTTCTTGCGCGATAATCTAGCGGCCATGGGTCTTTTCGCCGTCGGTTGAACTGGTTTTCTCGAAATGGGGAACGCCGAGCGAAAGCCGCCAGGTGCCGAAGACGAGCCTGGTCGCCCCAGTGAAGGCCTGCAGCGAGCGCAGCGCCGTCACGGTGCCGCGCCGCTGCTCAGGCGCGACCGCCATCAGCAGCCGCAGCGTCACGAACATTTCCCACATGGAAGTCCTCTTTCATCGGCCCCAAGGCCTAATCTCATCAGTCGAGGGCCGGCCCGCTCGACAGCGGGGGCAGATCAGCGGGCCGGCCGGTGCAGCCGGTCAGAGTTGCTCGCCTGTCCAGGGTGGCGGGAGCTGCCTGCCAGGACCGGGCAGGCCTCCGGGGCCGGCTGCATCGTCCGGCGGATTGCCCCACGGGCCGGGGGGTGGCCCGTGCGGCTGGTCCGCCGAAGCAAGGATTTCGAGCTGTTCGGGCGTGAGCTTGACGCGAAGCGCGGCGATCGCCTGCTTCAGCTTTACGGCCGAAGCCGCGCGTTCGGTAAGATCGTCAGCCAGCCTTTCCTGGAAGGCGAAGGGATCGCGGGTTCCGTGATCGGCATCGCTGCCCGGACCGCCGCGAACTCCCGCATCCGGGCCGCGCCTGCCGGGACCATCCGGGCCGTGATCGGGCCGTGCCAGCACCGCCTGCAGCGCGCTGGTATAATCGCGCCAGGCATCGAGCTGCTCGGCCCTGACGCCGATGCGGGTCTCGAGCGCGGAAAGCCGGGCTGCGAGCCTGAATTCCGGCGGCGGCCCCATATGTTGCCGGCCGAAACCGTCCGGCCCATGCCGCGTCAGCCGATGCGGGCCAGGCCCGGGCATCGGGCCTTGATTGGCGCCGTCCTGCATCACGACTTCAGGCGGTTTCCCGCCGGGCGCCGCGGCAAAATCGATTGGCTGCGCCAGAGCGGGATGAATGGTCGCGACGGAAAAAAGGCCGAGAGCAAAAAGTCTGCTTTGCATGATGTAATCCTTTCCCACATGCTTCGGATGGGGAGAGGATAGGAGGCGCCTTTTTCCCGTTTGCTTCGCTCTGTTGCCGAAGGTTTCCAGGAAAGGGAGATTTGTTTCCGAATGTTTCCGCTTCTGGGTTGGAAACATTCGGTTGCAATTTTCCATGCCGCTGGCCGCCGGCTCTCCCTATAATCTGTAACGAACAGCGCAAACGGCACCGGGCAGATAATGCAGTCACAACCCCAAATCCTTGTCGTCGACGACGACCGCGAGATCAGGACGCTTCTCGGGCGCTATCTCGACGGTCAAGGTTTTCGTGTTTCGGTGGCGGCGGACCGGCGCGAGTGCGAGCACAGGCTGGCCACCGGCCAATTCGACCTGATCGTGCTCGACGTCATGCTGCCCGACGGCTCGGGGCTCGATATCTGCCGCGCCCTGCGGGATCGCAAACCCCACATTCCCGTCATCCTGCTGACGGCGCTGAAGGAGGATGTCGACCGCATCATCGGATTGGAGCTTGGCGCCGACGACTATCTTGGTAAGCCGTTCAACCCGCGTGAGCTGACCGCCCGCATCCGCGCCGTGCTGCGGCGCTCGGCGCAGGACCAGGCAGCACCCGCCATGGCCCGCATCTATCACTTTGCCGGCTACACGATGGAGCCGGAAATCCGCCGCGTGGCAAATGCCAAGGGAGAGGCGATCGACCTGACCGGTGCGGAATTTGACCTGCTGCAGGTCTTTGTCGACAGACCAGGCCGCGTTCTGTCGCGCGACCAGCTTCTCGATCTCACGCAAGGGCGCGAGCGCGAGCCGCTCGATCGCTCCGTCGACGTGCTGATGAGCCGGCTGAGGCGCAAGCTTGGCGAGGATGCCGCAGAGCCGCTTTTCAAGACGGTGCGCAATGGCGGTTATCAGTTGACCGTCCGCGTCGAGACCGTGGACGCGCCGGCATGACCTCGCTCAGGGCGCGGATTGCGCTGCTTCTGGTAGCGTCGATCGTCGGTGTGGTGGCTCTGGCGACGCTTGCGGTCGTCAGCGTGGTGCGAGGACCAGCACCCGAAGCCACGATAGAGCCGGTCGCCCGGCAGATCAGGCTTCTGGCGCAGTCGCTTCCCGGCCATGTCGCCGGCGCAAACGATGTCCAGATCGAGCTCGGTGATCAACCGGCAAAGGGGCAGGAAGACGAACGCGCAACACGTTTTCTCAACCGAGCGCTGGAACACAGCGGGACAGCGTTTCCCACCACCGTCGTGCGGGTCGAGGGCAAACCGGGCATGGTCGCCTCGGTGCAACTCCCGGATGGCCGCTGGATGGCCGTCGATATTCCCGACTTCTCGCCGCCGGCCAACCGCTGGCTGGTCCTGGCCGGCTGGATCACGCTCATCGTGCTTGGCGCCACCGCCGTTTCGCTCTACTTCGCGACGGTGCTGACGCGGCCCCTGGTCATGCTGGAATCCGCGACAGCGCGCATCGGGCCGGATGGCATTCTTGCCCCTCTGCCGGAAGAGGGCCCCGGCGAGGTCCGCGCCACCGCACGGGCGCTGAACCAGCTTTCGACGCAGCTCAAATCGGCCATGGAGAGCCGCATGCGCCTCGTCGCCGCGGCGGGCCATGATTTGAGAACACCGATGACGCGTATGCGGCTGCGCGCCGAGTTCCTGGCGGACGAAGAACGCGAAAAATGGCTGCACGATCTCGAGGAGCTCGACCGCATCGCCGACAGCGCCATCCGGCTGGTGCGCGAGGAGGTCGACCAGGACGCCGTCGAACCGGTCGACCTCGAAAGGCTGGTCCGGGACATCGAGGCCGAGATGATTTCGCTCGGTCACGCCGTGTCGATCGCGCATCTCGACAAGGTCTCGGTCAGGGCAGGCGCGCTCGGCCTTCGCCGGGCACTGCGCAATCTGATCGTCAACGCCGCCACCCACGGCAAGGGCTGCAGTATCTCTCTCTCCGCAGCGGGCAATCACGCCGTCCTCACCATCGCCGATCGCGGGCCGGGTATCCCGCAGGAACTGCTGAACAAGGCGTTCGAGCCCTTCTTTCGGGTCGATCCCGGCCGCAGGCAATCCGTTCCGGGCGCAGGCCTTGGCCTCGCCATCGCCAAGGAAATCATCGAACGCTACGGCGGCACCGTCACACTGGAAAACCGCGCCGGTGGTGGTCTTTCCCAGAAGGTCGTTTTCGACGCTGTTTGCTGACCGGGCCGCTCGACATCAAGACCGCTGCCACTGCACCGTCGTGCCGCCTAATTACCGCAGGCTGAACGTCAAGGGCACATCGACGCGCGAGCTAACGCCTTCCGGCGGTGCCGGCACTGTAGCGCCCTGCAGCAGATCGAGTACACCGCGGTCCAGATCAGGGTCGCCGGAGGAACGAGTGATGCGAACGGACGTCACTCGGCCGGAGCCGGCCACCATGAAAGAGACCCTCACAGTTCCTTCCGAGTGGCGGGCTTTAGCGGCCTTCGGATAGCGCTTGTGCCGATTGATCCACCTTGTCAGTTGCGAGTTCCACTTCTTGGAGTCCCCGCGGGATCCCGAGGCTGCTTTGATCGATTTCGGTGCAGCCGCCCTGGCTGCGGGTTTCGCAGCGACGCTGGCTGTCGTCCGGGGCGGTTCGGCTTTTTCCCTTTTCGGTTTGGCCTTTTCGACGGGCTCCTTCACCTTGGCCTTCGCCTGCTTCCTTGCCTTGGTCTCGACGGGTGCGTCGACCGGTCTCGGCTGCGGCAGCGGAATGACCACTTCCGGCGTGACGGCCTCGGCAACGTCAGGCACAACCTCCTCGAGCGGCGGCTGGTCGACCCGTTCCGCCACGGTCGGTGGCGTGGGCTCGATTGCGTCGGCCGGAACGGTTTCCGACGGCTCTGTGATCGGCTCTGCCCGCTCGACGGGCGGCTCGGGCGGAGGCTCCGTTTCGGCTGTCTCGGGCTCCTCGACTGGATCCGGCTGATCGGGCGCCACCTCGTCCGGCATCGGCGCCGGCATGGCCGGCGTGACCGCCATTGGCGACAGCTCGATCACCTGCGCCGGCGGCGACCCGCCGTCGGGCTCGGCCGGGCGCCAGCTCTGCATCGCATAGGCGATCGCGGCATGCGCCACCAGAACCAGCGCTGCCGCGCCCGCCCACCAGGCCATCTCGCGCACGCCGAAGCGCGGCTGATCGACCATGGGCAGGGCGGCCGCCGGCGACATTATTGGCCCGTTCCATTTTGCGGTACCGCGGCATCGCCGGCCGCGGTCTCGAGACCGACCAGCGCGATCTTCAGATAGCCGGCGCCTCGCAAGAGGTTCATCACCTCCATCAGCTCGCCATAGCCCACCGCCTTGTCGGCGCGCAGGAAGATGCGCGTCTGCCTGTCGCCTTTTGTCCTGCCTACGAGCGCGACGGCGAAAGTTTCGCGCGGCACGGTGTCGTTGCCGATCGCCAGGCTGAGGTCGTTTTTCAGCGTTAGGAACAGCGGCGTCTCCGGCCGCGGAGCCGGCGTCGCGGTCGAGCCCGGCAGGTCGACATTGACGTCCACTGTCGCCAATGGCGCCGCGACCATGAAGATGATCAGCAGCACCAGGATGACGTCGATGAACGGCGTGACGTTGATCTCGTGGTTTTCCTCGAGATCGCCGTCGATGTTCTCTCGAATTCTAGCCGCCATGGCGTCGCTCCGTGTTCATTCCGCGGCCATCGGCTTTGCCGGCGCGACCGTGCGGAAATCCAGATCCCGGCTGACCAGCCGTTCGACCCCTGCCGAAGCGTCGGCGAGGATCTGCCTGTAGCCGGCTATCGATCGTGCGAAGACGTTATAGGTGACTACCGCCGGGATCGCCGCGACAAGGCCCATCGCGGTGGCCAGCAAGGCTTCCGCGATGCCCGGGGCAACGACGGCGAGATTGGTGGTCTGCGCCTGCGAGATGCCGATGAAGGCGTTCATGATGCCCCAGACCGTGCCGAATAGGCCGACAAAGGGCGCGGTCGAGCCGATCGTTGCCAGCACGCCGGTGCCACGCGACATGCGCCGCGCCGCCGCTGCCTCGATGCGCGACAGGCGCGAGGTGACCCGTTCCTTCAGCCCGTCGCCGGATACATGATCGAGCGAGCCTGCCGAAAGCGCGGTCTCTTCCTCCGCCGCCCGCACCAGCAAGGCGCCGGGGCCGCTATTGTGGCCAAGCGCGCGCCCGGCCTGGTTCAGCGTCGCGGCATTGTCGATCGCTTGTGCCGCGCGGCGGGCGCGCAGCTTGCCGCCAAGGATCTCCAGCGACTTGGCCAGCCATATCGTCCAGGTGACGAAGGACGCAAAGGCCAGGCCGATCATCACCGCTTTCACGACGATGTCGGCCGCCATGAACATGCCCCATGGCGACAGGTCGTGCGGCAGGGTCTGAGACGCCGCCGTCGAAGGACCCGTCTCGATAGGCGTGGTCTCGTTGGGCGTGGTCACGCCGAGCTGCGTCGCCGGTGGAGCGACCGCTTCCGGCGCAGCCTCTCCAGGCGCGGTAGCGGGCGCCTCGATCGCCGGGGCCGCACCCGGTTGCTCCTGAGCGGCAGCGCCACCAGCCGACAGGATGATGGATGCGATCAACGCGGCGAACAAACCATGTCTGGACAAGGGTTTCTTCCTTATTCTCACAGCGGCCTCATTGCACATAGCCGATGGGCTGGCCGGTGACGGGGTGCGCGAACACGCCCATCTCCACGCCGAAAATACCTTTGAGCACGTCGCCCTGCATGATCTGGTCGGGCGTGCCGCGCGTCAGCAGCCTGCCGTCCTTCAGGGCGATCAATTCGTCGCAGTAGCGGGCCGCCATGTTGGGATCATGCAGCACGACGACGACACACAGGTCGCGTTTGCGGCTGAGGTCCCTGACCAGCCCCAGCACCTCGACCTGATGGGCGATGTCAAGCGCCGAGATCGGCTCGTCGAGCAGCATGACGCCGGCATTCTGCGCTACCAGCATGGCCAGCCACGCGCGCTGCCGCTCGCCGCCGGACAATTCGTCCACCAGCCGGTCGGTAAAATCCGCCATGTCGGTCAGGGCAAGCGCCTCGTCGACATGGCGCCTGTCCTCATGCCCGAAACGGCCGAGCGCGCCATGCCAGGGATAGCGGCCGAGCGTCGCCAGTTCGCGCACGGTCAAGCCGGTCGCCGCCGGCGTCGTCTGCGGCAGATAGGCAAGCGCACGGGCGAGCTCCCGCGCACCCCACTCCACCAGCGGACGCTGCGCGAAGGTGATGCCGCCCGAGCTTGCCGGCTGCTGGCGTGCAAGCAGCTTGATCAGCGTCGACTTGCCCGAACCGTTGTGCCCGATCAGCCCGTAGACGCGCGAGCGTTGCAGTTCGAGCGAAACAGGACCGAGCAGCGTCCGCTCGCCGACAGCGAAACGCACCGCTTCGACATGGAAGGCAGTCTGGGCATGAATTCCTGCCACGGTCTTGGCCTCTCTCCAGCTTTGCGCGCGCATAGCGAAATCCGCTTTTCGGCAATCCGGTTTCGGCGCCGATGCCCGGTTGACTATGAAACATGACTTTACTAGTCAACAATGAAGATGACTTTTTGAGTCAACAAAATGTCGTGACGCGCCTGATTGCGCCGAAATTCGAAAAAGTGAGGCGTGCCGAGATGGTGGTTGGTTCTGGTCGCGATGCGATCCGAAGTGCCGCGGCTGCGCGCCGCGGGCTGTTGATCGCAACGGCATCACTGCCAGCCGTGCTTGGCTGTGGCCACGCCGCCGTCTCAAGAGATCGAGACTAATCTTACGAAACCGGTTTAGTAAAGCGGTTTACAAGCCGCATTTCGTGTGCTGATATCATGACCAGCAGGGAACGCTGGCCAAGCCGCCTTATGAAGAAGCCTACGGCATCGACGATCAGGAATGTGGCGCACGCGGCCGGCGTGTCGGTCACCACCGTGTCACGTCACCTGAACGGCCGCATCAAGCTGCCCGCCGAAACCAGCGAGCGCATCAGGGCGGCCGTGGCGAAGCTGGAGTACCGCCCCAACGCCATTGCGCGGCGCCTGAGCAAAGGCAGCAGCGAAACCATCGGCCTGATCGTCTCCGACATCTCCTATCCGTTTTTCGCCGCCATCGCGAGCGCGGCGGAAGAGGAAGCAAGCCGTCTCGGCTACAGCCTGGTGATGTTCAACAGCCGCAACATCGCGGCCAAGGAACTGGCCTTCCTGTCGCGCATCGACGACGCGCAAGTGGACGGCATTCTGCTGATGACCAACCATCCGGACGATGGTGCGCTGGTCGAAAAGATCAATGCCTGCAGCAATGTCGTCCTGGTCGACGAGGACGTTCCGGGCGCCATCGCGCCGCGCCTGTTTGCCGACAATCGTCTCGGCGCCCAGCTTGCCACCGACCATCTTCTGGCGCACGGGCACGAGGCGATCGCCTTTGTCGGCGGCCCGCCGGCGCTGCTCAGCAGCAAGGAACGGTTCGGGGCTTTCAAGGACAGTCTTGGACATAGCGGTCTGAGGGTGAACCCCGACCACGTCTTCTTCGGCGATTATGACGAACATTCAGGCCTGCGTGCCATTCTGCAGTTTGCCGCCCTCGACAATCCGCCGACCGCCATCTTCGCCTCCGCCGACATGCTGGCGCTGGGGATTTTGCAAGGATGCCGCAAGCTCGGCATCAAAGTGCCGGCCGATCTGTCGCTGGTCGGTTTTGACGACATCCGCAATGTCGATCTTCTCGATCCGCCGCTGACGGCCATCCACCAATCCGCAGAGGAATTCGGGCGCCGGGCGGTCGGCTTGCTGATCGACCACATCAACGGCGCCGAGATTCCGGACGCAGAGCCGGTCACGGTCAAGCTTGTCGTGCGTCACTCGGTGGCCGCGCCGCGCATAAGACAATGGGAACCGGCTGGAAACGCCTCATCCGACAACCACGCCGATAAGAGCTGAATTCTAGACCATGACCCAAAAAGGGGGAAACCGGTTCCGGAAAGAAACCGCAGTTAAAACAATAAGTTAAAGACGGATCAACTCCGCAAAAGCCTGCCATCGACATCAACAATGGGAGCATGAAAATGACAATCTCGCATTTCGCACAGGACGCGGCGCAGATCGCGTTGGAGAAGTTCAGTCGCGGTGAAATCGATCGCCGCTCTTTCCTCGTTGCCTTGGGCGGCCTCGGACTGGCGGCCGCCTTCAAGCCGGGCATTGCTTCGGCCGATGCGTCCGAAATCGTCGTCTGCAATTGGGGCGGTGCTGCAACAGACGCCTTCGCCAAGGCCTATGGCGACCCCTTCACCAAGAAGAGCGGCATGAAGGTGGTGATCGACGGGGCCGGCCCGGCGGTCGGCACCATCCGCGCCATGGTCGAATCCGGCAAGGTCATCTGGGACGCCACCGACGGTGGCATGATCGACTCGCTGACGCTGGGCAAGGGCAATCTGGTCGAGAAGATCGACTACTCGATCGTCGACAAATCGCAGGTGCCGGAGAATTTCGCCGGCGAATTCGGCGTCTCGAACTATGTCTATTCGAACGTGCTCGCCTACGACGCCGACGCCACCAAAGGGGTCGCGCCGACAGGCTGGGCCGACTTCTTCGACACTGCGAAATTCCCGGGCAAGCGCACCATGTGCAAATGGATCCAGGGCCAGCTCGAATTCGTCCTCATGGCGGACGGCGTTGCGCCCGCCGATCTCTACCCGCTCGATGTCGACCGGGCGTTCAAGAAGCTCAAGCCAATGCTGGCCGACATCATCTTCTGGGAAGGCGGCGCGCAGACCCAGCAATTGTTCCGCGAAGGCGAAGTCGTCATGGGCAACATCTGGCACACCCGCGCCAACCTCCTCAACAAAGAGACGCCCGACAAGTTCAAGTGGATCTGGGAGCAGAACATCCTTTCGGCCAGCGCCTGGTCGGTTCCCAAGGGCAATCCCGCCGGCAAGAAAGTGTTCGAATTCATCAACTCGACGCTCGATCCGGCCGGCCAGCTCGTGCTGCTGCAGATCATGGGCAATGGGCCTTCCAACCCCAAGACCCTGGCCTTGATGACGCCGGAAGACGCCGCCGTGAACCCGACGACGAAGGAGAACGCGACCTCGCAGATCATGCTCAATCCCGCCTACTACGCGGAACACGAAACAGAGCTCCAGAACAAGTATCTGGATTTCATCTCGAGCTGACAGACAAACCAACAGGGAAGGGCTGCCTTCGGCAAAGCGGCGGCAGCCCATATCCGATGCGAAATTTCAAGACAACAGCCCTGCTGCTGACTGTCCCCGCCAGCCTGGTGGCGATCGGGCTGTATGCGGCACCGATCCTGCAGGTCCTGGCATTGAGCCTGACCGAGCCGAAGCTTGGTCTGGCCAACTACCAGAGCCTGTTCGCCAACGCGGCGGTCGGGCGTGTCGTCATGACGACGCTCAAAGTGTCTGTGATGACGACGGTGCTCACCGTGCTGGCGAGTTACATCGTGGCATTCGCCATCATCCATATGTCGGCCGGCTGGCGCCGCATCTCGCTGTTCCTGGTGCTGATGCCGTTCTGGATATCGGTGCTGGTCAGGGCGTTTTCCTGGATCACCATCCTGCGCCGGCGCGGCGTCCTCAACAGCACCTTGATGGATTTGGGCATCATCTCGACCCCGCTGGACCTGGTCTACAATCTCTTCGGCGTCACCATCGGCATGGTCCATTACATGATGCCGTTCGCCATCCTGCTGCTCTACGCCAATTTGTCCGACATCGACCGGCGCATCATGCAGGCGGCGCGCTCGCTGGGTGCACGCCCGGCCACGATCTTCTGGCGCATCTGGCTGCCGCTCAGCCTGCCTGGCATCGCGCTGGCGACCTTGTTCGTCTTCGTCTTCTCGCTCGGCTTCCTGGTCACGCCGGCTTTGCTCGGCGCCGGCAAGACCCTGATGATCGCCGAATACATCTCGGTGCAGATTTCGAGCACCTCGCGCTGGGACCTGGCGACATCGCTGTCGACCATGCTGCTGCTGGTGGTCGGCATCATCGTCTTTGCCGCCATGCGCAGCCCGGCGCTGCGCGCCGCTTTCGTCGCGAGGCCGCAACAATGAGGCCGCGGCGCATCATCGAGGTCGGCCTGCCGCGCCTTTTGGCCTGGTGCCTGCTCGGCTTCCTGTTCGTTCCGATCCTGGTGGTGATCCCGGTCGCGCTCACCGACCGCGATTACCTGTCGCTGCCGCAGGACGGCATGTCGACGGAGCATTTCGCAGCACTTGCCGACTGGGGCAAGGGCTGGCTGCCAAGCATGCTGACCAGCGCCGGCATCGCGCTGGCCTGCGCAGTGATCGCGACGGCGCTTGGCGTCACCTTCGCCGTCGGCGCCTGGGCGGCGGGCGGCTGGTGGCCGTCCTTCATGCGCATACTCCTGTTGTCGCCGATGATCGTGCCGCCGATCATCTACGCCGTCGGCATGGTCAAGCTGTGGGCACGCCTGTCGCTGCTCGACAGCTATACCGGCGTCGTCCTGGTGCATGTCGTGCTGGCCTTGCCGCTGACCGTGCTGGCGATCGGCGCATCACTGTCCAATCTCGACCAGAGGCTGGTGCAGGCGGCCAGAAGCCTCGGTGCCAGACCGATGACGGTGTTCGGCAAGGTGATCCTGCCGAACATCGTTCCGGGCGTTGCCGCCGGCGCGCTGCTCGCCTTCGTCGCGTCCTGGGACGAGATCACCGTGACGCTTTTCATCACCGGACGCGCCGTCGTCACGCTGCCGCGCCGCATCTGGACAAGCATCCAGGATGCCGTCGATCCGGCGTTGGCGGCGATCGCCACCGTCCTGCTCGTCGTCACCGTGCTAGCGCTGGTTGCACGCGCGCTGGTCGAACGCAGGCAACGGCAACAGAAGTTCTAACGCAAACACCTCGGAACCAATCGAAAAGGAAAGGAATATCCATGAGCACCGCGATGAGCGACAACGAATACCGCGAGAATAAGTTCTTCAGCATCTTCGGCTCCGTTCCGGAACCGGGCTTCGACACGGCTGAGGAACAGATCCCGGTGTGGGGCCGTCATTGGGGCTGCTCGAACGATGTCGGCAAGCTGCGCGCCGTGCTGATGCATCGACCCGGAGACGAGCTTTCCGTCGTCGAGAACAAGCCGATGCCCGAGATTGGCGGTTTCGGCGATCCTGAGAAGGGCTGGTACTGGATGGGCCGCACCATGCCCGACCTGCCCGCTATGCAGCGCGCCCATGACGAGTTCACCAATTTGCTGCGTTCGGAAGGCGTCGATGTCATCCTCGTCGACAAGGCAGCCCCCGGCGCGATGAAGCAGATCTACACGCGCGACAGCGTCATCGGCATTCCGGGCGGCGCCATCGTCACACGCCTGGCGCGGCGGGTGCGCCGTGGCGAGGAACTGCCGGTGACCCGGGCGCTGGCCAAGGCCGGATGCCCGATCCTCGGCACCATCCACGGCTCGGCCGTCTTCGAAGGCGGCGGCTTTGCCTTCATCGATTCCAAGACCGCCGTCTGCACGGTCTCGATCGCCTGCAACCCGGAAGGCGTGCGGCAGGTCGAGAGCATTCTCGCCGGCCTCGGCGTGACGCTGATCAAGGTACCGATGCCGGGATACCGTATTCACATCGACGGCAGCTTCATCATGGTCGACGTCGAGACGGCGATCGTCAATGTCAACGAACTGCCATACCCGTTCATCGAATATCTGGAGAAGCGCGGCATCAAGATGATCGAACTGCCCCCCGAGGACAGCGCCATGTCGCTCAACTGCCTGGCCGTCGCGCCCGGTCGCGTGATCATGCATGGCAGCCGATCGAAGCGCTTGGCTGACAGGCTCGACGCCGCGGGGATCACCGTGCTGACCTGCAATTACGAGACAGTCGAGCTTGGCGGCGGCGGGCTGCATTGCTCGACGGCGCCGCTGATCAGAGACCCGGTCTGACATGGTCCCGAACTGACATGGCCCCGAACTGACATGGCATTGCTGGTCATCGAGGATCTGGCAAAGACCTATGACAAGGTCACGGCCTTGGCCGGGATCAATCTCTCGGTCGAGGCAGGAGAATTCGTCACCTTGCTCGGGCCTTCCGGGTCCGGCAAGACGACGCTTCTGATGTCGCTGGCCGGCTTCACCACGCCGAGCAAGGGGACGATCCGCCTCGACGGCAAGAACATCACCCATGTCGATCCGGAGGACCGCAATTTCGGCTTCGTCTTCCAGGGTTATGCGCTGTTCCCGCATCTCACCGTCGCCAACAACATCGCCTTCTCGCTCAGGGTCCGCAAATGGGAGAAGGCGAAGATCGCGGCACGGGTGACCGAGATGCTGTCGCTGGTCGGCCTCGACAATCTGGCCGAGCGCAAGCCGCGCGAACTGTCCGGCGGCCAGCAGCAGCGTGTCGCCATCGCCCGCGCCCTGGCCTTCGGGCCGCGCATCCTGCTGCTCGACGAGCCGCTCTCGGCGCTCGACCGCATGCTGCGGGAAACGATGCAGAAGGAGTTGAAGCGGCTGCATCGCGAGACCGGGGTGACCTTCGTCTATGTCACCCACGACCAGGAGGAGGCGATCGCGATGTCCGATCGCATCGCCGTGTTCAACCATGGCCGCATCGTTGAAGTCGGACCGCCACGGGACCTGTACAAGAAACCGTCGACGCGCTTCGTCGCCGGCTTTCTCGGCGAGAACAATTTCCTGTCGGGCCACCGCGCCGACGATGACGAGACGATGGTCGAGGCATTCGGCACGCGCTTCGGCTTTGCGCCCCTGAGAGGCCACCGCGAGCGGCCCGGCGACACGCTCACTGTCTGGGTGCGCCCCGAGGACATCCGCATCGGACAGGCGACGGGCGATGAGATCGGCTTTCGGGCGACGGTCGTCGAGAATTCCTTTGTCGGCGCGGTTGAACGTATCCTGCTGAAGACGGTGGATGGCGAAGAGATGGTTGCGACGCTGCGTTCGGAAGCAGCCGTCGCCGCTGCGCCCGGACAGGTTGTCGATTGCCGGATACATCCCTCCGCCATTGGCGTCCTCCCTGGCGAAGCGTCAGGGTCTTGAGCCGGCGAAACATATCTCGAGGGAAGAGAGAAAAATGATCAAGGCCACACCTTTTGATTTTCCCTATGACGGCAGGCTGGTTGCCGAAAACACCGCGCTGGTTGTCATCGATCTGCAGGAGGATTTCCTGTCGACATCTGGCTATTTCGCCAAGCAGGGATACGATCCGAGCCCATTGCGAGCCATCCTGCCGACGGTCAACCGCCTGATCGCGGCCGCGCGTGCCGCCGGGCTCACCATTATCCACACACGGCAAGGCTATCGGGCCGATATGGCCGACATGACGCCTTACGAGAAGTGGCGCCGCAAGCGGGCCGGCCTGGAAGGAACCGAAATCCTGCTGCGTTCGAGCCCCGGCTTCCAGATCGTTCCGGAGATCGACGTCGCACCGCAAGACATCATCGTCGACAAGACCTGCAACGGCGCCTTCACCTACACGGATTTCGAGCATGTGCTGCGCGCGCAGGGCATCACCCATCTGCTGTTTTCGGGATGCACGACCGACGTTTGCGTCCACACGACGTTGCGTGAAGCCTGCGACCGGAATTTCCAGTGCCTGACGATCTCGGACGCCTGCGCCAGCGGCGACCAGAAGGCCCATGAGGCCGCACTCCACATGGTGACGGTCGAAAACGGCATCTTCGGTGCGCTGACGGATTCTACCGCCGTCGTCGCGGCGCTGTCGCAGCTCTCCGGCAAGGTGCACTGATATGCCTGACGAGATTGCCAACGCACCTCCCGCGGCTGCGACCAGCCGGCTTTACGTCTCACTGATGCGGTTGACGAACAAAGGACTAGCCGAACTCGCCGGCAGCCCCGATCGCCGGAAAGTCAGCGAGGAGCGGGTCGCGGCACTTGGCGGCAGATCTCTCGCCTTCTATGCCACGCTCGGCGCCTATGACTTCGTCCAAGTCTTCGAAATGCCTGATAACGAGGCCATGATGCAATATGTGCTGACGGCTCGGCGCGACGGCTTCGTCGAGCCCCTCATCCTGCCGGCATTCGACCCGTCGACCTTCGGCGCGATTGTCGAACGCGTCCTGAAATAGCCAGCATTCAGCCGGCGCGTGCTTCCCGGCTCACGCGGGACATAAACGCCCCGGGCTGCGGAGCCTCGCGGCGCGCCAGGGTATTGTGCAGAAGCGCGATCGTTTCGCGGCCCGCCGTCGCGATCTCGCGCGGCTGGTCGATGCCGCCCATCATGAATTCCTGGATTCCCAAAGCCGCATAAGGAAGCAGCGACAATGCAATCTGCGCCGGCGGCCCGGCGATTTCGACCGCTTTTTGGCAGGAGACGGCAGCGATGTCCTCCGAACGGACCCGGACGGGAAGCGCGAAACGCAGCTTGCCGGCCCGGCCGTGTTCGGCGGCGGCACTGCGCACCCGTTCCATCAACTGCCGGATCTCGTCGAGCGAACCCGGCGTCAGCTCGAAGACATCGGCATGTCGTCCGGCGACCCTGAGCGCCGTTCCGGACTGTCCGCCCATGCGGATGGTCATGTCGGCGCCATGCGGTCCCTTGCGAGGCACATAGCCGCCTTTGACGCTGTAGAAGGCGCCTTCATGATCGAACGGCCTGTCGTTCGACCACAACCGCTTCAGCAGCACCAGATATTCGTCTATCCGCTGCCAGACGACCGTCTGGCCGACCGGACGTGTTTCGGCATCGTCGTCGCTCAGCGGCTCGCTGAGCATCCTGAGCGACAGCCGCCCGCCGCATCTCGCATCGAGGGCCGCCAATTGCCGTGCCGCCACGATCGGCTCGATCACACCTGCCCAATGCGTGAGAACGACCTCAAGGGATGAAGTGCGATCCAACGCCCGGGCGGCAATATCCATATTGGTTAGCAGCCCGGCCGGATCGTCGACGACGGTCTTCTGGAAACCGATGTCCTCGATCAGCGACAGCTTTGTCGCGGTTTCCGCGAAATCGTAGAAGAAAGGCACGGTTGAATCGGCAGGCTGAGTTTTACCGGGAACATGCGTGAACTCGATCGGCATTGCCATCTCCTCCATCACGTTGGGATCACCGACGCGCAAAAGCGTACCGGCATTCGGTTCATTCAACTCCGGAATTCTGAAAGCGGCAGGTCGCTATCCCTGTAAGCCAGGACCCGATGGCTCGGGACCCCATGATCAGGGAATAAGGCCCAGAACGACTGCCCCGGTGAACACGAAGGCAAAGGCAAAGACGAGATAGGCAAAGGCGCCTGCATAGGCCGGACGCCAAGTCTGGTCGGAACCCAGCCTCTGGCCTTTGCGGGCAGTCTGGGCGTTCTGGATATAGGACATATCGACCTCCGTCTCGGCAATTAATCTATAAAATCAGTAGACTTTGTCGAGTGCTATTTTTTCGCAATCGTTAGAATGAACCCCTCAAAATCTGCAAGAAATTGGTTTTTCTTACTGAATTTCGTTGCACTGGACCGGTCGGCGCGAATCCGCCTTGCCAACTTCGCCCCTGTCGCCGCCGTCGCCCGATGCTGTCGTCGGAAAAGAGTTCGCCGTGTCCGGCTGTTTCGTTTAGCCGGCCGGTGCATGAGGCATAGCATCGCCGCGCAAGCGGGAATGCGGCGTCACGGGCTGGCGAAGCGATCTCCTATTTGCTGGGCGGCATGTAGCCTTCCAGACCGAACAGCATCAGGGCGAGCGACACCAGGAAGAAGCCAACAGCCGCGCCGAGCGCAATCCGGGCGTAGAGTTTGTAAACGTCGCTCAAGATGGTGCCGAACACCCGTCGCGCCGAGCCATCGACTGGGCGCGATTTCTCGTCGAGATAGAGCCAGACTTCGGTGTGTTTGGGATTCTTGATGCCAGCGGTCATGGCTTTCCACATCAGTGCCAGTGCCATGGTCAGCGTAAGGAACGCGCCGGAACGAAAGGCAGATACCGGGTTGAAGGAGAAGCCGATCATGACACAGCCGATGGCAAGCGATCCGAACATTACGGCGCGCCCGATGCACTCCACAGCAACCCGTCTGATCTCGTTCATCGGCTGCCTCGGCAACAAACTGGCCAAGAATGTGCACGTGCTTCGACCATATCAAATCACTTTAAGGCGAATGGGCACGCAGTTCCGCCGACCCGGCGTATCGTTGCGAACGCTATAGCCTGAAATTCAGCCGTCGACGCGGCCTGTCGGCGCGCCTTATGCTGCAAGACATCCGGCAGGGAGGCTTTCGGCTATGTCGAAGGGGACGGGAATGAAGCGGGCGACCGGCGCGACACCACTGATAGCCATAGCGGCTGCGGCCGTCGACACCGAAACAACTGGGCTCGACGCCACAAAGGCACGCGTGGTCCAGATTGGCGCAATCGGCATCGCGCATGGCAAGGTCGTCCGGGAACCTCAGTTCAATCTCCTCATCGATCCTGGTGAAGCGATCCCGCCTGAGGCCTCGCTCGTCCACGGCATCACGGATGCCGATGTTGACGGAGCCGGGAGCTTCTTGGATGCATGGGCGCAATTCCAAGAGTTCGCTGGAGACCGCATCCTCGTCGGCCACTCGATCGGCTTCGACCTGGCGGTGTTGAAACGCGAATGCCGACGCGCCCATTTGCCATGGAAAAAGCCTCGGTCGCTGTGCGTCCGGCTTCTTGCAACCATAGCAAATCCCGATCTGGCAGACCATTCGCTGGAAATGATCGCCGCCTGGCTTCGCCTGGAGATAGCTGGCCGCCATTCGGCTCTGGGCGATGCGATCGCGGCGGGAGACATCTTTGCCGCGTTGATTCCGGAGTTGCGCAAGCGCAACATCCGGACACTCGGAGAGGCTGAGGTCGCCTGCCTTGCCCTTTCGCACACTCTCGAAGCCGGCCATCGCGCCGGCTGGGTTGAGCCGGTGTCGCGCCCCCAGGTTCCCGCGTTTCAGCCGGTAGATCCATATGCCTATCGCCATCGCGTCGGCAGCCTTATGAGCGACCCACCAGTCGTGGTGAAATCGACCAAACCGACAAGGCAGGTCATCGACCTTATGGTCAAGCGCAAGATCAGCTCGGTCCTCGTGTCCGACCGAGGGACGCCAGATCAACCGGTCGTGGAGTACGGCATCGTTACCGAGCGCGATCTGATGCGCCGCATATCATCCGACGCCGAGCGCGTTTTTGACCTGCCGATCGGAAGCATCGCTACGCGACCACTGATAAGCATCCGCGCCGCCGCATTCGCTTATCGAGCGATCGGGCGCATGGATCGGCTGAAAGTTCGCCACCTCGCCGTCCGCGACGATGGGGGCATGCTGGTCGGCATGCTTTCGGCGCGCGACCTGCTGAGGCTCCGCGCCACCGCGGCCATCAATCTCGACGACACGATCGAGCATGCCAAGGACGTCGCCGAATTGGCGGCCGCCTGGTCGATGCTGCCGGGCGTCGTGCGTTCGCTCATCGGCGAGGAGATCGACCCCCGCGTGGTGGCGGAAATCATCAGCGAGGAACTTTGCTCGATTACGCGCCGCGCTGCTGTGCTTGCGCAACAACAGATGCAGACCGAAGGCCACGGCCCGCCGCCCTGTGCCTATGCCGTGCTCGTGCTCGGCTCCGGCGGCCGTGGCGAAAGCCTGATGGCACCCGACCAGGACAACGCAATCGTCTTCGCACATGGTAGGCCGGACGGGCCGGAAGACGCCTGGTTCAAGAATCTCGGTGCCAAGCTCGCCGACATGCTCGACATCTCCGGCGTGCCGTATTGCAAAGGTGGGGTAATGGCCGTGAATGCGGCATTCCGCGGAAGCCTCGACACCTGGAAGGGGCGCGTCGAAGATTGGGTTCGCCGCCACCGGCCGGAGGACCTCCTCAATGTCGATATCGTTTACGACCTGAGGCCGGTTCACGGCGACATGACGCTGGCCGCCCAGTTCATCGAACATGCATATGACCGCGGCCACGCCGAGCCGGTGTTCGCGAAGCTTCTCGGCGAGCAGATAACAGCCGGCAATCCCTTCACTCTTTTTGGTGGCTTCCAGCTTGAAAATGGCCGGCTGGACATCAAGAAACATGGCCTTTTTCCGATCGTTGCGACCGCGCGCACTCTTGCAATTCGCCACGGCATCCGCGAGCGGAGCACACGTGCCCGGTTCGAGAAACTCGTCGCGCTGGACATTGGCGGCGAGCGCGACATGAAGGCAATGCTGGCTGGCCATGCCATGCTGATCGGGTTGCTGCTCGGTCAGCAGACGCATGACATCTACGCCGGCATTCCTGCCTCCAACCGCATCGAGATCGATGCCCTTACGCGCGAGCAGCAGGCAGAGCTCAAAAGACTCATCAAGCACCTTCAGTCAGCATCCGACCTGGTGCGGGACCTGATGTTCGCATAGCCGGCGACGCCCGGACGGTGCACGGTCGAAGGGAAACCTTGGAATATCGGCGTGGTGGAACAAATTCAGCGGGCGGCGCCAAGCAATTCATCGACCAGAGCGCTGCGGTCAGCCTGCGCAAGGAAATCCTCATGCGCACGCAGCAGGTTCATTCTCAGGAAGTTGAAAATATAGTCGTAGTCGTTGGTCAGGAGATTGGGGTGGATCGGGACCGCTTCGAAAACCGTTCGCGCCAGCGGCTCGGGGATTTCACGCACCGGCCGCGACGGACCGGCCTGCGTGGCGGCGAGCCGCTGTCGTGTCAACTCGGCGGCGTCCTCCCAGAAGGCGGGAGGCGAACCCTCCGGAACGGCATATTTGGAGAAGCTTGCCAGGGCCACCTTTTCCAGCGCCGCTGGCAGGCCTCGCTGGCGCAGGCCGGCGGGTTCGCGCAGCGCCCCCTCTACCATTTCCGCCACGATGGCGTAGCACGCAGGGTAGGCGCGCCAGCGTGAATGGTTCAGCGCAGTCTGGAAATCCTTCTCGCTGAACAGCTTCTGCCAGTAGACCCCTGCCCTGACGCGGCAGAACTCGACGATGCTTTTCTGCGCCAGGAAGGCAGCGCGCGAGTCCATGAAGTCAGCCAGTTCGCCGACGTTGCCGATCGGCTGCGGTTTGCGCAGGAACTCGGGCAACAGATCGTTCAGCAGGCCCATGGCGCTCTCCCTTCGGTTTTGTTTCCAACCGATGTCAACCGTTTAGCCTTCGCCACGCCGCACCGCTAGTCCTCTCACCGATTCTCCAGTCCTCTCACCGATTCTAAAGTCGTATGAACAGCAGCGGCAAGAAGTGTTACTTCTATAAAGTTACGGTCGGCTGATTCTATACCCGGCCGCAACATATGCCGGAGGGCTTCCGCGTTAGCGGAAGAGGCAAGCTTTAAACGGCGCCTTGCGGTCGAGACGGTTCGCAAGCTGCCCAACCAAGGGAGGGTTCAACGCTATGGCGACGCCAGACCGTATAAGTTATTGGAACAAGACCAAGAGCCTCATGTTCGTCATGTTGGGCCTGTGGGTGTTCTTCGGCTACGTCATCCACATGTTCGTGGAGCAACTCAACACCATCGTCATTTTTGGCTTTCCGCTCGGCTTCTACATGGCCGCTCAGGGTTCGCTCATCGCCTTCGTCATCATGCTGTTCTGGTTCGCACGGCGCCAGAACGCGATCGACGAAGAGCATGGTGTCCATGAAGATTGATCGGGGGAACGTCAATGGCTAACACGACATCGACCACGGCAGGTGGAGGCGACTTCACCTCCAATCTCGGCCGCATCTACGGCATCTACACCGGCGGTTTCATAGCCTTCATCATCCTGATGGCTATCTTGAGCGCCATGGGCGTCGAGAATGTCATAATCGGCTACCTATTCATGGGCTTCACCATCGTCATCTACGCGGTGATCGGCATTCTGAGCCGTACCATGCACGTCGGCGAATATTACGTCGCTGGGCGTCGCGTACCGGCGCTCTACAACGGCATGGCGACCGGCGCGGACTGGATGTCGGCGGCTTCATTCATCGGCATGGCCGGCTCGCTCTACCTGCTCGGCTATGACGGATTGGCCTTCGTGCTGGGCTGGACCGGCGGCTACGTGCTCGTGGCCATCCTCGTTGCGCCCTATCTGCGCAAGTTCGGCGCCTATACCGTCCCCGACTTCCTGTCGGCGCGCTATGGCGGCAATCTGGCGCGCTTCATCGGTGTGATCGTGTTGTTTTCCTGCTCCTTCACCTATGTGGTGGCGCAGATATTCGGGACCGGCATCATCTCCTCGCGCTTCCTGGGCATCGACTTCAACGTCGCCGTGTATGTCGGCCTGGCCGGCATTCTCGTCTGCTCGATGCTCGGCGGCATGCGCGCCGTCACCTGGACGCAGGTCGCCCAGTACATCGTGCTGATCATCGCCTACCTGATCCCCGTCATCTGGATGTCCACGGTAAAGACGGGCATTCCTATCCCGCAGCTCATGCAGGGTCAGGCCTTGCAGGGCATCGCGGCCCTTGAAGCCGCGCAAAACATCGTGCCCGGCCACGCGACACCGTTCTCGCATGGCGGATATGATGCGAAGAACTATTTCCTGCTCATCCTCTGCCTGATGGTCGGCACGGCGTCGCTGCCGCACGTCCTGATGCGCTACTTCACCACCCCGTCGGTGCGGGAAGCGCGTGTCTCGGTCGCCTGGTCGCTGCTGTTCATTTTCATCCTCTACTTTACGGCGCCCGCCTATGCGGCGTTCGCCAAGTGGACGATGCTCGACCTGGTGGCGTCGGGCCTGACACCTGAAAACATCGGCGAGAAAGCCGGATGGATGATGCGCTGGGCCGCTGCCGACAATACGCTCGTGCAGATCTGCGGCAAGGCGGCGACAGACACCGCGGCGATCGTAGCGGCCTGCGCTGAAAAGGGCGTGACGGCACTTTCGTTTGCCGACATCAACCTGAATGCCGACATGATCGTCCTGGCCACGCCGGAAATGGCCGGCATGCCTTACGTCATCTCGGGCCTCGTCGCCGCCGGCGGTCTTGCCGCCGCGCTCTCGACGGCGGACGGTCTGCTGCTCGCCATCGCCAATGCGCTCAGCCACGACATCTACTACAAGATGATCGACCAGCATGCGCCTACGTCGCGGCGTCTGATCGTGTCCCGCATCTTGCTGGTTATGGTCGCGGTGCTGGCCGCCTACGTCGCATCGACCAAGCCGTCCGACATCCTGTCGATGGTTTCATGGGCGTTCTCGCTTGCCGCCGGCGGCCTTTTCCCGGCGCTGGTGCTCGGCGTCTGGTGGAAGCGTGCCAACTCGGCGGGCGCTGTCGCCGGCATGATCGCAGGCTTCGGCATCACCCTCTTCTATCTGGTGATGACCCAGTACGGCGCCGACTTCGACAAGGCTACGCCGAACATGGAACTGTGGTGGGGGGTGAAGAACATCTCGTCGGCGACTTTCGGACTGCCGGTGGGCTTCGCCGTAATGATCATTGTCAGCCTTCTCACCAAGGCGCCATCCCGGGATATGCAGGATTTCATCGAGGAAATCCGCGTACCTCGCGGCAAGCAGATGATGGAAGAAAAGATAGCCTGATCCCGCGTAGGGACCGGCGCTCGAGGCGGGGTCCGGCGACGGACCCCGCTTTCATTTCAAGGGCGCCGCTGTCATAACGCGGCGCCGCTCCTTGGAAAATTCCATATGAACGATTTCTGGTCCTACTGGTATTTCCACATACCGAATTTCATCCTTGCCGCCGTGATGTACACGCTGATGGGGCGCCTCCTGCTCGGCCTCTTCGTGCCCGAAAGCTGGGACAATTACATCTGGCGCTTCTTCAAGGCCGTCACGGACCCGTTCCTGCGGATCGTGCGGACCATCACGCCGTCGATCCTGACCCAGCCGGTGGTGATCGTCTTCAGCGTGCTCTGGCTTATGGCCTTGCGCGTGGGCTATCTCGTCTTGCTGATCAATTTCGGCCTTGCGCCGATGGCTTCACAAGGGGTTTGAGGCAATGGACAGAAACGCTCTTGTACCCGTCATGGCGGTCGCCATCGTCAACGGTATCTTTTCGCCGTGGGTGCTGATGGTATTCCTGTTCTATCCGATCTGGTATCCGGGCTGGGCGCCTCCCCTAAGTCAGATCGTTTACATGGCAAGTGCGCTGATCCTGTCGACGGTGACCATTATGCTCGCCGGCGTGCCGGCTGCCCTTTATGAGCGCTGGTCGGCGCAACCCAGGAGCATCGTCGTCTCGTCTATCTGGCTTGCCGGCACGGTTTTGTTGACGCTGCCGGCGCTGCCGAATGTGATGCGGGCGCTCGGCGGTGGCTGAGAATTCCCTTCGGCTCGGACCGGATCGACATCCCAGCGCCGCCACCCGCGTCTATCAGCCTGCGGTGGATTCGAGCCGACCGGGGCGAGCGGCTTTCCCCTCGCCATTTGAAGGGGAAGCGGGATTGCGGCCACGGCCATATTGCCGTGGCGTACAGTCCATGACCCTCTTGAAGGCCGTGCTGAAGGCGCTTTCGGATTCGTAGCCGAGCGACAGAGCAATGACGGAGATTGGATCGCTGGAATTCGCCAGCCTGTCACCTGCCAGCAGCATTCGCCAGTTCGTCAGGTACTCCATCGGTGACGTCCCAACCATCTCTTTGAATTTCAGGGCAAAGGTCGAGCGCGACATGCCGGCACGCTCCGCCAGCTCCTGTAATGTCCAGCGATACGCCGGATCGTCGTGCATGGCGTTGATCGCAGCGCTCATCTGCTTGTCCGCAAGGGCGAAAAACCATCCGACGCCACCTCCCAGCCCTTCCGCCAAATGCAGGCGCAGGGCCTGAACCAACATCATGTGGGCGAGGTGTTGCGCAACCAGAAATCCGCCCGGCTGCGGCTCGTGCAGCTCCTGCATCATCCGCTCCACCGACCAGCGCAGCGCCGCCTGATCTGTTTCTTTCCGGATATGCACAATGGGCGGCAGCATGCCCAACAGGATGCCGGCATGATTGCCGCTAACGGCGAAGCGGCTGCCGACGAGAAAGAAATCACCGCCGCCATTGTACGTCACGACGCCGCCAGCGCGTGCGGGGGGAAAAATCGTGCCGGCTTCGACAGGCGTCAAAGTCATGTCGCTTGCCAGGCGGAAAGGCCGTCCACTCGGCAGCACGAAACAGTCCCCCTGCTCCAGGCGTACCGCATCGGGAACGCCTTGCACGGAGAGCCAGCACCCGCCGGAAACCACAGCGTAGCATTTGATGCGTTCGTGCTGGTCGGAGAACTGGATCGACCAGTTTCCGCCCGCGTCGAAGCCAGCGGACACATAACTGCGCGGTTTCAGCAGCGACAGCACATCTGAGAGCGGATCCATGAGGGTTCCGGACGATTGCGAAGATAATACGGACTTTACAGCATAGACCGCGTTTCCTCAATTGGTTATTTAATAATAACGTCTCTGTGAACGTGATCCTCGATCAAGTAATAAACCGTGCTATGCCCACATAACCGAGCGACATCAGGACGATTGCAAATGTAATATGAACTTTGCAGCATAGATCACCTTTGCCAAAGGTCCTATCGTCTAAGTATACCGCAGAGGAGATGGCAGTCGACATCCCCGATGCAACTCAGCGCGCAGCGATTATTGCCTATCTAGAAAGCGCCAGATAAGGGAACAAGAACCATGACAGCGTTCACGATCAATGGACGGGCGGTGGATCTCGCCGCCGAGCCAGATACGCCGCTCTTGTGGGTGATACGGGAGCATCTGAAGCTTACCGGCACAAAATTCGGCTGCGGCATCGCGCAGTGTGGCGCCTGCACCGTTCACGTCGACGGTGAGCCGACGCGCTCCTGCATAACCCTGCTTCAGGACGTGGCCGGCAGGAAGGTGACGACGATCGAAGGCCTGTCGCCGGATGCCAGCCATCCGCTGCAGCAAGCCTGGATCGCCGAGCAGGTGCCGCAATGCGGTTATTGCCAGTCCGGGCAGATCATGCAGGCGGCGGCGCTCCTCAAGAGCAATCCCAACCCCACCCGCGATGAGATCGTCGAACACATGGACGGCAACATCTGCCGCTGCGGGACCTATGTGCGGATCATCAGCGCCATTCAGCGCGCCGCACGGGAGGCCTGAGCCATGACCGGGACATTGCAGCTTCACACCAGAGCGCTCTCGCGGCGCAACTTCCTCATCACCGTCGGCGGCGTCGGCATCTCGGTTGCGTTCGGCGGCTTGCCCCAGGATGCCTCGGGCGCCAGCGTGGCACCGGCGGTCGAGGGCGGCTACCGGCCGAACGCCTGGCTGACCATCGCGGCCGACGGCACGGTGACGATCATGTCACCCGCCTCCGAGATGGGGCAGGGCATCATGACGACGCTGCCGCTGCTCATCGCTGAGGACATGGACGCCGATTGGGACAAGGTTCGCGTCGTCCAGGCTCCGTCCGACGCGGAGAAGTACGGCAATCCCGGCTTTTACGGCGTACAGCTCACCGGCGGCAGCGAATCCACGCGGGGTTACTACAATATGCTGCGCCTGGTCGGCGCCCAGACGCGCAAGGTCATCCTGGCAAGTGCCGCCGCCATGCTGAACGTTCCGGTGGGCGAACTCACCACGCAGCCCAACCGGGTCGTGCACGCGCGGTCGGGCCGCTCGCTCGACTACGGCGAGGTCGCCGCGGCCGGCGCGCTTCCCGATCCATTGCCGCAGGCGACCGATGCCGATCTGAAGCCGAGCGACCAGTGGCGCTATATCGGGTATCTGACGGTACCGCGTGTCGACGTGCCCTCGAAGGTCGACGGCACCGCGATCTTCGGCATCGACGTGCAGCTTCCGGACATGCTGTACGGAGCGGTGCTGCGGGCGCCCGTTCAGGGCGAGCAGCCGGAAACCATCGACGATGCCGAAGCCAGGGCCGTGCTGGGCATCACGCACATCGTTCCGCTTTCCTACGGCGTCGGCATCATCGGCGAAACGGTCGAGGCGACGAAGCGGGCCAAGGATCTGCTCGACGTTACGTGGAGTACGTCGTCGCGGATTCGCAGTTACACCAGCGATCGGCTGTTGGAAGCGTATCGTAGCGTTGGCCGCGACCTCGCCCAAACCGGCGTCAACGCTGCCACGGAAGGTGACGCACGAACTGCGATCTCGAAGGCCGCAACGGTCATCGCGGTCGATTACATGAGCGACCATGTTCACCATGCAACCATGGAGCCGATGAACGCCACGGCGCTCGTGACCGGCGATACGGTTGAAGTCTGGGCGCCGACGCAAGGCCCGACGGGCACCCAGGGCTTTGCCGCGGAGGTGGCCGGCACCACCCCCGACAAGGTCAAGGTGAACACCACCCTGCTCGGCGGCGGCTTTGGTCGCAAAGCCGAGGCCGACTTCATCATCGATGCGGTGTCGCTCGCCAAGGCGGTGCAAGGCCGCCCGGTCAAGGTCATCTGGAGCCGCGAAGACGATGTCCAGCATGGCAAGTACCGCCCGCTCGAGGCGCAACATGTGCAGGTCGGGCTCGATGCCGACGGCAACATCGTCGGCTGGCGGCACCGCATCGTGGCGGATTCCATTTTCGCCCGCACGATGCCTCAGCTGTTCGAGAGCGAAGGGGGACACGACAGTGTGGTGACCGAGGGCGCGCATTTCAACTATGCCGTTCCTGCGCATCAGATCGAGTACATCCGCCAGGATAACGGCCTGGACGTAGGCTTCTGGTTCGCGGTCGGGGTTGGCTACACCAGGTTCGGCATCGAATGCGTCATCGACGAGATCGCCGCCGCCAAGGGCGTCGATCCCGTGGCGCTTCGGCTGGAGCTCCTGAAGGACCAGCCGCGGGCGCGCAAGGTCATCGAGACCGTCGCCCAGATGGCGGAATGGGACCGCCAACGCGACGGGCGGGCGTTGGGCGTCGCCTATTCCGATGCCTTTGGCTCCCATTGCGCTGAGATCGCCGAGGTGTCGGTTGACCGGGAAACCGGCGAAATCCGCGTGCACACCGTGTGGTGCGCTGTCGATCCGGGAACAGCGATACAGCCACGCAACATCGAGGCACTGATGATTACCGGGATCACAAACGGTGCCAGCCACGCGCTGTTCGAGCAGATCAACATCGTCAATGGCGAGGTGCAGGAATCGAACTTCGACACCTATCGGGTGATACGCATGTCCGAGGCGCCCGATATCCAGGTCGCTGTGGTCCCAACGCCCGGGAGTCCGATCGGGGGCATGGGCCAAGTCGGCCTGCCGCCGATCGGTCCCGCGATCGCCAACGCGGTGGCGCGGCTCACCGGTGGCGTGCGGCTGCGGCACTATCCGTTCCTGCCGGAGCGGGTGCTGGAGGCGCTCAACGCCTGAATTTTTGGAAGGTGCTCTCCCTCGCCTCGTTGCGCCAAATCGAAGCGATCGCGAATGCGGTCACGACACGAAGCCAGAGATTAAGAAGTCAGAGATTCCTATGATCGTCGTCACCACACCCACAGGCGGCATCGGCCACCAAGTCCTCGAGAATCTCCTCGACAGTGGCGAACCCATCCGCGTGATCGCGCGCGACCCCTCCCGTCTCTCCTCGCGCACACGCGAGCGCGTCGAGGTCGTGCAGGGGTCCCACGGCGACATCGACGTCGTCAACCAGGCGTTCGCGGGCGCCGACGCCGTGTTCTGGCTGGTGCCCCCGGACTTCCACGCCGAGACCATCGAGGCAGCCTATGTGAATTTCACCCGGCCGGCGTGCGACGCAATCAAGAGCCGGAAAGTAAAACGAGTGGTCGGCGTCTCGGCCCTGGGCCGCGGGGTAGCGAGGAACGCCGGAATGGTCTCGGCGTCGCTGGCAATGGACGACCTGATCGCGAGTACGGGCGTAAGCTACCGGGCGCTGACGATGCCTTCGTTCATGGACAACATCCTGCGCCAGGTAGAGCCGATCAAGAGCCAGGGCATGTTCTTCTCGCCGATTTCGGCGGACCGCAAGCTTCCGACCTGCGCCATCCGCGACATCGCCGCCATCGCCGCGAAGCTGTTGCTCGACCCCTCCTGGAGTGGGCAAAACAGTGTCCCAATCCTCGGCCCCGAGGACCTGTCCTTCAACGACATGGCGCAAATCATGTCCGAGGTGCTGGGCAAGCGGGTCCGCCTCCAACAGATCTCCTTCGAAGCATTCAAAGCGGGCTTCATCGAACGCGGCGCCTCCAAGGCATTCGCGCAGGGAATGACCGACATGATGCTGGCCAAGGACAAGGGTCTCGACAATGCCGAGCCGCGCACGCCGCAGTCCACCACCCCCACCAGCTTCCGCCAATGGTGCGAGGACATATTGAAGCCGGCATTCCTCAGCTAGTCAGCGTTCTTCCCGGCGAAACGGCTTGAGCAGCGCCGAGGGTGCGACGGCATTGCGCGACATCACCGCCATGGCGACGATGGTGAAGATGAAGGGCAGCATCAGGAACGCCTCGTAAGGGATGTGGCCGAGCCCGCTCGCCTGCATGCGCAACTGCAGGGCGTCGACGAAGGCAAACAGCAGCGCTGCTCCCGCCGAACGCCAGGGATCCCAGCGGCCGAAGACGACGAGCGCGATCGCCACCCAGCCACGCCCCGAGACAAGGCCGAAGGTAAAGGCGTTGAACTGCACCATCGACAGGAAGGCGCCGGCCAGCCCCATCAACGCGCCGCCGAGGATCACGGCCTGGAAGCGCGTTGCAATGACGCTGACACCCGCCGAGTCGGCGGCGCGCGGATTTTCGCCGACCATGCGCACCGACAGTCCCCATGGTGTCCGGTAGAGCACAAAGGCGGCCAGGGGAACGGCAAGGATCGCCATGTAGACCAGTGAAAACTGGTTGAACACCGCCGGTCCGAGCACCGGGATATCGGAGAGAACAGGGATCGGCAGCGTCTCGAATCCCTTGATGCTCGGCGGAACCGACTGCTGGCCGAAGATCAGCCGGTAGAGGAAATAGGCGAGCCCTGAGGAGAACAGCGTCACGCCGATGCCGCAGACATGCTGGCTCAGCCCCAGCGCCACCGTGAACAGCGCGTGCACACCGCCCATCAGCGCGCCAGTCAGCACCGCCGCAAGCACGCCGAGCCACAGGCTGCCGCTGAGGCTGGTCGCCGTGAAGCCGGTCATCGCCGATAACAGCATGATGCCTTCGATGCCGAGATTGAGCACACCGGCCCGCTCGGAGAACATTTCGCCCAGCGTCGCAAAGGCCAAGGGCGTGGCTATGCGGATAATCGCGGCCAGGAAGCCGACCTGAAAGATCTGCTCGAACACCACGCTCATTTGGCTGTTCCCACGCGGCGGATGCGATAAGCGGTGAACAGCAGCGCCACAAGCATAGCGAGCAGCGCCGTGCCCTGGATGACGTCGCTGAGGAAGGCTGGAACGCCGGTGGCCCGCGACATCGCCTCGGCGCCGGTCATGACGGCGGCAAGGAAGATCGCCGCCGGCACCACGCCGAGCGGATTGAGCCTCGCCAACATGGCGACGACGATGCCGGAATAGCCGTAGCCCGGCGAGATGTCGCTCATCACCTGGAAATGCACGCCGCCGACCTCTCCGACGCCGGCCAGTCCGGCCAGCGCGCCGGACAGCAGCGCCGTCGAAATCAGCACGCGCTCGACATGGATGCCGCCATAACGCGCGGCTTCGGGGTTCTCGCCGATGACCCTGATCCGGAAACCGAGCGTCGTACGCACGATCAGGAACCAGATCAGCGGTGAGGCAAGGAACGCCGCCACGACGCCGAGATGCAGCCGCGTGCCTTCGAGCAGCACCGGGAAATTCGCCGAATCCTCGATCGGCGGCGAGATCGGGTAGCCGCTGAAACTGTCCTTCCACGGGCCTTCGATCAGCGCCATCAGGGCGTAGAAGATGACCGAGTTGAGCAGCAGCGAGCTGACCACGTCATCAACCCTGAATTTTACCCGCAGCGTCGCCGGCACCAAGGCGACCGCAGCACCGGCGGCAGCGCCCGCCACCGCCATGAGCAGCATGGCGAGCGGCCCCGGCATCGGGATGGCGCCGACCGCGCAGCTCGCCACCGCACCGGCGAGCAACTGCCCCTCGGCGCCGATGTTCCAGAATTTGGCGCGGAAGGCGACGGCGACGGCAAGCCCGGTGAAGATCATCGGTGTCGCGCGCACCAGCGTTTCGGTGATCGCGTAGCTGTCGCCCAGCGACGCCGAAAACATCACGCCATAGGCCTCGATCACGCCAGCGCCGGCCAGTGCGATCAGACCACTGCACAGCACCAATGTCGTACCGATCGCCAGCAGCGGCAGAGCGAGATTGAACCAGGCGGGCGTGCTGGTGCGGGCTTCCAAACGGAACATCACGCCCTCCCCTCCGCCCCGGTCATCATCAGGCCGAGCCGCGCGATCGTGGCCTCCGCGCTGTCGAGCGTGCCGGCAATGCGGCCCTCATACATCACCGCAATGCGGTCGCAGAGCATGAGCAACTCTTCGAGATCCTCGCCGATGACGATGATGCCGCAGCCCTTGGCCCGCATGGCGAGAAACTTTTCGTGGATGAAGCGCGCCGCACCGATGTCGAGACCGCGCGTCGGCTGCGACACGATCAGCACCTTCGGATCGAAGGCGAGTTCACGCGCCAGCAGCGCCTTTTGCAGGTTGCCGCCGGACAGCGCCCCGGCTCGCGTCATCGGCCCGGGGCAGCGTATGTCGTAGGCCTTGATCTGTTCCGCGGCGAAAGCGCGGATCGCATCCGGCCTGAGCAGACCGTTGCGGCTGAACGCCCCCGTGCCGATCCGCGGCAACACCATCGAATCGGCGAGCGGCAGATTGGTGACCAGCCCGGTCGTCATCCGGTCCTCCGGGATGCGCCCGAGGCCGAGCGCCTGCACCTCGCGCGGCGAGAACCGCGATACAATTTTGCCGGCTATCGTCATACGGCCGGCATCGGGCGCGTGAATACCGGAGATCACCTCGGCCAGCGCCCGCTGGCCATTGCCCGAGACGCCTGCAATGCCGAGGATCTCGCCGGCACGCACGGCGAGCGACACCGCGCGCAGCGGCATGCCGGAATGACGCGATGTCGAGATGCCGTCCAGGATCAGCACCGCGGCACCCGGCGTCGATGGTCCCCTGGCCGGCGGAACGATCTCGTGGCCGCACATTAGCCGAGCCATCTCCGAGGACGTCGTGCTGGCAGGCGCGTCGACGCGCCCGGTCACACGGCCATGCCGCAGCACCACGCAGCGATGGGTCAGCGCCCTGACCTCGTTGAGCTTGTGCGAGATGAAGATGATGCCGAGGCCCTGGGTCGCCATCGACCGCAGTGCTGAAAACAGGCCGTCGACCTCTGTCGGCGCCAGCACCGCTGTCGGCTCGTCGAGGATCAGCAGCCTTGCGCCGCGAAACAGCGCCTTGACGATTTCGAGCCGCTGCTGCTCGCCGACCGACAGCGCCGAGACGGGAAGGTCCGGATCGAGCGCAAGCCCGTGCTGCCGGCCGATCTCGTCGAGCCGCGCCAGCCCGCCGGCGCGGTCGATCCGGCCTGACTTTCCGGGAATGCCGATCAGCAGGTTTTCCAGCACTGACAGTCGCGGCGCAAGATGGAAATGCTGATGAACCATGCCGATGCCGGCGGCGAGCGCATCGGCCGAACTGTTGATCGTCACCGGCCGGCCCTGAACCAGGATTTCACCGGCGTCCGGTGCATAGGCGCCAAACAGCACGTTCATCAGCGTCGTCTTGCCGGCGCCGTTTTCACCCAGCAGCCCAAGGATTTCGCCCGGCGCAACGCTGAGATCGACGGCTTCGTTTGCCTTGACGGCGCCGAAGCTCTTGGAGATGCCGCGCATTTCAATGAGAGGGGCGGGCGTTGACAAGGGCAGGATCCTAGGCGTTGGCGCGGATACCCCTCCCCCTCGAGGGGAGGGTGCCGAGCGAAGCGAGGCGGGAGGGGTCGCCTCAACCGCCTCGACGTTGATATTGAGATGGTGCGCGTCACAGCGGACCCCACCCGGCCCTGCGGGCCACCCTCCCCTCAAGAGGGAGGGATATCCTCGCTCAATCCGAAACCGGCGTATTCTCATCCACGTCGACGCGGAAATTGCCGTCGAGGATCTCGGCCTTTTTCTTTTCGACTAGCTCCTTGACGTCTGCGGGCAGCGTCTTGTCGAATTTGTGGTAGGGCGCCAAAGAGGAACCCCCCTTGGCCATGCGCGAGAAATCACCGTAGTCCTGCGCGGTAAAGACACCCGCCTTGACCAGCTTGATCGCTTGCTGGACCGTCGGATACATGTCCCAGACCGGGCCGGTGATCACCGTGTCGGGGCCAAGGCTCGACTGGTCGGACATGTTGGAAATTGCGAGGATCTTCCTCTCCACCGCCGCTTCGATGACGCCGAAGCGCTCGGCATAGATCACGTCGACGCCGGCGTCGATCTGGGCGATCGCTGCTTCCTTCGCCTTCGGCGGGTCGAAGAAGGAGCCGATGAAAGCAACCTTCCTCTTGATATCCGGATTGACTTCCCTTGCACCGGCAAAGAAAGCGTTGACCAGCCGGTTCACTTCCGGAATGCCCATCGCAGCGACGGCGCCGATCATGCCCGATTTCGACATCTTTCCGGCGATCAGGCCGGAAAGATAGGCAGGTTCGTGGATCCAATTGTCGAAGACCCCGAAATTCGGTTCGGCCGGCCCGGCACCGGAGCCGAACAGGAAGGCAACCTTCGGAAACTGCTTGGCGGTCCGGCGCGATTCGCGTTCTGCGGCGAAAGCATCGCCCAGCACCAGCTCATAGCCGCCTTGCGCATATTCGCGCATCACGCGGCTGAAATCGGCCGTCTGCACTTTCTCCGACCATTTGTATTCGATGCCGAGTTCCTTCTCGGCCTTCTGCAGGGCGACGTGGATCTGGTGATCCCATGGCTCCTCGATCGGCGTGGCGAAGATCGCCGCCACCTTCAGCTTCTTGTCCTGCGCCAAGACTTGGCCCGGCAACATGGCCGCCGCCAGGCCGAGCGCACCCAATTCCAGCACGTTGCGTCGCGAAAACCCTTCGCGTTTCAATTGGATTTTGCTCTTCCCATTTTCCATTGCATGCCCCTCTGATTGGCGCCGTGCGAGCCGGCTTTGTTCTCTGGAATATCCGCTGGGCGACTATGTAACGGAGCCTCACCTTTGTCCACATGGTCAAATTTGCAGGCGCAGAGCTGCTGCCGGAAGCTTCGCGCAAAGGCGCCGCTTAAAGCAGATGCGCCCCCGGGCGCGATAAGGCTGCTCACTGCCGTTCCAGCGCCACGGCGATGCCTTGGCCGACGCCGATACACATGGTGGCGAGTGCATAGCGGCCGCCGCGCTCGCGAAGTTCCAGCGCCGCGGTGCCGGTAATGCGCGCACCCGACATGCCGAGCGGATGGCCGAGCGCGATGGCGCCGCCATTCGGATTGACGTACTCCGCGTCCTCGGCAATGCCGAGTTGGCGAAGCACCGCGATGCCTTGAGAAGCAAAGGCTTCGTTGAGCTCGATGACATCGAAATCTGCCGGCTTCAGACCGAGCCGGGCACACAGCTTCTGCGTCGCCGGCACAGGGCCGATGCCCATGATGCGCGGCGCCACGCCGGCGGCCGCACCGCCGAGAATGCGGGCGATTGGCGTCAGGCCGTATTTTTTCACGGCGGTTTCCGAGGCGACGATCAGCGCCGCGGCACCATCATTGACGCCTGACGCATTGCCGGCCGTGACGGTGCCGCCTTGCCGGAACGGCGTCGGCAATTTCGCCAGTGCCTCGAGCGTCGTGCCCGCGCGCGGATGCTCATCCTTGCTGACAACCACCGGATCGCCCTTGCGCTGCGGGATCGTTACGGGAATGATCTCCTTCGCCAGCCGGCCATTGGCCTGCGCGGCCACCGCCTTGTCCTGGCTGCGCACGGCAAAGGCGTCCTGGTCGGCGCGGGAGATGGCGAACTCTTCTGCGACATTCTCGCCGGTTTCCGGCATCGAATCGATGCCGTACTGCTTCTTCATCAGCGGGTTGATGAAGCGCCAGCCGATGGTGGTGTCGTGGATTTCGGCATTGCGCGAGAAAGCGGTTTCCGCCTTGGGCATGACGAAGGGCGCCCGGCTCATCGATTCGACGCCGCCTGATATCATCAGTTCCGCCTCGCCAGTCTTGACGGCACGCGCGGCGATGACGACGGCGTCCATGCCCGAACCGCAGAGGCGGTTGACGGTCGAGCCGGAAATCTCCTTCGGCAGGCCGGCCAGCAGCAGCGCCATGCGCGCGACATTGCGATTGTCTTCGCCGGCCTGGTTGGCACAACCATAGACGATATCGTCGATATTAGCCCAGTCGATGCCGGGATTGCGCTCGACCAGCGCCCTCAGCGGGATCGCACCAAGGTCGTCGGCGCGGACCGGTGCCAACGCCCCACCGAAGCGTCCGATCGGCGTGCGGATGTAGTCGCAGATATAGGCTTCGGCCATCTGTGCAGCTTTCTCTTTTCCGGTCCCTTCATGCGCCGTCCTGGCGCGGGTCCTGCTTGCTTGCGCTCAATGCTTGATGCGGTCGCGCATGGCGTACCAGAGCATGCCGAGCACATAAAGCGGGCCGCGAAGCGCCGTGCCACCGGGAAACGGCATTGGGCTGAGCGTCGAAAACAGATCCAATCGCGAAGCATCGCCGGTGATCGCCTCGGCGAGCAGCTTTCCCGAAAGCGTCGACAGGATCACGCCCTTGCCGGAATAGCCGTGCGCGAAATAGATCTCGCCATAGTGGCCGACATGCGGCAGGCGCGATGTCGTTACCGAGACGAGCCCGCCCCAGGCATGATCGATGCGGCGGCCGCGCAATTGCGGAAAAGTGTTTTCCATATGCGGCCGCACGAAACCGGCGATGTCGGCGGGCGGTGACGGCGTGTAGCGTTCGCCGCCGCCGAACAGCAGGCGTCCATCCGCCGACAGCCGGTAGTAATTGACCACGAACCGCGTGTCGGAGACGGCCACATTGCTTGGAATGACGTCACTCGTGTCGTCCAGCGGCTCGGTGGCGATGATGTAGTTGCCAACCGGCATGATGCGGCTGTTGACGCGCGGCTCGAGCCCCTGGAGCAGCGCATCGCCCGCCAGCACGACATGCCTGGCGCGGACCGAGCCCTTGGCCGTCGAGACCCGGATGAACGGTTCCCGCTCCAGCCGCAGCGCCACCGAGTTCTCGTGGATGGTGACGCCCGCCGCGGCGGCAGCACGCGCCAGGCCCAGCGTGTAGTTCAGCGGATGCATATGACCGCCGAGCTTCTCGTACATCGCGCCGTGATAGGGCGTGTTCACCATTCCGCGCGCCTCAGCCGCTGACAGCATCTCGACATCATGAAAGTTCATCACAGTGGCGAGGCATTCGGCCTCTTCCTCGAGGTCGCGCAGGTCGGAGCCGTTGACCGCACCGGCCAGGTGACCGGTCAACCTGAGGTCGCAGTCAATGGCGTGACGCCCGATCAGGTCGAGCACCAGCCCGCGTGCCTCGAAGGCGAGATCGAAAAGCGCTCGCGCCCGTTCCGGCCCATAGAGCTTGACCAGACCCTTGGCGCCCTTGCGCAGGCCGGGGATGATCTGGCCGCCATTGCGCCCTGACGCTCCCCAGCCGATCTTGCCGCCTTCGAGCAGCGCCACCTTCAAGCCGCGCTCGGCCGCGTGAAGAGCCGCGGACAGGCCGGTGCAGCCGCCGCCGACCACCACCAGGTCGGCGTCGATGTCGCCCCGCAGCGCCGGATGGTCCGGAGCCGCGTTGGCCGTCGCGACATAGTAGGATTTGCCGATATCCAGGCCGGAGTTGAAGCCCCCAGAATTGACACTCATAAGTCACACCTTGAGCAGCAGATGGTCGCGTTCCCAGGACGTGACGACACTTTGGAACAGGTCGAGCTCGACGCTCTTGACGCGCAGATAGGTCTGGAAGAAATCCTCGCCGAGCAGCGCCCGCACCGGGCTGCAGGCGGCGAAACGGTCGAGCGCCTCCTCCATGGTTTTCGGCAGCGTGCTCTTGCTGCGATAGGCATTGCCCGATGCCTCGGGCGAACGCGAGAGTTTTTCCTCGACGCCGAGATAGCCGCAGAGCAGCGAGCCGGCCATCGCCAGATAGGGATTGGCGTCGGCGCCGGGCAGCCGGTTTTCCACCCGTCGCGCGGCGCGCCCGCCGGCCGGCACGCGCAGGCCGCAGGAGCGGTTGTCGTGCGACCACTCGATGTTGGCCGGTGCGCTGTGGTTCGGCCTGATGCGGCGGAACGAATTTACGTTCGGCGCAAACAGCGGCATCACCTCGGGAATGTATTTCTGCAGCCCGCCGATGAAATGCCCGAACATCTCGGTGTCGGCATCGTCGCGCCCGGCAAACAGCGTGTTTCCCGCCTCGTCGATGACCGACATGTGGAGATGCATCGAGCTGCCGGCTTGCGCTGCGATCGGCTTGGCCATGAAGGTCGCGTGCATGCCGCATTCCTGCGCGGCCTGGCGCGTCATCCGCTTGAACAGCGACACCTTGTCGGCCAGCGGCAGCGCGTCGCCATGCAGGAAGTTGATCTCCAGCTGTGCCGTGCCCGATTCATGGATCAGCGTGTCGAGCGGCAGTCCGGCCACAGCTGCGTAATCATAGAGGCGCCGGATCACCGGCTCGAATTCCTCCAGCGCCGCCATGTCATAGGGATGCTGCACGGTTTCGGCGCGGCCATTGCGCCCGACCGGTGCGGTCAGTGGCCGATCGGGATCGGGATTGGGCGCCGTCAGGTAGAATTCAAGCTCTGGCGCCACCACGGCCCGCCAGCCACGCTGGCGATAGAGATCGAGCACGGCTCTCAGGACATGACGTGGCGAGGCCATCCACGGCCGGTCGTCCATATGAAACGCATCGGCGAAGACATAGGCCTTGCCTGCTCCAGCACCTGGCGCGAGACAGAGCGTCGCGACATCCGGCACCATCCGCATGTCGGGGTCCTGATAGCCGAAGCCCTCGTCGTTGGAACCGGAATAGCGGCCGTCAATGCAGACCAGGAAGGCGCTGCTCGGCAGATAAAGCGCGCGATCCTCGAGTGACTTCAGGAACTTCGCCGTCGGTAAGGTCTTGCCGCGCAACACGCCATTCACATCCGGCACCAGGCACTCGACTTCCCTGATCCCCTGCTGCTCCAGCCATTGCTTCGGATCATCCGTTGGTGTCATTTGCGGTGCATCCGTTGTTGTGGTGTTGAGCATCAGGTCACGTCCTTACGAGGGCGAGAATGGCTTCGGCGGCGGCGTCCGTTCCCGGCGCCCGTGCCATGGTGGCTGCATTCTCCTTGAGACGAAAGCGCATCTCGCCGTCGGCCATTAGGCCAAGGATGGCCTGTTCCAGTTCATCATCGCTCCAACCGTCGCGGCTGATGTGGCGGCCGACGCCGGTTTCGTCGGCACGTTGCGCATTGTCATGCCCGTCCCAGCAATAGGGCATGATCAGCGACGGCACGCCGAAACGCAGCGCTTCGCAAAAACTGTTGTTGCCGCCGTGGTGAATGAAGAGGTCGGATTTCGCAACGACCGAGGGCTGCGGAAACCAGGCGTCGAGATAGACATTGTCCGGAACCGCGCGGTAGCTGTCGCGCAGACCGCCGGCATTGACGATGAAGCGTGCCGGCAGCCTGTCGAACACGGCGAGCATGCGTTCGATCAGGCCGACATCCATGGCGCCAAGGCTGCCGAAGCTGACATAGACCAGCGGGCCGCCATTGCGCGGAAAGACCGGCACATCGAACGGCCCTTCCGAGCGGACACAGCCTTCAAGATAGACGAAGCGGGCCGGGTCGAGCGGCTCGGCGCGCTCCCGGCGCACGATCGTCGGGGTCAGCAGCAAATTGAGGTCAGGCGAGGCTTCGAGGAACAGGCCCTTCGGCAAGGGGGCGAGCCCGGCATCCGCCCGAAGCCGATTGAACCGGTCGTGCGCCGGCGCGACGGCAGAGAGGTAACGCGCCTCGAAGGCCGCGCGGCTCGGGTCGTCGGCGGCGAGACCGGACAGATAGGGTGGTACATTAGCGTCGGGAAGCTCGGTTTCGGCGCAGGAGACGACGCGTACCCATGGGCAGCCGGCGGCAGCCAGCGCCGGAAACATGATGACATTGTCGAGCACGACGGCATCCGGCTTCAGCCTTGCCAGCAATTGGCGCAGCGGCGCTTCGGCACTGACCGCCGTGTCGACGATCGCTTCCCAGGTCGGGGCCACGTAGGTTTCGAGTTGGTCGATCGGGCTCAGCCTGAAATGCGGCAGATGGCGGCGCACGAATGCCTGCCAGTAGCTCTGGCGCTCGCTGTCGGTCAGCGGCTCGTCGGTCGGCAGCTGATATTCCTGGAAACCGTAGTCGGCAAACACGCCGGAAAAGCCGGCGTGGCAGATGAACACCGGCCGTGCGCCCCTTGCGCGCAAGGCCTGCGCAATGCCGACGCAATTGAGCGCGGCGCCGAAGCTCGCTTCGGGAAACAGCGCGATGGTCGGGCTGGCTTTACGCTGCAATCCTCGAGGTCCTCGTCAATCCGGCCGGCTGATGGTGCCGAACAATGCGGGGGCCCCGCGACTGGCCGCCTGCGGTCGCTGGCTGCGGGAGAGCCGCAGATGAACGCGAAGCAGATCGGCTGCAACCTCATACTGCCGGCTTTCCAGTTGGTCGAGTATGGTCAGGTGCTCGCGCAGCGATTGCTTCAGCCGGAAGACGTTGACGCCGGCATAGGTTCCCGGCAGCCGGCGCAGCCTGAGATGGTCCGACAGCACATCGGTGACGAATCGATTGGCGGCGCCATCGGCAATCATGCCGTGAAACTCGATGTCCAGCCGCTGGAACTCTCTGGTATCGAATGCGGCGTCGGGCAGCGCCAGCAGCGCCTCCATACCCTGGCGCAATGCTGCCGCACGCGCCCCGTCCAGCCTAAAGCCAGGCGCCAGAATGGCGGCGGGTTCCAGCAGCAGGCGAAACTCATAGCTTTCCCCTTGCGCCTCCGGATCGTCGGGTGCCCGGCGGAAAAGCCAGGCCTGTCCCGGTGCGCGATCCATCAGATTTTCATCTGTCAGTTTCTTTAGCGCTTTTAGTACCGTCTTTCGTTCATAGCCATACCGACGCATCAGCGCGCCGATGGTCACCGTCTGGTCCAACCGGCGCGCCGACCGATCGCGCAGGATCATCTCCGCGAGTTCGTCCTCCTCGGCGCTCGGCAGGTCGGCGGCAACGGTCGCCTGGTTGGCGAGGTCCACGGCCAGCCGATAACCGGATTCGGCTTCCCAGCGCACCACGCCTTTTTCGGTGAGCAGGCGCAGTGCGGCGCGCACCGGAGTCCGCGAGACGTTGCAGAGCGAAGCGATCTGCTGTTCGGGCAGGTGGGCGCCGGCTTCGAAGCCGCGCTGCCGGGCCACGTCGAGAATGCGCTGCGCAAGATCGAGATGGTTGGTGCGCGGTCGTCTGGCTACGGCTTGCATGGCAATTCTCGTGAACGGACTTGACCGGTACGGTTTGGCCGATCGTCCTTGCGAACGCAATCGGTCAGATTCCGCGGTCGTTTGTCAAATTATGGATTGACGTACTTTTTTCTGCAATAGTACTGTCAGATCAATCGGCAACAAAAAAGACCGGGGAACAGGATCGAAGCGGCGGCACGGTCGCAAGCGCTGGTCCGACGAATGAAATTCGACGATCAACCAGAATGGGAGTCTGTCATGACCGCCACCACACCGCGGTACCGTTCGCTGAAAATATCCTCGATCGCGCTTGGCTTTGCCCTAGCGCTGTCGGCGCCCGCTTCTGCTGCCGACCTCGTCATCTCCAACTGGGACGGCTACATGGCGCCGGATGCCATGGACGCCTTCAAGGCCGCGACCGGTGTTTCCGGCGAGCTCGTGGTTCATGCCACCAATGAAGAGATCATGGGCAAGCTCGTCGCGTCCGGCGGCAAGGGCTATGACGTGGTCTTCGTCTCCTCGCCCTTCGCCGAGGTGCTGAACAAGCTCGGACTGGTCGAGACGATCGAGCACGCTAAAATCCCCAACCTCGCCAACCTCTATCCCGAGGCGGCGAAGCTGGAGCACGACGCCGGCAACAATTTTTCCGTGCCTTACACCTGGGGCACCACCGGCCTCTGCTATCGCTCCGACCTGGTCAAGGCTGAGCCGGCGAGCTGGAACGATCTTCTCACCCCATCCGATGCGCTCAAGGGCAAGACCACCATGCTGGCGACCGACCGCTGGCTGCTTGCCGCAGGCCAGCTCGCCAAGGGCTATTCGGTCAACGAGACCGATCCGGCCAAGCTCGCCGAGGTCAAGGACCTGCTGATCTCGGCCAAGAAGACCTTGCTCGCCTATGACGACACCACCTTCTATTCCAAGCTGGTCTCTGGCGAGGCGCTGATGGTGCAGGCGTGGGACGGCTGGTGCAACTACGGCATCGCCGAGAACCCGCAGATCAAATATGTCATTCCCAAGGAAGGCTCGGATCTGTGGGTCGATACGATGGTGGTGATGAAGGCTTCGGCCAACAAGGACGCCGCCTTCCAGTTCATCAACTTCATGCTGGACGCCAAGAACCACGCCTGGGCAGCCCAGAACATCGACTACAAGGTGCCTAACAAGCCGGCTATGGAAAGCCTGCCGGCCGATTTCCTCGCCAAGTTCCCCAATATGGGCATGCCGGTGGCCGAGTTGGTCAAATTCGAGCAGTTGCGTGACGTCGGCGACGCCCAGCGCGACTATTCGAAGATCGTCAGCGAGATCAAGGCCGCGCAGTAAGTGGCGTCAAAAAGTCAGAGATCACGGTCGACGGCGGACTTCTGCCGCCGGCCGTTGAGTGCGGTACCGCAATCGTGCCCCAAACCAGACTTCGCTCCTCCTTGCTGATGGCGCCGGCGCTGGCCTGGCTCACCGCCTTGATGGTGGTGCCATGCGCGCTGGTGCTGGCGCTCGCCTTCTTCCGGCGCGGCATCTATGGCGGCATCGAATACACCTTCACGCTGGAGAATTTCGGGCTGGTGTTCGACCCGCTCTATGCCGGCATCTTCCTCAATTCGGCGCGCATCGCCGGCACCGCAACGCTGATCGCGGTGGTGATCGGCTATGGTGCAGCCTATGCGATCGCGGCAGCACCCCGCCGGTGGCAGCCGGTGTTCCTGTTCTTCGCAGTCCTACCTTTCTGGTCCAACTATCTGATCCGCACCTATGCCTGGATCGTGCTGCTCAACCGCGAGGGTCTGATCACCCAGCTGCTGCGCTGGTTCGGCTACACCGGCGAGCCGCCGTCGATGCTCTACACCGAAGGCGCCGTCATCGCCGGTCTGGTCTACAACTACCTGCCCTTCGTCGTCCTGGCCTGCTACGCGCCGCTGTCGCGGCTCAATCCGGAGCTCGCCGAGGCCTCGCGCGACCTCGGCGCTTCGGCCATGACAACATTTCGTAGGGTCATCCTGCCACTGACCGTGCCGGGTATCGCCGCCGGAGCGGTCTTTGTGTTCGTGCTGTCTATCGGCAATTTCGTGACGCCGGCGCTGCTTGGCGGCGGCCGCTTCCAGATGATCGGCAATCTCGTCTACGACCAGTTCCTGACCGCCAATGACTGGCCCTTCGGCGCGGCATTGGCGATGGCGCTGATCGCCATCATGCTTTTGGTGCTGACGGCGCAATCTCTGGCTGCGGATCGCGCCGCGGGCCGTATCGCTGAAGCGAAAGGAGCCGCCGATGGCTGAGCGCTTCCTCCTTCCCTTCTCCCCGTTCACGGGGAGAAAGTGCCCCGAAGGGGCGGATGAGGGGCGGCACAAGCGCCTGCAATGTCGAGCGCTGCCCCTCATCTGCCTGCCGGCATCTTCTCCCCGTGAACGGGGAGAAGGACGCTGTTCGCTCGCTTGGCTCCAAGCTATCGGAGGGCAGCGATGAACCAATCCTTTGCCCGCACTTTCGGCATGCGGACGATTCTTGTTCTCGTCTTCGCCTTCCTCTACATCCCGATCGCCGTGCTGGTGGCGCTGTCCTTCAACCAAGGCGGGCTGCCGACCGTCTGGTCGGGCTTTTCGCTGAAATGGTATGCCTCACTCGCCGGAAACGCCGCGATCCTCTCCGCCGCCCTCAACACGCTGATCGTGGCGCTTGTCTCGACCGCCATCGCCACGCTGCTCGGCACGCTGCTGGCGATCGGCGTCGAAATGCGCCGGCAGTATGGGAGAGGCCTCGAAGCGCTGATCTTCGCGCCGATGATCATTCCCGACATCGTGCTGGCGATCGCGCTGCTCAGCTTTTTCTCGTTGCTCGATTTCACCCTGGGCCTGCACACCATCATCCTCGCCCATGTCGTCTTCAACCTCGCCTTCGTCTGCTCGGTGGTGCGCGCGCGGCTGAAGAGCTTCGACTGGTCGATCGTCGAGGCCTCCGCCGATCTCGGCGCTTCCGCGCTCACCACCTTCCGGCGGGTGACATTGCCGGTCATCCTGCCGGCGGTCGTCGCCGGCGCACTGCTCGCCTTCACCCTTTCGGTCGACGAGTTCATCATCGCCTTCTTCACCGCTGGCGCCGGCCGCGCCTCGACGACGCTGCCGATGCAGATCTATTCGATGATCCGCTTCGGCATCACGCCGGAGATCAATGCATTGGCGACCATCGTCATGGCGGTCTCAATCACCGCCCTGACCCTGTCACAGCGGCTCAATCGTGGGGTGATCGGCCAATGAGTGAGCTCCGCACGTTGCTGGCGATCGACAAGGTGTCGAAGAACTTCGGCCGGGTGACGGCCGTCGACGGCATCTCGCTCGATATCCGCGAGAACGAGTTCTTCGCCCTGCTCGGCCCTTCGGGCTGCGGCAAGACCACGCTGCTGCGCATGCTGGCCGGCTTCGAGACGCCCAATGACGGGCGCATCCTGCTCGACGGCCGCGACATCGCCGGGACCCCGCCCAACAAGCGGCCGGTCAATCTGATGTTTCAGTCCTATGCGCTGTTTCCGCATATGAGCGTCAGGGCCAATGTTTCCTACGGCCTCGAAATGGAACGCTTGCCGGCAAACGAAATCCGCTCCCGTGTCGATGCCATCCTGACGACCACCGAGCTCGTTGCCTTCGCCGACCGCAAGCCGGAGCAATTGTCGGGCGGGCAGAAGCAGCGCGTCGCGCTTGCCCGGGCGCTGGTCAAGCGGCCGCGGCTGCTGCTGCTCGACGAGCCGCTCGGCGCGCTCGACAAGAAGCTGCGTGGCGCCATGCAGCTCGAATTGAAGCGCCTGCAGCACGAGGTCGGCATCACCTTCGTCATCGTCACCCATGACCAGGAGGAATCGCTTGTCATGGCTGACCGCATGGCGGTGCTGAGGGATGGCAAGCTGCTGCAATGCGACACGCCGCACGCGGTATACGAGTATCCGGCCGACCGTTTCGTCGCCGACTTCATCGGCGTGATGAACTTCGTGCCGGGCAAGGCCGCCGCCGGCGGCGTGCTGGCGGCCAATGGCGTGCGAATATCCGGCACGGTTCCCGCAACGCTTTCGCCAGGTGCCGCGGCCGTCGCCTCGGTACGGCCGGAGCGCATCCGGCTTTTCCCGTCGACCGAGACGGCCAACCGCATTGCCGGCACCGTCGAGGCGCTGGCCTATCAGGGCCTCGACCTGCAGCTGCATGTCCGCACCGCTCTGTCGCCAAAGCCGTTCCTGGTGCGCGTCACCGCCGACGCCGCCGACCGCCGCCCGGTCTCGTCAGGCGATGCGGTCGAACTCGGCTGGGACGCCGCCGCCGTCAGAATTTTCGCAGATTGATTGGAAGGAGAAGCTTGATGGCGCAGAAGACGATCGCGTTTTTTCCGGAAGCGGCCTATGGCCCGGCGCTCAATTCCGTCGGCATCGCCCAGGCGGTCGAAGCGCGCGGCCACAGAGCGGTGTTCCTGTCGGACCCCGGCTTCGTCGAGGTTTACAAGGGCTACGGCTTCGAGGCTCATCCGGTGAACCTGTCCGAGCCGATGCCGCCCGAGCAGATGGCCAAGTTCTGGGAGGACTTCATCAACGGCCACATCCCGAACTTCCGCAAATCGCCCTACGACCAGGTCGACAACTATGTGAAGGATTGCTGGACGGCGATCGTCGACAGCGCGAAGTGGGCGCAGAAGGATTTGCCGCGCGTTCTCGCGGCGATCAAGCCCGATGTCATCTGCGTCGACAACGTCATCCTGTTCCCGGCGATCAAGCAGTATGGCAAGCCATGGGTGCGCGTCATTTCCTGCTCGGAAAACGAGATCGAGGACGAGGACATCCCGCCGCATCTGTCCGGCTGCGGTGAGAACGACCACGCCTGCCATCAGCGCTATCGCAACCATTTCAACGCGGTCATCAAGCCGATCCATGACGACTTCAACGCGTTCCTGAAAGCGAACAACGAGGCGCCTTATCCGATCGGCCAGTTCTTCGAGGCCTCGCCCTATCTCAACCTGCTGCTCTATCCCGAGGCGGCAAAGTTCAAGCGCCGCCATCCGCTCGATCCGGCAAAATTCCAGTATCTGGAAGGCTGCGTGCGGCAGGAGAAGCCCTACACCGTGCCGACTTTTGCTGAGAATAATGACGGGCCGCTGCTTTACGTCTCCTTCGGCAGCCTCGGCGCCGGCGACGTCGACCTGCTGAAACGCATCATCGCGACGCTTGGCAACACGCGCTACCGGGCGCTGGTCAATGTCGGCGGCTACAAGGACCAGTATGCCGACGTGCCCGGCAACGTCATCGTCGAGAGCTGGTTCCCGCAGCCCTCGGTTATCCCGCAGGTCGATGCGGTGATCCACCATGGCGGCAACAACTCGTTCACCGAGTGCCTGTATTTCGGCAAACCGGCGATCATCATGCCCTATGTCTGGGACGGCCACGACAACGCCACCCGCGTCGAGGAAACTGGCCACGGTTTCGGCATGCCGCGCTACGACTGGAACGATGCCGAGCTGGTCGCCAAGATCGAAGCCTGCCTGACCGACCCGGCGATCAAGGCCAAGCTGGCGAAGACATCGGCGCAGATGCAGGCGCAGAACGGTCCCGAGAAGGCGGCGGGGCTGCTGGAACAACTTCTATGAGCGCGATGTTTGACGTGCCGAGCCAAGGCACCCCCCTCTGGCCTGCCGGCCATCTCCCCCGCAAGGGGGGAGATTGGCAGCCGCACCGTCGGCTTCAGCCCAGCAACGTTCGCGATTGGCGAAGGCAGAGCGGAAGTCCGATCTCCCCCCTTGCGGGGGAGATGTCCGGCAGGACAGAGGGGGGTGGCGTGGAGCGAAGATGCATCAAAACTCAGTATCGAGCCGGAGCACCCACATGACCTCCTCCGCCCCGCACCTCCACCAAGCCTCCACCCGCACCGACCTCGTCGACTGGGGCACCCAGCCGGATGCGCTGGAAGGCGCTTCGCGCTCGACCGGCAGGCTCGTGCACAAGGGGCCGAACAACCAACCGGAATCCGGCATCTGGGTCTGCACGCCCGGCCGCTGGCGGCTGGCGATCCCGCGCGACGAATTGTGCCATTTCGTTGCCGGCCGCGCGACCTACCGATCAGACGACGGCGAGGTCATCGAGGTTTCCGCTGCCACCGTGGTCATGTTCCCGGCCGGCTGGGCGGGCGAATGCACCGTCCACGAAACCATCCGCAACATCTACATGCTGGCTTGAAGCCAGCCCCGGGAGCTCCTGATATGACCCCACCCATCATGAAATCGCCGCTCGCCCTCACCGACCTGGTCGATTGGGGCATCATCCCCACCATGATCGAGGGCGAATCCCGCACCTCGGGCAAGCTGCTGCACAAGGGGCCGGAAGGCCGCTCCGAATGCGGGCTGTGGGTCTGCACCCCAGGCAAGTGGCACTGCCACGTCACCCGCGACGAGTTCTGTCACTTCCTCGAGGGCCGCTGCACCTATGTGCATGAATCCGGCGAGGTGATCGAGATCGAGCCGGACACGGCGGCATTCTTTCCGCAGGGCTGGAAAGGCGTCTGCACCGTCCATGAGACCATCAAGAAGGTCTACATGATCCGCTGAGCGGGCTTGAAAGGACGACCATGGATTTCTCCGCTGACCAGCCGGCTTTCTTCGTCAATCCGGATTACCGGCCGATGGCCGGCACAAGAAAGCCGGTGATCGATCCGGCGACGCTCGAAACCGTCGGCGCAATTGCCGCCGCCAGCGATGGCGAAATCGACGCCGCGCTCACTGCGGCGACCAAGGCGCAGGCCGCGTGGAAAAAACTCGACGCCAAGAGCCGCGCCAGGCATCTGCACGCAGTCGCCAATGCCATCGAGGCGGCCGACTTCACCCGCTGTGCCGAGCTGATGGTGCGCGAGATGGGCAAGCCCTATCCCGAAGCCATCGGCGAGATCGCCAATTGCGCGCCGATCTTCCGCTACTATGCCGAAATGGCGCGCGACGAGGCCGGCAAGGTCGCCGGCACGACGCAGGCTGGTTCGTTCCAGTACGCGCGCTACGAGCCTTACGGCACGTCCGTGCACATCATGCCCTACAATTTCCCGATCCTGCTGATGTGCTGGACCGTTGCCGCCTCGCTTGCCGCCGGCAATGCCTGCGTCATCAAGCCGGCCGAGGCGACGACACTGTCGACGCTGGATTATATCAAGGTGTTCCGCTCGCTGCCCGAAGGCTTGGTCTCCTGCTTGCCCGGCGGCGCGGCAACGGCGCAGGCGCTGATCGCCTCCGACCGCACCCACGCGGTCGCCTTCACCGGCTCGGTCGCCGTCGGCAAGGCGGTCGCCGTAGCTTGCGCCGAGCGGATGAAGCCCTGCGTCATCGAGGCCGGCGGCAGTGATCCGCTGATCATCAGTCAGCACGCCCCATTGGACGTGGCGGCCGCCGGCAGCGTCACCGCCGCGTTCCACCTCACCGGCCAGGTCTGCACTTCGGCCGAACGCTTCTTCGTGGTCGATGCCGTGCATGACCGCTTTGTCGACCTGTTCGCCGAGAAAACACGCGCTCTGCGCATCGGCTATGGGCTGGACAGGACCGAGATCGGACCGCTGGTCAGCGAGGCGGCACGGGCGAAGGTGATGCGGCTGGTCGACGATGCGATCCGCAGCGGCGCCAAGGCGGTCACCGGCGGGCGCATTCCGCCGGCGAACAATGTTGGCTGGTTCTACGAGCCGACCATCCTGACCGGCGTCACCCCCGATATGGCGATCGTGCGCGAAGAATGTTTCGGGCCGGTCGCCGCGATCTGCCGGGTGAAAGATTTCGACGAGGCGATAGAACTCGCCAATGACAGCCCGTTCGGGCTCGGCGCCTCGGTCTTCACCACCGATCTCGCCGAAGCGCATGAGGCCGCGGAGCGGCTCGAAGCCGGCATGGTCTGGGTCAACAATCCGCTGATCGACAATGACGCGCTGCCCTTCGGCGGCTGGAAAGCGTCGGGCCTCGGCCGTGAGCTTGGACGCCAGGGGCTGGATGCCTTCCGCCGTTCAAAGATGGTGATCATCGACCACAAGCCGGCAATCCAGGACTGGTGGTATCCCTATCCCGACAGCTGGTTCCGCGAGGCCGGCGGCCGCAAGCACGTCTGACACGGCATAGCAGAAGCTGTGGGTCAGCCGATGCTTTCGCCGCCGTCGATCACCAGCGCCTGGCCGGTCATGAAGGACGAGCGATCGGAGACGAGAAACAGGATCGCTTCGGCGATCTCTTCCGCCGCGGCCCAGCGCTGCATGGGAATTTTGGTGCGGACGTAGTTTTCGATCGCGTCCCGCCCGCCCATCTGGGCGATGAACGGCTCGTTGAAAGGCGTGTCGACCCAGCCCGGACAGAGTGCGTTGACGCGGACATTGTGCTTGGCATAGTCGAGCGACATCTGGCGGGTCATCGCCACCACGGCATGCTTTGAGGTCGCGTAGGCGATCATCTCGCGGTCGTAGAACACGCCCGAATTCGAGGCGGTGTTCAGGATGACACCGCCGCCCTGTTCGATCATCGATGGCATGACGAGTCTGGCCGCCAGGAATTGCGCCCGCACATTGATCCGCCAGGAGGCATCCATGCCGTCGGCGCCGACTTCGGTCAATGTGCCGCCGACCTGGATGCCGGCGTGGTTGTGCAGGATATCGATCCGGCCATGTTTGCCCAGTGTGCCCGTAATGAGTTGCTCGACCGCCGTGTCGTCGCCGACATCGGTGGCGATCGCCTCCGCACGGCCGCCCGCCGCACGGATGTCGGAAACCGTTGCTTCGCCGGCAGCCTGATCCCTGTCGGCGATCACCACCACGGCCCCTTCCCTGGCCATGGTCATGGCGCCGGCACGCCCGATGCCGGAACCAGCACCTGTCACCACGGCGATGCGGTCTCTCAGAATCATGATGCAACTTTCAGCTTGACGGTTTGCGTCGGCGCAGCTGCCATTGGGCAAGCACGACGAGCAGCACCGAGACGACGAGGACGATCGTCGCGATGGCGTTGATTTCCGGCGTGACCCCACGCCGGATCGAGGCAAAGACATAGATCGGCAAGGTCGTCTGTGCGCCGGCGACGAAGAAGGCGACGATGAAATCGTCGAAGGAGAAGGTGAAGGCGAGCAGGAAGCCGGCGATTACCGCCGGCATGATCTGCGGCAACACGATGGAACGGAACGTCGTCAGCGGGGTTGCGTAGAGATCGCTCGACGCCTCGACCAGATTGCGGTCGAGGCTGCCGAGGCGCGTGCCGACGATCATCGCCACCAGCGCCATCGAAAACAGGCCGTGCGCGGCGATGATCGACCCATAGCCGAGCGCCAGGCGTGGCGGCTGGTCGTTCGGCCACAGCGAAGCGAGAAACGGATTGACGACGCCAAACAGCTGGACGAGCGCGACCAGCGTCGAGATGCCGATGACGACGCCCGGAACGACGATCGCCGCACCGAGCAGCGCGTCAAAGACAGCCCGGGTTCGAGCTCCAACGCGCGCCAGGCCAAGCGCCGCCGCCGTGCCGCACAGCGCCGCGAGCAAGGCGCTGGTGGTCGCGATGAACAGGCTGTTCTTAAGCGCCTCGACCAGGAACGGGTTCGACAGCGCCTTGCCGTACCACTGCACCGAGAAGCCGGTGAATTCGCTGGCGTGGCGGCCCGCATTGAAGGAGAACAGCACCACCAGCGCGATCGGCAGGTACAGGAAGGCAAAGACCGCAACGACGAAGGCGCGCATCAGATCAAATCCACCCGGCGGGCGCCCGAAAGCCGGGTCGAAATGCGGTTTGCGGCGATCAGCACCACCACCGAAACCAGAACCAGCGTGATCGCGATTGCCGATCCGAACGGCCAGTTGCGCGATTGCAGGAACAGATCGACCAGCGCGTTGCCGATGAAGAAGACCTTGCCGCCACCGAGCAGCGTCGGGATCAGATATTCGCCGAGCAGCAGGATCATGACCAGCGAGAAGCCTGTCATCACACCCGGCAGCGACAGCCGCAGCGTCACGCCCAGGAATGTCGAGAGCGGCGTCGCGCCGAGATCGGCGGAGGCCTCCAGCAACCGGCGATCAAGCCGTTCGAGGCTGACATAGATCGGCAGGATCATCAGCGGCAGATAACCATAGACGATGCCGAGCAGGACAGCGCCCGGCGTGTTGATCAGCCGCACATCGTCAAACCCGATAGTGGCCAGCAATGCCGGGATGCCGCGCCCGCCAAGGACATACATCCAGGCGTAGGTTCGCATCAGAAGGCTGGTCCAGAACGGGATGACGACGAGCGCAAGCAGGATCAGCCGCCACCGCTCCGGCGCGCGCAAGGCGAGGAAATAGGCGACCGGATAGGCGACGAGAAGACAGGCCAAGGCGCCCGCCGGTGCCAGCACCATCGTGTTCCAGAAGGCGGTCGCCCGCGCCGGAAGATTGGCATATTGCGCCAAGGTGAAAGCAGCCTGATAGCCGCCCTCAGGCGCCCGCTCGCCGACGCTGAAAACGGCGATCGCGACGAACGGCAACACCAGAAACACTACCAGCCACGCTGTCGCTGGACCAAGCAGCAAAGCGGTCAGGAGATGGTGACGAAGGACATTGCTGCGCATTGGAAAATCGCCCCGGTGCCGGCGGACATCTGTCCGCCGGTAGTTGCCTGCATCGGGCTGTGACCCGGCCGGTTCAAGCCGACTTGAAGCGTGCCATCAGTTCGGCGCGGCCCGGATCGGTCAGCGTCGCGGCTGCACCGAATTCCAGCGGCTTCAGCAATTCCGCCGCCGGGTAGAGGATCGGGTTGTCCAGCACCTCCTTGGGCAGCAGCGCGTTGACCCGCGCATCGGTGGAAGGCGCACCGTTGGCCAGATGCTCCTTGACCGCAACCTTCGGGTCCATCAGGTAGTTGAGCAGGGCATAGCCGGCGGGCTTGTTGGGCGCATCCTTCGGAATGGCGTAGAAGTCGGTCCAGATCTCGCCGCCTTCCTTGCCAAGCACATAGGCGATCTCGGGGATGTCGCGGTGGAGCTGCGCCCCGTCATTGGTCCAGCACATCGTCATCCAGGCGTCGCCGGCACGCATCGACGGCTGATAGTCGCTGGAAACCGCGAACAGATGTGGCTTGACCTTCAGCAGCAGCTCCTCCGCCTTGGCGAGTTCGTCCGGCTTCAGCGAGTTGAACGAGAAGCCGAAATATTTCAGCGCATTGCCGATCGTGGTGAGCTGGTAGTCATGAACCATGGTCCGGCCGTCGCCCTCCGCCATGGCCGTGTCCCAGAACTCCTTCCAGCTCGTCATCGGCTTGGTGAGCTTCTTGGTGTTGACGGCAAATCCGGTGGTACCCCAATTCTTTGGCACCGCGTAGATCACGCCGTCGATCGTGCCTTCCGAAGTGAAGCGCTGGTCCTGTTGCGAGCCGTCGAAATTGGCAAGCTTGGCCATGTCGAGCGCTTCGATGATGTCGAGCTTCTTGTAGGTGGAGATGGTGTAGTTGGTCGGCACGAAAAGGCTCCAGCCCGAGGCGCCGGCCTGTAGCTTGGCCAGCATCTCCTCGTTTGAGCCGAACACATTGACCTCGACGGCGACCCCTGTCTCGGCCTTGAAATTCTCGAATGTCGCCGGGTCGTGATAATTGGGCCAGGTGGCGATCGACATGCGGTCGCCAAGGCCCTCCTGGGCGATGGCCGGCGACGGCATGATGCCGAGCTCGCGGGCCATCACCGCCGTTGCGATGCCAAGACCAGTGAGGCCCAGGAACTCGCGGCGGCCGATGGAACCACGCTTGAGCCGCATCAGTTGATCGACGAATTTTTCAGGGCTTATCGGCAGTCCGTCACGATATGGTTTCGACATGTTTGTTTTCCCTCTGGTTGGTCCCGTTGTTCTTGGGGCCCGGAAACGCGAGCGGCGTTCCGGCTGTAAAGCCGATGGCGACGGGTTCACCCGGCTTGAAGAGATTTCCATGGCCAATCATGTGATCGGCCTTGGCGAGCAGCGTTCCGATGCCCTGGACCTCGATCGCATATTCCGCGGTCGAGCCCAGAAAAATCCGGTTGCGGACAATGCCGTTCAGCCGGCCGCTTCCCGGCGCGCCGAGACTTAAAGATTCAGGGCGCAGGCTGACCGAAACAGCCTCACCCTTTTGCAGCGAAGTCCGCTCGCGCGCGGCGATGACGGTACCGTCGGCAAGCGCCACCTCGACAAGGTTGCCCGAGTGTCCGGCGACCTTGCCGCTCAAGAGATTGGTCTTGCCGACGAAGTCCGCGACGAAGAGATCGGCGGGTTCGTCATAGATCTCGCTCGGCTGCCCGAGCTGGACGATGCGTCCGCCATTCATGACACAGACGAAATCGCTCATCGACAGCGCTTCTTCCTGGTCGTGCGTGACAAGGACGAAGGTGATGCCGATCTCGCGCTGGAGGTTCTGCAACTCTATCTGCATGTCGGTGCGCAGCTTCTTGTCGAGTGCCGCCAGCGGCTCGTCGAGCAGCAGCACCGCCGGCTTGTTGACCAGCGCGCGCGCCAGGGCGACACGCTGCTGCTGACCGCCGGAAAGCTCGTGGATCTTGCGGCGGCCGTAGCCGGCAAGCCGTACCATGGCGAGCGCCTCGCCCGCCCTCAGGCTGATCTCCCGCGACGACAGCCGCGGCCGCGCCTGGCGCAGCCCGTAGGCGATGTTGTCCTCGACATCCAGATGCGGAAACAGCGCGTATTGCTGGAACACCATATTGACCGGCCGCCGATAGGGCGGCGTGCCGGCCATGTCTCGGCCACGGATGAACACTGCGCCTTCGCTCGGCTGTTCGAAGCCGCCAATCATGCGCAGGCAGGTCGTCTTGCCGCAGCCGGACGGCCCGAGCAGGGCGACAAAGGCAGACGGCGGAACGGCAAGATCGATGCCGCTGACCGCGGTCACGCTGCCGTAGCGTTTGGTGACCCCGCGAAACTCGATGTCTGGCACTGCGATCAAAGCTGCGGGCTCCAGCGATAAGGCATTCGAAACGCTATCAGAGCTAACCGTGGCTAGTATATACCTCGCAGGTGGTATATTTGGTCTATTTTCTCGTTTAAAGGGGTATAAATTGAGCGTGTCGCGTGCCGACGACTACAATCAGCTCGCCACGCTCATCGCCACGACCCGGGAGACGAGCGGCGAGCTTTTCGGCAAGGCGATGGTCGCCTGGCTCCGGCAGCACGTCAGCTTCGACCACTGTGTGATCTTCGGCTATCGCGGCGCCTCGCGCCCGCCGCTGCTGTTCGAGACGTTCTCGCCGGTCGAAAGTCATGTCTTCGTCGCGCTCTACCAGGAAGGGCCTTATCTGCTCGACCCGTTCCACCACGCGGCGGTCGAGCGCAAGGAAGGTTTTTGGCGCATGCGCGAACTGGCGCCGGACCGCTTCTACGCCAGCGAATATTACCGCTCCTACTATAGCCAGACCAGGCTGGCCGAGGAGGTCGGTTTCTTCGTGCCGCTGCCGGGAAAGGACGCGCTGGTGGTCTCGCTGATGCGACTGCACGCTTCGGGACCCTTCGGAACCGCCGATGCCAGGCTGCTGCGCGACATGGCGCCGGCGGTGATCAGCTTGGTCAGGCTGCGCTGGCCCGGCCTTCCGGCTGACGAGCCGGCGGAGACGAAGCAGGACGAGGCGATTGCTCCGATTGCCGAGTTCGAACGGGCTCATATCTGGAAGAGCCTTTCGCTGACGCCGCGCGAAAAGCAGGTCGTCGACCTGGTGCTTCAGGGGCATTCCACGGAATCGATCGCCAGGGCCATGCGCATCGTACCGGGGACCGTGAAGGTTCATCGCCGCAACATCTACCGCAAGCTCAAGATCAAGTCGCAGGCTGGTCTCTTCGCGCGTTTCGTCGAGATCATCGACGCGCGGATTCGGTAGTCCACGATTTCGGAATGACCTCGCTCGGGCGGTTAGCTGGCGATACCCTCCCAGGAGCCGGATACTGCCATCCGCCTGAGCAGGGGCGCCACCCGAAAGATGTCCTTGCCGGTCCGCTCGTGCCAGTGGTCGAGTCGCCCGATGATCTTGTCGACCCCTTCGAGGCCGGCCCAGAACATCGGCCCGCCCTTGCCCACCGGAAAGCCATAGCCGTTGACCCAGACGACATCGATGTCGGACGCGCGGGCCGCGATCTTCTCCTCGAGAATCTTCGCCCCCTCATTGATCATCGGATAGAGCGTCCGCTCGATGATCTCCTCAGTGCCGATCACCCGCGGCGCGATGCCCTTCTCGGCAGCCTTGTCGCGGATCAGCGCTTCGACCTCGGGATTGGGTGCCGGTGTGCGTGAGCCGTTCTCATAACGATAGAAGCCACTGCCGGTCTTTTGACCGAAATGCCCCTGTTCGCACAGCGTGTCGGCAATCACCGCCGTCTGGCCGCGCGCCTTGCGGTTGCGCCAGCCTATGTCGAGGCCGGCGAGATCGCCCATCTGGAACGGCCCCATCGACCAGCCGAAATCGGTGAACACCTGGTCGATCTGGCGCGGCGTTGCGCCTTCCAGCAAGAGCGCCTCGGATTCCGAACCCCGGGCCGCCAGCATGCGGTTGCCGACGAAGCCATGGCAGACGCTGACGACGACCGGCACCTTGCCGATCCGCCGCGCCAGCTCGACCGCGGTCGCCAGCGCATCCGGCGCAGTCTTTTCGGCGCGGACGATCTCCAGTAGCTTCATGACATTGGCCGGCGAAAAGAAATGCATGCCGACGACGTCCTGCGGGCGCGACGTCGAGGCGGCGATTTCGTTGACATCGAGATAGGAGGTGTTGGTGGCCAGGATCGCGCCTGATTTGGCCACTGCGTCGAGCCTGCCGAACACGTCTTTCTTGACCGCCATCTCCTCGAACACCGCCTCGATGATCAGGTCGCAATCGGCGAGATCACCATAGTCGGTGGAACCCTTGAACAGATCGAGCCGCTGACGCTTGGCGTCTTCGCTCAGCGAGCCGCGTGTGACGGAAACGGTGTAATTCTTGTCGATCGTCGCCAGCCCACGTTCCAGCGCCTCGCGGCTGGTTTCCAGCAAGGTCACGGGGTAACCGCCATTGGCGAACGCCATCGCGATGCCGCCACCCATGGTACCGGCGCCGATGACGCCGACCCGCGCGATCTTGCGCCTGACTATATCCTTGCCAGGAACCTTTGCCGCCTCACGTTCGGCGAAAAACAGATGACGCTGCGCGCGCGACTGGTCGCCTCCGACCAATTTCACGAACAGTTCGCGCTCAGCCGCCAGTGCCTCGTCAAAGCCGAGCGTGATGGCGTTGCGGACCGACTGCGCGCAAGCAATCGGCGCCTCGAGGCCGCGCACCTTCCCCGCAAGCGCCGCCGCTTCCTTATCGAAGGCGGGAAGATCAGCTTCCTTGAGGAGTTCATTGTGGTCGCGCGCTGGCGTGAACGGCCCACCCTTGCCAACCATTTCGCTGGCGAAACGAATTGCTTGCGCGATCAGGTCACCATCGAAGACGGCGTCGACCAGGCCGGTGGCAAGCGCCTCGGCGGCATCGATCGGCGTACCCGAAACGATCATGTTGAGCGCCTTCAGCGGCCCGACAAGGCGTGGCAGTCGCACCGTGCCGCCGCCGCCGGGCAGCAGGCCGAGCTTGACTTCAGGCAGGCCGAGCCTGGCCCCTGCGTCGGCAACGCGAAAATGACAGCCGAGCGCCAGTTCCAGGCCGCCGCCGAGCGCGGTGCCATGGATCGCGGCAACCGTCGGCTTGGCGATGGTTTCCAGCACAGCAATGATGGCGCGCAGATCCGGCTGCTGCACCGGCTTGCCGAACTCGGTGATGTCGGCGCCGGCGACGAAGGTTCGCCCGGCGCAAGCGATGATGATGGCCGCGACATCGGGCTCGTCCCGCAACAAAACAAGCGCCTGCATCAGCGGCTCGCGGACATGGAAGCTCAGCGCATTGACCGGCGGATTGTCGATGGTCACGACCGCGACGCCGCCGTCCCTTGTAACGCTGACGAAATTGGACACGCAAACCTCTCGCAATGATGACGGCCGACAACGCCGACAGGATTTACAGGGCCAACGCCCGGATGGGAACCGGGATGTTTTCGCCGAAAGGCTCCAGGCCCTGCTGTGGTGATTCTTTGCGCCCCCTCTGTGCCGCCGGCATCAAAAGATGCTGCTCCGCCGTGCGACAGAACTAGCGCAGCGCCTTCTGGCCGCCCGCGGCGGTGATGACGCCGACGATGATCAGTCCCGTCAGCAGCAGCCGGACGCCGGCGCTGACGCCGAACGTATTGAGCATGGTCAGGAGCAGCACCAGGAACAGTGCGGCACCCCAGACACCCGGCACATTGGCCTTGCCGCCGGCCACCGACGTTCCACCGATGACGACCACGGCGATCGAGGCCAGCAGGTATTCATTGCCGATATCGACATTGGCGCCGCGGAAGTAGCCGGCGAGCAGCGCCCCGTCGAGGCCGCCGAGCGCGCCCGACAGCGTGTAGGTGAGAAAGCGGATGCGGCCGACATTGACGCCCGCCAGCCACGCCGCGCGGATGTTCTGGCCGATTGCCAGCACCGAGCGGCCATAGATCATGCGCTGCAGCGCGATGGCGGCGCCGATGGTGAACAGCACGGTGAGGATCGCCAGCACCGGAATACCAAGAATCTGCCGGTTGGCGAAATCGGCGAAGCCCGGCGGCGGCTTGATCTGCAAGCCGCGCCCATAGCTGATGTCGACCGACTGGATGATGAAGCTGGCCGACAGCGTGGCAATGATCGGCGGAATGCGCAGCGCCCAGATCAAGAGATAGTTGGCTGCGCCGATCGCCATGCCGCAGGCGAGTGCCGCGAGCAGTCCGACAGCGATCATCTGGTCATTGCCGTCCATGACTTTCATGGCGACGGCGCTGGCGAGGCCGATGTTGGCCGGCAGCGACAGGTCGACATTGCCCGGCCCGAGCGTGATGACGAACATCTGACCGACACCGACGATGACGGTGAAAACCGCGAGCGACAGGGCCGCGGTGATCATGCCGCCGCCGCCATAGCCGCCCGTGAAGGCAACCGTCGCCAGCCACACCAGCAGCGCGCCGATGAAGGACCAGATCCAGGGTTTGGCGAGCAGCGCGCGCAACGATGCCATCGCTCACCTCTCCCTGCGGCTGATCAGCACCCGGGCCGCCAGCACGATGATCAGGATGGCGCCATTGGCAGCGACCTGCCAGTCGGGCGGAATGTGCATGAAGGTCAACAGCGGCGACGCGGCCAGCGCCAGCGTCAGCGCGCCGATCACCGCGCCGATCGGCGACACCCGGCCGCCGACGAATTCGCCGCCGCCGAGGATGACGCCGGCGATCGACAGCAGCGTGTAGCCATTGCCGATATTGGCGTCGGCCGAGGTGGTGATGCCGATCAAGGCCATGCCGGACAGCACGCCGAACAGACCGGCCAGCGCAAACAGCACGATCTTGGTCCTGAGCAGCGACCAGCCGGCGCGTTCGAGCGCGGCGGCATTGCCGCCCGATCCGCGCAGGATCACACCATAGGAGGTGCGCATCAGCCCGAAATAGACGACCGCCGCGATCAGCAGCGCCGCGATGATCGGGAACGGAACGAAAGGCGGCTTGAAGGCCATGAGCGACAGCAACCAGTCCGGCGCCTTGCCGCCGGGCTTCGGCAGGATGAGGATGGCCAGCCCCTGCCAGACGAAGCTCATGCCGAGCGTCACCACGATCGAAGGCAAATTGCGCAGATAAATCAGCGCGCCGAGCAGCGCATAGACACCGATCGATGCGAGCAGGATCACGACACCGACCAGCGGCGCATCCTTCAGCCACGTCGCCGTGACGCAGCCGACGAACCCGACGAAGGTGCCGATCGACAGGTCCAGCTCGTTGCCGGCAATGACGAACATCTGCGCGATCGTCGCCAGCGCGATCGGGATCGCAAGGTTCAGCATCAGGCTGAAGCCGAAATAGCTGATGGCGCGCGGGTTGAGCCAGGCGATCGCCAGCAGCACCAGCACCAGCGACAGCGCCGGCAGCAAGCTACGCAACAGACGCGCCCGCGCCAGCTTGCCGCGCTCGGAGGAACTCTTGGGGCTGGTTTCGACCGGTGCTGCCGTCATCTCAGGCCGCGTCGCCGAACGAGGACTGGATGATTTTTTGCTCCGTCAGTTCGTCGCGACGAAGGTTGGCGACGATCCGGCCGTTCTTGAAAACATAGATGTGGTGGCAATTGTCGAGCTCTTCGGTTTCCGTGGTGTACCAGAGGAAGGTGCGGCCGCGGCTGGCCTCTTCGCGCACAAGGTCGTAGACCTCCAGCTTGGTGCCGATGTCGACGCCGCGCATCGGGTCGTCCATCAGCACGATCTTCGCGTCGGAGCCGAGCGCTCGGGCAAACAGGACCTTTTGCTGGTTGCCGCCGGACAGCGAGAAGATGTTGTTGTTCATGTCGGGGGTGCGGATGCCGATCTTCTTTTGCCAGAAGGTGGCGAGTTCGGCTTCGCGTTGCGGCGAGATCAGGAGGCCGTTGCGCAATCGCGCCAGCGAGCGGATGCCGATGTTTTGCGCAATCGACCATTGCGCAAAAATCCCGTCCGACTGGCGGTCACCGGCCACCAGCGCCACCGGCGCGGTGACCTCGATGCCGGTTTTGGAGCGCGCCGCGGCGGCGAAGATCGCCAGCAACAGGTCCGTCTGTCCATGGCCGGCCAGCCCGGCAAGGCCGATGATCTCGCCGGCATGCGCCACAAGTTCGTTGCCGTCCTCTTGCCGTGCCGGGCGGGCCCGGACCCGCAACGGGCCGGTCTCCGGCTTTTGGGTCGCGATTTCGGCCGCGATCTTCTCACGCGCTTCCGCTCCACCCATGGTCGTCACCAGCCTGTCGCGATCGAAAGCCTTGGCTGCGTCCGAGGCAACGACCTTGCCGTCGCGCATCACCACGATACGGTCGGCATTGTGCAGCACCTCACCCAGAAGATGCGAGATCAGGATGCAGCTCTTGCCGCTGGCGACAAAGCGCCTGACGAAGGCCAGCAACTGGCCGGCCGTATGCGCATCGAGCGATGATGTCGGCTCGTCGAGGATGACCAGTTCGAGCGGATCCTGCGTCACCGTGAAGGCACGCGCCACCTCGACCATCTGCCGTCTGCCGATGGAAAGGTCGCTGGCGATATCGGAGGCGGAGATGCTGTGGCCCGGGAATATCTCGTCGAGCTTGGCGGCGATGAGATCGGCCGCCTTGCGCCGCCAGCCGAAGCCGCTGAGCGCCGGATGGTTGATGCGCGTGTTCTCGGCAACGCTGAGATTCGGGCACAGCGACAGTTCCTGGAACACGCAGCGTATGCCGAGCTGCTGGGCACGCGGCACCGAATAATTGTCCTCGATGCCGCCACGCACCGCGATCCGCCCGCTGTCGGGCACAAGCGTGCCCGCCACCATATGCATGAGCGTCGACTTTCCCGCGCCATTGTGGCCGACGAGACCGACGCACTCGCCGGCACCAACGTGGAAATCGACGCCGGCAAGGGCACGGACGGCGCCGAAATGCTTTTCGGCGCCGTCCAGCCTGACGATGTCTGCGCTAGCTTCCGGCATCCCTCAGCAATATCCGTTTGGCAACGCCGGAAGCAACGCCGGAAGCAACGATCGTGTCACGCTCACTTGATGTTGGCTTTGATGGCCGCGATGGCGTCTTCCTGCGTGTATTCGTGGCTGGCCACACCCCCTTTGGGGATTTTCGGCAGTGCAGCCTCGAAATCGTCCTGAGTGAAGGCGAGGTATGGCACCAGCAGATCATGCGGGATGTCGGTGCGGCCATCGAGCACCTGCTGCGCCACCCAGAAGGCCAGCGACGACACGCCCGGCGCGATGGACGCAGACCAGGTCTGGTAGCCGTCCTTGTCCTTCTGTTCCTTCCACCATTGCAGTTCGTCCTGGCGGTTGCCCATGATGATGGTCGGGCGCGGCTTGCCGGCGGCGGCGAAGGCCTGTGCCGCGCCATAGCCGTCGCCGCCCTGATCGACGACGCCGACGATTTCCGGCAGCGACGGCAGGATCGTCGCGACCGCTTTCTGTGCCGTGGTCTGATCCCAGTCGCCGGTGACCGAGCCGACGATCTTGAACTCGGGATGGGCGGCGACGCCCTCCAGGATGCCGGCATGGATGGCGTCGTCGATCGACGTGCCGGCGAGGCCGCGGATTTCCAGCAGATTGCCGCCCTTGGGCTGGAACTTGGCCATTTGTTCGACTTCCTGCTTGCCCATGTCCTTGAAGTCGACGACCACACGATAGGCGCAAGGTTCGGTGACGATGCCGTCGAAGGAGACGACGACGATGCCGGCGTCGCAAGCCTGCTTGATGGCGCCGTTGAGCGCGTCCGGCGAGGCGGCGTTGATGACGATGGCGTCATAGCCCTGCAGGATCAAGTTCTGCACCTGGGCCGCTTGGGTCGGCACTTCCTTGTCGGCCGTCGTGAAGATATCCGCGGCCGCGACCACCCCGTCGGCGACCGCCTTCTTGGTGACGATGGCGTAGCTGTCGAGCATCGCCTGCCGCCACGAATTGCCGGCATAATTGTTCGAAAAGGCGATCTTCTTGTCGCTGGTGTCGGCAAGCGCGGTGCCTGAGGCGAGCATCGCCGCAAGGGCGCTCAAGACGAGTAACTTCTTCATGTCATAATCCTCCCATGGATTGCTGGTCATTGTTGGCTGCTAATGGCTGTTATGATGACCTTCGTTTCAATATTGTCAGACAAATTTAGATGGGCGCACTTGTCAACAGCGATCGATGACGGTTTGACGATCAACTTGCGGTGCAATGATTGAAAAGGGTTCGGCTCCTGGTCTACCTCTGAACCAGGAGACCGAGATTACATGGCAGTGACGCCGAGTGTCGGCTGGCGCGGCTTCCATCCCTCAAGAACCAGGACAAGAACATGCAGATTGGAATGATGGGACTGGGCAGGATGGGCGCCAACATGGTGCGGCGCCTGCTTCGCGATGGCCACGAATGCGTCGTCTACGACATCAACCCGGCCAGCGTCGCAGCACTCGTCAAGGACGGCGCGATCGGAGCGGCGTCGATGGAGGAATTCGTCGGCAAGCTGACCAAGCCGCGAAGCGCCTGGCTGATGCTGCCGGCAGCGATCACCGGCAAGATCGTCGAGCAGGTGGCCGCGCTGATGGAGCCGGGCGACATCATCATCGACGGTGGCAATTCCTACTACCATGACGCCGTCGACCAGGCCGCACACCTCGCCTCCAGGGGTCTGAACTATGTCGACGTCGGCACCAGCGGCGGCGTCTGGGGCCTCGAGCGCGGCTATTGCCTGATGATCGGCGGTCCCGATGGCGCGGTCCGGCACCTCGATCCGGTCTTCGCGACCCTGGCGCCGGGCGCCGATGCCGGCGCGCCCGCCACCGGCAAGGGTGCCGGAACCGCGCCCTTCGGCTATCTCCATTGCGGACCGAGCGGCGCCGGCCATTTCGTCAAGATGGTCCACAACGGCATCGAATACGGCGTCATGGCCGCCTATGCCGAGGGCATGAACATCCTGAAATCGGCGAATGCGGGCAAGAGGCAACGGACGGCAGACGCCGAAACCAGCCCGTTGGAGAATCCGCAATACTACCAGTTCGACATCGATATCGCCCAGGTAGCCGAAGTCTGGCGACATGGCAGCGTCATCGGCTCCTGGCTGCTCGACCTGACGGCCGGCGCGTTGAAGACCGACTCGGCGCTGACCCAATTCGGCGGACGGGTTTCGGATTCCGGCGAAGGCCGCTGGACGCTGAAGGCGGCGATCGACACCGGTGTGCCAGCGCCGGTTCTGTCCTCGGCCCTGTTCGACCGGTTCTCCTCGCAAGGCGAATCCGAATTCGCCGACAAGCTTCTGTCCGCCATGCGCTACGCTTTCGGCGGCCATGTCGAGAAGCCGAAGACCGGCTCGTGACGGGGGAGACACGCTCATGAGCCAGGAACGGTCCGACACGCTGGTGCTTTTCGGGGCGACCGGCGATCTCGCCCACAAGAAGATCTTCCCCGCGCTTTACGCCATGGTCGCCAAGGGAACCCTGACCGAGCCGGTGATCGGCGTCGCTTTCGATGCCTGGGATCTGAAGCAGTTGCAGGCGCGCGCCCGCGACGGTATCGGCAAGACCATCGGTAGGGTCGACGAAAAGATCTTCGCGAAACTTGCCTCGCTGCTTCACTATGTCAGCGGCGACTACCGTAGTGCTGCGACATTCGAGAAGCTGAAAAACGTGCTGGGAACCGCACAGCACCCGCTGCACTATCTGGCGGTTCCGCCGACCATGTTCGAGACGGTCATCCAGGGGCTGGAACAGTCGGGCGCGGCCCAGGGCGCGCGCCTGATGGTGGAAAAGCCTTTCGGTCACGACCTGCAATCGGCGCGTTGGCTGAACCGGGTTCTGCATCTGGTGTTCGACGAGCAGTCGATCTTTCGCATCGACCATTATCTCGGCAAGGAGGCGATCCAGAACCTGCTCTATTTCCGCTTCGCCAATTCCTTTCTCGAGCCGATCTGGAACCGCAATTTCGTCGAGAGCGTGCAAATCACTATGGCCGAGGATTTCGGCGTCGAGGGTCGCGGCCGCTTCTATGACGAGGTCGGCTGCATCCGCGACGTCATCGAGAACCATTTGCTCAACATCCTGCTGCTGCTTGCCATGGAGCCGCCCGTCGGCCGGTCGGCCGACGATCTGATCGACGAGAAGGTGCAGGTGCTGAGGGCGATCCGGACGCTGACCAGGGACGATGTCGTGCGCGGCCAATTCAACGGCTATCTTGCTGAGCCCGGCGTGGCGCCGAACTCGCCGGTCGAGACCTTCGCGGCGGCGCGGTTCTTCGTCGACACCTGGCGCTGGCAGGATGTGCCCTTCTTCATCCGCGCCGGCAAATCCCTGCCCGTGCATGCCACCGAGGTCATTGTCCGGCTGAAGCGGCCGCCACTCGACGTCTTCGATCCGATCAAGCCCGACGACGCCAACCATGTGCGCTTCCGCATCAATCCACAGGTGGCGATCTCGATCGGCGCCCAGCGCAAGGCCCCCGGCGATGACATGGTCGGCGAGCAGGTCGAACTGACAGCCCTGGACGATTCGAAGGGCGACATGCCGCCCTATGAGCGGTTGATCGGCGATGCCATGAACGGCAACCGCCAGCTGTTCACCCGCCAGGATGCCAGCGAGCTTGCCTGGCGGATCGTCGGCCCGGTGCTTGGCGACACCACGCCGCCTCCGCTTTATGAGCCGGGGACATGGGGCCCTGCCGACGCGATGGTCGGGTTCGGACCGCCGAACGGCTGGATCAATCCGGCGAAATGACCTCGTAAGGCGGCGGCAATGTCGACAAACTCGATGAACTGCCTGCCGATTGCAGGCGCGGCGACAACACCCGCGCCTTCGAAGGCGGATTTCGACTGGGCGCGACAAATCACCGAGCGTCTGATATTCTGATGGTTTGGGGTCAGACCTGTTGATCTGAATGCTGCCGTTAGTATTGTGTTCAAAATAATGTGCGGCGTCATTGCGTTACGCAGATTTGCCGACTAGGAATTCTGCTACCCCAAGGACGGAGAAAATAGATTGACCGACGATAGCAACAACGCTCGCAAAGACATCGACCTGCTCGAGCTGACCGCTCACATCGTGTCCGCCTACGTCGAGAAGAACCGCCTGCCGGCTTCCGGCCTCGGCGATCTCATCGCAAGCGTCAGCGCTTCGATAAGCGGGCTCGGACAACCCGCCGTCCCGGCGGCAGCGCCGCTGGTCCCTGCGATCAACCCAAAGAAATCGGTGACGCCCGATTTCATCATCTGCCTCGAAGACGGCAAGAAGTTCAAATCCCTGAAGCGCCATATCGGCGTTCATTTTGGGCTGACGCCGGACGCCTATCGCGCCAAATGGGGTTTGCCGGCCGACTATCCGATGGTTGCCCCCAATTATGCGGCTTCGCGCTCGCAACTGGCGAAGGCAATAGGCCTTGGCCGCAAGGCCGCCCCGCCGGCGCCCGTCAAGAAGGCGAGGAAGCCCAAGGCCCCGGCCTAAAGCATTCTGCAGCCAAGCGAATCCCTTGGCGTCGCAGCAATGCGGCTAAGAATAGAGAGAGCGGGATGCCAGGTTCAATTCAAATGCATCCCGCTCCAGCATACGAGATCAGGTCTGGCGCCCTCCTGGCGTAACGCGGGGCGGGCGCCAAATTGTTTGATCCAGGACGGGTTTTTGCGCGCGCACCGCGCCGAACTGCGCTAAAGGCTTTCGTGGCCGGACCAGCGCCCATCGTGGAAGTGCCCCGCCGGCCGACATCTTCACCACGGGGCTGGATCCATGACATCCGAATTCCATGCGCCACCTGACCAGCGCTATGCCGCCTTCCGGCATAGACCCTTCCTGAGCTATTGGGCGGCGCGCTTCCTCTCGACATTCGCCACGCAGATCGTATCCGTCGCCGTCGGCTGGCAGGTGTACGACCTGACCCGCGATCCGTTCGATCTCGGCCTTGTCGGCATTGTCCAGTTCCTGCCTTCGCTGCTGCTGGTGCTGGTCACCGGGGTGGTCGCCGACCGTTTCGGGCGCCGGCTGATCATGGCGCTGACGGTGCTGCTGGAGGCGATCTGCGCGCTGGCCCTTTTGCTGCTGACGCTGCGCGGCCTTAGCGGACCGGGGTTGATCTTCATGGTGCTCGCCATGTTCGGCATCGCGCGCGCCTTCTTCGGGCCGGCCGCGGCGTCGCTGTTCGCCAATCTCGTGCCACCAGAGGATTTCGGCAACGCGATCGCCTGGAATTCATCCGCCTGGCAGACCGCGACCATCATCGGACCGGTCGCCGGGGGCCTGCTCTACGGGCTTTCGGCGGAGGCGGCATACGGCACCGCAGCCGTTTTGATGTTTGTCGCCGCGGTGCTGGTCTTTACCATCCCCAAGCCTGCCCAGCGCAGCGAGACCGACAAGCCGACGATGCAGACGCTGTTTGCCGGCTTCGGCTATATCTGGAGCGAGAAGATCGTGCTCGGCGCCATTTCGCTCGATTTGTTCGCCGTGCTTTTGTCCGGCGCCACGGCACTGCTGCCCGTCTATGCGCGCGACATCCTCGAACTCGGCCCATGGGGGCTGGGGCTGTTGCGCTCGGCGCCCGGTATCGGCGCCATCTGCGTTGCCATCTGGCTGGCCGGACATCCGATCCGCAACCACGCCGGCCTGGTCATGCTCGGCTTCGTCGCGCTGTTCGGCGCCTTTACCGTGCTGTTCGGCCTTTCGACCATCACCTGGCTGTCGATCGCGGCGCTCGCCTTGCTCGGCGCCACCGACATGTTCAGCGTCTATATCCGAGAGACGCTGATCCAGCTGTGGACGCCGGATCAGGTGCGCGGCCGCGTCAACGCCGTCAATCAGGTTTTCGTCGGCGCTTCCAACGAGCTGGGCGAATTCCGCGCGGGCACCATGGCGGCATTGATCGGCACCGTGCCGGCGGTGGCGATCGGCGGCGTCGGCGCAGTCGTCGTCGCCGGCCTGTGGGCGGTGTTGTTTCCGCAGCTGCGCAAGGTGCGCCACCTCGACGGGCGAAACTGATCCAAGGCACACTGGTCCGGCGTGGGCGGCGGCGGCGATGGAAATGCTATCAACAACATGATCGCGCAGAACCTTGAGGGCGTAGAATTCATCGTTGCGAACACCGATGCCCAAGCGCTCGCCATGTCGAAGGCATAGCGCCTGATCCAACTAGGCCCGAGGAATCCATCGGACCATCTCGCTGGCACGTCTCAGCAGTCATCGATACGGGAAGGATGCTATTCGGGTGCCGCAACGCGAATCGGGCGGGTGCCGATCTTTGCCCCTGTGACGGCATCCACGGCCACCGGCTCGATTTCTTCTCCCGTCTCTGCGTCTATGTATCGCGTCAGCCTGCCTTCGCCACGGTACTGGCGTCCCCACGCACCCAGTAAGACGAGCACCGGCAAGAAGTCGCGTCCGGCGGCGGTCAGCACGTACTCATCGCGCGGAGGCCGCTCCGAGTAGCGCCGCTTTTCCAAAAGTCCCTCCTCCGTCAGCGTCGCCAGCCGCCGGGTCAGGATGGTGGGGGCGATGCCCAGACTTTTCCGGAATTCGTCGAAGCGGGTGAGGCCCTGGCTCGCGTCGCGAAGGATCAACATGCTCCACGCATCGCCGACGCAGGTGAGGCCGCGGGCGATCGGGCAAGAGGCATCGGAAAGATTTTTCATGTTCGTATCATTTTGATAGTGACTTGATATCGAAATGATAGTAACATCATTCCGGTACCTAATCCAGCACAAAGAAGGAGTGCCTACCATGAACAGGACCAATCTCGTCGCCCATCCAGAACCTAACCGTCAGCGAAGCCTCCCGGCGATCAGCCTCATCGGCGGTGTGATGGCATTCTTCCTGGCCGCGTCCCCGGTGCATGCCGGTGAGCTGTCGGCCATGGCCGGGGAGAGTATCCATCTCGGCGGTTTTCGCGGCGTCTTACACTACACCGACGAAAATGACGGCTATCGGGTGATCGCAACGATAGCCGATGGTGAGGCCGGGCTCCCGGTGCGCTTCTCGGCCACTCTCGCCGAAGGGCAGTCGGCCGCGATATCCGTGCCGCGGAGATTAGGCGAACCCGACCAAAGCCTCGAGATTTCGCGCTCCGGCGACAAACTTACCATCACCGAGGTGGGGTCCAACCAGCTAACCGGGGCCATTGCCGAGTAATCCCTCGGATCGCCGGGGCGTGCGCCGCATCTCCATCTGTGCGCCCGCCCGCAGCCGGCAATCGAACACAAAGAAAGAAGTGATTTCCATGAACAAGACCAATCTTGGCGTCGCCCTGGTGACGGGGGCATCCACCGGCATCGGGCACGCAACGGCCAAAGCCCTGCAGAACGCGGGCTTTCGAGTGTTCGGAACCAGCCGTCGCGCGGTCGCCAAGCGATCCGACGGCGTTACCATGCTGACCTGCGACGTCACCGATGACGCGTCCGTGGCGAAACTCGTTGACGAGGTGCTGGCCGAAGCCGGGCGCATCGATCTGCTCGTCAACAATGCCGGCCTCGGCCTGCTCGGCGGCGCAGAGGAATCCTCCACGGCCCAGGCTCAGGCGCTGTTCGACGTGAACGTCTTCGGCGTTCTGCGCGTAACCAACGCGGTCCTGCCGACAATGCGCCGTCAAGGGAAGGGCAGAATCGTCAATTTGAGTTCGGTGCTGGGTTTGATCCCGGCACCCTATTCGGCGCTCTATGCGTCGACCAAACATGCCATCGAGGGTTATTCCGAATCGCTCGACCACGAACTGCGCCCTCTCGGAATTCGCGTCGTGTTGGTCGAGCCCGCCTATACCCGTACGTCGTTTGAAGAAAATCTCACCAGGCCGGATCGGCTGCTTGATATCTATGACGCTGCGCGCGCTGGCATGAATGTGATCCTGCGGAAGGCGATAGAAACAGGCGATGCTCCCGAAGTTGTAGCCGGGACGGTCTTGAAAGCAGCGACCGCGTCCGTTCCGAGGAGGCGCTATGCGGCGGGAAAAATGGCGCGCCAAGTCAGTTTGCTGCGCCGTTTCGTCCCCGCATCCGCATTCGACAAAAGCCTCCGAAAGCAGAACGGGCTGCCGGTCTGACGTCGGACGAACTCTTCGAAACAATCGTCGCAATGATTGCCGGAAGCGCGCATTCCCGCATGCTCTAGATTAGGACCCAGCCGGTTTGCCGAAAATCGTCTGCAGGAACTCGCCGAGCCAGCGCTTCAGATGCATGTCCCAGATCAGCCGGCCGCCGAGATGATCGCGGCCGGGCTGTGCGCCGGGCAACTCGAAGCGGTGCGCGCCGCGAACGACCCAGCGCTGCATCATCGCCCGGGTCAGTTCGCCATGGAACTGGATGGCCCAGGCATTGTCGCCATAACGAAAGGCCTGGTTGGGATAGGTTTCGGCGGTCGCCAGCAGCGTCGCGTCCCTCGGCAGCGAAAAGCCTTCGCGGTGAAACTGGTAGACCATCTCCGGCCAGTGCATCAGCTTCTTGCCGTCCTCGGTTGCCTTCAGCGGATACCAGCCGATCTCGACCAGCCCCTCGCCATGACCCTCGACCTTGCCGCCAAGATGGTTGACCAGCATCTGCGCGCCGAGGCAGATGCCGAGCAACGGCCGGTTCTCCTTGAGCGGAACTTTCAGCCAGTCGGTCTCGCGGCGGACGAAGTCGTCCTCGTCATTGGCGCTCATCGGTCCGCCGAACACCACGGTTCCGGCATGACCGTCCAGCGTTTCCGGCAAAGCGTCGCCGAGCGGCGGGCGGCGGATGTCGAGGTCGAAGCCCTCTTCGATGAGCATGTGGCCGACGCGTCCGGGGCTCGAATTCTCCTGATGCAGCACGATCAGGATTTTTGGTCTCGGCCTCGGCGTGGATGGCATGGGGGTCCTGTCTATTCGTCGCTCGACGTTCCAGTGGCGCCCGGCGCTTCGGCCGCCGTTTTGCGGCGCGCCTCGACACGGTCTCGGCGCTCGACGCCGATCAGCTCGGCGACTCGCCAGACGATGTTATCCTCGAGCTCGTGCAACTCGCCATCGGCATAGACGATTTCCCACATCAGGCCGATGAAGGCTTTTCGCGCGTCGGCATCGAGCTGGCGCTTCAACACGCTGGTGAAGGCATAGAGGTCGACAGCCTCATTGTCGGCCCGCTCCCCGGCGGCGGCCAGCGCGTCGAGCTCGTCGCCGATGAGCGAATAGCTTTCCGCCAGCACCGCCTTGAATCGCTCCCATTCGGCATCCTGACGCACGCCGTCGGCATTCATCACATGGTAGAGAAGGGCGGATGCGGCAACGCGCGGATCATCGGCGTCATTGCTGGCGCCGCCACCTGCCGGCAGCTCCTTTAGAAACGACAGAACGCGTTCGAACATGCGATTACTTCCCATGGAGCCAAAACTACCAAGCTCGGCCAAATCAGAACAAGCGAAACCTGCGTGGTGATTTTTCGTTCTCGTCGTCCGGGTCGACGCCGGGGTCGTCGGGCAGCCGTGCCAGTTCCTCCGCCGGTTCGACAGCTTCGGCATCCGGCGGCACCGCGGCAAAGGCCGAGGCGGTGACCGGCGTGACATGGTCTTCGCCACCTTCCGATGCCGCGGCCGTGGTCGGTCTTTCGGTCGAAACAGCGGGGGTCAGCTCGATCACATTTTCCTTTGCCGGCTTGGTTAGCGCCGCAATGGTCGGCACCGCGGCGTCCGAAGCGTCCTCATCGCTGTCGATGAGCTGGCCGAGCCGCTCCATCGGCGCCCGCCACTCGAAGGCGTCGAGCTTGCCGGTGATCGGCGACACCGGCGCCCAGCGTTCGGAGACGACGCCGTCGGCAACCCAGGCCGGATCGCGCGGTGCGCGCACTGCCTTGGACAAGAGCTGTCGCACCTTGCCCTGATCGCCGGTCTCGGCCTCCTCGATGTCGGCCAGCAGCAGATAGGCACCTTCGCGGCGATCCATGCGAATGGCTGCCTCTGCCTCCTGGCGGGCGGTTGAAAAATCCTGCGCGTCGAGCGCGGCGCGCGCCACCGCCAGTGAGGATTCGGCGTGGTTCTTCTTCATCTCCTGCAGCTTCTTCGCCCGGTTCAGCCGGTCGAGCACGGCATCGGCGGGTCGGGCGTGAGTGTAAAGCTCGGCGATCTCCGGATGCGGCTCGGCCTTCCAGGCCGCTTCGAGGATCTTCGAGCCCTTGCGGACGTCGTTCTCCCGAAACAGCATTTTGGCGGCGACGACCGCCGCCGGCGCGAAATCCGGCCGCAGCCGGTTGGCCTCGAGGGCGGCGGTTCTGGCGGCATTGGGATCGCTGTCGATCAGCGCCTGCGCCTTGGCGGTGAGCAGCACGGCGCGGCGCCGGTTGGCGGCGTCGCGCTCGATCTGCCGCGTCGATTTCTGCGCCTCGACCAGTTTCAGCGCCCCCTCCCAATCACCGCGTCCGGTCAGGTCTTCCAGCGTCGATTCGGCCGCCCAGGCCAGTTGCGGTGCCATAGCCGCGGCGCGCCCGGCATAGTGTCGCGCCGCGTTGCGGTCGCCGAGGCGCTCTGCCTCGAGATAAAGCCCGCGCAGGCCGAGCAGCCGCATTTCCGGATCGTCGAGCATGGTCTCGAACTTCTCGCGCGCGCCCTCATGATCGCCCTCGAGCAGCGAGGCCTGCGCCTCGAGCAGATGGATCAGCGGCTCCTGGTCGGAGCGGATCAGCTTTGCCGCTTCCTTGGTCTTTTTGCGGGCAAGCGCCCCGTCACCGGCGCCGGCGGCGATCATGCCGGTCGACAGCGCCTGATAGCCACGATCGCGGCGGCGCACGCGGAAATAGCGCGAGATGGTGTAGGGGCTGTTCCACAGCGATTTGATCAGCCACCAGACGATCATCACCGCGGCCACGACGGCGACGACCGCCACCGCCGCCACCATCAGGCTGACCTGGTATTGATAGCCGCTGAAGGTGACGACCATCTCGCCCGGCCGGTCGGCCAGCCAGGCGAAACCCAGCCCGAGCGCGAAAACGACGGCGAGGAAGAGGAGAATGCGAATCATCGGGTTTTCCTCATCACGCCTTCATCGCGCCTGATATCAGCGCGTCGACCTGCGTCTCGACCTCGATCCGTGCCTTCAATTTGCCGGCAAAGTCGGCTCCGGCGGCCTTCACGGCCTCGGGCAGCGTATCGTATTCGCTGAGCGCCTTGGCGTAGTCGCCCCGGTTGACCGCCACCTCCATGCGCGCGACGGTTTCCGGCGCGCCGGCGCCTTCGACGGCACCGATCGGCCTGACCTTGACCAGTGATTCGGCACTCGACAGAAGGTTCTGCAGGAAGCCGGCATTCTGGTCGACGGGTGCGGCGGCGGCGACCATGGCATTGGCCGCGGCGGCCATCTCGGCGGCGATCGCGGCGCGGGTCGGAACGCCCTTTTCGGCGTGGGGACGCAAGATCGCGATCTCCGGCGCGTCCGGTGAAATCGCCGCGAAGGTTTCGAGCTCTGCCGCGAATGGCGCACCGCGGTCGAGTGCCGCCTTCAGCGCCGACGCGGCGATGGCGAGCGCGATCTTCGGCTGCCCTGCCTGTGCCTCGACCTTGCCGGAAAGCTGCGACACCGACTGCTCCAGCGCCGCAAGCCGACTTTCCTGTGCCGTCGTCGCCTCGCCGGCGGATTTCACCGCCGCGTCGAGCCCGGCCAGCTTTTCGTTGAGCGGCCCAAGATCGACCGGCGCCGTGTTGCCGGCCTGGCCGAGGGCCGCGACCGCCGTCTCGATCTGCTTGACCTTGTCGCCAAGCGCCGCAAGCCCGGCGGTATCGCCGGCCCCGCCCTGCTCGATCGCCGACCTCAGCGCCGCGACATCCGCCTTGACCTGATCCAGCGCCGACGACAGCCCATCGACCTTGGCCGACGCATCGCTGTTGCCGGCCGCGTCCTTGAGCCCGGCGATCTCGCTCTTCAGCGAAGCGATTTCACCATTGACGCCGTCGAGCGACACGCCGCCCGAGCCCGGCGCGCCCAGCAGGCCGGCAAACTGCAGCCCTCCCGCGGCGGCGAGCGCAATGACGCCGCCGATAATGCCGGCGGCGACGCCGTTGATGCCGCCACGCTTCGGCTGCGCTGCCATGTCTCCGTTCCTCGCCTGGGCTTCTTTCGGCGCTTCTTCGCTTCCGCTGGCCCCCGTCGCACTGGCCCCGGTCACACTGGCCCCGGTCACACTGGCTTTGGCCGATGCGTCGTCGAAGCTGTAGTCGTAGGCCCGATTCGCCGATGCCTCCGAGCCGGTCGGATAAGTCGATTTGGATCCTTCAGGGCCCTTGACGTCGCCCTCTGCCAGCTCTTCCGAGCCGGCCGGCAGAACCGCGTCGGCGTGTTCCCACGGCTCGAGATCGGTCTGGTCGGCATGCACCGGTTCGTCAGGAACCTCCGGCTGCGAGGCCGCTTCCTCCACCTTTGCCGCCTCGGCCTGGGCCTCCTCGGTTTCTACCTTGGCGGCATCCTCGTCGGCAACGCGCGAGACGGCGCCGGGTTCGAGCTCGATGGTCACCGGCTCGCGACGGCTTTTCGAATGCCGCATCTTCGGCGTCTTGACCATGCTTTGGCTCCGCAAAAATTCGCTTCGGGATGGTTCAGGAAGGGTCTAGCACATCACCAAGCGGTGAAAAGGGGCGGCGTGATGACACGGGGGCTTCGAACTCGGATTGGCACAACGCCGCGGGGCCCTGACCGGGCTTCAGCGCAAGGGTGCGCAGCGGTTTTGAGGGTATGACACGCGGGACCTGAAATGAAAAACCCGCCTCGGCGGCGGGTTGTTGGCGCAAGTCAACAGCATATTAAAATTACTAGCATAACTGATAGCACAAAGCAAGAACAAATTCGCTGCATCGAGGGCAATCGCCTCAGGTTTCATGCCGGCACCTTCTCCCAAATGGACCTCTTTGGGAAAGAGGAATCGTTAAGCGCCAAGTGCGGCTGCCTCCGCAGAACTTGGGTTCCTCTCCCCACGAAGTGGGGAGAGGTGGCCCGAAGGGCGAGGGGCAGCGCAAAGCTGAGGCGATTGCCCTGAGCTCGCGTCTCTTCCTTTATCCAGGCGCTCGCAACAGAGCAGCGGCGGATGCCGGTCAGCGCCATGCCTGCAAAAGTCCCAGCAGCGCGTCTTCGCTGGGTTCCGGCGCGATGCGGATTTCTTTGTCGGCTACGTCGCCCAAGGCTGCGGCGATACGTCCGGACAGGGCGAAAAAGCATGTGTTTTCAAAAAGCTCACGCAGCGTCGGTCGACCGGTCAGGGCTTGCATCTCGGTGGCCGCCTTGGCCGAATAGAGCAGCACCGCTTCAACCGGCTGGCCGCACAGGCGCGCAAGGATTGCGGCGTCCGAATAGCCTGGCGCAACGGTGTCGTAGGTCTCGATGGCGCGGACGTGGACACCCGCGGCCTTCAGCCGCGCCTCGAACGCCGGAAACCGCACGCGTCCGCACAGATAAACGACCGTACCAGCCGCGAAGCCGCCGGCAAGCGCATCGGCCAGCGCCTCGGCATCGCCAGGGCCTTCGCAGACGGACAGGAACCCCGCAGCGCGGGCTGCTTCCGCCGTCCTTTTGCCAACGGCATGACAGGGCAAGGCGGCGAGCGCCGCTATGATTTCCTTCGGCGCATGGCGCACGGCATTGGCGCTGGTGACCGCAACGGCCACGGCATTGTCGGCGGCTGCATCGGCACCGACCGGCAGGGCCACCGTTTCGGTCAACGGCAACAGGACCGGCCGGAAACCCTGGTCCTCCAGCCGCTGTGCCGTGCGCGAGGCGCCCGGTTCCGGCCTCGTCACCAGGACGCGAACCATGTCAGGCCCAGCCGTCGAAGAATTTTTCGCCGGCCTTGGCCCGCACGGTCCTGGCGGCGTCCTCGCCGATGCGGGCCGCCTCCTGCACTGGGCCTTGCGCCTTGACCTCGTGGGATTGCGTACCGTCCGGCGAGATGATCAGCCCGGCGAAAAAGACCGCTCCGCTTGATATTGTAGCATGACCGGCGATCGGCGTGCGGCACGATCCGTCGAGCGCCGCCAGGAAGGCGCGTTCGCAGGCCAGCGCCTGCCCGGTCGGCACGTCGTGGATTGCCGTCAGCATCCTTTCCACGTCGCGATCGCCGATGCGACTTTCGATGCAGATCGCGCCTTGCCCCGGCGCCGGCGGAAAGATGTCGAGCGGCATCAGGTCGGTGATGATATCTTCGAGCCCAAGCCGCTTCAGCCCGGCATAAGCGAGGATGGTGCCATCGGCAACGCCCTCGTCCAGCTTGCGCAGCCGCGTCTGCACATTGCCGCGGAACATCACCACTTCGAGGTCCGGCCGCATGCGCCGGATCAGCGCCTGGCGCCTAAGCGACGACGAACCGACCTTCGCGCCCTGCGGCAGTTCGACGATTGCTTTCGCCGCCTTGCCGACGAAAGCGTCGCGCGCGTCCTCGCGCGGCAGGAAGGCGGACAGTTCCAGCCCGTCGGGCAGCACCGTCGGCATGTCCTTCGACGAATGCACGGCGATGTCGATACGACGCGCCAGCAGCGCTTCCTCGATCTCCTTGGTGAACAGCCCCTTGCCGCCGGCTTCCGACAGCGGCCGGTCCTGGATGCGGTCGCCGCTGGTCGAGATGACGACCACTTCGAATGCCTGTTCCGGCATGCCGTGCGCGGCCATCAGCCGCGCCTGCGTTTCATGCGCCTGCGCCAGTGCCAGCGGGCTGCCGCGTGTTCCGATTTTCAAGGTTGTTTGCATGGCGCGCGGTCCGTGATAACCCCCAGCAGATTGAGGCCGTTTTCCGAGCTTTCTCCTAGCGGGGAAAGGCCGGTTTGTACAATCTTCGAAGGCAGCGACGAATTGATCCGCGTTCTGGGCATTGAGACGAGTTGCGACGAGACGGCCGCCAGCGTGGTGGCGCTGGACGGTGATTCGACGCCCAGGATCCTGTCCGATGTCGTGCTCAGCCAGATCGAGGAGCATGCCGCCTTCGGCGGTGTCGTGCCGGAGATCGCCGCGCGCGCCCATGTCGAGGCACTGGATGGCATTATCGAGGCAGCGCTTGCCGATTCGGGCGTCGATCTCGCCGACATCGACGCGATTGCCGCAACCGCCGGCCCCGGCCTCGTCGGCGGGCTGATCGTCGGGCTGATGACGGCGAAGGCGATCGCCGCGGCAGCAAACAAGCCGCTGATCGCCATCAACCACCTCGAAGGCCACGCGCTGACCGCGCGGCTGACCGACGGGCTTGCTTTTCCCTACCTCCTGCTGCTGGTTTCCGGCGGTCACACGCAGATCGTCGCGGTACGCGGCGTCGGCGACTACCAGCGCTGGGCGACGACGATCGACGATGCGCTCGGCGAAGCCTTCGACAAGACGGCCAAGATGCTCGGCCTGCCCTATCCCGGTGGGCCGAATGTCGAGAAGACGGCGGCGGCCGGCAACGCCACGCGCTTCGCCTTCCCGCGCCCGATGAAAGGCTCGGCGCAGCCCGATTTCTCCTTTTCCGGGCTGAAGACCGCCGTGCGCCAGGCGGCGACGGCCATCGCCCCGTTGAGCGACCAGGACGTCGCCGACATCTGCGCGTCGTTCCAGGCGGCGGTGGCGGATGCGTTGGATGACCGTGTATCGAGAGCGCTAATGCGCTTTCGCGAAATGTTTCCCAACATGCAAAATCCGGCCTTGGTCGTTGCCGGTGGCGTCGCTGCCAACCGGACGATCAAGGCGACACTGGAAGCCCTATGCGAGCAGGCCGGTTTTGCCTTTGTCGCGCCGCCGCTCAAACTGTGCACCGACAATGCGGCGATGATCGCCTGGGCCGGCATCGAAAGGCTGCGTGCCGGCATTGCGGATGAAAATGCCGCCGATTTCGTGCCGCGCTCGCGCTGGCCGCTGGACAGCATCTCTGCCCCGATGGTCGGCTCGGGCCGGCGTGGTGCCAAGGCATGACCGGCGGCGCTGCAAGCAAGGCCACAAACGGCTGGCGCGTCGCGGTTCTTGGCGGTGGCGCCTGGGGCACGGCGCTGGCGCTGGCGATGCTGCGCGCCGGCCATTCGGTCCGGCTGTTCGCGCGCGACCAGGAGACCGTTGAAGCGATCGGTCACGGCGAAAATCAACGCTACCTGCCCGGCATCGCGCTCGATCCCGGCATCGACGCGACAAGCGATATCAAAATGGCTCTTGCCGATGCGGATTGCGTGCTGGCGGTGGTTCCGGCGCAGTCGCTGCGCGCCATGCTGACGGCGGCAAAAACCCATATGCCGAAAGGCGTCCCGCTGGTTCTCTGCGCCAAGGGCATCGAACGGGAGACCGGCGCCTTGCTGTCGGCGATTGTCGAGGAGATCCTGCCTAAAAATCCGGTCGCCGCCCTGTCCGGCCCGAGCTTCGCCACCGACGTCGCCAGGGGCCTGCCGACGGCCGTGGTGGTCGCCGCCCGCGACGCGGGCCTGGCGGCCGACCTTGCCGCCCGCTTTTCGGCTGAGAATTTGCGCTGTTATTCGAGCGACGACCTTATCGGCGTCGAAATCGGCGGCGCGCTAAAGAATGTCTTCGCCATTGCCGCCGGCGCCATCACTGGCGCCGGGCTCGGCGCCAGTGCCCAGGCCGCGATGGTGACGCGCGGCTTCGTCGAATTGCGCCGCGTCGGCGCTGCATTTGGCGCAAAGCCGGAGACACTGATGGGGCTTTCCGGCCTCGGCGACCTGCTGCTCACCTGCTCGTCCGCCCAGTCGCGCAATTTCGCCTACGGGCTGGCGCTGGGGCAAGGCAAGCCGCTTGCCGGCCTGCCATTGGCCGAAGGCGTGCCAACGGCGGCGATCGCCGCCCGCATCGTCACCGAACGCTGGATCGACGCGCCGATCATCACCGCCGTCGCCGCCATACTGGACGGCACGATCACCATCCGCCAGGCTGTGTCGGCATTGATGACAAGGCCGCTGAAGACCGAAACCGACTTATAATCTCGAACGATCCGGAGATGAAAAGATGCTGTTTGCGTTGATTTGCAAGGACAAGCCTGGAAGCCTGCAGGTGCGGCTCGATACGCGGCCCGAGCATATTGCCTTCCTGGAAGGACTGAACGGCGAGAAGAAACTGGCCTTCGCCGGCCCGTTCCTCGATGCCGACGGCAAGCCGAACGGCAGCCTCGTCGTGGTCGAGGCACCCGATCCGGCCGCGGCAGAAGCCCTGTCGGCGGCAGACCCCTACGCCAAGGCCGGGCTGTTCGAGAGTGTCGAAATCCGGCAATGGAACTGGACCTTCAACAAGCCGGCGGCTACCTGATCTCCAGCCGCCAGGAGGAGCAAAACAATGAACTACTGGCTGTTCAAATCGGAACCCTCGGTCTTCTCCTTCGAGGCGCTGAAGGCGAAGGGCAAGGCCGGCACGCAATGGGACGGCGTGCGCAACTATGCGGCGCGCAACAACATGAAGGCGATGCAGATCGGCGACCTCGGCTTCTTCTACCATTCCAACGACGGGCTCGACGTGGTCGGCATCGCCGAGGTCTGCGCGCTGGCCCATCAGGACACCACCACTGACGATCCGCGCTGGGAATGCGTCGATATTCGCGCCGTCAAGGACATGCCGAAGCCGGTGACGCTGGAACAGGTCAAGGCCAATCCCAAGCTTGCCGAGATGGCGTTGGTCCGGCTCGGGCGGCTTTCCGTGCAGCCGGTGACGCCGGCCGAATGGAAAGAGGTCTGCCGCATGGGTGACCTGACGCCAGCTCCGTGACGGCACTGACGCCAAACAGCGCGAAAAACTTCATCCTCGACAACACGACGCTGATGGCGCCGCCGCATGTTCCGGAAATCCTGCTGCATCTCGCCGACGAGGCGCATGATCTGTGGCAGCGGACCGAGGACGAACTGGCCGAAATCGGCCTGCCACCGCCCTTCTGGGCGTTCGCCTGGGCCGGCGGCCAGGGTCTTGCCCGCTACATCCTCGACAATCCGTCCGATGTGCACGACAAGCGCGTGCTCGACTTCGCCTCCGGTTCCGGCCTTGTCGCCATTGCCGCGGCAAAGGCTGGCGCAGCAGAGGTGATCGCCGCCGACATCGACCCGTTCTGCGCGACCGCGATCCGCCTCAATGGCGAGGCCAACGGCGTCGGCATTGAATTTCTGGGTACCGACTGCATCGGAACCGATGCCGGCTGGGATGTGGTTTTGGCTGGCGACGTCTTCTACGACAGGTCCTTCGCCGACAGGCTGATGCCGTGGTTCGCGACGCTGAAGGCGCGCGGCGCCGACATTCTCGTTGGCGATCCCGGCCGCTCGTATATGCCGAAAGCAGGGCTGCAGCCGCTTGCCGTCTACGAGGTTGCGGTAACCCGGGCGCTGGAAGATTCCCTGGTTAAGCGCACGACCGTCTGGCGCTTTGCTTGACGGCACCCGCCGAACCGGCGTTCCATCATGGTTCGATTTTGAGAATACGCATGTCGTTGTCCCAAAACCGCCGGGCACTTTTGGGCGACATGCTTTTGGGAGGGAAATCATGGATTTTTCAGCAGTGAACTGGCTGGCGGTGATCGTCGCCGCCGTGGTGGCGTGGTTGTTCGGCGCCGCCTGGTACATGACCTTGAGCAAGCCGTGGCTCAAGGCCGCCAAGCTTGATCCTGCGACCATGAACAAATCGCCGCTGCCCTTTGTCATCAGCTTCATCGCGGAACTTGTCATGGCGCTGGTCATGTCGCTGGTTATCGGCGCGATGACCGGTGGCGAACCGAGCCTCCTTGCCGGGCTGGTGTTCGGCTTCGTTCTCTGGCTCGGATTCGTCGCCACGACGCTATCCGTCAATCACCGCTACGAAGGTTTCGGCTGGGACCTGACCGTCATAGACTGCGGCCACTGGCTTGGCGTGCTGCTCCTCATCGGCGCTGTGATCGGCTGGTTCGGAGCGGCGGCGGCTTAAGCCAATACACATCGCCCAAAGGCATGCCTTCGGACGCGACGTGCAAGTGTCCGCCAAATCACGTCGGCGTCTTCGCGACTTCGTCGAGAAGCCATTCGCGAAAGGCGACGATGCGAGCCTCATCGGCGACGCTCTTGGGGTAGACCAGGAAATAGGCGAATTCGGGCGCCACCTTCATGCCCAGTTCAAAGGGACGCACCAGCCTGCCCTCGGAAAGGTCGTTTGCCACCATGGCGAAGTCGGCGAGCGCCACGGCATGGCCGTCGAGCGCGGCCTGAACGACGTCCGAGGACGTGCCGAAGACGATCGTCCGGCTGTCATCGAAATCGTTGACGCCGGCCGCCGCCATCCACATGCGCCAGTTCGGCCACGTCACGCCCTGACGCGCCCACTCGATATGGGCGAGCGTGTGATGGAACAGGTCACGCGGCTCCTTGAGCGGCGGCCCCGCCCGCAGTAACGCTGGGCTGCAGACCGGAATGATGACGTTGTCAAACAGCCGGTGGGCGCAAAGGCCCGGATATTTTCCAGCGCCGAAACGGATGCCGACATCGACGTCGTCCAGGTCGAAATCGCGCAATTCAGAGGTTATATCGAAGCGCAGCTCGACACCGGGTTGATGCTTGCGAAAGTCGTCGACGCGCCGCATCAGCCATTTTGTCGCGAACTGGGCATCGAGGGTCACTTTCAGCAGCGACGTTCCGCGCGCTGTCTTGTGCGCCCGTGAAACGGCACGACCGAGCAGGTCGAGCGCATCGGTTGCGGCCTCGAACAGCACCGCGCCCGCCTCCGTCAGCCGGATGGTACGGCTGGTGCGCGTGAACAGCACGATCCCAAGCTGATCCTCGATTTCCTTGATCTGGTGGCTGACCGCGGCCGGTGTCAGGCCGAGCTCGTCGGCGGCGCGGGTGAAGTTGAGGTGCCGGGCGGCTGCTTCCAGCGTCCTCAAGGCACGGGTTCCAGGCAGCAGGCGGGCCATCAGCGCGGAATGACTTTTGGCAGGATCATCGCTCTTGATCCACAAATAAAACTTGATGATAGAGAAAAAACTACTCGTTTCCCTCTTAGATTTCAATCCGGCATGATTGGACCATCGATAAACCATCAAATCGGATTTGATATCCGGATAGAAGGGGTCACGTCATGTCCCACATCGTCTTGAAGTCTCCGGCCACCCGGCCAATCTGGCTGCGGGCGGCAATTGAGTGGTTCCGCTACGCGAAAATCGCGGTCAACCTCCCGCAGGAGCTCCCGCATGAAAATGTCGAGGATCTTTCGGATCGCCAATTGCGCGACATCGGCGCCGAACGGAAGGATGTCGCGCGTGCAATGGACCGGGAACTCGGCCGGCTGGGTCTGCTCGACATCGGCTGGCAGCGGGTTAGGGAAGTAAGGCAGTAGGGCAGTAGGGCAGTAGGGCAGTAGGGGAATAGGGTGGTAAGGAAGTCAGAAGTATCGGTAGGATTGGGCGAACGCGCCACCTAGCTTTTCCTACTGCCCTACTGCCCTGCTGCCTTACTCCCCTATTCCCCTACCTCACCACCCTCACCACCGTGCGATCCGACAACAACGGCAACAGCCGGGCCATCGTGCGTGCCGTCACCGCCACGCAGCCTTGCGTCGGCGTGAAGCCGGGGCGCGCGAGGTGAAAGAAGATGGCGCTGCCGCGCCCGCGGCGACGCGGCGAAATGTTCCAGTCGAGCACCAGGCAGGCATCATAGAGCCGGTCGGCGCGCAGCATCCGCTCGTGGCTGGCGCCATAGGGAATCCTGACCGGACGGTTGTAGTTGCGATCATCGGGCACTTCGCACCAGCCGAGATCGGCACCGATCGGCGCCATCGCCAGCCGGGTTTTGCGGCCGTCGGAAAAATGATCGCTCCGGAAGTATCCCGACAGGATCCGCATCGAACCAAGCGGCGTGGCGCCGTCGCCTTCGCGCTTGGCTGCCGATATGCCGCCGCGTCCCAGCGCACATGAAAACACCAGTCCGCCGGCCTGCAGGAGCCCCTGGCTGGCGTGGCCGGGCCTGGCGCGCACCGTGAGCACATGAAGCCCTTTTCGCAAAAATGCGCTCGCCTCATTGCGCGCGCGTTTTTTCTTGTATGATCGTGTCACGGAACAAATCACTGTGATCGGCTGTTGTGCCGGTCAGCTTCCGCATAAACAGGTAGCGGTCAACTGAATTTTCTTTTCAAAACAACGGATTGATCCATGACTTCACGCACCATTCTGATCGTCGATGACGATGACGACCTGCGCGGCACGCTCGTCGAGCAATTGTCTCTCTACGAGGAATTTGACGTCCTGCAGGAATCAAGCGCCGCCAAAGGCATCGCCGCGGCACGCGGTGGCCTCGTCGATCTGCTCATTATGGATGTCGGCCTGCCCGACATGGACGGTCGGGAGGCGGTCAAGATCCTGCGCAAGGGCGGCTACAAGGCGCCTATCATCATGCTGACTGGACACGACACCGATTCGGACACGATTCTCGGCCTCGAAGCCGGCGCCAACGACTATGTGATCAAGCCGTTCCGCTTCGCGGTTCTTCTGGCCCGCATCCGTGCGCAGCTTCGCCAGCATGAGCAGAGCGAAGACGCCACCTTTTCGGTCGGCCCCTATACTTTCAAGCCCAGCCAGAAACTTTTGATCGACCAGCGCGGCGCCAAGGTGCGGCTGACCGAGAAGGAAGCCTCGATCATCAAATATCTCTACCGCGCCGACCAGAAGGTGGTGACGCGCGACGTGCTGCTCGAGGAAGTGTGGGGCTACAATTCCGGCGTCACCACGCACACGCTGGAAACCCATGTCTACCGGCTGCGCCAGAAGATCGAGCGCGATCCTTCCAATGCGGAAATTCTTGTGACAGAAAGCGGCGGCTACAAGCTGGTTCCTTAAACATTTCATTATCCAATGAGCGGTCGGGGCGGGACCGCTTTCTGGTGCGGTCCTGAGACTGGAGGTGGTTCTGGATCGAACTGACGCATCGGCCCAAAGATCGGACTCGATTTTTGGAAAGCGCGATGCGTCGATTCAAAATGTTAGAGTGTCCTTTGCGCATCCAGACGCGCGGCGCTCTAAGGGAGGGATTGGACTGACCGTTCGGGGACATAGCTAGATGGCGCTGGATGACGACATCCGCATCCTGTCCACCGTGAGGCTCTTCGAGGGCTTCACGCAGGAACAGTTGCGTTTGCTCGCCTTCGGCGCGGAAACCACCAAACTGCAGGCCGACCACAAGCTTTACCGCGAGGACGACGAGGCCGATTGCGCCTATATCGTGGTCAGCGGGCGCATCGTCCTTTATCGCGAGCAGGATGGCGACCGCGTCCCGATAGGCACGGCTGGCCCCGGTACCATGTTGAGCGAACTGGCGCTGATCGCCGACACCAACCGGCTGACCAGCGCGTCCGCCGCGATCGATTCGGAAGTGCTGCGACTCAGCCGCAAGATGTTCCGCCGCATCCTGGAGGAATATCCCGACATCGCGGTCCATCTGCACCAGCGCATCTCCGAGGATTTCCAGGCGATGATCCGCCGCATCGAGAAGCTGGCGCCGCGTTTCGACAACTGAACGAAATCAGCACAAAATTTTGAGCACTCTCACAGCTGGGAACCCGCGCAAAGCCCTCGCTGCGCCCAAGGTATGTTGAGATTCAGGTCAGGCCGAGTCGAAAATGACGGATTCCGAGAACCGGAGCGGAGCGTACTTTTGGGTACGTGAGCACCGGAAGCGCAGGAAGCCGTCATTTACAGGCCGGCATCACCTGAATATCGACATGCCTACTCCAGGTCGAACCGCGCGATAACAGGCACATGGTCCGACGGTCGTTCCCAGCCGCGCGCCGGCCGCAGGATCTCGTAGCAGGCAAAGCTCGGCACCAGGTTCGGCGACGACCAGACATGGTCGAGCCGCCGGCCGCGGTCCGACGCTTCCCAATCCTGCGCGCGATAGCTCCACCAAGTGTAGAGCTTCTGCTCATAAGGCACGTTGAGCCGCATCAGGTCGACCCAGTCGCCGGCGAGCCGCATCGCCTCGAAGCTTTCCGTCTCTATCGGCGTATGGCTGACCACGTTCAGGAGCTGCTTGTGCGACCAGACGTCGTGTTCGAACGGCGCGATGTTGAGGTCGCCGACCAGGATCGAACCGGACACCTCGTCGTGCTCGGCGCGGATGGCGTTCATCTCGGCGACGAAATCCAGCTTGTGCCTGAACTTGCGGTTGATGACGGGGTCGGGCTCGTCACCGCCGGCCGGGACGTAGAAATTATGCAGCAGGATCGCCTTGCCGCCGGCGCGGATGGTGACCGACAGATGCCGGCAGTCCTCGATCTCGCAGAAGCGGCGCTTTTCGACGATCTCGATCGGCCGGCGCGCCACCGTCGCCACGCCGTGATAGCCCTTCTGGCCGTGGAAGGCGATGTGCTCGTAGCCAAGCTTACGGAAGGCCTTCTCGGGAAACAGCTCGTCGGGAACCTTCGTTTCCTGCAGGCAAAGCACGTCCGGCGCCTGTTCGACAAGCAGGCGCTCGACGATCGGCATGCGCAGGCGGACGGAGTTGATGTTCCAGGTGGCGACGGAAAAGGGCATGCACAGGATCCAGGGCAGCGCATGGCCCGCCAGAGAGCTCCGACGGGAATGACGCCTTTGAAAGTCAGTCCCGGCAACTACTGCCAGCCGCGCACCGCAAAAACAAGCCGGGCCGCGCACGGGCGCCGGTCCTTCTCCCCTTGTGGGAGAAGGTGGATTGGCGCGCAGCGCCAAGACGGATGAGGGGTGCTGGACGGAGTGCCGTCGTTGCCAAGCTGGAACACCCCTCATCCGACCGAGCTTCGCTCGGCCACCTTCTCCCACAAGGGGAGAAGGACAGGCCACACCCCGACAGCAACACTAGCGACCTTCTCCGTTCTTCACGAAGAGAGTAAGGTGAGGGGCGGTGCCAATGCCCGAAAGGGCGAGAGGCTTTCCACTGCCAAGCCGGAAGTGTCAGCGCGACTTGGTGTTCAGCTCGCGGTTGGCCGTATAGTCGATGGCAAAGGTGTCGGGGGCGAAACGCACGCCTTCCCTGACGTTGAAGATCATCACCGTAGTGTCCTTGCCTTGCGCGTCGGTGATGGTCCACTGGCGCAATTCGTAGGATTTCGGATCGAACATCATCGTGATCCTAGAATTGCCGAACACCGATTTGTCGGCGAGCTGGATGGTGGTGAGGTCGTTCTCCTCCTTGACGCTTCTGACGCGGCCGCCGGAGAGGTCGATCCTGGTGTCGAGCAGCAGTTTGAGCGGCGTCTTCGACAACGGATACAGATCGGACGTCTTCAGCCGCTTGTTGAGGATGACCACTGACTTGCCGTCGGAAATCACCCTGAAATTCGACGCTCCGTCATAGTTGAAGCGGATCTTGCCCGGCCGTTCCAGAAAGAACTTGCCGCCGGTCTGCTCGCCCTTGGGTCCAAACTGCACGAACTCGCCGGTCATCGATTTGACCGAGGAGAAATGGTCGGCGATCTTTTGCGCCGCCGGTGGCACCGCTGCCTGCGCCGACGCCAGCAACTGGACGCCGGGGACGACATTGATGGCTGCCGCGCCGGCAAGGACCACGCCGAGGCCAAGCACCTGGCGGCGGGTCGGGGCAAAATCGCTGATCGGGTCAAAGGAAGAGTTTTTCATACCGGTCACTCTCATCTGGTTCATATAGTGTTGCAGTCCCTTGGCCCCCCAGTTGGGCTTAAGTTTGGCGGCCCGGACAGCGCTCAGTCGCAGCAACGCGCCAAAAGGTTCAAAGTTGCCGTCACCGACGTTGCAGCCCGGACAGAACCTGGCGGTTTTTCCCGATCGGATCAGAACTTGTCCTCTTCCGTCGGCACCAGGATCTCGCGCTTTCCGGCGTGGTTGGCCGGACCGACAATGCCTTCCTTCTCCATCTTCTCGATGATCGAGGCGGCGCGGTTGTAGCCGATGCCGAGCCGGCGCTGGATGTAGCTGGTCGAGGCCTTGCCGTCGCGCAGCACCACGGCAACCGCCTGGTCGTAGGGATCGTCGGAATCCTCGAAATTGCCGCCGCCACCGCCTGAACCGCCCTTGCCCGACGGCTCGTCGTCGTCCTCGCCTTCATCCTCGGTGATGGCGTCGAGATATTCCGGCACGCCCTGCAGCTTCAGATGCGCGACGATCTTCTCGACCTCGTCGTCGGAAACGAAGGGACCGTGCACGCGCTGGATGCGGCCGCCGCCGGCCATGTAGAGCATGTCGCCCATGCCGAGCAACTGCTCGGCGCCCTGCTCGCCCAGGATGGTGCGGCTGTCGATCTTCGACGTCACCTGGAAAGAGATGCGGGTCGGGAAGTTGGCCTTGATCGTGCCGGTGATGACGTCGACCGACGGCCGCTGCGTCGCCATGATGACGTGGATGCCGGCGGCGCGCGCCATTTGCGCCAGGCGCTGCACCGCGCCTTCGATGTCTTTGCCGGCCACCATCATCAGGTCGGCCATCTCGTCGATGATGACGACAATATAGGGCATCGGCTCAAGGTCGAGGTTTTCGGTCTCGTAGATCGCCTCGCCGGTCTGGCGGTCGAAGCCGGTCTGCACGGTGCGCGAGATTTTCTCGCCTTTCTTCTCCGCCTGTTGCACGCGCGCGTTGAAACCGTCGATGTTGCGGACGCCGACCTTCGACATCTTGCGATAGCGGTCCTCCATCTCGCGCACGGTCCATTTCAGCGCGACCACCGCCTTCTTCGGGTCGGTGACGACAGGCGTCAGCAGATGCGGGATGCCGTCATAGACCGAGAGCTCCAGCATCTTCGGGTCGATCATGATCAGCCGGCAGTCCTGCGGCGTCAGCCGGTAGAGCAGCGACAGGATCATGGTGTTGATGGCGACCGATTTGCCCGAACCGGTGGTGCCGGCGACCAGCACATGCGGCATCTTGGCGATGTCGACGATGACCGCCTCGCCATTGATGGTCTTGCCCAGCGCCAGCGCCAGCTTGGCCTTGGTGGTCTCGAAATCGCGGCTGGCCATGATCTCCCTGAGATAGACGGTCTCGCGCTTGGCGTTCGGCAGCTCGATGCCGATGGCGTTGCGGCCAGGCACCACGGCGACGCGGCAGGCGATCGCGCTCATCGAGCGGGCGATGTCGTCGGACAGGCCGATGACCCGCGACGATTTGATGCCGGGCGCCGGTTCCAGCTCATAGAGCGTGACGACCGGACCGGGGCGCACATGGATGATCTCGCCCTTGACGCCGAAATCCTCCAATACGCCCTCGAGCAGGCGGGCATTCTGCTCCAGCGCGTCCTTGGACAGGCTGGCGTCGCGCACGATGTTCTTCGGTTCGGACAGGAAATGCAGCGACGGCATTTCGAATTTCTCGGAGCCGATCAGCGAGGTCTGCGCTTCGCGCTGGACGCGGGCGCCCGGCACGGGCCGAGGTGCCGGCGCCGCGACGCGTGTGGCCGCGTCCGACCGGAAATTCTGCACCTTCGCATTGGGCGCGGCGCGCTGCTGGCCTGAAAGTTCCGGCGCAAAATCCATGTCGTCGTCATCGTCGAAGACATCGGCATCGTCGGGATCGAGCGAGGCACTGCGGTCGTTGACCATGGCGGCGAAGAATTCCGGCTCGACGCGGGCGCGGCCATCGGCGCTCATCCGCGCTTCGGCGTATTCGGCCGATTCGACCCGCTCGGCTGCGCGCCGCCAGGCGCTGGCGCGCGGTTCCATCTCCGGTTCGAAGTCGTCGCGCTCCCGTCGGCGCGCGGCGCGGCGGCGCAGATAGGCGCGCAACGACAGCCACCAATGCGTGATCGCGCCAAGCGCCAGAATGCCCTCGTCGCCTTCGTCCTCGTCATTGTCGAAAAGCAGGTCGTCCTGATCCCGGGGATCGGGTTCGGCTGGCTGCTCCAGGACGGCGAAGCCGTTCTTGCGTGCAATCAGCGCCGAGCCATAGGCAAACAGCCACAGTGCCGGTGCCGCCAGAAGCACGGCAAGCACGCTGGCGATGAGACCGGTCGGATAGCCGCCGACGACGAGACCGGGAATCTTGAGCACCATGTCGCCGAACACGCCGCCGAGGCCGGTCGGCAGCGGCCAAGTCTGGGGCGGCACCACGCAGCCGGCGATGGCCGCGGCAAGCACCGCGTAGCCGAACCAGGCGAGCCCGCGCTTCGGCAGCCTGTCGACGCCGCGCGCCGAAAACAGCAGAAATCCCCAGATCACCGCCGGCACCAGCGCCGCGACGGCGGCGAGGCCGAAGAACTGCATGGCAAGGTCGGAAAAGACAGCGCCCGCATAGCCCATGGCGTTGGTGACGATGTTGCCGGTGGCGTGGGAGAAGCTTGGGTCGGCGACGTTCCAGGTAGCCAGGCTGGCGACACCGAAGGCGACCAGCGCAAACAGCCCGGCGCCGACCAGTCGGCCGACCTGACGCCGCGCGAACGCCTGAATGCCGTGCCCCGTATCGGCCAGCGCGAGCGGTGCTGAAGCCCCTGAACGCATGCTCTTCCCCGTCTGTCGTTGCCCGGCCGGACGCGTACGCGCAACGCGGCGGATTCGGACACCAGACTATCGGCGGGAAGGTTAAGGCCGCATTAACCATGGGTGCGTGGCGGCATCTCCGGGTGGAAAAGCGGTCACAAAAATGGCGGGCACGCTGTCCCGCCATCATCTGGATCGGCAGGTCGATCAAGCCTCGGCCTGATCGCCAGACCTTAGAACGCGCGCCCTGTTGGACGCCCAAAGGCTGGGGCATGATCCGAACCCAGCTTCGGGGTCGTGCGCTAGTTGGCGCCGCCGAGCGCCTGCACGTTCGCGCAGAACTCGGCATACGGCTTGCTCATCGCCGCGTCATTGCATTCTTTCTTCATAGCCTCCTGCTTTTCCTTCGGCATCGACATGAACGCAGTCTTGAACTCATCCTTCGGCTTCATGGTCTTCATGCTGGAGTCGGTGTAGAACGGCGCCATGTTGTCGGGTGAATCGAGAGCGCCGGCAAATGCAGCTCCGCTGACCATGGAAAGAGCAAGCGCTCCAAGGCAGATGTTCTTGATGTTCATGACTGGTGTCCTTCCCTGTTGTTTTCACGAGCGCCCAAACGACGATCGCCACCACAGTTCGGAACCGGCACAGCCGGTGTTTCACACCAGCGGTCGATCAACCGCCTGATCAAGCGATTGTGATCGAGCCTGAGCTGCCACCGGCGCGGCGCCGCACAACAAAGAGGAGGCCCGGAACAGTCCGGGTTCCGGCTCCGCGGGCTTTCGCTGTCGCAATCGCCCGACGCTGCGGCCCTGGCCGGCTAGAATCCCAGCCAGAGCCCCAGGCACAGAATCGCCTCGGCCGTGACGATGCCGACGATCATGCGCCTGCCGCTGCCGAGATAGGCGGCAAATCCAAGTGCCGCGGCCCCGATCCGCAGCGCCAGTGGCGTCACCGCCAGGGCGCCTCCGGGAAAGACAATCAAATTGCCGATCACCGCCGCGACGAGCGCTGTCGCAACGGCCCGCACGAGGACCAGAAGATCCGATCCTTCCTCCATGCGCCCACCGAGCGCAACGCCGAGGAATCGCCAGAAGTCCGTTGCCAGCCAGCCCGCGAGCAGGATGAACAGAAACGGCCACCACCAGAGATCGGACGAGAAATAGGTCATGCGGCTGCGTTCTGACGCATCCGGTGCCAGGCATAGGCGACCGCGCCGCCGATAAGCCCCGCCGCCAGCAGATCGGCTTCGGGCAGCAGAAGATGGAACAGCGGCCCAAGGACGAGACCGAGAATCATCGCCACGTGCCCTGCCCGCTCGCGCGCCGAGCCCCACAGAGATGTGAGGAAGTACATCGGCGTCAGCATCAACAGCGCCGCTGAGACGGCCGACGGCAGCGAGTCGGCCAGCGCATAGACGACCGCGACCACGACCATGTTGACCGCGATCAGCGTGAGGCCGAGCCCGGCATAGTAGGTCGTGCGCATGGCGCGCGGCACGCGCCTCAGCCGCTCCATCGCCAGGACCCAAGAGGTTACGGCGACGCAATGCGACAGGACATAGAGCACCCAGCGCGGCGTGCGCTCGTCGCGCATTTCCGGCACCAGCGCCATCACCATCGGCATCAGGCGGATCGCCGAAAGGGTCACCGCCAGCGCCACCGCCGGCAACGAGGCCCCGGCAAGAATCGCGCCGACGAAAACGACCTTCGACGGCAGCGCCCAGACGATCCCGGTCATGAAGACGGCCTGCGCGACGGTCACGCCGGCGTCCTTGGCCAGCGCAGCGAATCCGACGAAGGAACTGACCAAGATCAACCCCGGAAGCGAGAACGCCCCCCGCGCGCCTCGAAGAAACCAGGCGCGGCGGCGATGGACGGAGCGGTGAAGCGAGGTAACGGTATCGGCCATTGTTCCGCGACTAACACAGTTGCGTCGACAAGGCCTAGGAAAAGTCCCGACCGGAAGGCTGTACCAGACAAGCAGCTTACCGATTTCGGCCACAAAAAAGAGGCCCGGAACGTGTCCGGGCCCCAAGGCGCGAGCCCCCTTTTCGGGAGCGTCACGACGGGATGGGAGGATGCGGGGCAGCCAGGCCGCCCCGCACAGGACTTACGGGTGATAGGCCGCTTCGCCATGCGAGGTGAGGTCGAGCCCTTCACGCTCTGCATCGGCTGTCGGACGCAGGCCTACGATCATATCGACGATCTTGTAGAGGATGGCGCTGCCGATACCCGACCACAGGACGGTTACCAGGACACCCTTGAACTGCGACCACAGCTGGGTGGCCGTTCCGGCATAGCCGGCGGCGAAGTCGGCTGTCGAATAATCGACGATGCCAGCGCCGCCGAGAGCGGGATTGACCAGGATGCCGGTGCCGAGCGCGCCGATGATGCCGCCGATGCAGTGGATGCCGAAGACATCGAGGCTGTCGTCGTAGCCGAACTTGTTCTTCACGACCGAGACGAAGAAGTAGCAGCCACAGGTGGCGACGATGCCGAGCACGATGGCGCCCATCGGTCCGGCAAAGCCGGCAGCGGGCGTGACAGCGACAAGGCCGGTGACAGCGCCCGAAACCGCGCCAAGCATGGACGCTTTGCCGCGCAGCAGCGTTTCAAGCACGATCCAGGTCACTGCCGCCGCCGCTGTGGCGACGAAGGTGTTGATCATGGCCAGCACCGCATAGGCGTTGGCCTCGAGGTTCGAACCGGCGTTGAAGCCGAACCAGCCGACCCACAGCAGCGAAGCGCCGACCATGGTCAGCGTCATCGAGTGCGGCGCCATGATGTCCTTGTTGTAGCCGATGCGCTTGCCGATCATGAGCGCACCGACGATGCCGGCGATGCCCGCATTGATGTGAACGACCGTGCCGCCGGCGAAGTCGACGGCGCCGAAGCCGAAGATGAGCCCGGACGGGTCGCTATAGGCGCTCGGGCCACCCCAGAACCAGACCATGTGCGCGATCGGGAAGTAGACGAACGTCACCCAGAGAATGGTGAAAAGGATCACGGCGGAGAACTTGATGCGTTCGGCGAAAGCGCCGACGATCAGCGCGGGTGTGATGCAGGCGAAGGTCATCTGGAAGATGACGAACACCAGTTCAGGAATGGCGACGCCCTTGGTGAAGGTTTCCGACAGCGTCGTTACGTCGACGCCGGCGAGAAACATCTTGGAAAGGCCGCCGACAAAGGCATTGCCGGGGGTGAAGGCAAGGCTGTAGCCGTAGAAAACCCAGACGATCATAACCACGCTGGTGATGGTGAAGACCTGCATCAGTACCGACAGCATATTCTTGGCGCGAACCAGGCCGCCGTAAAAAAGGGCGAGGCCGGGAATGGTCATCAACAGCACCAGCACGGTGGAAACCATCATCCACGTCGTGTCGCCCTTGTCGACGGTAAAGGCCGGCGCGGCTGGCGCTGCCGCTTCGGCGGCAGGCGCTGCTTCCTGTGCGAAAGCGGCAATCGTGCCCAACGCTCCAAGCGTGAACGCGCCCAGCAGCGCGGTGCGCGCCGCTGACTTCAAAGTAGAAGGAATATTCATTGAACTCTCCATTGGAATACGTGTCCGCAGCTCAAAGCGCGTCGGTGTCTGTTTCGCCGGTGCGAATGCGCACCGCCTGGTCGATGCCGAAAACGAAGATCTTGCCGTCGCCGATCTGACCGGTCTTGGCCGCCGCGGTGATGGCTTCGACAGCCTTGTCGACCATGTCCAGGCTGACCGCGACTTCGATCTTGATCTTCGGCAGGAAGCTGACCGCGTATTCCGCCCCGCGATAGATTTCCGTGTGTCCCTTCTGACGCCCGTAGCCTTTGACTTCGGTGACGGTCAGGCCCTGGATGCCGACTGCGGTGAGCGCTTCGCGCACCTCGTCGAGCTTGAACGGCTTGATGATTGCCATCACGATTTTCATAAGGTTTCACCCTTTGCTGTTGCGGGTCCCCCGCGTTTGCACGACTTCGCCGATCCCCATGAGAGCCGGAGAGTGCCAGCTAGGATTCAAGCTCCGTGCCAGTTGCCGAAGCAGCTCATTAACCTGTTGTAAACAAAGAAGTTGCGGGCCGTTCAACAGCCGGCTGATCACTGTCGCGGCAGTGCGTATGATTAAAAATTAGGCAATTTTTGAAAATTGCCTACTCGGCGGGCAGCCGCTTCAGGCGGATCAGCCCTTCCTGGGCAACCGAGGCGATCAACGTGCCGTCGCGGGCAAACAGCGACCCGCGGGTGAACCCCCGCGACCCTTGCGTCGACGGGCTGTCTTGCGTGTAGAGCATCCAGTCGTCGAGCGGATGGCTGCGGTGGAACCACATGGCGTGATCGAGGCTCGCCGCCTGGATGTCGCTATCGAAAATGGCGCGCCCATGCGCAAAGGTCGACGTATCGAGCAGCGTCATGTCCGAAAGATAGGCAAGCACCGCCGCCTGCGTGGCGCGATCGGCCGGAACCGGGCCGGTGGTGCGGATCCAGATGTTCTGCTTCGGCTCCAGCTTTTCCCGGCTTGTGTAATGCTCCAGCATCACCGGTTTCATCTCGATCGGCCGGTCGCGCTCCCAGTAGCGCCTGATGCCGTCGGGCACGGCCTCGCCGAACTTGCCTATCAATTCGCGCTGCGACAGCAACGTGTCGGGCGCCGGCACGTCCTGCGGCATCGGCACCTGATGTTCGAGGCCGACTTCATCCTGCTGGAACGAGGCTTCCAGCGAAAAGATCGCATGGCCGTGCTGGATCGCCACGACGCGTCGCGTGGTGAAGGAGCCGCCGTCGCGGATGCGATCGACCTCGTAGATGATCGGCACCTTGGTGTCGCCGGGCCGCATGAAATAGCCGTGCAGCGAATGCACGTGGCGTTCGGGCTCGACCGTACGCTGGGCCGCGACCAGCGCCTGGGCGATGGTCTGGCCGCCGAAGATACGTTGCCAGTCGAGCTTGGGGCTGCGACCACGGTACAGGTTGTGTTCCAGCTGCTCGAGCTCGAGAATGTTGAGAAGCTCGTCCATGGCCGCCGTCATGTTTCGCGCCCCAGTGTTGTTTGGATTTCGAAGTTCGCCTGATTTCGATATTGCGCTCGGAGCGAACTTCGAAATCAAGACAACACTAGAAACCCTTAGTTTGCTAGTGTCCTTACGATTCTGAAATTCGTACTGCCCTCGATATCCAACTCAGGCGAATTTCAGAATCGGGACACCAGCCAAAGAAGTGTTATGGCGGTTTCCGACAGGAATGACGGGCAGTCAAGGCTGGAAAGGAATTTGCCATGGTGGACCGTGGGGCGGATGCAGAGAACCGAACCTCGCTCGATGTTCTGGTCGCCGGCGCCGGCTATGTCGGGCTTGCCACCGCCGTATCGCTGAAACAGGCGCGGCCAAGCCTGGCGGTCGCCGTCGTCGACGCCGCGCCCGCCGGCGTCTGGCAAAAGGACGGCCGCGCCTCGGCCATCGCCGCTGCCGCTTGCCGCATGCTCGACCAACTCGGCGTCTGGGCCGAAATCGCGCCGGAGGCGCAGGCGATCACCGAAATGATCATCACCGATTCGCGCACGTCCGATCCGGTGCGCCCGGTGTTTCTCACCTTCGACGGCGAGGTCGCGCCCGGCGAAGCCTTTGCGCATATGGTCGCCAACAAGGATTTGAACGGTGCCTTACGCCGGCGCGCTGAAAAACTCGGCATCGACATCGTCGAAGGCGTCGCCGTCAACGCTTTCGACGTGAACGGCGCCGGCATCACCGTGCATCTTGCCGACGGCGCGACGCTGAAGGCACGGCTGCTGGTCGCCGCCGACGGCGTCAACTCGAAGCTGCGCGACTTGGCCGGCATCAAGACGGTGAAATGGGAATATGGCCAGTCCGGCATCGTCTGCACCGTGGCGCATGAACGGCCGCATAATGGCCGCGCCGAAGAGCATTTCCTCCCTGCCGGCCCCTTCGCCACGCTGCCGCTCAAGCCGGGCAAGGACGGGACCAACCGCTCGTCGATCGTCTGGACCGAGCGGACGGCCGACGCCGAAAAACTGGTCGGCGGCGACGACCTCGTCTTCGAGCATGAGCTGGAACAGCGCTTTGGCCTGAAGCTCGGCGAGATCCGTGTCGCCGACAGGCCCCGCGCCTGGCCGCTCAGCCTGACGCTGGCCCGCGACTTTGTCGCGCCGCGCGTTGCGCTCGCCGGCGACGCCGCCCATGGCATCCATCCGATCGCCGGCCAGGGCCTCAATCTCGGCTTCAAGGATGTTGCGGCATTGGCCGAAGTGGTGGTCGAGGCCGACCGGCTCGGCCAGGATATCGGCGCGCTCGACGTGCTCGAACGCTACCAGCAATGGCGGCGCTTCGACACGCTGCAGATGGGCATCACCACCGATGTCCTGAACCGGCTGTTTTCCAACGACATCGGCCCGCTGCGCGCCGTCCGCGACATCGGCCTCGGCCTCGTCGAACGCATGCCGCGGCTGAAGGATTTTTTCATCCGCCAGGCGTCCGGACTGTCCGGCGACACACCGAAGTTGCTCAAGGGCGAAGCGATCTGATCCGTCTTACGGACACGCCAGGGTGTGTTGAGATTCAGGTCAGGCCGAGCCGAGAACGGTGGGTTCCGAGAACCGGAGCGGAGCGTACTTCTGGGTACGTGAGCACCGGAAGCGCAGGAAACCGCCGTTCGCAGGCCGGTATCACCTGAATATCAGCGCACCCTAGTTGACCTCGAAGCCGAGCTTCTGCCGCAGCCTGAGCATGCGCTGGTCGGATATCTTCAGGGGTTGCTCACCAGCCTGTGCTGCGCGGTTCACCATCTGCAGCAGATCGTTTCTTTCGGCCACATCCAGACGTTCGCGCAGGAACGGCGCCAGCTTGTCGACGACGATGGCGGCATCGTCGATCTGCGACGCCGCCCATTTGGCATAGACCACCGCCTCATCGGTCTTCTTTTCGTCCGCAATCTCCGAAATCACCGACCGAATCGCGGCTTCGCGCTGCGGCAGAACTGGACCGTTCTCGGAAACAATGGCAACGATCAGCGTCGCGGCCGCCACGACCGGATCGTCGATTGCCGTCAGCGGTGAGAGCGCCGCCTGCTTGCGCAGTCTCTTGCGGCGCACGTTGCCCTGGACACGGCCAACGACGTCGGCAACCTCACGCGCTGCGTCGTTCATGATCTTCAGCCGGTACCACCAGAACGCCGCCGCTCCCAGCAGGCCAATTGCAGCAATCAGTATATGCATGCCCGAAATCCCCCAGCCGCAGCGACGATAGGAGAAGAATTGCTTTGCTTCAACACGCAAAAGTTGCGCCCGCCGAAGAAAATTTGAACCCGCCGGACGCAAAAACGGAACAATCCCTAGGATCCCGGCACGTCGTAGATCGCCCTGACCTCGATCGTGCCGATTTCGGCCAGCGGAATGCCTGCGGCGACCTCCAGCGCCTCATCGAGATCCCCGGCCTCGATCATGACGAAGCCGAGCAATTGCTCCTTGGTCTCGGCGAAAGGGCCATCGGTGATCAGCCGCTTGCCCTTGCGCCGGCGCACGGTCTTCGATGTCTTCACAGATTGCAGCGCCTGCGCGATGATCAGCCGGCCCCTTTGCTCCACCGACCTGTCATAGGCCAGTGAATCCGCGTCGAGCTTGGCCAACCTCTCTGGCGTCATTGCGTAAAGGTCTTTTTCTTCACCATAGACCAGGCAAACGTATTTCATCTCTATCTTCCTTGTTGTGACGAATCGTTGGCGACCAGGGTCTCGGCCGGGCTCTTGACCGCCGCATGATCGAGAAGGGAAACCGCGACCCCAATGATGGCGACCGCGGCAAGCAGTCGACCGAAGCCGGAAGGTGGCCGATGCAGCCAGTCGGCTTCTTGTTCAGCAGTCTTTCGGCCGGCGCTTCTCCAGTGGGCAGAAAACAGACAGTTCATATGATCCTCCATCCGGCCACGAGTTCCAGGGCCGCCCGCAGGACGGTCGAGGCAGATGGAAGTCGACATTTTTGCACGCGGATTTTTTAAGGCCCGATGATGATGCCATCCTGCCCGCTCATGCGAAAGCACGGGGTGGCCTTCGGACTCGCGCGCTCTATAGTCAACCGGACGCCGATCACGGCTCGACAATCAAGGAGGAATTCATGGACCGCACCGCAAACGCCGTCTGGCAAGGCGATCTGAAGGGGGGCAAGGGCACGCTCGACACCCAGAGCGGGACCTTGAAGGGCACGCCCTACTCATTCAAGGCGCGCTTCGAGGATGAAAGCGGCAAGTCCGGCACCAATCCGGAAGAGCTGATCGCGGCGGCGCATGCCGGCTGCTTCGCCATGCAGTTCTCACATTTCCTGGCCGAGAACGGCACGCCCGCCGACGAACTCGACGCCAAAGCGGTGGTGACGCTGGTTCCTGGCACGGGGATCACAGGCAGCGCGCTCACGGTGGTCGGCAAGGTGCCGGGCATCGATGCGGAGAAATTCAGGGAATTGGCCGAAAAAGCCAAGGCCGAGTGCCCGGTGTCGAAGGCGCTCGGCGCCATCAAGGTGTCGCTCGACGCCAGGCTCGGCTGAGCGGCCCACTCTCGCGAGCCGGCAGCACCAGGACCAGCGGGAGGCGCTACTGCCCTTCGCCGGTCAGCGTGTCGATGCGTGCGCGCAGCATCGCAACCTCTTCCTCGAGAGCCCGCACGCGCGCTTCGAGGTCCGAGGTCGGCGAAGATGATTGCTGAGACGTTACAAACACTGGCGTCTGCACCGGCCCGCACAGGAGATGCGCATAGCGCTCCTCGCGCTGGCCGGGAGCGCGGTCGAGCAGCTGGACGAGAGGCGGCTTGCGGCCGATCAATAGGTCGAGATTGCCGCGAAGCTCGTCGATCGACGGGATGCGCGTCATGCGCTCGCTTCGCGCCAGCAACTCATAGGCCGTCTGCGGGCCGCGCAGCAGCAGCAGGCCGATCAGCGCAATCTGCGCCGAGGTCAGCGAAAAGCGCTGCGCGACGACATGCTCATACCGCTCGACGCGCGAGGCAAAGACCTGCTTGATCAAGCCCTTATGCTCCAGCTGGCCAAGCGCTCGTCTCACCTCGACAAGCTCGATCGACATCACCGGCTCGCGCGCCGTTTTCTGGTTCGCGGCGGCAAGTGCCGCATTGAGCGTCAGCGGGTAGACATCGGGCGTCAGTTCCTTCTTTTCGATCAGGCAACCGAGCACGCGGGCTTCGATGGGGGAGAGGATGGGCAGTTCGGTGTTAGTCATAAGTCGGCTATCCTTTTGAAGGCGGCGGGACAGCGCCCCCCTCTGTCCTGCCGGACATCTCCCCCGCAAGGAGGGAGATTACGCGCTCAACCGCTTCCGCCAATCTCCACCGTCGCAGGAGCGAGCGGAGCGCTGAAGCTGCCGATCTCCCCCCTTGCGGGGGAGATGTCCGGCAGGACAGAGGGGGGTGGGAAGG
>NZ_SUHQ01000122.1 GCF_004962245.1 Mesorhizobium sp. | reverse complement strand
ACAACTGGGCGACTTTCCGGCCGAAATTCCGGAAGATCATGCCGGTCGAATACCGCCGCGCGCTGATCGAAATGGAACGCATGCGCATGGGCGTTGCGGCGGAATAGCTTTGGGAGTTGCCGGGAAGCAAAGCTTCCCGGTCGATGCCTTCATCAACAATCCTGGCCTCGGACTGAAGGTTGCCATGGCTGCCTTATGAG
>NZ_SUHQ01000121.1 GCF_004962245.1 Mesorhizobium sp. | reverse complement strand
GCTCCGCCATCGGCCCGCTCGCCAATTCCGAGCTTCATGACCTGGAGGGCATGACGGGCGCTGAGATCAAGGCGCTGCCCGAGCACGACATCAACCGGGGGCATCTCATCTCCATGGACCGCTTCAGCTTGCTCGCCGTGCTTGCAGCGCGCGAAGCCATGCGGCAGGCCGGACTTTCCTGCGACGAAGGGAATGCCCATC
>NZ_SUHQ01000120.1 GCF_004962245.1 Mesorhizobium sp. | reverse complement strand
AGCGACCGTCGCGGATTGAAGGTGCTGGCGAACTCGGCCGGTGTCTGCCAGGCGAGTTGGGAGTGCGGCCGCGCGGTGTTGTAGTCGGCGCGCCACAGGGCGATGGCTACGCGCGCCTGAGCCAGCGAGGTGAACAGCGTCTCGTCCCACAAGATCCTTCAACGCGGCATTGTCGAGCATGGCGTCGGCCAGAAGCCGCTTCAGC
>NZ_SUHQ01000119.1 GCF_004962245.1 Mesorhizobium sp. | reverse complement strand
ATCATCACCTTCTTGGTGCGCCCGAGCGTCTCGAGGGAAACATTCTCGAGCTTGATGCCCAAATCCTCCGAGATCACCGTTCCGCCGGTCATCAGCGCGATATCCTGCAGCATCGCCTTGCGGCGGTCTCCGTAGGCCGGCGCCTTCACGGCTGCAACCTTGAGAGCGCCGCGCAATTTGTTGACCACCAGCGCCGCAATCACCTCGC
>NZ_SUHQ01000118.1 GCF_004962245.1 Mesorhizobium sp. | reverse complement strand
CGCAGGCGCAGATCGACTATCTGCGCTTTCCGCTTGGCGGCCTGTCGAAGCCGCAGGTTCGCGCCATCGCCGAGGAAATGGGGCTGACGGTCGCCGCCAAGCAGGACAGCCAGGACATCTGCTTCGTGCCACAGGGCAAATATTCCGACATCATCGCCAAGCTGAAGCCGACTGCTGCCAATCCGGGCGACATCGTCCATATCGACGGCCG
>NZ_SUHQ01000117.1 GCF_004962245.1 Mesorhizobium sp. | reverse complement strand
ATCGATCCATATCGTCCTCGAAAATCGGCTTTCGCTTCGAGGTGAATCCTTGCGCTGAATAAAAACACTTGCTCATGACAACACCAAGGTAATCTCCGTCACCGGGGTGGGGGTAAATACTAACACTTGAGAAAGCAGGGAATTCACGGTCGTCGTCGAACATCTGACGCTTCAAAACGATGCCGGCCACCGCGTGCCCGGCTTCGTGGTGCGCCACAGACGGGAGAAGATATTGGGA
>NZ_SUHQ01000116.1 GCF_004962245.1 Mesorhizobium sp. | reverse complement strand
CCATGCGGCAGGCCGGACTTTCCTGCGACGAAGGGAATGCCCATCGCTTCGGCGCGACAGTGGGCGTCGGATTTACCGGTTCATACGCAACAGAACAAACTTACCGCTCACTGCTTTTGGGTAGCGCAATCCGTGCTGAACTCTTCACTGGAGTAAAGGTGATGCCCAGCGCCGCTTCCGTCCATCTTAGCTTGAGCCTCGGCTTGCGCGGGCCGGTGTTCGGGGTGACCTCCGCATGTGCCTCGGCCAA
>NZ_SUHQ01000011.1:63102-193308 GCF_004962245.1 Mesorhizobium sp. | reverse complement strand
GTCTTCATTCCGATCAGCGGCTGGATGGCCGACCGCTTCGGCGCCAAGAACGTGTTTCGGGCGGCGATCGCCGTGTTCATCGTCGGTTCCGTCGCTTGCGCCGTGTCCAATTCGCTGCCGGCTTTCGTGGTGTCGCGCTTCGTGCAGGGCATTGGCGGCGCCATGATGACACCGGTGGGGCGGCTTGTGCTGGTGCGCGCCACGCCGAAAAGCGAGCTTGTCGCCGCCATGTCCTGGCTGAGCATTCCGGCGCTGGTCGGGCCGCTCGTCGGGCCGCCGGTCGGCGGTTTCATCACCACCTATTTCACCTGGCACTGGATCTTCCTGATCAATGTGCCGATCGGGCTGATCGGCATCTGGCTCGCCACGCGCTTCCTGCCGGAAACCGAATCGATACAGACGCCGCCGCTTGACTTCATCGGCTTCGTGCTGAGCGGGCTGGCGGCATCGGGCATCGTGTTCGGTCTGTCGGTGGTCAGCCTGCCGGCTTTGCCGCCGATTGCCGGCTTCCTCACCGTGGCTGTCGGGCTGATGTCGGCCGCGCTTTACCTCCTGCATGCGCGCCGCGCCAGGACTCCGCTGCTGGCGCTCGAACTGTTCCGCAACCAGGTGTTCCGCGCCTCGGTCCTCGGCGGCGGACTGTTCCGCATCGGCATCGGCGCCGTGCCCTTCCTTTTGCCGCTGATGTTCCAGATCGGCTTCGGGCTGACGCCGTTCCAGTCGGGAATGATCACCTTCGTGGCGGCGGTCGGCGCCATCGGCATGAAATTCGTCACCGCGCTGATCTTCAGGGTCGCCGGGTTCCGCCGTGTGCTGATATCAGGCTCGCTGATCGCGGCGGCGTCGATCGCCATCAACGGCCTGTTCACGCCGGAGACGCCTTATCTGCTGATCCTCGCCGCCCTGCTCGTCGGCGGCTTCATTCGTTCGATGTTCTTCACCGGCATCAACGCGCTTGCCTATGCCGAGATTTCGACCGCCGACACCAGCCGGGCAACGCCGATCGCCGCGGTCTTCCAGCAACTGTCGATCGCACTCGGCGTGGCATTGGCCGGCGGCATCCTGGAAGTGTCGACGACAATCCATGGCGGGCCGCTGATGCTGAACGACTTCCACATCGCGTTCTTCATCGTCGCGGCCGTCTCGGCGGCCGCATCGCTGTCGTTCCTACGGCTGGCGCCTGATGCCGGCAACGCCGTGTCGGGACATGGCGGGCTGACAGCGCCGAAGGCGCTGGAGGTAAGCCCGCCGGGGTCGTAGGCTCCCTCCTTCTCCCCTTGTGGGAGAAGGTGGCCGAGCGAAGCTCGGTCGGATGAGGGGTGTTCCAGCTTGGCATCGCCGTGTTCCGTCCAACACCCCTCATCCGGCTCGGCGCTGCGCGCCGATCCACCTTCTCCCACAAGGGGAGAAGGGAAGGCGCTAACCCTTAAAATCCTTCGCCAGCAGATAAAGCTCCACCGACTCATCGCGCGAGGCGGGCGGCTTGACGTGATGGACCGAGCGGAAATTCTGTTTGAGCCTGGCGAGCAATTCGTTCTCGGCCCCGCCCTGAAAGGTCTTGGCGAGGAAATGGCCGCCCGGCTTGAGCACCGACAGGGCGAAGTCGGCCGCCACCTCGCACAGATACATGGTGCGGATGTGATCGGTCCGGCGATGGCCGGTGGTCGGCGCGGCCATGTCGGACAAAACGATGTCCGGCCGACCGCCCAGCGTTTCGGCGAGCTTTTCCGGCGCCTGCGGATCGAGGAAATCCATCAGCAGCACCGGCGCGCCGGGCACCGCATCCATTTCGAGATAATCGATGCCGACGACATGCGGGTGTTCGGCCGTCGATTTCGTGCGCGCGGCGGCGACCTGGCACCAGCCGCCGGGCGCCGCGCCAAGGTCGATGACCTTCATGCCGGGCTTGAGCAGATGATGCTTGTCGTCGATCTCGATCAGCTTGTAGGCCGCGCGCGAGCGGTAGCCGTCGGCCTTGGAGCGCTGGACGTAGGGATCGTTGATGTGGCGCTGCAGCCAGCGGCGCGACGATTCCTTCAGGCCGCTTTTCTTCTTGATCCGCGTCTTCAGCACGCGAATGCCGGCGGAGCCTGGCTTTTCCGGTTTCTTGGTCATTGCTTGATTACTTGTTTGAGCATGATCTCCAGCGAAAACCGGTTGCCACTTTTCGGGATCATGCTCTGCCACGCCCATTGTTGCGCCAGACACCGTCGTCGGCCATCAATTCGCTCAATATCCCCTCGCGCAGGCCGCGGTCGGCGACGCGCAGCCTTTCCGACGGCCACATCGCGCGGATCGCTTCCAGGATGGCGCAGCCGGCCAGCACCAGATCGGCGCGATCGGCACCGATGCAAGGGTTGGCGACGCGCTGCTGAAAATCCCAGCCGACCAGCTTCTCGACCATGCGGTCGACGCTGTCGCGGTCCATCCACAGCCCGTCGACCCGACGGCGATCGTAGCGTTCCAGGTCAAGGTGAACGCCGGCCAGCGTCGTCACCGTGCCCGATGTGCCGAGCAGGTGAAATTTCGGGCTGGCCAGCACATGGCTCAGCCGGTCGCGCCCGTCGAAGGCATGCAGGCGCACGGCCACATCCTCGACCATGGCGGCGAAAACCTCGCGGGTGACGGTGCGGCCGCCGAAGCGCTCGGCCAGCGAGACCACGCCGACCGGCAGCGACGTCCAGGAGACGATGTGGTTGGCGAGCCTCGGCGAGCGGTGGCCGGTGAGATCGATCAGCGCGATTTCCGAGGAGCCGCCGCCGATGTCGAACAGGACGACGCCTTGCGTGTCGCGGTCGACCAGCGAGCCGCAGCCCGAAACCGCCAGCCGCGCCTCGGTCTGACGGTCGATGATCTCGAGCTTCAGGCCCGCCTCGCGTTCGACGCGGTCGAGGAACTCGGCGCCGTTCGCGGCCGTGCGGCAGGCTTCGGTGGCAATCAGCCGGGCTTTCCTGATCTTGCGGCCGCGCAATTTGTCGCCGCAGATCTTCAGCGCCTCGACCGCGCGGTCCATAGCGGGCTGCCCGAGCCGGCCATTTGCGGTGAGGCCCTCGCCCAGCCTGACGATGCGCGAGAAAGCGTCGATGACGCGGAACTGACCATGGCGCGTCGGCACCGCCACCAGCAGCCGGCAATTGTTGGTGCCGAGGTCGAGCGCGGCAAACACCGGCAGTTCCTGCATCGGCGGGCGGCGAACATCCTGCTCCGGCCTGCCTGGCGTAGCCGAGGGCAAGGGCGCGACGATCGCCTCGGGCGGACGGCTGGCCGGGTTGTTGGTAGCGGCGGGCGCCGACAGTCCGGCCGCTACGAACTGCGCGTCATCGCGCGCGAAAACCTTGCGGCCGCGCCGACGCTTGCGCCGCTTCCTCGTCTTGGCCTTCTGATTCTGGCCATTCTGGTGCTGGGACGCGTCGCCTGCCTGGCCATGACCTGACCAAGGCTGCACCGGGCGGCCATTCTGCCAGCCGGCGGATGGGCTTGCCTGGCCTGAAGGCGGCGGCGAAGCCCCGGACACGCCCACTTCCGGCGCGCCGGCGCCGGTGTCGTGGTCTTCCACTGTTCGTTCCTTCCGGCGCCGCGCGAACCGGAGACCGGACGCAGCAGGCGCTTCATGTGTTCCAAGTTGCCGCCAGACTAGCAGCGCCGGGCCGGATCACCAAGAGCGCATGGGTCGAATTTTGGGGTGGCGACGTTGGTGATCCCTTCTCCCCTTGTGGGAGAAGGGAAGATGCCAGCGCCGCAGCGCACCTTGCCGGTTGAATAGCCGGCTTCGATAAGGCATTTCTGAAATGAAGGGGATGGAACATTCGGAATCGCGCACAATTCTGCTGAAGCGAGCCGAAAATAGGCAACGGGCGGCAACGCATGATCGCTACATGATGAATTGGAGGCGCTATTTCTGGCCGATCGTCGGCATTGCGGCGGTCGTCTTCTCGTTGTGGCTGCTGCTGCACGAGCTGCGCGGCATCTCGCTCGACGATGTCTGGGACGGCATCGTCGCCATCCCTGCCCGTGGTTGGCTGCTCGCCGCGCTGAGCTCGGTCATCGCCTATGCGTCGCTTGCCGGCTACGACCACATCGCGCTCCTGCATATCGGCAGACGAGTATCGTGGCTGTTCGTCACCTTCTGCTCCTTCACCACCTATGCGCTGTCGCACAATATCGGCGGCTCGGTATTTTCAGGCGCGGTGATCCGCTACCGCGCCTACGGAACCAGGGGCCTGACCGGCAAGGATGTCGGCATTCTGGTGGCGATCTGCTGGATCACCTTCGTGCTGTCGACGGTGCTCGTCTCGGGCATCGTGCTGGTGCTCGAACCGGAGATCATCGACCGTTTTTCCGGCGCGCCACACCATGGCCTGGCCATGGCCGCGGGCATTGCCATGCTGCTCCTGGTGGCGGCCTATGTCTTCGGCAGCTGGCTGCATCTCAGGCCGCTGAAGATCGGCAGCTTCCAGGTCCATTATCCGGCCCTGCCGATCGTCGCGCGGCAATTGCTGATCGGCCCGATCGAGCTTCTGGCGGCGGCGGCGATCATTTTCTTCGGCCTGCCCGTATCAGGCAATCCAGGCTATTTCGTCGTGCTCGGCGTCTTCCTGGTGTCGTTCTCGATCGCGCAGATCTCGCATGCGCCGGGCGGGCTCGGCGTGTTCGAGGTCGTCTTCCTGGCCGGCCTGTCGCATATGGACCCGGTCGGCGTGCTCGCGGCACTGCTGGTGTTCCGGCTGTTCTACCTGATCATCCCGCTGGTGATAGCGCTCGGCGTGGTGCTGTACTTCGAGCACTCGCAGCTCGGCCGGGGTGGGGGTTGAGACGCGGCACCTGAAACACCGCGATCGAAACGCGCTGATTGAAATGCCTTCGGCAGGCTTGACTATTTTCCGGCGGCGGCTACAAGGCACGCGCGGCGCCATCGCCGCCCTGCCCGCGCGGTTTTCTTCAACCGCGCCTGCTGGGGAATAGGTTAACGGTAGACCCACGGACTCTGACTCCGTTAGTCCTGGTTCGAATCCAGGTTCCCCAGCCAGTCATCTATCTTTTAATAAAACCAATCATTTAGCCTGTTACCCAGTCGCCTCTGCCATGGTCGACCAACCTCCGAATTAACCGGAGCGGTTCATCCAAAACCCCTTCAGCGTAGGCGCAGTCAGCTCGCAGTGCGCAGACGCCGAGATCGAACAAAAGCCTTTAGTCCGTCGGAATCCAACGCATGTCCGAAGGCATAACCCTGCAATATGTCGCAGCCCAGGCTCTTGAGTATCCGTGCGTGCTCCATCGTCTCGACACCCTCCGCTACGACCTCGATACCCAGGGACTTGCCGATTTCAATGATCGACAAGACGACCTGCCTTCGTTGCGGCGACTTGACAATTGGGATGACCAGCTGGCGATCTATCTTCAGCCGGCGAGGCTGCAGCTTGAGCAGGCTGACTATGGAAGCATAGCCAGTACCAAAATCGTCTATTTCCACGTCAATGCCGAGTTCTTTTATCTGCTCAACATTCCAGGTAACCAAATCATCATTTTCGTCGAGGAAAATTGACTCGACGAGCTCGAATGCTACTTTTCCCTTCTTGATATTTAGTTTCTCAAGGCTCTTTATTAGCTCTTCATCCTGAAGGCGTCGTGCCGAAACGTTGACCGATACCCGCGGAATGTGAATATTCGCAGCAGACCACCCTTCGAGATCCAAAAGCGACTGCTCCAATATGGTTCTATCGATGATCGAAACGACATTCAGTTCTTCCGCAATCCTCAGGAAGACATCGGGCGCCAAAATGCCTTTCTCCGGATGTCTCCATCGCGCCAGCGCCTCAACCCCAACAATTTCGAGCGTTTTTGCGTCAAATTGCGGCTGGTAAAAGGGAATGAACTCGTTGCGCTCAAGGCCGCCGAGAATTTCGTCGGCGGTCCGTTTCGTGTCGACGATTTCGCTTTGCATCGCCTCGGTGAAGAATTCGTATCGATTGCGCCCACGGCTCTTTGCTCGATAAAGCGCGATGTCAGCATTAACCAGCAGGTGTTTGGCTACGACATCTTTTCCGTTATCGACAGCGATTCCCACGCTCACCCCAAAACGGCACCGATGGCCCTGATAGTAGACGGGTTCCCGCATCTGGCTGATGACGCGGTCAGCGAGGAGCGTCAGTTGCCTGATATCGTCATGCACCACGCACAGGACGATGAATTCGTCTCCTCCGATCCGAGCGACGAATCCCTCAGCATCGACGTTGGATCGGAGGACAGCCGACGCGTGAACAAGCATTGCGTCGCCTGCGGCGTGGCCAAGCGTATCGTTGATGTGCTTGAACCGATCCAGATCTATATGAAGCAGTGCCGCATATCCGCCGACGCGCCTGGCGTTTGCTGCGTAATCTTCCAGCACCTGGTCTAGATAGCGCCGGTTCGCCAAACCGGTCAACGAATCGTGGAGCGCAATGTGCTCTATGCGCGCCTTGGCCGCCTCGAGTTCCGCATTTTTCGACTCGGAAAGCTGTTTTGCGCGAACCAGATCCTTGTTCAACAGGACATCGGCTGTCACATCCCATTCGGCGCCGATCATTTTCGGGGTGTCGTTTGCGACCCGGTGAATTATCGCCTTGGATCGGACATGACGAATCTCACCATCCGGCCGAATAATCCGGTACTCCGACAAATATGGTCCGCCGTCAGCCATCGCGGTGTCGAAATCGGCGTGGGCGCCAGCCACGTCATCCGGGTGGATTGCTTCCGCCCAGTCCAGGTAGCCGCGGCGCTCCCCAGTTGGTTTGCCGTATATTTCATTGACGCGATCGTCCCACGTAAGTTCGTTGGTCGCGAGATCATGTTCCCAAACGCCAATAGCCGACGCCTCCAGAGCCAGTTCCAGGCGTCTCGACAATCGACTTAGTTCCGCATAGTTGCGCTGTCGCTCGCCAATCAGGCGACCCGCAATCAGAAAGGGGATCACAACCAACGCCCCGGCCGCCACCATGATCGCGCGCAAGAACCACGCGTTGTCGGGCGTCGAAGGCCAGCCGTTTTTGGGAATGGCTGCTATCCGCCACGAACCGGACGGGAGCAGAACGTCGGCCGTCACCGGATTGCTTTTGTCGACGCCTTCATTGCCGAAGAATTGATCTCCACTTGAACCGAGAGCGTCCTTGCCGATCAGCGCTACGTCGATCCCGAGATTATCGTCAAGCAGGCCGCTCGCCTTATAGAGGCGTTGCACGTCGACAACGGCCGAAATGATGCCCCAGAACCTTTCGGTGTTGCCCGCACTCCGTACAAAAACCGGAATACGACCGACGAAGCCTTGCCCTCCCTGCATCAAGTCGACGGGACCGGCAAGGATCAGCTTGCGCTCGTCTCGCGCCCGTAGCGCAGCCGCACGCTGCCGCTCGTCCTTGCGGTAATCGAGGCCCATTGCCTTCTCGTTGCCCGTCATCGGGTACATCAGGGAAATGACCAGATCGGGTGCGCCGGCAATGTTCCTCAATTGCGAATCTGCGCCAAACAGGCTGCTCGCGAGCGAGGCGAAGCGTTGCTGCCCCATATAGGGTTCAGTCACGACCGCAGCGACCAGTCCCTGCACCAGTTGAAGGTTTCCGTTGATGTTACCTTCGAGCTTGGCGCGGATAAGATTGACCTTGGCCAGGACATCCGCACGGGCAGCTTGGTCCGAGACGACTTTGTTCTGGTGGTCCGCGAACGCCGCGCCGATGGCAATAACCACAACGGCCATTGCCGCCGGGATATTTGCCGACGAAAAAACAGCCTTCTTAATACCGCCGAACCTAGCGCGGAAAAGAGCCAACAGGCGATTCCTCAGCTGCTATTTCAGGTTCTCAGGCCAACCCGACAATGGAATATTAGCTATCAATATTTAATTTTGACCTTCACGGCGCCTAAAATTTTTGCACTTTCCGACCGCCTGGCATCGCCGGAGTGGATCTGCGCTCCGCCCGACATCTTAAGGCTGCTTCCAGTCAATGACGTCGGCTAGGTGTCATCACCGCCGTCCGCGTCGACGCATACTTCGAGCGCCCGGCCCGAATATCGTCATGAGCGTTGACGTCGAAAGGGATACGGTTCGGCGATGACAACGCAAAACCAGAGTAATAGTAGGACTAGTGGCTCTCAATAGCCTTGGGAGTGATGAGATATGGTACCTTGCCGACGCTACGCTTTGTCGCGCCGATGGAATAGGCCATTGGAATCTTGGGAGAGTTCTCTGGCAAGCGGTACATATCCTTGCCGGCCCTCACGGCAAACGAAAAGTGCCGCCATGAAACCGTGTCATGCTCATTGAGAAAATCAAGCGTCAGCCCAGCTGAAATCAGCGCGTTGACCACGTCACTGATCGGATGAATCCACTCATAGTAGCGAGGATGTTTCAAGATGCGGTCGTCGCCGGTATAGGTCAGTTCCTCGTTCCAGGCGAGTGGCCGCGCTATTGGTGTTCGCCAGTCGTGCTTCAACTCCAGCGCCGCAGCCTTGCGGTCACACTGGAACATCAGGGGATGGCCCTCGGCCATGTAAAGCCGGCCGCCGGGTCGCAGGAGATCGGAAACCACCTGCGCCCAGCGGAAGACGTCGTCCAGCCAATTTACCGAGCCCCAGGTGACGTAAGCGATGTCAAAGGTTCGGCCGAGCGCTTCGACCGCCTCGAACAATGGCGCTTCCACGAAGCGTACATCCGAGCCTGCCTTCGCAGCGAAATCCCGCGCCGCTGCGATCGCCGCCGGCGAAAAGTCGAGGCCGGTCACGCTGCCCGCGCCCAGATTCTTCAAGCTGATCGTGTCGAGCCCGATATGACATTGCAAATGGACGATATCCTTGCCGAAAATGTCACCGACCTCGCGCGTTTCCAGTTCGTAGAGATTGGATCCGCCGGCCAGTACATTTTCGATGTGGTAGCTGCCCGTTGTGTCGGTCGAATGCAGTTCGGCCCGATCATCCCAATTAAGGCGGTTCGCTCCCAGAAACGGTTCCAACTTGCCCCCTAAGTCCCTGCTGAGACCAATGTTTGGTAAACAGAACGTTAATATACTTTGCAGCTAAAGGGTCGCGCGTCAATCCGAGGCGGAGGCCGGTGCTCCACCGCCGCCGCAGGCCAGGGCGGACGTGCCAATCACGTGTCTGTGCAGAAGGAACGTGCAATCAGGGGAAGGCTGCTGTCATTGAGACGCCGGCTTCTCGCCCTATCAGTCTCGCGGCGCGATTTCACGCCGCCGCGTCAAGCCCGTCCGCCGGCACATAGTTGAGTATAGGGCCGAGCCAGCGCTCGACCTCGGCAAGCGGCATGCGTTTGCGCCGTGCATAGTCCTCGACCTGGTCGCGTTCGACTTTGGCCACGCCGAAATAATAGCTTTCGGGATGCGACAGGTAGATGCCGGAGACGGAGGAGCCCGGCCACATCGCAAAGCTTTCGGTCAGGCTGACGCCGGCATTGCGTTCGCCGTCGAGCAGGCGGAACAGCGTCGCCTTCTCGGTGTGATCGGGCTGCGCCGGATAGCCGGGCGCGGGGCGGATGCCGCGATAGGGCTCGCCGATAAGGTCGTCCGGCGCCAGATCCTCATCCGGCGCATAGGCCCAGAAGTCCTTGCGCACCTTCTCATGCATACGCTCGGCGAAGGCCTCGGCGAAACGGTCGGCCAGCGCCTTGACCATGATCGACGAGTAGTCGTCGTTCGCCCGCTCGAAGCGCTCGGCGATCGCCGCTTCCTCGATGCCGGCGGTGACGATGAAGCCGCCCAGATAGTCGGCCTTGCCGCTGTCCAAGGGCGCGACGAAATCCGACAGCGCGACGTTGGCCTTGCCGTCGCGCTTGGTCAGTTGCTGGCGCAGCGTGAAGAAGGTCGCCAGTTCCTGCGATCGCTCATCGTCCGCGAACAGCCTGATATCGTCGCCGACGGCGTTGGCCGGCCAGAAGCCGATCACGCCCTTCGGCGCGAACCATTTTTCCGCGATGATCTTCGTCAGCATCGCCTGGGCGTCCTCGAAGAGCTGGCGTGCCGCCGGCCCTTGCGCCTCGTCGTCGAGGATTTTGGGATAGCGCCCCTTCAGCTCCCAGGTCTGGAAGAACGGCGTCCAGTCGATATAGCGCGCGAGCTCGGCCAGATCCCAGTCTTCGAAGACCTTCAGGCCGAGGAAGGACGGTTTTGGCGGCTCGTAGGCCGACCAGTCGATCCGGTGGGCATTGGCCCGCGCCTTGGCCAGCGGCAGGCGCAGCTTGTCAGCTTCGGAGCGCGCATGCGCATCGGCAACCTTCTTGTATTCGGCGCGAACGTTGTCGACATAGCCGCCCTTGGTTTCGTTCGACAAAAGCGCCGACACCACGCCGACCGCGCGGCTGGCGTCGGCGACGTAGACCGTCTGGCCCCTGATATAGCGCGGATGGATTTTTACCGCCGTGTGCACGCGGCTGGTCGTCGCGCCGCCGATCAGCAGCGGAATGTCAAAACCTTCGCGTTCCATCTCGGCGGCCATATGCGCCATCTCGTCGAGCGACGGCGTGATCAGGCCGGACAGGCCGATGATGTCGACTTTTTGCTCACGCGCCGTCTGCAGGATCTTCGTCGCCGGCACCATGACGCCGAGGTCGATGATCTCGTAATTGTTGCAGGCCAGAACCACGCCGACGATGTTCTTGCCGATGTCGTGGACATCGCCCTTAACCGTCGCCATCAGGATCTTTCCCGCGGTCTGGCGTTCGCCATTATCGACGCCGTTGGCGGCGTTGGCCAGCTTCTCGGCCTCCATATACGGCAGCAGCCCAGCCACCGCCTGCTTCATGACGCGGGCGGACTTCACCACTTGCGGCAGGAACATCTTGCCCGCGCCGAACAGGTCGCCGACGACATTCATGCCGGCCATCAGCGGGCCTTCGATGACATGCAGAGGCCGTTCGGCGGCGCGCCGCGCCTCGTCCGTGTCGGCGTCGATGAATTCGGTGATACCGTTGACCAGGGCGTGCGAAATGCGCTGCTCGACGGGCCAGTCACGCCAGGCGAGATCGCGCTCCTGCGCTTCCTTGCCCGCCGTGCCCTTGAAGCGTTCAGCGAGTTCCAGCAGTCGCTCGGTCGCCGTGCCGCCGCCCTTGGGCTGACGGTTGTTGACCACGTCCTCGCAGGCTTCGCGCAATTCCGGATTGATGGTGTCGTAGACAGCAAGCTGTCCGGCGTTGACGATGCCCATGTCCATGCCGGCCTGGATGGCATGGTAGAGGAACACCGCATGCATGGCCTCGCGCACCGGCTCGTTGCCGCGAAACGAGAAGGAGAGGTTCGACACGCCGCCCGAAATGTGGACATGGTGGAGCGTCGCGGTGATCTGCCGTGCCGCTTCGATGAAGTCGACACCGTAATTGTTGTGCTCCTCGATGCCGGTGGCGATGGCAAAGACGTTCGGATCGAAAACGATGTCCTCGGGCGGGAATCCGGCCTGCTCGGTCAAGAGCTTGTAGGCGCGGGTGCAGATTTCGACCTTGCGCGCCTGCGTGTCGGCCTGACCGGCCTCGTCGAAGGCCATGACGACCACCGCCGCGCCATACGCGCGGACGAGCTTCGCATGGTGCAGGAACGCCTCCTCGCCTTCCTTCATGGAAATGGAGTTGACCAGCGGCTTGCCTTGCACGCATTTCAGGCCGGCCTCGATGATCTCCCATTTGGAACTGTCGATCATCACGGGAACGCGGGCGATATCAGGCTCGGCGGCGATCAGGTTGAGATACTCGACCATCGCCTTCTTCGAATCGATCAGGCCTTCGTCCATGTTGATGTCGATGATCTGCGCGCCGTTAGCGACCTGGTCACGCGCGACGTCGAGCGCGGCGACATAGTCGCCCGCCGTGATCAGCTTCCTGAACCGGGCCGAGCCGGTGACATTGGTGCGCTCGCCGACATTGACGAACGGTATCTCGTCGGTCAGCGTGAACGGCTCGAGCCCCGACAGGCGCATCTTCGGTTCGATGTCGGGAACAGCGCGCGGCGGATATTTCTTCACCGCCGCCGCGATGGCGCGGATGTGGTCCGGCGTCGAGCCGCAACAGCCGCCGACTATATTGACCAATCCGTCGCGCGCGAACTCCTCGATCTGCGCGGCCATGAATTCCGGGCTCTCATCATAACGGCCGAATTCATTGGGCAGGCCGGCATTCGGATAGGCACAGACGAAGGTGTCGGCAACGCCTGATATTTCGTCCAGATGCGCGCGCATGGCCTTGGCGCCCAGCGCGCAATTGAGGCCTATCGTGAACGGGTTGGCATGACGAACCGAATGCCAGAAAGCCGTCGGCGTTTGGCCGGACAGCGTGCGGCCGGACAGGTCGGTGATCGTGCCGGAGATCATCACCGGCAGATGCACGTCCTTCTCGCTGAAGATCTCGTTGCAGGCGAAGATCGCCGCCTTGGCGTTCAGCGTATCGAAGATGGTCTCGATCAGGATAATGTCGGCGCCGCCGTCGATGAGACCGCGCAACTGCTCGCCATAGGCAAGGCGCAATTCGTCGAATGTCACGGCGCGGTAGCCGGGATTGTTGACATCCGGCGACATCGAGGCGGTGCGGTTGGTCGGCCCCAGCGCGCCGGCGACGAAGCGGCGCTTGCCGTCCTCTTGCTCAGCCCGCAGCGCCGCCCTGCGCACCAGCCGTGCGCCATCGCGGTTCAGCGCATAGACCGCATCCTCCATCCCATAATCCGCCTGGGCGATGGCAGTCGAAGAGAAGGTGTTGGTTTCAAGGATGTCCGCGCCGGCGATGGCGTACTGATAGTGGATCTCCTCGATCGCCTTGGGCTGCGTCAGGATCAGCAGGTCGTTGTTGCCCTGCTGATGGCAGGCGCAATCGGCGAATTTGTCGCCACGGAAATGGTTCTCGTCGAAGCCAAGGCCCTGGATCTGCGTGCCCATGGCGCCGTCGAGGATGAGGATGCGTTCGCGCGCCGCCGCCGTCAGCGCCGCAAGGACTTCCGACCCGTCGGGCTTAGCCGCGACCGGGCCGAACAGGTCGTCCAGCGATGATGGGTTTTGCGACATTTTTCATCCTTAAGGCGACAGTCGCGCTTAGGTCACATAAAGACATATTTATGTCAATATACGATACTTATCCGCCGCTGTCACCCCTGCCACCGGGGAATGCTGCCCGATGGCGCTACAACGCCGCCTGCGCTGTCGTCATCGATGCCGCCCTGAGCAACATGCCGAACAGGTCGCGCGGCTCGTCGGGGTCGGCCAGCATGTCGAGCTCCTGATAGAGGCCGGTCGAGCGCAACTGGTCTCTGATATAGCGCAGGGCCGAGAAATCCTCGATGGCGAAGCCGACGGAATCGAACAGCGTGATCTGGGCCGGGTCGCGCCGGCCTTGTACGGCGCCGGTGATGACCTGCCACAGCTCGGTCACCTCATGGTCCGGGGCAAGCTGCTGGATCTCGCCCTCGATGCGGGTCTGTGGCGGGTATTCGACGAAGATGTCGGCGCGCAGCAGGATGTCGCGATGCAGCTCGGTCTTGCCGGGGCAGTCGCCGCCGACCGCGTTGATGTGGACGCCCGAGCCGACCATGTTGTCGGTGAGGATGGTGGCGTACTGCTTGTCGGCGGTGACGGTGGTGATGATCTCAGCCCCCTCGACGGTTTCTTCGGTGGAGCGGCAGGCGACCATGTCGAAGCCGAAGCCGGCGAGATTGCGGATGCACTTTTCCGTCGCCGAGCGGTCGATGTCGTAGAAGCGCAACTTGCGCACGCCCAGCAAGGCCTTGAAGGCCAGCGCCTGGAATTCGGCCTGGGCGCCGTTGCCGATCAGCGCCATGCAGTCGGCGCCGACCGGCGCCAGGTGCTTGGCCGCCAGCGCCGACATCGCCGCGGTGCGCAGCGCGGTCAGGATCGTCATTTCCGACAGCAGCACCGGGTAACCATTGTGGACGTCGGCCAGCATGCCGAAGGCGGTCACCGTCTGGCGGCCTTCGCGCATGTTCTTCGGGTGGCCGTTGACATATTTGAAGCCATAGACTTCGCCGTCGCTGGTCGGCATCAGCTCGATGACGCCCTCGGCGCTGTGCGAGGCGACGCGCGGCGACTTGTCGAAGGCTTGCCAGCGACGGAAATCGTCCTCGATGTAGAAGGCAAGCTCGGTGAGGAAACGCTCGACGCCGATCGCCAGCACCAGCTTCATCATGTGGTCGACGCTGACGAAGGGAACGATGTTGAGATTGGGGATCATTTTGTCCTTGCCCGCATTCCTGCGACGGTCAGTCCTTGCGATGCGCGTTGTGCGCCTTCATCATCGCCACCAACGCCGGGTCGCTCTCTTCCAGCGCGCCGATCGCGGCATTGGTGTCGTAGAGCCGCTCGTCTTGCCCCATCTTGAACTTGGCCTCGAGCCGCGCGACCGGCAGGTCGAAGCCAAGGATGTGCGGGATCCGCCGCTCCATGCCGCCCGGCCCGAGCTCGCGCATGCGCCAGCGGTCGTCGCGGTCCTTTTCCAGCATGTCGACGAGCTGCAAGAGATGGCGGGCGGTGGCGTGATCGTCGAGCTGAAGTGGCCGGCCATGGCAATGCACGACGGCGAAGTTCCAGGTTGGCGCGCTATCGCGCACCGGGTTGCGCGGATACCATGACGGCGAGATATAGCCATGCGGGCCGCGGAAAATTGCGATCGTCTCCCTGCCCTCGGCGATCAAGGCGCTGTGCGGGTTCTGCCTGGCAAGATGCGACACCAGGGTGCCGTTCGCTCCCCGCTCACGGTCGAGCACGAACGGCAGATGCGAGGCAACGAGCCCTTGCGGTCCATTCGTCACCACCGTGGCGAAGGCTGCCGCCTCGATCAGGCCGAACACCTCGCCCAGTGACAGCGGCGCAAATTCGGGCTTGCTGTACACGGGGTCAACTTCTCTGCACGCGAACGGCCGGGATCAGGCCTTGCGGCCGCACCAGCAGCACGGCGATGACGCCCGACAGCACGATGGCGTCGCGATAGGGAGCTACCGCCGCCGGCAGTGTCGCCTGCAGCAGCACTTCGATGATGCCGAGCAGGAACCCGCCGGCCACCGCGCCGGGCAGGCTGCCCAACCCGCCGACGACGGCGGCGATGAAGGCCTTCAGCACGGGCGTGAAACCCATCAGCGGGTCGACGGAGGCGCGCTGCGCCACCCACAGCATCGCCGCCAGTCCGGCCAGCAGTCCGGAAAGCAGGAAGGCGGTGGCGATGATGCGGCTGGCCGGGATGCCCATCAGCCGGACGACGTTGAAATCCTCGGCGGCGGCGCGCATCGCCGTGCCGGTCACCGAGCGGCGCAGGAAGAGTTCCAGCGCAATCAAGGCCAGTGCCGAGACGACGATGGAGATGCTCGGGCCCACACCGATGGTGAAGTCGCCAAAGGAGAAGGCGCCGGTCATCCAGTCGGGCATGGCGACAGCCTGCGGCCGGGCCGAGATGCCGTTCTGGAAGACGACCTTCAGCAGGCTGGAAACGGCGAAGCTGGTCAGAAGCAGGCTGGTGACGCTGGCGCCGCGCATCGGCCGGAAGGCAACGCGCTCCATGGCAACCGCTGCGAGCGCGCCGCAGGACACGGCGACCAGCACCGCCGCCGGGAACGGCAAACCGAAAACCAGCGCGGCAAGCAAGGCATAGCCCGACAGCGTCATCAGCTCGCCATGGGCGAAGTTGATCAGGCCGACGATGGAAAAGACGATCGCCAGCCCCAGGGCCAGCAACGCATAGACGCCGCCGAGGCTCACCGCATTGATGATCTGCTGCGCGATCATGGCTCAGGCTCCGAGATAGGCTTGGCGGACGAGGTCCGAGGTGGCGAGTTCCTTGGCAGTGCCGGACAGCACCACCTCGCCATTGGCGAGCACGATGGCACGGTCGGCGATCTCCAGCGCAAGCGCCACATTCTGTTCGACCAGAAGGATGGTCAGGCCATTGCGGCGCAATTCGGCGATCAGGTCGAAGACCGTGTCGATCAGTTGCGGGGCAAGGCCGAGCGAAGGCTCGTCGAGCAGCACCATGCGCGGCTTGCCCATCAGCGCGCGGGCGATCGCCAGCATCTGCTGCTCGCCGCCCGACAGATTGCCGCCCTTGACGCGGTGATAGCGCCGCAGGATCGGAAACAGCTCCAGCATCTCCTCTTCGCGCGCCCTCGCCTCGCTCGCCGACAGGTGCACGGCGCCGCCAAGCCGCAGATTGTCGGCCACGGTCAGGCCGGCGAAGATGCGCCGGCCTTCCGGCACCAACGACACACCCTTGCGGGCGATCGCCTCCGGCGCCAGGCCGGTGATGTCGACGCCGTCGAAGACCACTTTGCCCGAGACTGCCGGCACCAGCCCGGCAATGGCGCCAAGCGTCGAGCTCTTGCCGGCGCCATTGGCGCCGACCAGCGCGATGATCTCGCCACTGTCAACGGCAAGGTCGACGCGGCGTACCGCCTCGACTTCCCCGTAGCGTATCTTCAGGGCTTCGACGCTCAGCATCATGTCACGGCGCCGGCACGTCGGCGGCGGCGGGGATCATGGTCTGGATATGCTTGCTCTCGCCGCCTTCATAACGCATGAGCGCCACGGGCCTCAGCGGCATGCGGTCGGTACCGGCATAGGTGATCTTGCCGGCGATGCCTTCGAAGTCCTTGATGCCGGCGATCGCGTCGCGGATCGCCTTCGGATCGTCGGAGCCGGCCGTCTTGACCGCATGATCGAGGATCAGCCCGATCTCGTAGCCGTTCACCTCATAGGTCGATTCCGGCGCGTGGCCGGCATATTTGGTGAAGGCGGCGTCGAAGGCCTCCAGCTTGCTGCCCGGCTCGGCATAGCCGGCCGCCGTATAGACGACGCCGTCGACCAGCTTGCCCAACCCCTTGATGGTCGGCGTGCCAATGGCATCGGCGCCATAGACCGGAATGGTGACGCCGGCACCACGCAATTGCTGGATGAAGGCCGGGAAATCGGGCTCATAGGCCGCCGTCATGATCAGGTCCGGCTGCTCGGCGAGGTTCTTGATGTTGGTGATCTCGGCGGAAAAGTCAGGCTGGCCCATGGTGTAGGTGCCGCGGCCGGCAATGGCGCCGCCCTTCTTCTCGAACACCGTGCCGAAATATTCGGGCAGGTTGGCGGTGTAGGTGGAGTCCGGCGAGGTCAAGAGATAGACCTTCTTCTTGCCTTCGGCGATAGCGAAGTCGGCGACCGCCGTCGCCTGCACATTGTCGGCCGGATAGGTGCCGAACATGACGTCGCCGACCGCGGCGGTAAGCACCGGGGCGGAGCCGCAAAGCGTCAATGTCGGAATGCCGAGCGGCTGGGTGAGCTGGCCGGCCGAGATCGAGGGATCGGCGTCGCAAGGCGTAATCATGATCTTGGCGCCGGCGTCGATCAGTTCCTGGGCGACGGTGGCGGTCTGCGCCGTATCGGAGCGCGTGTCCTTGATGATCAGCTTGGCGGTATATTTGCCGCCGAGCCCACCCTTGGCGTTGAGTTCGTCCAGCGCCATGCGCAAGCCGGCGAGTGCCGGCTGGTCGTAGGGAGCAAGGCCGCCGGTCTGCGCGGTCGCGGCGCCGATGACGATCTCCTCGGCGGAAACCGTCGAAACCACGGCGACGGCCGTGCCGAAGACCGCCGCATAAAGGGCGGCGCGGTGAAGACGATAAAGCTTTGGCATGTCGGTTCTCCTTCTGGATTTGTTATCGTTGGCTATGCGGTTCATGCGGTTGCAGGCGTTTCGTTGGCGGTCTTGGCGCGGGCGGTGCGGCTGCCGAGATAGGCGGCGATGACGGCAGGATTCTTCTGCACCTCGGCCGGCGTGCCGTCGGCGATCACACGGCCATGGTCGATGACGACGATGCGTTCGCACAGGTTCATCACCAGCCGCATGTCGTGCTCGATCAGGACGACGCCGATGCGCCGCTCGGTGCGGACGGCCGAGAGGATGGAAACCAGCTCTGCGGTCTCGACCGCGTTCATGCCGGCGGCGGGCTCGTCGAGCAACAGGAAGCGCGGTTTCAACGCCAGCGCCCGCGCCACCTCAAGCCGGCGGCGCTGGCCATAGGCGAGCCTGGCGGCGGGCTGATCGGCAAATCTCTCCAGGCCCATGCGCGAAAGCTCGCGCATGGCCGCCGCCTCGGCAGCGGCAAGATCGGGCTCGACCGAACGGGCGGCGACCACGACATTCTCCAGCACGGTCATTTGCGGGAAGACGCGGATGTTCTGGAAGGTGCGGGCAATGCCCGAGCGGGCAAAGCGGAAGGCCGAGGCCTGTCTGACAGAGCCGCCGATCGACACGCTGCCGGCGCTCGGCTCGACGTCGCCCGCGAGCATGTTGAGCAGCGTCGTCTTGCCGGCGCCGTTCGGACCGATGATGCCGGTGATGCTGTCGGTATCGAAGCTCAGCGTGACGTCGTCGACGGCGACGACGCCTGCATAGCGCCGCGACAGATGGTCGGCCGCCAGCCGGTCGCGCTCGGCATGCAGCAGCGGCGCGGCCGGGACCGTCGCGGCCTGACGGCCGGGCCGGCGCAAAAGGTTCAGCTCGCGCTCGCCGAACAGGCCGGTCGGCCGCCGCCAGATGACAAGGATCATGGCGATGGCAAGCACGCCCTGGGTCAGGCCGAACAGCACTGGCAGATGCAGGCCGAACACCTCGCCGCCGCCTTCGAAGCGACGTACCACCTCGATCACGACGATGGTGACGACGACGCCGGCAAAGGCGCCGAGCGAGGAGCTCATGCCGCCGACGATGAGCATGGCGAGCAAGGTGAAGCCGAGGTCGAAATAGAAGTCGCGCGGCGAAAAGGCGCCGAGGAACTGCGCCATCATGGCGCCGGCGGCCATGGCGGCGACCGTGCCCACCACCCAGGCGGCCAGGCGCGAGGTGCGTTGGTCGACGCCGACGGCGGCGGCACCGCGCTCGTCATTGGCGGCGGCGCGAGTGGCAAGGCCAAAGGCGGTTTCCCGGAAAAGCCTTGCCGCCACCAGCGCCACCGAAGCGACGCCGATAGCAGTCCACAGCCCGACCTCGCGCGGCACGCCGTAGAAAGGCTGACTGCCGCGGGTGATCTCGCGCCCGGCGACGAGGAGCGTGTAGACAATGATCAGCATGGCGAGCGTGGCGATCGACGCGCTCGACCCGGACAGCCTGAGCAGAGGCGTGCCGGTCAGAAAGCCGATGACGATCGCAAGGACAAGCACGACGGCGAGTGCAGCAAAGAAGGAGAGTTCATAACCAGCGAGGAACTGCGGCAGGTCGCGCAACGCTGTGCGCTGCAGCGCCGCCGGCATGGTCAGGATGCCGGTGGCATAGGCGCCGAGGCCGACAAAGGCGGCGTGGCCGAAGGAGACGATGCCGCTGTTGCCGGAGAATATCTGCAGCCCCAGCACCGCCGTCAGCATGATCGCCGCATAGGTGACGACACGCTGCATGGCGGCACCACCGAAAAAGAAGACAATGAGCGCCCCCAGCAGCAGCACCGCCACCATGCAAAACGCATCGGCGCTGGCGTTGCGGAACGCGGCCGGCATGAACGACCGCACCCTTCCCTCGCCCATCGCCACCGACGCCATCACGCGGCCTTGAAGCGGCTGGGCGAAAACGGCACCAGGATCGGCTGGGCGCCTTCGGTGACCAGTCTGGCCACCGCTTCGCCGACCGCTGGGCCGGTCTTGAAACCATGGCCGGAGGAGCCGGCCGCAACGAACAGCCCATCGACGCCAGGCATGGCGCCGATAACCGGCAGGTCGTCGGGGCTCATGTCGTAGAGCCCGGCATAGCCGGGGCGGATGCCGAGATCGGCCATCGCCGGCACGCGCGTCGCGAAGGTTTCCAGGATCTTCACCGATTCCGCTTCCTCGACGCCTTCCATGTAGTCGTCGGGATTGTCTACGAAACGAGGGCGGCCAGCCTGTTCGTGGCGCACGCCAGTGCCGCCGCCGGCCCAGGTGCCGGCCAGGATGACGCCGTCATTATCGGGCCGCGCATAGTTGCAGGAAATGTCGTCGCACCAGGCGAAGGGCATGACTTGCCGCGCCTTGCCGGCGGCGTCGAGGACGGCCATCGGATGGCGCTCGACATGCAGCGGCAGGTCGAGGCCAACCGTCGTCAGCAGGCGGCGCGTCCATGGCCCGGCGGCAAGCACAACCGCATCGGCCTTCATCGCCGTTCCGTCGGCGAGCACGACACCGCCGATGCGGTCATCCTCCTTCACAAGCCGTTCGACGAGGGTGTTCTGCTTGATCCTGGCACCGCGTGCCTTGGCGGCGCGGGCAATTGCGTTGGTCGCGCCGAAGGCATCGGCATAGCCGTATTCGGGCTCCCATAGCGCCAGCGCGACATTGTCCAGCGCAAAGCCGGGCGCGGCGTCGGCGAAGGCTTGCGGCGACAACGTCTCGATTAATGCGCCCTCGCCGCGAATCCGTTCGGCGGCGGCCTTCCAGCTCGCCTCATTGTCGTTGCCGCAGACCCACATCATGCCGATTTCGGTGACGAAGGGACCCTCGCCTGAAATCTCCGGCAAGGAAATCAGAATCTCGCGGCCACGGATGGCGAGCTGCGAAAGTTCCGGCATCAGGTAGAAGGCGTGCAGCAGGGCTGAAGACTTGCCGGACGGTCCGCCGGCGGGATGCGTCTGCTCGACAAGCGTCACATTCACCCCGGCCGCAGCCAGATGATAGGCGACGCTCGATCCAACAATTCCCGCACCGACGACGATGACGTCGCTTCCTGTCCGCATGGCTGTTCCCCACAGTCTCTGGCTGCTTTCCGACAAAGCTAAGACCAGTTGTCCGGTTATGTCAACATCTCTTCATTGTTGACCGAAATTAAAATCTCTGTAATAAACTCGACAAAACGAGAGAACACCGAATTCGGGGAGGCCAATGACCATACGCGACGTTCTGATGCGCGGGGATCTTGCGCTGACGCCGTCGGAGGAAAAGATCGTCCGGCTGCTTTTGACCGACTATCCGACCTCCGGCCTTGGCACTGCTTCGTCACTCGCCCGGCGCGCCGGCGTCAGCGACCCAACCGTGGTCAGGCTGGTGGTCAAGCTCGGCTATGAAGGCTTTCCGGATTTTCAGGCCAAGCTTCTGGCGGAGGTCGAGGCCAGGCTGCATTCACCCCTGCTGATGATGGAAGCCAAGCGGCCGACAGGCGCTGAAGACAGCGCCATCCTCGCCTATCTCGGCTCCGTCGGTGCCGCGCTCGAGAAATCCGTCAGCCTGACACCGTTACAGAGCTACGAGCGCGCGGCACGTTTGCTGATGGAGACCAAGGGCGAGGTGGTTATGCTCGGCGGTCGTTTCAGCCGCCATATCGCCAGCATGTTCGCCGGCTACATGCTGCAGTTCAGGCCGGGCGTCCGCGATCTTGGCACGCTGTCGGCACAGGCCTTCGACACGCTGGCCGATCTCGGCCGCCGTGACGTGTTGGTCGTTTTCGATTATCGCCGCTACCAGTTCGACGTCATCGACTACACCAGGCAGGCGGCGGCGCGCGACGTGCGCATCGTGCTGTTCACAGATCAATGGCTGTCGCCGATTGCCGATCTCGCCGAGGTCACCATCGTCAGCCCGCTGGAAGTCGCCTCCCCCTATGACACGCTGGCGCCGGCGATCGCGCAGATGGAGGCGCTGGTCGCCCAGATCGTCTCCTCGCTGGGCGATGCCGCTCGCGAACGCATCGAGAGGCTTGAGGACGTGCGGCATGCCAATGCCGTGACCCTCGACAGTGCCGGCCCCGAAGAAAACGGGGCGCGCAGGATGCCCGGGCCCAAATCCGCCCAACCTAAATCAGCCCAAACCAAATCAACAAAGCGGGACCAGAAAGCATGACGCAATCACTGCCAAAACGAAACGAGCCGTTCCGGGCCGGCGAAACCGCACTGCTCCTGGTCGACATGCAGCGCGTCTGGCTGGAGCCCGGCGCCGATCCGGCGCATCCGGAGCGCGGCCCGGACCATTATTTCTACCGCCAGACCGCGTCGCAAACGATCCCCAACCAGGAACGCCTGCTGGCGGCGGCCCGCGCCAATGGCGTCGAGGTGATCCACACCATCATCCAGAGTCTGACGGAGGATGGTCGCGACCGGTCCCTCGACCACAAGCTGACACCGATCCATATTGCGCCCAGCCTGCCGGAGGGTCTGCCGGTGCCATCGCTGGCGCCGGTCGGCGACGAGATCATGCTGCCGAAGACGTCGTCCGGCATATTCAATTCGACCAATGTCGACTATCTCCTGAAGAACCTTGGCATTCGCTATCTCGTCGTGGTCGGCGTGCTCACCGATCAATGCGTCGACATGACGGTGCGCGACGGCGCCGACCGCGGCTACCTCATAACCTGTGTATCCGACGCCTGCGCCACCATCACCCAGGAACGCCACGACATCGCGCTCAAGGCCTTCGGCGGATACTGCTGGGTCACCGACACCAACACGGTCGTCGCCCGCTTCAAAGCCTTGGGAAAAGCTGCATGACATCGACCGTCGAACCTCTCGTTGCCGTCGTCACCACCGATCTTTCCGCCATCACGCGCGGCCGTTCGGTCGTCGAAAGCAAGCTGCAGAAGATCGCCGCCACCGGCGTCGGCTGGCTGCAGGCCAATCTGTCGCTGACGCCGTTCAATTCCATCGTCGATCCCAATCCCTGGGGTTCGTCCGGCGACGTGCGGCTGGTGCCCGATCTCAACGCGCGTTTCCGCACGGCGCTGACCGGATCGGCGACGCCTTTCGACATGGTCGCCGGCAACATCGTCGAACTCGACGGCAGCCCGTGGGTCGGCTGCACGCGGACCATGCTCAGGGATGCACTGGCGGAGCTGAAAGCGGCAACCGGGCTTTCCGTCGTCGCCGCCTTCGAGCATGAGTTCCACATCGCCGACGCCGGCTTCGGCCCGGGTCATTCGATGTCGTTCGCCGCGCTGCGCCGCGCCGACCCTTTTGCTCCCAATCTGGTGGCGGCGCTGGCGGAAGCGGGCGTGGCGCCCGAAGTGGTCATCGCCGAGTTCGGCAACGAGCAGTTCGAGGTGACGCACGAGCCGGCCGACGCGCTTGCCGCGGCCGACCGCGCCGTCGCCATCCGAGAAATCACCCGCGAAGTGGCGCGCAATGCCGGCTGGCGCGCCAGCTTCACACCGAAAACTGCTCCCGATGCCGTTGGCAACGGCGTCCATATCCATTTCAGTTTCGTCGACGAGGCCGGCAAACCGGCGACCTACGACGCGGCGCAGCCGGGCGGTCTTTCCAGCCAGGCCGGTGCCTTCTGTGCCGGCGTGCTGCGCCATCTACCTGGTATCACCGCCATGACGGCGGCGAGCGTATCGTCCTACTACCGGCTGAAGCCGCATAGCTGGAGTTCGTCCTACACCTGGCTTGCCGATCGCGACCGGGAGGCGTCCTTACGCATATGCCCGACGGTGACGATCGGCGGGCGCGATCCGGCGCGGCAATACAATATCGAATATCGGGCCGCCGACGCCACCGGTAACCCCTATCTGTCGCTGGCGGCAATCGTGCGCGCGGGACTGGAGGGGCTGAAGGCCAAGCTGCCGACGCCGCCGCTGGTCACCGGCGACCCGACGCTGATGAGCGAAGCGGAGCGCAAGAAGCTCGGTCTCGTACGCCTACCGGAAACCCTGCCGGCGGCGCTCGACGCGCTCACCGCCGACAGCACCGTCACCGGATGGTTCGCACCGGTCTTCGTCGAGACCTTCGTCGGCCTCAAGCGGCATGAGACCGAGCGCCTTGCCGGTCTCGATCCGGTGGCTGTCTGCGACCTCTACCGGACGCTTTATTGATGGCTGCGCAGCTTGCAAATGAGTGGCCGGCTGCCGTCGACGTGCTCAACGAAAATGGACGCTCCGATATCGTGCTGTTGTGCGAGCATGCATCCAACCACATTCCGGCGGAATATGGTCAGCTGGGGCTCGATATCCGCCATCTGCAACGTCACATCGCCTGGGATATCGGCGCCGCCGAAGTGACGCGCCGTCTGTCGATGCTGCTCGATGCGCCGGCCTTCCTCAGCGGTTATTCGCGGCTGCTGATCGACCTCAACCGGCCTCTGGGCACGAGCGGCAGCATTCCTGTCCTATCTGAAGACACCGATATTCCCGGCAATGTCGGCCTCGACCCGGCGGAGCAGGCCCGGCGCGCCGAAATCATGTTCACGCCTTTCCATGACCGGGTGGCTGCTCATCTCGACCGCCGGGCGAAGGACGGCAGGCCGACGCGGATCGCGACGATCCACAGCTTCACGCCGGTCTTCCTCGGGGTTCCCAGGCCCTGGCATGCCGGCGTGCTTTACGACCGCGCCGGCGATTTCGGCGAAGCGATCCTCGCCGGTCTAAGCGTCGGCGGCGCGCTCAATGTCGGTGCCAACGTGCCTTACGTGATCAGCCGCGACGCGGACTACGCCGTGCCCATCCATGGCGACGATCGCGGCATTCCCGCCGTCCTCATCGAGATCCGGCAGGATCTGTTGTCGAGCCGCTCCGGCATCGAGGCGTGGGCGAACCGCCTGGCCGCCGCCTTGCCCGCGCAGCAGAAGGAGAAAGCGTCATGAGCAATCTCAGCCTGCGCGAGCGCGACGCGACAACCATCGCCCAAATCGGCAAGCTGCGTTTTTCGCCGCTAAGCGTCGTCGGCGGCCGGGGCAATCGGCTGATCGAGGAAGGCGGCCGCTCGCTGCTCGACCTGTCCGGCTCGGCCGGTCCGGCAATCCTCGGCTACGGCCATCCGGCCATCGTCGAGGCGGTCGCGGCGTCGATCCGCGACATGGCCGGGGCCAGCCTCTTGCTCTACCCGAACGAGCCGGCGGTTTCGCTGGCCGAACGGCTGCTGGCGATCACGCCCGGCAACGGTGAGCGGCGCGTCTGGTTCGGCCATTCCGGATCGGATGCCAATGATTGCGCGGTGCGTGTGCTACAAGCCGCGACAGGCCGCTCGCGTTTCATCTCCTTCATCGGCTCCTATCACGGCAACCTGTCCGGCTCGATGGGCATCAGCGGCCATACCGCCATGACCCACACGCTGCCAAGGCCGGGCGTGCTCCTGCTCCCCTACCCCGACCCGTTCCGGCCGCAGTTCAGCGCCGAGGCCGTTCTCGCGCTGCTCGACTACCAGTTCGAGACCACCTGCCCGCCGCATCAGGTCGCGGCGGTGTTCATCGAGCCGCTGATGTCGGATGGCGGGCTGATCGTGCCGCCGCCGGGCTTCCTCAAGGCGTTGCAGGAACGTTGCCGCAGACATGGCATCAGAATAGTCGTCGACGAGGTCAAGGTCGGGCTGGCGCGCAGCGGCATGATGCACTGTTTCCAGCACGAAGGACTGACGCCAGATCTCGTCGTGTTCGGCAAGGGCATCGGCGGTGGCCTGCCACTTTCGGCGGTCATCGGCCCGAAGGAGATCATGGACCACGCACCGGCGTTCGCGCTGCAGACGACCGCCGGCAACCCGGTGGCGGCGTCCGCCGGCAACGCTGTGCTGAAGACGATCGACAGGGAAGGCCTGGTCGAGCGTTCGGCGCGCGTCGGCACGCTATTCTCAGAAGCGCTGCGTGCGCTCGCCGCAAAACACGAGATCATCGGCGACGTGCGCGGGCGCGGCCTTGCCATCGGCGTCGATCTGGTCAAGGACCGCTCGACGCGCGAGCCGGTTCCGGCGACGACGACGGCCAAGATCATCTATCGCGGCTACGAACTGGGTGCGGCCTTCACCTATGTCGGGCTGAAAGCCAACGTGCTCGAATTCATGCCGCCGCTGACGCTGATCGAGGACGAGGTCACTGAGGGCGCGGCCATCGTCGATCAGGCGATCGCCGACGTGACGGCAGGTAAGGTCTCCGACGCGGATGTCGTTTCCTTCATGATGTGGTAAGCGGGCATGATGTGGTAGGCGGGAGCGACCTCTCGCATCAGGAGAATATCTCCGCCAGTTCGTCGACGCTGGTGCCTTCCCTAACCTGCCGCAGTTCGACATAGCTGACCGCCGGGGCGACCGATGTCACCACGGATACGACTGATGTCACCAGTGCGTCCAGGATGAGAGCCACGGTCACGCCGAAGACCATGACGATTTGGCTCAGAACAAGCTGGATGGCGATCACGGCTATGATCAGGATAATCCAGAATCCGAACAGCGCCCAACGGCTCCCTTTGGTCAGCTCGCGACTGCGCTTCATGCTGCCGAACACCCCCAGTCGTTCCTGAACCAGAACCGGCACGGCGACCGACCAGCGGAGCCACAGCATGATGCCGGGGACGATGAGCAGGATGAAGCCTAATCCCGCGCCAAGAGAGACCAGTACTGCGATGCCTATCACCGGCAGCAGGAGGGAGATTGCCATCTTGAGGCTGTCGCCCATCGATGGTCGCTTGCCGTTCAGATCCTCGATGGCCGCGCGCACCAGGGTCGCCTGCAAAATCGCCGCCAGGACCATGGAAACCAGCACGACAACGACTGTAACGATGGCTCGTTGGGCCGAGAACTCCGGGGGGCCTGTCTCGGTGCCGATCGCCCATTTCCAGAGCCAAAGCTGGTAGAGCAACGTTGGCAATCCCGAAAACAGCACTGCCAGCCCGAGGCAAAGAACGGGATTGCGGCTGATGACAGCAAAGCTGTCGTTGAAAACCCTGCCGATGCGAAACTTGTCCGGCCGTTCCAGTGCGGTTGAAGTCATGATGCACCCCCGCGCTCACCGCCGCATGCCGGCTGGCGATCCTGGCAGCAAATCTGCCAAGATTGATGCTTGGCGTCCAGCCCCACTTGCAATTGCCGTTGCGCATTGTCAGTGTCGGCTGGGGAACCACAGGTTGCATAGGAGCGGGTGGCAGTGGCACAGCCAGGCACAGCGGAGGCCGAATGGCTGGCAAAAGCGCATGAGCAGCTGATCGCGGATAAGTCGATCCAATTCGACCTGCCGACCTATGTGCCGCCCCAGCCACCCGACTGGCTGAAGCCATTGGCGGACCTGTTGTCGTCGCTCGGTCCCTACATGATCTATCTGTTCTGGGGCGCGGTGATATCAGGTGCCGCGATCATCCTGCTCCTGGTCTTCCTTGAGGTGAAAGGTATCGCCTGGCGCCTGCCGTGGCAGCGCGCGCGGGGCGAGACCGAGGCGGAGGAAGCATGGCGTCCCGACGCCGGCGCCGCGCAGGTCCTGCTGTCGGAAGCCGACGCGCTTGCCGCGCGAGGCGAGTATGACGAAGCGGTTCATCTCCTGCTTCGCCGCAGCGTCGCCGATATTGCCGGCCGACTGCCGGACTTCCTGCGGCCGTCGCTCACGGCGCGCGACATCGCCGCCGCACCCTCCATCCCGGCGCGGGCGCGCAGCGCGTTTACCGAGATCGCACGCATCGTCGAAGCCGCATTGTTCGCACGTCGGCCAGTCGGCGCCGAAGGCTGGCGGGAGGCACGCAACGCCTATGAGCGCTTCGTCTTCCGGGATGCCTGGACATGAGTGCTGTCGAACCAACGGCACAGGAACCGTTCAATCGAAGAACGCTGTTCTGGGGCATTTTCGCCAGCCTGCTTGCGGCAGCGGGTTTCTTCCTGCTGTCCACCTATGCTCCCGATTTCCGGCAACCCGGCAACGGCGGCCCGACGCCGCTGTCGAAAAGCGGCGTCGGCTATGCGGGCCTGGCGGAATGGATGCGGCTGACCGGCAACCCGTCTTCCATGGCGCGGACCGATCAGGAGCTTGGTGCCGACATGTTGCTGATCGTCACCATTTCGCCCGAGAGCGATCCCGCGGCGCTCGATCACATCCTCGACATTCGACAAAACCAGGATACCCTCTTCGTGCTGCCCAAATGGCAGACCCTGCCGCTGGAGGAGCACGAAGGATGGAACATGAAATTCGGGCGATTGCCCGATTCCGTGGTGAACCAATGGCTCGGCCGGATCGCCAATGCAAAGATCGGCGTCGGCCAAAGCAAGGTGCAGCAACTCGACATCGAAGGCCGGCCCGTTGCCGCTCCTGACGATTTGCAGTGGGTGGCGGACGACCAGCCATTGATAGCAGCCGGCGACGACAAGGCTGTGCTCACCGAACTGGACGACAAACCATTCTACGTCCTGACCGACCCCGATCTGATCAACAACGCCGCGCTTGGGGATTCCGGCAAGGCGGCGGCCGCGCTCGACCTGATTGCATTGCTGCAGCCCGAAAACGGCCCGGTCATGTTCGATCTCACGCTGCATGGCGCGGGGCGGAAGTATGACCTTGCCAAGCTGTTGGTCGAACCGCCGTTTCTGGCGCTGACACTGACGATTCTGGCTGCGGCGGCGCTGGCTTTCCTGCACGGCCTCGGCCGTTTCGGCCCGCCGCGCGCCGAATTGCGCGCCATCGCCTTCGGCAAGCGCGCACTGGTGGATACGACGGCGATGCTGCTGCGGCGCGCCGGGCGACTCGAGGAACTGGGAGGCCGTTATGCGGCCTTGATGCGGGTGCGCGCAGGCGCACTGCTGGGTGCGCCGCAGGGGCTGCAAGGAGAAGCGCTCGACCACTGGCTCGATTCTCGCGATAAGGACGAGGCCAGCGGATTCACGGCGCGGGCGCAAGCCGCCAGCGAGGCGAGAAACCTGACGCAAATGCACGAGGCAGCGGAGCGGCTGCACGACTGGACGGCAAGGAGGCTTAGTGAACGTCGATGATGTGAAGGCCCTGGCGACACGGATCAGGGAAGAAGTGGCCAAGGCGATCACCGGGCAGCACGACACGGTCGACCTGATGCTGACCGCCTTGTTCGCCGGCGGGCATATCCTGCTGGAAGGTCCTCCGGGCACGGCCAAGACAATGACCGCGCGTTGCTTCGCGCAGGCTCTGGGTGTCGCCTACGGACGCATCCAGTTCACGCCGGACTTGATGCCTGGCGATATCGTCGGATCGAACATCTACAATTTCCAGACCGGACAGTTCACGCTGACGCGCGGTCCGATCTTCTGCGACCTTTTGCTTGCCGACGAGATCAACCGCACGCCGCCCAAGACGCAGGCAGCACTTCTGGAGGCGATGCAGGAGCATGCGGTCACCTTCGACGGCACCACGCATTCGCTGGGCCGCAACTTCATGGTGGTCGCGACCCAGAACCCGATCGAGCATCAGGGTGTCTATCCCCTGCCCGAGGCGCAGCTCGACCGCTTCCTGTTCAAGCACCGGGTCAGCTATCCCGACGCGCAAGAGGAACGGGCCATCGTCGTCCATCACGGTGGCGGTTCCGCCTCGCACGACATCGCACAGTACGGCATCAAGGCCCAGACGGACCGCAAGACGTTGGAGAAGGCACTCGATACCGTCGGCTCCGTCACGCTTGTCGACGACGTCGTCGGCTACATCGTGGCGCTGGTGCGCGCCACGCGCGAAAGCCCAGACCTGGAAGTCGGTGCCAGCCCACGCGCGAGCGCCATGCTGGCCAGGGCGGCACGGGCGCGCGCGGCTCTCGACGGGCGCGCCTATGTGATCCCCGACGACGTCAAGGCGCTGGCGGTGCCGGCGCTGCGCCATCGCGTCATCCTGTCACCGGCCGCCCAGATCGACGGCCGCCTGGTCGAGCAGATCGTCTCCGACCTTGTCGACCAGACGGAAGCGCCACGTTGATTTACCCAAGCGGCCGAGCGGTGTGGGCGGCGGCGGCAGGCGCGGTACCGGCCTTCCTGGTCGCGCTGGTGCTGCCGCCGCTCTGGTATCTCGGATTGCTGTGGATCTGCTTGCTGCTCGCCTTCCTGGCGGTGGACGCCGCGGCAGGACACGGCCGGGCATCGCTGGCCGCCAGCCTCCACGCGCCGCCGCAGGTTGGCGTCGGCGGGCAGTTCACCGTCCGTGTCGCCGCCCGTTTTTCAGGCCGGCCAGGGACCCTGGAGGCGCGCGTCGGCCATGATGAGCGCCTGGCGCCAGTGGGCGGCACCGGCGGTGCCCTGACCCCGACCAGCAACGGCGGATCGCTCGACCTCCGGTTCCAGGCGCTGCGGCGCGGCATCGCCAGCTTCGATCGTCTGTGGGTGCGCTGGCGTGGGCCGTTCGGACTGGTCTGGAACCAGGTCGTCCTGCCGATGGACAGCAAGGTGGCGGTGTTGCCCGACGTCAGCAGCGCCCGCGACCAAGCAATCACGTTGCTGCAGCGCGAGGCCTTGCCCGACGGGTACGCGCAGCGCCGGGCCGGCCAAGGCCGGGAATTCGAGGCGCTCAAGGATTACCAGCCGGGCATGGGCCGGCGGATGATCGACTGGAAGCGCAGCGCCCGCCACGGCAAGCTTCTGGCGCGCGAGTTCCGCATCGAGGAAAACAACAACATCGTGCTGGCCATCGACAGCGGGCGCCTGATGTGCGAGCCGGTTGACGGTATGCCGAAGGTGGACCGTGCGGTGACGGCCGCCTTGCTGTCGGCGTTCATTGCGCTCAAGGGCGGCGACATGGTCAGCCTGTTCGGCTTCGATGCGCGGCCGCGCGTCTCAAGCGGCGCGGTGCGCGGCTCCGCCAGTTTCGCGATGATCCAGAAGCGGGCGGCGGAGATCGACTATTCCAATGAGGAGACCAATTTCACCCTGGCGCTGACCACGCTTGCAGCAAGGCTCGACCGGCGCTCCCTGGTGATCATCTTCACCGATTTCGTCGATCCGATCAGCGCGGAATTGATGCTGCGCACCGTCGGCCGGCTTACCGAGCGGCATCTGGTGCTGTTCATGATGACCAGGGATGTCGAGTTGGAGACCTTGGCCGACATGCCGCCCCGGTCCGGCGAGGATGTCGCCCGCGCCGTCGTTGCCGGCGGGCTTTTGCGCGAAAGGCAGGTCGTCATCGGCCGGTTGCGGCTGCTTGGCGCGCATGTGATCGAAGCCGACCATCAAAGGCTGGGGCCGGCGCTGGTCGAGCGCTATCTGCAGTTCAAGCGGGAGGATTTGTTGTGAGCGCGCCAGTTCCTGGCGATGCTGTACGCGGCGGCGCCGTACGCCAGTCGCTGGCCAGCTTCCGGCGGGAGCGCGAGGCTGACTGGAAGGCATTCGAGGCGCTTCTCGCCCGCGTCGAGAAACGCGCGCCGAGAACGCTGTCGGAAGAAGAGCTGCTGTCGCTGCCGCTGCTCTACCGATCGGCATTGTCTTCCCTTTCGGTGGCGAGAGCGACATCCCTCGACAGCGCGCTGATCGCCTATCTCGAATCCCTGTCACAGCGGGGTTACTTCTATCTCTACGGGGCACGCCGCGGACTGCGGCAGCGCATTGGTGATTTCTTCCTGTATGACTGGCCCGGTGCCATCCGCGATTTGTGGCGCGAGACGCTGGTGTCGGTGGGCCTGATGTCTGTCGGCGTCGGCGCCGGCGCCTGGCTGGTAGCGTCCGACAAGGGCTGGTTCGACGCGATCATCCCCTCGGGCCTGGCTGCCGGCCGCGGCCCCGATGCTTCGGCCGAGCTGCTACGCGGGATGCTCTATAGTGGCGACAACGGCTTTCTATCGGGCTTTGCCGCCTATCTTTTCACGCACAACGCACAGGTCGCAATCCTGGCCTTTGCCCTTGGCTTCGCCTTCGCCGTGCCGACGGTGCTGTTGATGCTGTTCAACGGCTGCATGCTGGGCGCGCTGTTCCAAGTCTACTGGGCAAAGGGGCTTGGCATGGAACTCGGCGGCTGGCTGGCCATTCACGGCACCACCGAATTGTTCGCCATCGCACTGGCCGGCGCTGCCGGCATGCGCATCGGCACGCGCATCGCCTTTCCCGGCGAGTTGTCCCGCATGATGGCGGCGGCCCACGCGGGACGCGTCGCGGCGACCGCGATGGTCGGCGTTTCGGTCATGCTGCTGTTTGCCGGACTGCTCGAGGGCATCGGCAGGCAGACGATCACCAGCGATGTCGCGCGCTATGCCATTGGTGGTGGCATGCTCGCGCTGTGGATCGGCTATTTCTATCTGTTCCAGGTGGTGCGGAATGGCGACCGCTAGACGCTCCCGGCTGGCGACGACACGCTCGCTGATCACGCCTGAAGGCGTCGATCTCCAGATAAAGCTGGCCGACGCCGGCACACGGGCTGCCGCTTTCCTGCTCGATGTCGTGTTCATCGTCACGGCTGCAATCGTGGCCACGATCGTCGCGCTGTTAGGGGTGGGAGGCCTTGGCACCGATGAAATGCAGCCGCTTTTCATCGTCTGGATCATCCTGATCTTCTTTCTGCGCAACGTCTATTTCATCGCCTTCGAGGCCGGCCGGCGCGCATCGACGCCAGGCAAGCGGATCGTCGGCATCAGGGTGGCGTCGCGCAGCGGAGCCGGTCTGTCGGTCGATCAGGTCATCGCCCGCAATCTGATGCGCGAGATCGAAGTCTTTCTGCCGCTGTCGATTATCGCCGGACGGGGTGGGATGGGCGTCGCCGATACGCTGACGACGGTCTTCGGACTGGTCTGGGCGCTGTTGTTCGCCCTGTTCCCGCTTTTCAATCGCGACCGCATGCGGATCGGCGATCTCCTGGCGGGAACCTGGGTGGTCGAAGCGCCGAAGCGCACGCTGATGGAAGATCTGTCGACAAGGCAGGATCCGGTCGCCAAGGCCTTTCAGTTCAGCCACGCCCAACTCGATGCTTATGGCATCGCCGAACTGCACAAGCTGGAGGAAGTGCTGCGGCGCGACGACTATTTCGCGCTGCGGACGGTGGCGGAAACGATCGGACGCAAGATCGGGGCGGCGCCGCAGGAGCATGACGCCCGCCCGTTCCTGACGGCGTATTACGGCGAACTGCGAGCCCATCTCGAGCGAAAGCTATTGCTGGGCAACCGCAGGGCCGACAAGCATGACCGTTAATTCAGGGCGCGCGCGCATCATTTTTCATCGACCTCAGCCGGTGGGTGCAGGGCGCAGTTATCCCACCCACTTCTCGTAGTCGGACACGAGCAGGTGCAGCGGCGCGACGTCCTCGTCGATGTCCGCGAAGCGGCCGATCGGTTCGCGAAAGACGTTGTCGGTGAGATCGTCGTTGACGGTCGACACCTCGCCGATCAGCACATCCTTGCCCTCGGCCCAGAACGCATGCCAGACGCCTGGCAAAAGCGTGACGCTCTGACCCGGATCGAGCTTCAGGAGCCCACCCGCCGGCAGCCTGTGGATGGTTCCGTCGACAGGCACCGATACCTCGGCCTTCGGATCGATGCCGCCATCGCGATCGTGCATGAACAGCTCCAGCACCAGTCTGCCGCCGCCACGGTTGATGATGTCTTCGGCCTTGATGTTGTGGCGGTGCATCGGCGACAGCTGGTCCTTGCGCGAGATCATGATCTTCTCGGCATAGAGCATGCCCATGCCCTTCTTCATGTCCTCGTAGCGACCGTTGCGAACAGTGAACAGGAAGAGGCCTAGTTCGCTGAACTTGCCCTGGCCGTAATCGGTGATGTCCCAGCCAAGCCGGGAGGAGAAGATGGCCGACGAATCCTGCCGGTGCGCCTTCATCTCTTCCGGGCTCCAGTAGGCGAAGGGTGGCATGATGTAGCCGAACGAACGGATGAAGGCATCGGCGTCGCGGATGATGTCGTTGACGGTGGAACGTTTCATGGTTGAGTTCCTTCTTCAGGCGATGCCTACAGCGCCGCGCGTCCCTTCGGACGCGCAAAGGACGCTGTAGCACTTTGATTTTTGCGCATGATCCTTCCGGAAATCGATTTCGATTTTCGAGGTCTGCGCTAACCGCATAGCCGAACGCCGGTCCGGTGTCGACGTAAACTGCATGAGCTGGCCTCATGACATACGGTCCGATCAAGGTCATAAGTTCGAACGAATTCCTGACGGTGACAATCCCATGCGCAGCATAGATGACCTCGATACGCCGGCGATCCTGATCGATTTCGACCGCGCCCAAGCCAACATCGCGCGAGCGCAGGCCCATGCCGACAGCCACGGGCTGAAGCTCAGGCCGCACATCAAGACCCACAAGCTGCCTTATTGGGCAAAGAAGCAGATCGCGGCGGGCGCCGTCGGCATCACGTGCCAGAAGATCGGTGAAGCCGAGGTGATGGCCGATGCCGGCCTCACCGACATTTTTCTCCCTTACAACATTTTGGGCAGAGCCAAGCTGGAGCGCCTCAAGGCGCTGCACGGCCGTGTGACGCTGTCGGTGACATCGGACAGCATGGAAACACTTGGGGGCCTCGCCGCAACCTTCACCGATCCCGGCCACCGGCTGCCGGTGTTGGTGGAATGCGACACCGGCATGGGCCGCTGCGGCGTCCAGTCGGCCAGCGAGGCGGTCGCATTGGCCAGAGAGATCGACAAGGCCAAGGGGCTCGCCTTCGGCGGGCTGATGACCTATCCGGCGGCCGGCCGCGCCGCCGAGGCCGAGACGTGGCTCGCCGATGCGCGCCAGGCACTCGCCGCATCCGGCCTAGCCTGCGAACGCATCTCCAGCGGCGGCACGCCGGATATGTGGCGCTCGAGCGAGGCTTCCGTCGTCACCGAGTACCGTCCCGGCACCTACATCTATCTCGACCGCTACCAGGTCGCCAAAGGCGTCGGAAGCCTCGACGATTGCGCGCTGACGGTGCTGTCGACGGTGGTCAGCCATCCGACGCCAACACGGGCCATCCTCGATGCCGGCAGCAAGGCCTTGTCCAGCGACACGCTGGGGCTGCCCGATTTCGGCGAACTGCTGGGCGTCCCGGGCGCCACCGTCACCGGCCTCAGCGAGGAGCATGGCAACATCACGCTTTCCGGCGACGCCAGGCTGCGTATCGGCGAGCGCGTGCGCATCGTGCCCGACCATTGCTGCGTCGTCACCAATCTGTTCGACGAGGTCCACCTGATCGCTGGAGAACGGGTGCTGGAGACGCTGCCGGTGGCGGCGCGCGGCCGCATGGGGTGAGTGCGGAATTTCTCAGAACGCTGGCGGGAGGACAGAGGGGGCGCGAAGGAACTCGGCAGAGGTCAGTTAGCCTGCCTCGCCGCGATGCGGCGCATGGAAATGACGCGGCGCCGCCGGATTTCGGTGCGCATCGCCGTCAGATGCAGCGCGAAGAACAGCACGGTAAAGCCCAGAGCCATGACCAGCAACGGCCACAACAGGCTGGGATCGATGGTCGGTCCGCCGAGCCGGAACACCGAAGCCGGCTGATGCAGCGTATTCCACCAGTCGACCGAGAATTTGATGATCGGGATGTTGATGAAGCCGACCAGGGTGATGATTGCGGCGGCCCAGGCGGCACGTGCCGCATCGTCGAGTGCCCGCGTCAGCGCGATGATGCCGAGATACATCAAAAACAGCACGAAGACCGAGGTCAGCCGCGCGTCCCACACCCACCAGGTGCCCCACATCGGCTTGCCCCAGATCGAACCGGTGATCAGCGCGAGCGCTGTAAAAACGGCGCCGATGGGTGCCGCTGATTTCAACGCGACATCGGCCAGCGGATGGCGCCATACAAGCGTACCCAAAGCGGAAATCGCCATCAGCGTGAAACACATCATGGCCAGCCAGGCGAAGGGCACATGGATATACATGATGCGCACGGTGATGCCTTGCTGGAAATCCTCCGGCGCCGTGAAGCTCATATAAAGCCCGGCGGCCAGGATGAGTGTGGCGCTGGTCGCCAGCCACGGCACCACCTTGTCGGCCAACCCTACAAACCGTGTCGGGTTTGCGAAATCCATCCAGCCGCTGAGGCGTGAAGTCATGTCACTCATGCGGCTTTACATAAACCGGCGATGCGTTTGGGGCAACTACAGCGCCGTGTCGCAGGCGGAGCCTTTCCCTTCCCTCGGGGGAGAAGGGAAAGAGCTCAGGCGGCCTCGTCCGTGATGGTGCGGCTGAGGCGGCGGACTTCCTCGTCGTTGAGCAGGCCGCCGGCGCGCAGCAGGCTGGCGAAGCGGCCATTGCGCATCGACAATTCGGCGAAGCCACCCATTTCGACCACCCTGCCCTTGTCCATGAACACGACCAGATCGGCATCGCGAACAGTGGTCAAGCGGTGGGCGATGATGAAGGTGGTGCGGCCGCGCCGCAATTCGTCGATCGCTTCCTTGACGCGGTCTTCCGTCTCGACGTCGAGCGCGCTGGTCGCTTCGTCGAGCACCAGGATGGGCGAATCCTTCAGCACGGCGCGCGCGATGGCGATACGCTGGCGCTCGCCGCCCGAAAGCTGTCCGCCGCGTTCGCCGACGACCGTGTCGTAGCCGTTGCTCTTCGACAGGATGAAATCCTGCGCTGCGGCGGCATTGGCGGCGGCGTGGACCTCATCATAGGTCGCCTCGGCGCGTCCGACGCGGATATTGTCCTCGATCGAGCGGTTGAGCAGGCCCGCATCCTGGAACACGGTGGCGATCGAGTGGCGCAGCGACTTACGGGTCACCGTGCGGGTATCGATGCCATCGATCAGGATACGGCCGCTGGACGGCGCAAAGACGCGCTGCAAGAGATTGATGAGCGTGGTTTTGCCCGCGCCCGTCGGACCGACGATGGCTACGGTCTGGCCAGCGTGGACCTCGAATGACACGTCGTGCACGCCCTGCCCCGAATTGGCGAACTCGAAGCTGACGTCTTCAAAGCGCACATGACCAGTGACGTTGACGAGGTCACGCAACCCATCCGGCTCGGCGGCGTCTTCGGCAGAGTCCTCAAGGCGATAAAATTCCTCAAGCTTGGCCCTGGCTTCCGAAATCTGGTTGGCGAAGGCCGACATCTGGTCGAGCCTGGCAATCAGCAGCGTGGCAAAGCCCGTAAAGGCGATGACGTCACCGATGCGCAATTGGCCATTCATGACCAGATAGGAGCCGATCAACAGCACCACCATCATCGAAATGGTCGACGACAGGCGGTGCAGAGCATTGGCCAATGCCCACCAGTCGAGCACCGGATACTGGGCATCGAGCAGATTCTTGACATAGCGCTTCAAGGCGTCGGTCTCGTGGCCGATGCGATTGTAGCTCTGGAGCACGGCGACGTTGCTGACCGAGTCGCTTACATGCGCGAACACCTTGTGAAAGTGCCGCTCCACGGAGGCCTGGCCTTCCTTGGTACGGCGCATCACCAGCCGCCCGATTCCGATGTAGAGCGCGCCCAGCGCCAGCAGGACCATCGACATGCGAATGTCCATGCTGAACGCCGTCGGCACCAGCAGAACCAGCGCGACGGCAGTGGACAAATGCTGCCTCATGAACTCAAGCCAGAGGCTGAACAAGGTCTCGACCGCGCGCAGAAGCGTATGCAGGGAGTTGGAGGTGCCACGCTGATGATGCCAAGCAAGCGGCATGGTGATCACGCGCTCGAACGACTGGCAAAGGACATCGCTGCGCCGCGCATGGGCAAAGCGGTCCGCGCCGCGCGCCACCAGAACGAAGGCGACGATGTTGAAGGCACCGATACCGGCCCACAGCCCGAGGGTCGAAAAGACCGAGCCACCATCCGAAATAGCATCGATCACCCGTCCGAACATGATCGGCTCAAGGATGGCGATAATAGCAAGCGCGACATTCGCCCCGCAGATCAACGCAACGCGTTTTCTATCGGCAGCGAGATAACCGAGCGCTCTCCAGTAGATTTGCAGAAGGGACACTTCAGCTACTCCGGCAAATTGTTATTGTGCACCGCATCATTTTTTGACTCGTACCCTTTGACGTGTCGCGAAACAATGCTCGTGTACCTCTTCAGTTCCCATTTCGCGAACAAAAGATGGCGACGTTCCGAAATCTGCCGTGATCACCTAACGGTTTGAGAAGAAAGGTAAAATGTCAGCGTTGCGGCAAAATCGTGGCAGGCTGGAAGCACTGCCGCAATTTTAATCAGCAAGTGGTTATGGACGTATCCCGAAAGCCTGTGCCGGCTTTTCGGAAAACTCATGCGCAATAGAATTGGTAGAGCACCCTTAAACAACGCACGTCCTCAAGACGCGCAAAGACGCTCCAAATCCTTGAAACTACGCCGGTATCCTGACGACCACTTCAGACTTTTCGCCGGCTTTCGGTTCGAAAGACGGAACCTTCGTCTTCTTGCCATTTACCTCAAGCGAGATGGCTTTGGCCTTGGTGTCGCGGATGACGCGAACCCTGAGCTCGGCCCCCAGCACCTTGAGCGTTGCCGCATAACCGTCCCAATGGCTGGGGAGTTTCGGCCTGAACTGGATGCGCTCTCCCCTGCGCTCAATGCCGAGGATGCCTTCGACCGCCGCGCGATAAAGCCAGCCGGCCGAGCCGGTATACCAGGTCCAGCCGCCGCGGCCGCCCTTGCCTTGGCCGGCATAGACGTCGGCCGCGACGACATAGGGCTCGACGCGGTAGGTCTCGGCAGCGGCCTCATCGAGCGCGTGGTTGACCGGGTTGAGCATCGAGAAACAGCGATAGGCGTCGTCGGTGCGTCCCATTTCGGCAAGCGCGATGACGAACCATGTCGCTGCATGGGTGTACTGGCCGCCGTTTTCACGGACACCCGGCGGGTAGCTCTTGATGTAGCCCGGGTTCAGTTCCGTCCTGGAGAAGGGCGGGGTGAAAAGCTTGACGATCTTGAGCTCGTCGTCGACGAGCATTTTCATCGCCTGCTGCATCGCCGTGGTCGACCGCGCCGGATCGCCCTCGCCCGACAGAACGCTCCATGACTGGGCAATCGAGTCGATCTTGCACTCCTGCGAACCGCGCGACCCCAGCGGCGTGCCGTCATCGAAGCTGCCGCGACGATACCATTCACCATCCCAGGCCGTGCTTTCCAGCGCCCGCTTCAGCGCGTCGGCGTGTTTCGTCCAGGCTTGCGCGCGCTTGGTATCGCCTTCCGCCTTGGCGACAGCTGCAAAGTCGCCCAACGTCTTCAGCAGGAACCAGCCCAGCCAGACGCTCTCGCCCTTGCCGTGCTCGCCGACACGGTTCATGCCGTCGTTCCAGTCGCCACCGAGGATCAGCGGCAGCCCGGCGGGGCTGCTGCGCTTGACGGCAAGGTCGAGCGCGCGTGCGCAATGATCGTAGAGCGAGGCGGCCTTCTTCGAGACCTCCGGGGTGAAGAAGGCGTCATGCTCGCCTTCTTCTAGTGCCTGCCCTTCGATGAAGGGCAGTTGTTCCCTGAGGATCGCGGTGTCGCCGGTCACCAGCAAGTAGTGGGCCGTGGCATGGGCGAGCCAGACCACATCGTCGGAAATCATGGTGCGGACGCCTGCCTCGGTGCGCGGCAGCCACCAGTGCTGCACGTCGCCTTCGGGGAATTGCCGCCGCGCCGCGTTGAGGATCTGGTCGCGCGCCAGTTTCGGATCATGAGCAAGCAGAGCCAGCGTGTCCTGCAACTGATCGCGGAAGCCGAAGGCGCCGCTCGCCTGGTAAAAGGCGGAGCGGGCGCGGATGCGGCAGGCAAGGCTCTGATAGGGCAGCCAGTGGTTGACCATGGCGTCGAGCGCCTTGTCCGGAGTCTCGACCTGGATGGTGTCGAGGAACCCTCGCCACGTGCGCTCGTTGTCAGCCAGCCGCTGATCGAAATCCTTGCTGCGATGCTGCTGCACCAGGGCGCTGGCTTCCTCGGCGGAGGCTGCATCGCCGAGCAGCCAGAGCAACGTCACGTCGCCGCCGGCAGGGATCTCGATGTCGCGTGCGATTGCAGCACAGGGATCGTCGCCGGCCTCGACGCGGCCCGACAGGCTGGCGCCGCTGAGCACGGCCTGCGGAAGTTCGCTGGTGCCGTGCCGGCCGATGAACTCGCCGCGGTCGGTCGTCACCGACTGTGCGGTGTCGTCGGCCGCCAGGAAGGCGATCCGCTCGCTGAAATCGAGCCCATAGGGATTTTGCGCCAGCAACGCACCCGTCGCGGCATCCCTGGACGGAACGATCGTCGCCGCCGTGCGCGAACGATGGCTGCCAAGAACCCACTCCGCATAGGCATAGATGCGCAGGCGCGCCGGCACCGAACCCGAATTCTGGATGCGCAATCGGGAGATTTTCACCGGATCGACCGGATCCACCACATGGGTAAGGTCCATCGACAGCGGCCCGCGCTTCGAACGGAAGGTCGAAAAACCCTGCCCGTGCCATGTTTCGTAGGTCATGGCTGGATCGCGCACCACTGCCGCCATCGGCGAGAACGCCCGGCCGCTGGCATGATCGTAAATATAGATGCCCTCGCCGGGCCGGTTGGTGACCGGGTCGTTCGCCCACGGCGTCAGTTGATAGTCGCGGCTGTTCCGGCTCCAGGTGAAGGCAGCGCCTTCAGCCGAAACATGGAAACCGAACGAGGCGTTGGAGACGACGTTGATCCAGGGTTGCGGCGTCGTGCGCCGGCCAGCAAGACGCACGACATAGTGGCGTCCGTCACCCTCGAAGCCGCCAAAACCGTTCCACTGGTTGAGCCCGCTGCCGTCGGCACTGCCTTCGAGCGAGGCCTGGGCAGCCCATGTCTGTGGTGCTGGTGAAGACGGTTCGCGAAGCCCTGCGGCACCCGCCGGCTGCAGGGCGTCCCGCGCTTGCAGCGCAGCGGCCTCGGCGCGCTCGATCTGATCGAAGATGGTACCGTTGCGCGTGTGCAGGACGACGCGGGCCACGGCAAGCAGCGTCTTATAGGTCGTCTCGTCCATCAGGTCGCGGCGCACCGCGAAGATGTGCTGGCGGGGTCCGAGCTCCTTGCCGCGCAGGCGGCTGTTTTCGCACAGCGTCTCGACCGCCCGTTGCAGATCCTGCACGTAGGATGAAGCCTGCTCGTTGACGACGACAAAGTCGATCATCATGCCGCGGGCGCGCATGTATTCCTGGAAGCGGAGCGCCTGGGCGACGATTTCGAGGTCGGCGACATCGCCGATCCTGACCAGGAAAATCGGAAAGTCGCCGGATATGCTGGTCGGCCACAGGCCGGACTGCTTACCGAGCCCGGAGGCGATCGATTCGGCCGGAAGGCGCAGGAACGGATCGGGATAGATCAAATAGCGCGCCAGCTTCTGCACATTGGCGGCGTCGGTCAGGCTGAGGCCGAGATGACGGGTCTGCACCTGCGAGCGGGTCCAGGCGAGCATCGCCTGGCGGGCGAAGGCTTCCGGATGATCGAGCCGCGCAACGGCTTCTTCGAGTTCGGCACGGTTGGCGCCGACGGCAGTCCAGAAGGTCAGCGAGATCTTCTTGTTCGCCGGCACGCGCACCTGCCGGCGAAGTGCCGCAACCGGATCCAGCGTGAAGCCGGAATGGCCGCCAAGCTTGGCGCCGGGATCGAAGGCGGCGGCCTCGGCAATGGTGCGGCCGCGGCCGATGAAGGCGCGCCGGTCGGTCTCGGCCCCGGCGTCGCGCGCCGACCCGGACGGATCGGTGACGAAGTGCACCATGGTGACGTCAGGCTCGTTCGTTTCCCGCTTGCGCCTCGTGGCGAAGATCGCCGCGTTATTCGCAGCGATTTCGGTTTCCACGAACATTTTCGAGAAGGCCGGATGCGCGTTGTCGGATACGTCGGAGCCCAGCACCAGTTCGGCAAAGGAGGTCACTTCGATATGCCGGTCGACCGCGCCGTCATTGTAGAGCGTCACCCGCCTGCCTTCGCCGTTCCCCTCCGAGATGACGATGCATTCGACCTCCGAACGCAGTGTTCCCACCGATTTGACGAAGCTCGCCTTGTCGTCGGAGAACAGCGTCTGCACCACTTCGTCGGGGGCACGCCTGGGCTCGGCGGTGGCCGACCACCAGTCGCCGGTGCCGGCATCGCGCAGGAAGATGTAGGAGCCAAGCCGATCCTCGGTCGGGTCCGGCTGCCAGCGCGTGACGGCAAGCTCGCCCCAGCGGCTATAGCCGGAGCCGGTCGCGGTGACCATGACCGAGTAGCGGCCATTGGACATGACGCTGGTCGAACGCAGCGCCCTGAGCGGGTCGAGCACGATGCGCGTATCGGGGCTCTCGACTTCCGTTTCGTCCTTCGACCGTTCGTCGGCCTCGGTCCTGACGGTGGCGGTGGGGATGTCGCGCGGCGCTCTTTCCTGTAGCAGCAACTCGGCCGACTCGATCACCGGATCGCTGTGGAAACGATCGCGCAGGCGTCCTTCGAAGATGGCGTCGGCAACGGCGGCGATCGACATGCCGGAATGGTGGGCCATGTAGTTCAGCACGACGACATGGTCGGTGCCGTCCGGCACGCGTTGCGGTGTGAAATCGACTGCATCGTAAAAGCCGTGCCGGCCAAGGGCGCCGATCTGCCTCAGCCTGGCCAGGTTCTGCACCGATTCACGCGGGGTGAACTGGGCCGCCAGCACGGTCGCGTAAGGCGCAATCACAGTGTTCTGGCCAAGACCTCGCTTCAGACCCAACCCGGGCACGCCGAAATTGGTGTACTGGTAGGTCAGTTCGCGGTCGCGAGCGTTGTAGGCGGCTTCCGATATTCCCCAGGGCACGTTCTTCGAGCGGCCGTACTGGATCTGGCGCTTGATGATGAGCTTGCTGGTCTGGTTAAGGATGCTGCCCTGCGGCTCCTTCATCACCAGCGGCGGCATCAGATACTCGAACATCGAGCCGGACCAGGACATCAGCGCGCCCTGGAAACCGATCTCAACGATCGGCCGCCCGAGGTGGAACCAGTGCTCCGTCGGAAGATCGCCCTTCGCGATGGCGAACAGGCTGGTCAGCCGCGCCTCGGAAGCCAGGAGGTCGTAGCAGCTTTCGTCGAGCTGATGCTCCTCGACCCGGTAGCCGATCGACAGGAGCTTGCGTTCCTTCCGCATAAGGAAGGAAAAATCCATCTCGAAGGCGAAGCGGCGCGTGCGCTCACGCAACGACAGAAGCTTGGCCCGCAAGGCTTCGACGGCATTGTCGTCGCTATGCGCGTCTTGGACATGCGCCTCGCAGGTGGCTTCCAGTCTCGCCGCCCAGTCGGCGATGATGTCGCTCTGTGTCGATGCGGCCTCGGTATGGATGGCGGTTGCGAGCTTGCGAATCTCGCCGGCCAGAACGGCCAGGTTGATGGTGCGGATCGACGCCATCTCGGGCTGTGCCTTGATCGATTCGACCGCCCGGCGCATGCCGTCGAGGCGATCGGCGAGCCGTTGGCGCAAAGGCCGCAATTGGCGGCGGTCGTCAGGCAACTCCGCCAGGCTTTCGTCGAGGATCGTCACCGTATCGAGGATGCCCTCGAAATCGCCCTGCAGGTGGACCGCAGGCGCTTCCGCCCATTCGGCGCAGGCTGCCGCCACCGCCACCAGATGGCCGGCGAGATTGCCGCTGTCGACGGCGGAAATATAGAGCGGATAGAGCGGTTTCAGCGTCGTGGTGTCATACCAGTTGAAGAGATGGCCGCGGTCACGCGGCATGCTTTCGATGGTCGACATCGTGGCGTCGATGCGGGTGGTGGCCTCGGACAGGCTGATCCAGCCGAAATCGCGCGCCGAAATCACCGACAGGAGATAGACGCCGATATTGGTCGGCGAGGTGCGGGGCGCCACGACAGGCGCCGGACTTTCCTGGAAATTGTCGGGCGGCAGATTGTAGTGCTCGGCCGTCACGAAGGTCTCGAAATAATGCCATGTGCGCCGCGCGACCGTGCGTAGCGCATGGATGTCGGCCGCCGATATGCGCAAGCGGTCCTCGGTTTCGGCCGAGCGGCTGATCCAGAAGGCGAAGGCCGGCGAGCCGATCCAGAACAGCGCGAAGAAGAAGGCGACGAAGGCTCCGGTGGAATCGGCCAGAACCGGGATGGCGAGGCCGACGACGCCGACAATCACCGCGCCATACATCATGCCGTAATAGGAGCCGAGATCGTTGTCGCCATTCTTGTGCGCCTGCGAGGCAGTGCGCCATTCGAGCAGATTCTGCCGACTGACGAACAAGCGGTAGAGCGTACGGATGATGGCATCGCCCATCATCCAGGCGAGGTGCGCCATCAGCACGATCTTCAGCGCCACCAGGGCGGTGCCGAAGACAACGTCGCGCGCCAGCGCCGAGAAATGGCCGCGCGGCGTCTGGTCGCCGCTTTTCGGGAGGATGGCGTGGACGATGTCGAACGTCGGCGCCATGAACAGTGTGAGGATCAGCAGCGCCTGCCATTGCGCGGCCTGCGTGAAGGGCAGCAGCGTCCAGCCGGCGATCGCCGCCATCACCCAGAAGATCGGCGTCAGCGAGCGGCGCAGATTGTCGACCATCTTCCAGCGCGACAGCGCCGGCACGCCGGAGCGCGGATCGAGAAGGAAGCCCAGAAGCTGCCAGTCGCCGCGCGCCCAGCGATGGTGGCGCGATGCGTCGACCGAATAGCGGGTCGGATAATCCTCGACCAGTTCGACGTCCGTGACCAGCGCCGCGCGTGCCAGAGCGCCTTCGAGCAGATCGTGGCTGAGGATGGTGTTTTCCTCGATGCGGCCCTTCAGCGCCGCTTCGAAGGCGTCGACATGATAGAGGCCCTTGCCGGTGAAGGAGCCGTCACCGAAGACGTCCTGATAAATATCCGAGACGGCAAAGACGTAAGGATCGAGGCCGCGATTGGCGGAAAAGACCCGCTGGAAGAAGGATGCCTCGTCGCCGCTGGTCAGCGAGGCGGTGATGCGCGGCTGCAGGATGGTGTAGCCGGCGGTGACAAGGCGCTTTGCCGCATCGAAATGCGGGCGGTTGAGCGGATGGCAAAGCTTGCCGACCAACGCGGCAACGGCATCGCGGGTGGTGCGCGTGTCGGCGTCCAGCGTCATCACATGGACGACGTTTTCCGGCAACGGCACATCCAGCGGCAGGAAGGTGGTGTCGCTGTCGCCGCGCAGCAGAAGATTCAGTTCGTGCAGCTTGCCGCGCTTGCGTTCCCAGCCCATCCAGGCGCCCTGGGATTCATTGTAGAGCCGCCGGCGGTGCAGGACGTAGAAACGCGACGCGCCTTCGCTGGGATAGCGGGCGTTCAGCCGCGCGATCTCGTCGCGGGCATATTGGAGGATCTCAATATCCGCCGCATCGATTTCGGTTTTGCTGTCCGGCCAGTCCGAAAGCAGAGCGAAATGGATTTCGTCCGCCGTGTTGGCCAGGTGATGCACTTCGATGTTGCGGATGTTCTCCTCGACGTCGTCGCGCGAGCCGATCAGCGACGGCACCACCACCAGGGTGCGCGCCTCGGGCGGCATGCCGCGTCTGTAGTCGTAGCCGACGAGGCGCGTCGGCTTCAGGAACAACGATACGACGGTGTTGAAGAAGGCAAGCGCGCCCTCGCTGGCCGGCACGGCAAACAGCGCAAGCATCAAGACGATCGACGGCACGGACAGGCCGAGACTGGCAAGGGCGTTGCCGGAGAGGAGCAGAAGCAGGACCGTCAGCGCGAACACCGGCACGACAATGCCCAGCCATCCGGTCTTGCGGAACGCCCGTTTGATCGTGACGCTGACGGTCGGCCGATAGCCGATCGCCCTTTCCAGCTCCAGCCGGCGCGGGCCGACCAGAAAGAACCCGACGTCGGTGTGATCGGTCGGACCGGTGCCGGTGGTATCGGTGACAGCGGCGTGGCCGGCGAGTTCGATGGCCTTTTCGGCGACGCGGAATTCGGAGCGGTCGGAGCGGCGCGCCAATGCCTCGATCGCGGTCCGATACTGGTCGCGCGAGAAGAAATCGAGCGTGGCGAAGTCGGTGCGCTCGCGCAGCAAGGTGTCGATGCGGCTGACACCTTCGAACCAAACCGTCCAGTCGATATCGTTGATGAGTCTGAGGCCGCGGATGATGTTGCCAGTGGTCACATTGCCGCCGGACAGCGTGCGATGCTCGCTGATGATGATTTCCTCGGCATCGGAGCCGGACTTTTCAAGCTCGTTCTCCAGCCATTCCAGCGCCCTGCCGGCATTTTGCGACCCGTCGCGCAGCCGATAGAGCAATTGGGTGGCAAAGGTGGTGTCCTGGGCATGAGGGACGTAGTTCGACAGGATCGCCTGACGGTCGGCGCTGTCGTCGATCGCCAGCACGCGGTCGGCAACTTCGTTGGCAATCTGGCGCATCTGCCGGGTGCGATTGACCCGGACCGCGATCCGGCGAAGATTTTCGATCAGAACGAAGCGCAGCAGCGACGGCAGCGCCCAGAGTTCGCCGATCTTCAGCGGCTCAACGGCCTGAAAGCCTTCGACGATCGCCTTGAACATGGCCGCCGAGACGGAACTGTCCGAATGCGCGACATGGGTCCAGGCCAGCGCAAGCGCGCGCGGCACGCTGGCGCCGTCAGACAATTTCAGGGTCGGCAACTGCCGGTAGAAACGGCGCGGCAGGTCGCGCTTGACTTGAAAGATGGTTTCCTCGACCAGATAGTTGTTGTCGAGCAGCCATTGCGCCGCCGGGGTGATCGTCTCGCCTCTCGCCTGCGCGGCGTTGGTCGAGCGGTAGACTTCGAGGATCTTCCTTGCGCTGTCGCGGATGCGTGGCTGGAAATCGAACGGCTCCAGGCCGAACAGATCCCTGACGTCGCCCTGGGCGAGGCTTGTACCCAGCGTGCGCAGGCGCTCTTCCGGCAGGAAATTGGAGCGTATCGGCTCTTCCGTGATGGCCGGGAAGCTCGCGCTCGTCTTTTCCATTTGGGTGGGATTTGTCTGGATATTCATTGAAAATTCCGTATGGGGGACGCATAGCGGCGTCACCGCCACGGCAATGTCCCTAAAACCGATTCAAATGCAATTGGTTGCATCGAAACATGGGCCGAAAGTCTGTTTTCGCACCACAACTTCCAGACGAACGCCCCCTTGCTCCCGTCGGGCCTTGATCGACGGAAGGATTCGGGCTTTTTCGTGATGCGAGCTTGAGCTTACGGCATATTTTGCCGGTGTCGCGATCATGTTTCGAAACAGGCGTTAATCGTTTGCAGCAACGCGATCGATGCGGATCACGAACAGCGACGCCGTCCGGGCAGGCTCCAGGCGCAGCTTCACGACGTCCGGCCCGAGCAACAGCGTGTCGCGCGGTCCGATGCGGACAGGCGCCGCGCCGGCCACCGCGATCTCCCCGTCAAGACACAGGATGAGGGTCGCATCGGCCGCCGACCGGATGTCTGTCGGAGCCGAAATCACCACGCGCTCGACAGCGTGGGTCATCCGTCCGCGCCGCGTCATGACGTTGAGATCGGTGATCGGGCCGGCGATCAGCGCCGCCTGCGTCGGCACATCGGCCGGAAAGGAGAGCGGGGCGGAAGACCTGGTCACCGTAGCCGCCGGGCGGCCGGCGATGTCAAGGACAACCCCCTCGCCTTCCAGCACGGCCAATGTTCGGTCCACTCCGGCAAAACCGGAGAAAGGCCCGCCGCCGTCGACGCGCGCCATCGAGACGCGCCAGTCGAAATCGTCGAGCCCGGCATCTGCCGGCGAGACGGCGATTTCCGTCGTCAGCCCGCCGCCGTTCTTCCACGGCATCGACCGGTATTCGGCTGCCCGAAGAATGCGCAACATGTGGCTCAGCCGAGGATGCCGGGCAGGTTGAGCTGGTGCTCCCTGGCGCAGTTGATGGCTATGTCATAGCCGGCATCGGCGTGGCGCATGACGCCGGTTGCCGGGTCGTTCCAAAGCACCCGCTCCAGGCGTTTGGCCGCTTCGCGTGTGCCGTCGGCGACGATGACCATGCCGGCATGCTGCGAAAAGCCCATGCCGACGCCGCCACCATGATGCAGCGACACCCAGGTTGCGCCAGAGGCGGTGTTGAGCAGCGCGTTGAGCAACGGCCAGTCCGACACGGCGTCCGAGCCATCCTTCATCGATTCCGTCTCTCGGTTCGGCGAGGCGACCGAGCCGGAATCGAGATGATCGCGGCCGATGACCACCGGCGCCTTGAGCTCGCCCTTCGCCACCATCTCGTTGAAGGCGAGGCCGAGCCTGTGGCGGTCGCCTAGGCCGACCCAGCAGATGCGTGCCGGCAGACCCTGAAAGGCGATGCGCTCGCGGGCCATATCGAGCCAGTTGTGCAGGTGGGTGTTGCCGGGCGTCAGTTCGCGCACCTTGGCGTCGGTCTTGTAGATGTCCTCGGGATCACCTGAGAGGGCTGCCCAGCGGAACGGGCCGATGCCGCGGCAAAACAGCGGTCGTATATAGGCCGGCACGAAACCCGGGAAGGCAAAGGCGTTCTCGAACCCTTCCTCCTTCGCCACCTGTCGGATGTTGTTGCCGTAGTCGAGCGTCGGCACGCCGGCGTTCCAGAACGCCACCATCGCCTCGACATGTTCGCGCATCGACGCGCGCGCCGCCTTCTCGACCGCCTTCGGGTCGCTGGTGCGCTTCTCGCGCCATTCGGCGAGCGACCAGCCCTTGGGCAGATAGCCGTTGAGCGGATCATGCGCCGACGTCTGGTCGGTGACCAAGTCGGGGCGCACGCCACGCCGCACCAGTTCCGGCACGATGTCGGCGGTGTTGCCGACCAGGCCGACCGATTTCGCCTCGCCGGCCCTGGTCCAGCGCTCGATCTTTTCCAGCGCCTCGTCGAGCGTGTCGGCGCGTTCGTCGACATAGCGGGTGCGCAGCCTGAAATCGATGCGGTCGGGATCGCATTCGATCGCCAGGCAGCAGGCGCCGGCCATGACCGCAGCCAGCGGCTGGGCGCCGCCCATGCCGCCGAGGCCGCCGGTCAGGATCCATTTGCCCCTGAGATCGCCGCCATAATGCTGACGACCGGCCTCGACGAACGTCTCGTAGGTGCCCTGCACGATGCCTTGCGTGCCGATGTAGATCCACGAGCCGGCCGTCATCTGGCCGTACATCATCAGGCCCTTTTTATCGAGCTCGTTGAATTTCTCCCACGTCGCCCAGTGCGGCACGAGGTTGGAATTGGCGATCAGCACGCGCGGCGCATCGGCGTGCGTTCGAAACACGCCGACCGGCTTGCCGGACTGCACCAGGAGCGTCTCATCGTCTCCAAGCGTCTTCAGAGAGGCGACGATGCGGTCGAAATCGTTCCAGGTGCGCGCCGCCCGGCCGATGCCGCCATAGACGACCAGTTCGTTGGGATTTTCGGCCACGTCGGGATCGAGATTGTTCATCAGCATGCGCAACGGCGCTTCGGTCAGCCATGTGCGGGCGTTGAGCTCGCTGCCGCGCGGGCTGCGGACTTCGCGAATGTTATGACGAGGATCGGTCATGGTGTCACTGTCCCTTTCGAATGGCGGCGGCGCGTCAGCCTTCAGCCCAGGCAATCGCGCTTTCGAGGATATTCTTCAGCGTGACGCGGATCGGCGCCGCAAAATCGGCATCGTAGGGCACCGGCCAATTGTCCGGCGCACCCTTGCCTTCGGGCTCGCGCATATAGCCGCGGTTGGACAGCTCCATCTGCAGCGCATGGACGCCGTTTTGCGGCTGGCCGAAATTGCGGGTGATCCATCCGCCCTTGAAGCGACCGTTGATAACAAAACTCTCGCCGGTCTCGGCGAGGATCTGGCCGACCATTGCCTGCAAGGCCGGATCGGCGCTTTTGCCGTCATTGGTGCCGAGGTTGAACACCGGCAGCATGCCCTCGAACAGGCGCGGCAGCACCGAGCGGATCGAATGGCAGTCATAGACGACGATCTTCTGGTGCAAGGCGCGCAGCCTGTCGATCTCGGCCTGCAAGGCGGCATGATAGGGCACAAAGAATTTTTCGCGCCGTTCGTCGATCTCCGACGGCCCCGGCTCTTCGCCCTCGCGATAGAGCGGATCGCCATCGAAGGTCTCGGTTGGGCAGAGACCGGTCGTCGCCTGGCCGGGATAGAGCGAGGCGCCGGACGGGTCGCGATTGACATCGATGACGGTGCGCGAAATCGCCGTATGCACGATCGTCGCGCCGAGGCTTTCGGCGAAATCATAGAGCTTGTCGATCCACCAGTCGGCGTCGCGGCGGCCGAGCCAGGGCGAAACCAGCCGGTTTTCGAGGCCGGCAAGATCGATGCCTGTGTGCGGGATCGAGACCAGCAAGGGTGCCGTGCCTTGGGTAATGGTGAGCCAGGAGGGCGAGGTCATGAGAGATCTCCCTGCGCTGGCGTTCTACGGCGCGAAGGATCGAGGCCTTTCATGGGGAGTTGTCTCATGACGCAATCCCCGGCAGCGCCACCGCGCCCGCCGCCCTCACCGCCGCGCCGCTGCGCACCATGGCGATGGCCTTTTCCATGTCGGGGTGGAAATGCCGGTCGTTGTCGAGATGCGGCACTTCCGCTCTGACCAGCCGGCGCACAGCCTCGAGTGCGGCGCTCGACGCCAGCGGCGCATGGAAGTCGCAGCCTTGCGCGGCGGCCAGCAATTCGATGCCGATGACGGCCGTCGCATTCTCGACCATGACGATCAGCCTGCGCGCGCCGTGCGCGGCCATCGAGACGTGGTCCTCCTGGTTGGCCGAGGTCGGGATCGAATCGACGCTGGCTGGATAGGCCTTCTGCTTGTTTTCGGAGACGAGTGCCGCCGCCGTCACCTGCGGGATCATAAAGCCGGAATTCAAGCCGGGCTTCGGCGTCAGGAAGGCCGGCATGCCCGACAGCGCAGGGTCGACCAGCATTGCGATGCGCCGTTCCGACAGCGAGCCGATTTCGCAGACGGCGAGCGCGATCATGTCGGCGGCGAAGGCCACCGGCTCGGCGTGGAAATTACCGCCGGAAAGTGCTGTGTCGTCCTCGGCGAAGATCAGCGGATTGTCGGTGACGCCGTTTGCCTCGGTGCCCAGTGTGTCGGCTGCCTGGCGCAACACGCTGAGTGCGGCGCCCATCACCTGCGGCTGGCAGCGCAGGCAGTATGGGTCCTGCACGCGCTCGTCGCCGAGCCGGTGCGATTCACGGATGGAGCTGCCGGCCATCAGATTGCGCAGCGCCTCTGCCGTCTCGATCTGGCCAGGATGCTTCCTGAGCAGATGGATGCGCGGATCGAAGGGAGCGTCGGAGCCTTTGGCGGCATCGGTCGACAGCGCGCCGGCGACGAGTGCCGACTGGTAGAGCACTTCGGCGTCGAAAAGGGCGGCCAACGCGTAGGCCGTCGAGAACTGCGTGCCGTTGAGCAGCGCCAACCCTTCCTTGGCACCCAGGGTCACCGGCTCCAGCCCGTGCGAGACAAAGGCGACCTTGGCCGGAACCCGGCCATGCGGGGTAAAGCAATCGCCGACGCCGATCATCACCGCTGTCATGTGCGATAGCGGCGCGAGATCGCCGGATGCGCCGACCGAGCCTTGCGCGGGCACCACCGGGATGACGTCGTTGGCGAGCATCGCTTCCAGCAACTCGATGGTCTGCGGCCGCACGCCGGAAGCGCCCTGCGCCAGGCTGGCCAGCTTCAACGCCATCATCAGCCGGCAAACAGCAACCGGCATCGGCTCGCCGACGCCGGCGGCATGCGACAGCACGATGTTGCGCTGAAGGGTCTCGAGGTCGGCGGCGGGAATGCGGACGCTGGCCAATTTGCCGAAACCGGTGTTGATGCCATAGACTGGCTCACCCTTGGCGACGATCCGCGCAACCGCCTCGGCGCTGGCCTTGATCTTCGGCCGGCAGGCGGCGTCCAGCTTCGGCACGGCGCCACGATAGATTTCGCGCCAGTCGGCCAGCGTTGCGTTGCCCGGCTTGAGTTTGAGTTCGCTCATTGTCCCCTCCAGATGCGGGCATGCAGCGGGTTGAAGCCCATGCGATAGACGAGCTCGGCCGGGCGCTCGATGTCCCAGATCGCCAGATCGGCCGACTTTCCGGCCTCCAGCGTGCCGGTCTGTGCGAGCAGTCCAAGCGCGCGGGCAGCCTCGCGAGTGACACCGGCAAGGCATTCGTCAACCGTCAGGCCGAACAAAGTCGCCGCCATGTTCATGGTCAGCAGCAGCGAGGTCAGCGGCGAGGTGCCGGGATTGCAGTCGGTAGCGACCGCCATCCTGACGCCGTGCTGGCGAAACAGGCCGATCGGCGGCTTCTTGGTCTCGCGGATGAAATAATAGGCGCCGGGCAGGATCGTTGCCACGGTTCCCGCCTTCGCCATCGCCGCCGCACCCGCCTCGTCAGTGTATTCGAGGTGGTCCGCCGACAGCGCACCATAGCGCGCCGCGAGTTCGGCGCCGTGCAGATTGGACAATTGATCGGCGTGGAGTTTTACCGGCAGGCCTGCCGCCTTCGCCGCGTCGAACACGCGAGAAATCTGCGCTGGAGAGAAAGCGATGCCCTCGCAAAAGCCGTCGACGGCATCGGCCAAGCCATCGGCGGCGACGGCCGGCAAAATCTCCTTTGCGACCAGGTCGACAAAAGCGTCCTTATCGCCTTTCGCTTCGGGCGGCAGGGCATGGGCGCCGAGAAAGCTCGTCCTTACTGTTACCGGACGATGTTCGCCCAAGAGTCGCGCGGCACGCAGCGATTTCTTCTCGTTTTCGAGATCGAGGCCGTAGCCCGATTTGATCTCGATGGTGGTGAGGCCTTCGGCGATCAACGCATCGAGGCGCGACAGCGACTGCGCAACCAGTTCGTGCTCGCTGGCAGCGCGCAGTGCCTTGACCGACGAGACGATGCCGCCGCCGGCCTTGGTGACCTCCTCATAGGTCGCGCCGGCCAGCCGCATCTCGAATTCGTTGGCGCGGTCGCCGGCATGGACCAGATGGGTGTGGCAGTCGATCAGGCCTGGCGTGATCCAGCGGCCTTCGCAGTCGACAATCTCGGCCGCTTTGCCGAATTCTGTGGGACCAAGTGCCGCCGGCATGTCGGCCTCCGGGCCGGCATAGACGATCACGCCATCGCACGCGGTGATCGCGCCGTGTTCGACGACGCCAGGTCCAGCGGCGCTTTCGGTCATGGTCGCCAGGCGTGCATTGCGCCAGATGCGAACCTCCCCTGCCCGATCTTTGCTCTCTCCAGCCATCATCTTTTCCGTTTCAATCGGTGACGATTATGTATATACATATCGAAACGCACCGCAAGTGCTATCATCATACTGCCAGATGGGATTTTGGAGAAAATCGTGACAGCGATCTTTGCGGAACAGGCGCTTCTGCCCGACGGCTGGCATTCCAACACCCGGATCGCCGTCACTGAAGGCCGCATTGCGACAGCCGAACCCGACGCCACATCCCAGCCCGGCGACGAACGCCATGCCATCCTGCTGCCAGGCATGCCAAACCTGCACAGCCACGCCTTCCAGCGCGGCATGGCTGGCCTTGCCGAGCTGCGCGGCCCCTCCGCCGACAGTTTCTGGAGTTGGCGCGAGGTGATGTACCGCTTCGCCCTGTCGATGACGCCGGATCAGGTCGAGGCGGTCGCAGCCCAGCTCTATATCGAGATGCTGGAGGCAGGCTTTTCGCGCGTCGGCGAATTTCACTATTTGCACCACGATCGCGACGGCCAGCCCTACGCCAACATCGCCGAGATGGCGGAGCGCATCGCTGCCGCGGCTGCCGATACTGGCATTGGGCTGACACTGCTGCCGGTGTTCTATGCGCATTCCTCTTTCGGCGGCGCGGCGCCGAACGAAGGCCAGCGGCGACTCGTCAACGATGTGAATCAGTTCGCGCGGCTTGTTGAGAAATGCCGCGAATCCGTTCGCATCTTGAATCAAGGCATTGTCGGCGTCGCTCCGCACAGTCTGCGCGCGGTGACGCCGGAAGAACTGGAGAACATCGCGGCAATAGTACCGGACGGACCGATCCACATCCATGTCGCCGAGCAAGTGAAGGAAGTCGAGGACTGCCTTGCCTGGTCCGGGGCGCGACCGGTCGAATGGCTGCTCACCAACGTCAAGGTCGATCAGCGCTGGTGCCTGATCCATGCCACCCACATGACCGAGACCGAGACGGCGGCCATGGCGAAAAGCGGGGCAATCGCCGGGCTCTGCCCGATCACCGAGGCCAATCTCGGCGACGGCACCTTTGCAGCACCTTTGTTCAAGCAACATGGCGGCCGCTTCGGTGTCGGCTCCGATTCCAACGTGCTGATCGGCCTGCCGGACGAATTGCGGCAGCTCGAATATTCGCAGCGCCTCGCCCACCGCGCCCGCAACGTGCTGGCGGTCGCCGGCGGCTCGACCGGCCGCGCTTTGTTCGATGCAGCGCTCGACGGCGGCAGTGCCGCCCTTGGCGCAGGCCCCTCGCGGATCGCCGCCGGTGCCTCAGCCGATTTCGTCTCGCTCGATGGCAATCACCCCTCACTGGCCGGCAAGACGGGCGATGCGATGCTCGACGCCTGGATCTTCGCCAACGGCACCAACGTCGATTGCGTCTGGGTGCATGGCAAGAAACTGGTCAGCGGCGGCAGGCACGCAAGGCGCGACGCCATCGCCGAGCGTTTTCGCAGCGTGATGACGGAACTTGCGGCCGGCTGAGCCGGGCCTCACTCAACAGCCAGTCGGGATTGCGACATGAGCATGATCGAAACAATGGACGTGGACGTCGGTGAACCTCTCTCGCTGCACCAGCGCATCCTGTCCGACATCAGCGAACGGATTCTGTCCGGCGCCTGGGCGCCCGGCCACCGCATCCCGTTCGAGCACGAACTGACGGCTGAATACAAATGTTCACGCATGACGGTGAACAAGGCGCTGTCGCAGCTTGCCAAGGCCGGGCTGATCGAGCGCCGCCGCCGCTCCGGCAGCTTTGTCCGGCGGCCGCAGTCGCAAGCTGCGGTGCTGGAGATCCACGACATCAGGATCGAGGTCGAGGCACTTGGCCTGCCCTATCGCTACGAGCGTGTGGCGCGACACAAAAGGCGCAGCAGCGCGGAGGATCGCGCCTTGCTGGAACTTACCGCCGCCGGACCGGTGCTGGCGCTGGAATGCCGGCATTTCGCCGGCAAGCGGCCGTTCGCCCACGAACAGCGGCTGATCAATCTGGCCGCCGTGACCGAGGCCGCCGACGAGGAATTTCATGCCATGGCGCCCGGGCCGTGGCTGATCGCCCGCGTGCCGTGGAGTGCCGCCGAGCACCGCATCCGCGCCTTTGCCGCCGACAAACACATTGCGGCGGCACTCGACATCGAGGCCGGCGCACCGTGCCTGGTGGTCGAGCGGCGGACATGGAGCGCCGAGCATCCCGTCACCCATGTCCGTTTCACCTATGCGGACGAGAGCCACACGCTGGTCGCGCGGTTCACGCCCTCGCAGAGTTAGTGCCACGCCCCTTCTCCCCTTGTGGGAGAAGGTGGATCGGCGCGAAGCGCCGAGACGGATGAGGGGTGCTGGAAGAAACGCTGCGCGAGAATATTAAATGATTTTAATTGCTTAGCTTCCGAAGGCGGTGATCCTTCCAACACCCCTCATCCGACCGAGCTTCGCTCGGCCACCTTCTCCCACAAGGGGAGAAGGGGACCTTCGGTCCGACCCTCCCCTCGAGGGGAGGTAAAGCGCAGCTCAGATCGCTGCGGTAACGATGATCTCGACCAGATATTCCGGTCCGGCAAGCTTGGCTTCACCGGTGGCACGGGCCGGGGTGTGGCCCTGCGGCACCCACTTGTCCCATTCCGCGTTCATCTCGGCAAAGGTGCTCATGTCGGCCAGCCAGATGATCGCCTGCAGGATCTTGGTCTTGTCGGTGCCTGCCTTGGCCAGCAACTCGTCGATGGCAGCCAGGATGTCCCTTGTCTGGGCGCCGACGTTTCCGCCCGGCTCACCGACCTGACCAGCCAGATAGACGGTGTTGCCGTGGATGACGATCTGGCTCATGCGTGGGCCAACATCGATGCGACGAACGCTCATGGGACGTTTCCTTCCTTTGTGGGTCGCGCCTCTTTAGAGTCACGGTTCGCCGGGGGCAAGGTTGCATGAGCGAATCCTCTTGAGCCAACAGGCGCGAACCCTGAACGCACCCGACAAATCGCTCCGACAGCCGCAATTCCGCCCGATTGGCTTGTTGACTAATGTAATAACATCACATATCCAATCGGCCGCCGCAGCCGCATAGATCGTGCCCCACGGATCGTCACATGACCCAAACCTGCCTGACCTTCCGCGACCTGACGCTGGGCTACAACAGCCATCCGGCGATCCATCATCTCGACGGCACGATCCGTCGGGGATCGCTGACCGCCGTCGTTGGCGCCAACGGCTCGGGCAAGTCGACCCTGATGAAGGGTATCGTGGGCGTGTTGAAGCCGATGGCCGGCACGGTAATCCGCGCGCCCGGCGTGCGCGCCGCCTATCTGCCGCAGCAATCGGAGCTCGACCGCTCCTTTCCCGCCCGGGTCGTCGATCTGGTTTCGCTCGGCCTGTGGCCACGGCGCGGGCTGCTCGGCCGTTATACCAGGGAAGATCGCGAGTCAGTCAGCCAGGCGCTGATGGCCGTCGGCCTCGGCGGCTTCGAGAAGCGCCCGATCGACACGTTGTCGGGCGGCCAGTTGCAGCGCACGCTGTTTGCCCGCGTGCTGCTGCAGGACGCCGACCTCATCCTGCTCGACGAGCCATTCAACGCCGTCGACACCAAGACGGTCGGCGACCTGATCGCGCTGATCAAGCGCTGGCATGGCGAGGAACGCACGATCATGGTTGTCGTCCACGATCTGGAATTGGTGCGCCAGAACTTCCCGGAGACGCTGCTGCTGGCGCGCCAGCCAGTCGCCTGGGGCGAGACCAAGGAAACGCTCCGGCCGGAAAACCTGTTGCGCGCGCGCCGCTTCCACGAAGCCTGGGAGGAGAACGCGCCCTGGTGCGAGCCCGACAACCACGAGCACGGTGATCACGCTCATGATCATGGGCACGACCATATGCACGACCATCATCACGGCTCCGGGCCGAGGGCGGCATGATGGAGACGCTCTACGGTCTTTTCATCGCTCCGTTCGCCGAGTTCGCCTTCATGCAGCGGGCGCTTGTCGGGTCGCTGATGCTGTCGCTGGGCGCCTGCCCCGTCGGCGTCTTCCTGATGCTGCGGCGCATGAGCCTTTCCGGCGACGCCATGGCCCACGCCATCCTGCCGGGTGCTGCCGCCGGTTTCCTGTTCTATGGGCTGGAGATCCTGCCGATGACCATCGGCGGATTGATTGCCGGCATCATCGTGGCGCTCGGCGCCGGCGCCGTCTCGCGCTTCACCATCCAGCGCGAGGACGCCTCGATGGCGGCCTTCTACCTGATTTCGCTGGCCATCGGCGTGCTGATGGTGTCGATCCGCGGCTCCAGCGTCGACCTCATGCATGTGCTGTTCGGCACCGTGCTGGCGCTCAACAACGAGGCGCTGACGCTGATCGGCGGCATCGTCCTGGTCACGCTGGTCAGCCTCGCCATCTTCTGGCGGGCGCTGGTCGCCGAATGCCTCGACCCGCTGTTCCTGCGTTCGGTCAGCCGGCTGGGCAGCCCGGTGCATTTCATCTTCCTCGGCCTCGTCGTGCTCAACCTCGTCGGCGGCTTCCAGGCGCTCGGCACGCTGCTTTCCGTCGGGCTGATGATGCTGCCTGCCGCCGCCGCCCGCTTCTGGACCATGCGCGTCGAGCCGATGTGCGTGCTGGCGGTGCTGATCGGCTTTGCCTCCTGCGTCGCGGGGCTGCTCTTGTCCTATCACGCGTCGCTGCCTTCCGGCCCGGCCATCATCCTGTCCGCGGGCGTCGTCTATTTTGCCTCGATCCTGTTCGGCACGCGCGGTATCCTGCGCGCCCGTATCGTCCATCACCGCCACAGAACCGCCTGATCCCAACAAGGAGACCGTCCATGCTGAAATCGATCCGCGCCGCCTTGGCAGTGAGCGTTATAACATTAACCGCCTTTGGCGCGTCGTCGGCCTTCGCGGAGCCGTTGAAAGTGGTCGCCAGCTTCACGGTCATTGCCGATTTCGCCAAAAATGTCGGCGGCGATCGCATCGATCTGACCACCATCGTCGGGCCGGACGGCGACGCCCATGTCTACGAGCCGAGCCCGGCGGACGCGGTGGCCATGGCGGGTGCGGATGTAGTGCTGGTCAACGGCCTGCACTTCGAGGGCTTTCTGCAGCGCCTGGTCGACGCCAGCGCCACTAAGGCGACGATCGCGGTTCTGACCAAGGGTATCACGCCGATCAACTTCAAACCCGAATTCGCCGATGCCGACACCCACGAAGACGCAGATACCGGCGGCGGCGAGACGGCTACCGATCCGCATGCCTTCCAGTCGGTCGCCAATGCCAAGATCTATGTGAAGAACATCGCCGACGCCTTCTGCACGGCCGACGCTGAGGGTTGTGACAGCTACAAGGCCAATGCCGCCGCATACACCGAGAAGCTTGACGCGCTCGAGGGCGACGTGCAGGCGGCGATCCAGTCGATCCCGAAAGAGAAACGCGTCGTCATCACCTCGCATGACGCCTTTGGCTATTTCGAGAAGGCCTATGGCCTCACCTTCCTGGCCCCCGAAGGGGTCTCGACCGAGTCGGAGCCTTCCGCTGCCGATGTCGCCAAGCTGGTCAGCCAGGTGAAGCAGGACAAGGCGGCGGCGGTCTTCATCGAAAACATCACCAACGCGCGGCTGATCGAGCAGATCGCCAGCGAGACCGGCATCAAGGTGGGCGGCACGCTCTATTCGGACGCGCTGTCGCAGCCCGACGGCCCGGCCTCGACCTATATCGACTTGATGCACAACAACATCGCCCAGATCAAAGGCGCGATCCTCGGAAGCTGAGGCCCCCACCACCGGGAAAGGCGGAGCCAGACTCCGCCTTTTTCAGGCAATAGATTGTTATGTAATAACATATCTCAAACCATTAACTGTGGCCAACCTTCGGATACATCATGCTTCAGACTCCCAAACGCCTCCCTGTCACCGTGCTCTCCGGCTTTCTCGGCGCCGGCAAGACCACGCTCCTGAACCACATATTGTCGAACCGCGAAGGTCGGCGCGTCGCCGTCATCGTCAACGACATGAGCGAGATCAACATCGATGCCGAGCTGGTGCGCGACGGCGCCGACCTTTCGCGCACCGACGAGAAGCTGGTGGAAATGTCGAACGGCTGCATCTGCTGCACTTTGCGCGACGATCTGCTCAAGGAAGTCCGCGCGCTCGCCGAACAGGGCCGCTTCGACTATCTGCTGATCGAATCCACCGGCATTTCCGAGCCGCTGCCCGTCGCCGCGACCTTCGACTTCCGCGACGAGAATGGCGACAGCCTTGCCGATGTCGCCCGCCTCGACACGATGGTGACCGTGGTGGACGCGCTCAACCTGCTCAAGGATTATTCCTCCTCCGATTTCCTGCGCCAGCGCGGCCAGTCGCTCGGCGAGCAGGACGGTCGCGCGCTGGTCGACCTTCTGGTTGAGCAGATCGAATTCGCCGACGTCGTGGTGCTGAACAAGATCGGCGCGGCAAGCACGCATCAGCGCGACATGGCGCGCCTGATCGTGCGTGCCCTCAACCCCGATGCCGAGATCGTCGAGGCCGATTTCGGCAAGGTGCCGCTCGACAAGGTGCTCGCCACCGGCCGCTTCGACTTCGACAAAGCGCAGCAGAACCCGCTCTGGTTCAAGGAGCTCAATGGATTTCGCGACCATATCCCCGAAACGGAGGAATATGGCATCCGCTCGTTTTTCTATCGGGCACGAAAACCGTTCGAGCCCGCCCGATTCCAGGCCTTCATCGACCGTGCATGGCCGGGCGTCGTGCGTGCCAAGGGCTTCTTCTGGCTCGCCACCCGACCGCGTCACGTCGGCGAGCTGAGCCAGGCCGGCGCGCTGGTCAGAACCGAAAAGCGCGGCCTGTGGTGGGCGTCGGTGCCATCGGACCGATGGCCCGACCATCCCGAATGGCGAGAGAGCATGCGGCGCTATCTCGATCCCGTCTGGGGCGACCGGCGCCAGGAGATGGTCTTCATCGGCTGCGAGCCGATGGACGAAGCCCGCATCCGTGCCGAACTGGACGACTGCCTGATCGAGGCCACGGCCTTCGAGCCCGAACTCTGGCGCGGATTGCCCGACCCGTTCCCAGACTGGAAAGCTTGAGCTGGATTCTCCGCCGGAAATGTCTATCTGCACGAGTGGGATTTCATTCTGCGCGGATTGCCGGCCTCGTCGGGGAGTGGCAAGACTGTCGCCAAACCGGATTGCGAGGACAGAACATGGACTATCGTCAGATCAGCGAGGATTATTCGGTCTCGGGCCAGATCCAGCCCGAAGAGGTCGCCGCCATCAAGGCCGCCGGCTTCAAGAGCGTCATCTGCAACCGGCCGGATGACGAGCAGCCCGGCCAGCCTTCGGCCGACAGCATCAAGGCTGCGGTCGAAGCCGCCGGGCTCGCCTTCCGCTACATCCCCGTCATCAGCGGCCAGATCACGGCCGAGAATGTCGAGGACCAGGCCGAGGCTCTGGACGAACTCGAAGGCCCGATCTTCGCCTATTGCCGTTCCGGCGCACGCTGCACCAACCTTTACGGGTTGATTCAGCAGTCGAAGGCTTAAATCGGCAGCGCGCCGGTTTCCTTCAGCGTCTCCAGCACGATCGCCGTCTTCACATGCTGCACGGATTCGTGCGGCAGGAGCACGCCGTTGACGAATGCCGACAGCGATTTCAGGTCGGGCGTCACTACCTTCAGGATATAGTCCATCTCGCCGGTCAGCGCGTGCGCCTCCTGCACTTCCGGCAGCCGCGCCACCAATTCGCCGAAGCGCTGCGCGTTGTCGCGGTTGTGGGTGGCGAGCGTCACTGAAATGACGTTCACCAGCGAAAAGCCGAGCTTGTCGCGGTCGAGCACGGCGCGATAGCCCCTGATATAGCCGTCCTCCTCCAGCCGCTGGCGACGGCGCGAACATTGCGATGCCGACAGGTTCACCCGTTCCGACAGATCGTTGTTGGTCAGCCGTGCGTCGCCCTGCAACAGAGCCATTATCTTGCGGTCAAACTGATCAACGCGCGCATCATCCATGGATTCTTCTCCATACGTGCACAGTTCACGCATAACCTGATCATTTCAAGCGTTTGAATGCAAGCACCATGCGCTCGCTCCGCGCTATGATTGAGTTGGAATGGCCTTTCCCGGCCAACAACAGCTTTGGAGGACACTGCCATGGGTCCCTTCCCGCACGACGCACCGCCCGCAAAGATCAGCAAGGCCAACCCTGCCGGCACCGATGGCTTCGAGTTCGTCGAGTTCGCCCATCCCGAGCCGGAAAAGCTCGCCGAGCTTTTCACCCGCATGGGTTATGTGCCGGTGGCCAAGCATCGCACCAAGAACATCACCGTCTGGCGGCAGGGCGACATCAGCTATATCGTCAATGCCGAGCCCGGCTCGCATGCAATGAAATTCGTCGACAAGCACGGCCCCTGCGCGGCCTCGATGGCCTGGCGGGTGGTCGATGCCAAGCATGCGTTCGATCATGCCGTCGCCAAGGGCGCCACACCCTACGAAGGCACCGACAAGGCGCTCGATGTGCCGGCAATCGTCGGCATCGGCGGCTCGCTGCTCTACTTCATCGAGGTCTACGGCGAGAAGGGCTCGGCCTACGATGCCGAGTTCGACTGGCGGGGCGCGCGCGACCCGAAACCGGAAGGCGTCGGTTTCTACTATCTCGACCACCTCACCCACAATGTCTACCGCGGCAACATGGACAAATGGTGGGATTTCTATCGCGATCTGTTCGGCTTCAAGCAAATCCATTTCTTCGACATCGACGGCAAGATCACCGGGCTGGTCAGCCGCGCCATCACCTCGCCCTGCGGCAAAATCCGCATCCCGCTCAACGAGTCCAAGGACGAGACCAGCCAGATCGCCGAATATCTGAAGAAGTACAACGGCGAAGGCATCCAGCACATCGCCGTCGGCACGGACGAGATCTACGGCGCCACCGACAGACTGGCCGCCAACGGGCTGAAGTTCATGCCCGGCCCGCCCGATACCTATTACGACATGTCCTATGACCGGGTGCACGGCCATGATGAGCCGATCGAGCGGATGAAGAAACACGGCATCCTGATCGACGGCGAGGGCGTGGTCGACGGCGGCACCACCAAGATCCTGCTGCAGATCTTTTCAAAAACCGTGATCGGCCCGATCTTCTTCGAATTCATTCAGAGGAAGGGCGACGAAGGTTTTGGCGAGGGCAATTTCCGCGCCCTGTTCGAATCGATCGAGCAAGATCAGATCAGACGCGGCGTGCTGAAGGTGCAAGCGGCGGAATAGACCGCAGCACGGCCCGCAGGAGTCTATTTGGCGAGGCCAGCCGCCTTGCGCAGGATGTCGTTGATCCGGCTCTGCCAGCCGGGTCCGCCGGCGCGAAAGCGGGCGACCACGTCACTATCGAGCCGGAGCGTCACCTGCTTCTTCGGATTGTCGAGCGCCGGCCGGCCGCGCGAACGGCGAATGCTCTCTGCAAGGTCCGGGAAGACTTCAGCGAAGGGGCGGGCATTTCTGAAGTCCTCCTCGGTCCATTCGGGATTGTCCGAAACGGCATCCCAATCTTCTTCGGTAAAACCCTTGCCTGGCTGAAACTCTCTGTCAGGCTTTGTAATGTTCAGCTTAGGTTTTGCCATCGAACAATCTCCTTTCCGCCTGGTTGGCTGGGCGCATCGAAATTATCGAGATGCCCTCGGAGCCGAGTCGGGCAAAGATCACGGCAACGACCCATCAATCATCCGACCAATTGCCATGAGACGACCAACTTTGGCCACCCGGATCGTTGACGTAAGGAAAAATTCGTCATCCAGCGCGGCAAAATCCAACCCGTGTTTTTCGATGTTGGCCAACCGTTTCGGTTCGTCCCAGACGATCTTCATCGAAATTTATGTACCTACAATAATTAAGTCAATAATTTTCGTAACTACAATAATTAATTGCCGCCACCAATCGCCAATCTCTCGACGTCGGCCTGCCTCAGCTTCAGGTCGTAGTCGAGGAAAAACTCGTCGAGCTGCGGCGGTTTCACCGACGTGCCCGACAGCATGGCGTGCACCTGCCCGCGATGATGGATGTCGTGGATGAAGAGGTGGGCGAGCAGGTCACCAATGCGCTCCGGGATCATGCCATCCTCGCGCCTGTCGGTGACGACTCGGCGGTCGAGATCGTCCGCCGTCAGGCGGTGGCAAAAGGCGATCAGCCGCCGGTCGGCCGCAACCTGGGCGGCAAACAGCGCCTGCGGTTGGTCGAACGGCACGAAATCGTCATGGGCCGCGGCACCGACGCCGCCCTCTTCGAGAAAATCGAGATAGAGATAATCGACCGCCAGGATGTGATTGAGCGTTGCCTTGATCGAGGGAAAGAAGCTGGTTCGCTCGGCCTCGAATTCACCGGGCTTAAGCTGCAGCACGGCGCGATAGAGCCGGTCGTTCGACCAGAGATTGTTGCGCGCCATGCGGCAGAAATGATCGAGTAGGTTCATCCTTTTCGAACTCCCCCTGCATCTTTATCTGGCGTATTCTTCGACCTTCTGCTCGATCGCACCAAAAATCGAATGTCCGGCCTTGTCCTTCATCTCGATGCGCACCGTATCGCCAAAGCGCAGGAATGGCGTTTTCGGCGCCCCGGCTTCGATCGTCTCGATCATGCGCAATTCGGCAATGCAGGAATAGCCGGCACCGCCCGCCGCGAAAGACTTGCCCGGGCCGCCGTCGAGCTTGTTGGAGACCGTGCCCGAACCGATGATCGTGCCGGCGGCCAGCGGCCGTGTCCTGGCGGCATGCGCGATCAGCGCCGGAAAATCGAAGGTCATGTCGATGCCGGCGTTCGCCCGGCCGAACGGCTTGCCGTTGAGATCGACCAGCAGCGGCAGGCTGACCTTGCCGCCATCCCAGGCCTCGCCCAGTTCGTCCGGTGTCACCGCGACGGGCGAAAAAGCCGAGGACGGCTTCGATTGGAAGAAGCCGAAACCCTTGGCAAGCTCTGGCGCCGTGAGGGAGCGCAGCGTGACGTCGTTGACCAGCATGACCAGCCGGATCGCGGCCCGCGCGTCGTCGAGGCTTGCCCCCATCGGCACATCGTCGACAATGACGGCGACCTCCGCCTCCATGTCGACGCCAAAAGCCTCGTCAGCCGCCCGGATCGGGTCACGCGGCGCGATGAAGGCGTCCGAGCCGCCCTGATAGATCAGCGGATCGGTCCAGAAGCTTGCCGGCATCTCGGCGCCGCGCGCCTTCCGCACCAGTTCGACATGGTTCACATAGGCCGAGCCGTCCGCCCATTGGTAGGCGCGCGGCAGCGGCGAATGGGCCTCATGCTCGTGAAAGCGCGCAGACGGCACCGCATTGTTCTCCAGCGATTCCGCTATTGTCGCGAGATGCGGCGCGATCCGGCTCCAGTCATCGAGTGCTGCCTGCAGCGTCCGTACCAGGAACGAGGCATCGGTGAACCGCGTCAGGTCGCGCGAGACGACGACGAGTTTCCCATCGCGCGTCCCGTCCTTCAATGTGGCAAGCTTCATGCGGTTTCCTCTCCTGATGCGGCTTTGGTGCCGCTTTGAATCTTTGTTTTACGCATGATCTCTTCCGAAAACCGGCTCCCACTTTTTCGGGATCATGCTACAGCCCCACAACAAGGCCGTCGCGGGCGATCGTCAAGTCACCGGTCCATGTTTTCCTGACCGCGGCAATCCAGTCGGCCTCGCCAATCTCGGCATCGTCGGCCGGAATGAGGTGGTTGAGCACCAGCCTCCCGACCCTCGCCTCGGTGGCGATACGCCCCGCCTCCCCGGCAAGACTATGGCTGGCGAGCAGATGTTCCCTCAGCCGCGCGCCGTTGCCGGTTTTCGCGACGAGCCGCTCGATGCCTTCTTCCAACATGGCTTCATGGACGAGGATGTCGGCGCCTTTGGCAAAATCGGCTAGTAGCGGAAAGAATGTGGTATCGGCGGAGAACACGACGCTTTGTCCGGCATGCTCGAAGCGCAGCGCAAAGCAGTCGGTCACCGGCGGATGGTCGACGCGCAGCGCTGAAACCTTCAGGCCGTGCTCCTCCATCACCCGGCCTTCGCCGAACTCGACGATCGAAACCATATCTTTGATATCAGGCCGGCCTTCGTCGACGATGCGTATCTCGATGTCGAATTCCATCGCCTGGCAAAAACGCTGCCAGTAGTAGCCGGTGCCGGGCGGGCCGAACACGGTGACCGGTGCCGCCAGACCCGCCGTCCAGGCGGTGTGGATCAGCGGACCGAGTTCCAGCACATGGTCGGAATGCAGATGCGTGATGAAGACCAGGTCCAGTGCCTTCAGGCTGATGCCGGTGTCGGCCAGCCCGCGCGTCACGCCAAGCCCGCAATCGACGACGATGTTGCGGCCGCCGATCCGCAGCAGCGACGAGCTCGGCCACGGCCCGCCAGGCCGGAGCGCCGGGCCGCCCTTCGAGCCCAGAAGCACCAGCCGATCCCGCGTTGGATCGGCGCTCAAGACCAGTCGCCCTCGGGCGTGCCGTTGAAGCGCTTCTTTAGATCGGCCCAGCAATCTATGTAGTTGTCCTGCCGGGTTTCGAGCTCGGCGGCGTAACGGGTCAGCATTTGCGGGAATCGCGTCTCGAACATGAAGGCCATGGTGTTGTCGAGCTTGACCGGTTTCAGGTCGGCGCGCGAGGCTTTTTCGAAGCCAGACGCGTCAGGTCCGTGGGCCAGCATCAGATTGTGCAGGCTGATGCCGCCGGGAACGAACCCCTCCTCCTTGGCGTCGTACTGGCCGTGGATCAGGCCCATGAACTCGCTCATGATGTTACGGTGGTACCAGGGCGGGCGGAAGGTGTTTTCCGCCACCAGCCAACGCGGCGGGAAGATGACGAAGTCGATGTTGGCGGTGCCCTCCTCGCCGCTCGGCGCGGTCAGTACCGTGAAGATCGACGGGTCGGGGTGGTCGAACAACAGTGCACCGACCGGCGAAAAGGTCGCAAGATCATATTTATAGGGCGAATAATTGCCGTGCCACGCCACCACATCCAGCGGCGAATGGCCGAGTTCGGTGACATGAAACTGGCCGCACCATTTCACGATCAGCCGGCAAGGTGTCTCCTTCTCCTCGAACCAGGCGCATGGCGTCTTGAAATCGCGCGGATTGGCCAGGCAATTGGCGCCGATCGGGCCACGATCCGGCAGCGTCAGCTTGGCGCCGTAGTTCTCGCAGACATAGCCGCGCACCTCGTTGTCGATCAATTCGACCTTGAAGACGAGGCCGCGCGGCAGCACCCCGATCTCACCCGGCCGCAATTCGATGACGCCCATCTCGGTGACGAAGCGCAAGGCTCCGACCTGCGGCACAACCAGCAACTCGCCATCGGCGTTGAAGAAATGATCGTCAACCATCGAGCGGTTGGCGACATAGACATGGGTGGCCATGCCGGTCTGGCCAAGCACGTCGCCGGCGGTGGTGATCGAGCGCATGCCGGCGATGAAGTCGGTAGGCTCCTTCGGCATCGGCACCGGATTCCAGCGATATTGCCCGAGCGCCAGTTCATGATCGCCGACATTGGGCGCGCTCTTCCACAAGGGATAGCTCGCCGCTTTGAAGCGGCCCGTGTGCCTGACGCTCGGCCTGATGCGATAGAGCCAGGAGCGCTCATTGGTGCCGCGCGGCGCGGTAAAGGGCGAGCCCGAAAGCTGCTCGGCGTAGAGACCGTAGGCCGGCCGCTGTGGCGAGTTCCGTCCCTGCGGCAGCGAACCGGACAGCGTCTCGGTCTCGAAGTCGTTGCCGAACCCCGGCATGTAGGAAAAGACCATGGTGTCCTCCCGAATCCCCAGAGCAGCCTTCGCGCCCACGAGGACGCGCGGCGCTCTGGATTGACCAAACTGGTTTCATTTGTAACCATTGAAAATGTAACCATCAATGGCGATTGCGAAAAATGGCAACCAGGCGCGAGACCTCTGGCGAACCGGAAATCCTCGAACTCGAAAGCTTCCTGCCCTATCGGCTCTACCGGCTCGCCGATGCGGTCAGCCGCGAATTCTCGGGGATATACAAGGACCGGCACGGCCTCACCCGCCCGGAATGGCGCACACTGGCTGGGCTCGGCCAATACGGCACCATGACCGCGAGCGCGCTCGGCGAACAATCGGCGATGCACAAGACCAAGGTTTCACGCGCCGTCGCCGAGCTCGAGCGGCGGCGCTGGCTGACTCGCGCACCGGATAGAAAAGACCGCCGCATCGAGCATCTGACGCTGACCGGAGCGGGCCTTGCCGCCTATCGCGAAATGGTGCCGCTGGCAAAGGCGTTCGAGCGGGAATTGCTGGCAAAACTCAGCGCTGGCGAGCGCACCGCGATCACAAACGGACTGGTTGCACTCAAGAAAGCTCTGGGCAAGGATTAGGCGCTCACCAGTCCATCACCACCTTGCCCGAATTGCCGCTCTTCATCGCCTCGAAGCCGGAAATATAGTCGTCGATGCCGATGCGGTGGGTGATCAGGCCGGTCACATCGAGCGGGCCCTGCACCAGCGCGATCATCTTGTACCAGGTCTCGAACATCTCACGACCGTAGATGCCCTTGAGATGCAGCATCTTGAAGATAACCTTGTTCCAGTCGATCTCGAAGCCGGTGGGCGCGATGCCCAGAATGGCGATCTTGCCGCCATTGTTCATAGCGTCGATCATGTCGCGGAAAGCGGGCGCGGCACCCGACATTTCGAGGCCGATGTCAAAACCTTCGGTCATGCCGAGCGCCGGCATCACGTCGCGCAGCTTTTCCTTCGACGCGTCGACCACATGCCGGACGCCGAGTTTTTTTGCCAGCGCCAGCCGCACCGGGTTGATGTCGGTGATGACCACTTTTCGCGCGCCGACGCACTGCGCCACCAGCGCACCCATGATGCCGATCGGTCCGGCGCCGGTGACCAGCACGTCCTCACCGACCAAATCAAAAGACAATGCGGTGTGCACCGCATTGCCCAAGGGATCGAAGATCGCGGCGATCTCGTCCGGCACGTCGTCCGGGATCGGCACGACATTGTGCTGCGGGATCGCCAGATATTCGCCGAAGGCGCCCGGCCGGTTGACACCGACGCCAAGCGTGTTGCGACACAGATGCCCCCTGCCCGCCCGGCAGTTGCGACAGTGGCCGCAGACGATGTGACCCTCGCCCGAGACGCGCTGGCCGACCTTGTACTCGGTCACCGCCGCGCCGAAATCGGCGACCGTGCCGACGAACTCATGGCCGGTCACCATCGGCACCGGCACTGTCTTCTGCGCCCACTGGTCCCAATTGTAGATGTGGACGTCGGTGCCACAGATCGCGGTCTTCCTGATCTTGATCAGAACGTCGTTCGGGCCGATTTCCGGCACCGGCACTTCTTCCATCCAGATGCCGGGCTCGGCCTTGGCTTTGACCAGCGCCTTCATCATGTTCGACATTCTTTTATCCCTTGAATCTCTTGATCCGGAATCGTTTTTCGGTTCCGGTTGTTCAGGAAATCACACCAAGTTCGCGCCCGACCGCTCCGAACGCCTCGACCGCGCGGTCGATGTCGGCGCCGGAATGGGCGGCCGACATTTGCGTGCGGATGCGCGCCTGGCCCTTCGGCACCACCGGAAACGAGAAGCCGATGACATAGATGCCGCGCTTCAGCATGCGCGCTGCCATCTCCTGCGCGAGCGAAGCGTCGCCCAGCATCACCGGGATGATCGGATGATCGGCTCCGGCCAGCGTAAAGCCGAGCTTACCCATCTCAGACCGGAAGCGCGTGGCATTGTCGTAGAGCCTCTTGCGCAATCCGTCGCCCTCTTTGATCAGTTCAAACACCCGGATCGAGGCGCCGGCGATGGCCGGCATCAGCGTGTTGGAAAACAAATAGGGCCGCGAGCGCTGCCGCAGCCAGTCGACCACCTGGCTCTTGCCCGATGTGTAGCCGCCGGACGCACCGCCCAATGCCTTGCCGAGCGTGCCGGTGATGATGTCCACCCTGCCCTCGACACCGCAATGCTCGGCCGAGCCGCGGCCGTTCTTGCCGACGAAGCCGACCGCATGGCTGTCGTCGACCATCACCATCGCATCGTACGTCTCGGCGAGATCGCAAATGCCTTTCAGATTGGCGATGATGCCATCCATGGAAAAGACACCGTCGGTGGCGATCAGCCGGAAACGGCAACCCATCGCCTCCTTCAGCCGCTCTTCCAGATCGGCCATGTCGTTGTTGGCGTAGCGGAAGCGTTTCGCCTTCGACAGCCGCACGCCATCGATAATCGAGGCGTGGTTCAATGCGTCGGAGATGACCGCATCCTCCTCGCCGAGCAGCGTCTCGAACAGGCCGCCATTGGCATCGAAGCAGGAACTATAGAGGATCGTGTCCTCCATGCCGAGGAAGCCGGAAATCGTGGCCTCGAGTTGCTTGTGCTCTTCCTGCGTGCCGCAGATGAAACGCACCGACGCCATGCCATAACCATAGCGGTCGAGCGCCTGTTTGGCCGCATCGCGCAATTCGGCGCTGTCGGCGAGACCAAGATAGTTGTTGGCGCAGAAATTCAGCACCTTCTGGCCGCCCACCTCGATCTCAGCCGACTGCGTCGAGGTGATCACCCGCTCGGATTTGTAGAGGCCGGCCGATTTAAGTCCTTGAAGCTCGCTGTCGATATGGGAGAGGAATGCCGCGCTCATGATCAGGCCCTGTTGAGATTGAATGGACTGTCGCCCCGCGCGCGCCAAAAATCCACCGCAAAAGCGACCGCTTCGGTGGCGCGACGGCCAGTGGCCAAAATGCCGCGAATGACGGATGTTCAAATGCAGACGCGGTGCGAAAGAACGCGATAACCATTTCGCGAGCTTTCCACCGTTGCCGCTGTCGCCCGCCTGTCGGTTTCCAGACCTGTTAACACTTTCAAGCCAATGGTTCTCACACCCAACAATCTGTCGGCGAGAGGGACCGCCCCAGAAAATGTCGCAGGAACCGGTGCAAACTATTTCGGGCAGGCTCATACTGTTGATCAAGGCCGGCTATTGGCTGGCGCTGCTGATCATCGCCGCCATGGTGATGGCCTCCTTCATCCTTCTCCAGCAGATGATGGCTGCCCAACGGCACGGCGATGCGCTGCTCAATATCGTCAGCACGCAAAAGGCGCTGTCGCAACGCATTGTCTTCCTTGCCAACGCGGCAGGTTCTGCGTCGCGCGACCAACAACCGGCTCTGGTCACCGCATTCAAACAGGCAACGGCAGAGTTCGAGAGGAACTACGATCTTCTGCTCGAGCGGGTCGTCGCCGACCCGGCATCACCGGCAAGGTTCGATCCAAAATCAGTCGAGAGCGTACTTTTCGCAAAGCCGTTTCATCTCGATTACTTCTCGGTCGGACTTATCGCCAACGGCGAACGCCTGGTCTCGGCGTTTGAATCGCAACTCGGCATAGCCGGTAATGGCGGCTACAAGGGCGGCGGCGAACGCGTCAACCTCGACGCTTCGATCGCCAATGCGACCCTGTCGGGCTATGCGGCGCTTGGCCAGCGCATCAGCGCCCGTGCCGACGCACGATCGGAAAGACTTCTCGATCTGCATCGAACGCTGTTCTACACCACCATCGGCGTCATCGTGCTGGTGGCACTTTTCATCTTCCGGCCGATGTCGAAAGCCATTCTGCGCAAGACGCATGAACTGGTCGATGCGCGCAATTCCATGGCGTTCATCGCGGCGCATGATGGCCTTACCGGCCTGCATAACCGCACCTTCCTGACTGATCATTTCGACACGCTGATCAAGGGAGCGCGGCGTCGGCGAGAGCGGCTTGCGGCGGTCCAGCTCGACCTCGACCGGTTCAAGCAGATCAATGACACGCTTGGCCACGCCGCCGGCGACTATGTGCTGGTGGTGACGGCGCAGCGCATGCGCGATTCCTGCCGGGCGTCGGATCTCTGCGTGCGTCTTGGCGGCGACGAGTTCGTGATGATCCTCAACGGTGCCGGCGGCACCGAGGACATCAACATGGTCGCCCGGCGGGTCCTGACGCAGATCAACGAACCGATCGTCTTTCGCGGCACGACCATCCTCCCAGGCGCCAGCGCCGGCATCGCCGTCTATCCGGTCGACGCCGACAATGCGCAGGATCTGCTCGTCCATGCCGACCTTGCGCTCTACTCCGCCAAGAAGGTGGGTGGTGGCAGTCTCTCGTTCTTCTCCGAGGCGTTGCGGCGCGAACTCGATTACCGCAAGCAGCTCGAGCATGACATCAGGATCGCCATCTCGGAGAAGGCGTTTCAGGTCTATTTCCAGCCGCAGGTCTCGTTGTCGGACGGCACGATCGGCGGCATCGAGGCGCTGGTTCGCTGGAATCATGCCGAGCGCGGTATGATCGCACCGGGCGAGTTCATTCCCGTCGCCGAAAAATGCGGCCTCATGGCCGAGATCGGCCGCATCGTCATCGCCAAGGCGATCAACGAGGCGGCCGAATGGAACAGTGCCGGCATTGCCTTCGGACGGCTCGCCGTCAACGTGTCCGGCACCGAACTGCGCGAGTCCGATTTCGACGCCTTCCTCTTCGATACGCTGGAAAAGGCTGGCCTGCCGCCAGAAAAACTGTCGCTGGAAATCGTCGAATCCGTCATTCTCGACGACGAGAAGACCGGCATCGCCGCTAAGCTGCGCCACATCCGCTCCGCCGGCGTCCATCTTGAACTCGACGATTTCGGCACCGGCTACGCCTCGCTCAGCCACGTCAACCCGAACGAGATCGACCGGCTGAAGATCGATCGCCGCTTCGTCCAGAACATCAATGAGAACGGCGACAACAGCAAGATCGTGCGGGCCATCACCGAACTCGCCCGCGGCCTTGGCATCTCGATCGTCGCCGAGGGCGCCGAAACCGAGGCCGAGCTCGATTCGCTGATGGCGATCGGCTGCGACCAGGTGCAGGGCTACTCGATCGCCTTCCCGATGCCGCAGGACAAGGCACGCGAATGGCTGGTCGCGAGGGCGCCGAGGAAAGCCAGGTTGACGGTGCTGCAGGGAAGCCTGGCGTAGGGCACCAAACCTTCTAGCCTGCTCGGGAATGGCGGCCTGCCGTGATCGGAAACGGATATTCCTGATACTGACGCCGCTTCGCCTTGCCGTGCTGATCGTGTTGTTTCTGGCTTTCCCCGCAGGTGCTGCGGACCGCACCATCTATCTCACCTTCGACGACGGCCCGCTGACCGGCACCAGCAACTTCCTCGATGTTCTCGAGGCCGAGCAGGTTCCGGCGACCCTGTTCATGGTCGGCATGCACGCGCAGGCGAGCGCGCTCAACAAGGCACTGGTGCAGCGCGCAAGGAAGATGCCGCTGGTGACGATCGGCAACCACAGCTACAGCCACGCCTACAACCACTACCAGCACTTCTATTCGGACTGCGCCAGCTAGCCTTCGATATTCGCCCGCAGCGTCGCAAGCACTTCCGCGAACTCCGCCAGCCTCTCGTCAGGTAACCCGGTCCGAAGCCGCTTGTCGAAGGCAAGTGCTGCCGTCCGCAATTTCAGGAACAGCGCCTCTCCGGTCTCGGTCAGTTCGACCTGATGAACACGGCGGTTGACGGGATCGCGGCGCCGGGTCAGCAGGCCTTGCGTCTCCATCGCGTTCAGATGGTGGGTCAGCGTCGCGCCCTGGATGCCGATCATGCCGGCGAGCTCGCGCTGGTTGGCCAGTTCGCGCGACTTGATCGACAACAGGGTGACCCAGACCGGCAGCGTGCCGCCCGCTTCGACCAAAGCGGCGTCGAAGGCCTGCGCGACAAGCTTTGCGGTGCGCGCGAGATTCATCCCGACTGGCGGGCGGTCAAATGGCGTCATGGTCCGACACTAGAGCAAGGGAAAGCCCGATGGAACTGGCTCGCACCTATACATTGACATCTAATCATTTGATATCTAATTTATGAGCAGCGGTGGGAAAAGGAGGAAATGCGGTCATGCAATATGTCTACATCATCGTCCTCGGCCTTCACGTCCTGGCCGGTGTATTCTGGGCCGGTACGACCATCGCTGTCGCCCGCGATCCGGAGATTCGAATCGAACGGTTTTTCCGGCCGCAAATGGGCGCGGCCGGCCTGGTTTTCCTGACCGGCATTCTGCTCTGGTATTTCTTCCACGACGGCCTTTTCGGCTCGATGGAAAAGGTCCTGGCCATCGGCATCGTGACGGCGCTGATCGCCGCCGGCGTGCAGGGCGCGCTGGTCGGTTCCGCCAGCAGGCAGTTGGTCAGCGCTGACGCAGCGACGCAAACCCAGCTGCGCGCGAAAATGACAAGGGGCGAACGCATCGCCGGCGGGCTGCTGGTCATCACGGTGTTCTGCATGGCCGTCGCCAGGATGTTTTGAGCGAGGCCTGCCGCAATCACGGTTCAAGAGATCGTACGGTGTCAGGCGACGAGCCGACGGCGTGCGCGGCGCGCAGACGGACCGACGTGCCTGATGGCTCTCCGTACGGAGGTTCGTCTGCCCGCCACCAATCGACACGCCTCAGATCCGCAACCCGAACCTGATGCCGTCATAGATGGCGGCGTGAATGTTGCGTGATGCCACCGCATCGCCGATCCGGAAAAGGACGAAACCGGCCTGCGGACCGCGTGCCGGAAAAATGTCGCCACCATTGACCAGCCGTTCGTAATTGACCGCGCCGCCGTTCTTCGACAGGGGCTTCAGCGCCAGATAGAGATCGTCGAGCGGCAGCGTGCCGTGCTCGACCACCACCTGGTCGACCCGCCGCTCGCCGCGCCAGCCGTCGGCAAAGTCGGAGGCGAGCTCCGCAACCAGCTGATTGCCCTCGCGCCGCACCGAGCGAAGCCGCGTGTTGATGGTTATGGTGACGCCCTTTTCCTGAAAAGCACGCATATAGGGCACGTGGTTCATGCCGCCCATTTCCGGAGCAAAGCAACGTTCTGGCGAGACCAGCTCCAGTCGCGCACCGCTGTTGGCGATCAACTCGGCCGCGCCCATGCCTTGATGGCCGCCATTGTCGTCATAGAGCAGCACGTTGTCGGCCGGCTTGGCGCTGCCGGCCATGATGTCCCAGCTCGACGTGACGAGGCTGTCGCCCGCTGCCAGCGGCGGGTTCTGCGGCAGGCCGCCGGTGGCAATCACCACCACATCGGGCGACAGCGCCAGAATATCATCCTTCTCCGCCCAGGTGTCGTAGCGGATCTCGACGCCGAGCCGGTCGAGCTCGGCCAGCCGCCAATCGATGATGCCGATCAGTTCCTTGCGGCGTGGGTTTTGTGTCGCCAGCCGCACCTGGCCGCCGGCCTGGCTCGCCGCTTCCAGCACCGTCACCTGGTGCCCGCGCTCGGCCGCGACGCGCGCCGCCTCCAGACCGCCGGCCCCGGCGCCGACGACGACCACGTTTCGCTTTGGTCCCTCGGTCCTCGCGATGATATGCGGGATATCAGCCTCGCGGCCAGTTGCCGCGTTGTGGATGCACAGCGCCTCGCCGCCCTCATAGATGCGGTCGAGGCAATAGGTGGCGCCGACGCAAGGGCGGATCTCGTGCTCACGGCCCTCCATCACCTTGCGGACGATATGCGGGTCGGCGATGTGGGCGCGGGTCATGCCAACCATGTCGAGCTTGCCGGTGGCGATGGCGTGGCGGGCGGTGGCGACGTCGGAAATGCGCGCCGCATGGAAGGTCGGGAATTTTGTTGCCGCCCTCACCTCGCCGGCAAAATCGAGATGCGGCGAGGAGCGCATGCCGGTCACCGGAATGACTTTGGTCAACGCAGCATCGGTTTCGATCGAGCCGCGGATGATGTTGAGGAAATCGACCTTGCCGGAGCCGGCCAACCTCCTGGCGATCTCGACGCCTTCCTCTTTCGACAGGCCCTTCTCGAAATCCTCGTCGGCGACCATGCGGATGCCGACAACGAATTTGTCGCCGACCGCCGCCCGCACCGCATCAAGCACCATGTTGGTAAAGCGCAGCCGGTTGTCGAGCGAGCCGCCGAACTCGTCGTCCCGCTGATTGGTGGCCGGTGACCAGAAACCGTCCATCAGATGGCCGTAGGACTCGAATTCGATACCGTCCAGCCCAGCGGCCTGGCAGCGCTGGGCAGCTGCGGCGTAGTCAGCGACAATGCGCTCGATATCCCAGTCCTCGATGGTCTTGGGGAAGGCGCGGTGCGCCGGCTCGCGCACCGGCGAAGCCGAAAGCACCGGCAGCCAGTCGGCCTTGTTCCAGCCGGTACGGCGGCCGAGATGGGTGATCTGGATCATCACCTTGCAGTCATGCTCGTGGCAGGCATCGGCGAGCTCGGCGAGCCACGGCACGATGCGGTCGTCATAGACATGGAGATTGCCGAAGGCGGCCGGGCTGTCGCGCGAGACGATCGCCGAGCCGGCGGTCATGGTCAGGGCCATGCCGCCTTTGGCCTTTTCGGCGTGGTAGAGCCGGTAGCGCTCCTTCGGCATGCCGTCCTCGGAATAGGCCGGCTCGTGGCTGGTCGACATGACCCGATTCTTCAGCGTCAGATGTTTGAGCTGATAAGGCTGGAGAAGCGGATCGTTCGTGGTCATCGTCTTCCTGCTGTTTCAAATTGTGCTAATGAGCGGCAAATCTTTGTTTTTACGCATGCCGATATCCAAAACCGCTGCGCGCTTTTTGGGCGACATGCAGCAAGGAACCCGCTCATGACCGATACGAAAAACCTTACCCAGCTCGGCACCAACGTCGAGGCGCCACAGAGCCCCGAAGCGGCGGTCCTGGAAACCGTGCCATTTTCGCGCGGCGACGGGCCGCCGGCCATCGTTCGCTTCACCTGCCCGGAATTCACCTCGCTCTGCCCTGTCACCGGCCAGCCGGACTTCGCCCATATCGTCATCGACTACGCACCTGACACGCTGCTGGTGGAATCGAAGTCGCTCAAGCTGTTCATGACCTCGTTTCGCAACCATGGCGCCTTCCATGAAGAGTGCACCGTTATGATCGGCCGCCGCATTGTCGCCGCGACCAAACCCTTGTGGTTGCGCATCGGCGGCTATTGGTATCCGCGCGGCGGCATTCCGATCGACGTGTTCTGGCAGACCGGCGCTCCGCCGGAAGACGCCTGGCTGCCCGACACCGGCGTGGCGCCCTATCGCGGGCGCGGGTAAGCTTGGGTTGCTGCGAAAAACAGGTTGCATCAGTTGAGCGGCAGCCGCCGGTAGCGGCCGGGATTGTTCGGGTCGCTGAAATGGCCCATCGGCCCGTGCTCGGCGAAATGCCCGGCCCAGCGTTTCATCGCGGCAGGATCGAGTTCGACGCCCAGTCCATTGCCCTCCGGGACCCGCACGGTGTTGCTGGTCTGCCGGAAGGGCCCGTCCTTGACGACATCGCCGATCTGCCAGGCAAACAGCGACTGCGACGCCTCGGTGATCCACGGCGTCGCCGCCACGACGTGCAGATAGGCCGCCGTCATGATGCCGAGGTCGTTCGAATAGCACCAGAACCCCTTGCCCATCGCCTCACAGGCGGCGATGAATTTCAGGGTCTTCGACAAGCCGCCGAGTGCCGCGAAATTGCAGACGAAGTAGTCCGGGGCGCCGAGCGCGACTGCCCGTCTGAGATCCGGGATATGCGTTGAAAACGGTATGCGCGAGTGCTGGCGCAGCGCCGCCATCTCCTCGAAGGTCGCGACAGGATCCTCGTAATTGCGGATGTTGAACGGCTCGATCTCGCGCAGCACCCAGCGCGCCGTGGTCAGCGACCACTGCATATTGGAATCGAGCTTGATCTGCGCCTTGTCGCCAAGCGCCTCGCGCAGCATGCGCACGGTCCTGATTTCGAGCTCAGGGTCGCCCATGATCAGCTTGCCCTCGAAGATTGTCGAGCCGTGCTGCTCGCGCATCCTGAGGCAGTAGTCGACGATCGCCTCAGGCGTCATCTCGCCGCCTGATCCATCCTGTGCGGGGCGAAAGGCGAAATATTCCGAAAACGGGATGTCCTTGCGCACCGCGCCGCCGAGCAGCTTGTAGAGCGGCATGCCGAACACCTTGCCCCTGATATCCCACAGCGCCAGTTCGACGGCGCCGAACGCCACGGAGGCGGCATTTTCCCCGGTATTGGCGGTGATCTGCCAGGGCGGCACGCAGCGCGCCTCGCACTCGGCGATGTCGAGCGGATCGGCGCCGATCAGCGCCGGCGCGATTTCGGCCTTGATCACCTCGCCGAAATGCCACCACGGCGCCTCGCCCAGTCCGACCACGCCTTCGTCGGTCTCGACCTCGACGATCGATTTCGAGGCGCCGCCGTAGAGGCCGGCCGTCCACCAGAACGGGGCGTCCAGTGGGACGTTGACATGGGTGACGCGGACGTTGGTGATCTTCATCGGTTCCCTTCTCACTCGCACTGGTATTGGCTGAGCGCCCATTCGCCGGTCACCGACAGAAGGTCCGATATCTTCCAGTCGCCGTCGACCTTCTTGAATTTCCATTCCAGCCGGTGCGGATTGCCGGCGGCGACGAAGGCGGCGACGACCTTGGCCTCGTCGCCATTGATCGCTTCGATCGTCTTTAGGCTCCTGTCGATTTCTGCCTTGTCGTACTGCGCATTGTCGAGCGCCATGTTGGGATCGAGGCATTCGCCCTGCCCCGATTTGCGCAGCGCATCGCTCTTGTCGAGCACCGACTTCGCCGGATCGGCGAAATGGCTGCGCTGAGCTGGATCGAGCTCGAGCCCGACATGCTCGTAGAACGGTCTCACCACCGCCGTCGGCGAACCCGGCTGCACCGGCGCGCTATCGGCCGGCGGCGGTGCGACCGGCGGCGTTGCAGGCGCCGTGGTGTCGGCCGGCGCACTTGCGGGCGGCGCCCCGAACAGGCCCTGAGCAGCGGCGCGGCTCAACCCCGCCGCCAGCAGGCACACAGTCGCCAAGGCCAGGAGCCGGCAGCGGGCCATGGCATCACTCCGGGGCCTGGCCAGCCAGGCATTCGAGCGCACTCAACGTCCACCCGCTGGTTTTCGAGGTGATGTCGGCGATCTTCCACTGGCCATCGATCTTCCTGAGCGACCAGACCATTTCGCGTTTCGAATCATCGCCTTCCGGGAAAAGGTTGAACGTCGCGGTCACTTCCGCGCTGTCACCATCCAGCGTTTCAGCAAGCTTCAGCGTCTTCGCTACGGTCTTCTCGTCGTAGTCCTGCGCATCGAGGCCCGGGGCGAAGTCGATGCAAGGAACTTCATCCGGAAGATTCTTTGCCGCCTGGTCGTTGAGGGCGAACAGCTTGGTCACCGGTTCGGTGAAACGGTCGCGGTATTTCGCGTCGGCCTCGAATTTGACCTCGGGCACGTAGAAGAACTTCACCGCATTGGAAGCCGGCCCGGCAAACGCGGCCACGGGCGCGGCGATCGAGAGGGCGGCGGCAAGCACAGTCAGTCTCATCCGATAATCTCCAGGCTTTCGTGGTGGGAACCGTTCAATACCACGAATCCTGCATCCCGGCCTTTTTGCTGCCCATGAAATCCCCTTGGGCGTTAACTCAGGCGTCCAGCCAGACGTTCTGGAGATCCATCTCGAAAGTCTGGTGGACAGCGTAATTCTTCACCTTCTTGTCCATGTGGCTGTACAGCTTCTGCCAGAACGGCTGAATGATGACGCCCGAATCCTGCAGGATCTGCTCGACGTCCTTCATGACCTCGCGTCGCTTCTCCACGTCGACGAGCGACAGGGCCTGCTTGAGCTTGGCGTCAAAATCAGGATTCGAATACGCCGTCTCATTCCAGGCCTCGCCGGTGCGATAGCCAAGCGCCAACACCTGAACACCGAGCGGGCGCATGTACCAGATGGTCATGGAATAGGGGTATTTCGTCCAGTCGTTCCAGAAGGTCGACCCCGGCAGCACCGTGCGCTTCACCTTGATACCGGCATCGCGCAGCTGGCCGGCGATCGCGTCGCCGGTGTTCTTTTGCCAATCGTCCTCGACGGTGATCAGCTCATGCTCGAAGTCGGCCTGTCCGGCATCAGTCATCAGCTTCTTGGCCCCCGCCGCGTCACGTGTCTTCTTGGGCAGCGGGTAGTATTCCGGATGGATCGGGCTGACGTGATGGTTTTCACCGACGGTCCCCCGCCCGGCGTAGCCAAGTTCGAGCACCGCCTTGTTGTCGACAGCCATCTGGAGCGCATTGCGGACCCGTTGGTCGTCGTAGGGCTTGTGCGTGATGTTGGTCCGGGCAACGAGCGTCGTCGCTGTCGCGACCTCCGATTTCACCAGATCCATCTTGTCAAGGATGTCTATGAAGTCGGCGGGTGTCTCGAAATTGACGTCGATCTCGCCGGACTCGAATGCGTTTACCGAGGCGTTGAAGTCGGTGCCGTAGTCGATGAATTCCACACTGTCGAGCGGTGCTTCACCGCCCCACCACTTGCCGTTCTCACGGCGTTTGACGACCGCATTCTGGCCGACCGAATAAGACACAAGTTCGAAAGGTCCGGTGCCGATCGGCTTGGCGAGCGGATCGGCGCCGTCGGCATCGAAATTGCGGTGGACGACGAGCGCGGGATAGTCGGTGAAGTTCGGGATCAGCGAGATATCCGGTTCGTTCAGCGTCAGTTTGACCGTGCTGTCGTCGACCTTGGTGATCGCCCCATCCCTGGCCTTGCCGGTTTTTTCATCGATCAGCGCGCCGACACGGGCGGCCATGGAATTGCCGGCGGCACCCTTCTCGCACCAGCGCGTCAGATTGTGGACAACGTCATCGGCGTTGAAAGCGTCGCCATTGTTCCAGGTGACGCCCTTGCGCACGTGCAGCACGTATTCGGTGGCGTCGTCGTTGACGTCCCAGCTTTCGAGCAAGACGGGCTCGAATGTGAATTCGCGCGTATAGCGGACAAGCGGCTCGAGCCAGCAGCGCGAGATGTTCGCAAGTTCCACCCAGTCGTAAGTGCGCGGGTCCTTTTGTGCCTTCACCGACATCGAAACGCGCAGCGTTCCGCCCTTCTTCGGCTCTTCGGCCAAGGCCCGTTCCGGCACGGCAAGACCGATCATGCCATAGGCAAGGGCCGTCGATGCACCGAAGGCGCTTGCCAGCGCCAGGAACTCGCGCCGGTCCATACGACCTGAGCGGGCTTCTTGCGCCATCGCCTCGATAGCATTCGGCACGCGATCGCCGTTGCTTCTGAAGAGTGCCATTTTTTCCTCCCTTATGGTTCCGTCAGGCCTTCGCCCGTTGCATTAACTAACGCTGTCCGGCAGCTTCTCCTCGCGTCGCGCGATCAAATCTTCGAGACCCTCGGCAATGCCCTCATCGAGCTTCGGCTCCTCATAGTCCGCAAGCATGTTGCGCGCTTTCTCGCGGCCGCGGGTGTCGTGGTCCTTTGCCCCTTCAGCCTTCCACTGCTCGTACGAATTGAAGTCCATGATGCTGGGCATGAAGAAGGCGGACTCGAAATGTTCGAGCGTGTGTTGGGTGCCGAGGAAATGGCCGGCGGGGCCTACCTCGCGGATCGCCGCCATCGCGTCCTTGAAATCGTCGAAGGAGAGCCCGCCTGCGTATTTGTACCAGCCGACAAGCTGTTCGCAGTCCGTCGCGAATTTCGAATAGCCGCAGGTCAGGCCGGCCTCGAGCCATCCGGCGGAGTGCCAGATATAGTTGGCGCCGGCAAGAATGGCGGCATGCATCAGCATGTTCGCCTCGTAGCCGGCCTGGGCGTCGTTCAGCTTCGACCCGACATGGAAGCCCGACGTGCGCCACGGCAATCGGTATTTCCGCGCCAGTGCTCCCATCAGATACATCATCTGGGCGGCCTCCGGCGTGCCGCCCATGGGAGCGCCGGTCTTCATGTCCACCGTCACCATGAACTGTCCGTAGATCTGCGGCGAACCCGGACGCAGGAGCTGCGTGAACGCAACGCCCGCCAGCGCTTCCGCATTGACCTGCGCGACCGCGCCGACGGCTGAGGCCGAAGTCGAGGCGCCGCACAGCGCGAACGGCGCGAGAATCAGCGGCTGGTTGTGGCGCGCGTAGACCTTCATCGCGTCCAGCATGGTGGCATCCCACACCAGTGGCGAATTGCAGTTGGTGATCGCCACCAGCACCGGGTTGTCGCGGACATAGTCCTCGCCGAACACGATGCCTGCCATCGCCATCGTATCTTCGGCCCGATCCTTGGACGTCACGATGCCCATGAACGGCTTGTCGGAGTGCTTCAGCGCCGAATGGATGATGTGGAGGTGACGCTTCGGCACCGGAATTTCCATCGGCTCGCAGATGATCGAGCTCGACGAGTGCAGCGCCGGCGCCATGTAGGCGAGCTTATGGAAATTCTGAAGGTCGGCGAGCGTGCCATAGCGCCTGACGTTGTCGAGGTCGCGCACGTAAGGCGCGCCGTACATCGGCACGAAGATGGAGTTGTTTCCGCCGACGCGCACCGAACGCTGCGGATTCCTCGCATTGAGCGTGAACTCCGAAGGGACCTTCGATACGAGCTCCATCAGGAGGGCGCGGTCGATGCGGACTCTTGTGTCCGAGACATTGGCTCCCGCAGCCTTCCACATTGCAATGGCCTCGTCGTCGCGGAACTCGCATCCCACCTCTTCGAGAATGCTGAGCGACTCCTGGTGGATCAGCTCCACCGCCTCATCCGGGACCATCTGATATACCGGAATCTTACGGACCAGGGTCGGAAACGACGCTATGGGCGTTCCCCGCAGCGCCTTGCGCCCCAGGCGGCCACCCGCCCGACGGCTGGCGTGTTCGGTCACTTCGGCGGCCGGCGCGGTCATGGCAACTCCATCCTTCCAGAGACAATCAATTTAGCGAGACGAAATATCGCTGTGACGCTGGAAAATCCTGATCTCTTGTATAAGTTCAGCTTATGCGAAGCCTTCGCCATCTGCTGCCCTCCGCCGGCAGCCTGATCGTCTTCGAGGCCGCCGGGCGGCTGTCGAGCTTCACCGCCGCCGGGCGGGAGCTCGGCATGACACAAGCTGCCGTGTCCTACGCGATCCGAGGCCTCGAAGAGCAGCTCGGCGCGAAGCTCTTCCAGCGCCGTCATCGACAGGTCAGCCTTACCGAAGCCGGCGACCGCTTCCACGCCGACGTTTCGCTCGGCCTGTCGCATATCCGCAAGTCGGCGGAGGATCTGCGCCAACAGGCGACCGGTGGCCATGTGACACTTGCCGCGTCGACCGCTTTCGGCTCCTTCTGGATGATGCCGCGCCTGCAGCAGTTTCGTGACGAATTGCCGGGCATCGACCTGCGCATCCAGACCGCCGACCGCGATCTCGACATCATCGCCGAAGACATCCCGCTCGGCGTTCGCGGCGGCGAACCCAAGGAATGGCCGGACTATCACTCGCTGCCGCTGGCCGATGAGGAGATCTTCCCGGTGGCGGGCGCGAGCTACGTCGCGCGGTTCGGGCTGCCCGACACCGTCGAGGCTCTTGCCACGCACCGCCTCATCCATCTCGAGGAACCGTTTCGCGAGGCGGCGAGCTGGGAGGAGTGGTTCGCCTCTGCCGGGGTCAACATCACCGATGCCGGGCGCGGCTTGCGCATCAACGACTATGCGCTGGTGATCCAGGCGGTCATGGAAGGGCAAGGCATTGCGCTCGGCTGGCGCCATCTCGCCGCGCGGCTGCTGGCCTCAGGGCTGCTGGTGCGCGTCACCGGCCACACGATGACGACCGGCAAGGGCTTTCATGTCATCTGGCCAAGGAACCGCGAACTCAGCGACAATGCGCGCAAGGTGCGGGACTGGCTGGCCGCGCAGGCGTGAGGCTATCCCAACAGTGCCCGGTCAAACCGTCACGACAATCTTGCCGACATGTTCGTTCGACTCGAGAAAGCGATGCGCCTCGACGATCTGGTCGAACGGAAAGGTCCTGGCGATCACCGGCCTGAGAGAACCAGACATCAATCCTCCGAGGATGAACGCCTTGGCAGCCTCCAACTTCGCCGGATCGCTCGTGATTTCGTGGACGAGATAGCCGCGCAGCGTCAGCGTCTTCGCCAGCACCGTTAACAACGGGAACGGCGTCGGCTCCGGGCTCAAGCCGCCATATTCGATGAGAATGCCACCTCGTGCCATGGCGGCGGTCAGAGGCTCGAAAATCGGGCCGCCGACCGCGTCGAGCACAACGCGCACGCCGTCCGGCCCGGCGATCTCCTTCAGCCGGACCTCCAGATCTTCCTCCGCTGAAGCGATGGCATGAGTGGCGCCGATCTTCTGCAGGGCCTGTTTCTTGGCAGACGTCCGCGTGACCGCGATCGGGATCGCACCAACCATGTTGGCAATCTGGATCGCAGCAAGACCGACACTGCTCGATGCTGCGGTGATGACGACAACGTCCTGCCTGCGGAGATTGGCGATGTCGATCAGTGCGCCATAGGCAGTGAGGTATTGCATCCAGACGGCTGCCGCCTCTTCCCAGCTGAGCGATGGCGGGTGCTTGACCACGAGCTTGGCGGGATATGTGGCGATCTCGCCATAGGCGGGCCAGCGGGCCATCGATAATGGCGGCACGATGCTGACAGTTTCACCTGGCGCAAACTCCTCCACGCCTCCGCCGATCGTTTCGACGATACCCGCTGCCTCAAGGCCAAGACCGGAAGGCAACGGCGGCGTCTCGATATAGGTGCCCGAACGCAGCAGTGCCTCGGCGCGGTTGATGCCCAACGCCTTGACCCGAATTTGAATCTCCCCCCAACCCGGCGCTGGAATATCGACATCCTCGATGCGCAGAACCTCGGGACCGCCAAGCTCATGAAAGCGAATAACCCGCGCCATCCGGCCATAACTCCAAAATATTTGAACCGAATATATGCTATGCCAGTGAGCGCCTCGCGGATAAATGGCCTTGAGAGCAGAACAGTAGAAACTGTGAGTTTCGAATATGGATCGCCTTACCAGCATGGCCGTGTTCGTCAAAGCCGTCGACCTGGGCTCGTTCGCGGCGGCGGCTGCCGCGCTCGATCTGTCCGGGCCGATGGTCGGCAAGCATGTCCGGTTTCTCGAAGAGCGTCTGGGCGTGCGCCTCATCAACCGGACCACACGCCGCCAGAGCCTGACTGACTTCGGGCGCGCCTATTATGAACGCTGCCGAATGGTACTCGCCGAAGCTGAGGCTGCGGACGCACTCGCGGCCGATCAACTTTCAGAACCACGCGGAAAACTGCGCGTCATCATGCCTGTGCACTTTGGCCGGCGCTGCGTTGCTCCGATCCTGCTGGAACTCGCGCAACTATATCCTGCGCTGGAGCTTGACCTGTCGTTCAGCGACCCCATCGCAGATCTTGCAGAGGATGGTTGCGATCTTGCCATCCGGACCGGCAACCTGGAGGATCAGGCCGGAGTGATGGCGCGTCGCATCGCGCGCCAGCGCATGGTCGTCTGCGCGTCGCCATCCTATCTCGAGATGCACGGGTCGCCGCAGCAGACAGAAGATCTCGGCAGGCACCAGGCCATCATCTACCGCCGTTCGGGCCGTGTCATTCAACCGTGGCTGTTTCCGCGCAACGGCCAGCCTGCGCTAGAAGTCATGCCGGTCAGCCGGTTGCGTCTCGACGACCTCGACGCGATCGCCGATGCTGCGGCAGCCGGCATGGGGCTTGCCTGGCTTCCATATTGGCTGGTTCGTGAGCGCAGTCAGACCGGCGAACTTGTCGTGCTGTTGCCGGACCAGCCGGGATTTCTTTATGACGTGTATGCGCTATGGCTGCAGACACCTCATTTGCCACTGAAGGTCCGTCTTGCTGTCGACGCGCTGGCGGCAACACTGCCCAAGCTCATGACCTAACAGGACCACGGTGAGCGGCGCGGATTCCTCAATTCTGCCCCTCCCGCACCGGCCACGAATCCGCCTATAGTGCCCTCATGCCCATACGCCAGCTTTCCGAAACGATGATCAACCAAATCGCCGCCGGCGAAGTCATCGAGCGTCCGGCAAGCGTGGTCAAGGAACTGGTCGAGAATGCACTCGATGCCGGCGCTGCCAGAGTCGAGATCGTCACCGCCGGCGGCGGGCTGAACCTGATCCGTGTCACCGATGATGGCTCGGGCATTCCCGAGCAGGAACTGGCGCTGGCGATCGCACGCCACTGCACCTCGAAGCTCGCCGAGGACATCCACGACATCCGCTCGCTCGGCTTTCGCGGTGAGGCGCTGCCGTCGATCGGCTCGGTGGCGCGGCTGTCGATCCGCTCGCGCACGGCCAACAGCGACAGCGCCGCCGAGATCGGCATCGAGGGCGGACGCGTGTCCGCGGTCAAGCCGGCGGCCGCCAATCGCGGCACCACGGTCGAGGTGCGCGACCTGTTCTTCGCCACGCCGGCTCGCCTCAAATTCATGAAGGGCGAGCGCGCCGAAAGCTCCGCGATCAGCGACGTGGTCAAGCGCATTGCGATTGCCTTCCCCGCCGTGCGCTTCACGCTGGCCGGCTCCGACCGTTCGACACTGGAACTGCCTGCGGCCGACGACAGCCCTGAGGGCCGGTTGCGCCGCGTCGCGCAGGTGATGGGCGCCGACTTTCCGGACAATTCCATTGCCATCGACGCCATGCGCGACGGCGTGCATCTCGCCGGCCACGTCTCGATCCCCTCCTTCAGCCGCGCCAACGCGCTGCAGCAATATGCCTATGTCAACGGCCGGCCGGTGCGCGACAAGCTGATCGCCGGCGCCATTCGCGGCGCCTTCGCCGACGTGCTGCCGCGCGATCGCCACGCGGTGACGGTGCTGTTCTTGACGCTCGATCCGGCCATCGTCGACGTCAATGTCCATCCGGCCAAGGCCGACGTGCGCTTCCGCGACCCGGGACTGGTGCGCGGACTGATCGTCGGCGCCATCCGGGAGGCGCTCGCCAATGCCGGGATCCGCGCCGCCACCACCGGGGCCGCCGGCATGATGGCGGCATTCCGGCCGGGCGCGGCGTCCTATGCGCATCCAGGACCGGCCAACGGCCACCGCAGCTACGAGGCGGCCTACCGGGCCTCCGGCTCCGCTGGTTTCGACCCTTCCCGCTCGCCGCAGCGGCCACTGGATACGGGATTTGCAAATGGCGGCTTCGGCGAAAACGATCAGGCGGCGTTCGACGCCGGACCGCTTCACAGCGCCGACGCGCGCGCCGGGCAAGACGAAGCGGCGGAGGCGCTGCTCGGCATGGCGCTGGGTGCCGCACGCGCGCAGGTACATGAGAACTACATCGTCGCCCAGACCACGGATTCGCTTGTCATCGTCGACCAGCATGCGGCGCATGAGCGGCTGGTCTACGAGGCGCTGAAGAACGCGCTGCATGCACGCGCCGTGCCGTCGCAGATGCTGCTTCTGCCCGAGATCGTCGATCTGCCGGAAGAGGATGCCGAGCGGCTCGCCTTGCATTCCGAAACACTCTCCCGCTTCGGCCTCGCCATCGAGCGCTTCGGTCCGGGCGCGGTCGCGGTGCGCGAGACGCCGTCGATGCTCGGCGAAACCAATGTCCAGCAGCTGGTGCGCGACCTTGCCGACGAGATCGCCGACAACGACACGGTCGACACGCTGAAGGAGCGGCTGGACAGGATAGCCGCGACCATGGCCTGCCACGGCTCGGTGCGCTCCGGCCGCCTGCTCAAGGCAGAAGAGATGAACGCGCTGCTGCGCCAGATGGAGGCGACACCGGGTTCCGGCACCTGCAACCACGGCCGCCCGACCTATATCGAGCTCAAGCTTGCGGATATCGAGCGGCTGTTTGGACGGCGGTGAAGGGCCCGAACTTGTCCGTTCTGATGGCGCAGTCCCTCTCTCCGGCCGCGGAGCCGGTCCTCGGGCTTGCCAAAGGCAGGACCGCTGGGCGGCCACCTCTCCCCATTAAAATGGGGCGAGGAACCCAGCTTTCTGAGGTCGCTTTGTGCAACGGATCGTAATTCTCGGAAATGCTGGAAGCGGCAAATCAACCCTTGCACGGGAAGTAGGCGAACGGCTGAAATTGCCGGTCGTGCATTTGGACAAGCTGTTCTGGGGGCCAGGCTGGAGCAAACCTCAATATGAGGTTTTCCGCGCACGCGTTAGCGAGGCCATCTCTGGTGACGACTGGGTGTGCGAGGGAAACTATCATTGGCAGACTTTCGATTTAAGGCTTCCCCGAGCTGATCTCGTTGTCTGGCTCGACACCCCTCGCACAACCTGTTTGAGCCGGGTCGTATTGCGCAGCGCATTGAACCGGCCTCGGCCCGATTTCCCGGCAGGATGCAGCGAGAGGCTGGACAAAGAGTATTTGTCATTCCTGCGCTACATCTGGAATTTCGATCGCAACAGTCGACCGCACATCGAGGCGGAGCGTTTGGCGAGGGGACCGCTCGTGCCGGTGATGAGATTGCGTGGCAGCCGTCAGATTTCGGACTTCGTAAGCTCGCTTGCTCGCCGACAAACGCAAAAGCGCTGACTAGCCGATCATTTTAATTCAGCCAAATCTTCCAAACCTTTGAATCAGCGCTTCAAATTCACCACGATCACGCCGCCGAGCGCCAGCGCGCCGCCGAGAATGCCAAGCAGCGTCGGTACCTCGCCCAGCCAGAAGAAGCCGATCAGCGTCGCCACCGGTGAAACCAGGTAGAGGAAGTTCGAGGCACAGGCTGCAGGCAGACGGGAAAGTGCTGTTGCCCAGGCGGCGTATGCGATGAGGCTTGGCACGATGCCGAGAAAGATGACAGCGCCGAGGCCGGCGGTGTCGGCAACCGCCGCCTGCGCCAGGCCGCTCGGCAGGAAAGGCAACAGGCAGAGCGCGCCGAGCACCATGTTCGAGGCCGAAATGGTCAGCGGATGATGGCGGGCAAACAGCGGCTTTTGCACGATGGTGTTGACGGCCGAGCACAGGGCCGAGCCGAGGATCAGCAGGGCGCCATTGTCGAAGCGAAGCCCCTGCCCTTCACCCATCGCGATGATACCGATGCCGGCGAAGGACAGGAATGTGCCGGCCCAGGCCAGAGCTGAGAAGCGTTCGCCGAGCAACGCCATCGCCATGATCGCGGTGAAGATCGGGCTCACATTGATGATGAAACCGGCAGCACCCGCGGAAACCGTCAGTTCGCCGAAATTGAGCATTGCCGTGTAGAGCGCAACGAAGACGGCGCCACCGAAGACAAAGCGCCACAACTCGTCGAGCCGGGGCAGCGCCGGCCGCTTGACGGCAAGGAAGATCGCCGCCGGCACCGCCGCGATGGCGAAGCGCAGCGCGCCGAGTTCCAGCGGCCCGAAAGCGACGAGGCCGGCACGGATCGCCGGGAAAGCGGAGGCCCAGCCGACCACTGTCAGCGCCACCGCGATGGCCGCCGTGGTGTCCATCCGCTGTGTCGAATTCAACGTACCGGCATAGGCGCTCATCTCACGGTCCTCGTGCTTTATTGTCCTGAAGGCACAAAACGCCTTTCTTGGCCGGTTGACAAACGACCAAATCGAGAGTGAGCTGTGACTATGGATCACAGCTCAGACACGATGCTGCCGCTCGAAACCTTGCGCGCCTTTGACGCCGCGGCGCGGACGGGCAGCTTTTCGGCCGCCGCCGAAAAACTCAACATCACCCATGGCGCCGTCAGCCGGCAGATCGCCAAGCTCGAGGGCTGGCTCGGGCTGAAAGTGTTCGATCGCGGCGCGCGTGGCGTCTCGCTGACCATCGAGGGCAACCGGCTGCATCTGCGCACCAGCGAAGCCTTCGCGCTGATATCCAGCAATTCGGACCGCTGGGTCGAGCCGCGCGGCACCGCCGTGGTGCGGCTGACCTCTATCCCCTCGGTCAGCGGCCTGTGGCTGATGCCGCGTATGGTGGCGCTGGAAAACAACCCGTCCAAGCTGCGCATCGTGCTCGACGTCGATATCCGCCAGGCGGACCTTGCCGACGAGGGTATCGATCTGTCGATTCGCTGCGGCCGCGGCCGTATCCCGGGCCGCGTCTCGGTGCAGCTTTTCGAGGAACATGTCTTCCCGATCGCTTCGCCGGACCTGGCCAGGGAGATCGGCCGTGGCGACCCTGCCCGGCTGCTCAAATTCCCGCTGATCAACGATTCGGACGCCTCGGCCTGGCGCGCCTGGTTTGGCGCGCAGGACATGGACTATCGCCCGCGTCCGCAAGACCGCCGCTTCGAAGACTACAATCTGGTGCTCGACGCTGCAGCCCATGGTCTCGGCATCGCGCTGGCGCGGCCACCGATGACCGAGCATCAACTGACGTCAGGCCGCATCGTCGCTGTCGACGACCGCATCGTGCTGAGCCCGATATCCTACTGGCTCGATCGGCCGATGGGGCGGCCGCGCGCTGCCGCGGCCGAATTGGCCCGGCGCATCGCACTCCAGGCCGGGCTCGCCGCCGAAAAGATCGAGGAGTTCATCGTGGCCGAGCAGTAAGATGCCGGGCATCCATTTGCCGGCTTGAGAGATGGCGCTGAGGCCTGAAACAAAAAACCCGCCTCGGCGGCGGGTCATTGGCGCAACTCAGCACCATACCGAAATTATTAGCATAGCTGAGAGCACAAAGCAAGAACAAATGTGCCCTCGCAACCAGAACAATCGCTTCAGTTTTGAACGCCATGCCTTCCAGCGTTGGCGATTGGTGAAAGCCGACGCGACATCCGATCTCCCCCCTTGCGGGGGAGATGTCCGGCAGGACAGAGGGGGGTGGGAAGGATCGCCAACTTCCGCCATTCGCAACCGGGACTCAGCCTGAGGGCTTGGCCGCTATTGGTTGACAGGTCGGAGGGACAGCACCCCCCCTCTGCCCTGCCGGGCATCTCCCCCGCAAGGGGGGAGATCGGCAGCGTCGCCGACGGCGCCTGCTGCGGTCGGCCAATCCGTCGCCGCGAAAGGCGTCAACCTGAGTTCGCTACCCTGCTTCATCTCGCTCCAAGCTTGACCTTGCCCGCAATTTGTGGCGATGACATCGTCATGAACCTTGGCGCCATGTCATGATGAACCGTTTCGAAGGCCCCGGCGGCAAGGAAGCCCGTATCCGCTACCTCGACGGCGACTTCCACGTGACCAGCCCTGGCGCCTTCGTGCGCTGTGCGGTGACTGGCGAGAGCATCCCGCTCGATGAGCTCAAATACTGGAGCGTCGCCAGGCAAGAGCCCTATGTGAGTGCCGCCGCCTCGCTGCGCCGCGAGATCGAAGCGCATCCGGAACTGCGCCGCCGGCGGTAGATCAAGGCGCAAGAAAACGTTCTGTAGCGATCCTTCGCGCCCCCTCTGTCCCGCCGACATATCAAGGTTCTGCATGGTCGCGACGCTCGAAACTCGTTTGGTCAGCCTTGCAGCTTGCGCTGTCGCCAGGCATCCAGAGTCTCGTTGATGATGCGTTCGGGCACGTGGTCGGGGTCGAACACGGTGTCGATCTCCAGCACATCGAGCTGTCCGAGGAAATCGGCCGGCGCGGCATCGTGGCGCAGCCGGGCGGCGTCCTTGGCGGTGGTGATGAGGCCAAGCCCGGCACGGCGCGCTGTCGTTGCCAGTTCGGCAAGCTCGTCCTCGCCATAGAAATGATGATCAGGAAACGACCGGGTCAGCGCGACTTCGCCGCCGGCCTCACGGACCGTGTCGAAGAATTTGTCGGGATGACCGATGCCGGCAAAGGCCAGAAACCGCTTGCCGGCCACCCCCGCCTTGCTGCTTGGCCGCGTATGCGCCTCGAAGATCGGCCGGCTGGCGCGCGCCGCCTGGCGGACAACCGCATCGGCAGCAGTGCCCTCGCCCATCTTCAGCAGCCCGCTGGTGAAAACCAGTTGGTCGACGATGTCAGCCCGCAGCGGACCGCCAGGGATGACGCGGCCATTACCGACGCCGTAGCGCGCGTCGACGACGACCAGCGCGTAGTCGATATGGATGCGCGCGCTCTGGAAACCGTCATCCATGATCAGGAAATCACAGCCATGTTTTTCCAGCAGAAGACGCGCACCGGCGGCCCGGTTCGGCGTTACCGCGACCGGCGCGTGTTCGGCCAGAAGCAGCGGCTCGTCGCCGACATGCTTGGCGGCGTCATGATGCGGATCGACGACATGCGGCTGCGCGAACGAGCCGCCATGGCCGCGCGACAGGAAACCGGGATTGAGTTGCATGCGCCTGGCCCGTCTTGCCAGCGCGATCGCCACCGGCGTCTTGCCAGTGCCGCCGACGGTGAAGTTGCCGACGCACAGCACGGGCGCGCCGACCTTTTCGCGCGCCGCCGAGCGCATGCGGCGGCCGGCAACGAGGGCATAGATCGAGGACAGCGGCGCCAGCGCCAGCGCCCGCCAGTCCGGCTCTTCCCACCAGAAGGGTGGTGCTTCGCTAGCCACCTTAGCGGCCGTTGGCGCCCTGCAGGCGCGACTTGACGACCAACGGCTGAATGTAGGGTTCGAGTGACTTCAGCGTGCAGGCCAGCGCGCCGCGCATCTCATCGACGGTCGCCGCACCAGCGGCCATCATCTCGTGGCGCGCCACTTCGTTGGTCAAAAGGAAATTGACGGCGCCGGCCAGCATGTCGCGATCGCGCACCAGCTTGGCGCCGCCGCTGTCGAGTAGCCGCTGATAGGCTTCGCGAAAATTCTGGACATTGCGGCCGGCCAGCACCGCCGTGTCGAGCATGGCCGGCTCCAGCGGGTTCTGGCCGCCCTCGGAGGTGAGCGAACGGCCAACGAAGGCGATTTCCGTCAGCCTGAGATAAAGCCCCATCTCGCCGATCGTGTCGCCGAGCAGAATGTCCGAGTCGGCGGTGATCCTGTCGCCCTTGCTGCGCCGCACGACTTTCAGGCCCATGCCGGAAATCTGCACGGCAAGCGCTTCGCCGCGATCGGGATGGCGCGGCACGACGATCGTCAAGAGACCGTGGTGACGCTTGTGCAGTGTCGCGTGAACTTCGGCGGCCACCACCTCCTCGCCGTCATGGGTCGAGATCGCCGCCCAGGTCGGGCGGGTACCGATCTGGCGCTTCAGCGCGGACAGGGCCCTTTCATCGGCCGGCGGCGGCGTGGTGTCTACCTTGAGGTTGCCGGACACGGTGACCGGCCGGGCGCCGAGAGAAAGGAAGCGCTCGCCATCGATTTCCGACTGAGCGACGACATGGGCGAGATTCTCGAACAACGCCTCCGCTATGTTGGCGCGCTTCTTCCAGGATTTGAACGAACGGTCCGACAGCCTGCCATTGACCAGCACCTGCGGCACACGGCGTGCGCCGAGCTCCAGGATGGTCATCGGCCAGATCTCCGATTCGGCGATGATCGCCAGATCCGGCCGCCAATGGTCGAGGAAGCGGCTGACCGCCGGCTTGAGGTCGAGCGGCACATATTGGTGGATGATGCGGTCGCCGAGCCGTTCGTCGGCAACCTGAGCGGAGGTGACGGTCCCCGTCGTCAGCACGATGTTGACGCCATAGTCAAGGATGCTCTCGACCAGCGGCACGACGGCGATGGTCTCGCCGACGCTCGCCGCATGGATCCAGATCAGCGGCCCCTCGGGGCGCTCGCGCCCGGCGATGCCATAGCGCTCGCGGCGGCGAATACGGTCTTCCTTGCCCCTGGAGGTGCGCCAGGCGACGTAAGGCCCGATCAGCGGATAGACGGCTGCGCCTGCGAAACGATACGCCGTCAGGAAGGTGCGCGCCCAGCGCTCGCTCATTTCGAGCCATCCACGAGGCGGTAGGCCGCGGCGGTCGCGGCGTTGAGCGAAGCCGTGACCTCCTGGCGCTTGCGTTCCATTTCGGCCTCATCCGCGTCGGCCGGAACGAACACCGGCGTTCCCATGACAATCGAGGAGCGGCCGAACGGCAGATTGATCGTGGTCTTGTCCCAGCTGCGCTCCAGCACCTTGCGGCGGCTGGTGGCGATGGCGGCGGGCAGGATCGGCCGGCCCGAAAGCCGCGCCAGGAGAACAATGCCAAGCCCTGCGTCGCGCGGCGTGCCATGCGGGATGTCAGCGATCATGGCGACGTTCTTGCCAGTGGCGAGCGACTTTTTCAGGGCAAGCAGCGCTTTGGCGCCGCCCTTGTCGAGATGCTTCGCGTTTTCGCGCCCGCCCGAGCCGCGCACCGCCTCGATGCCGAACCTCTCGAGCATCAGCGCATTGAGCTCGGCGTCGGCGCTGCGCGAAACCATGGCAACCAGCGGCCGTCCCTCGGGATAGTAGGCCGGGGTCAGAAGATGCTGGCCGTGCCACAGCGCAATGATGGCCGGCTCGAACTGCCGGTGGGGGCCGCCCGATATCTGCGTCGATCCGTCGACAACACGGTTGGTCAGGCGGATGAGGCGAACGAACTGCGCGAACAGGCTGGCGATGGCGTTCTTGACGAATCGCGACTGCGCCAGCGGTTCGCGTATTCTGCGCCAGAATGTCTTCGAGGTGCCGCCACGGCGCCTTCTGCCCGCGGACCTCGTGGCCAGCCCTTTCACTGCTTCATGGTCCATCGATGTTAACTGGCAGCCTTGTTGTCGGGGTCGAGCAACCGGTGCAGGTGAACGACGAAATAACGCATATGGGCATTGTCCACGCTGGCTTGGGCCTTGGCTTTCCACGCCGCTTTCGCGGACTGATAATCGGGATAGATACCGACGATGTCGAGCGCGTCGAGGTCGCGGAATTCGGTCCCGCTCAGATTCTTGAGTTCGCCGCCGAACACCAGATGCAAAAGTTGCTTCTTTCCGTCTTCCGCGGCCATGTCGATCCTTCACATATCGTGAGTTTGTGACAGGTCTAGACCAAAGCCGCCGACTTTGGAACCATTGAAAATGCTCAATTGTCCAGCCCGGCGATGACGCCGGAGAGGACGGCGAGGAGTTCGCCGCTGCCGGCAGCCAGCGCGCCGTGGCGGATCACTTCGCCGGCATAGCGCGGCGCGCGGCCGTTCTGGTCGAGCAGTGCGCCGCCGGCCTCGCGCAGGATGAGGTCCGCCGCGGCGATGTCCCAGTCATGTGCGTTGGGTTTGACGAAGGTCGCGTCCAGCGCGCCATTGGCGACCATCGCCAGCCGATAGGCCAGCGAGGGAATATAGGATACGCGGTTCAACCGACCCCGCCATTCCGCCGGCATCAGGTCGATCAATGGCTTCGGCCCGCCAATGTCGACCGTCGCCGCCGGGCGGCGCGCGGCAATGCGACGGCTGTTCAGGAACGCGCCCTCGCCGGGCAGCGCCCAATAGGTCTCCTCCATAGCCGGACATTCGAGCACGCCGGCAAGCGTGCGACCGTCCTCGACCACCGCGACGCTGACGCACCAGGAGCGAAGGCCTTCGAGGAAGCCGCGCGTGCCGTCGATCGGATCGACGACGAAGGTGCGGCGGGCGGCAAGCCTTGCCGGATTGTCGGCCGTCTCCTCCGAGAGCCAGCCATAGTCCGGCCGTGCCGCAAGCAAGGTCTCGCGCAGATAGGCGTCGGCGGCGTGGTCGGCCTCGCTCACCGGCGAGGTGCCGCCCTTCATCCAGACTTGCGGGTTGTTGCCGAAGTAACGCATGGCGATGGCACCCGCCTCGCGGGCAGCGTCGCGCAGGATGGCCAGATCCTCGCGAGCCCCGGCGGATATGACCTGGTCAAGCTCCGGCAAGGGTCATGCCTTCGATCAGCAGCGTTGGTGCCGCGGTGCCGAAATTGCGGTCGAGATCGCTCGCCGGGACCATGCTGAGGAACATGGTCTTCAGGTTCGAGGCGATGGTCACCTCGGCGACCGGATAGGCAAGCTCGCCATTCTCGATCCAGAAGCCGGAAGCGCCGCGGCTGTACTCGCCGGTGACCATGTCGACGCCCTGGCCGAACACTTCGGTGACGTAAAAGCCTGATTTGAGCGACTTGATGAGGTCCTCTGGCGTCCGCTCGCCCGGCTCGATGGCGAGATTGGTCGATGACGGCGAGACGGAGGAGCCGTTGCGCGAGCCGCGGCCGTTGGTGGTCAGCCCCAATTCCCGCGCGATCGAGGTCGACAGGAACCAGTGGTTCAAAATGCCCTTCTCGACCATGAGCAGCTTTTCGCCCTCGATGCCTTCGCCGTCGAACGGGCGCGATGCCTGGCCGCGGCGCCGCAGCGGCTCGTCGGTGACGGTGATCGCGGCCGCCGCTACCTGCTTGCCCATCATGTCGCGCAAGAAGCTGGTCTTGCGCGCGACCGACGCGCCGTTGATGGCGGCGCCGAGATGACCGGCGATGCCGCGCGCCACGCGCGGGTCGAACACCACGTCGACCTGACCGGTTGCTGCTTTGCGCGCGCCGATGCGCTGCGCGGCGCGTTCGCCGGCCTTGCGGCCGATATCCTCCGGCGCGTCCAGGTCGGAAAAATGCTGGCGCGAGGAATATTCATAATCGCGCTCCATACCGGTGCCCTCGCCGGCAATGACGCTGGTTGAGCGCGAAAAGCGCGACGCGACATAATGGCCGACGAAGCCGTGCGAAGTGGCGAGCACCAGCCCGCCAAGCCCGGCGCTGGCGCCGCTGCCGGCCGAATTGGTGACGCCCTTGACGGCAAGGGCTGCCGCTTCCGCAGCAAGGGCTGCTTCCTTCAACTGGTCGGCGGAGACTTCCGTCGGGTCGAACAGATCGAGGTCGCGCGGCTTGCTGACCAGCAAGGCCGGATCGGCGAGACCCTGATAGGGATCCTCGGGCGAGACTTTCGCCATCGCCACTGCGCGCTCGGCGAGCGCTTTCGGATCGGAGGCAGCGGTCGCCGAGACGCTCGCCACCCGCTTGCCGACGAACACGCGCAGCGAGACATCCTCGCTCTCGGACGCTTCGGTGCCCTCGACCTTGCCAAGCCGCACCGACACGCCGGCCGAGCGGCCACGCACCGCAACCGCGTCGGCGGCATCGGCGCCGGCGCGTTTGGCAGCCTCGACCAGGGCAGCGACGCGGTCGGTCAATTTCGCTGCGTCGAGCGTATCCGTCATCCACATGATCCCGTTTTTCCGCCGGCTATAAGGGCGGCCACTCAGCACCATCTATTGTTCCGATGTTGCTTGTGCAATGGCAGAAGTGGCAAGCGGGATGGATCAGCCAACAGACATAGGCTTCAGGCGGCATGATGGACGCGGTTCCTCAAAGGCTGCTTCGCGCCAGGTTCGGACTGGCCGACAGCCCGTTGATACTGCCGGGTCTCGATCGCATGCGGACGTTCGATTGCGGTAACGCCGCCTGTGTCCTTTCTCACTCATGGACGGAATCTGCCCGAAATAACTAAATTAGCAATTTCTTGTGTAAGACCGGGAACTTTGTTGCTTGCGTTCCATTTTCAATCGCATGCGAGACTCTGTGATCCAAAGCATCAGGACTGCGGTGAACGTTTCGCCGCCGCGGTACTCGCTGGTCCTTCCAATATACAACGAAGAAGAAGTGCTGCCTCGGCTGATTGAGCGGATCAGCTCGCTGATCGACCGGCTGGACGGAGAGGCTGAAGCGATCTTCGTCGATGACGGAAGCCTTGACGGAAGCGTCGAATACCTTCGGAAGGTGGTCGCTGCCGAGCCGCGCTTCCGGCTGATCGAGCTCTCCCGCAATTTCGGCCACCAGGTCGCGATCACGGCCGGCATGGACGTGGCTGCAGGCGATGCCGTCATCGTCATGGATGCCGACTTGCAGGACCCGCCGGAGGTTGTTCTCGATCTGGTGGCGAAGTGGAGGGAAGGTTTCGAGATCGTCTACGCGCGCCGTATCAAGCGCGAGGGCGAATCCTGGTTCAAGCGCTTAACGGCGAGCCTCTTCTACCGCTTGCTGGAGAAAATGACATCGGTCGATATCCCGCGCGACGTCGGTGATTTCCGCCTGGTCGGCCGCAAGGCGCTGGAAACCTTCAAGCGTATGCCCGAACATGACCGCTTCGTCAGGGGCATGTTCGCCTGGATGGGGTTCAAGCAGACGGCAGTGCCCTTCGAACGCCCGGCGCGGACTCTTGGCCAAACCAAATACCCATTCTGGAAGATGATGCACCTTGCCGTTCACGGCATCGTCAGCTTCTCCGAGAAGCCGTTGCACATGGCGCTGTGGGGCGGATTGACAATCTCCGCGCTTGCGGTGGTTTTCGGTGCTTACGCCGTCTTCGCCTGGATTTTTGAGACCGGCATCATTGCCGGCTGGACGTCCACCGTGGTGATCGTGTCGCTCCTTTGCGGCATCAATCTTTTCATGACCGGCGTGGTCGGGCTTTATGTCGGCGGCATCCACGCCGAGGTGAAGCGCCGTCCGCTTTACGTGATCGATCGGGTCACCGGCTTCGACAAGGCCATACGCGCTACCGCCGCCTCTGACGGGAGCCGTCGATCATTTCGGAAACCCAGGAACGGAGCCTCGGCTGATGGCCGAACTCTTCGACAGCTATAAATCAAATTATGGCGAGGCGGTCGCGGGATCCATCCGGTTTTCCGGACTCAAGCACGATTTCTTTCTGATCGCCAAGGCTGACCTGATGAGGCGTCTCGTCGTCGAGCGAGGGCTTCGGCAGGGCGGTGCCAAAGTGCGGGCGCTGGATGTCGGCTGTGGCGTCGGTTCGCTTCACCCTTATCTCGAAGGCGCGTTCGAGAACCTGGATGGCTGCGACGTCTCGGAGGAATCGATCCTGCGCGCCGGCCAGGACAATCCGCATGTAAACTACAGGGCCTGCACGACACCGAGCCTGCCTTATGAGGACGACGCGTTCGATCTGGCTTTCGCCAGTTGCGTCGTCCATCACGTTCCGACCGCCTCCTGGCTCGATTTCTTCCGGGAAATGCGGCGCGTCGTGCGGCCGGGGGGCATCGCCTGCATCATCGAGCACAACCCTTATAATCCGCTGACGCGTCTTGCGGTGTTCCGTTGTCCGTTCGACCGGGACGCCGTCCTGCTCAACGCCGCCAAGGCAGCGTCCCTCTTTCGGCAGACCGGCTTCAGCGATATCCGATCCGAGTACTTCCTGCTGCTGCCGTCGGCCAGACCCTTCGCCAGAAAAATCGAGCGCCTGCTCGCTCCTCTGCCGCTTGGCGCCCAGTATGCGTGCAGCGCACATGTCTGAGGCCCGTCCGACTGCCGGTGCCGGGCTGAGGCTGCTGGCGCGCTTCGGGTTGGTCGGCATCGCCGCGACGATCCTGTATGCTGTCTTGACCATCGCCTGGGTCAAATGGATCGGCTTCACGCCCGTCCAGGCGTCGCTTGCGGCTTACGCCGCGGCCGCCGTGTTTTCGTATCTCGCCCACAAATCAGTAACCTTCCTGTCGAGCGGATCGCATCGATCGGAAGCTCCGCGTTTTCTCCTGCTGACGGCGACAGGCTTCGCCGTGGCTTACGCGGCGCCGGCGCTTTTGACGGCGAAACTCGGCCTGCCGCCCATCATTGCCATTCTGGTTACCTGCTCGCTCATTCCGGCGATCAATCTTCTCATGCTCGACCGATGGGTCTTTGCGCAGCGGAGACCCGGCCCGCAAGGCGATCGCTCCACCTAATCCGTCTCAAAGGCGTCCAGCCGGAACGACACCAGCTTGATGGAGCGTTTGTAGATGTTGCTGGCGGCCGGAGTTGGCGGAATGCCGTCGAGATAGTCGAAGGCGATGTCGAGTGCCTTGGCCTCGCCTAGAGCCGCCGGCGGAATGACGAACGAGACCGTTCGTGGTTCCTTGCCAGACAGCGTCACCGCATGCACCCGAACGCCGTTCACCGAGATCACCACCCTCTGCGTGATCCGTGGAGGACGAATGACGGCGGCCATCTGCAGCGTGGCTGTCAGCCCGTTGCGGAGCAGCGGTGTCCTTACGCGAAGCCGCGAGGTCTCGCCCAGCGAATGGGTGCCGTCGCCTGCCGAGCCCGACCAGCCACAGACCTTTATGCTGGCTGCCCGTTTGGCGCCGTCGCTCCGGAACGATACCGTCTCGCCAAGTGTGTAGCTGCCGGTGGCATCGCGGTTGAGGCAGGTCGTCGTCCGATCGATGTAATAGGCGCGATAGTCGGCGTTGACGTTCGGGTTGAGAGCAAGCGCAAGGATGACGATCTCCGACCCCGCCAGAACTGCCGCGAGCGCGTAGCCGCCAAGCGAGGTTGCGCGCTGGTACGGGGCCGCAATGTCAGACCAGGGCAAGGTAGCCTCCGATCCACGCCACGGTCATGAAATAACAGGCGCCCAGGAAGAAAACCGAAGCCGCCAGAGAAATCAGCTTCGACGCTGACAACAGAACGGCAAGCATTATTGTCAGAGGCGCAAGGCCAACGACGTATCTGACCATCGAGGCCAGGTTGGTGATCAGCGGCAGGATGATGCAGAGCGCGCAGAACAGCGCGGCGCCATATTGCCTGCGAGCCGCCAGAACCGCCGACAGCGCCAATCCGGTGATCGCGGCCAGCGCGCTCCATTGCGGCGCCGTGGGCAGCCAGCCCGTCTTCGGAACGGCTGAGAGCCCGTCCCATAGAAAGACGAGCGGATTGCCCGCCACCCGTCCAAACGCGCGCTGAACGTGCAAGAACGCAAAGCCGTCCCCGACCGTAAGATAAAGGAACAGGGTGTAAGCGAACAGGCCGGCGGGTGAGATGAGAATGGCAACGAGCAGGTACGGCCGGCCAAGCACCCAGCGTGGAAAAGACAGCGTCAATCCGCCCCGCTCGCGATACTCCCTGAACATTTGAATGACGGTCGCAAACACAATAAAGACCCCGACAAGCCTCGTTGCCGACAGGAGCGCGGATGAGAGGCCCGCGGCGAGATAGCTGGAGCGTTTGAGCGCCAGAAAGACGCACGAGGTCAGGAGCACGAAAAGAGATTCGGTCAGGAAAGTCGTGAAGTGGAACGAGAAAGGACCGCTGAGCAGAAACGCGCAATACAGCACGTAGGCCCGCATGTTCTTCTCGAGCAGCGGCCATGCCACCAGGCAGGCGGCGTAGCTGAAAACCATGGAGGTGATCGTGGCGACCAGTATCGTCTGGAAGGGGAAAATCGCCCGGATCGCCGCCACCAGCATCGGATAGAGTGGAAAGAAACCCCAGCGACCGACATTGCTGTGGTTTGAAATGGGAAAGCGCTCGTAGCCCTGTTCGCTGATGCCAATGTACCAGGCGCAATCCCACCGGCAGAGCGCACGGGCATAAGCCGCGAAACCTGATTCTGCCGATATCGAAGCAAATGCGGCATAGCGAATGGCCAGTCCGCTGATCACGAACAGCAACGGCACTGCCGCGACGGCCATGACCATGAGGCGACCGCCGGCGTTCGGACGCACGAGATTTTCGAGCGCCAACTCTGCCTCCGCCCATTCGAGTGATTGACGCCACTCTCCTCTCTAAATTAGCGCCGTCGTAGCAAATTCAAGACATGCCCCTCACAGGCGCAAATCCGCCCGGATCAGGTGTCCCTCAGCCAAACCAGCATCTCCCCGGGATCGCGGTTGTCCCAGGCGAAGTACGGGACTGCCGTGACTTTCGCCTCCTCCACCGCCGGCGGTTCAGTGCGATAGAGCCCGTCTTCCCAGTTTCCAAACGCCTCCTTGCTGGCGACGGCCGAAAGCGTGACGACCCCACCCAAGAGGTTCGGCTGCTCATGCGCCTCGATCTGTGCCGTCCGTGGCAGAGCGATGCGATGCAGCTGGCCGGCATTGTCGGTCTCTTCGACGCAATAGATCAGTGGACCGCGCGCAAGCGCGACACGGCCGATATCCTGCCGCACCTCCGGGTTGGCGTAGAGGCGGTCGACGGCCATTTCGAGATCGAGCTCGACCCGGTCACCCTTGCGCCATTCGCGGCGGATCGCGGCATAGCCGTCGCTGGTGACAGCATCCAAATCGACTGCCTCCCCGTTCACCTTGAGCGCCGCCTTGTGGCACCAGGCCGGCAGGCGCAGGTGCAAGGTGAACTCGGTCGGCGCCTCTGGTTCGATCGCGATCGAAACCGCGCCATCCCATGGATAGTTGCTGGTCTGGATCAGCTCTATTTGCCGGCCAGCGATATCGAAACGAGCCGTGCTGTTTCCGTAGAGATGGACCGCCAGCGCGTCGTCCGAGAGACTGTAGAAATAGCTGCCTATCGAGGCGACCATGCGGCCGATATTGGGCGGGCAGCAGGGGCAGCGATGCCATTTCCAGCGATTGTGCTTGCCCCGGCTTTCGAGCGGGTTCTCGTAGAAGAACAGCGAGCCGTCGAGCGACAGGCCCGAGATCGAACCGTTGTAGAGCGCGCGCTCCATCATGTCGGCGTAGCGGGCATTGGGGCCCATGCCGAGCATGCGGCTCGCCCAAAACACCAGTCCGACCGAAGCGCAGGTCTCGGCATAGGCGGTTTCATTGGGCAGATCGTAGTCGGCGGTAAAACCCTCATTGTGCGACGACGGCCCTATGCCCCCGGTGATGTAGAGGTTCTTGGTTGTGAGATCGTCCCACAGCCGGTCGAGCGCCACCCGCAACGTGTCGTCGCCATATTCGGTGGCGATATCGGCCATGCCCGAATAGAGATACATCGCCCTGACCGCATGGCCGACGACCTTGTCTTGCTCGCGCACGGGTTTGTGCGACTGGCTGTATTCGTAGGTCTTGAAATGATAGGCCTTCGGGTCGGCGCCGCGGGCACGCGCCTCCTCGTCGAAGTAATGCGGCTCAAGCCCGCGCTGGTCGATGAAGTATTTTGCGAGGTCCATGTACTTCTGCTCGCCTGTGACCCGGGCGAGCTTGACCAGCGCCAGCTCGATCTCCTCATGGCCGCAATAGCCCTTCTTCTTATCCGGCTCGGGACCGAACGTCTGCGCGATATGGTCGGCATAGCGGCACATGATGTCGAGCAGCTTGCGTTTTCCCGTGGCCTGGTAGTAGGCGACCGCCCCTTCGATCAGATGGCCGGCGCAATAGAGCTCGTGGCAATCGCGCAGATTGGTCCAGCGCAGGCCGGGCTGGATGCGCTGGTACCAGCTCGACAGATAGCCGTCGGGCTGCTGCAGCTTGCCGTAGATGTCGATGACGGCATCGATCTTCTTCTCCAGATCGTCATTGCGGCGGCGGTAAAGCGAGTAGGCCGCCGTCTCGATCGTCTTGCCCCAATCCGAATCCCAGAACATCTGGGTGGTCACCGTCGAGCCGGTGAACTCGGCGCCGGGGCTGGCTGCGTCGTCGGGCGATGGCGAGTGAAACGGAATGACGACGCCGGGCGATGGCCGGTCCGGATCGATCTGCTCCAGCATGCGCGCCTCGACGCAGCGGTCATACAGGATGCCGGCGGTCCTGGTGGCGACGGCGTCGACACGGTCGCCCCAGAAGCCGCGCACATCGACCTGCGGAACTGGCAGCGGACGAAAGGCGAGTTTTGGCCTGCCCGACGTGGTGGCTTGTTTGGCGGCCGGCTGGGTGACTTGCGATGCGGTCATGAATTTACTCCGTTCGAATGTGGTCACTTCACGGCCCCTGCCATGAGGCCGCGGATGTAGAAGCGCTGCAGCAACAGGAAGAGCACCAGGCACGGCACCATCATCACGGTGACGCCAGCCTGCACCGCGCCCCAGTCGATGGCGCCGAAGCGGCCCGACTGAAGCGCCGTCATCATGATCGGCAGCGTGAATTTGGACTGGTCGGTCATCAGCACCAGCGCCGCCAGGAACTCGTTCCAGGCGCCGAGGAACGCGAACAGCGCGATGGTGACGATGCCCGGCCAGACCAGCGGCAGCATCACCCTGAGCAGCATGGTGACATTGTTGGCGCCGTCCATGCGCGCCGCCTCCTCGATCTCGCGCGGAACCGCGTCGAAGGCGTTGCGCATCATGAAGATCGAGAACGGCAGCTGCAGCGTGACGTAGACGCAGACCAGCCCGGTCAGCGTGTTGTGCAGGCCGATCTTGGTCAGCACCAGGAAAATCGGCGTCAGGATCGACTGGAACGGGATCATGATCGTCGACAGGATGACGACGAAGAGCAGGTTCTTCAGCGGAAAGCGGAAGCGCGAGAAACCATAGCCGGCCAGTACGCCGACGATCACCGACAGCACCACCGTCATCACCGAGACGTAGATGCTGTTTTGCGCTGGCAGCCAGAGGCCGTCGCCGAAGGTGTTGAGCGTGGCGTAGTTCTCGATCGAAAAGCCCGTCGTCGGCCAGGGCGGCAATGGCGGCTTGCGCGCCTCCTGCGCCGGCTTGAAGGCCGAAAGCACGGTCCAGACGATCGGCGCCAGGAACAGCAGCGAGGCGATGATGCCCGTCGCGTGCTCGGCGATCTGGGTGCCGATGCGGCTTTTGCGGCTGCGAGCCTGCGCCATCAGTCGATCCCCTCGGGCTGGCGCAGCAGCCGCAGTTGGATGAGGCTGAGCGCGACCAGGATGACCAGCAGGACCATCGACAGGGCGGCGCCATAGCCAAGCTTGAACGACACGAACGACTGATTGAAAATCCAGTACACGGCGGTCAGCGTCTGGTTGCGCGGCCCGCCGCGCAGGATGATGTAGAACTGGTCGAAGGCCAGCACCGAGCCGGCGACCGACAGGATCAGCGCCAGCGCCAGCGTGCGGCGCATCAGCGGCAGGGTGATGGCGCGAAACCGCGCCAGCGGCCCTGCCCCGTCGATCATCGCCGCCTCCTGCAGATCCGGCGGGATGGATTGCAGGCCGGTCATCAGGATGATCATGGTGAAGCCCGCCACCTTCCAGACGACCATGGCGATGATCGACCAGAAGGCCGGCTGGAAGGTCGCCAGCAGATTGACCTTCTTCTCGGTCAGGCCGAGTTCGAAGGCGGCCGGGCTGAAGAGGCCGGCATCGACGTTGAGCAGCCATGACCAGAGCAGGCTGGCCGAGGCGAAACCGATGACGGCCGGCATGAAGAAGGACGTCCGGTAGAAGCCGGTCAGCGGCCGCGGCCTCTCTATGAACAGCGCCAGCGGGAAGGCGACGGCGAAGATCGCGATCGTCACCACCACCGTGTAGTAGCCGGTGAAACGCAGCGCGTTCCAGAACCTGTTGTCGCGCAGGATCGCCCAGTAATTGTCGAGCCCGATGAAGCTGTGCGCGCCCATCAGCGGCCAGTTGTGCAGCGACATCCACGCCGTCATGCAAAGCGGGATGATGAAGAAGACGACGACAAGGGCGACGGCCGGCGCGACATAAAGCAGGCCGATCCACTGCCGGCGCCCGGCGCCGACCAGCTTGCGGCGGCGCGCTGGGGTGGTGATTGTAGCGATGGAGGTCATGGCTGGCCGCTCGCCTTGCCTTCTCCCCTTGTGGGAGAAGGTGGATCGGCGCGAAGCGCCGAGACGGATGAGGGGTGTTGGACGGAGTGCCGTCTTTGCCAAGCTGGAGCACCCCTCATCCGTCGCCTTCGGCGACACCTTCTCCCACAAGGGGAGAAGGGGGAGCCACGCACTGGCGCGGTGGTTGCTGCGATTAAGGTCATGGCCGTTCTTCCATTAGCGCTGCGTTCCCCTCCCCCTCGAGGGGAGGGTCCGGCCGAAGGCCGGGGGTGGGGTCGTCTGCGAAGCGCGCCGACATAAAGAGAACGTCGAGCACTGCACGTACGACCCCACCCGGACCTGCGGTCCGACCTCCCCTCGAGGGGAGTCGGCGCTACTGCTGCGGCGCCGAGTCGATGATCGACTGCATGGTCTCCTGCGCGTTGGCGATGGCGCCGTCTACATCGTCGCCGAAGAAGACCTCGTTGACCATCTGGTTCCACGGACCGTTGGCGGAGTTGATCAGGTCGTTGAACACCACCGAATAGGGCGTGCGACCCTTGGACATGGCTTCGGCGGCAACCTTGTAGCGCGGGTCGAGATCTTTCAGCGCCTCATTGGCGATGTCGCCGCGCACGGGAAGGCTGCCGTATTTCGCCAGGATGGTCTGGCCCTCGAGCGAATAGGCGAAATCGAGGAACTCCTTCACCACCGCCATCTTCGTGGTGCCCTTGGTGACGACGAAATTGTCGCCGCCGGCAAAGGACGACCAGCCGCCATCCTTGCCCGGCAGGAAGGTGACGCCATAGTCGATATCGGGATACTGGGTGTTGAGCGCACCGATGGCGAAGGCGCCGGACGGCGAGATGCCGATATTGCCGCCGGCGAAGGCGGCAAAGAAGTTCGAACCGGTGTCGGTCTGCGCGCCTGACGGCACCAGGTCTTTCTCGACCATCGACCGGTAGAGGTCGATGGCGCCGCGCAGTTGCGGGCTGTCCAGCGTCGCCTTGGAGCCGTCCTCGGTGAGGATGTCGCCGCCCGAGGCCCAGATCAGCGGCGTGAAGGTGAAGATATTGCAGCCGCCGCAATTGCCGGAGAAATAGAAGCCCTTGATGTCGCCGCCGAGCGCGTTGACCTTTTCGGCGGCGGCTTCGATCTCGGCCCAGTTGGTCGGGCCTTTTTCGGGGTCGAGGCCGGCCTGCTTGAACAGCTTCTTGTTCCAGATCAGCACCGAGCTGTCGGCGGAGAACGGCAGCCCGTAGATGCGGTCCTTGTAGGTGCCGGTCTTGACGTGCGCCGGCGAGAGGCTGGCGAAATAAGGCAGCGATTTCGCCCAGTCGGTGATGTCCTCCAGCTGGCCGGCGGCAGCGAAGGACGGCGTGTAGATCAGGTCGAGCGAGAGCGCGTCGGGCGCCGTGCCACCGGCGGCCGCGGCGCCGTATTTCGGGATGATCTCGGCATTGGGGATGATGTCCAGCTTGATCTGGTTCTCATGGCCCTTGTTGAAGGCATCGACGATGCGCGGCATGAAGTTCGAGCCGTCGGCACGAACCCAGATGCTGGCGGTCTCGGCGGCCATTGCAGGCAAGGCAAAGATGCTCGCGGCAAGGGCGAGCCCGGTAATCATGGTTTTCATGGTTCTCCTCCTCATTGGTTCTCCTCCCTGTTCGGCCGCGCGTCCCGGCAAATGCCGATCGCACGGCGCGTGGTCTCAGCCGTCCGGCGGACGGCCGCATGACTGACGCACCACCAGCCGGCACGGCAGTTTTCGGATGCCCGGCGCGGCGGGTTCGCCGCCGACGAGCGAAAGCAAAGTGAGGCCGGCCTCGCGCCCGAGTGCCGCCAGGTTCATGTCGACGGAGGTCAGCGGCGGGCGGGTCGCCTCGGCCACGATCTGCCAATTGTCGAAACCGATGACGCCGACATCGTCCGGCACGCCAAGGCCGCGCTCGCGCAGCGCGTCGATGACGCCGCGCGCGATCTGGTCGTTGCCGCAAAAGACGGCATCGGGCTTTTCGCCCCCACTCTTCGACAGCTTGCCGTCGAAGAGCTTCTTCACCGCCTCGTGACCCCACGCTTCCGACCACGAGCCAAGCAACGGTTCCATGATAGGCAAGCCGTTCTCGGTCAGCACGTCGCGATAGGCCTGCGCCCGCGTGTGCACCACGGCAAAACTCGCCGGCCCGGTGACGTGGGCAATGCGCCGCCGCCCAAGCCGCCAAAAGTGCTCGACCGCCAGGCGCGCACCGCCGGCGTCGTCCGACACAAAGGCGATGGCGCCGGGATCGGGCTGGGTGAAGGCGTAAATCACGGGAACGCCGAGATTGGACAGGTCGACCGGCAGATGGCGGTCGATGCGCTTGCCGGTGGCGATGATGCCGTCGACGCGCTTGTCGAGCATGGCATCGACATGGAGCTGGCCGAGGCGCTGGTCGTCCTCGACATTGCAGAGGAACACCGAGACGCCCTTGTCGACCAGCGCATCCGAAATGCCCGACATGACCGGCAGCGAAAAGCGGCCATAGGTGTCGTTGGTCAACAGCCCGACGGTGAAGGAGCGCCGGCGCAACAGGCTCTGCGCCAGGCTGTTGGGGCGAAAGCCGAGCCGCCGCGCCGTCTCGCGAATCCGCTCGCGCGTCTCGGCGGTCATCCGCCCCTGCCCGTTCAGCGCTTTTGAGGCCGTCGCGACGCTGACGCCGGCAAGGGAGGCCACCTCACGGAGGGTGACGGGCGTCTTGGCGGGCGCTGGCGAGGCGTCGGAGGACATGATGCGCGGCGAATTCCTTAGTTGGGAAAAGGTTTTCTCTTGTTGGCCTGCGAAGTGCTGATTGGTGCGGTCAGCTGATGCGGGCAATTTGGGAAAAGGTTTTCTCAGAAGGAGATTAGGGGAAGGATGCGGGGATGGCAAGAGGGATAGATTTGGTGTTGGGCGTGTCTAAGATTTCTTGCTAGGTGCGTGATCTATGACCGCTTTGCGCCATTTGCAGACGTCAGCGAGTGCAGCCACTATGGTCCCAACTCGTGCTCATATCGGACGTTTCCGGTCTGACGCCGCGCGGATCGGAGCGTCTCCCGCCATTGATGCGATCGAGTTCGCAGCCACTTGGCGGAGGGCGGAAGGTTCTGATCCGCTTTTCTTGCTGCTGCGGTAGGAAGACTTCTTGATTCAGCCACAAACCCAAATTGCTGGATTTGGCAGCCCAGGAAGGATAGGCTTCGTTTTTGGTTCAAGCGATGGAACAGAGACTGGCCGCAATTCTGGCTGCCGATATGGCGGGCTACAGTCGGCTAATGGAGGCCGACGAATCCGGCACGCTCGCACGCCTTCGGACCCATCGCATAGAACTGGTCGATCCCGCCATCGCGAAGAACAAGGGCCGGATCATCAAGACCACCGGAGACGGCATGCTCGTTGAGTTCCAGAGCGTGACCGATGCCGTGAAATGCGCCGTGGAAATCCAACAGCGCATGAAACGGCGCAATTCGGATGTGCCGCAAGAACGGCGTATCGAATTCAGGATCGGCATAAATCTCGGCGACATCATTTTCGACGATGAGGACATTTTCGGCGACGGCGTCAATATTGCCTCGCGCATCGAGCAACTTGCCGACGTCGGCGGTATCTGCGTGACCGCAGCGGTGGCGACCCAAATTGCCGACCGTCTCGAAATTGCCATGGAGGACCTGGGCGAGAAGACGCTAAAGAACATCAGCCGCCCGGTTCGCCTCTATCGCATTGGGTTTGACAGTCCTGTCCTGCCAGAAGTCGAGGCAAAGCGATCCATCTCGAAACCTTCGATAGTGGTGCTGCCATTCAACAACATGAGCGGCGACCCCGAGCAGGAATTTTTCGCGGACGGACTGACCGAGGACATCATAACCGAACTGTCCCGCCACCATGAGCTGTTCGTCATCTCGCGCAATTCCAGCTTCGTCTACAAGAACCGCGCCGTGAATGTGCGCGAGGTGGCCGAGAAACTCGACGTCCAATACCTGGTGGAGGGAAGCGTCCGCAAGATCGGCGACAGGGTGCGCGTGACGGTTCAGCTCATCGACACGGCGAATGACGCTCATCTTTGGGCAGACAAATATGACCGGAAGCTGGACGACATATTCGCGATTCAGGATGAGGTGACCGCGGCGATCGCAGCCACGCTGCCCGGTCGTGTCGAGGCGGCTCAGCGGGACCAGCTCGCGCGGGCGAAACCTGCAAACATGGCCGCGTATGAATGTGTGCTTGCTGCCAAGGTGCTGCATCACCGAAGCACGATTGCGGATAACGAACGCGCGCAAACCTTGATAGACAGGGCCGTCGCGCTCGATCCCGATTATGCCCATGCCCATGCTTGGCGGGCCTGCATTCTTGGCCAGGCCTGGGTCCATAACTGGTGCGAAGACAGGGATGCCGTCTGGAACAACATCATGGCAGCGCTGGACAGGGCGCTGGCGCTGGACAACAACGATGCCGATGTCCACCGCATCCTCGCCGCAGTGAACGTGAACAACAATGAGCTGACCACAGCGCGCTACCATCAAGAGCGCGCCCTCGCCCTCAATCCCAATTACGACCTCGTGGTGGTGCAGCAAGGCGAGTTATTGACGTGGCTGGGGAGGCCGGAAGAGGGAATTGAATGGATCCGCAAGGCAATGCAGTTGAACCCGCACCACCCGGAGAGGTTCTGGAGCCATCTGGGAAAGGCGCATTTCGCCGCGCGCCAGTATGGCGAGGCGATCGAAGCCTTCATGCATCTGTCAACCATGGACTCGATTCAGCACGCTTTCGCCGCTGCCTGCTACGGCTGGCTCGGCGACGAAATCGCGGCCGCCGCACATCTAGGCAAGATCAGAACGCTCGATCCCCAATTCGACCTCGATTCATTTATCGCCACCCTGCACTATGCCCAGGAGTCCGATGCGCAACACATCCGCGAAGGACTGCTGAAAGCCGGTATTGCATCGACCAGCGCATCGGAAACGCCGGACATCAGCGGCAGCGAGAAGCGGCCATAGGTATCGTTGGTGAGCAGTCCGACGGTGAAGGAGCGCCGGCGCAACAGGCTCTGCGCAAGGCTGTTCGGCCGAAAGCCCAGCCGCCGCGCCGTCTCGCGAATCCGCTCACGCGTCTCGGGGGTCATCCGCCCCTGCCCGTTCAGCGCTTTTGACGCCGTGGCGACGCTGACGCCGGCGGAGGCGGCCACCTCGCGGAGGGTGACGGGTGCAGGCGCTGGCGAGGCGTCAGAGGACATGGAGGGTGGCGGATTCCTTAGTTGGGAAAAGGTTTTCTCTTGTTGGCCTGCGGGGTGATGAGTGGTGAGGTCAGCGGATGCGAAGCGATTTGGGAAAAGGTTTTCCCAGAGGGAGATTACGGGAAGGATGTAGGGATGGCAAGTGGGGCATGAGACCCTGGCCGAAGGCATATTACCCTCACGGTGACACGGTGGCGCTCCCGGCAAGCAGGCCACGTATACCCCGAGGTCAAAGCAGGTATCGGCCAATGACCCGTCTGATCATCTAAATAGAGCGGCTAGAAGATGGCCGACCATTTGTTGCTCTGGTTGACACAGGCCAGTCATAACAGCGACTTTGCGATCCCCCCAAGATCACCATCGATTGAGATGACCCGAGCCGTACGCAGAATAAACGCCGCGCCAGACAAGCCTGAAGATGCTAGTCCGCGACCATTTTCAGATTTTGCCGGGCAAGCAAATATCGTGCTGCTCGGCGATCCCGGTGCAGGGAAAACACACCTTTTCAGGGTATCGGCAGCGGCGGAGCCGGGAAAGTTTATTAAGGCACGCGATTTTCTCAATGCACCGGCGCCCTTGCTGCAAGGCCAACCGCTGTTCATCGACGGGCTTGACGAGAAACGGGCCGGCCGAGGCGACCGAGACATAGTCGATGAACTCGTGACAAAGCTCTTTGCCGTCAATCCGCGAAAGGTAAGGATTTCGTGTCGAGCAGCTGACTGGCTCGGCGAAAGTGATCTAGCTGCGTTTAGTCCGTTCTTCGAACAGCAAGGGGAAGCATGCGTTCTCCATCTCGAGAGCTTATCGCGATCTGAGCAGATCGCAGTGTTGGCAGGGCAGAACGCAGGTACAGGTGCGGCGGCAGCATTCCTCAACGAAGCCGAGGATCACGGCCTTGGAGACTTCCTCGAAAACCCCCAGAATCTCATCATGCTATGGCGCGCCGTGCAGGCGGGCTCTTGGCCTGCTGCTCGCAAGGAGTTGTTCGAGGTATCAACGAAGCTGATGCTTCAAGAATTCAACCAGGAGCGAGCGCGATCAGGAATTGGGACGTATTCGGCCAGTGAATTGCGGCTGGTAGCTGGAGCAATCTGCGCGACACGCCTAATCGCCGATGTCGAGGCCATTAGCCTGACCGACCAGGAGGGAACCGCCGACATCCCAAGTTATCGCTCGCTCCGTTTTTTCCCCCCGGAAGAAGTTCTTGCGGCTCTCGGTCGGCGAGTTTTTGACTCCGGATCGGAACCGGAAACCGTCGACTACGCGCATCGCACGACTGCGGAATTTCTTGCGGCGGAATTCTTGGCAGCGCTAGTTCGTAACGGTTTGCCGTTCGGTCGTGTCGCAGCGTTGATCGGTGTGGATGGTCACCCTGCGGCGGAGTTGAGGGGCTTGCACGCTTGGCTAGCAGTTCAGCTGCCCGAATACGCTGACCAACTCATTGAGGCCGATCCCTACGGTGTGCTTACATATGGCGATGCAGGTGCACTATCCCCATCTGCCTGCTCGGGTCTCGTGCGCGCGCTCGACAAACTGTCGCGTTCCAACCCCTGGTTCCGTTCCGGAGATTGGCAATCTCGGCCCATTGGCGCGCTGGCGCGGCCGGATATGGTCGATGAATTCCGCGCAATTCTAAACAGCCCGGATGCAGGTTTCGGCGTCCGTTCAGTGGTCATAGACGCGCTGTCGCTGGGAACGCCGATCCCTGCCCTGCTCCCAGATCTTGCTGCAGTACTTGCGCGCCAAGCTTCGTCCTATGCAGAGCGGGTTCATGCATTTGAAGCGCTGGTGCGCCTTGGCGACGCCGGTAAAGTAGTCATTCGCTATGCAATGCAGACAGAACTAGGCAGTACCCTCGACGATCTCCGTCTCCGCGCCGAGATCATACGAGCTCTTTATGGTGATCCATATGGCCCACCTGATGTGATCGCTCTCGTCAACGAGTCGGCGCATGTGGAGCGAACCGTCAGCACAGGGATGCTATGGAAGCTCGCAGATAGCATCCCGGTCGCGGATCTTGCTGAAGTGCTGGACGGCATAGATTCGCCGAAATTGCCCGAAGGCGGCTTCGGTCCGGAGAATTGGGAAGTGGGTTCGTTCTGTGGTCGCGTTCTGGTGCGAGCTTGGCTAGAGTCTGGCGAGTTCGATCCGGCCCGCGTCATGAACTGGCTTCGCAAGCGTATGGCCTTCAGGGGTGGCCAACAAAGTCGCGCAAGGGATTTGCGTAGCGCGATGCGCGACGCGCCGGACCGTCTTCGCGAGATTGCCGGTTACTTCTTCAGAAACATGCCGATTGACAAGGATCGCTGGCTTGCCTTGAATCGCTTTCGCGAAGCCACATTATTCGAATTGGACTCTGCCGCGCTTGCAGACATCGTCGTTGGGCAGATGGAGGGCACTAGAGACAGTGACCGCCGCGTCTTTCTCTATCAGGTTGGCCTTGCACTCTCGTTCCAGACCGATGTGACGAACAGCGCGGCGCTCTTCGATGACCTTTACACGCGCGCCGACCATGACCCAGCCCTTATGGCGGCACGCGACGCGGCAGTGGCCACTAACCTGCCACAGGGATACTTCAACGGTCGCTCCAGTCGTGATGTGAAAGCCGAAGACAGCCGCGAACGGCAACAGCAGGACTTCGATCGGGACATTCAGCAAATTCGCAGCGGCGAACATCTTGGCTGGCTCGCACATATCGCACGCGTTTATTTTGGGCTTTATGGCGACGTAGAGCGCGGCCTTTCGCCCCGTGCGCGGATTGCGGCGCAGTTTGGCGAACAGCGTACAGATGCTGCCCTTGAAGCGCTAGCCGCTGCGCCTTTGCGAAACGATTTACCAAGCTTCGCCGAGGTAATGGCGCTCTACGGTAACCGGCAGCGTTACGATTGGTGGTTCGCGATCGTAGCCGGGCTCAACGAACGGTGCTTGGCTGGCCAGGGGCTCGCTGGATTTTCCGACGATTTTCTAAAGGGGATGCTCGTCTTCTCTGTAGCTAATCCTGTTCCGTCTATCCAGGATGGTGAGGAACGGTGGACTGTGCATCCTTGGCGCAATGCGCTCGCAGAGCATCGGCCTGAAGTATTGCGAGATGCGTATCTGGCGATGGCACAGCTTCGCTTGTCGCAAGATGAGCAGAGCGCGGATGGCCTCACCGAACTTTTAACCGAGCCCATTTTTGAGGCCTATCGCGGAGACATTGCGCTTGATCTCTTGTGCCAATTTCCGAACGCACATCCATTTCGACTTGCGGATCTTCTTGACGCAGTAGCAAAAATTCCTGCCACGTATGAAAGCTTCCTTCGGCTTACCAATCAAGTTATTTCCGGCGCGGTTAAGGTCGATGAACACCAACGTGATCTATGGCTTGTCACCGCCTATTTGATCGCTCCAGGGGACTTTGAGACCGAGGTGCAGCAACGCGCCGCCGCTCATCCGGGACTCATATTCGACTTCCGCGACCGTGACTGGTTTCTGCGAGATGGCAACCCTGGAGAAGGCACGTCCCTGCTGCCGAAGCTTGAGTTCATAGCGCAGCTCACGGGGCGCCTTTTTCCGGATACGCCACATCCGTCCAGCGGCTGGTCTGGCGATACAAATGACTGGGATGCATCCGAATATTTCCGCATCCTGACGAACATTGTTTCGGCATCGCCCAGCTCTGCCGCAACGGACGTGCTGGTCAGGCTAGAGGCCGATCCTCAACTTGCATCCTACAAGCCACACATCCTTTACGCGCTTGCTAATCAACGGCAGCGACGCAGAGATGCCGAATATGAGCGGCCCAACTGGCCCAAAACGGTGGCCGCCCTGGCTAACGGTGCGCCCGCGACCGTGGCGGATCTTCATGCTCTGGTTGTAGCGCAGATGCGCGATCTCGCGCACCGCATCGCGCGGGCGAACACCGACATTTACAAGCAATTTTGGAATGTCGACCCGTTCTCGAAGCCAACGGCACCGCGCCCTGAGGAAGCCTGCCGGGACGATCTCATAACGCTGTTGAGGCCTCAACTTCTGCCGGTTGGCGTCGCGATTGAGCCCGAAGGACATATGGTTGCCGATAAGCGCGCGGATATTTCTGTTGCCATGCCTCGCAGGAAAGTCCTCTGCGAACTAAAACGGGATTACCACGCCGATGTTTGGACGGCGCTGCTGGGGCAGCTTGAACGCTTTTATGCACATGATCCAGAAGCAAAAGGCTTTGGTGTTTATTGCGTCTTCTGGTTCGGGGACAAAAGACCTAGACAGATCCCCACTCCGCCGAACGGAATGAACCCGCCCCAATCGGCAGCGGAGATGGAGACGATGCTTAAAGGCCTCGTGCCCGAGGCGATGAGAGGCCGTTTGGCCGTCATTGTCATCGATGTGTCGGGCAAGGTTTGATGTGCGGGCGCGATTGCCTCTTTGTCGACCGGCCCTGGCAGACCCTCGATTCCTCGTGCCTAAACCACAGGCGCAACGAATTTGCCAATTGTCCGCCCCCACGCTGCCTCATTGCTTAAAGCAGTGCTCGCGGTGCCATTGCAAGAAATGAGGATGCGGGCATTCAAATTGTCGACCCGGCGGAAGCGCGCGGCCGGTCTTGTTTATGAACGCCTGCACGCTGTCGAGGTCGTTGACCTGTCGCGAGATCAGGATCTCCAAATCATCGGATAGGCTGATCAACCCGCGATCGAACATCCAGTGCGCGGTGCCGGACAGTGCGATCCCATTGTTGATGATATCGGGTCCGTTCTTTTCGACCGGTCGAATGTGGGCGGCAGAAACCTCTGCCCGGCCGCCGCCATTTATCAACTTGAGTCCTGTAATCGCGCACCGCTCATCATAGGCGCGCAAAATGATGCGACGGAAAATGCGGTCCCGTACAATTCGCGATCCGATGTAGTTTACGCGATCACGGCTCTGCTCGAATTCGAATGGCACCTGCTCATCCTGAAAGCCAGGAGATGTGCCGGTCTCATCAACGCGCGGTAGCAACAACTCATTCGTCTCCAGGCCCAAATCGATAATACGGTTGAAGTCGCTTGGACTGATCGGCCGGACGGCCGATTGGGCGCGACCGGAAATCCGTCCTTGGTCGTTGAGCAAGCCTCGTTCAACGACGCCATCAGGCCCGTTGAATGGAACAGGATTGACGAAATCGAGATAGCTTCCGGGCTCGATCAGAGCGAGGTACATATCAGGCGTCACAGGATCGGGAATGATCTGTTGGACTTTGGCTACGGCGTAATAGCCACGAGTATCGTTTACCTTGCTAGGCTCGTAGTAAATGATCCAGTGGCCGACGCATGCCTCGACGCGGCTTAGATACGGGCGAGGAAACTGGTATTGCTCTGCGGGGCGGTCGTTGTAGATCGAATCTGAGCGGTGAATGAAGACCCCGAATCCCATGATCTTCCTGCAATGCGTTCTTTGGGGATACCTGCCCCAATCTGGCGATTACTTCGCGCGGTTCCACAGTTGGCTCCAAAGATCGTAGCCCGCAAGGAGGACGCCGATGCCGATCGCAACCACCAGATCGGGATGCGGGACGAAGCGGACCACGACGCCAAAAAACGCCAGGAAGACAACAAACGCCAGCACGGCCAGGAAGCGACTCAAGGTCATCTATTGTCCTCCCGCGGCATCTCAGCCTCCGTAGATCAGGTTGGGCAGCCCGTACACGATCTGCGGGAAGATGTAGATGATGACCATGCACAGGATGACGATCAGCATATAGGGCATCATTCCGCGGAAAATATCCGAAAGCTGAACATGCGGCGGCGAAATGCCCTTGAGGTAGTAGGCCGACATCGCCATGGGCGGCGACAGGAAGGCCGTCTGAAGGTTGACCGCGACGAGCACGCCGAAAAACAGCGGATCGATCTCGAAATGCGCCAGCAGCGGCAGGAAGATCGGAATGAAGATCACGATGATCTCCGTCCATTCCAGCGGCCAGCCCAGGATGAAGATGATGAGTTGGGCGACGATCAGGAACATCAGCGGCGACATGTCGAGGCCGGTGACGAAATCGCTGATCAGCTGCTGGCCTCCCAGATAGGCAAAGACCGAGGCGAAGGTCGCGGAGCCGACGAACAGCCAGCACACCATCGCGGTCGTGCGCGCCGTCAAATAGACGGACTCCTTCAGGCGTTGCCACGTCAGGGCCCGGTAGGCGGCGGCCAGCACGATGCCGCCGAGCGCGCCGATGGCGGCAGCCTCCGAAGGCGTGGCGAAGCCGAAGAGAATAGCGCCGAGCACCGCGAGGATCAGGGCCGCCAGAGGGACGAAGGACGTCAGCAGCATCCAGCTGATCTGCAGGGCCGAATAGTGCCCTACCTCGTCCTGGGTCGGCTTCGGCGCCACCTGCGGCTGCAGCACCGCCTTGGCCACCACGTAGATCAGATAGAGGCCGGCAAGCAGCAGTCCTGGAAGCAGGGCCGCCGCATACATGCGGACCACCGACACACCCGCCGTCGCGCCATAGACGATGAGCAGAATGGACGGCGGAATGAGGATGCCGAGGGTTCCGCCCGCGCAGATCACTCCCGCGGCATATCTGACGTCGTAGCGCGCCTTCAGCATGGCGGGAAACGCCAGCAGGCCCATGAGTGTCACGACCGCGCCGACAATGCCTGTGGCCGTTGCGAAAAGGGTGCAGGTGACGAGGGCGGCAACCGCCATGGAGCCGGGAATGCGGCGGGTGGCGATAAAGAGGGTGCCGAAAAGGCGCTCGATGATATTGGCCCGCTCGACGATGTAGCCCATGAACAGGAACAGCGGGATAGCGGTCAGCACGTCGTTCGAGATCACTGAATAGGTCTGATTCACGAACAGATCGAAAATACGGTTATTGAAGAAGCCGCCGATCCAATGCTCCGTAAGCGTCCAGGCGTCGGCACCATCCTCAACCGCCCGTTCGTAGACGCGCCACATCCGCCCCGGATCGAAATAAGCGTAGTAGCCAAAGGCAACCCCGAGCGCCATCAAGGTGAACGCAACCGGGAAGCCAAGGAAGATCGCCAGAAGCAGAATGAGCAGCATCGCGACGGCGACCTGAGGATCGCTCATCTGTCTTCTCCGTCGCGGTCGGGTTGATCGTCGGGGTGGAGGAATGGGAGGTCGACTGCTTCCGAACCGTGATGCAGAACATCGAGCGTCTTGGCTTCCATCAGCACCTTCTCGGTCTCTTCCACGTCTTCAGCCGCGCGCGGCCATGTTCCGGTTCGCAGACAGACGACGCAGCGGAACAGCTGGGCAATCCCCTGCACGAAGAGCAGGATGCCTGCCGCCACGATGACGGCCTTGAACTGGAAGATCGGAATCCCGGCCGGACTGTTCGAGCTTACCTCGAGATAGCGGAAGCTGCGTGCGGCAGCCTTCCATCCGGCCAGAACCAGCGCCGTCACGCCTGGGAAGAAGAAGATGAAGTAGAGGACAAGTTCGACCGCCGCTTGCGTGCGCGGCCTCCACAGACGGTAGACGAAATCGCCGCGCACATGCCCGTCTCGCGACAAGGTGTAGGCGCCGGCCATCATGAACATGGTGCCGTAGAGCATGTAGCTAAGGTCGAATGCCCACGCGGTCGGCGCGCTGAACAGGTATCGCACGACAACTTCATAGCTCACGCCAAGCGTCATGATGACGACGCTCCAGGCGAATACCTTTCCAAACCATGCCGAAAGTTCATCGGCGAACGCGATGTAACGGAGCATATGCCGGGTTCCGTCAGATGCACCGGCGGTCCGGAAGACCGCCGGATTGCGAAGCGGGGGCGCGAATTAGAGCTTCAGCTTGCCTGGGAAGTAATGTTCGTATGCCAGTGCCAGGTCGGCTGAATTCATAAGCTCGTAGTAGACGACGCGTTCGACCCATTGGCGCTGGCTATCGAGCACCCGCTTCATGAACTCATCCGCCTCCAGCGTCGGGATGATCTTGTCCCAAGCCTGGAGTTCCGCGTCGAGAATCTCCTTGGAGGTGCGGTGCACGGTGACGCCGTGCTCGGTCTGGAGTTTCTGCAGGTCGGCTGAATAGTTGTCGAGGGCGAACGCGGTGTTCGCGGTGCTGGCCGCCTCCACGCCATATTCGAGAATGGCCTTCAAATCGTCGTCGAGGTCGTCGAACACGTCCTTGTTGAACAGGAATTCGAACGACTCGCTCGCCTGATGATAGGACGACAAGATATAGTTCTTGGCGACGTCCTGCGAACCGAAGCGAAGGTCGGATGACGGATTGTTGAATTCGAAGGCGTCGATAACCCCGCGCTCCATGGCCGGCACGATTTCACCGCCGGGCAGCTGCGCCACGCTGAGGCCAAGGTTCTGCATGAGGTCGGCGGCAAGGCCCACCGTTCGATACTTGAATCCCTGCAGTTCCGCGACGGTCGTGACAGGTTTCTTGAACCAGCCGAACGGCTGCGCCGGCATCGGGAAGCCATAGAAGCCGACGACGTTGAGGCCCATGATGTCCTGCGTCAGCTCGCGGTAGAAATCCTTGCCGCCGCCCTTGTGGAACCAGGCGAGCATGGTGGTGGCGCTGCCGCCAAACACAGGGCCGGTTCCGAAAAGCGACGCGGCCTTGTGCTTGCCGTACCAGTAGACGGGGACGGTATGCGCGGCGTCGATGACGCCGTCATTGACGCCATCCAGCACCTGGAACGCGCCCACGACCGCACCCGCGGGCAGGAGCTCGAACTTCAGCCGGCCGCCCGACATCCTTTCGACGCGCTCTATGTATTGCCGCGCGAAATCCATCCAGATGTCCGACGCAGGCCAGGAGGTCTGCATCTTGATGGTGACCGGCGACTGCGCCAGCACGGCCGGGGTCGCGAGCGTCGTCGCCGCAGCCGCACCGGCGGTAATGGCGGTGGACTTTTCCAGGAACCCGCGACGCGAGATTTTCTTGTCGGACATTTTATTCCTCCCATGATTGTAAACTCTTCTCCCACAAGCAGAATATGCGAACTTGGCCCTTGCGCAACCAGTTTCGCCGCCGGCCGATCCGGACGAGCTCAAATTGGGGCTGGAAACCCTCAGCCTCGCTGGAGGTTGGCGAGGAGGAGATTCGATGCCGCGGATCGCGAACAATGCCGCCGGGCTCGTCCGAAGCAGCGTAAAGCTGTTCCTGTGCGGCGACGTCATGCTCGGGCGCGGCATCGACCAGATCCTCGCCAATCCGGGCGAGCCGCGCCTCTACGAGCGCAATGTCAAACTGGCGACGACCTATGTCGAGCTTGCCGAGCGCATCAATGGCCCGATCCCGAGAAAGGTTGACGATACGTATGTCTGGGGCGATGCGCTCGCCGAGCTGGACCGCGAAGTTCCCGACGCGCGGATCATCAATCTCGAGACCAGCATCACCACCAGCCGCTCCCTGGCGCCCAAGGGCATCAACTACAAGATGAACCCGGCCAACATCGGCTGCCTGGCGGCGGCGCGACCGAGCTGCTGCGTGCTCGCCAACAACCATGTGCTCGACTGGGATGAGCCCGGCCTCGTCGAAACCCTCGATACGCTCCGGCATGCCGGCCTCGCCTATGCCGGGGCCGGGCTTGACGCGGATGAGGCGGCCGCACCCGCCATTATCGAACTGGCCGGCGGCGGCCGCGTGCTCGTCTTCGGCTTCGCTCTCGAGACGAGCGGCGTTCCGGCTTCATGGGCAGCCGGCGCCTGCAAGCCAGGCGTCAATCTGCTGGCCTCGGATCGGCCGCTCGCGCAGATCGCCCGATCCGTGGAGGCCATGAAACGGCCTGGCGACCTCGCGCTGGCCTCGATCCACTGGGGCGGCAACTGGGGCTACGACGTCCCCGCGAAAGAACGCGCGCTTGCCCATGCCCTCATCGATGTCGCGGGTTTCGACGTCGTGCACGGGCACTCCTCCCACCATCCCAAGCCGATCGAAATCCATAACGGCCGGCTGATCCTCTATGGATGCGGCGACTTCCTCACCGATTATGAGGGGATCAGGGGGTACGAAACCTATCGTGGCGAGCTTGCCCTGATGTACCTGCCGCGGCTCGCCATGCCCGGGGGCAGGCTTGTCTCGCTCGAGCTGGTGCCGTTCCGGCTCGCCAAGTTCCGGCTGAACCGTGCCTCGTCCGAAGATGCCACCTGGCTCGCGGCGACGCTCGAGCGCAAGTGCTCGCCTTTCGGCACCCATGTGGCGCTCAGGAGGGATAATCGCCTCACTGTCCTTTGGTGAAGCCGGCAGCCTGCGGTTCTAATCTTCAAGCCGCTCAGGCCGGCCTCGGCCAAGCGCGCCGTCGGCGCGGGCCTGCAGGTAGGCGTAGATGTCGTCGATGTAGGGAGCGATGTTGGGGTCGTCGGCGAAGCCCTGCATGACCGAAGGGCCGTCGCGCACGCCGTCGCGAACATTGCTGCGGAAAACCTCGATGCCGGGCAGCTGGTCGACAAGGGCCGAGGCGAAGGTCGAGCCCATCCCGTCGGGGCCATGGCAGTGGTTGCAGCTGCCATGATAGCGACGGAAGCCGTTATAGGTTCGCGCATCGACCTTGCCGCCGACTATCCTGTAGAACTTGCCCGCGGCCGGGTCGTCCTGCGAAGACGCACTGAGCCCGGCGGCGACGGTCAAGACGACGACAGACGGGACGAGCCATGGAGACATCGTCCGTCGCCCACGCTGCGGGCAGCGCCGCCGCAACGCGCATGCCCCCTGGATCACTCTAACTAGGATCACTCGGCCTCGGATCACTCGGCAACGGTCATCACTCGATGGCGGCCGTTGGAGAAGCAACCACGATCCCGTCTATCGGCTGCGGGCTGACGACAAGCTTGCCGCCGACACGCGATATCTCGATGATCTGGTCCGAGTCTCCCAGCTTGCCCGGCACGGAGACCGCGACCACCTGGTTCTCGGTCAGTGTCGCCACGAAACGCACGGGCAAGCCAGCCTCGCCGTGCGCGATTGTGGTGACCACCCGATAGCCGTCCTCCTCGGGCGTGTAATAGACGACACCAAGGAAGCCGGCGAGATCGATGCTCTCGGCCTTCATGGCCCCCAGCTCGCCTGCATGCGCGGGCATCGCCGCCATGCAAAATGCTGCAAAAGCAATGTACCTGTACATAATGCTGCTCCATCCCGAATTGTCCGGGCCAGGCCCGGCTCAAGCTTTCAGCAATAGGCGGTCGCGCGCCGTCATAGTCGGCGCACACTGGAAGAATTCTCGATTTTCCCCCCGGCTGCATCACATCAGCGAAGGCCCGCGAGCCGGGAACGGCGCGAACCCCACCGGTCGTCACAATTGGTGTGACCTTTCTTCTGGGCGCGAGCATTTCACCGCCCGACTGCTTGCACATCCCCTGTTTGGAGGAGATAATCGAATTTAAGCGATCGCTAAATCTTGCAGGGTTACGGCGCAGGTTCCGCCGCGCCGCCGGTCGGCTGTCCGCGCGTGGTCCGCAGAAGCGAGAGCACCTCTGGGAGCGCGTACCATTCCGCGTCGGACGCGCTGTCGACATGCGGGGGGCCATCGATGGCCAAGGCATTGTCGCATCATGAGCTGTCGAAGCTGATCGGCTCGATCTACGATTGCGCGCTCGATCCTGAGCGATGGGAGGACGCGCTCGCCGGGATCAGGGATGCGCTCAACGCGCAGACGGCGGTCCTGCACCTTGACGACCTCAGTCACGACCGGCTGCTGATCTACAGAACCGTGGGAATAGAGCCTTACTGGCTGGAGCAACAGGCCAAACATATCCCCGAGATCCACGCCCGCCTGATCGAGGATCTCTCGACCTGGCCTTCGCTCGAAGTGCCGCATGTGGTCTCACGCCATGTCCCTCAAAGCTATGTGGAGACCTCGCGATATTTTCAGGAGTGCCTGAAGCCGCAAGGCCTGGTCGACGTCATGTCGTTTTTCCTGATCCACACCCCTACCCGCCTTGCCGGCTTCGCCGTTGCCCGACATGAGCGGCAAGGCATCATCACCGAGCGTGAAATCAGGCTTGGCGGGCTGTTGCTGCCGCATGTGCGCCGTTCGGTGATGATCAGCAACATGCTCGACATCAGCACGATCGAGCGCGCACGGATGGCCGAGGCGCTCGATGCGCTGACATGCGCCGTGGTCCTCACGAATGAACGCGGCGCCATCCTGCACGCCAACCGCTCGGCCACGCACATGCTGCGGAGCGGCGGCCCGATCCACGATGCCCATGGCATTGTGCAAGCGAATATCCCGTCGGCTTCCAAGGAGCTTCACAGCGCCATTATGCTTGCGGCCCAGGATGAGACAAGCATCGGCAAGACCGGGCTTGCCGTCCGCCTCAGCGAATCCGACCTGCCGCCCGTCTTCGCCCGCGTGCTGCCGATGACCGGCGGCGATCTGCGCGCCGGCATGGAACCCGCGGCGGTCGCCGCGGTGTTCATCGGCAATATACCGGACGAGCATGATGCCGCCGACATGCTGGCGACGGCCTTTGGGCTGACGTTGGCCGAAACCCGTGTGCTCGTCAGCCTTCTCGCCGGCCACACCCTGGCCGAGACCGCCGCCAGCCTTCACATCGCCAGCACGACCACGAAGACGCATCTCGACAATATCTTCCAGAAGACCGGCGTCTCCCGCCAGGCCGATCTGATGCGCCTTGTCATGCAGATCGTTCCGCCCGCCGGGCAGCCTGGTCCTTGAGCCACTGCCCGGCGTCGGCGGTCCCGGGATCGCTCCCTCAGGCGATGGCGGCGAACTTTTCCACCAGCTTTGTCGGACCCGATACGATCAGCAGATCGCCGAGCTCGACGACGGTTTCCGGGGTGGCGTAGGTGAAGTCGGTCCGCGGCCGTTTCACGCCGACGACGGTGACGCCGTACTTGGTCCTCACGCCGGACTCCGCCAGCGTCTTGCCGACAGCCTCTCGCGGCGCCCTCGTCTTGACGATGGCGAAGCCGTCGTCGAATTCGATGAAGTCGATCATCTTGCCGGTCACGAGATGCGCCACGCGCTCGCCCATGGCGGCCTCCGGGTAGACGACGTGGTTTGCGCCCGTCCGCTCCAGGATACGGCCGTGGTTGGTGTTCACGGCCTTCGCCCAGATGTCGGGCACGCCCAATTCGGCGAGCGCCAGAACGGTCAGGACGCTGGCTTCGATGTCGGTTCCGATCCCGACCACGACATGCTGGAAATCCTGCACGCCGAGACGCCGCAGGACGTCGGCATTGGAGGCGTCGGCTTCCACCACATGGGTGAGCTGGCTTGCCCAGCTCTGGACGAGTTCGGCGCTCTCGTCGATGGCCAGAACATCGTGACCGAGGCTGACGAGGGACTGGGCAACGGCGCCGCCGAAGCGGCCGAGGCCGATGACGACGACGCCGTCACCGTGGGATGTGCTGCTTTTAGCCAACGATTGGGCGCTCCTCTGGATAGCGGAAGGGTTCATTGCGTTCTCGCAGCGCCAACGCGCTGGCGATGGTGATCGTGCCGACGCGTCCGATGAACATCAGCGCAATGATGATCAATTGCCCGGCCGGGGGCAAATCCGCGGTGATCCCGGTGGAAAGGCCGACGGTCGCGAACGCCGATATCACCTCGAACAGCACGTCCTGAAGCGCGAAGCTGGTGACGCTGAGGAGGCCAAGCACGCCGCCGCCGACCGCGCCCACCGCCAGCAGGACGATCGTCAGCGCCTGGCGCTGGACAGGCGAACCGATGCGGCGGCGGAATGCGGTCGAATCCGTCTGGCCGCGGATCTCGGCCCAGACGACAAAGCCCAGAAGGAAGAAAGTGGTGACCTTGATCCCGCCCGCCGTGCCGGCACTGCCGCCGCCGATCAGCATCAGGGCGTAGGTGACCGCCAGCGTCTCGATCCGCATGCCCGAGACGTCGATTGAGTTGAAGCCCGCGGTGCGCGCCATCACTGAATGCGAGCCGGCGTTCAGCAGCTTTCCGGGCCATTCGAAGAGGCCGAGTGTCGCCGGATTGGTCCATTCGTAGGCAGCCGTCGCGACGAGGCCGGCCACCAGCAGGAAAGCGGTCCCGAAAAGCGTGATCTTGGTGTGGATCGACCAGCGCGCGGGGTGCCGCATCCCATGGCGGAGTTCAAAGATCACCGGAAATCCCAAGCCGCCGATCACGACGGCGGCCATGATCGGAATGAGCATGGCCGGGTCGAGCGCGAAGCCGGAGAGGCTGTCGGAATAGGTGGAGAAGCCGGCATTGTTGAAGGCGGAAACCGCCTGAAAAAGCCCGTGCCAGAGAGCGTCGCTCCAGCCGTAGTCGTAAGCGTAGCGCAAGCGCCAGGCAAGCACGGCGGTGGTCAGCATCTCGATGGTCACGGTGACCAGCAGGATGAGCCGCAGGATTGCCACGACATCGCCGAGCATAAGGCTCTTCGTCTCGGCTTGAGCGACCAGGCGGCGGCTGAGCTTCAGCTTCCGGGTCACCAGCAGCCCCAGCAGCGTCGCGCCGGTCATGATGCCGAAGCCGCCAATCTGGAAAAGCACAAGAATGATGCCTTGGCCGAATTCGGACCAGTAGGTAGGTGTGTCCTGAACGATCAGCCCGGTGACGCAGACGGCCGAGGCGGCCGTGAACAGGGCCGTCAGCAGCGGGGCGCTTCCCGGGTCCACGCGCGAGATCGGCAGCATCAGCAATACCGTGCCCGCAAGGATGACAAACAGGAAAGCCAATGGCACCAGTCGAACGGGATGCTGTATCGATCGTCGCAAATGCCACCCTTGTTGTTTGCCCCCCTTGAACGAGGCGGAACCACCGCTCTACAGCACACCGCCCGGCGTTGGTCCACCCTCCAGGCGGCTCGGGCCGCCCGGCGGCCGCCAAAACGCCGGGATACGGCGAAGGTTCAACCCGCTCGCAACACCAGGGATACGGTCACCGCCTTGGATACAGGTATCCGACACGCCGGATGGTCTTGATCAGCTCCGGCTTGGCCGGATCCTTTTCGAGCCTGCGGCGCAGCCGGGTGATGCGGCTGTCGATGCTGCGGTCAAAGGGCTCATCGCCCCTGGGGGGTGCCAGATCGAGCAGTTCGTCGCGACCAATGACTTGGCCAGGCCGCGCGGCGAAGGCCGCCACCAGATCGAGTTCCATCGGCGTCAGCGGAATGGCAACGCCGTCAACGTCGATAAGGTTTCTCACGCGGGCGTCGAACACATAGGTTCCGAAGGCGAAATGCCCGGCCGGCAAAGTGTCGGCATCGTTCGAGCCCTTCGGCCTGCGCCTGCGCAACACCGCGGCGATCCGCGCTTCCAGCTCGACCGGAGCAAAGGGTTTTGCCAGATAGTCGTCCGCGCCGACCTCCAGCCCCGCCACCTTGTCGAAGACCGAATCGGCGCCCGTCAGCATCAGGATGCCTGTGTCGTGATGTTCGCGAAGCCAGCGGGCCAGGCTAAAGCCGTTCTCGCCCGGCATGTTGATGTCGAGAACGACAAGATCGGCCGTCGCCGTCGCGATCGCCTCGCGCAATTCGGCGCCACCGGATGCCGTGCGTATGCGGTAGCCCTTCGCCTGCAAATAGTCGGCGATCATGAACGCAACGTCGGTCTCGTCGTCCACGACAATGATGTCGGCCATGCGTTCCCCCGCGGCGAGCGGCCGTTCAAGCGTACAAGGCGCATTCGCCCCGGGTCAATCGCAAGGCAATCGCAAGTGCGGCCCATCTGCTGCCGCAACGGGCTGTTCGACACAATTGAAACAAGAGCCGTCGAGAAAAAGCGGCTGGCGGCATCATCGTGAAACATCCCGTGGTTATTTGTCGAACGACGCCGGACAGATGGCCGGGCAGGCCGGCTTGACAGGCCGTCGGCCGCTCAGTCCAGTGGCCCGCACGGGAACAGCAACCGTTGCGACGGCGCATCCGTCTGTGGAGATCTCGCCGTGCCGACCTCCTCGAAGCTGTCCAGGCATTACGCGCTGTCGATGGCGGCCTGCGTTTTGCCGCTTCTCGTGCTTGTCGCCGGCATTGGCCTCTATCAGTCCTACGCCCGGCAACAGTCGCTTTTTCCCTACGCGCTCATTTTGGCCGGCGTGCTTGTCTCGCTATACGCTTTGCACAAGATGATCTTGAGGGAGATCGTTGACCCGGCGATCTCGCTTGTCGATCATGTACGCTCCGGCGCCGCCGGCGAATCCACCGGCGCACCCCAGGCCGCCGTCAAAAGCTCGGCATTTTGGCAGCCCTGGATCGACATGGCTTCGAGCATCTTCGCCGAAAACCGCACGGCCCTGCGCGAACTGGCCGATAGCGAGCAGCGCTACCGCAGCGTGGTCGAACTGCAGACCGAGTTCGTCGTCCGGATGTCGCCGGAGGGTCATTTGAGCTTCGTCAACGACGCCTACTGCCGGGCGTGCCGGATGACCCGCGAACAGCTTCTGGACCCGTCCTGGTGCGAACTCGATGTGCTGCCGCCCGACGAAAGGCGCAGGTTTGTGGACCACCTTGCCCGCCTCACTCCGCACGCGCCGGATGCCAGCATGGAACTTGTCAATGCGATGCCGGATGGTGCGCGCAGATGGCTCGCCTGGAACGATCATGGCATTTTCGACAGCGACGGACGGCTTGTCGAAGTGCAATCCGTCGGCCGCGACATCTCGGACCGCGTCCTGGCCGAGCAAGCCAGATTGGAAGCCGAGAAGCTGTTGGCCGAACGGGAGGCGCAGTTTCGCGCCGTCGCCGAAGGCGTGCCGCTGCCGATCATCATCTCGACAATCGAAGGGCCCGAAATCCTGTTCGTCAACGAACCGGCGCGCAAGACGCTCGGCGTCGAGGTCGGGCAGATCGGTGCCGAAGCGACGTCGACCTGGGAAGATCTCTCGCGCCGCGACGATCTCCTGCGGCTTTTGCTGAGGGACGGAATCGTCGATGCGTTCGAAGCCGGCATGACCAACATGCAAGGCTCAAGAATCGATACGCTGGTTTCGGCGCGGCTGATCACGCAGGCCGGCCGTTCGGCCATGCTTGCGGCCGTCACCGATATCACCCGCCAGCGCGAAGCCGAGGCCGAGATCGCACGCCAGCGTGAGACGTTGTACCAGTCGGAAAAGCTCTCCGCTCTCGGTTCGCTGCTGGCCGGCGTGGCGCACGAGCTCAACAATCCGCTTTCCGTAGTCATCGGCTACAGTTCGATGCTGAAGGAATTCTCGACGGACAAGGCGACCGTGGGACGCGCCGACAAGATCCACGCGGCGGCCGAGCGATGTTCGCGGATCGTCCGCACCTTTCTGGCGATGGCCCGCAAGAAGCCGCCGACACGGAGCGCCGTCAATATCAATGAAGTGGTGGTCGCTTCGCTGGAACTGGCCGCCTACAGCCTGCGTTCGGCAGGGGTCGATATCCGCACCGATCTGGCGGAGCCGCTTCCCAACATCTGGGGCGACAGGGACCAGCTTCATCAGGTGATCACCAACCTGGTGGTGAATGCGCAGCAGGCGTTGCTGCAGGTCCCGCACCCGCGGCGGCTGACCATCGTCACCACTTGGGAAGACGATGCCGTCGAGATTGTTGTCGCCGACAATGGCCCAGGCATGCCGGAAACGGTGCGCGCGCGCGCTTTCGAGCCTTTCTACACGACCAAGATGGCCGGCGAAGGCACCGGAGTCGGGCTGTCTGTCTGCCAGGGCATCGTGACGGCCCACGACGGCAGCATAGAGCTGGATTCGACTGAGGGCGGCGGCGCACGGTTCACAGTCCGGCTTCCGAGCGGCACGACCGAGACGGTTGCTGCGCCCGAGATTGCCGGCAAGGCGCCGCCCGCTCCATCGGCCGCCCGAATTCTGGTGGTCGACGACGATGCCGACATTGCTTCGATGATCGCCGAGATGCTCCGCCGCGACGGCCATGACGTCACCATCGCCGACGACGCGAATGCCGCCCTCAAGGCTGTGCGCCAGGATGGAATCGACCTTTTGATCAGCGACATACGCATGCCCGGCCTCGACGGCCCCGGCCTTTATCACGCGCTGGAGCAGTTGCGCCCCGGGCTCACCCGCCGGCTGCTGTTCGTGACCGGCGACACCTTGGCGCCCGAGATCGATCGCTTCATCGGCGAGACGGGCGCGCCGGTGATCGAGAAACCTCTCGATCCGCAGACCTTTCGCAGGCTTGTGATGGAACGACTGAGCGCAATGGAAGAGGCCGAAGCGTGACAAAACAGAAATTGCTCGTCGTCGATGACGAAGCACCCTTGCGCGAGATGCTGTCGGAGTACCTGCTTGCGCACGGCTTCGATGTCCGTTCCGTTCCGGATGGAGCGGGAATGCGCGCCGAACTCGACCGCTTGGGCCCCGACCTGGTCATTCTCGACGTCAATCTCATCGGCGAAAGCGGCTATGACCTCGCGCGCGAAATCGCCAAGCGCAGCCGCGCCGGCATCCTGATGCTGACCGCCGTCGGTGACCTGCCGCATCGGCTCGAAGGTCTTGCCGCCGGGGCCGACGACTATATGGCCAAGCCGTTCGAGCCGCGCGAACTTCTGGCGCGTGTCAGAAGCGTCATCCGGCGTCTGGGCGAGGAAGAGCGGACGCCGGGAAACCGCATCCGTTTCGGCGGCTGCATCCTCGATATGGATGGCCGCACGATGGTCGACCCGGACGGCGCCGACGTGCAGTTGACATCGATGGAATTCGACCTGCTGTGCGTGTTCGCGCGCCATCCCCGGCAGATATTGTCGCGCGACCAGCTGTGTAGGCTGGCCCACAACCGCGACCTCGAGCCGGGCGACCGGAGCATCGACATCCGCATTACCCGACTGCGCAAGAAGTTCGAGACCGAACCAGACGCTCCGGCGGTTCTGGTGACGGTTCGCGGCGAAGGCTATGTCTACGAGCCCGCTCAGGATGAGGCCCGACGCCGCTAGAACACAAAGCTTCAAAAGGCTGATCCGTCCAACCGGGACGGCTCATAGCTTCGCCTCAGGCGATCGGCTTGCGCGCCCTACGAAATTCCCTTCGCAGGCTTCGAACCGTGTCCCGCACGACAGGAATGGTCCAGCGCGCGGTCATCGTCGCGATCAGCAGGCCGGAAACCGGATCGATGAAGCGGGCAATCATCGTGCCTTCCCAAATCATCGCGGTTGCGAGCGACGCGGCGATGAGCAGGTTCGACGAGAGCTTGTCCGAGAACAGACAGATTTGCGCGCGTGCCAGCGCGGAAGCGGCAAGCCTGTTGCGGGCCTTCCAACGGCGCAGGATCCAGAAATTGATCGCCGCGTAGACCACGTTCAGGCTCATGGCGAGAACGACGCCAGGGCCGTGCGGTTCGACACCGCCGGCCGCGATTCGTTGGATTGCGATGCTGGCGACGACAGCCATTGAAAGGCACATGCCGAGCGCAGCGAACGCATTGGCGAGCGTCTCAGCCAGGGCTGCCTGACGCTTGCGGCCAGCGCCGTCGTTCTTGCGGCCGCCAGTCACGATCGCGACGGTGACCAGCACCAGCATGTCCATCAGCGTCAGCGCGAGATCGGCGCGGATGGTCAGGGACGTGGATGTCGCGGCCGCGTATGCCGTCAGCAGCAGGCCAGGGGTGCCCGCTAGTACCGCCAGACGTGCGGTCCGGGCCGCCGTCACCTCGCCGTTCGGTCGGTCATCGGTTTTTCGCAAAGGTTGCATCGCCAGAAATCTCCTCGTTTCTGGCGTCACCGGTGATGCAGGGATGTTGCGCGGATTTGCCGATTTGCCGGCTTAAGGTTTCCTTTGTGTCGCCGCGCAGGGCGCACGCTGCGATTGTTCATTTGAGGATGCAGACGCAGGGCGTCATGCCCGCCTGCATCACGACAAGGCGGAGGTTCGCTCGCCGAGTGCATGACCCTGCCAGGCCGCAACAATTGAAACAAAACGGTCAAATTCGGCATTCGTCCGAAACAGTCGGGAGCGAAAAGCCGACCCATGGAGCGAACCCGACGGGATGGCTCCGCTGAAACTGAAAAAGGAAATCAAATGTTTCGCTTCAAGACTTACGTGGCCGCTGCCTCGGCAATGGCCTGCCTCGTCGCCCCGGCTAGCGCTGCGAACCCAATCGGCGCGAACGGCAAATCGCTGAACGGCCTTACCTACAATGCGATCACCACCAATGCGGTGATCAGCAATTCGCTAACCAGCAATGCTATCTTTACGAACGGTCTCGGCGTCCTTGCACTCAACGGCGTGCATGCCGACGGCATCGTTCTTGTGAAAAGCCTCGCTAAGGCCGGCGGCTCCATCATCGACCCGAACATTCGCTCCATCGTCGACCCGAACATTCGCTCGGTCGTCGACCCGAATGACCGCAATGTGCCGGCTGTCCACAAGGGCAATGTCGCGAGCAAGGCCGTCAACGGCCTTCCGGCTGGTCACAGCGTTGGCGGCGGCGATGGAACCAACCATGACCGGCCGACCCCCTCGCCAAGGCGTTAGGATCGGGACCACAGGCGTCCGCTGACAATGGAACGGATGGCTTCGCGCCTTCCGTTCTCCGTCAAACGATCGCCGCGGGAAAGTGCCGGCCATTGGCCGCGCTTCACCACCACTTTCAAGACAAGCCGTCAGGAGCCAATAATGTCACCCCCCGAAAGCTGCCTCGCCCATATTGGTCGTCACGCATTGGCCACCCTTGCCTTAGCCGTTTCCTGCATGGTCGCGGCCGCCGAGGCCGGGACCGGACAGGCGATCAACTCAATTTCCGTTGTCGGCACAAGGTTCGAGGTGACAACAGGAGACGGCCGCATTGTCCCGCAAAACGACCTCGTCGGCGCCATTCTGACGATTGGCGACGGACAGGGCCAAATGCCGCTGCGCATCGACGCGGTCGAGATCGATCCGAGGAATCCGGATGGCGGGATCATGCTCTACGCCATGTCGACCCGCGACGCGGCAGGCGGTGCATGGCGCAACGTCTGCGAACCGGACATCGAAGGCCGGCGCATGGGCTTTCCGCTCGCCGGTACTTGGACGCAAGATGGTCGCCATTTGCCGTCCGAGACGGCTTTCAGCATCACCTGCACCGGCGGCGCGCAGGCGAAATGCGCGCGGTTTGGATATCGGCCCTGGGAAAGCGCGCCGGACGGCACACCGCTGTGGGATCATCATCAGGCATGCACCCGCATGATCCGCGCCGATTATTGCGGCGATGGCATCGGCCACACCCGCAACGGAACGCCGATCGTCGTCTACGACCGCAAGGGCATTCAGCAAGACGAGACCGCGCCTGATATGTCGTTCGAAGCGGCATGGGGACCGGACGGCGCGCTTTGCGTCAGCCACACCAGAATACCCGACGTGCTCACGATGGAGGGGCTGGCGGCGATCTGCCCGGGCGTGCGGCAACTGCCGCAGGCAGCAACCTGCGAAAGCCATGCCGGGGCGCTGATCCTCAACCGTTCGATCGACCCGCGAACGGTCAAGGCTGCGGCGGAATAGTCAACCGCGGAAGCGTCTTTCGGAAGGGGATGTCTCAGACGGGTCAAAAGTTTGCGCCCTTTCGAGAGCGTACCAAGCGCCAGACATCCGCACCAACGCCCAACCGGCCTCACCCACCCACCCGCTTGGAGCGCTTGCC
>NZ_SUHQ01000011.1:0-63092 GCF_004962245.1 Mesorhizobium sp. | reverse complement strand
ACCTTGGTTTGCCCCTCCACCGCCTTCTCGATCTCCCGCTTCAGCTCGTCCTTGATCGCGGCCGTTTCAGCCATCAGGGCGTCGATCTTCATGAAATCGAGGACGCGGTATTTTGATACCGCCGGCCTGACCAGTATGTCCGGCTGGCATTGCCTCAGCTTGGCGGCGATGATCGACTGCATCATCAATTGCGTGGCGCCGAACATCAGGTCGACGGAGGTCGGGTATTTGCGCCGGGCCTCGGTCGGCACGCCAACCACGTCGACGGCTATGATGATGTCGGCGTCGTGCTCGATCAGGTCGAACGGCACCGGATTGTAGATGCCGCCGTCGATCAGCAGCCTGCCGTCGCGCATCACCGGGCGGAACACCGCGGGAATGGCCGCGGAGGCGGCAAGTGCCGAATGCAGGTCGCCGTCGCTGAACACGGCGAGCTTGTGGCCGAAGTAATCCGTCGCCGTCACCTTCAGCGGTATTTTCAGCCCGGCGAAGGTTTCGGGAATGGTGTCGGGCATGAATGCCCTGAGGATGCGCTCGACGTTGAACTGGGTGATACGCAGCCCGCCCTGCATCATCTCGGCGAAGGTGCCGGGCCGCGCCCGCCACATGCGCGCCGCCACCTCGGCGCGGTGGCCGAGGATCGAGCGCATATAGTCGTGAATATCCTTGCCGGTCATGCCCGAGGCCATGCCGGCGCCCATGATGGCGCCGATCGACGAGCCTGATATGGCGACGGGCCTGATGCCAAGCTCGTCCAGCGCCTCGATGACATGGATATGCGCCAGGCCGCGCGCGCCGCCGCCGCCGAAGGCGATGCCGAAGCTCGGGCTCATTGCTCCCTGGCCTCGCCCTGCTTCGGCCCGACGACCATGATGGCCGGCTCTCCGGAGAGCAGTCTCTTCGCCGCCGCTTTCACCTGATCCAGGGTCACCTCGTTGATGAGGGCGGCGCGGCGCTGCACATAGTCGATGCCAAGCTTGTCGAGCTGCAGCTCGACCAGCGTCGCGGCGATGGCGCCGGAGGAATTCAGATTGTTGATGGCATAGGCGCCGATCATGTATTTCTTGGCCGCCGCCAGCTCCGCTTCGGTCGGCCCCTCCTCAGCCATGCGCCTCACCACCTCGCGCACGACAGCCAGCGTCTCGGCCGCACGGTCCGAGCGGGTCGCGGTGGTGATGGCGAGCGCGTTGGCGTGCTGGTGGTCGACGAGGTCGGAACTGATGTTATAGGCCAGGCCGCGCTTTTCGCGCACCTCGTCGAACAGGCGCGAGGTGAAGGCGCCGCCGCCGAGGATCTCATTCATCAGCACCGCGGCGAAGAAATCCGGCGCACTCCGCTTTACGCCGGGATAGGCCAGTTGCAACGAGGTCTGCGGCTGGTCGTAAATGACCTCGAGCTGCTGGTTGAGTTTCGGATCGACATCGGCAACCGCGCTGAGCGCCTGGTGTTCCGGCAGGTCGCCGAAGACCATATCGAGCTTTTTCTTCAGCGTCTCTGCATCGATGGCGCCGACCACCGCCACATGCAGGCCGTCGCGGGCGAAGTTCGCCTTGTGAAAGGCGATGAGATCGTCCCGTGCGATCGTGGCGATGCTTTGCCTGGTGCCCTCGTCGGGTCGCGCATAGGGATGGCTGCCGTATAGTGCTTCCAGCCATTTGCGCTGGGCGACCGTATCGGGGTCGAGCTCGTTGGCGATGATGCCGGACAGTACCTGGGCGCGGATGCGGTCGATTGGCGCCTGGTCGAAACGCGGCTCGTTGACCGCCAGCCGCAACAGGTCGAAAGCGCCGTCCCGCTGCTCGGCCAACATGCGCATCGAGCCATAGGTGCCGTCACGCGCCGCATCGAAGCCCATCTCGGCGCCGACATCGTCCAGCTTTATCTGGAAGGCCTCGCTGTCGAGATCGCCGGCGCCCTCGTCGAACAGGCCGCTCATCAGATTGGCAAGCCCTTCCTTCCCAGCGGGATCCTGCGTCGTGCCGCCGCCGAAGACGAAGCGGATGGCGACGATGGGCACGGAATAATCCTCCACCAGCCAGGCGGTGATGCCCTTCGACGACGTCACCTCCTGGATGTTCATGGCCGCGCGGGCGGTAAGTGGCGGCAGGATGAGGACGAGCAGGGAGAGGAAGAAGGTGAATAGAGGTGCGACGGCGCGACGGGCCTTCCCTTCTCCCCTTGTGGGAGAAGGGAAAAGCGGGCGGCGCAAGATGCTCAAGCTCGTCATCACATCAATTCCCTGCCTGTGTCTGCGGCAAGAGATAGCCGGTCGTCGAATGGTCGAGATTGAGATAGCGCGCGGCAACGGCCTTGACGTCGTCCGCGGTGACCTTGCGGATGCGGCTTGGCCATTCCTCGACATCCCTGACGCTGCCGCCGGTGGCGAGCGTTGCGCCGTAGATGTTGGCCATCGAATCCTGCTTGTCGCGGGCGAAGATCATCGAGCGGACGAAACGATCCTTGGCCTTCTCCAACTCGCCCGATGTGACGCCGTCCCTGGCGATGCGGGCGACCTCGACCTCGACCGCCGCCTGGACATCGGCCAGCTTGGCGTCGCCGCGCGGGGCACCATAGACAGCGAAGTTGCTGGCATCGAGCATGGTGCCCTGGAACAAGGCGCCGGCCTCGGCGGCAATGCCTTGCTTGACGACAAGCTGTTGGTAAAGCCGGCTGCGGCTGCCGCCGCCGAGGATTTCCGACAGCAGGTCCAGCGCCTCCGCTTCACCCGGCTTGGCAGTGCGGTAGGACGGAACCACCCATTGCGTCGAAAAGTTCGGCACGCTGACGCGCGCGTCGGACAGCGTCACCGTGCGCCTGGTGTTCTGCTCCGGTTCGACCGGACGGATGCGCGGCGGCAGGTCTGGACCGCGCGCGACCTTACCATAGGTCTTTTCGGCCAGCGCCTTGACCACCTCCGGCTCGACATCGCCGGCCACCACCAGCACGGCGTTGTTGGGCGTGTAGTATTTGTCGTAGAAGGCCTTGGCGTCGGTGCGGTTCAGCTTCTCCATCTCCTGCATCCAGCCGATCACCGGAATACGATAGGGCTGGTTCTGCCAGAGCGTGGCGTCTACCTCCTCGCCGAGCACCGCCTGCGGATTGTTGTCGATGCGCGAGCGGCGTTCCTCGAGGATCACGTCGCGCTCGGTGGCGATGACGTCGTCGCTGAGGATCAGGTTGCGCATGCGATCGGCCTCGAAATCCATCATCTCTCCGAGCGCCTGCGGCACCACCGTCTCGTAGAAGGCGGTGTAGTCATAGGAGGTGAAGGCGTTGTTGGAACCGCCGATGGCCGAGACGGCGCGGTCGAACGCGCCGGCGGCATGGTTGGTCGTCGCCTTGAACATCAGATGTTCGAAGAAATGGGCGATGCCGGATTTGCCCGGCGGTTCGTCGGCGCTGCCGATCTTGTACCACACCATATGGGTGACGATCGGCGCGCGGTGATCAGGGATGACGACGACCTCCATGCCGTTGTCGAGCATGAAATCCGTCACCTTGCCGTCGGCCGGCTTGTTGTCGGCCAGAACCGGGCCGCTCAACACGAAAGCCAGCGCCAGGAGCGTTCCGCGCAGCCATTCAGCCTGAGATGTCATCAATGGCTCCGGTTGTCATGGGGTGGGACGATAGGCGGGGGTATTGCCACAGGCAAAATGATTTGTTCGTCATTTTCGAGGCGCTGCGCCAACCTTCCCTCCTGAGGGAGAAGGAGCCAGCGCCGGCGTACTCAGCCAACCTCGATAAATCGGATGACCGTCTCGCCATAGTTGCGCTCGTCGACAACCGAAAAACCCGGCCCTGCCTCGAAGGGCGCCACCGCCGCCTCCTCGACGACGCAGAGCGCGCCGGGGGCAAGCCAGCCGCCGGCTTTGGCCGAGCGCAAGGCACGCTCGCCAAGGCTCTTGCCGTAGGGCGGATCGGCGAACACCAGGCCGAACGCGGCCATCGTGCCCGCCTCGCCCAGGGCGGTAGCGTCGCGGCGGAATATCTTGGTGCGTCCGGTGAGGCCGAAGGCCTCGACATTGGTGCGGATCAGGCCGCGCCCTTCCGCCAATTCTTCGATAAAGACGCCATAGGCGGCGCCGCGCGACAGCGCCTCGAGGCCGAGTGCGCCGGTGCCGGCGAACAGGTCGAGCACGCGCGCGCCGTCCAGCCTGTCGGGGAAGCGATGTGCAAGCACGTTGAAGACAGCCTCGCGGGTACGGTCGGTGGTCGGGCGGATGGCGCTTGAGCGAGGCGTCGCCAGCGGACGCCCGCGAAACTCACCGCCGACGATCCGCATGGCTTCCCCTTGATCCGCCAGGGCCACTGCGCGGCCGGTCGCCGCCTTTGCCGCCGCCATCACTCTTGCCGGAATTCGGGCGTTCGCCACGCGGCTTGCCGAACGGCTTCGCGCCTCCCGGTTTTCCACTGGCGGGTTTTCCACTGGCGGGCTTGCCATAAGACGGCTTGAACGAGTCCTTGCGGGCCTTGGTTTCGGCCGCCTTGGCGGCGTCGGCATCCGCCCTGCCCTTGCCGATCGGCCGCGCACCCGGCGCCATCCAGACATTGGCCTTGCGCTGGCCCGGCGGCTCGATCGGCCGCTGCTCGCGTTCGGACTTCTTCCCACCGCCCGGTTTGCCGCCAAATCCACCCGGCCTCGGGCCGCGCTCGCCAAAGCTCTTTTCCGGTCCAGAGCTTCTGCCGGGACTTGTCGACAGCTTACCCAACGCCTCGTCGCGGCTGCCCTCGCGGCGTTTGCGGTTCTTGATCAATCCGCCTTCGCCGATTGGACGGCGCTCGCCGTCGCGGGTGAATTTCGGCCGCTCCGGCTCCGCCTCCCGCACCGCTTCACGCCGCACGGGCCTGTTGGAAAACGGCTTGGTGATCTCGGCGTCGAAATTGGCGCCAGACTCCTCGACCAGGCGTTCGCCGAGCTGGTCGCGCAGCACGCGACCCTTGATCTCCAGCACATGGCCTTCGGGCAGGTCGTCGAGCTGGAAAGGTCCGTAGGAAATGCGGATCAGCCGCGTCACGTCCAGGCCAAGCGAGCCCAGTATGTTCCTGACTTCGCGGTTCTTGCCCTCGCGCAGTCCAAGCGTCAGCCAGGCATTGGTGCCCTGCTCGCGGTCGAGCGTCGCCTCGATGGCGCCGTAGAAGACGCCGTCGACGGCGATGCCTTCGCGCAAGCCGGCAAGCGCACTTTCCTCGACCTTGCCGTGGACGCGCACGCGGTAGCGCCTGAGCCAGCCGGTGGACGGCAGCTCGAGCACGCGCGACAGCCCGCCATCATTGGTGAGCAGCAGCAGGCCCTCGGTGTTGATGTCGAGCCGGCCGATGGTCATCAGCCGCGGCAGGTCGGCCGGCAGCACGTCGAAGACGGTCTTGCGGCCCTCGGGATCACGGTTGGTGGTGACCACGCCGGCCGGCTTGTGGAACAGGAACAGCCGGGTCCGTTCGATCGGCGGGATCTCCATGCCGTCGAGATGGATGATGTCGCCGGGCATCACATTGAAGGCGGGCGAGGACAGCACTCTTCCATTGACCTTGACGCGCCCGGCCGCGATCAGTTCCTCGGCATCGCGGCGCGAAGCAAGGCCGGCGCGGGCCAGCCGCTTGGCGATGCGCTCGCCTGCCTCTTCCGTCGCCTCGGCGGGACGCGGGCGCGGCTTGAAGCCGCCGCCCGATGGCCCTTGAGGCCGATTGCCAAAATCGCGCTTGGGCCGATCGCCGAAGTCGCGCTTGGGACGGTCGAAACGCCGTTCGCCACCGTCCGCCGAGGCCGGCCGGTCGCCACGCGGCGCATAAGGTTTGCGTGGCCCCTCGCGCTTTTCGTAGGGCTTGCCTTCGGTGCGCGGCTCCTTGCTGAACGGCCGGTCGCCGCCCTTGAAGTCGCGCTTCGGCCGCTCGCCTTCGGCCGCCATCGGCCGGTCGCCGCGTGGCGCGTATGGCTTGCGTGAGCCCTCCCGCTTTTCATAGGGCTTGCCTTCGGGGCGCGGCCCCTTGCTGAATGGCCGGTCGCCGCCCTTGAAGTCACGCTTCGGCCGCTCGCCTTCGGCGGCCATCGGCCGGTCGCCGCGCGGCGCGTAGGGCTTGCGTGGCCCCTCGCGCTTTTCATAGGGCTTGGCTTCGGGGCGCGGCCCCTTGCTGAACGGCCGGTCGCCGCCCTTGAAGTCACGCTTCGGCCGCTCGCCCTCTGCCGCCGCCGGTCGATCGCCGCGTGGCGCGTAAGGTTTTTTCGCGCCGAAGGACGGCTTACCGCCTTTGCCGGCAGCGGAATCACGACCACGCAGGCCCGACGGTTTCGGGCCGTTCTTGCCCGAACCCTTTTGGCGCGGGAATTTCTTGTCTTTGTCGTCCATGTGGCCTTTGCTCGTTTGCACCGCTACAACGCCGCGCGTCCTATCGGACGCGCAATGGACGCTTAGCACTTAGATTTTGGCGCATGATCCTTTCCGAAACCGATTCCGGTTTTCGGGGTCATGCGCTAGATAACAGGATCACGCCTGAGTGGCGAGGAGATAATAGGAATGGAAACCGCTTGAAGCGGCCGGATTTCATGGCGCTGGCGCTGAAAGAGGCCGAAGCCGCCGCCTTGCGTGGCGAAGTGCCGGTCGGCGCGGTCATCGCCAGCGGCGATACGGTCGTTGCCAGCGCCGGCAACCGCACCCGCGAGCTTGCCGACCCCACCGCCCATGCCGAGATGCTGGCGATCCGCGAAGCCTGCCGCAAGCTGTCGAGCGAGCGGCTCACCGGGCATGATCTCTATGTGACGCTGGAGCCCTGCGCCATGTGCGCTGGCGCCATCTCCTTCGCCAGGTTGCGCCGGCTCTATTTCGGGGCCGCCGACGAGAAGGGCGGCGCCGTGGTCAACGGCGTGCGCTTCTTCGCTTCACCGACCTGCCACCATGCGCCAGACATCTATCCAGGCATGGCCGAAAGCGACGCTGCGCTGCTTCTGAAGGGCTTTTTCCGGGAGCGACGCGAACCGTAGCGTCGGTGACTTTCTTTAGCGTCGGCAGCTTACCAGGGCAGCCAGTCGAACATGCCGCCGCTCTTGTTCTTGGCGGCCGCCTCCTTCTTGAGGCGACGTTCTTTCTTGTACTCGTCCTCGCCGAGGTCGTCCACCGGCGCGGTGTCGGCAGCCGCGCGGTATTGCACCGGCGGCTCGCTCAGATATCTGCGGGTGTTCGGGTCCCCCTGCTTGCCTTCGGCGAGGCGGCGCTTGACCTCGGCGGCGCGGCCCTTGTCCGAATCGGCCGGAGACCAGGCCGGCGGATGACTGGAACCCGACTGCGCCATCGCAGCCTTGATCGCCACTGGATCCGTCTGGACGTCATCGACGATCTGCGCCTGGTAGGACGGATCGTCCTGATGGAGCGTGGCCTCGGCGCGCAGGCGAGCGCGGCGTTGCTCGGGCGATTCCGGCCAATCGGCGCTTGCCGTCGCGATGCTGTCCTGCGGCGGCGGCAGCACGCCCTTCTGCCCCGGCGCCGGCTTCACCAGTTCGGGACGCGGCTTGTAGTCGATCCTTTCCTTGGCCTTCGGCACAACCGAAAAAGCGCTGGTGAGATCGCCGGCAAGCTGGGCGGCGGCGGGCTTGTCGGTTCCGTAGGTAGGCGAGCCCATGCAGCCGGACAGGGCCAAGCCGGATACGACAAGCGGCGCCAGCAGCGCAACGCGCGCGCAAGTTCTTTCGGTCATGCCAAAAAATCCCACTCTAGACAGCCTCTCGATCGCCACCGGCCAAAGGTCCGGTCCCCATCGTCCACGCTCTTGCGACGGAAATCCGGCGACAATTTGTCGTCCGGAGTTTCGCGTGTTTATCTCAACCACTCGTTAAGGGCAACGAGCGGAGGCCGATCAGCCGCCCGCCGTGGCATTTGTGCACCGATATGGCGACTTGGCCATGCATATCGTTATCCCAAAACCGCTGCACACCCTCGGTTCAAGACCGAGGGCATGCTTTTGGGCGACATGCATTAAAGCCGGCCAAGCGCCTTCAACTCATGCAGGACCGCCGCGTCCCGCGCCGAAACGTCGGGAAATTCTTTGTCCTGCCCGACATCGGCCGTGTAGCGCCATGACCGCGCGCATTTGACGAGGCCCCGATCCTCGGCCTTCTCGACCACCACGGCGACGCCCTTGACGTCGTCCAGCGTGAAGGCGCCGGAAGGCACGCTGCCATGGGCAACGACAAGATCGCTGGTGATCGCCATCTCGGCCATGTCGACATCGGCGATCGCCGCTTCGAGCCCCGCATCGTCGAGCGTGACGACCGGCACCGCTTCCAGCGACGAACCGATGACCTTCTGGGCGCGCGCGATCTCCAGCGCGCCGGTGACGACACGGCGGACCTGCCTCACCTTGCGCCATTTTTCCGCCAGCGCCTCGTTCTTCCAGTCGGCCGGGATCTGCGGAAACTGGTCGAGATGCACCGAGACGACGTCGGGGTGACGGTCGAGCCAGGCTTCCTCCATGGTGAAGGGCAGCATCGGCGCCAGCCATTTCACCAGGCAGTCGAACAGATGGCGCACCACCTGCACGGAAGCCTTTCGCTTCACGCTCGACGGCGCGTCGCAGTAGAGCGCGTCCTTGCGGACATCGAAATAGAAAGCCGACAATTCGACCACCATGAAGTCGAGCAACGTGCGGGTGATGCGCTTGAACTCGAAGGCGTCGTAGCCCGTGCGCACGACCTCATCGAGCTCGGAGAGCCGATGCAGCATCAGCCGCTCCAGCTCCGGCATCTTGTCCAGCGGCACGTCCTCGCCATCGTCATGGGCAAGCGTGCCCAGCATCCAGCGGATGGTGTTGCGCAGCTTGCGATAGGCGTCGATATTGGTCTGCAGCACGTTCTTGCCGAGCCGCTGGTCTTCCCAATAATCGGTCGTCACCACCCATAGCCGCAGGATATCGGCGCCCGACTGCTTGATGACGTCCTGCGGCACCACGGTGTTGCCGAGCGACTTCGACATTTTCCGCCCCTCCTCGTCCATGGTGAACCCATGGGTGACGACGGTCTCGTAAGGCGCCCTGCCCCTGGTGCCGCAGCTTTCGAGCAGCGAGGAGTGGAACCAGCCGCGATGCTGGTCTGATCCTTCCAGATAGACGTCGGCCGGCCATTTCAGGTCCGGACGATCCTCCAGAGTGAAGGCATGGGTCGAGCCGGAATCGAACCAGACATCGAGGATGTCCATCACCTGCTGCCATTTCGAGGCGTCGTGATTGCCAAGGAAACGCTCCTTGGCGCCGACCGCGAACCAGGCGTCGGCGCCTTCCTTCTCGAAGGCTTCCATGATGCGCTGGTTGACCGCCTCGTCACGCAGAACATTGCCGTCGGCGTCGGCGAAGACGGCGATCGGCACGCCCCAGGCGCGCTGGCGCGACAGCACCCAGTCGGGGCGCTCCTCGATCATGGCGCGGATCCGGTTCTGGCCGGCGGCCGGCACGAAGCGGGTGTCGTCGATCGCCTTCAAGGCACGGCTGCGCAGCGTCGTGCCGTCGCCCAGCTCCTTGTCCATATAGACGAACCATTGCGGCGTGTTGCGGAAGATGATCGGCTTCTTCGACCGCCACGAATGCGGATAGGAATGCTTCAGGCGGCCGCGCGCGAACAGCGCTTCGCGCTTGATCAACTCGTCGATAACCGCCTGGTTGGCATTGCCCTTCTTGCCGTTGTCGTCGATGACGCGCGCCGCTCCGCCCTCGCGGTCCGGGCCAAAGCCCGGTGCATCCTTGGTGAAGAAGCCGGCATCGTCGACGGTGAACGGGATCGCGGTGTCGATGCCGCGCTGGCGCAGGTCCGATGCAGCGTCCATCCAGGCATCGAAGTCCTCGCGGCCATGGCCCGGCGCGGTGTGAACGAAGCCGGTGCCGGCCTCGTCGGTGACGTGGTCGCCGGCAAGCATGGGAACATCAAATTCGTAGCCGCCGGCAAGACCCTTGAAAGGGTGCGAAAGAGTAAGGTTTCCAAGCTCTTCGGCGCTGACGCTGCGAAGACGATTCAAGGTGACCTTGGCTTTGACAGCCGCCTCTTCCGCCAGCGCGTCGGCAAAGATCAGCTTTTCGCCAGGCTGCGGGCCGAAAGCGTTCTCGGCCGCCGTGACCGCGTAGAGGCCATAATTGATGCGTGGCGAATAGTTGACGGCACGGTTGCCTGGGATGGTCCACGGCGTGGTCGTCCAGATGACGACATGGGCCTCCAGCAAGTCCAGTGACGTCTCCGTAAGCTTTGGATTTAGCTTTGCGAGTTGCCCATCCATGACGTTGGTGACTTGCCAGGCAAGACTGACGACCGGGAACTTCGCCCAGATCGTGTCGCTCTCATAATCCTGATATTCGACCTCGGCCTCGGCCAGCGCGGTGCGCTCGACCACGCTCCACATCACCGGCTTGGAGCCGCGATAGAGCTGGCCCGACATGGCGAATTTCAACAATTCGCCGGCGATGCGCGCCTCGGCATGGAACGCCATCGTCATATAGGGGTTGTCGAAATCGCCGACGACACCAAGCCGCTGGAACTCGCCGCCCTGCACCTTGATCCAGTGCGCGGCGAACTCGCGGCATTCCTTGCGGAACTCGTTGACCGGCACCTCGTCCTTGTTCTTGCCCTTGGCGCGGTATTGCTCCTCGATCTTCCATTCGATCGGCAGGCCGTGGCAATCCCAGCCGGGCACGTAGTTCGAGTCGTAGCCGCGCATCTGGAACGAGCGGGTGATGACGTCCTTGAGGATCTTGTTCAGCGCATGGCCGATATGGATGTTGCCGTTGGCGTAGGGCGGGCCGTCATGCAGCACGTATTTTTCGCGGCCGGCGGCGTCCTGGCGCAGCTTGCGGTAAAGGTCCATGTCCTGCCAGCGCTTGACCAGCAGCGGCTCCTTCTCGGGCAGGCCGGCGCGCATCGGGAAATCCGTCTGCGGCAGATAAAGCGTTTTGGAATAGTCGATCGTTTCAACGGTGTCGGTCATTGGGGTATCGGTCATTGGTTTGCCATATGCATTGCCCGGCGGCGAAGGAGCCCGGGTGTTGAACTATCATGATCTGGAAAAAGCGCGAGAGGCCACGCGCAAGATTCCCGGTGGTTCCGGCGACTGTCAGGCCGCCCGGAACACCGAGCTTGTAATTCGTATCGCGATCGCGAGAAGGCGCGAAAAGCTCGTCATGGCTGGGCTTTTAACCGAGGCCGACGCTATTGAAAAGCCCGAACTCGCGATGGCCTCCTTGTATCATGTGCCAATTGCGCATACATTCGCAGGCAGATGGCATCAGAATGGCCTGCAGATGCCAGGGAGACGCCTATGTCGGTCGCCGCAAGGGCAATTCGCGTAACACACGACTTTTCCGTCCCTACGGACAAGATCGATCATCTGCGCAGTCTGGGTTTCAGCAGCGAAGAGCTCTATCGTATCGTTGCGCCCCGCCGCACGCTGGCGCGCCGCAAGGAACATGGCGAGCCGCTTTCGCCAGATGAATCCGACCGCGCCTTGCGCCTGGAACGCATCGCTGAGCAGGCGGATCGAGTATTCGGCAGTCATGAGAAGGCCCAGCGTTGGCTGCGAAGCGAGATTATCGCATTGGATGGCGCAAGGCCGATCGATCTCCTCGAGACAGAGACCGGCGCCCACATCGTTTTCGAAGAGCTTATCCGCATCGACTTTGGCATGTTTGCCTAACGATGCGCATCTGGCGCATCTCCAATTTCGGGGATCTCTCGGGTCGTGGCGGAACGCTCGTTGATGGAAGGTGGAACAGGCGCGGGATGCCCATCGTCTATTGCACCGACCACCCTTCGACGGCACTGCTGGAGATACTGGTGCATGCGACGCGCGAAACTGTTCCGAGAACCTACCAGCTTATCGAAATCGACGTTCCGGACGGAATAGAAACGACCGAACCGGTTATCCATGACGGCTGGGACAAGGACATGGAATCGACAAGGCGACAGGGCACGGACTTTCTCTCGGCCAATCGTTACGCGCTCATGAAAATTCCTTCTGTCGTAATGCGGAAAGCGAGCAACTACCTGCTCAACCCGAACCATGACGACGCGCCACGCATCACGATTGCCAGCCTATACCGCTATCCGTTCGACAGCCGCCTGATCAAATAAACCAGCCGACGGCCTGCGACGTCACATCGAAAAATTGAAGCGGTAGGTCGTCGAGACGCCGATCGTGAACTGGTTGCGGTCGCCGCGCTCCCTGACCAGGCTGGAATCGGCAGCCGGACCCATCAGCCGCGAATACTCGCCGAACAGGCTGGCCGTCATCGGCTCGGTCACTTTCCAGGTCACCGCGCCGCCGAGGCCCGCCGATTTCACCCCGCCGCCCGGATGGTATTCGCTGAGGCCCGAAGCCACGGCTTCCTCGGCATTGACGCCGTAATAGGCGTCGAAATAGTCCGATGAGGCGAACGAAACGCGCGGCCCGCCCGAAATCCTGACGTCCGGCGTCACATCGTAGAAGGCGTCGGCGGAGATGTCGGCGACAAAGCCGCTATGGGCGCGAATGCCGTGCCGCAACTCGGCGCGGGCGCGCAGCCAGTCCAAAGGATAGAATTCGAAGAAGCCGCCGGCCTCGCCGCCCCAGCGTACCGGGTCGAGGCCTTTCAACTCGTCGGCGTCGCCGCCATCGCGCGAAAACAGCAATTTTCCGGTCAGGCCGGCGCGGAGGCCGCCGTCGTCGATCAGCGCCAGCGAGATGTTGTCGTTGCGCGAAGTGAAGCGAGCCGCGGGCCCAACCTTGCCGAGCGAGATGATCGGCGAGGCGCTGAGCAGGTACTTCTTGCTGCCCTCGAAATCCGGCGCGATCATGCCAGTGGCGCCGACGGTCAGATACCAGTCGCCGGACAGCCAGCCAAAGGCGCCCTCGCCGGCTTTAGCGGCACCGGGCGCACCCAGCATGAAGGTGGCCAAGACCACCTGAAACACCCTGACAGAACGCATCGTTACCCCATACACACGAAACACCGGCAGGAACAACCGGCCTGCCGGGAGCCATGGCGCCCGTTCGGTAAAATTTGATTTAAATTCGAAACGGCCCGTTCGCTTTTTTGGTGCGCCTCCGGTGCAAGCTGCTCGCTGGACGAGCAAGGCCTTCGGCGCTAACCTCCGTATCGCGGAGATGGAGACGGCGACAATGTCCCTGCACGGCGATGCCTTGAAAGATGCGATTGGTCAGACGCAGGCGAAATGGGGATGGTTCGTCGGGCTCGGCGTGCTGCTGCTGATCCTCGGCGGCATCGCCTTCGGCAATCTGTTTATCGCAACGGTTGCCTCGGTCTATGTCGTCGGCTGGCTGATGCTGATGGCCGGCGTCATCGAGATCCTGCATGCCTTCGGAGTGAAGACATGGAGCCGGTTCTTCTACTGGCTGCTCAGCGGGCTTCTCTATGCCGTCGCCGGATTCTTCGCTTTCTACAATCCGTTGCTGGCCTCGGCGGTGCTGACCTTGCTGCTGGCGGTCGCCCTCGTCGCTTCCGGCATACTCAGGGCCTGGGTCGGTTACCAGCACAGGCCGCAGAAGGGTTGGGGCTGGATCGTCGCGGCGGGCGTCATCAGCGCGCTGGCGGGCCTGGTCATCGCCATGGGCTGGCCAGTCAACAGCCTGTGGGTGCTGGGGCTGTTCCTCGCCATCGACCTGATCTTCCAGGGTTGGGCCTTCATTGCCGTCGGCCTGGCGCTGAAAAAGTAGGTTCAAAAAGCGATACGGGCGTCGAGCTCGGAAAGTGGGCTGACGCCGGCAAGCAGCGCCCTCGCCTCGGCTTCGTCGCGTTTCATCTGCGCGACCAGCGCGTCGAGCCCATCGAACTTCACCTCGGCGCGCAGGAAACCGAAGAAGGACACCGCGCATATCTCGCCGTAGAGATCGCCGGAAAAGTCGAAAACGAAGGTTTCCAATAGTGGCGTGCCATTGTCGTCGACGGTCGGGCGGCGGCCAAAGCTGGCAACACCGTCGTGAAGCGTGCCGTCGGCACGACGGAAGCGGACGGCATAAATCCCTTCCTTCAGCGTGGCTTCCGGCGAAAGCCTCATATTGGCGGTTGGAAAGCCGAGTGTGCGGCCAAGCTGCTGGCCGCCGATCACCTCGCTCTCGACCGTAAAGCGGTAGCCAAGCAGGCCAGCGGCCTCGGCCACCGCGCCCTCGCAGAGCAGCGCACGGATCCGGCTCGACGACACCACCTCGGCGCCCTCGTCGCGAAAGGCGTCGACCAGCGTGACGCCGAAGCCGTGGCGTTCGCCGGCCGCCATCAGATAGGCCGGGCCGCCTTGCCTGTCCTTGCCGAAGTGGAAGTCGAAGCCGGTCACGGCGTGAATGATGCCGAGATTCTTGTCCAGTACGTCGGTCACGAAGGCTTCCGCCGACAGCGAAGCGAAATCGCGCGTGAACGGCTGTTCGACGAGTGCGGCAAAGCCCAGATATGACAGCAGCCGCGCCTTCATCGGCGGCGCCGTCAGCACGAACAGCGGCATATCAGGCCGGAACACCTTTCTCGGATGCGGCTCGAAGGTCAGCACCAGGGCGGGCACGTCGCGCTGGCGGGCTTCGGCAAGCGCGCGATCGAGCACGGCCTGATGACCGCGGTGAACGCCGTCGAAATTACCGATCGCCACCACCCCGCCACGCAAATGGGCAGGCAGCGGCGAGACTGCTGAAACGCGTTCGAAGGCTTCCGTCATTTCAAGGCTTCCGTCATCGGGCGACCCTACTGCAGTCTCGGAATGACGGCGACCGGCCGGTAGCCGTGCTTTTCCAGGAAGGCCGTTAGCCTGGCTGGATCCGGGCCCAGAGCGTCGCCATAGTCACGGGCATGGATGCCGCCGGACACGTAGAGCACATCGAAGCCATTGTCGGCGGCACCCTTGATGTCGGTCATCATGCCGTCGCCGATGGCCAGCACATCCGAGCGCTCGACCGGGCGGCCGAGCAGGTCGGCGACCTCCTTCATCGCGACGTCATAGACCGGCGCGTAAGGTTTTCCGGCGATCAGCGTGCGCCCGCCGAGCTGGGCGTAGTCGCGAGCCAAGGCGCCCGCGCACCAGATCATCCGCTCGCCGCGCTCGACCACGATGTCGGGATTGGCGCAGATGAAAGGCAGGTTCCTGGCGCGCAACCGCCGCAGAAGATCGGCGTAGTCTTCCGGCGTCTCCACCTCGTCGTCGAACAGCCCGGTGCAGACCACGCCGGATGCCTCGAACTCCTCGACCAGATCGACGTTAAGACCGTCATAGAGCGTGAAATCGCGATCGGCGCCAATGTGGAAGATTTTCCGCGGGCCTTCGGCGATCAGGTCGCGGGTCACGTCGCCGGAGGTGACGACGCGGTCGTAGGCGGCCGAGGGAACGCCGATCGCGTTCATCTGCGCCACCACATCGGCGCTTCGGCGCGGCGAGTTGGTGATCAGCACGACAGGTATCTTCGCCTCGCGCGCGGTTGCCAGCGCCAGAGCCGCGGTCGGAAAATGCCGTTCGCCATTGTGGACCACGCCCCAGACATCGCACAGGATGGCCGAATAGGCTCCCGACAAATCCGCGAGCGAGCCGATGATATCGGGCGAATCCGCCATACCGTTTTCCCAAGTCATGATGGTTGCGAGCGCCGCCGCCGACGGTCCGCCGCGGCAGGCCCGCATTAGCCGAAGCTCTTCAGCCTGTCACCAGCTTTCGCGATGTTCAGGATTGCCACTCGCGATGAAGGCAACATCGAAAGGCATAGAGTCCCTTATTTTCCAGATCTTTAGCTGATCCCGAAGGGTTCGCAGTGGTCCGATCGCGGGCAGCGTTGCCGTGATCGGCGGCGTGGTTAACGGGCTTTGAAAAAATGGGCCGGCCTTGGATGCATTCTAGCAATATGAAATTTAATGATTGCTGGCATCGTCCCGCCACTGGGGTATGGCGGGGTGCTGAGGGCAATGATCCGAAAATTCGGTCGCGACCGGCGTGGTAACTACACGCTGATGACGGTCATCACCATGGTGCCGCTCATGGGCGGATTGGCGCTCAGCGTCGATTACTCGGAACTGCTCCGCCAGAAGCAGAATACCTTGAACGCCCTGGATGCCGCCGGCATCGCCACGGCTCGGCAGATCGTTGCCGGTGCAAGCGAAGCCGACATCAGGGCCTATGCCAAGGATTTCTTCGAAGCCAATCTCGGCCGCGTTGATCCGGCGAATACGTCGCTCACTGTCACCCTGCCCAACAACAATGCGGGTGGCGGCACGCTGAAGCTGTGCAGCGACTTGACGTACCATCCCTATTTTCTGCCGGCCGCCGCCGTGCTGATGGGCGGGACCACCAGCGATGCAAGCTTCACGGCGTGCTCCGAAATCCGCCTCAAGAACACTCTGGAAGTAGCCCTTGCACTCGATAATTCCGGCTCGATGAACAATCTGGGCTCGGGCACCGGCCAGAAGCGGATAGATCTGCTGAAGGCAGCCGCCAAGCAGCTTGTCGATACGCTTGCACTCCAGGCGCAGCAGATGAAGCAGATCAGCAAACCGGTGCAGTTTTCTCTCGTGCCGTTCGCCGCGTCGGTCAATGTCGGGCCCACGTATGACCAGGACAGCTGGATGGATCAGGACGGCACCTCCCCGATCCAGCATGAGAATTTCGACTGGACGACGATGAGCTCGGCCAACGACCCGAACAGATATGCCGAGCAGGTCAACGGCGTCTGGTACAAGCGCGGGACCGGCTGGGGAGACACAGAGGACCAGCCGCTGACCCGCTTCAGCCTATACGCCGACATGACGGTCGAGTCCGGCCGCGAAGAGGTGCCCAACACCAAGCAATATATTTGCGACGAATACAGGAAAAACGGCACGTGCCGGACCGGCCACTGGACCACCCCGGAATATATCTACACCACCAGCCGCTACGCGAGCTGGCAGGGTTGCGTGGAGGCGAGGCCATACCCGTACAACAACGACGACACGACGCCGGACACCGCCACGCCGGCCACGCTGTTCGTGCCGATGTTCGCACCGGACGAGGCCGGTACCCTGTGGCTCGATTTCAACCGCGACGGCGTCAACGACGTCAACAGCACGTTGTATAATTACGGCAACAACTGGTGGGCCGACTGGCCCTACACCCCAAATCCGACCGCTTCCGAGCGGCAGTCGGACATGCGCAAATATTTCCTGGTTAAGCCTTACGGCTCGAAGTCGGCTAGCTCGGGCGACGGTCCGAATGCGTCCTGCACGACCAACCCGATCACGCCGCTCAAGGACGTGAGCCAGCTTGCCGAGAAGGAGGAGATCAAGAACGCCATCGACGCCATGGCGCCGAACGGCAACACCAACGTGCCGGAAGGCCTTGCCTGGGGCTGGCGTACGGTGTCGAGCAACGAACCGTTCACGCAGGGCCGGCCAAACACCGAAAGGGGCAACGACAAAGTGGTGATCGTGCTGACCGACGGCGCCAATACCTACAGCGCCGTCAGCGACAGCAGCTATGCCAACAACAGGTCGACCTACGCCGCCTACGGTTACACCGGCCTGACATATCCAGGGTCGGGAAGCGTGACGCGCCTGTTCATGAACACAAGCACCAGTATCGGCAAGACCACCTATACCAGCACCAATTACACGGCCGCGCTGGACGAGCAGATGCAGACCCTTTGCGCCAACGCGAAGAATTCGAACATTCTCGTCATGACCGTCGCGCTCGATCTGTCGACCAGCGATGCCGGCGACAAGAAAGCACTCGACGCGCTGAAGGCCTGTTCCTCGGACTCGCGCTTCCGCAAGGATTCCACCGATCCGACCAAACCGGCCAAGCTGTTCTGGAACGCGACCGGGGCGACGCTGTCGGACAATTTCAAGGAAATCGCCGACGAATTGTCGAACCTGCGCATCGTCGGCTGAGGACCTCGCCGAAGCTGCCGATCTCCCCCCTCGTGGGGGAGATGTCCGGCAGGACAGAGGGGGCGCGAAGGATCGCTGACCTAACCGTTCTTCCGGCTGACAGCGGCGCTGGCGCAAAGGCTTCGGCCCTCATGCTCTTGCGGCTGATGAAAGCATGTGGTGGGTGTCCCCACCGCCATCCGGAGATGCCTCGATGCCTGAAGCCGCCAACCATCTCGCCTTCGCGCTGGTCTGCCTCGGCATGGTGCTGACGCCTGGTCCGAACATGATCTATCTGATCTCGCGGTCGCTGTCACAAGGACCGAAGGCCGGCCTGATCTCGCTCGGTGGCGTGGCGCTCGGCTTTCTCTTCTACGTGCTGTCGGCGGCATTCGGCATCACCGCGCTGCTGCTTGCCGTGCCTTACGCCTATGACGCGCTGCGCTTCGCCGGCGCGCTTTACCTTTTGTGGCTTGCCTGGCAGGCGGTGAGGCCCGGCGGACGCTCGCCGTTCCAGGTCCGGGAACTGCCTAAGGACAGGCCGTGCAAGCTGTTCGCCATGGGCCTGATGACCAATCTGCTCAACCCGAAGGTGGCGGTGCTCTATCTGTCGCTGCTGCCGCAGTTCATCAGTCCCGGCAAGGGCGGTGTGCTGTCCCAGCTTCTGGTGCTCGGCACCACGCAGATCGCGATCAGCCTCACCGTCAACGCCATCATCGCGGTGACGGCCGGCTCGATTGCCGTCTTCCTCGCCGGCCGGCCGCTGTGGCTGGTGATCCAGCGCTGGATGATGGGCACGGTGCTGACCGCACTGGCGCTGAAGATGGCGACAGACGCGCAGCGTTGACGCTGCGCTTACCTACATCGGCCGCCGGTCCGGCTGAGCCCGCTCCGGCTCGACCACCCTGCGATAGAGATGCCACGTCGCATGGCCAAGCACGGGCATGACGACGGCGAGCCCGGCAAACAGCGGGATCGAGCCGATGACCAGCAGCACGGCGACCATCAGCCCCCACAGCGCCATCTGCAGCGGGTTCGTCATCACCGCCCGTGCCGATGTCTCGATTGCCGAGACCGCGCCGACATCGCGGTCGAGCAGCAGCGGAAAGGCGACAACCGTCGTCGCCAGCACGATCACGGCAAAGACGAAGCCGGCCGCGTTGCCGAGCAGGATCAGCGTCCAGCCTCTGGTCGTCGTCAGCACCTCGCGCAAAAAGCCGGCGATCGAAGCCGGCGGCTGATTGCCGAACAGGCTGGTGTAGATCGATTGCGCTGTGAACAGCCACAGCAGGAACAGTGCCAGCAGCATGATGCCGATGACGGCAATCGCCGGCAGCGCCGGCGAGTGGCGCACGTCGAGCGCGTGCCGCCAGGAGGTGTCCATGCCGAGTTCGCGACGGCGGCTGATCTCGTAGAGGCCGATCGCGGCAAAAGGCCCGATCAGGGCGAAGCCGGACATCAGCGGATAGATGAGCTGGATGGCGTTTGAGCCGGAGCTCCATCGCGTCAGGATCAGGCCGACGATCGGATAGATCAGGCACAGGAACACGTAGTGCGAGGGCTTCGCCCAGAAATCCTCGACGCCGAGCCGCAACGCATCCATCAGGTCCGCAGTGGCGATGCGGCGCACCGTGGGCTGCACGTGCATTCCACGCGCGTCCGACATGACATGAAAGCTGGCCATAACCTTCCTCCGGTGTGTCGGGGGCGGTCACCGCCAAGGATGGCCGCCCGTAGCTGCCACTTCTAGATCAGGCGGTATCATAACCGATTTGCCGGCGATTGTCGCCACTGCGCGGCCGGCCCGGGTGACGACCTAATCGTGCTTGGCGAGAACGCGGGCGACCGTGGAGGGATGGACCTCGAACAGGCGGGTCCCGGACGCGCGCTCAGCTGAGTTCTTGGGCGAGTCCGATGAGAAGCCCTTCAGGCCCACGGATGTAGCAGAGCCGATACGCGTCCTTATACTGGACCACTTCGCCTACGAGCTGCGCGCCGCGCGTGCTGAGCCTTTCAAGCGTCTCGTCGACGTCGTCCACGGCGAACATGACGCGGAGGTAGCCTAGGGCGTTGACCGGGGCGTTCCGGTGATCTGCGACGACAGTCGGCGTGAGGAAGCGGGAGAGCTCGAGCCGGCTGTGGCCGTCCGGTGTGCGCATCATGGCAATCTCGACACGCTGATCGCCCAGTCCAGTGACACGTCCGGCCCATTCTCCTTCGATCGTGGCCCGCCCTTCGAGCTCGAGGCCGAGTTCGCGAAAGAAATCAATCGTCCCTCCGAGGTCTTCGACGACGATTCCTACGTTGTCCATCCGCTTGAGCGCCATGTTTCCAATCTCCAGGTGTCGTTCCAAACTACAAGGTGTCGTAGTGGGTTGAGATTCAGCCCAGAATGACAACGCCCGATTGATCCCTTCAACTCATAATTTATTGACTCCAGATGGGCCGGATTTAAATTGTGGTGACTGGTCATCATGGGAGAGTTGACCATGAAGCTCGGGGTTGTGACGAGCCCTGAAGAAGTTCGGATGATGGTTGGCGTACTAGACGCCTACTGCCACCACGCGGGCATCGTCAGCCGCGCCGAACGTGAAGATGTAGCGGCGATCATCCTTACGCACTACCAAAGCGGGATCGAAACAGAGGACGAACTTATGCTCGTCCTCTTGAACAACGCGTTCCGCCGCACCGGCTGAATTTCAAACTGATCCACTGCCCGGCGCGAGCTACATTGGCGCCGGGCGGCTGACGTGGGCTAGGCGCCAAAGCGTTCGATCACCTCGGCCAGCGGGACATGGCCAAGACAGGCGCCAGAGCCGGCGGGCTCTTCGCCATCCTCGATCGCCTTCGCATATCGCACGACCGGATCGCTTTCGATCCGCCGGCGCAACGCCGCCAGCCTGGGATAGGCTGCGCCGTCGACCGCCTTGTGGAATTCCGCCCAGCGCGCCACGCCAATCAGCGTGGTATCCGCCAGTGTCAGGCGATCGCCGACCAGAAAGTCCGTATCGAGGATCATCGCCTCGAGCCGATCATGGCGCTCGGCAACGGCCTTGCGGCCAAAGTCGCGCAAGGTCGCCAGCAGAGCCGGTTCGGCCGACTCCATTTCATACGCGACCCAGAGCGGGCTGAAGGCGGCGGTAAAACCGGTGTTCACGAAAGCCATCAACTGATGCATCCGATCCGCTTCCGGCGAACGAGGGTCGAAGCTGATACGACGTTGCGTGTCGCGGGCTTCGAGCCACGCGGCAATCGCCATGGTCTCGGTGAGCACCCTGCCCTCGTCCGTGATCAACACCGGCGTTTCCTGACGGCCGTTGATGCTGGCATAGGCATCGTTCTTCATCTCGATAAGCATGTCGACGCGACACAGGCGGTAGGGCTGTCCGACGCGTTCAAAAGCAGCGACGAGCCCCATCGAACTTCCCGCCGGGAAGCCATAAAGGAGAATAGGTTCCATATCTTTGTCTCTTCCATGTTAGGGGATCACGCTGCGCAGCGGAGCTTGACCCTAAACGCTGGTCGCCCCATGTAAATTACGCACTATTCTGTAACCACGGACCGCCCATGAAAGACGTCGTCTCAAGCTGCCCGATCGAAGAGGCCATGCGTGTGCTCAGCGGTCGCTGGCCCACCTTGCTGCTCTACTATCTCAAGGACGGGACCAAGCGCTTCAGCGACCTGAGGCGCGACAACCCGACCGTGTCGCACCGCATTCTGGCGCTGGAACTGCGCAAGCTGGAGGTAGCCGGGATCGTGCGGCGAACGGCGCATGCCGGCTACCCGCTGCGCGTGGACTACGACCTCACAGCGCCCGGCCTCAAGCTTGTGCCGCTGATCGACGCCCTGGGCGACTGGTGGGAAGATACCGAAGACGATCGGGCCGGCCGGGTTTCATCGAGCGCGGAAACGCGACTCGTGGCGGCGGAATAGCCAGTGGTGAAAACCTGACCCTTGCTACTCGAGGCTGGACAGCCGCGCTTTGGGTGGGATTGCGCGGTCCGGGTCGGGAGCGCGGGTAGCACCAGAAGTGTTCATCGCTGAGCTGAACATCGAATGACGTGTTCGGGGCCGACTACCGACCGTCCGTTGCTGGGCGGTCCATAGGCACAGTTAAGCGGCCTCTCCTCGAAGACGTACTACATCCTTTGACGGCGGCAGCCCGAACTGTCGGGCATATTCCCGGCTAAACTGGTTCGGACTTTCGTACCCGACGCCGAAGGCTACTGACGTCGCGGTTCCCTCTCCGGCCATCAGAAGCGTCCGGGCGTGCAGCAGGCGGACCTGCTTCTGGTACTGGATCGGGCTGAGCGCCGTGACGGCCTTGAAATGGCGGTGGAATGCCGAGACGCTCAGGGCCGCCATCTCGGCGAGCGCCTCGACCCTCAGGGGCTTTGCGAAATTCTGCCGAATCCACTGGATCGCGACGCCGATCCGTGAGAGCGCCGCGTCGGGCGCCGCGATGTCCCGTAGCATCCAGCCCAAGGGTCCCTGCAGCACCCGGAACAGGATCTCCCGCTCGTAGGCAGGCGCGAGCACGGCGACCTCGTCCGGCCGGTCCATAAGCCGGAGCATTCGCACCCAGGCGTCGAGAAATTCCTCGCTGACGGGCGCAACCGAGAAGCCCGACCCGAACAGCTTGCTGCACACCTGCACGGGCAGGTCACTGATCAGCGCCGCGACAGTCGGAGGGTGGAGCGTTAGACTGACCGCGAGATACGGCTCCCCCATGGCCGACGGATGCACCGACCCCACGGCCGGCAGATCGACCGACATGACGAAATAGGTGGCGGGGTCGTAGGCGAAGGTCCGTTCGCCGACCGTCATCGTCTTCGAGCCGGTCAGGATCAGGTTGATCATCGGCTCGTAGACGGCCGAAAGCCGGTGCTCCGGTATTTCGCCCTGGACCATGGCGACGCGGGGAATCCCTGTTTCCGTCCGGCGGTTTTCGGCCGACGAGGCCAGGCTGCGCAGTTCCTGAAGTTGCTCTTCCATGAGGGGAACGTGACAGACCGGGAAAGGCCTCGCAAGCACGAAGCAGAAATAGGCAAGCTTCAGGGAGAAATGGGTGAGCGCGGGAGACGCTGCAGGCTTAGCTTCAGGTCACACCGAACACAGAAGGAAAGACCCATGAAGATCGTCATCGTCACCGGAAGCAGCCGGGGACTCGGAGCGAGCACCGCCGTCGAATGCGCCCGCAACGGCATGGGCGTGGTCGTAACCTACAACAGCAATCCCGAAAAAGCAGGGGAGGTCGTGAAGACGATCGTGCAGAGCGGCGGCAGGGCCGTGGCCCTGAAGCTCGACGTCGGAAACGTCAGTTCCTTCCCGGCGTTTCGTGACGCCGTCGCCGCCCAACTGCAATCCGTCTGGGGCCGTGGGGATTTCGACTATCTCGTCAACAACGCCGGATACGGCCTCTTCAATCCGATCGTCACAGTGACGGAAGAACAGTTCGACGGGCTGTTCAACGTCCATCTCAAGGGACCTTTCTTCCTGACCCAGATGCTCCTGCCGATGATGGTGGACGGCGGCCAGGTCATCAACATCACCAGCGCCACCTCGCGCGTGGCGACGGCCGGCGTCGCACCCTATGCCTCGTTCAAGGGTGGTCTCGAAGTCCTGACCCGCTACATGGCCAAGGAGTTCGGCGAGCGAGGGATTAGGGCGAACTCGATCGCACCCGGTGCAATCCGCACCGAACTTGGTGGCGGCCTGAACGACGAGTTCGAGGTGATGCTTGCCGGCCAGACTGCGCTTGGCCGCGTCGGCGAACCCGAAGAGGTTGGCGGTGTCGTGGCCAGCCTTCTGTCGAGCGAGAATCGCTGGATCAACGCCCAGAACATCGAAGTTGCCGGCGGCTACGTCATCTGACCAAAGGAGAGCAGCGTGCTCGATCATGTCTTCATCTCAGTCAGCGACATCACCCGCTCGGTCACCTTCTACGAGGCGGCGCTGGCACCGCTCGGAATCGTCCATGCACATGACTACGAAGGGAAGGACGGGCCTCCCGGCCATCCGGACCTGAAAGGTTTTGGGGCGAACGGCAGGGTGTTCTTCTGGCTTCGCGAAGGGGTCGTCGAAGGCCGCTCGGCTCATGTCGGCTTCGTCGCCAAAGGCACCACCCAAGTCGATGCCGCCTACGACGCCGCCATGGCTGCGGGCGCAACCGAGATCCATCCGCCCGCCCCGCAGCTTCACTACGACCCACGCTATTACGCCGCGCAGGTTCGCGACCCCGACGGCTACAGCCTCGAATTCGTCTACAAGGAATGGCAGCACTGACATGACAAAACTAATGATCTATGGCGCGACCGGCTATACCGGCCGCATGGCAGCGAAACATGCGAAGGCGGCGGGCACGCCTCTCGTTCTCGCAGGCCGCAGAGAGGAGTCTCTCTCCGCGCTTGCCGCCGAACTCGGCGTTGAATACCGGATGTTCGGCCTCGACGACACCGCGGCGATCGACAAAGGCCTTGCCGGTATTTCGGTCCTGCTGAACTGCGCCGGTCCTTTCCTGCGGACCGCCGAAGCCCTGATGCGGGCGTCGCTCCGCAACGGCGTACACTATCTCGACACTGCGGCCGAACTCGACAGCTACCGTCTGGCCGAAGACCTGGACGACGAGGCGAAGGCAGCAGGTATCATGCTGATGCCAGGCGGTGGTGGCAGCGTCGCAATGCTCGGCAGCCTAGCCGGGCACGCTGTCGGGAAGGTCCGCGACCCCCGCAAAATCAGGATCGCGCTGCATGTCGCAGGTGGTCTCTCGCGTGGGTCGGCGATCAGCGCCGTCGAAAATGTCACCACCCGGACCCTGGCTCGAATCGACGGCAAGCTCGTCGGCGCTCCTGCCGAGGGCATTCGGAAATTCGACTTCGGCAAGGGTGCGGTCGACTGTTTCCCGGTGACACTTCCCGATCTCATCACGATCTGGCGGTCGACGGGCGTCCCTAATGTCGAGACCTTTGTGCATGTGACAGGCGACGGCTTTCCGCAGGGCGATCTCTCCCTGCTTCCGGATGGGCCGAGTGAAGAGGATCGTCTCGCGAACCGATACCAGGCGGCCGTCGAAGTCACTGACGCGGAAGGCCAGGTGACCCGCTCGCTTCTCGACACGGTCAACGGCTACACCTTCACCGCGATGGCTGCGGCCGAAGCTGGCCGCCGTGTGCTCGCAGGCGAAGTCCGCCCCGGCTTCCAGGCGCCCGCCGTTCTGTTCGGAAGCGGCTTCGCTCAGACCATCGCCGACACCACGATCGTCGACATCTGAGGAACGCACGATGCAGAAGCTCGTCGAATCCTTCATCGCGACCGCAAACGCCTTCGACGTCGAGGGCGCGCTGTCACTGTTCGCTCCCGATGCCGTCATCGACGATGTTTCGGTCGGCGACGCCTTCGTCGGCAGGGATGGCGTCCAGATCTATTTCGAGCGGTTCTTCGTTGGTTACAACACCGCAAGCAGGCTGCTGTCCATCGAGACTCTGGACAACTTCAACGCGAACGTACGCCTCGATTTCACGGGAGATTTCGGCCACGAGGTGGGCATCCTCAAGATCGCGATCAATTCTGAGGGCCTGATCGAGCGGATCGACGCCGATCTCGAGTAGCAGGCCCACCTTACAGTCTCATCAAGACAACGAACATCTGCGCCTGAGGCGCGGATGCCGGGGAAGGCATGCATCCGCAAGCCTCCGGCACAAGAAGGAGTATGTTCATGACAATCTCGCCATCTCTCACTCAGGGGGCTGCCGACAAGCTGGCTGTCGTCGAAGCGCTGTATCGCTTCGCGGCTGGTATCGACCTCCGAGACAAGGAGCTTCTCTCGTCGTCGCTCGCAGAAAACGCGGTCTCAGACTTCCGGCCGGCCGCCGCCAAGGCCGGGTTCGAATATCCCGTCATCGAAGGTCGGGATGTCATTGTCGCGGCCCTGTCGACGTCGCTCAGCATGCTGGACACCACCCACTCCGTCAGTAATCCGCGTGTGACCATCGACGGCGACACGGCGCGCATGGATGTGCTCGTGGAAGCGCAGCACGTTCCCCGTGGCGATCCCTCGCGTCATTATCTGATGAAGAACCGCTACGACGTCGAGCTGATCCGGGCAGGCGATGTCTGGGTCATCACGCGCAATACGGTCGACAATGTCTGGCGGACGGGCGATCTGACGGTTCTCTCCGAGATCTAAGTCTCCAAAGAAGACGACGCGAATGGAATGGCGGTGGGCTTTTGTTTCCGCCGCCATTCTCATGCGGATGACCGCTCTTGACGGAAACATGCCGCCTCCTCAGCCGCTTCCATGTCCGCTTCCAGGAACTTTCGGATAACGCGCGAACGGCCGGAATAGGCGCAATCCCGATGTCCAGATGGCGAACCGCCGGACCGGCCCGAGAACTCCCAACGGCGCGCTTGAGATCACCCGCGCGGCTCTACTAGTCCGAAAACCTCACGCTCACGCCGCGCTGCCGAAAATAGGCCTGCATCAACTTGCGCCCCGAGCGGTTGTTCTGCGCCAACATGGTCGGATCGAACACCGCCTGTTTTATCCCTTCTCGTGTCAGCGCCGCTTTAAGCGTCGCGATATGTGCGTCGATGTCGGCATTGTCCGCCCGGAGGGAGGCATAGATACTTTCGGTCGCCTGGGCCACGGTCGGTTCGCTCACAGGTGTCGTCCTTTGGTTGGTTGAGCGGCGGCTTACCACAGATTCGCGGCTCCGCCGATACCGATGAGACCGTCAATCGTCTCTACCGGCATAGCAGGTTCCTGGCGCGACCCGACCCCCAGCCATTCGGTCATTGGCTCGCCATGTCCATGACGGGGCAAAGCTGGTATTTCGGTACCACGCGTCGGATTTTACCACCGGGAAAACGAACCGTAGCGACCGAGATTTTTGAGCGCCTGCCCGCCAAAAGCCATGATCGCGCTTATGTCAGGCGGCATGACCATTGCAAACATCGAAAATTGCGAAATCCGATCAGGCTTGAACAGGCGAATGCTGCTTAGGGCTGTCGGCCTTGGCGCACTGGCCGCGCTCGCTGGTTGCGCCACCGTGCTGCCTACCGGCGAAGGCGCCGGTGTCTCGGCCACGGCCGCCGGCAGGCTGGCCGGCATCCGCACTTCCGCCGGTCTTGGACCGCTTGTCCCCGATCCTCGGCTCGAACAGGCAGCCCTGCAGCAGTCCGGCTATATGGCGCGCGGCGGCCGCATGACCCATGCCACCGGCTGGGGCAAGGGATTTGCCTCGCGCGTCAGGGGCAACGGCATCGCCGGTGCCGCCGCCGAAAACATCGCCGCGGGTCGCTTCGACGAGCAGAAACTGTTCGATATCTGGATGCATTCGGCCGGCCATCGCCGCAACATGCTCGACCCTCGCTTCACGCGCTTTGGTCTGGCCTATGTCCGCGACGGCCGCGACAGTTCGCTGCGCTACTGGAGCCTGGTTCTGGGCAGATAGGGCTCGGGCAAACGGGCGACGTGACCAGCCCGCCGGCCGCAGCCGTCATTTCATATGCGCAGCGCGTGCTGCCATCGGCTGCGAAGATCGTCGGGGAACTGCTGGGACGCCGTCAATCCTTGTGGCCGAGCAAGTCCTCGATGTCGCTGGCCGAAACCGGTTTGCTGAAATGATAGCCCTGCATTTCATCGCAGTTGTTCTTGCGCAGGAAGGCCACCTGATCGTCTGTTTCGACGCCCTCGGCAATCACCCTCAGATTGAGCTTTTGACCCAATGAAATCACGGCGCTGGCGACAGCCTGATCGTTCTCGTCGGCGGCGAGATCGTTGATGAAAGACTTGTCGATCTTCAGCCGCGCGACCGGAAAGGTCTTGAGCGCACTGAGGCTGGAATAGCCCGTTCCGAAATCGTCGATCGAGATTTGAACACCCAGGCTTTGCAGTTCGTTCATGGTCGCGACCGCCAGGTCGATATCCTGCATGATGAGGCTTTCGGTCACCTCCAGCTCGAGATATCCGGCCTCCAGACCGCTCTCCGTGAGCGCGTTGACGACACGGCTGATCAGGTTCCTTTCCCTGAATTGCCGTGCCGACACATTCACGCAGACAGTCATCGGCGGCAGGCCCGCGTCCTGCCAGGCCTTGTTCTGGCGACAGGCTTCGTGCAGAACCCAGTCGCCGATCGGTACGATCAGGCCTGTCTCCTCGGCCGCCGGAATGAAGGCGGTCGGCGCTATCGTGCCCCGCGTCGGATGATTCCAGCGTATCAGCGCTTCGACCGCGAAGACCCGGCCCGACCGAAGATCGACTTGCGGCTGATAGACAAGGGTGAATTCCGAACGGACCAGGGCGTTTCGCAATTCCTCCTGAAGCACGAATTTTTCGTGCGCCGTGGTGTTGAATTCGGGAGCATAGAACTGGAAATTGTCGCGGCCGAACTCCTTCGCGCGATACATGGCCGCATCGGCGTTGGCCAGCAGCGCGTCCGGGTTTGCCCCATCCTTGGGGTAGCTTGCGATGCCGATACTGGCCGTCGCCCTCAGCCGATGCGCTCCGAGCTGAACCGGCTCCGCAATCGCCGTACGGATCTTTTGCAGGGTCTCGGCGATGAGATCGACATTCGTCGGCTGGTCGAACAGGACTATGACGAATTCGTCGCCACCAAGCCGAACGACGGTATCGGTCGCCCTTACGCATTCGACCATGCGGGCGGCAACGGTCTTCAGGAGCTCGTCCCCGGCATTGTGGCCCAGCGTGTCATTGACGAGTTTGAAATTGTCCAGATCGATGAACACCACCGTCACCCAGCGATCGTATCGCTGCGCGTACAGGATCGCCTGCGAAAGCCGGTCCTCGAGCAAGGCGCGATTGGGAAGCCCGGTCAGCACATCATGGTTGGCCATGAAGTGTATTCGATCCTCAGCCAGCTTGCGCTCGATGGCGATCCCGGCAATGCGCGTCGTGAAATCGATGAGCCGGGTCTCGGCCTCGGTCGGTTCGCGCACCGTCATCGAATACATCGCAAAGAGGCCCAGCACAGCGCCCTGATGCGACAGGATCGGGGTCGACCAGCACGAACGATAGCCATGGGCGGCCGCCAGTTCGCGATAATCCTCCCAAAGCGGATCCTGCATGATGTCGGCGACAATAACCGGCTCGCGCCGGTAGGCGGCGGTTCCGCAGGATCCCACCTTGGAACCGATGGCAACCCCGTCGATGGCGCTCGTATAGTCTTTCGCCAAGCTCGGCGCGGCGCCGTGGTGCAAGTTGCTGCCATCCTTGTCGAGCAACAGGACGGACCCGAATATCCCCGTCAACTGGGATTCGACGAGGCGCATGAGGCGGTCGAGCACGTCTTCGAGCGGAGCGCTCGTCGCGATCATTTCCAGTATATGCGCCTGCCCGTCTCGAAGGACGTCCGCCTGCTTGCGGGCAGTGATGTCGCGGGCGATGCCAACCAGACCGAAGACATCATTTTGACCATTGCGCAACGGCACCTTCGTCGACGAGAGCCATTTGCCGGTGCCCGACGCGTCGACCACAAACTCTTCCTCGTCGATCATCGGCCGCCCGGTGCGCAGCACGTCCTGCTCGATGGCGCGAAATCGCTGCGCAAGCTCCGGGGCATGGAGGTCGAAATCGGTCAAACCGATCATGTCGCTGGTCTTGTCCTTGCCGCTGTCGGACGCAATGGCCCTGTTGGCCACGACGAAGCGGCTTTCGGTGTCCTTGACCCACATGTAATCGGGCACCCAGTCGATCAGCGTTTGCAGCGAGATACGCTCATCGACGATCAGGCGATTGGCGGTGAGTTCCGTGACGTCCTCATGCGTGGCGACCCAGCCGCCGTCGGGCATCGGCTGATGGCGGATCTGAATTGTCCGCCCGTCGGCGAGTTCGGCGGCCCAGTTTCCCGAAGCCGTGCCCGCATTGACCGCCCGGGCCATTGCCAGATAGGCGTCGGTGGCCATCGCGGACGTCCCGGCAGCGACGCGGCGCTCGACGATTTCGCCCAGCGTCACGCCCGGCTGCAATTGCTCAGGCGCAATGCGGTAAATCTCCGCATAGCGGCGGTTGCAAAGGATCAGCCGTTCATCGGCGTCGAAAAAGCAGATGCCTTGCGAGACGTTCTCGATCGCCGTCTCGAACCGCAGCGCCTGCCGCTCGAGCGTTGCGATCGTAGCCCGAAGCTCGCGCTCGAGGTTTTCGTACGAGGCGGTCGTCAGTTTCGCCAGCGCGGCGAGATTGGCCGATTCGGGCGCTTCGCGCGCTTCGGCGGCTTGCCTCGATGATTTCGTAACCAAACGGAATTCCTCCGGGCCCGGCGCTTGGGCAAGGAAGGCTCGCCTGCAAGCTAAACGACTGCATAGTGGTCCGGATATACTAATGGCAGGTGAACCGGTTCTATGCCCGAGGGTTACCGGGCGTGGATAGCCGGGACCCAGGTGGTGTTCTCACGGTTACGACTTTGAGTTCGGAGCCCGGATGCAGGCCCCGAACATCAGTCCATATGCGCGGCGGGTGCCTCGCCGGCGGTCGGACCAGACTTTGGCTTGCGCAGCAGGAAAACGAACGGGACGGCAACCAGCGTCATCATCATCAGCAGCTTGAAGTCATTGACGTAAGAGATCATCATCGCTTGGATATTGACCATTCTGTCCATCTGCGAAAGCGCCGTTGGATCGCCGCCTGCCGCCGCTGGCGAGACCGCCCACAGGTTCGGGTTGAACGGGTTGATGAAAGCCGAGAGCTCGCTGTGGTTGACCTGCGTATTGCGCACCAGCAGAACCGTCACCACCGACACGCCGATCGAGGAGCCAAGATTGCGCACCAGGCTGAATAGCGCCGTGGCATCGGTGCGGTAGCGCGCGTCGAGCGTGGCGAAAGCCACGGTCGACAGCGGCACGAACACCATGCCCATTCCCAGGCCCTGGATGACGCCGGAGGAGAGGATCAGCCAGTTGTCCATCTGCGGCGTGAAGCTGGCCATGGTGTAGAGCGACTGCGCGGTGAGCAGGAAGCCGATGACGACGAGGATTCTGGCGTCGACCTTGCTCATGAGCCGCCCGACGACGAGCATCGCAACCATCGTGCCGATACCGCGCGGCCCCATGACGACACCGATGGTGACGGTCGGATAGCCGAAGATGGCGGACAGCATGGGCGGCAGCAGCGACATGCTCGCCAGGATGAGCACACCCATGACGAAGATGAATGCCAGCCCGGTCACGAAATTGCGGTCGAGGAAGATCTTCGGGTCGATGAAGGGGTGCTCCGCCGTCATCGTGTGAATGATGAACACCCAGAAGCCGGTTATCGAAAGACCAAGCTCGATCCAAATCTCGACCGAAGAAAACCAGTCGACCTCGCCGCCGCGATCGAGCATCAGCTGAAGCGCGCCGACGCCGAGCGATATCATGGCGAAGCCGAAAAAATCGAAGCTCCGCACCCGCCTGGCAATGCTGGGAAGATATGCGGCCATGCCAAGGAAGGCGATGATGCCGACCGGCAGGTTGATGAAGAAGACCCAGCGCCAGTTGAAATTCTCGGTCAACCAGCCACCCAGAGTCGGGCCGAGGATCGGTCCCAGCATAATGCCGGCGCCCCAGATGGCCATCGCCTGGCCGTGGCGCTCCTTGGGGTTGATGTCGAGCAGGAAGGTCTGCGACAGCGGCACGATCGCCGCGCCGAACACGCCTTGCATGAGGCGGAACAGCACCATGCTCTCCAGGCTCCATGCCAGACCGCACAGCATGGAAAAGATGGTGAAGCCGACCACCGCTGTCAGGAACAGTTCCTTGCGGCCAAAGCGGTCGGCAAGCCAGCCGGTGACCGGCGTCATGATGGCCGCGGCGACGATGTACGAGGTCAGCACCCAGTTGATATTGTCGGGGGAGGCGCCGAGATCGCCGGTCATGGTCGGCAGCGCGACGTTGGCAATCGTCGTATCGAGCGCCTGCATGATCGTCGCCAGCATGAGCGCAACGGTGATCAGGCCGCGATGCGGCACTTCGCGAAAGGGTTCTGACGTGCTCATGATGCGGAACTTCCGACAGGTAACAAAAACGTGTACACTAGAGCGACGTGCGTCCATTTGGACGCACAAAGTACGCTCTAGTACTTTTGAGTCTGCGCATCGTGCTTTCCGAAAATCGATTCCGATTTTCGGGCCGATGCGCTAGGTTTCCGGGCGGCGATGCCTTCCGTATGAAGAGACCCTCATCGCGGTGGGACGCGAGTATCGATGTGGGGGTTACATCGACCGAGCGTCTCGATAAGACGGACACCTGCCGCCCGGAAACCTGAGGACCGAAGGACCTGCGTCGCGTTGTTCAGGCTTCGGTCAGGCCGCAACGCAGCCCGGTCCAAACCCCAACCCTCACCGCACGTCCCACCGGACCAATCCTGTCCTCTGCATTCTCTCGCCGTGAAGCGAGAATTCTACTTCCGACGTCCTATTGCGCTTCGCCCGCCGTGGCGTGGCCGAAGATGCCCGGAAGCCCGCGGGAAACGCCGGTGTCCACCGTGACTGTCGCGCTCATGCCGGTGCGCAGCGCCATCTTGGCGTCGGCATCGGCCAGTTCCAGGCGCACCGGAATGCGCTGGGTGACCTTGACCCAGTTGCCGGTGGCGTTCTGGGCGGGCAACAGCGAGAACTCGGCCCCCGTGCCGGCGCCGATCGCCTTGACCGTGGCTTCGAAGGTCTTGCCCGGATAGGTGTCGACCACGATTTCGGCCTTCTGGCCCGGCTTCATGTTGGTGAGCTGGGTTTCCTTGAAATTGGCATCGATCCAGGTATCGCCGGTCTCGACCAGCGAAAACAGCGGCGTACCCGAGCCGACATACTGGCCGACCTTGAACGAGGCAGCCTGGCTGACGATGCCGTCGGCGGGCGCCCTGACCGTGGTCTGCGCCAGATCGTAGGCAGCCTTGTCGCGCGCGGCGAGTGCCGCCATCACGGTCGGATGCTCGTCGGTCTCGATATCGGGATTGCCACCAAGTGCCGACTTGGCGCTGAGGATGCCCTGCTGGGCCACGGCCAGTTGCTGCTTGGCCTTGTCGAGATCGTTCCTGGCCTCGTCCAGCGACGACTTGGCGTTGATGCCCTTGCGGGCAAGGTCGGCGGCCCGGTCGTATTGCGACTGCGCGTAGTCGACCTGGCTGGCGTCGGACTTCTCCTGCGCCACCGCCTGGCTGTAGGCCGCACGCAGTTGTTCGACATTTAGGCGCGCGCCGGCCACCGCAGCGTCGGCCTGGGCCAGCGCGATCCGGTAGGGCTCGGGATCGATGGCGAACAGCACGTCACCCTGCTTGACAGACTGGTTGTCGAAAATGTCGACCTGAACGATTCGCCCCGCCGTATCGGCGGCGATCGACACCTTGGCCTGCTGCAGATTGGCGTTCTCGGTTTCCTGATAGCGGCCGCCGGTCACCCAGACATAGCTGCCGCCGGCGATCAGCGCAGCGGGCAGCGCAAACATCAAAAGGAAACGGCCGGCACGGCGCTTCTTCTTCGGCGCCAGCGGCGCCGGTGCACCTTGCGGAGCGACCTCGACCGGAACTGCCGCCGGCTGCGCGGGAGCTTCCATCTCCAGCTTGGTCGCATTCTCATCTACCTTGGCTACCGCGTTCATGCTGCTGCGCCTTCTGCACCCTTGATTTTCTCGCAGGACGGCGTTTCGCCGTCCGCCAGGTTTTCGGCCATCGCCTCCAGTGCCTTGATCAGGACGCGGCGATCTTGCGGCGACACGCCGGTCAGCGATTCCTCATAGACTTCGCCAGCGAGGCTCTTGACCTCCGCGTAGGCTTCGCTCGCCTTGGCGGTCGGAAAGATCATGCGGACGCGGCGGTCGGCGGCGTCGGAACGGCGCTCGATCCAGCCGCCCTCCTCCATGCGGTCGACCAGGCGCGACACGCTGATCGGTTCGATCTCGAGAAGCTCGGCGAGCCGCGCTTGCGTGATGCCTTCTTCCTTGGCGACGCGGACCATAAGCCGCCATTGCGCCGAGGAAAGGCCGAGTCCGCTGGCCTTCGCCTCGAAGCGCTTGCGCATCAGGCGCTGCACGTCGTGGATCAAAAAGCCCAATCTGTCGATGCCGTCGGAAACCATGAGCGGCATATATTATAAGCGTGCTTATGATTCAAGACGCTGCGTTGCGCCAGGAGCCGATAAATTTGTATGTCAGCCATGCAAGGCAGTCATGGTTAGCAATTTATGAATGGCAATGAAGGAAAAACTTCTGCCTTGCACCGACATCGGACCCCCAGAGCCCGATGGTCATGCTTGAGCCAATGCTTACACCAACGATCTCATCCAGGCAGAAAAGGCCTCGATGTGCGGCTGCAAGGGGTGATCGGGGACGTAAACGAAATAGAAGCCGTAGCCTGGCAGAGAGAGATCATGTGCCTTGACCAGCGCTCCACTTTTGAGTTCGCGGCTGACGACCACGTCGCTGCAGATAGCGATACCCTGGCCTGCCACGACCGCGTCGATCGCATGCAATTCTTCGCGAAAGCTTAGGTCCCAAGCCTTGTTGGTATCCGGGATGTCGGGATCGACAGAGCGTGCCGCCGCCAGCCATCGCGACCAGGTCGGCGCTTCGCGATCACGGTTCATCCAATCAAAATGGATGAGCGGATATTGCAGCACATCGGCGGCCCGCTCGATCTGTCGGGTGCCCTTCGCGAGCAATTCCGGGCTGCACACCGGAAAGAACGTGTCCCGAAAGATCTCCTGGACGGCAAGGTTCGGAGGCATCCTGCGCGCGTAGCGTATCGCGACATCGGCATTGCCGGCGCGCAGGTCCAACACCGAGTCGGTTCCGATAATCTCCAGAGGAATCTTCGAGTGCTCTTCCCGCCATTTTGGCAGACGCGGTACCAGCCACCGGCTGGCAAATGCATTCGGGCTCGTCACCCGCAGCGGGCGTTGGCCGACGCCAGCCGAAGCGGACGCAATTGCGGTGGCAAAGGCGTCGAAGCCGTTGCGAATGACCGGGAACAACCGTTCGCCCACTTCCGTAAGCACAAGCGGCCGCGGGCGCCGCCGAAACAGGGGTTGTCCGCAGACGCTCTCGAGCAATCGAATCTGGTGGCTGATGGCCGTGGGCGTCACGCCGAGTTCGATCGCGGCCTCCCTGAAACTCATGCGCCTGGCAGCAGCCTCGAAGGCGCGAAGGGATCCGAGCGGCGGAAGTTTTCTCATTCATGCAGTCTAGATGAATCCAACTCATCTAGCGACTGAGATATTCGACTTTGCGGCGAATGAAGGCCCATGAGATCATGGAGTCTAGCCTGTCCCCGGATCACGAAGGGAGCCCCTCAATGAGCATGCTCAAGCTTGCGGAGAATTCCAGGCCAACTCTGCAGGCATCGGACATCGCGCGGCTCAGGCAGGCAATTCGCGGGGATTTGGTCCTCCCGGACGATCCAGGCTATGACCTGGCACGCAAGGTTTGGAATGGAATGGTCGACAAGAGACCAGCAGTGGTCATCTTTTGCGCCGAATCCCACGACGTCGTCACGGCCGTCAGCTTTGCCAAGTCGCAAAACCTTCTGGTCGCCGTTCGCGGCGGTGGTCACAACGTCGCCGGCAGTTCGGTGTGCGACGGCGGCGTGGTCATTGATGTGTCACGCATGAAGCGGATCGAGGTCGACCCGATCCGCCGTATAGCGCGCGCGGAGGCCGGCTTGAACCTGGGAGAGTTCGACGCCGCCACCCAGGCTCATGGTCTCGCGACGACCATGGGCGTCAACGCCGATACCGGCATTGCCGGACTGACACTCGGTGGCGGGTTCGGCAAGCTTGGCCGCAAACATGGACTGAGCTGCGACAATCTTATAGCCGTCGAAATCGTGACGGCGGATGGCCGGTTGCTCAAGGCAAACGCGGCGGAAAACGCGGACCTTTTCTGGGGCATTCGGGGCGGCGGCGGCAATTTCGGCATCGTTACAGCCTTCGAGTACAAGCTTCATCCCGTGGGTCCCCTGCTCATCGCGGGGTCCGTGCTGCACCGCTACGATCACGCGCGCGAAGCAATGCGGTTCTACCGCACGTTTTCGAGCAAGGCGCCCGATGAGTTGAGCCTGGACGCAGCGCTTGTGACTGCGCCCTCAGGCGAACGCTTCTTCAGCATCTCAGCGTGTTACATCGGCCCGCTCGGCGAGGGCGAGCAAATCGTCCAACCGTTGAGAGAATACGGCACGCCGGTAGAGGACCAGATCGCTGCCGTCTCGTATACTCAAATCCAATCGGCCGGAGACAGCATCTTTCCGCGCGGGCGGCGCTACTACTGGAAGGCGCAGTTCATGCGCGAAATCACGGATCAGGCGATCGACACGCTGCTCGCGGCTTATGCGACCGCACCCAGCGAGTCGCTTCTTGTCCTGCAGCAGGTTGGCGGCGCAATCTCGCGTATACCGATAGCCGAAACCCCGTACGCCAACAGAGATGCGCTTTACGATTGCTTCCCGATCTCGATCTGGGACAATCCGGCTGATGACGAAGCGCACATCCGTTGGGCGCGTGACCTATGGGACGCAATGAGACCGTTCTCGACCGGCGGCGTCTATGCCAACAATCTCGGCGAAGAGGGCACGGACCGGGTTCTGGCGGCTTACGGCGAGAACTACCCGAGATTGGCTGCCCTGAAGAACAAGTATGATCCCACGAATTTCTTCCGCTTGAATCAGAACATCAGGCCGACAATCTGAGCGATTTCCGAGGCGACTTCGGGTCCGATCGCCGATGCGCCCCGAATTCGATCCGCGCGGCCGCTATGGCGGGCTGGAAATCTGGATACCGGTCAAGGCATGAGGCGGGCCGGCCGCAAGGCCCGGCACGGAAGCGCAGGAAGCGCCGTTATAGCTCCAGGTTCCAGTTCTGGCCGACCAGGTCCTTGCCGAAGGCGTGGTGGCGTTCCTCGTCGGCCAGCTTGAAGCCTGATGTCTCGTAGATGCGGCGCGCTGAGGCGAGCACGTCGTTGGTCCACAGCGTCAGCGTTTTGTACCCCTTCGCACGGGCAAAGCCGATGCACTCCTCGACCAGCCGCCTGCCGATGCCGAGACCGCGCGCCGAGGGTTCGACATAGAGCAGGCGCAGCTTCGCCACCGCATCCGACTTGCGTACGACGAAGACCGAGCCGACGACCTCCCCTTCCCGCTCGGCGATCCAGCTGCGTTCCCGTTTCGGATCGAAGGATTTGACGAAGGCGCCTAGAATTTCGGCGACCAGCGCCTCATAGGTTTCGTCCCAGCCATATTCATGCGCGTAGAGCAGGCCCTGGCGATGGATGATCCAGCCGATATCGCCAACCTGCAAAGGCCGCAGCATGTAGGGGACCTTGGGCTCCGCAGTCTCGCCAAGCAGGCGTTGCACCGTCAGCATGGCCTTGACCAGCCTGTCCTGGTCCAGAGCGGGAAGCCGGTCGAGCAAGGCCGCGACCTGATCGTGGGAACCCTGGTTCAGCGGCGCGAAGGCCGTCCTTCCCGCCGGCGTCATCATAATCGACGAGCGCCGCGCATCGGCTTCCGTCGCTGTGCGCTCCACCAGGCCGCGCTCCTCGAACTTTTTCAACAGCCGGCTGAGGTAGCCGGGATCGAGACCGAGATCGCGCGCCAGGTCAGTGGCGGTCAGGCCATCGCGATGCGCCAGTTCGTAGAGCACCCGAGCCTCGGTCAGCGAGAAGGCGCTTTTCAGCCATCCCTCGTCAAGCAGACCGATCTGGCGGGTGTAGAAGCGGTTAAAGGCCCGCACCGCATCGATCCGCTCCTTGCTGGGTTGATGATGAATCGTCATGGCAGCCTCCTGCTTGCACAAGATCAATCATTTACTTGACATAGTCAAGTATTTAGGAGATCGGCCAGGCCGGTTCGACAGCATTCTCACCACCTCCACCGGGTCTATGGCATGATGGAACAGTGCCCGCTTCTGGTCTTTGAATCGCCGAAGCTCCGGCAACGTCATCATCCCGGAGCGGCACGGCTGAATTTGACCCTCTCGCGCCTTGACTCTCGCAAGCCGCCAGCTTATCTCACCGCCACGTTAGCACTCGCCATTGGTGAGTGCTAACCAGGTCCGGCGCCGCCGGACGGAGGAACTGTTCTCACCATTCTCATCGAGGAATAAAAAATGGCAAAGTCGAAGTTCCGCCCGCTTCATGACCGCGTGGTCGTACGCCGGGTTGAATCCGAATCCAAGACCGCCGGCGGGATCATCATCCCGGATACGGCGAAGGAAAAGCCGCAGGAAGGCGAGATCATCGCCGTTGGTTCCGGCGCTCGCGACGAAGCCGGCAAGCTCGTCCCGCTGGACGTCAAGGCTGGCGACCGCATCCTGTTCGGCAAGTGGTCGGGCACCGAAGTCAAGCTCAATGGCGAAGACCTTCTGATCATGAAGGAATCCGACATCATGGGCATCATCGGCTGAATATCGGCCTCACCGTCACTTAAATCTTCGGGCTCGATCCGAGCCTCTGCCAGGAGTTAAACATGGCTGCCAAAGACGTAAAATTCTCCCGCGACGCCCGCGAGCGCATGCTGCGCGGCGTCAACATCCTCGCCGACGCGGTCAAGGTCACGCTCGGCCCCAAGGGCCGCAACGTCGTCATCGACAAGTCGTTCGGCGCCCCGCGCATCACCAAGGACGGCGTCACCGTCGCCAAGGAAATCGAGCTTGAGGACAAGTTCGAGAACATGGGCGCGCAGATGGTCCGCGAAGTTGCTTCGAAGACCAACGACATCGCCGGCGACGGCACCACGACCGCGACCGTTCTGGCGCAGTCGATCGTCCAGGAAGGCCACAAGGCGGTTGCCGCCGGCATGAACCCGATGGACCTGAAGCGCGGCATCGACCTCGCCGTCACTGAAGTCGTCGCGGCGCTCGGCAAGGCTGCCAAGAAGATCAAGACCTCCGAGGAAGTCGCCCAGGTCGGCACGATCTCGGCCAATGGCGATGAGTCCGTCGGCGCGATGATCGCGGAAGCGATGCAGAAGGTCGGCAACGAGGGCGTCATCACTGTCGAGGAAGCCAAGACAGCCGAGACCGAACTCGAAGTCGTCGAAGGCATGCAGTTCGACCGCGGCTACCTCAGCCCCTACTTCGTCACCAACGCCGACAAGATGGTTGCCGATCTCGAGGACGCCTACATCCTCCTGCACGAGAAGAAGCTCTCCAACCTGCAGGCCATGCTGCCGGTTCTCGAAGCCGTCGTGCAGACCTCGAAGCCGCTGCTCATCATCTCGGAAGACGTCGAAGGCGAGGCCCTGGCCACGCTGGTCGTCAACAAGCTGCGTGGCGGCCTGAAGATCGCCGCCGTCAAGGCGCCGGGCTTCGGTGATCGTCGCAAGGCCATGCTGGAAGACATCGCCATCCTCACCGGTGGCCAGGTCATCTCGGAAGACCTCGGCATCAAGCTCGAGAATGTCGGCCTCAACATGCTCGGCCGCGCCAAGAAGGTGTCGATCTCCAAGGAGAACACCACCATCGTCGACGGCGCCGGCAAGAAGGCAGAGATCCAGGGCCGTGTCGCCCAGATCAAGCAGCAGATCGAGGAGACCACCTCGGACTACGACAAGGAGAAGCTGCAGGAACGTCTCGCCAAGCTGGCAGGCGGCGTTGCCGTCATCCGTGTCGGCGGTGCGACCGAGGTCGAGGTCAAGGAAAAGAAGGACCGCGTCGATGACGCCCTCAACGCGACCCGCGCGGCCGTCGAAGAAGGCATTGTCGCTGGCGGCGGCGTTGCCCTGCTGCGCGCTTCGGCCAACATCAAGGCCACCGGCGTCAACGCCGACCAGGCTGCCGGCATCAACATCGTGCGTCGCGCGCTGCAGGCTCCGGCCCGCCAGATCGCGGCCAACGCCGGTGCGGAAGCATCGATCGTTGCCGGCAAGATCCTTGAGAACAAGGGCGCGACCTTCGGCTACAACGCCCAGACCGGCGAGTATGGCGACATGATCGCCATGGGTATCGTCGATCCGGTCAAGGTCGTGCGCACGGCTCTCCAGGACGCGGCTTCGGTCGCCGGCCTGCTGGTCACCACCGAAGCCATGATCGCCGAGGCTCCGAAGAAGGAGTCGGCTGGCGGCGGCATGCCGGGCGGTATGCCTGGTGGCATGGGTGGCATGGGCGGCATGGATTTCTAAGGAAATCCATAAAAAGCACGCCCATGAATCTTAGTTGCTCAAGCCCGCAAGCGGGCTTGAGTGGCGGCATGGACTTCTGATCCAGCATTGCCTCGCATTCACGGAAGGGCGCCGAAAGGCGCCTTTTTGTTTGCTTTATTTAGCGGACTGCCCGGCTCAGACGGCGGCATCAATGCGCCGTGTCAGTTCCCCTTTGGCAGGCAATGCATCCTCGATCAGCGCGGCGACCTCATTGGCCACCGCCAGCACCGGGGCGCGGTCGCGGGTGGCGCGCGCGATCACCATCAGCCCTTCCAGCGATGATTCGACAAGCAGCGCCAGAGCGTGAGCGCGGCGTTCGGGCACCCCTGCCCCGACGAAGGCCGCCTGCAGCAAGCCTATCCATTGCGCGAAGGCCGACCGGCACAGTTCGGCCAGCTCCGGCATGTCGGCCGGCGAGTCCAGCACTACGGGCGCGACCGGACAGCCAAGCGTGAACTGGTTGTCCTCCAGCATGCGTGCGACCGACTGGTAGATATGGTGGACGGCCACCGCCGGGTCCCGCTCGGCGGCGAGCGCCTCACCCAGCCATTGCGTGACCTTTTCGACGCTGTCGCGCGTCACTTCGACGACCAATTGGTCCTTGCCGCCCGGAAAATGAAAGTAGAGCGATCCTCTCGGCGCACCGGAGGCGCTCAAAATATCGTTGAGCGAAGTGCCGTGATAGCCGCGCTGCCTCAGCAGCAGCGCCGTCGCCTCGAGCATGCGGGTGCGGGTATCGTTCGCCATGTCAACCTCTGTCAGGAGTGAGCATTATAGGCGTTGATTCGAATATGACAATCGGTCTACATAATATGTAGATCAATCTACATATTATGGAAAAGATCGGCATGCCCACCGCCGCAACTTTCATCGAAGAGGAGAGCGACGAATGACCATCCGTGAAGCAGAGGCCCAATGGCAGGGGTCGTTGAAAGAAGGTTCGGGCCGGCTGCGGCTCGGCAGCGGCGTTTTCGAAGGCGCCTATTCCTTCCCGTCGCGCTTCGAGAACGGTCCCGGCACGAATCCCGAGGAACTGATCGCGGCGGCGCATGCCGGGTGCTTTTCGATGGCGCTGAGCGCCGTGCTCGGCAGCGGCGGCCATGTCCCCGTGCGGATCCACACCGTCGCCAAGGTGCATCTCGGCGCCAGCGCGGCCGGGCCGACGATCACCCGCATCGACCTTGAAACGGAAGCCGAAATTCCCGGCCTCTCGCCCGAGGAATTCCAGCGCCTTGCCCAATCCGCGAAAGCAACATGCCTCGTCTCCCGCGCCTTGGCCGGCGTGGCTGATATCAGGCTCAAGGCCGAGCTCATCGCCGCGGCTGCCGCAGATAAATCAACACATTAGTGCCTCGAAGGAGGAACGCTCGTGAATGTCCAAGGATGAGGAGAGAAAATGACCACTGAAAGCAACGTTACCCGCGAAATCATGGAACGCTTCAACGGCGCATTTGAGATGCATCGCCCCGAAGACCTCGATGATCTGATCGGCGAGGGCTGCGTCCTCGAAAATACGGCGCCGGCTCCGGATGGAGCGCGCTACGAAGGGCGTGAGGCTTGCCTCAATTTCTGGAAGGGAGTGGCATCGTCCGCCAACCTTGTCTTCAAAGCTGAGGAAATCTCCGCGATGGGCGACCGTGGGATCATCCGCTGGCAACTTCGCTGGAGCGAGCGCGAAGCGGACCGGGTTCGAGGAGTTAACATCATGCGCGTTCGGGACGGAAAGATCGTCGAGGGTCTGGGATACGTGAAGGGGTAGCGCCAGTTGGCGCTACCGGTCAGTCAGCGCCAGCTTTGCGCCGAGCATGACGAAAGCGCCGGCGAAGGTGCGCCGCATCCACGTCAGCACCATCGGCCGCGAAACGACATGGCTGCGGATCGAGGCGGCGAAAATGCCATAGCCGACGAAGACGATGAAGGTCAAAAGCATGAAGACGGTGCTGAGCTCCAGCATCCTCGACAGCGCATGCGGTTCGGTCGTGCTGACGAATTGCGGCAGGAAGGCGAAGAAGAAGATCGACAGTTTTGGGTTGAGGATGTTGATGAGGACGCCCGAGGCGATCATCTTGCCGGCCGAGCGCGGCGCGATATCCTGCGCGACGCTCAAGCCGCCGCCCTCCTTCAGCGTGTTCCAGGCCATGTAGAGCAGGTAGGCGACGCCCAGATATTTCAGCGTCTCGAAGGCGACAGCACTGGTGTGCAGCAGCGCCGCCAGGCCGGTGATGGCCGCCGCCATATGCGGGATGATGCCGAGCGTGCAGCCGAAAGCAGCAATGATGCTGGCGCGTGCGCCGCGCGACAGGCCGGCGCTCAGCGTATAGAGAACGCCGGTGCCAGGCGAAGCCACGACAATCAGCGACGTCAACAGGAATTCGATGCTCACGATGGTTCCTCCCGTACCCTGCCCGTCGGCAAGGTAGTCAGCAAGGGCACGTAGCACAAGCCATGGCGATTGGTCGCAGGAACGTCGGCAAAGTCCGCGTCCCGCTCGTTCTGTTGGAGGTCTTCACACGGTGCGCTGCCTTTAACTTCGCGCTACGCCGCCATAGGCGCCGGCTTTGTCGCCGCCTCATTCACTGCTCCGTCTATGATCACATGACCGATGCCCCGGGAACACATCTCGATCCGTGCGTCCACGTTGTACACCTGCCGCAAAAGGGCGCTGGTGATGACATCGCGCGACGGGCCGCATGCGACGAGCCTCCCTTCGACGATGACCATGGTCCGATCGGCAAAGCGAAGGGCATGATTGATGTCGTGAAGGGCAATCAGCACCGCCGCGCCCCTCTCTCGCGCGACCGTTCGCATCAAGCTCAAGACTTCCACCTGGCGGTTGAGGTCCAGCGCGGAGGTCGGTTCGTCCATCAGCAGCACCTCTGGCTCGCGGACCAATGTCTGCGCGATACTCACCAACTGCCGCTGCCCGCCGCTAAGCTCCCCGATATTGCGAAAGGCGATGGCAGACAGGCCCAAGGCGGCGATGGTTAGGTCGATCGTTGCCAGATCCGCGGCAGTGACGCTCCAGGCCGAGTCCTGTTTGCGGGCGAGCAGGATCGATTCGTAGACGGTCAGCACTGCGCTGGCGGCTGTATCCTGCGGCATGTAGCAGATGGTATTCCGCGCCGCGGCGCGTGCGCCTTCGATCTCGATACGGCCCGGGCCCCGCAAGAGCCCGGCGATACGCTTGAACAATGTGGACTTACCCGCGGCGTTGGGACCGATGACAGCGACCACATGCCCGCCGGAAAGATGCGGTGTCGTAACCCCGCTCAGCACCAGCCGGTTACCGTGGAAAGCTCCGAGATCGTCGAGCCTGATCGTCACCATGAGCGCCTCACATTCGAGAGGATGAGCGAGATGAAGAAGGGAATGCCAATGAGCGAGGTGACGATGCCTATCGGGAAAATCGTACCCGGAACGAGCGACTTGCTGGCGACCGAACTCGCCGAAAGGACGAGCGCCCCCGAAAGAGCCGAGGCGGGCAGGAAGAAGCGCTGATCTTCTCCGATCAGCATGCGGGCGATGTGCGGGCCGACCAACCCGATGAAGCCGATCGTGCCGACAAAGGCGACGGGGATGGCGGCGAGCAGGCTCACCATCATCATGGTTTCGAGCCTCAGGCGCGCGACGTTGACCCCGAAACTCGCGGCTTTGTCTTCGCCCAACCGTAGCGCCGTCAGCGCCCAAGCGCGGCGTGCGAATATCGGCAGCGTTGCGAGAAGGATGAGGCTGGTGATGATGAGCTTGGGCCAGGTGGCCTTGGTGAGGCTTCCCATCGTCCAGAACACGACCGCGGCCAGCGCCTGCTCTGAGGACAGATACTGGACGAGCGACAGCAGCGCATTGAAGGTAAAGACGAGCGCGATGCCGAGAAGCACTATGGTTTCGACGGTCACGCCGCGCTTGAGGCTCAATAGATGGATGACGAGCGCGGTCAGCATCGCAACCGCGAAGGCGTTGAGCGGCACGACATATTCGATTGCCGCGGGGACGAGCGCGACGCCGAAGGCGAGCGCGAGTGCTGCGCCGAAGCTGGCTGCCGCCGAAATGCCGAGCGTAAACGGGCTGGCAAGCGGATTGTTGAGGATGGTCTGCATCTGAGCCCCGGCAACCGAGAGTGCAGCGCCAACGACCACAGCCATCAGCGCGATGGGAAGCCGGATTTCCCAAAGCACGACGCGCACCTGAAGCGGTACGGAGCCGGGAGAAACGAGGGCGAGCACCACCTGGTCGAGGCTGTAGCTGGCAGGGCCGAGCGCGAGGTCGATGCAAAGGCTCAGGAGCAGCGCCAGGGCGAGCCATGCGAGGATGAGCTGCTTGCGCAGGACGAGGGCGCGGTAGAGCCCGCGCCCTTCTTTGGCCGACAATGCCGCTGGTTCACTGCTCATCGGAGAGCGAGACCCAATAGCCAGACCTGTACTCGACCGGCAGGAACTTCTCGTGCAACTCCTTGAAGGTGGCCTCGGCGTCCAGATCGGCGAACAGGTCGGGGTGCAGCCACTTGGCCATCTGCTGGATGGCGACGAACTGGTAGGGGCTGTTGTAGAACTGATGCCAGATGGCGTGGATCCGCCCGCTCTCCACCGCCTTGACGCCCGTGAGGGCAGGCCGTTCCGTTAGGCCCTTGAGCTTCCTGAGTGCCTCCGCATTGTCCGCGCCGGGGCCTACTCCGACCCACTTGCCGCCCGGCACATACGCCTCCCAGTTGCCGCCTGTCACAATCACCTGATCAGGATCGCTTGCGATGATCTGTTCCGGGTTGAGCGCGCCAAAGGTGCCCGGGATCAGGTCCGCCGCAATATTCTGGCCGCCGGCCATCTCCACGAACTTGCCGAAATTGTCATTGCCAAAGCTCATGCAGCAATCGTCGGAATAGCCCCCAGCGCGCTCCATGAAAACAGTCGGGCGCTTTGGATCCTTCTCTTCGATCACCTTGGTGACACGTGCGATCTGCGCGGTGCGGTAGGCGACGAACTCTTCGGCCCGCTCTTCCTGGCCAAAGAGCTTGCCGATGAGGCGCATGCTCGGCTCGGTGTTGGTGAAGGGATGCTCGCGGAAATCGACATAGACCACCGGGATGCCGACGGCGGCGAGCTTTTCGATATATTGCGCGTCCTCGGTTGCCTGCTTGGACTCGATATTCATGATCATCACGTCCGGCTGAAGCGCGATGGCCTGCTCGATGTCGAAGGTGCCGTCCTTGAAACCGCCGAAGGTCGGGATCGTAGCCATCGAGGGGAATTTCTCCAGATAGATGGCGTAATTGTCGGGATCGGCCTGGGAGAAATCCTCGCGCCAGCCGACGATCCGCTTGAAGGGATTGTCGGTATCGAGCGCGGCAATCAGGTAGATCTGCCGGCCTTCGCCGAGGATGACCTTCTCAACCGGCGTCTTCACCTCGACCTTGCGGCCGGTAATGTCGATGACGGTCTCAGCGCGCGCGCCATCGGTTAGCGGCATGAAGGCCGCGAGGGCGACCGCGGCTGCAAATATCGACTTCAAAATCATTGTGCTCTCGCAATTCAGTTTGCCGGTCCGGATTAGAAAACATGAATTGTGTAATCAAGAATTATCTTTTAGAGCAATTCCAATGTGCCGCTTCTGGGGAGAGTGTTTCGGCGATGACGGCTCACGCAAACTATTCGCTGCGCGACGAAATCCGGGACTATTGGTCCGACCGCGCCGAGACCTTCGACCTGCAGGTCGGCCACGAAATTTTTTCCGAGCAGGAGCGCACCGCCTGGCATGCGCTCATAAGCAAGCACCTCGGGCCTGGCGCCGGGCGGGCATCTTTGGATATCGCCTGTGGGACGGGCGTCATTTCGCATCTGATGCACGATCTGGGATTTGTGGTGACGGGCCTCGATTGGTCGGAAGCCATGCTCGCCAAAGCGCAGGCCAAGGCGCAAAAACGCGGCGCCGCTATCCGGTTCATCGTAAGTGATGCTGAACGGACGATCGAGGACAAGGCGAGCTACGACGTCATCGTCACTCGTCATCTCGTCTGGACGCTGGTGGATCCGAAGGCGGCCTTTGCCGAATGGTTCTCGCTGCTGAAGCCGGGCGGCAAGCTGCTGGTCATCGATGGCGATTTTGTCAGCCGCAACTGGGCAACGAGTTTGCGGGAACTTTGGGAGAAGCTCACAGCCGGCAAGTCGCGGTTGGTGGACAATGACGGCGCCTCTATTGCCGGACGCCACCGGAGCATTCTTGCCCGAGTCTATTTCTCGGGCGGCGCACGGGCGGAAGTGATTGGGCGCTTGCTGGCCGAAGCCGGGTTCGATGAGCCCGTCGTCGACTGGAAACTGGGCGCGATCCATCGCGCCCAGGCGCGGAAGATGCGTTGGCCCAAGGCGATCGAACGAGCCACCCAACACCGCTTCGCGATCTGCGCGACGAAGCCGAAGTAAAGCTCTGAGCAGGCTTGACGTCGATTGCGTAGGAGGAACCGCGCGGGCAAAATTTGACCCGAAGCGGAAATTCACTGAGACACTACCTGAGGGCCGTTATTACGGCGTCGGCAATCCGTGCGCCTTGCGCGCCATCAGGCAATCGTCGCCGCCGGGCATGCAGGCGCGGCAGACATCGGGGCGGATCTCGTAGATGCCGCAAGCGGTGGACTTGCCAACCTCGCCGGCAAGCGCTGAGCAGCGCGTCCCGTCACAGCGCATGCCGGCTTCGTCGGCGGACACGTATTTTGCCGGAATCCGGTCGAGCTGCGCGTCGTCTTCTGTCGAGAAGCGCGGCCATTCGGCCGAATAGGAACAGCAGGCGCCGCAGCTCTGGCAATCGAAGAGAGGAGCGGCGTTCTCTTCCAGAGACGAAAAGGCCCCGGCGACCGCCAAGGCAAGCAGCCCTGGCGCAACAGGATCAAGATCAGCGTTTCGCGGCAAGAGCGCTATTTCTTCTTCCTGGCCTTGCGCGACGCCACCTCCGCCGGCGACTTGAACAGATCGGTCGCGGCCTCGACGGATGCGTCGGCTTTCGGCGCCGCGGCCGGCTTGGCCAGCTTTGCGGTGGCGGCTGGTGCTGCCGGTTGGTCCTTGGCAGAAAATTTTATGGCCATATCAGTCCTCGTCGGAGAAACGCGAAGATGGCGCATTCGGGTTACGAAGGCGGCCGATCAGCGCCGAGACCGCCGTGATGTTCATTTCCTCGGGCGACCAATTCCTCGCCTCCTCGATGTGCCGAGGCGCCAGCTCGCGATGCGTGCTGCCGCTATAGGCGGCATCCTGATGGGTGACGCGCTCATGGGTCTTGGCATTTTCGCGGACATATTCGATCAGATAGTTCGGGCATTCGGAGCGGCCACGTACGCCGAGCCGCACCTGTGCATCGCCGTGGGCGCGCTTGCAGCGCTCGAGCTTTTCGAGCACGCGCCGGACATATTCGACTGGCTTGTCGAGGGCTCCCACGACATCGGCGATGGTCGAATCGGCGGCGATCGCTTTTTGCGGGACGCGCTTGGTGGCCATCAGCGTCTGCCCGCGCGCTTCGGCGAGGCGGCAAGCGCGGCGGCGGCAGCCATCTCGTCGGCTTCCTTTTCCAGGCGCAGTTCGCGCAGCCGCGCGGTCTTGGCTTCCCGGGCCTGGCTGACGGCATCCTGTTCGGAAATGATGCGGTTGAGCGACATGGACTGGGTCTGGGCCTTGCTGAAGATGGATTCGGCCTGGTCGCGGGATTTCTTTGAAGTGGCGGTCAAGGTCTTTCTCCCGGTTCGGAGCATGATGCCGCAAAAAATGGCGAGACCGGTCTTTCGACCAGGACCATGCACAAGGCAATACGGCAGTCGGATTCAAATTGCTGGAGCAGCCTTAACACGTTCAGGCGAACGCGCGGTGCTCTTTCTCGAATTTTTGAAGCACCCCCAATGCAAAAGGCCAGGCATTGCCTGACCTTGTGCGCTGGAGCGCCGCGCGTCCGGATGAACGCGCTGACACTTCTCATCTGCGCATGATCCCTGGAAACTGAAGTTTCCGGATCATGCGCTGGAATTCGCCGTTCACCGGTGCCAGTACATCCGTGGTCACCGGCGAGGCTGAATTCCGTTTTAGGCCGCCTTCAACTGATCGGCGGACATCTTGCCCGACTTGTTGTCGCGAACCATCTCGTAGCCGAGCTTCTGGCCCTCGACGATGTCGCGCATTCCGGCGCGTTCCACGGCCGAGATGTGGACAAAAACGTCGGCCGAGCCGTCGTCAGGCTGAATAAAACCAAAACCCTTGGTGGCGTTGAACCATTTAACTGTGCCTGTGCTCATAACGAACCCTTTCCGTGGCAAATATTCGTTCGCCGTCATGCGAATGCACAACAACGTTTGTCTCGATTTTGATGGGGGAAGTTCGTCAAAGGCGCGCCTGGGCGCGCGGATAACAAAAGTCAGTCAAACAAATATCGACGAATTTCTTTTAGACTTCTTTTGGCGCTATGTCAATTTTTGCTTTCGCCGCCAGCGGACCCGTCGCCGCAAGCTGGTCCGAAGCACGCAATCCGATTGGCGGATCCGGCGTCGGAACCGGGCCAGCGCCGGCATAAAAAAAATCGCACCATTACGGGAACCATTTTGGTGATCGCGCATTTTGAGTATCGTCAGCAGTTCATGAGAGCAATCTTGGGAAGGCTGACACAAAGGACGCCTCCCGTGCAATAAAACGCGCGAGGGGCGTTCTTTTTATCAAAACGCGAGGGGCGTTCTTTTTATCGCGAGCGGCAATCGGCCTCAGAACCGGAGAAACCTGCCGCCCGTTTTCCCAGGACGAACACAAATTCCCAGGAGATGCGGCCATGATGAACAAGGATCAGGTTGCGGGCCTAGCCAAGCAGGTCAAGGGTTCGGTCAAGAAAGCCGCCGGCAAGGCGACCGGCAACAGGCGCGTCCAGGCTGAAGGCTCGGCCGACAAGATCGCCGGCAAATTGCAGAAGGCCTATGGCGACGTGAAGGACAAGGTCAGCAAGGCACTCTGATCCCTGCGACGCTGAAATCAAAGTGCCAGAGCGCTGTCCGCCCTCGCCTGGAACGCGCAGCGCACCGTTGGTCCTCACATCTTCAGGTTCTTCGAGAAAGCGTTGGTGAAGGCGACCTCGCCATGGTCACCGATGGCTTCACCAAGCACCACGTCCACGCAGTCGCTGGTCACCCGCGCCAGCGCGAAGCCGCCCATGAAGGCGGCCTTCGGCTTGAACAGGTCGAGCCCGTCGCGGCTGTAGATCATCGGCGTCTCGTGCTGGTGGCCATGGAAGATGCCGATGACATTGTAGCCTTTCAGCGCCGCCAGCAGCGCCTGCCGGTCCGCTTCGCTCCACCAATGCGGCGCGCCGGTGCCGTCATCGTCGAAGGTTCTTTTGGCGGCATCCCACCGTTCGATCGAAAAAACATCCCAGCCATAGTGCTGGAACAGGATGACGGGGCGACCGTCCGCCGCATGGGTTGCCAGGTCCTCCTTCAGCCACGGCAGGCTGGAAACGGCGCCGTGGCCGGTGTCGCCTGCAAAACGGTGCGTCTGGACGAGATGCAGGCCGCCCCAGTCCCATGAGTAGCAGTCGGTGTCGATATCGTAACTGGCTGCCGGCACCGGCGGCTTGAAGAACACGCCGGCACGATGGTTGACCTCGACATAGTCGCGCATTTCGCGGCGGTACCAGTCGGTATGCGGCGGCGGACCGTTCTGGTCCAGATCGTGGTTGCCGAGCCCGACATAGACCGGCACATGCACGCGATCGGGACCGACGCCCTGCTGGTAACGCTGGCTGAACTGGAGAAGCTGCGTGCCTTCGCTGGGCTGGGTGACCTGGCCGCCGCCGTCGTCGGTCATGTCGCCGCCGACGACGAGGCCGAGCGGCGTGCCGATGCGGCTGCCGGCCGAGCGCAGGCCGGTCGCGATGCCGTTGATTTCGGCCGGCCACTCCTTGTCGCCGATGCCGTTCAACGCGGCGACATTGCGCAGCAGGGCGGCATCGGTCTTGCCTTCCTGCTGGCAATTCGGGCTCAGCCCGCTGGCCATGCGACAGGCATGGACATCGGCGATGAACAGGAAGGTGGCGTCGACAGGCGCAATGCGCTGCCCGGTCTGACCGGACGCCGGCCGCACAAGGGCGACGGCCGCGGCAAATCCCGCCGCCTGCGCCAGAAAGCTGCGCCGTGAAAGTGGTCCTGCCGAGACGCGATCCATGGGGCGAAAATCAGCACAGTCGGTGCCTCTTCGTCCAGTGGACTCGAACGGATGTCGACACGGTGCCGCAGGTCTGGCATTCCTTTCAGTGTCGGAACTCAACTTAAGCGGGCAGATGCTATGAAGACGATATCCATCGGCATGACACTCACCATCCTGGCGAGCGCCGCTCATGGTGCCGAGTGCATCGACGCCAAGGCCGCCAAGGCCGGCTTCATTCTCGAAAAGCCTGGGATCCGCAGCGAGTTTCGACCGGCAGCGGGTGGGATGATGTCCGTCGCCAACACATACCAGTCTCAATCGCCGCAGGCGCAATTCCTGTTCGGCGGTCTGATCGAGGTGCTCCGCGACAGCGAGACCGGTCAGCTTGCCATGATCCCGTTTTCCGATCTCAGAAAGCTGTTTCCGCTCAAGGCAGGGACGAAAAGCAAGACCCTGTTCGTCCGCCTTGCGCCAGACAAACAACCGAAGGGCACCGAAACGCTCGAAATCAACGTCAAGGGCAAGGAGACGTTCAGCCTCGGCGACTGCAAGTACAACGTGCTCGCCGTCAAGCAGACGATCAAGAACGAGGCCGGCAAGACACTGGATGAATTCACCGCGCTCTACGCGCCCGACCTGCAGGCGGTTCTGGCCAGGCGCTATGACGAAGGCACCAACGCCGAAAGCGTGGTCGGCTACGAGGTCATCGAACCGCTGCAGTAGGGTGAGGCCCATCAAGCGCCTTAGAAATCACAGGCCTCGGGGCGCTTGTCATTCGACCAGTTTGCGAGCTTCACGGGTGTGAATTTCCCTTCGATCGGTTTACTTTCCTCCAGTCCTTCCGACACAATGCCCTTTCCGGTGAGAAAGTTGATGTCACAACCGCCGATGGTTGTCTCCACGTCCCATGACCCATCCGATTTGTGGACTTCGTTGCCCCACTCCCAGTCTCTGGAGTAGCCTGCGACCAGCAATTCGCCGCCGCGATGGACGATCGTGATGCCCTGGCCCCATGATTGCCGGGCTCCCCAGCCGTAAACGGACGTGACGATCAGCGATCCCTTGCCATTGCTTTCTAGTGGCTGAACCCAGGGGGTTTCTTCCGGATCGACGATGTCCTTTCTAAGAAAGGCCGGCTTGCGCGAAAGATCGAGCTTTTCATCGCCGACGGCCAAGTAGAGATAAAGGTCCACGCTCTCGCCAGCGCCCAACCCGTACCGCTCGTCGCTCAAAGGGCCAAAGTCCGTGCGCTCGGGACCGCCCACCAACACCAACACGGCTCGATCCGTTTTGCCATCATTGTCGATATCGAGCTTGATCTCGTACAACGCCTTGATTGAAGGCTCGGCGAGCCCAAACACCGGAACTGTCGCAAGGGCGATGGCGCAAGGCAAGGCCGCACGTTGGAATACTGTCTTCGAGAGCAATTGTCCCCCCAGCCATCCAGCAAGTCATTCAGGATAACATCAGTCGGGCGAGTGGCAAACCTGGCGAACAGCGGCAGTATTACAGGGGCCCCTCTCGTCCAGCGCGCGTACACAGTCGCGCAGCACACCAGCATCCTGCGTCGTCTTGGCCATCGACATGGCACCGGAATAGGTGGCGACCGAGAGCGCGGCGAAACGTTGCGGATCGGTCCCCTGCTCCCTGCCCGCTTGCTGGTCGTCTCTGATCTTGTCGGCGATCGCCTGGCGCCATACCGAAAAGATGCTCGCAAGGGCAGTGCGGAAATCCGGATCGGCGAGCGACAGTTCATGCGCCAGGTTGTTGAGCGGGCAGCCGCGCACGAAACCTTGTTGCTCCAGTTCCGTTGCCACGGCCTCGAACACGCCGCGCACAGCCTCGCGCGCCGAGCCTGCCGCCCGCACCGGGGCAATCCATGTTTCCTCGACGGCAGCCGCCACCCGCTCCTCGATCACCGCCAGCGCCAGCGCCTTCTTGGTGGGGAAATGATGATGCAGCGCGCCGCCGGTGACGCCCGCCGCCGCCATCAGGTCGCCGAGGCTGGAAGCGTGGTAGCCGCGCGCCTGAAAGGAGGCTTCGGCGACATCGAGCACGCGTTTGCGCAGGCCTTCCGGGTCGTTGGTGCGTTTCCCGGGCCGCACCTTTGGGCGAGCGGTCATCTCTGCTGACATTTCCGCACGATAGCAGATTGACAAAACAGGACAACCGGTCTGTTTTAAAACAGGATAAACACCCTGTTTTGGAGATTGCGCTATGAACCTGCCCGTGAATGCCCCTCCGAAATCTGGCCTTAACGCCTCGCCGGTCGTCGAACTCAGGCAGTACGTGCTGAAACCCGGCCAGCGCGATGCGCTGATCGGTATCTTCGACGGCCATCTGATCGAGGGCCAGGAAGTGGCAGGGATGACCATCATCGGCCAGTTCCGCGATCTCGACCGGCCTGACATGTTCGTATGGCTGCGCGGCTTCGACGGCATGGAGGCACGGAAAAATGCGCTGACCGCTTTCTACGAGGGACCCGTGTGGGCTGCCTGGCGCGATGCCGCCAACGCCACGATGATCTCCTCCGACGACGTGCTGTTGCTGAAGCCGGCATGGCCAGGTGCGGGTTTCGACCTGACGGGTTCGCAACGAGCGGACTTTCCGGGTGACAAAAAGCCAAGCAGGGACAATCGGTTGTCGGGTATTGTTGTCATCCGGATTCATCATTTGCGGCCCGGCGCCGAGGCCGATTTCGCCAGCCGCTTCGAAACCGACGCCATTCCCATGCTGGCGGCACTTGGCGCGCGGCCGCTTGCGGCTTTTGTCAGCGAGCATGCCGAAAACAGCTTTCCCCGTCTGCCGGTGCGGACGAGTGAAAACGTCTTCATAACCGTCACCGGTATCGACGGCACCGACGCCCATGCAAGCCTTGAGGCAGCGCTTGCCACCGCGCCGGTCTGGCAGGCGTTGCAGTCGGATCTGGCCAGGCCGACGGAAACGCTGCGCCTTTCGCCCACCTCACAATCGCTGCTGGGGTGATGACATATCGTGAGGACGCATGACCGAGCAAATTTCGCTTTCCGGCCAGCCTGACGTAAGAAGCCTGTCCTACAATCGTGGTGCCAGCTTCATGCCATCGAACGACCCGCTGATCCTTTTCTACACGACTTTTTTCAGCAAGCCTGTCGATATCGCATCTATACGCTGTGACGTGCCTGGACGGTGGACGCTGGACAAGAGCCGGATTTCCGAGGCGGCCGCGGTCGTCTTCCATATTCCGAACTTTCGGGATATCGGCGATGCTTACAAGTACCCGGGCCAGTATTGGGTCGCCTGGTCGATGGAGAGCCGCCAAAACTACAAGCGACTCGCAGACGCCGAAATCATGAAACATTTCGACATCACGATGACGTATGAATCCCGGTCGGATGTTTGGGCGCCCTATCTTCCTCGCATCCGCTGGTGGGAAAAAACGCTTGCCAGGCCAGTCCCGTTGAAGACGGAAATCGCTCCGGTGGCGCATTTTCAATCGGCTGGATTGAACTACAGCGGCCGCGTCGATTTCGCAGCTGAGCTTTCACGCCATATCAAGATCGATTCCTATGGCCGGCATCTCAACAATCGATCGATTTCCGGTCCCGATCTTGGTTCGAAAACAAAGATCGAAACCATTGCGCGACACAGATTCTGCCTCGCGCTGGAAAACTCGATCGAGACCGATTACGTCACCGAGAAGATCTTCGATGCATTCAGAGCCGGTACCGTACCGATCTATCTTGGCGCGCCGAATGTGGGTGAATTCGTCCCGGAGAATTCGTATATCGATGCGAACGCCTTCCACGACGCCAAGGATCTGGCCTCATACCTCCAACATCTGATAGAAACGCCGCAAGCCTACGAAGCTTATTTTGCCTGGCGGGCAAAGCCGCTGCCTCACGAGCTCATCAAGCGCCTGCAACACCTTGAAACACCTGCCTTCTGTCGATTGGCGAACCTCGTTCGTCAACGTATGGAGAACCGCACAGCCCCGCCAACCGGAAGGCCAACGCTGCCTTTCGGCCGCATCTCTTTCCTGCGCACGCGGCTACGTCGCTGGCGGAAAAAAGCCCCGAGCTGACAATCCGCTCGCCTCCCCGCTGTCCGGTGCCGGAAGGGCGTCCTTTTGAACCGATTTGCATCGCTCCCGTCCCTAATCTTCGCTTGAAGCCAGTTGTGCAACGCGATACGCCGGTGCCGAATTCGACAGACCGGAGAGACACGTGAGCGCGCCAGAGAGCAGAACTGAAACCGACACGTTCGGTCCCATCGAGGTCGCCGCCGACCGTTACTGGGGCGCGCAGGCGCAGCGCTCGCTGGGCAATTTCAAAATAGGCTGGGAAAAGCAGCCGGCGTCGATCGTTCGCGCGCTCGGCATCGTCAAGCGGGCGGCGGCCGAGGCCAATATGGAGCTGAAGCGGCTCGACCCGGCAATCGGCAAGGCGATCATCGAAGCCTCCCAGGAGGTCATCGACGGCAAGCTCGACGATCATTTCCCGCTGGTTGTCTGGCAGACCGGCTCGGGCACACAGTCCAACATGAACGCCAACGAGGTGATCTCCAACCGGGCGATCGAGATCCTGGGCGGCGTCATGGGCTCGAAGAAACCGGTGCACCCCAACGACCACGTCAATATGAGCCAGTCGTCGAACGACACCTATCCGACGGCCATGCACATCGCCTGCGCCGAGCGCATCGTCCACGACCTGTTGCCGGCGCTCAGGCATTTGCACGCGGCGCTGGAGGACAAGACCAGGGCGTTCGCCCACATCATCAAGATCGGCCGTACCCACACGCAGGACGCCACGCCCCTTACCCTCGGCCAGGAATTCTCAGGCTATGCCGCGCAGGTCGCCTCCTCGATCAAGCGCATCGAGATGACGCTGCCCGGCCTGCAGGAACTGGCACAGGGCGGCACCGCCGTCGGCACCGGCCTCAATGCGCCGGTGGGCTTTGCCGAGAAGGTGGCGGCACGCATCGCCGCGATCACCGGCATCGGCTTCGTCACCGCGCCGAACAAGTTCGAGGCACTGGCCGCACATGATTCCATGGTGTTTTCGCATGGCGCCATCAACGCAAGTGCCGCCGCCCTGTTCAAGATCGCCAACGACATCCGCTTCCTCGGCTCCGGACCGCGCTCTGGCCTCGGCGAATTGTCGCTGCCGGAAAACGAGCCGGGTTCGTCGATCATGCCGGGCAAGGTCAATCCGACGCAGTGCGAAGCGATGACCCAGGTCTGCGTGCAGGTGTTCGGCAACAATGCCGCACTGACCTTTGCCGGCAGCCAGGGCCATTTCGAGCTCAACGTCTACAATCCGTTGATGGCCTATAATTTCCTGCAGTCGGTGCAATTGCTCGCCGACGCCTCCATCTCCTTCACCGACAACTGCGTCGTCGGCATCGAAGCGCGGGAAGACAACATCCGTGAGGCATTGAACCGCTCGCTGATGCTGGTGACAGCACTGGCGCCGACCATCGGCTACGACAATGCCGCCAAGATCGCCAAGACCGCGCACAAGAAGGGTACAACCTTGCGCGAGGAAGCGCTGGCCACCGGGCTGGTCAGCGAAGCCGACTACGACCGGCTGGTGCGGCCAGAAGACATGACGCATCCGGGATAGCCATCGACCGATCGCAAAAACGTTACTGCGGTGAACGATCTGTAACCAAATCTGCGTCTTTGGTGAACAGTCGACCTGCTCTATCTGGATGGGCATCACAACCCCATCCCGGAGAGAACCACCATGTCCACCAATACTTCCGTTGCCGGTTCCGGCACCGTTTCCAACGCCGCTTCTAACGCCTCTGGCACGATCCTTCTCGGCCGTGTCCTGCTTTCAGTCATCTTTGTGCTTTCCGGTTTCGGCAAGCTCACCGCGATCGCCGGCACCGCAGGCTATTTCGGCAGCATGGGCCTGCCGATGCCGACCGTAACGGCGATCGCCGTCGGCCTGATCGAACTGCTCGGCGGTCTCGCCATCCTCATCGGTTTTCAGACACGGATCACCGCCTGGGTGCTGGCGGTCTTCACCGTCGCCACGGCGCTGGTCGCCCACACCGGCTGGGCCGATCAGATGCAGATGATCAGCTTCATGAAGAACCTGGCGATTGCCGGCGGCTTCCTCGTGCTGGCCTCGTCGGGCGCCGGCGCCTATTCGGTCGACGCCAAGCGCGGCTGACGCAGTCTCAGGACTATTGCAAGAAAAAGGGGCGCGGAATTTTCCGTGCCCCTTTTTCGTTGTCGATCCATCCGGACGTTCGATTCGCCGGACCAGTTGGCGTGGCGCGAATTTCTGCCAAGATCGAAGTGTCGGGGAGGAACAGGCCAACCGGCTCGGCCGACAAGGGAGGTGACCATGCCCCACGATGCGCTGCTTCTGCTTTCCCGGCTGCTGCTCGCCGCGCTTTTCGTCCCTTCCGGTTTCCACGGGCTCAGCGACATCGCCGGCACCGCAGGCTATTTTGCCGGCCTCGGTCTGCCGCTACCGACGCTCGTGGCCTGGGCGACGGGCCTATTCGAGTTGATCGCCGGACTGCTCATCCTCGTCGGCCTCAAGACGCCGATCGCGGCACTCCTGCTTGCCGCCTTCTGCATCGCAGCCGCCTTCATCGGCCATTATGGTCAGGGCGGCGGCGACCCGACGCTGACCTTCATGCATTCACAGATGCTGATGAAGGACCTCGCCCTATCAGGCGGTTTCCTGGCGCTGGCGATGGCTGGCGCAGGTGCCTATTCGATCGACGGCCGGGCATTTGGGATCGATGCCGACGCCATTTGACCGAAACAAGGCTACTTGGCCCGACCTAATTGGCAGAAACGAGCTATTTGGCAGACACACTGGGGCCGCCCTCGACCTCCAGCACCAGCCGGCGATTGATGACCCTCGCCAGTTGCACCAGGCGCCCGGCAGGCCGCTCGCCGTAAAGATCGGCCAGTGACGCCGGCAGCACCAGCGCAAGCACGCCATTGCCGCGATTCTCCCATTTCAGCCGCGGCATGACGCCCGGCATCGCCGCCGTCAGCAGGTAGACGACGCGCATTACCGCGGCCAGCGCGCGGGCGCGCTCGAGGTAACGCGGCGTCGCCAGTCCCCGGATTTCCGGAGCGGCTTCATTGAACAGGCCCTCGTGGCGAAACAGATTGACGAGCGCCAGGAAGGCGCGCCCGGGATGGTCGACGCCGATAAAGGAGGCATGGGCGATGATGTTGAGCGACTGCTTGCCACGATATTCGGGATGCGCGCGCCAGCCGATGTCGGCAAGCAGACAGGCGGCCCGGCGATAGCGCGTCTCGTCATCGGTCTCGTCGATGCCGAAGGCGGCAAAGGTCTTGCCCGTCCATTCGACAAGCTCCTGCGCATGGGTGACCGAGCGCGAGCGAAGCCGGGCAAGTTCCTCCGAGGCCGAGATCAGCGGATCTGCCCTCTGCTCGGCTGCGTTGAGCAGCGAATAGAGAAAGCCCTCGCGCACGCCCAGCGCCGAGACGATGATCTTGGACGGCTGCATCGCCGTCATGATCTCCTGCAGCACGATGGCGCCATAAGGCAGCAGCGAGCGGCGGTTCTTCGAGACGCCCTCGATGCCCCTCACCTTCTCGATCTCGCCCTTGGCCACCTGCTTGAGGAAATTCGCGGCGCTGTCGATGCCGATCTCATAATGGTGCATGACGGCCAGCGGATATCTGGTCATTTCCATATGCAGCCGGGCGAGGTTTCGCCAGGTGCCGCCGACCGCATAGAATGGCCTGCCCCGCCCGCCTTTCAGAAGCTTTGCCCGCGCCAGTTCGTCGCGAGCTATCTTTGCCGCCTGGGGCAGTGAATTCCTGGCCATGTCCTGCAGACGCAGGCCGCCCAGCGGCAGCGTGATGCCGTCGCCGATCGCCTCGCCGTCGACGTCGACCAGTTCGAGGCTGCCACCACCGAGGTCGCCGGCGATGCCGTTGGCCGGATGGAAGCCGGAAATGACGCCGAGCGCGGAATAATGCGCTTCCTGGCGCCCGCTCAGCACCTGGACCTCGGTCTTGAGCACGTCTTCGGCGCGGTGGATGAAATCGGGGCCGTTGACCGCCTCGCGGGCGGCGGCGGTCGCCAGCACATACATATGCTCGGCGCCGGCCTGGTCAGAGAGCGCACGGAAACGGCGAAACTCCTCCATCGAGCGCGTCACCGCCTCGGGGTCGAGCTTTCCGGTCGAAACGATGCCGCGACCGAGGCCAGCCAGCATCTTTTCGTTGAACAGCGTGGTCGGCGAGCGCGCCAACCCCTCGTAGACGACAAGACGGATCGAGTTCGACCCGATGTCGATGATGGACAGCGGTCGGCGGTCCTGAAGCCGGCCCTGGGACGTTGAAATCATCAGCCGGACGCTGCGCCGTTTTTCTTGCGGCGCTTGAACTGCGCGATGCGCTTGGGCGCATGCGATTTCAGTGCATCGCCCCGTCCGGAAAGGCTCGGATTGGTCATGAAATATTCCTGCGCGTTGAACGGTTCCTCGCCCTCCTCAAGCACGGCGCGCCGAGAGGTTCCGTCAGCCAATACGTCGAAACTTTGCTGGTTGTCCATGATGTTGCCCAGCATGATCTGGCCGAGAACCTGTTCATGCACAGTTGGATTGGTGATCGGCACCATGGTTTCGACACGGCGGTCGAGATTGCGCGGCATCAGGTCGGCCGACGAGATGTAGACGACGGCCTCATCCGAGGGCAGTCCATGGCCGTTGCCGAAACAATAGATGCGGCTGTGTTCGAGGAAGCGGCCGACGATCGACTTCACCCTTATGTTCTCCGACAGGCCAGGCACCTGGGGCCTCAGGCAGCAGATGCCGCGCACGACGAGATCGATCTCGACGCCGGCGCGACTGGCGTCATAGAGCGCGTCGATGATGATCGGATCGACCAGCGAATTCATCTTCATCCAGATGCGCGCCGGCCTGCCCTCCAGCGCATGGGCAACCTCGTCCGAAATGTGCTTGAGGATGCGTTTGCGCAGCGTGAAGGGCGATATGGCCAGCCGCATCTCCTCGGTCGGCTCGGCATAGCCGGTGATGAAGTTGAACAGCTGGGCGACATCGCGCGCGATCGTCGGATCGGTGGTGAAGAAGGACAGGTCGGTGTAGATGCGCGCGGTGACCGGGTGGTAGTTGCCAGTGCCCAGATGCACGTAGTTGCGCAGCTTGCCGTCCTCGCGCCGCACCACCAGCGACATTTTCGCGTGGGTCTTCAGTTCGAGGAAGCCGAACACGACCTGCACGCCGGCGCGCTCGAGGTCGCGCGCCCAACGGATGTTGGCCTCCTCGTCGAAACGCGCCTTGAGCTCGACCAGCGCCGTCACCGACTTGCCGGCCTCCGCCGCGTCGACCAAAGCGCGCACGATCGGGCTGTCGTTCGAGGTGCGATAGAGCGTCTGCTTGATCGCCACCACTTCCGGGTCGGCCATTGCCTGGCGCAGGAACTGCACCACCACGTCGAAGGATTCGTAAGGGTGATGAACGATGATGTCCTTCTCGCGGATGGCGGCGAAACAGTCACCGCCATGCTCGCGAATGCGCTCGGGAAAGCGCGGATTATAGGGCGTGAACTTGAGATCGTCGCGAGCGACGGCGACGATCTCCGAAATCTGGCTGAGCGCCAGCGGACCGGTGAGCACGCTGATGCGGCTCGACGAGACTCCAAGCTCGCCGGCGACGAACTCGCGCAGTTCGGCCGGCATCAGCTTGTCGAATTCGATGCGGATGACCGAGCCGCGGCGGCGGCGCTTCAACGCCGTCTCGAACAGGCGCACGAGATCCTCGGACTCCTCCTCGACCTCGATGTCACTGTCGCGGATGATGCGGAAGGTGCCGGAGCCCTTGACTTCGTAGCCCGGGAACAGCTTGCCGATATAGAGGCCGACCGCCTCTTCCAGCGGAATGAAGCGGACATGATTCTTGCGGTCGGGCAGGCGGATGAAGCGCTTCAGCGCCACCGGCAGACGCAACAGCGCGCTCATCTCCTCGCCATTCCTACGATGGCGCAGTTGCAGGGCCATCGAGAAGCCGAGATTGGGAATGAACGGGAACGGATGCGCCGGGTCGATCGACAGCGGCGTGAGGACCGGAAACACCTGTTCCTGGAAATGATCCTCCAGCCAGGCCTTTTCGTCCTTGGTCAGTGCATCGCGGTTGATGCTCTCGATGCCTTCCTTGTCGAGCAGCAACATCAGCGCGGAGAGACTTTTCTGCTGGTCCTCCTGCAGACGCTCGACCTCGCGCAGCAACTGTTCCAGCTGTTGTTCGGGGGTGCGGCCGTCCGGGCTCTTCAGCGTGATGCCTTCGCGAACCTGGCCGGCGAGACCGGCGACGCGGACCATGAAGAACTCGTCGAGATTGGCGGCCGATATCGACAGGAAGCGGACACGCTCGAGCAGCGGGTGATTGGCGTTCAGCGACTCCTCGAGGACGCGGCGGTTGAATTGCAGCCAGGAAAACTCGCGGTTGACGAAGCGATCCGGGTTGCCGCCTTCGGGGCTCGCCACCTCGACAGTGGTGAATTCGTTCTGCACTGGCTTTAGTTGGTTCATCATTCCTGCTTGTTTCCCACCCGCTACCGGCCAGAGCGCCGCACGTCCTTTCGGACGCGCAAGGGACGCGCGGCCCGTTCTGACGCTACTCATGATCCGTCCCGAAAACCCGATTTCGGTTTTCGGGGCCATGCCTTAACCGGCTTAACTTATCCTCTGACAGGCTTTTGCGACAGTTTCATTTCATCGATCTTGCAAAGAGACGGGTTATGATCCAGATGCAGATAGAGACTGCAGCGCCGCGCGTCCTGCCGGACGCGCAACGGACGCCGCAGAATTCCAATTTGCGCATATCTCGAAAATGTCGATTTCGAGATCATGCGTGAGCTAAAGGAGAGGACGATGGCAGGCGGTTCCATTCCCCATTTCCAGAACGATGCGGGGTATCCGGCGATCGACATCGGCGTCAAGGAATTCATGTGCACCGGCGCCAACCCGCCTTTCGACCATCCGCATGTATTTCTCGACATGGGCGACGACAATGAAAAGGTCTGCCCCTACTGCTCGACGCTTTATCGCTATTCGCCAAAGCTGAAGGCGACGGAAACGCAGCCTGCGGGGTGCCTGTATATCGGCCAGGCCGCCTGACGCGCACACATGGACGATACGCGGTCCCGGCAGGTCGTCATCGCCGGAGCCGGCATTGCCGGGCTGACCGCGGCGCTGGCATTTTCCGAGCGCGGCTATCTGGTGCGGCTGTTCGAGCAGGCGCCGCGCCTCGAAGCGGCCGGCGCCGGCATCCAGCTCTCACCCAACGCAACGCGCATCCTTCGCCATCTCGGCGTGCTCGACCGGCTGCTGCCGGCGGCGGTGCGGCCGGAGGCGGTCGTGCTCAAAGACGCCGCCACGCTGCGCGAACTGGCGCGGGTACCGCTTGGCGAAGCCGCCGAAAGGCGCTGGCAGGCGCCCTATCTCGTCGCTCATCGGGCTGATCTGCAAGACGCGCTGATGGCGCGCCTTACGGAACAGCCCGACATCAGCCTCGTCACCGGCGCGCGCGTCGGCAGCATCGCCACAGGAGCGCGCCATATCACGGCAACGGCCGAGATTGCCGGCAAGACCGTCGAGGCGAGTGGCTTTCTGCTGATCGGGGCCGACGGCGTCTGGTCGACGATCCGTGGCCTCGACCCTTCCGGCGAGAACGGGTCTGGCAGGAACGGGGTTTCTGCCCCTGGGCCGGCTTCGAGCCGGTTTTCGGGCGAGCTTGCCTGGCGCGCCACGATCGGCGCCGACAGTGCCGCGGGAGAGGCTTTTGCGGCGGTCGCCGCCGCCAATTGCGTGACCGCCTTCCTGCATCCCGGCTTCCACCTTGTCGCCTATCCGGTCAGCGGTGGCACGGCGTTCAACCTGGTCGCCTTCACCAGGGGCGAGATCATCGCCGAGGACTGGTCGGGCCACGCCGACCCCAACATCCTCGCCAGCGCCATGCGTGGCACGGCCGCGGCACTGGCCCGGCTTGCCGAGGATGCCGGCCCGTGGGCCGTATGGCCGGTCCATACGGTCGACCAAAGGCAGCCGTGGACGACGCCCGCCGGCATAGCGCTGATCGGCGATGCGGCGCATGCGATGACGCCGTTTGCGGCGCAGGGCGCGGCAATGGCGATCGAGGACGCCGCAACCCTTGCCGGCTTTGTCGCCGCCTCGCCGGCCGATCCCGCAAGCGCGCTTGCCGCCTGGGAAAAGATGCGGCGTCGGCGCGTCGCCCAAGTCGCCCGCCGCGGTGCCCTCAACCACCTCGCCTGGCACGCTTCCGGGCCGGTGGCGGTCGCCCGCAACCTGTTCCTGAAGCTGCGCTCGCCGGAAAAGCTCGCGGCCGATCTTGACTGGCTCTATGGCTGGCGGGTGCCGGACGCTCGGCGGTCCAAGTCGTCAGCGTAGCGATCATCAATCGGAACGACCTTCAATTGTAAAGCCGCATCGACAGGTCGAGCGAGACCGGCAGCGGGTTCCACCAGCCTGTGCGCAGACCGGCGGTGCGCAAGGCAGCCGCCGTCCAGGTATTGCAGCCGACCAGCGCGTTGAAACGGCCATTCGCCTCGTAGAAGCGGTCGAACCTCGAATAGGCCGCATTCTCGATCAGGATCGGGCCGTTCGGCCCTTGCTGGAAACTCGCGGCGATGAAGTCGAGCAGCACTACAAAACGTTCCTCGTCGATGTCGAAGCCGGCGACGTTGGCATGCGGCTCGACAATGTCGCCGGTGACGTCGACATGCATCACCGAAGCGTCTGATGTCAGCGCCTTCATCACCGGGACGGCTTTCAGCTCCGACCAGGTCGGGGTCTCCAGATAGAAGGCGCGGCCGCCCCAGCCGAAGACGATGTAGCTGACCTTAGCCATGTCGGCCGGAATGCCGGCATCGGTCAGGAAATGGAAGCGCTCGCGCACATCGTCATCGACGGGAATGGCGATATCGGTATGGATCGGATTTTTCAGCACCAGGATGTGCCTGGCGGCGGCGGGGT
>NZ_SUHQ01000115.1 GCF_004962245.1 Mesorhizobium sp. | reverse complement strand
CGTGCTCGATGGCTTCCTGACAGGCGGCCTCGACCGCGCTCAATCCGTCGGTCAGCCCGGACCAGCCGCGCCACCCGGATTCTGCATGCCGCCGACCAGATCACGCCCTTCCTCGAACGGGGTCGGCCGATCGGTGCGAGCGCTCTTCGTCCGATCATGACCCACGCCTTCGACGGCAGCGATGCGGAGGGATGCTGGGTCTGGAAAGTTGCCGCGATGCGTTGGTCTGAACTCAACCTTGAAGCCGGAACATGGGACCTATCGGCGGACCGCACGAAGAACGAAGAGCCTACGCTTATTCCGCTGTCCACACTGGCGGTGT
>NZ_SUHQ01000114.1 GCF_004962245.1 Mesorhizobium sp. | reverse complement strand
ATCAAGATGCTGATGGCCAAGAGCCTGCTGGCCTCGCGCCCGAAGATCGGCAGCTGGGTCGAGCCGAAAGAGCGCTGGAACCTGCTCGATCGCGACGTGCTCGCCTGGTACGCGACATCGCCCGACCGCGAGGTGTTCCTGAAAACCGTGCAGGAATTCCGTCACATCATCGAGCCAGAAGCGACAGCTTTCGCCGCCATGCGACGCACAGACGAGCAGATGGCCGAGATCAGCCAGGCCTGCCGGGAGATGGGCGCGGCGACGACGCTGCAGGAGCGCACTCGCGCCGACACGCGTTTTCATCTCGCCATCCTGCGCGCCTCGGGCAACGATCTCC
>NZ_SUHQ01000113.1 GCF_004962245.1 Mesorhizobium sp. | reverse complement strand
CCGGTGTGTGGCGTAGGTGCAGTATGACGATGTGAGCCGCTACACCGTGCGCGTCGTAGCCGATTGCGCGGGCTTCCGGTCTCGCGCCGGCCCAACTGCGGCCGCTTTCGAATGGCTTTGCGTGGAAGGTTCCCAGTCTGTCCATAGGCTCGGAAGAAGTCGGACAGTTGACATGGCCGGTCAGTTGCAACTCCCTTCCCAGCACTCCACTGCCCGGTAGAGCGCATGAAAGTTCTCCTTTCGGGCAGTTCTTAAGACGCTCGCCACGCCATGAGGCAGTGGGGCATCGGTGTGCGTCAGGTGCTTCTGCCCATGCAGGATTCCACAACATTGATGAAATCGTTTGTTT
>NZ_SUHQ01000112.1 GCF_004962245.1 Mesorhizobium sp. | reverse complement strand
GCGCACCGCAATAGGACTGGTAGGTTGAGATGCCCATCTTGGACATCACCTTGAGAATGCCCTTGCCGATCGACTTGATGTAGCGGGAGACGACCTCATTGGCGTCGACTTCGGCCGGCAGCTCGCCGCGCTTGTGCATGTCGAGCAGCGTGTCGAAGGCGAGATAGGGATTGATCGCCTCGGCGCCATAGCCCGCAAGGCAGCAGAAATGATGCACCTCGCGCGGTTCGCCGGACTCGACCACCAGCCCCACCGATGTGCGCAATCCCTTGCGGATCAGATGATGGTGGACCGCCGCCGTCGCCAGCAGCGCTGGTATGGCGATACGGTCCGGCCCGAGCTGACGGTCGG
>NZ_SUHQ01000111.1 GCF_004962245.1 Mesorhizobium sp. | reverse complement strand
CCGACCGTCAGCTCGGGCCGGACCGTATCGCCATACCAGCGCTGCTGGCGACGGCCGCCGTCCACCACCATCTGATCCGCAAGGGACTGCGCACCTCGGTGGGGCTCGTCGTGGAGTCCGGCGAACCGCGCGAGGTGCATCATTTCTGCTGCCTTGCCGGCTACGGCGCCGAGGCGATCAATCCTTACCTGGCCTTCGACACATTGCTCGACATGCACAAGCGTGGCGAGCTGCCGGCGGAGGTCGACGCCTATGAAGTCGTCACCCGCTACATCAAGTCGATCGGCAAGGGCATCCTCAAGGTGATGTCCAAGATGGGCATCTCAACCTACCAGTCCTATTGCGGTGCGC
>NZ_SUHQ01000110.1 GCF_004962245.1 Mesorhizobium sp. | reverse complement strand
CTTTGAAACGCGTGGTCAACTATCCAAAGTGTGGATGCCTTTCATCGAAACAAACGATTTCATCAATGTTGTGGAATCCTGCATGGGCAGAAGCACCTGACGGACACCGATGCCCCACTGCCTCATGGCGTGGCGAGCGTCTTAAGAAACCGCCCGAAAGGAGATTTTTCATGCGCTCTACCGGGCAGTGGAGTGTTGGGAAAGGGAGTTGCAACTGACCGGCCATGTCAAACTGTCCGACTTCTTCCGAGCCTATGGACAGACTGGGAGACGCGCACGGTGTAGCGGCTCACATCGTCATACTGCACCTACGCCACACACCGGCCGGACCTGATCCGGCTTTATGAGCATTGGGCTTTGTCAGTCGCACAAGCGTG
>NZ_SUHQ01000109.1 GCF_004962245.1 Mesorhizobium sp. | reverse complement strand
GCCGACTGACTATGTGCCGAGAGCTCCTCCCCCGAACCCCTTCTGTCCTCCTTCGTCTTGTGCGCCAGCTACGTCCTCTAGATAATTAGGATATATCCTTTCTACGTCCCAAAGAATGTTTTGGCATGCGTCAAGACCAAGCTACGGATGAGCGACTAGCGCGAAAGCGCATCCCTTTTATAGCTTTAGCTTATATTTTTGCATGCTAATAACCACTGACCTAGAAGCTTCTTTTAACACGCCCTTTTACTAAGGAAAAAACGGGCATACTAACGAACTATCTTAGGCCTACCACTTGTCTTTGCTTGCTTACTTCTAAAGCAAACCAGACTGAAGAGAGTAGAGAAATACTTTTTATTACGTTATCCAGAATGCGATGCCCCAAGGCAAGAAAGTTGC
>NZ_SUHQ01000108.1 GCF_004962245.1 Mesorhizobium sp. | reverse complement strand
GCGGAGCAAGGAGCGAAGCGACGCGGCGCAGACCCTGGGATCCATGCCGTTACCTGGCGGCAGTGCTCCGGCGGACCAGAACCGAACGCTACCACCCCGTCCCTCGAAAAAGCTCGAACCACTCTGGGTTGGTCTTCTCGATCAGGTCGATCTTCCACTGGCGCGGCCAGCGTTTCAGCGACTTCTCGCGCTGGATGGCGTCGCGAATGTCGAAATGTTCTTCGTACCAGACCAGACGCTGCACGCCGTAGCGGCTGGTGAAGCGTGAGCCCTGGCCTGATTTGTGCTCCGGCAAGCGGCGGCCGAGGTCATTGGTGACGCCGATGTAGATCGTGCCGTGCTTCTGGCTCGCGGTCATGTAGGCATAGCCGGTCATAGTTGAAGGGTAGCTGGCGCCGTTGCGGATGCAAGC
>NZ_SUHQ01000107.1 GCF_004962245.1 Mesorhizobium sp. | reverse complement strand
GGCTGATGAGCGGATCATCGCTCATCTGGCTGATGGTCTCAAGGGTCATGTAGCGGGCCCGCTGCACGGCCCATTCATCCGACGACCTCGGTCCTGCGCTTGATCTCGCCGTTGAGGCGCTCGATCGGGTGTGGTGCTATGCAGCTTGGCACGGTGCTCCTTGGGGAAAGTCATGTAGGCAAGCACGTCGGTTTCGGCGTCGTCCTTGATTGTCGCCAGCTTCGGCACCCTCGGCCGGATCTGGTCGGCGACGGCGCGCCACTGCGTGCTTGCGGCCTCGGGCGTTTCCTGGGCGGTGGCGATGAAAGCGGAGACGACGCGGCGCCTGCTCTTGCCGGCATGAGCCAGCACGTTCCTCATGAAGTGGACGCGGCACCTCTGCCATGTCGCGCACAGCACCTTGGTGACGGCCGCCTTGATGCCTTCATGGG
>NZ_SUHQ01000106.1 GCF_004962245.1 Mesorhizobium sp. | reverse complement strand
ACGACGCGCCTGTCCATTCAAGCCTCCTTCGCAAGCAAGCCGCGGACGGCTTCCACGACGTCGCCGACATTCTTGAGATTGGACCAGGCATCGGCCGTGTTCATATCGATCTTGATGCCGTAGGCCTGTTCCACATCCCAGAGGACGTCCGCCAAACCCAGCGAATCGAACCCGAGCGCGTCCAGTTCCGTGGCGATTGTTATCTCGCCGACGAATGACGCAGGCATTCCCTCACCGCTCTCCGACTCGGCGCGTTTCTTGATCAGGGCAATGACGTCCGTTGCGAATTGATCGGCCATTCTGTTTCCTGTCTTTCTTTCCCGCGTTTCGACCTGGACGCGGCTCAGTTCCTGAGGCGCGCCGCCTCGCGAAAATAGCCACCACGCTTGTGCGACTGACAAAGCCCAATGCTCATAAAGCCGGATCAGGTCCGGCC
>NZ_SUHQ01000010.1 GCF_004962245.1 Mesorhizobium sp. | reverse complement strand
AAACCACCCATCAGCCGCCTCGGCTTCGATCGGGACAACCTGCTGAGGCACCACAGCTAGATCGCCAGATCGCTCGAACGCTGGGAGCCGGCAATAGTTCGGTTTCACGCCGAGCGGCCGTCGAAGTCGAAAATTGGCACAGCACCCGGATCGAGATCGTCTATGCAATGGATATTGATGTAGGCGCTTCGTTCGCTCCTTTCGCTGACGTCCTCGGCGAAAGGATGGATGCCGCAGGTGCGGCAGAACCGATGGGCGATGACTTGGTTGCCGAAGGTATATTTGCCAAGATCGTCGCCCCAGGCGAGCACCCGCAATGTCTCATGCGGCACGGCCCATAGCAGGGCGCCCTTGCGTGAGCAGATCGAGCAATTGCATCGCACGGCTCCGGTCAGTTCGCCTTTGATCTCGAAGGCGATCTTGCCGCAGTGGCAACTGCCTTTGTAGAGCATCAGGTCTCCTCCTTCCGTTCGACAGGGGTGCAAATGTGCTTATGCCGGGTTATGTCTCGCGAGCCACGTATTGGCTGTTGCCTGTAAGACGTTGCACGCGCCCGGAGTCCGACACCGAAAATGCAATCCACCCGCGACCGCCTCGAAGCCGTCCTTTCGCATCTCGCTGTCCGCGCGGACAATGAAAGCGTGTTCATAAAACTGTATCCGCAAGCTGCGCGGGCGGCAGCCGATGCCGCCGATGCGCGGCGCAAGGCCGGCGTCACGCTCGGGCCGCTCGACGGAGCGATTATCTCGATCAAGGATCTGTTCGACGTCGCCGGCGAGCCTACAACAGCCGGTTCGTTGTTGCTCAGCACCGCGGTGCCGGCGCTGCGAGATGCCGTCATCGTGCGGCGGCTGCGGCAGGCTGGCGCCGTCATCTTCGGCAAGACCAACATGACCGAATTCGCCTTCACCGCGATCGGCGTCAACCCGCATTACGGCACGCCCGGCAATGCGACCGACGGCAGCCGGATTGCGGGTGGCTCATCTTCGGGCGCCGGTGTTTCCGTTGCCGAAGGCACCAGCGAAATCTCGATCGGTTCCGACACCGGCGGCTCGGTGCGCATTCCGGCATCGCTGAACGGCGTCGTCGGCTTCAAGCCGACGGCGCGGCGCGTGCCGCGTGATGGCGTTTTCCCGCTGTCGGCCACGCTGGACTCTATTGGCCCGCTCGCCCGCACCGTCGCCGAATGCGCAGCCGCCGACGCGGTGATGGCGGGCGAGGAGCCTGCGGCGCTTATTCCGCTTCCGCTTGCCGGACTGCGCATCGGCGTGCCACGCGGCGTGCTCTTCGAGGATACGGAAGAAGAGGTCGCGGCGGCGTTCGACAGATGTGTTCGCAAGATAGAGCTTGCCGGTGCAGGCCTCGCCGATCTGTCCATCGATGACCTCCTTGTCGATTTGCGCGCGGTAACCAAGCAGGCCTCGATCGCGGCAATGGAGGGTGCCGAGGTCCATGCAGATTGGCTCGCGAGTGGCGCGACGACACCGGTCGATCCGCGGGTGAGCGAGCCGTTGTCGCGCGCTGCCGCCGTTCCGGCCACGGCCTATATCAGGGCAATCCGCCGCCGCACGGCGCTTCTGGCGGCCATGGATGAGCGGCTGGCATCGGTCGATGTGCTGGCTCTGCCGACCACGCCGGTCACCGCGCCGACCATCGTGTCGATGACCAGCGACGAAGGTCTGTGCGACAGGACGGAAGGCCTTCTGCTGCGCAACACGCAGGTTGCCAACCAGTTCGACCTCTGTGCGATCTCCCTGCCGATGCCGGGAATGGTTCGCCCGGCCGGGCTGATGCTGCTGGCGCGCAACGGCCACGACCACCGTCTCCTGAGCATCGCGGCGGAAGTCGAGGTACTGCTTGGCCGTTGACGGTGGGAACGTCAGTGCGACGAACAGTGGCCGCGTTCGTTCTCCCTGGACGCGCGCTCGATACCGGTCGCGACCAGCCAGGGCAGAGTGTATTGCTTGCCGTTGAGGGTCTGGGTCCGGTTCTCGATCGAGCCGGCAACGACGACCGTGCCGGCATAGAGCTTGTCTGAGAGATCGAGCGCCTTGTCCTCCTGCCGCAATCCATCGATATCGATCGACACGCCCTTGATGATCTTGCCCGTGGCAAGATCGAGCGCGCTGTTCGACGGACAGGGCGCCATCACGCAACGCAGGCCGTTATCGCAATAGACATAGCTGCTCTCGGCCGCAGCGACCGAGGGCAGGACGCAGATCCAAAAGATGGTCGTAAGCAGCGGCGTGCGGCGAAGAACGAGCATGGGTCCAGCGTCGCGGAGAATTGGGGCGAAACCGCGATACGCTATGCGTCAGCCGGAAACCGCCGCCGGTAGTGCTTGACCACTTCGGGATTGCGCAGATTGACCGGCAATTTGTTGGCCAGCACCAGCAAGGTTTCATCAGCCGAACCGACGCCCATGCGCATCATCGATTGCTCGGTGATGCCGGCCATGTGCGGGGTGACGATGACATTGTCGAAGCCGAAATAGGGGTGATCTGAAGGCAGCGGCTGCGTCGCAAAGACATCGAGCGCGGCACCGCCGATGCGGCCCTTTTGCAAGGCCTCGATCAAGGCGTCGTCGTCGATCACCGGCCCGCGCGAAATATTGATCAGCAGCGCATCCGGCTTCATCCGGGCGATGCGCTCGCGGCTGATCAGGCCGCGCGTCTCCGGTGTCAGCGGGCAGCACAGGACGATGATGTCGCTCTGCTCGACCAGCGCGTCGATCGACAAGAAGCCGACCCTGTCCGGCGCTGGCCCCATGCTGCGCGTCGTCGCCACCACGTTCAGGTCGAAACCATGCGCCGCGATATGGCCAACGGCCCGTCCGATGGCGCCGAGGCCAACAATGCCGATTGTCTTGCCGGCGAGCTCGCTGGCGAGAATGGTGTGGTCGCGGCCGGCCAGCCAGCCTTTCGCCCGCAGGTCGCGGTCCACCATGCGGAAACGCCGAAGCAGCGCCAGGGCCGCGAACATCACGTATTCGGCGACCGACCGTGCGTTGACCGCCGGCACGTTTGCCACCAGCACGCCGGCTGCGTTGGCCGCTTCCATCGGCACCATGTCGAGCCCGGCGCCGTGGCGGATTGCGGCCCTGAGTTTCGTCGCACCTTCGAAAAGCGCTGATGGCAGCGGAGCGCGCACGATGATGATATCAGCGTCCCTCGCTTCGGCGGTAAGCGTGCCTGCGTCGAGGGCGGAGGCGACAACGAGGTCACCGGCACCAGCCAGCATGGCGGTGGCGCGCGGGTGCAGCGTGTGCGTCGACAGGATTTTAGGCATATCAGGCCTGTTCGAGCGCTTGGCTGTGAGGTTCTGCCCCGCCGCCCTCGATCAGGCCTTTCCAGTAGCTCTCCGCACCTTGCAGATGGGCACTCATCAGCGCCTGGGCGAGGTTGCCGTCGCGGCGCAGCAGCGCCTCGTAGATCTGGATATGCTCGGCATGCGAGCGCACGTTGCGTTCGGGATCGTTGAAATAGATCGGCAGGCGTTGCTCGCCCATCATGTAGTAGACGCTGCATACGTTGTGAAAAACGCTGTTCTTGGTTGCCCGCACGATCTCGAGGTGAAACTCGCGGTCTTCCTTGGCAAGGCCCTCGCCGGCCGCGATGCGATCCTCCGAAGCTTTCAGAATCTCGCGCAGCCGCTCGAAATTTTCCTCGGTGGCGCGCGAGCAGGCAAGCTCGGCGGCCTTGATCTCGTGGATCTTGCGCAATTCGACCGTCTCATAGATCCGGATCGGATCGAGCGGCAGGCCGGCTCGCGCGAACAGCGCCATGGCTTCGACGCTGGCCTGCTTGGTGTCGATGTAGATGCCGGACTTCGCCCGGCGCTCGACGATGCGCATGGCTTCGAGGATGGCCAGCGCCTCGCGGATCTGGCCTCGGCTGACCGCAAAATGCTCCGCCAGCTCACGTTCCGACGGCGTTCGGCCCGTCGCCTTGTCGGAGTGGGAGAACAGATAGGCGGCGAGTTCCGCGAGAAGGTTCTTTTCTTTCATGGTCAGCCGCGTTGCGCGTGCGCCTCCAGGAATCGTTCCGAAAGGGTGAATCCCAGTCCGGGCTTCTCGGGGATCGCTATCATACCGTCCTTTGCTTCGACAGTCTCCTCGATCAGATCATGGATCATCGGGTTGGCGCCGAGCGAATATTCGACGGTGAAGCTCGCCGGCGAGGCGGCGCAGACATGGAGCCCGGCAAAGAAGCAAGGCGCGCCGGCCCACAGATGCGGCGCAAAGCGCAGATTGAAGGCGCTGGCGATGGTGCCGATCTTCATCGCCTCGCTGATGCCGCCGCAAAAGGCAGGGTCCGGCTGGAAGATGTCGGCCGCCTTGAGCATGGCGAGGTCGCGGAACGCGTAGCGCGTCGCTTCGCTTTCGCCGGTGGCGATCGGGATCGAGCCGGACGCCCGCACTTCGGCCATCCCTGGCTTGTCGTCGGCGATGACCGGCTCCTCGAACCAGGCCAGATCGAGATCGCCGGCGAGATGGATGAAGCGTTTGGCCTCCGCCACCGTATAGGTGCCATGCGCATCGACCATCAGGTCGACGTCGGGGCCGAGCGCCTGTCTTGCGGCGCGGACGCGGGCGGCGGAAATGTGCGGAGCGCCGTCCATGGCGCCGACGCGCATCTTCAGCGCCTTGAAGCCGCCCTTGGCGACATAGGATTTCAACTGGTCGCCAATCGCCTCGCTGGAGGCCCAGCCGCCGGAAGCATAGGCCGGCATGCGGTCGAGCTTGCGGCCGCCGAGCAGCCGCCAGACCGGAACCCCCAGCGACTTGCCCAGAATATCCCACAGCGCTATGTCGACGGCGCTGATCGCGGCGACGCTGATGCCGCGCCGTGCCAATTGCGGCATGGCGTGGCCGGCAAGTGCCGCACTGTCATGGCGCACGCCATTGTAGAGCATCTCCCAGATCACCCCGATGTCGGCCGGATCGCAGCCGATCAGCTGCGGGCCGACTTCGTTGTTCAGCATGTGGACGAGAGCGCCATAGTTGCCGGTGCTGCCGGCGGCATTCTTGCCTTCGCCCCAGCCGACCAACCCATCGTTGGTCTCGATACGCAGGATGGCGGCGTCGAACGTCGTCACCTGACCGAAGTCGCTGCGGTGCTGCTTCGCGGCTTCGATCGGTATGCGGACCCACCAGGCTTGGACCGTCTTGATGCGCATGTTCATCCCCGGCCCCGCCGCCAGGTCGGGGCGGAAGGGCTCATTCCCAATCGGATTGGCTACTTGATCAGCGGCAGCAGCGTTTCGGCGGTGATGCGCATCTGGTCGGTGTAGAATTTCTCCGTCAGCACGCTGGAGCCGTGATCCTGGATGAACTTCAGCTGTTCCGGCGAGATGTCGACCGGATGGCGCTCGACCATGTCGGGATAGGGCGCGGCCGGCGTGCGATCGACGGGGGCGACGAACTCGTTGGTCAGCGCGCCGTCGTAGCCGACTTCCTTCAGCGTGCCGACGATCTTCGGCCAGTCGATCTGTCCGAGACCGGCTGCGAAGCGGTTGTTGTCGGCCACGTGGAAGTCGAACAGGCGCTTGCCGACTTGGCGGATGGCGTCGTAGACGTTAAATTCTTCCATGTGGATATGGTAGGAGTCGAGGCAGACGCCGCATTCGGGGCTAACCGCATCGGCCAGCGCCAGCGCCTGGGCGCCACGGTTGAACAGATAGGTCTCGAAGCGGTTGAGCGGCTCGACCGCAATCTTGACGCCCACCTTCTTGGCATGGGTGAAGCATTCCCTGGTGGCGTCGACCACCCATTTCCATTCTTCCGCCTCGGTGCCGTCCGGCACCACCTTGCCGACGGTGGCGGGAACGAGCGTGATGATCTCACCGTCGAGCTCGCTCACCATCGTCAGCACATCCTTGACATACTGCACCGAACGCTCGCGCTGGCCCTGGTCCTTGGCGGCAAGATTGCGCTCGCCCAGCATAAGCGTCACCGCACCCCAGCAGCGGATGCCGTGTTCTTTCAGCAGCGCACGCGTCTCATTGGTCTTGTACTGCTCGGGTTCACCGGAGATCTCGATCGATTCATAGCCGAATTTCTTGATGCGTCTGAGCGTCGTCTCCAACGGTTCCGCCCGCATCCAGTTGTGCGTCGAAAGATGCATGGTCTATCCTTCCCAGAATTCGCCTGTAGCAATTCGCCCGCGACACACGCCGCCAAAGTGCGTCGCATGAGTCCTCCCCAAGGCGCTCCAGCTTTTTTCATAAACTGGTTCGACCAATTGGGCCTGAGAGGAGGTCTACAGCAATTTCATCTGGACGGCAAGAAGTCCCACAGGGTAGCCCCAGGCCTCGATTATTCCATTGATAAAACTGACGTATTTCTTCTCCGCCTGACGATTTTTGTGGCTGTGGCCACGCGCGACACCGCTTGACCAAACGGCCATATTTGGTAATACCAGAATGGCGGCGCGCGCTAGCGCCTGTCGAGAAAAGACCAAAGTGGCTGGCCCTGCTTTTAATCGGCGCTATGCTTGGTCGTAGATAATCAGGGAGGATGCTGATGCCGTCGACGATGAAGGGTCCCGGACTGTTTCTGGCGCAGTTCGCGGGCGATGCCGCACCGTTCAATTCGCTGCCGTCGATCACCAAATGGGCGGCCGGGCTGGGCTACAAGGGCGTGCAGATCCCGACCTGGGACAGCCGGCTGTTCGACCTCGAGAAGGCGGCATCTTCCCAGGCCTATTGCGACGAGGTGAAGGGCATCTGCACCGAGGCCGGCGTTGAGATCACCGAGTTGTCGACGCACCTGCAGGGGCAGTTGGTTGCGGTGCATCCGGCCTATGACGCGCAGTTCGACGGCTTTGCGCCGTCTGCGGTGCACAACAACCCGAAAGCCAGGCAGCAATGGGCGGTCGAGCAGATGCAGTTCGGCGCCAAGGCTTCGAAGAATCTCGGGCTCAAGGCGTCGGTGTCCTTTTGCGGAGCATTGGCTTTTCCCTACCTCTACCCTTGGCCGCAACGGCCGGCGGGATTGATCGAGGAAGCGTTTTCCGAGCTCGGAAAACGCTGGAAGCCGATCCTCGATGTCTATGAGGACAATGGCGTCGACCTTGGTTACGAGATCCATCCGGGCGAGGACGTGTTCGACGGCGCGACCTTCGAGATGTTCCTCGACGCTGTCGGCGGCCATAAGCGCTGCAACATCAATTACGACCCGTCGCATTTCCTGCTGCAGCAGCTCGACTATCTTGAATTCATCGACATCTATCACGAGCGGATCAAGGCGTTCCACGTCAAGGATGCGGAGTTCAATCCGACCGGCCGGCAAGGCGTCTATTCCGGCTATCAGAGCTGGACGAACCGGGCTGGACGTTTCCGCTCGCTCGGCGACGGGCAGGTGGATTTCGGCGGCATCTTCTCCAAGCTCGCCCAATATGACTACGATTCATGGGCGGTGCTGGAATGGGAGTGCTGCCTGAAGCATCCGGAGGACGGGGCGGCCGAAGGCGCTCCGTTCATCCAGCATCATATCATCAGGGTGACGGAAAAGGCTTTCGACGATTTCGCCGGCGGCGCGACAGACAAGAAGGTGCTGCGCGCCATGATGGGGATTTAGCGCGGCTTACCCTCCCCCTTGAGGGGAGGGTCGATCCGCACAGCGGGTCGGGGTGGGGTCGCCGGGCGTAGAGCTCGGCATGAACCGACCCCACCCGGCCCTTCGGGCCACCCTCCCCTCAAGGGGGAGGGGTATCTCAGACAACGAGGGAGAAAATCATGGTCGGCGCATCGAAGTCGGAAACGGGAGGCGGCCCGATCCGCTACGGCATGGTCGGCGGCGGGCAAGGTGCCTTCATCGGTGCGGTGCACCGGATCGCGGCGCGTATGGACAATGAGTTCGTGCTGGTGGCAGGCGCCCTGTCGTCGGATCCGGCACGTGCCAAGGCGTCGGCCGCGGAACTCGGGCTCGATCCCGCGCGCAGCTACGGCTCCTTCGCCGAAATGGCCAAGGCCGAGGCCAAGCGGCCGGACGGCATCGAGGCGGTGGCCATCGTCACGCCCAATAATGTGCACGTGCCGGCGGCGAAGGCTTTTCTCGAAGCTGGCATCCACGTCATTTGCGACAAGCCGCTGGCGACGACGCTGGCGGAAGCGAAGAAATTGGCGGCATTGGTCGAAAAGACCGGCAAGGTCTTTGTGCTCACCCACAACTACACCGCCTATCCGATGATACGGCAGGCGCGCGAGATGGTGGCCAAGGGGCAGCTCGGCGACATCCGCATCGTGCAGTCGGAATATCCGCAGGACTGGCTGACCGAGGACCTCGCCGCCACCGGCCAGAAGCAGGCGTCGTGGCGCTCCGACCCCAAGCAGGCCGGTGCTGGCGGTGCTTTGGGCGACATCGGCACGCATGCCTATAATCTCGCGCGCTTCGTTTCCGGGCTGGAACTCGATTCGCTTTCCGCCGATCTCGACGCCTTCGTGCCGGGGCGGCAGCTCGACGACAATGTCAACGTGATGCTGCGCTTCAAGCCGGTCGGCAAGTCGCATCCGGCCAAGGGCATGTTGTGGGCGAGCCAGGTGGCGCCCGGCCACGAGAACGGGCTGAAGCTGCGCATCTACGGCACGAAGGGTGGGCTCGAATGGGTGCAGGCCGACCCGAACTATCTCTGGTACACGCCGTTCGGCCAGCCGAAGCAGTTGATCACCCGAAATGGCGCCGGAGCGCTGCCGGTCGCCGGGCGCGTCAGCCGCGTTCCCTCAGGCCACCCGGAAGGCTATCTCGAAGGGTTCGCCAACATCTACCAGGAAGCGGCGCGCGCCATCCGCGCGGCGCGCCGCAAAGGCGGCAAGCCGGCTAAGGATGTCATCTTCCCGACCATCCGGGACGGCGTCGAAGGCATGGCCTTCATCGAGGCCTGCGTGAAATCGTCGAAGAAGAACGGAGCTTGGACGAAGCTCTGATCTAAGCAGCAGCAGGGATCATGGGGAGGGGCGTCGATGAAAATCGGCATGTGCATGTTCTTGTGGACGACGGCCGTGTCGAAGAAACACGAGCCGTTGCTCAGGGATATCAAGGCGACCGGCTTCGACGGCGTCGAGATACCGATCTTTTCAGGCACACCGGAGGATTACAAAAAGCTCGGTGCGCTGCTCGACCGCATCGGGCTGGAACGCACCGCCGTCTCGGCCATGGGCGATCCGGCGATGAACTTGATCTCGGTCGATGGCTCGACGCGCAAGGCCGGCATCGACTACATGAAATGGGCGATCGACTGCTCAGCTGCGCTTGGCGCCAAAACGTTGAGCGGCCCGCTGCATTCGACGCTCGGCGCCTTCTCGGGCAGCGGGCCGACGGCGGCGGAGAAAAAGCGCTCGGTCGCCTCGCAACGCGCCATCGGCGACCATGCCGGCAAAAGGAACGTCACCATCGGGCTGGAGGCGCTCAACCGCTTCGAATGCTATCTGCTCAACACGATGGACGATCTGTCGGAGCATATCGACGCAATCGACCGGCCGCACATCAAGGCGATGTATGACACCTTCCACGCCAATATCGAGGAAGCCGACCCGATCGGAGCCTATACGCGCAACCGCAGGAACGTCGTCCACATCCATATTTCGGAAAACGATCGCGGCGTGCCGGGACGTGGCCACGTTCCGTGGCAAGAGACGTTTTCGGCCATCCGCAAGAGCGGCTATGACGACTGGCTGACGATTGAGGCCTTCGGCCGCTCGCTCAGGGATTTGGCGGCCGCCACCAAGGTCTGGCGCGATTTTTCGGAAAGCCCGGAAGCCGTCTATCGCGACGGCTACAAGCACATCAGGAGCGGCTGGAAGAAGGCCGCCTAGTGAGATAATCTGACACTTGGTACCCATTGGGAATCGCCGGAGACGGGAGGTTAGCATGGCTACCGATAAGGTCGGAACCGAAGAGGTGGAAGGTATCGCGCACAGGCTGATCGAAGCTTGGAATCGTCACGATCCTCATGCCTTTGCCGCCGTATTCGCGGCAGATGCCGAGTTTACAAACGTCTTCGGTATGCAGGCGACTGGACGTGGCAAGATCGAGCTGTTCCATGCTCCGATTTTTGAGACGATGTTCAAGGACAGTCATCTATCCGCAGATAGCGTGCGCAGTCGGCTTGTTCGCCCTGATGTTGCCACGCTCGACCTGCGGTGGTCCATGACTGGCGCGCGCGATCCGATGGGAAACGAGTGGCCGCGTCGGCGTGGATTAATCAGCTTAATGGCAACGCGGGATCATGATGAGTGGATGATTGCAACGATGCACAACATGGAACTTGAGAACGATCAAATGGCAAAGTCTCAAGAGAAACTTCAAGAGGGCCAGTAGACTCTTCGTTCACGCCCGAATCGAAACCAACAACTTTCCCCTGAACGGAGGGAAGTAGGCCTTCCTTCCCTCAGGCGACCTGAACTGCCGGCAGCAGGCGAGCGCGCCGCTCGTCATTGCCGTTTGCGGCACTCCCCATCAGTTTGCGGCGGAGATAGCTGGAGATGTTGTCAAAGATAAAAACCACAAGCAGGATCAACAGAACCATGTAGAAGACATTGGCCCAGTTGGTGTTGGTGCGCATGGCCTCCCACAATTTCAGGCCGATGCCGCCGGCGCCGACAGCGCCTATGATCGTCGCTGATCGCGTGTTCGATTCCCAGAAATAGAGGGATTGGCTAAGGAATACCGGCAGAACCTGGGGCAGCACGCCGTAGCGCTGCACCATTGCCGGCGTGGCGCCAACCGAGCGGATGCCCTCGCGCTGCTTGTCGTCGATGTTTTCCAGCGCCTCGGAATAGAGTTTGCCCAGGGTTCCGGTGTCGGTGAAGAAGATCGCCGACATGCCGGCCAGCGGCCCCGGACCGAAGCCGCGCGTGAAGAACAGCGCCCAGATCAGCATATCGACCGACCGCTGGAAATCGAAGAAGCGTTTTGTTACCTGGTTGGCTATCCAGCTCGGCGTCACGTTGCGCGCAGCCAGGAAGGCGAGCGGAAAGGCGACGATCGAGGCCAGCACCGTGCCGACAAAAGCCATGACGATGGTTTGCAGGAGTTTCAGCCAGACGTCGCCGTGCTGCCACTCGGCGTTGTTGAGGACGTTGTCCCAGGCGAGCGCTGCGTTTGACCGCGACGGGTCGATGCGTGCCCCGGAGACGATCAGTGAAGCGACCTCGCCGAACGGCTTTCCCCAGAATGGCGAATTCGTGTCGAACACGAAATTGGCCCAGCCGAAGAAACGTCTCCAGGCGACCACTTCGTCATCCTGCACCTCGGCGCGACCGAGAAATCCGAACGAGACATAAGCTGTCGAGCCCGGCCTGCGTTGCTCGATCCAGTCAGGCAGCGGTGTGCGCGGCGTGACAGAACTGTCCTTGGCTATGTCGAAGATGACGCTTTCGGTCCCGCGTGTCACGGTGACAAGGTTTGGCGTGACGGCGATCCGGCCATTGCCAAAGACGACGTCCGCCGCCACGACGGCCTTTTCGCGCACCATTTCAGGAGCAGGCGGAACCGATTGCCCTGGTGCGGCGGCCGGGTTTTCGGCGGTTGGCGCGCCAGGCGCCATGAACGAGTCCTGCGACGACTTGTTGGTCGCGATCGCCGGTGCTGGTGCTGCGTCGACCCGCCGCTCGATCACCGCCATCTGCTTGGTCACCCAGTCGGGATCTGGATTGGATCCCAGTTTGGAGAAGCGGGAATAGTCGATCGTCAGGTGGTTGTCCTTGAACTCGATGTCGGGCCGGATTTCGTAAGACACCCAGTCGGCGAGATAAGCGCCGGCAAGGTTCCAATTCGCCTTTTCGAGAACGGCGCCGACCGAGAAGAACCACGCGCAGTAGAAGGTGTAGAGAATACACAGGAGGATGCCGATCGGAGTGGCATAGCGCTTCCACAGGGAGCGTCGGAATGCGTCCGGATGGCGAGCGGCGATGTCGTCGATGGCGTCGGCGTTCATAGCGTTACTCTCCGCGCCCGTACGCGAACGCCTGTCTGCCGATCAGACGGTGTCTCAGCCATGCCGAAAACTGGTCGACGGCGACAATCGTACAGAACAGCAGAAAGACGATGGCGATAGTCTTGGCCTCATGGCCCCGGCCGATCGAAAGGCGCAGGGTTTCACCGATGCCGCCGGCGCCGACGGCGCCGAGAATGGTCGAAGCGCGGACATTGATCTCGAAGCGAAGCAGGAAATAGCTCATGAAGTTGGGCAAAACCTGGGGCACGATGCCGAACCACACCCGTTCGACCCAGTTGGCGCCAACGGCGCGCAAGCCTTCTTCAGGCTTCATGTCGGCATTCTCCACCACTTCGAAGAACATTTTTCCGAGCGCGCCGACGGTATGGATGCTGACCGCGAGGATCGCCGGAATGGGTCCAAGCGAGAAGATCGCCAGAAAGAAGCCGGCAATGACAATTTCCGGAAAGGCGCGGACGATTTCAAGGAAGCGGCGCGTGGCGAAACGGAGCCAGCGGCTGGCCGTGATATTGCCTGCGGCGAGGAAGCAGAGCAGGAAACCAAATGCGGAGCCCACCAGCGTCGAAAAAAGGGCGATGTTCAGCGTCTCGATCATCCGGTGGAAATATTCCGGAATGTAGATGCTTTGGGTCAGGTAGACCCGGCCTTCGGGGTAGTCGAACTTGAGGCTGCCATCGTCATAGGGAGACGGCAGATCGAACAGCGCGCGCACCGGATCGAACCAGTCGCGCGGCTTCAACTCGACGAAAAAGTCGGCGATGTAGGGAAGCCGGTCGAAGAATTTTCCGGCGTTGGTCTCGTTGGCGAACCAGAGCGAACCACAGAGTGCAAGAAACAGAAAAGCCAGGCCCCCGATCGTGTAAAGGCGCCGGCGAGCGGCGAGGTCGCGCCTGTGCCGCTCGACAGTGGCTCCCTCCGGTGAAAGCGCAGGCGCGCGGTAAACGTCGGTCGCACTCATCGATAGATCCCCGGCCCCTGATGCGGCAACGCCGCCGGCGGCACATGGCCCCGGCGGCGTTGTGGCAGTTTGCTTACGAGCCGATCTTCGCCTTACGCGCGTCAATGATTGCCTGATAGAATTCCGGGGTGACCGGCGAATAGCCCTTATAGTCGCCACCTTGTACCGCCGAGAAACAGGCCGGATCGGTTTGCGGAAGATTGGTCAGGAAATCGGTGATCTTCTGCTTGGCGTCGGCGTCGATCGACGTACGCACGACCAGCGGGCCGTTCGGGATCAGCGGCGACTGCCACAATTCGACGAGGTCGTCCATCTTGAGGACACCCTTGTCGACCATCTTGCGCAGATTGCCCGAGCTGTAGCCGTCCTTGAAGTCGCCGACGCCGGAGGCCCAGGTGGTGCCGGCATCGAAGGTGCCCTTCAGGACTTCAAGGACGAGCTGTTCATGGCCGCCACCGAAACCGGTCGACGCGAAATAGCTCTTCACGTCCATGCCGATGTCCTTAGGCAGCGACGTGACCGGGACCAGGTAGCCAGAGGTCGAATCGGGATCGGCGAAACCGAGTTTCTTGCCCTTCATGTCGGCAAGTGTCTTGATGCCGGAATCAGCACGGGCGACCATGACCGAATGGTAGCCGGTCGAACCGTCGGTCTGGACCGTCGTCAGGATCGGTTCAACCGCGTCCTTGTTTTCGAGATAAACCTTGGCGTAGGCGGACGCGCCCAGTTCGGCATAGTCAAGCGTGCCGCCGAGCAGCCCCTGGATGACGCCGTCATAGTCGGCGGCCGGGAACAGCGAAACTTTCTCGACGCCGAGGACTTCCTTGATGTGGTCGGCGAAGCACTGGTAGTTGCGCAGACGGTCGGCTTCGTTCTCGCCGCCCAGAATGCCGACGCGGAATTCCTTCAGGTCCTGTGCCTGGACCGTGCCCACCGCCATGGCGAAGATGGAAACGGCACTGAAAAGTATTTTTCTAAACATCTCGTCTCTCCTGTTGGTTCCGGCATTGCGCCGGTAGCGTTCGAATTTTGACAGCGCCCTTGACGCGGGCTGGCGATCCAGGCGCTCTTTTGCCTGTCCATGATCTTTCCGTATACCGGTATCCACTTGTCGGGATCATGGAGCTAGTAGCCGGGAAATGCGGGCTCGAGCGGTCCGGCGGATGCGGCGATTTTTTGCTTGATGGTGACGCTGGTCGAGGTGATGGCCTCGGAGATTTCGCCGCCATTGCTGTCGGCACCATAGACCATGCGCACGGCCTCGCGGTTGAGGTCTTCGGGCGGGCCGTCGAACACGACCTTGCCAGCGGCCATGCCGATGATGCGGTTGCAATAGGTGCGCGCGGTATCCAGCGTGTGCAGATTGGTGACGACGGTGAGGCCTTCGCGCAGATTGATGTCCTGCAGCGAATCCATCACCACCTTGGCGTTGAGCGGGTCGAGAGAGGCGATCGGCTCGTCGGCAAGGATGACTTTCGGTTTCTGCATCATGGCGCGGGCAATCGCGACGCGCTGCTGCTGGCCGCCCGACAAGGTGCCGGCCGGCTGCAGCGCCGTGCGGGCGATGTCGAGACGCTCGAGCGCCGCGATCGCCTCGGCCCGTTCCTCGCGGGAGAAGATGCCGAGCAGATTGACAAGGGTCGAGCGGTGATTGAGCCGGCCGAGCAGCACGTTGGTCAGGACGTCGAGGCGCGGCACCAGGTTGAACTGCTGAAAGATCATGGCGCAGTCGCGCTGCCAACGCCGAAGCGGCGAGCCGCGCAACTGCGAGACTTCAGCGCCGTCAAAAAAAATCGACCCTTGGCTCGGATCGATGAGACGGTTGATCATGCGCAAAAGCGTCGACTTGCCGGCGCCGGAGCGGCCGATGATGCCGACCATCTGACCGTGCGGGATCGAGATATCGACGTCGTTGACGGCGGTGTTCTTGCCAAACCGGCGGGTAATGCCGCGGATCTCGAGCGTGGCTGAGGTTGCCGACAGGGGGGCTGATATAGGCAATTTCCAGTCCAGTCGCAGTTGAAGGTCTGTTAACCCTCGCTAGCGCAGCCGCATGAACCTGCGGTGTCGGATTGATGTCAGTTTTGTTACCGCCCACAGGCCAGGGCGGCGCGCCGTCAACCTAGGGCAAGAAGTTCCTCGAAATGCTTCATGTCCTTGAGGCTGCAGAAGGTCGGAGGCCGCAGCTCGATCAACGGAGCCTGCCGGGCAAGCGGCGAGAGGCAGTCATCGAGCATGTCCTGCCATTGCATATGAGCGGAACTCGATGGGCAGTGGCCGTCAGCCGTATTTTTCCAGAAACGCTTCCGCCGAAAGCGCGCGAAAATCGTCGAGTGCGGCGCGCAGGCGGGCATGGTCCCAATCCCACCAGGCGAGTGCCTGATAACGCTCGGCCGTGCGGCGGTCGAAGCGTTCGCGAATCAGTTTGGCCGGCACGCCGCCGACGATGGTGTAGGGCGCGACGTCCTTCGACACCACCGCGCCGGCGCCGACCGCCGCGCCATCGCCGACGATGACGCCTGGCAGGATGGTCGAGCCGTGGCCAAGCCAGGTGTCGTGGCCGATGGTGACGCGCCTGGCGCGGCGCTGGGCGAAGAATTCGCTCTCGTGCTCGGCATCGTCCCAATAGTCCGAAGCGCGATAGGTGAAATGGTGCAGTGTCGGCCGCCAGGTCGGGTGGTTGGTGGCGTTGATGCGCACATTGGCGGCGATGTTGGCGAACTTGCCGATCGTCGCGCACCAGACGCCGCAGTCCTGCATCATGTAGGAATAGTCGCCCAGCGTGCTTTCCGAAACCCGGCAGCGTTCGGCGATTTCGGTCCAGCGGCCAAGCGTCGAGTCCTCGACTTCCGCCGTCTCGTGGACAAGCGGCGCCTCCGACAGTTTTCTGGTCATGCGGCGATTTTCCCGGCGGCGAAGGCGGACACGTCGATGATGCGATCGGCAACCGCCTCGCGCACGTCATGGTCGTGGAAGATGCCGAGCAAGGCGACGCCGGCCGCCTTCTTGGCTGCGATCAGCGCAATCACCACGTCGCGGTTCCTGGCATCGAGCGAAGCGGTCGGCTCGTCGAGCAGCAGGATCGGATGCTCGGTGATGAAGCCGCGCGCGATGTTGACGCGCTGCTGCTCGCCGCCGGAAAAGGTCGCCGGCGGCAGCGCCCACAGCTTTTCCGGCAGGTTGAGCTGCGCCAGCAAGGCGCGTGCCTTACCGCGCGCAACCTCACGGTCCTCGCCGCGTTCGACCAGCGGTTCGGCGACGACGTCGAGGGCGGAGACGCGCGGCACGGTGCGCAGGAACTGGCTGACATAGCCGATCGTGAGCCGGCGCACGGCAAGCACTTTGCGTGGGCTGGCCGTCGCGAGGTCGATGAGCCCGTCCTCATGCTGGACGATGATCTGGCCTTCATCGACGGCATAATTGCCGTAGAGCATCTTCAGGATCGAGCTCTTGCCGGCGCCGGACGGGCCGCCGAGCACGGTGCATTCACCGGCCCTTAACGAGAACGACACGCCAGCGACAACAGGCAATTTGATGCCGTCGCGCAGATGCATGGTGAAGCTCTTGGCGACGTCGGAGACAACGAGCGGGGTCGGCATAGTCACACCTGCAGAATGGAAGAGACAAGAAGCTGAGTATAAGGCGCGCGCGGATCGTCGAGCACGCGGTCGGTGAGGCCGCTTTCGACGACGTGGCCGTCCTTCATCACCATCATGCGTTGCGACAGCAGTCGCGCCACGGCGAGATCGTGGGTGACGACGATGGCGGCCAAGCCGAGATCGGTGACCAGCCCGCGCAACAAATCGAGCAGGCGCGCCTGCACCGAGACGTCGAGGCCGCCGGTCGGCTCGTCCATGAACACCAGCCGCGGCCCGGTGACGAGGTTGCGGGCGATCTGCAGGCGCTGGCGCATGCCGCCGGAAAAGGCGCGCGGTTCGTCGTCGATGCGGTCCTCGTCGATCTCGACGCGCGACAGCCAGTCGACCGCCGTGGCCCGGATCTTCCCATAGTGGCGGTCGCCCACCGCCATCAGCCGCTCGCCGACATTGGCGCCGGCCGACACCGTCATGCGCAGGCCGTCGGCGGGATTCTGATGGACGAAACCCCAGTCGGTGCGCATCAAGAAGCGGCGCTCGGCCTCGCTCATGCGGTAGAGTTCGCGGAACTGGCCGTCGCGCATGCGGTAGCTGGCGGTGCCGGAGCTCGGCAGCAGCCGGGTCGACAGGCAATTGAGCAGCGTCGTCTTGCCGGAGCCGGATTCGCCGACCACCGCCAGCACCTCGCCCGGCCACAGGTCGAAGGTGATGTTCTCGCAGCCGACGCGCGAGCCGTAGAATTTGGAGAGCGCGGATACGCGTAGCAAGGGTTCGTCACTCATTGCGCCGGCTCCATGGTTTCGGGCGCAAGGTGGCCGCGATGGCCTGCTTCGCGCCGCTTCTCGCAATGATCGGTGTCGGAGCAGACGAACATGTGGCCGCCATGGTCGTCGAGGATGACCTCGTCGAGATAGACGTTCTCGGCCGCGCAAAGCGCACAGGGCTGATCGAAGGTCTGCACCTCGAACGGATGGTCCTCGAAGTCGAGGCTGACCACCTCGGTGAAGGGCGGCACTGCATAGATGCGTTTTTCGCGGCCGGCGCCGAACAATTGCAAAGCCGGCGAACGGTGCATCTTCGGATTGTCGAATTTCGGCGTCGGCGACGGGTCCATCACATAGCGGCCTTCGACCTTGACCGGATAGGCATAGGTGGTGGCGATGCGGCCGTGCCTGGCGATGTCCTCGTAGAGCTTCACATGCATGAGGCCGTATTCCTCCAGCGCATGCATCTTGCGCGTCTCGGTCTCGCGCGATTCGAGGAAGCGCAGCGGCTCGGGGATCGGCACCTGGTAGACCAGCACCTGGCCCGATGTCAGCGGATGCTCGGGGATGCGGTGGCGGGTCTGGACGATGGTCGCCTTCGCCGTCTCGGTGGTGACGGCGACATTGGCGACCTTCTTGAAGAAAGCGCGGATCGAGACCGCGTTGGTGGTGTCGTCGGCGCCCTGGTCGATGACCTTCAGCACATCGTCGGGGCCGATGATCGAGGCCGTCACCTGGACACCACCGGTGCCCCAGCCATAGGGCATCGGCATTTCGCGCGAGGCGAACGGCACCTGATAGCCGGGAATGGCGATGCCCTTGAGGATCGCCCGGCGGATCATCCGCTTGGTCTGCTCGTCGAGATAGGCGAAGTTGTAGGTGGCGATGTCGGTCATGGTGATCGCTTCCGCTTTGTGCTACCAGATTGACTTCCAACACGCGGAAAAAGGGCCAGACCCAGGTGACCCCAACCGGATGGATGCACATCGGAATTCTGCTGTTGGCGTTCGTCGGCGCTGTCGTCTTTTTCCTTCGCCCTAAGAGTCTCTCCGGACCAAGAGACGGTTCGGGCAATGACTTCTTCTCCGGCGGACAGGATAGCAGCAGCAGCGGCTATGACGGGCATAGCAGCCATTCCAATGGTGGCAGCGGTCATGGTGGTGGAGACGGCTGAAATCATTCGGCGGCCTCTCGCTTTTCCTCGGCCTTACCTGAGTTTTCGCGGGCATCGTGCTCGGCGCGCATGCGGCGCACCAGGTCGAGCTCGGCCTGGAAGTCGACATAGTGCGGCAGCTTGAGGTGCTCGACGAAGCCGGTCGCCTGGACATTGTCGGAATGCGAGATGACGAACTCCTCGTCCTGCGCGGCTGCGACGACATCCTCGCCGAATTCGGTTGCACGAAGAGCGCGGTCACAAAGCGCCATAGCCATCGCCTTGCGTTCGCTCTGGCCGAAGACGAGGCCGTAGCCGCGGGTGAATTGCGGCGGCGCCTTGGCCGAGCCCTTGAACTGGTTGACCATCTGGCACTCGGTGACACGCACGGAGCCGAGCGGGACGGGGAAGGGCAGTTCCGGCACGTCCAGTTCCAGCTCGACTTCGCCGATGCGGACCTCGCCGACGAAGGGATGGTTGCGGGCATAGCCGCGCTGGGTGGAATAGCCGAGCGCCAGCAAAAAACCCTCGTCGCCGCGCGACAGCGCCTGCAGGCGGATGTCGCGCGTCATCGGAAATTCCAACGGCTCGCGGGTGATATCGCCGGGAACATGGTCCTGCGGCATGTCGCCATCAGGCTCGATCAGGCCTTCGCGGGCGAGGATCGCGGAGACGCGCGGCATGGCTTCCGCCTCGCTTGCACGCTGCAGCGGTTCGGCGATATCGCCGCCCGTGGCAAGCTCGGGGTCGAGCAGCCGGTGCGTGTAATCGAAGGTCGGGCCGAGGAGCTGGCCGCCGGGCAGATCCTTGTAGGTCGCCGACACACGTCGCTCGACCAGCATTGCGCCGGTGTCGATGGCGTTGGTGTAGCCGAAGCGTGGCAGCGTGGTGCGATAGGCGCGGACAAGGAAGATCGCCTCGATCATGTCGCCGCGCGCCTGGACAATGGCGAGCGCCGCCAATTCCCTGTCGTAGAGCGAACCTTCGCTCATTACCCGGTCGACACCGAGCGCCAGTTGCTCGACGATCTGGTCGAGGCGCAGCGCCGGCACGGAGCGGTCGCCGCGCCGGCGGTCGGCGAGCAGGCTGTGGGCGTTGGCAATGGCCGCTTCGCCGCCTTTTACCGCGACATACATATCACGCCTCCATCGTCTTGATGCGCGTCGTGCGCGGTAGGCAGGTAACGCCGTCCGGCGTGGCGAGGACGATGTCGACGCCACGCGGAAAGCGCTGGTTGTTCTGCTTCCACTGTTCGACGAAGTGGCGCGGCATCTGCGCCGGTGCGATTGACGCGGTTCTTTCGATGCCGGGGCCTTCGAGCAGCAGAGGGGCGCCAGAGACGAGATCGCCGACTTGCAGGATCAGCGTCGTGGAGCGGTCGGGATAGTCCTGCGTGCCTTGCGAGAAGCCGTCGAGCGCCATCATTTCGGCCGGCGTGGCGATCAGCGCGAAATGCGCATCGGCTGGCGTGTTGGCGAGTGGCGCGCCGGTGTGGAAGCCGAGCCAGGATTTCACCGCTGCCGGAGCCTGCAAAACGGGGTCGAGCCAGAGCGGCGTGTCGTTGTCGCATAGCGCCAGCGCGATGGCGCCAGCGGTGGCCGATAGCGGCGCCGGCGGACGGGCAAAAGCCGGCAGGGGCTGCAGGGTGCCCGGCCGCGCCATGGCGTCCATCACGGCGCGGAACACTGTCTGCGCGTTGAACACCGGATCGGCAAAGCCGCCCTCGATCGCTTGGGTCGCGATATCCATCAGTCTTCTCCGCGTACCATGGTGAAGAAATCGACCTTCGTTGCCGCCGTCTCGGCGCGCCGCCGTTCACGTGCGCTGGCCAGTGCGGCCTGCAGCGGCGCAATGATCCTGGTCTCGACCTCGGGGCGCAGGGCAGGGTCCTGCCAGAGCGCGTCGGCGATTGCCGCCAGCCTTGCCTTTTGTTTGTCGCGGCCGAGCGTGTAGCAGTGGCCGACCTGGCCGGATGCAAGCCGGACGGTGGCGCGGGTGACCGTCGCCTCGCCGACATTGAACGGCGCGCCACCGCCACCGATGCGGCCACGCACGGTGACCAGGCCGGTTTCGGGACCGCGCAGGAGTTCCGCTTCCGAAGGCAGGCCGGCCTCGTTCCAGAGACGGACGATATCGTCGCCGGTCGATTGCGCCAGCGTTGCCATGGCGGCCTTGCGCTCGACCTGATCGCGCGCTTCCTGTCCTCGCATGACCGCCCTTCCTTCTCGCTGTAAATTTGTCTATTGATGTAGACAATTATACAAATTATATCTATTCCCTAATGCGTGTCCATGACGGATGGATGACAAGGGCGAAAAGTTCGCGGGGCAACGAATGATCGGGCGGCAGATGGCCAGCAGCTTGGAGCGGCGCACCGGCGTCTCGCTGTGGCGGCAGATCGCCGACCAGATCCTGCATTCGATAGCCGTCGGCGACTTTGCCGAGAATGCCGCGCTGCCGCCGGAAATCGCCCTGGCCGAACGTTACGGCGTCAATCGTCATACCGTGCGCAGCGCTATCGCGGCCCTTGTTCAGGAGGGGGTGCTCAGGGCTGAGCAGGGGCGCGGCACCTTCGTGCTGTCGCGCAAGCGCCTGTCCTATCCGATCGGCGCCCGCACGCGCTTTTCAGAAGGTCTACAGGGGCAAGCGTCGGAGCGCCGCAGCGTCCTGCTCGAATCGGCGGTCGAGCCGGCCAGCCGGCGCGTCGCCGAAGGGCTGGGGCTCTCCAAGGGTTCGACTGTGATCCGCCTTGAGACACGCGGCGAAGCCGATGGGCAACCGGTGTCGCGTGCCACCGGCTGGTTCGACGCGGGACGCTTCGCCGGCATCGACGCCGCCATGGCCGAAACCGGATCGGTCACCGCCTCATTCCAGCGTTTCGGCATCGGTGACTATCTCAGGCAATCGACTGTACTGTCGGCGCGCCACGCGGATGCCGCCGATCTTGCCGATCTCGATCTGCAGCCCGGCGCCATCGTGCTGGTCACGGTCGCCGTCAATGTCACGCCGGACGGCCAGCCGATCCAGTTCGCCGAAACGCGGTTTCCGGCTGAGCGCGTCGAGCTCAAATTGTCGGCGTTTTAGCATAATCGCCGATACACATCCGGTCTCATCCGACCTGGATGACGGCCTTGATCAGGCCGGATTTCTCATGTTCCCAGCGGGCGAGGTCGCGCGGTGTGTCGCCAAGCGTCGTGCGATGGGTGACGAGCTTTGCCAGCGGCACAGCACCATCGCGGATCGAGGCAGCGACATGGTCGAAATCGGCGCGCAGCGCGTTGCGGCTGCCGATCAGCGTCATCTCGCGCTTGTGGAATTCGGGATCGGAAAAGACGATGTCGTCCTTGACGACGCTGACCAGGACGAGCGTCCCGCCATGCGCGACATGGGCGAAGGCCGACTGGACGGACTGGGTGTTGCCGGTGGCATCGAAGACCACGTCGAAGCCTTCGCCGCCGGTCGCCTCCCGTACCAGATCGGTTGCCGATCCCTTCGAACCGTCAAGGGTCGCGAAGCCGAGTTCGCTTGCGGCAAAGCCGAGCCTCTCTGCGCTCATGTCGAGCAGCGTCACGTCGAGACCGGCGATGCGGGCAAACAGCGCCGTGCCGAGGCCGATGGGCCCGGCGCCGATGACCAGCGTGCGTGCGCCGGGATCAGCCAGCGAGCGCCGCACGGCATGCGCCCCGATCGCCAGGAATTCGACGGCGGCGGCATCCGCCAATGACAGGCCGTTGGCCGGGTAGAGATTTTGCGCCGGCACCAGGATCCGTTCGCACATGGCGCCGTCGCGATGGACGCCGAGCACTTCGATCGCCACGCAGCAATTCGGCTTGCCTTGCCGGCAGGCGATGCATTTGCCGCAGGCGAGATAGGGGTTGACGATCACCGGTGCGCCGCCGGCCAGATCGACGCCTTCGCCGGCCTCGATCACAGTGCCGGAAACCTCGTGGCCCATGATGCGCGGATAGGCGAGGAACGGATGCTTACCCTCGAAGATGTGATAGTCGGTGCCGCAGATGCCGACATGGCTGACCGCGACCAGCGCCCAGCCGGGCGGTGGTGCGCCCGGCACCGGGAGGTCTTCCAGAACAAGATCGCCGGGCGAGCGGCAGACGACGGCTTTCATGCTTCAATCCAGTCGGTTCATGGCACCATCGGCCCTTGCTATCGCCGGGCCGGTGGTTGTTAAGGATAACCTATTTGCCGCGGCGACGCAGGCCGTCGAAATAGACGATGACGATAATCAGCACGCCGGTGATGATGCGCTGCCAGAAGGCGTTGACGTTCAAGAGATTGGCGCCGTTGTTGATGGTGGCGAGGATGAAGGCGCCGAGCAGCGGCCCGTGAATGGAACCGACCGCGCCAAACAGCGAGGTGCCGCCGATCACCGACGAGGCGATCGCCTGCAATTCCCAGCCCTCCGCCTGCGTCGGATTGCCGATGCCGATGCGGGATGCGAGCAGCACGCCGACGAAAGCCGCGCACAGGCCTGACAGCGTATAGGCCATGTAAATGGTGCGCTGGACATTGACGCCGGAAAGTCGCGAAGCCTCGGCATTGGAGCCGACCGAGAACAGATAACGGCCCCAGCGGCTGTGATGCAGGAAAACATAGGCCGGGATACCGACGAGGATCACCATCCAGAACAGGTTGGGGATGCCGAGGAAGGAGTTGCGCGAGAAAAGCTGGAAGGCGTCGTTGTTGATCGAAATCGAATTGCCGTTGGTCATCAAAAGGCCGATGCCGCGCAGCGAAGTCAGCGTCGCCAAGGTGATGATGAAGGGTGGCAGGCCCATCTTGACGATGCCGAAGCCATGGAACAGGCCGATGGCGACGCCGACCAGCAAGGTGATCAGGATGGCGAGGATAACCGGCACCCCGGCATTGATCAGCATGGCTGCGATGACGGTAGCGAAGCCAACCACGGCACCGACGGAAAGATCGATGCCGCCGGTGATGATGACGAAGGTCTGGCCGACCGCCAGGATCGCGATCATCGAACCTTGCCGCAACAGGTTCGAGATGTTGTTGGCGGAGGCGAAGCTCGGTGTCGCCACCGACAGGATGACCCACAACAGCACCAGGAGCGCCAGCAGCGTCAGCCCGAACAGGGCGTTGTAGTTCCGCTTCGGCTTTTCGGCAGCAATCGCCTCGGTGCTCATATCTGTCCTCCCAGCTTTTCTTGTTTCTCGGCGAGCGCCTGAGTGAGAATGTCCTCGTGATTGGCGGCGCGAAACCCATGCGTGGCCACCAGCTTGCCGCGCCGGAACACGTGCAGCGTGTCTGCGAGCTCATAGACCTCCGGCAGATAGGACGAGATCAGGATGATGCCGGCGCCTCTGGACAAAAGCGCACCGAACAGGCGATAGATCTCGGCCTTGGTACCGACATCGACGCCGACCGTCGGCTCGTCGAAAATGAACAACTTGGCGCCATGCGCCAGCCATTTGCCGATGACAATCTTCTGCTGGTTGCCGCCCGACAGGCTGGAGGCCAGCGCGTTGCGCGTCGGCGTCTTGATCCTGAGGTCGGCGATCTGGCGGTCCGCCTCGGCCTTCTCCTGCGCGCTGGAGATCAACAGATTGTTCGAGATGCGCTTGTAGATCGGCAGGTTGAGGTTGAGCCCGACCGGCAGGTTGAGACAGAGACCCTGGTCGCGGCGACTTTCCGGTGCCAGCGCCATGCCGAGCCGGATCGCGTCGTGCTCAGAGTTGACCTGAACCTCCTTGCCTTCCCAGAAAATCTGGCCGGCCGACTTATGGTGCCGGCCATAGAGCGTGGTCACGAACTCGCTGCGACCGGCGCCGATCAGACCATAGAGGCCGACGATCTCGCCGGCGCGGACGGACATCGAAACATTCTCGAAGCCCTTGCCTGAGAGATTCCTGGCTTCGAGCAGCGTCGCGCCCGGGGTGAAATGCTCCTTGTGGTAGACCTGCTCGATCGAGCGGTTGATCATCATCTTGACCAGCTCGGCGTCGTTGGTCTCGGCGATGTTCCTGGTGCCGACCAGCATGCCGTCGCGTAGCACCGAGACACGGTCAGCAAGCTCGAACACTTCTTCCATGCGATGGCTGATGTAGATGATGGTGACGCCTTCATCCTTCAGCCGGCGGATCAGCGTGAAAAGCTGGTCGGCCTCCTTGCGGGTGAGATAGGCGGTGGGTTCGTCGAAGATCAGGAACTTGGTGCCGCGCACGGTGGCGCGGGCGGCGGCGATCAGTTGCTGCTGGCCGATGGTCAGGTCACCCAGCACGACATGCGCCGGCAGGTCGAAGCCGAGATCGTCGATGATCTTCTGTGCTTCCCTGACCATCGCCCGCTGCTGCAGGATGCCGAAGCGGGAATTCTCCTCGCCAAGGAACATGTTGGCCGCGACAGTGAGATGGCGGCACAGAACGACTTCCTGATGCACGGCATTGATGCCGAGCGCCATTGCCTCATGCGGCGTCGCCAGCGCTGCCGGCTTGCCTTCCCAGATGACGTCGCCGGAGGTGCGCGGCATGACGCCGGTCAGAAGCTTGATCAGCGTGGATTTGCCGGCGCCATTCTCGCCGACGATGGCGTGGATCTCGCCGGACTTGAAGGCGAGGCTCACCGGCTTCAGCGCGTGCGTGCCGGGATACCGCTTTTCCAGCCCCTTGAGTTCGAGGATCGTCCCGCCCGGCTCCAGCGTTGGGGCTGGATGCAGTTCCTGCGCCGTCGACGTCATGACAATCCTCCCAGATTGGCTTCACGATTGGCACTTAGTGGAGTGTTTCCGGAGCTGAAAGGCCCCGGAAACATTGCGCCTATGCCGATGCTCAGTCGAGCTTCGGATTGAGCAGCGCGTCGATCTTCGGATCCTTCATATTGGCCTTGGTGACGAGGTTGGCGCCGGTGTCGACATTGGCCTCGACCTTCTCGCCCTTGGACGCGGCGAGCGCCGTCTTGATGCCGTCATAGCCCATCCGGTACGGATCCTGGACGACGAGAGCCGAAATGACACCGTCATTGAGGAACTTGATCAGCTTCTCATCACTGTCGAAGCCGACGAGTCCGACCTTGCCGGCAAGGCTGTTCTCGGCGATCGCCTGACCGACGCCCTGCGCCATGATCAGGTTGGAGGCGAAGATGCCCTTGAGGTTCGGATTGGCGGTGATCAGGTCGGTCGCGATGTTGAGGCCGGTCGTGGCCTGGCCGTCGGCATATTTGTCGGCGACAAGCTTGAGGCCCGGATACTTGGCGGCAAGCTGCTCCTTGAAGCCCTGGGCGCGCTGTTCGAGCGAACCGGCACCCGGAAGTGCGGTGATCAGGGCGACATCACCCTCGACCTTGCCGCCATTGGCCTCGCCGATAGCCGCCGCCAGGCCGTCAGCCGCGACGCGGCCGCCTTGGATGTTGTCGGTGGTCAGGAACGAGGTGAAGGCCTTGGAGTCGGCGCCGGAGTCGATGCCGATGATCTTGACCTTGCTGGCAGCCTCGTCGATCGGCTTCCCGAGCGCCTTGGCCTCGGTCGGCGCGATGACGACGGCGGCCGGGCTGCCGGCGACAGCGTTTTCAAGAATCGATATCTGGCCATTGACGTCGGTCTCGGCCTGGGCGCCGAGTTCCGGCACGTTGACGCCGAGGTCCTTGCCGGCCTTGCGGGCACCCGCCAGAACGATCTGCCAGTAGAAAGAAGTGGTGTCCTTGACGATGATCGGAATGGTCACGTCCGCCGCCGAAGCCGGCGCCGAGTGCATCCCGCCGGCAAGCATCGAGGCAGCGGCGAGGGCCACGAAGGCGCGGCGGTTGAGAATGCTGGTCACGAATTTCATTAGTATTCCTCCCTAAGTCGCCCGGTGAACGTTACGGAAGTCCATTCGGATAGGCGCTGCCCAAACAGAACTTTATCAATAAAAAACATTTACCGCGTTTTGATAGTGCATCGGTCCGGTCCACGCAAGCGGTGTTTCGTATCGGTCTCCGTATGGCTCGACCGGACCTCTGCCGATCCTCATTGCCATGTTCAAGCGCTTCCCGATCCTCGCCTGACAGTCATGGAATGTTAATTCCAAATTTTAGTCAATGTGGAACATTCGTTCTTTTTGGTATCGTGAGATTTCACGCCTCCGGATCACGTTGTCGGACGTTTAGCCGGCGAGCAAAGAGGGCCGAAGCGCATCAGCCGAGCTGCTGAACGATCGTATAAGGATCGTATTTGGCGAAGTCGGTTTCCGGCACCTGGACGCCGAGCAGTTCAAGGTTACGCGTGAGGTTGGCGGGCTTGGCCGTACCCGTCAGCACGGAGGCTACCACAGGCTCGTGCAACGGGAACTGGAACGCCGCTGCCGCAAGCGGGTAGCCGCCCTCGGCGGCGACTTTTTCCATCGCCCCGACGCGGTCGAGAATGTCCGCGGTGGCCGGCAGATAATCGAAATGGGCGCCCGGCACCGGGCCGGTTGCCAGAATGCCGGAATTGAAGACGCCGCCGATAATCAGCGAGGTCTGGCGTTGCCGGCAAAGCGGCAGCAGTTCGGCTTCGGCGGTGCGGTCGAGCAGTGAGTAGCGGCTGGCCAGCAGGATGCAGTCGAGCGGCGCTCGACGCAGCACATCGAGGCAGATCTGAACCTCGTTGACACCAAGGCCGTAGGCGGAAATGACCTTGGACGACTTCAGCTCTTCCAGCGCCTTCAGCCCGCCATCCATAAACTGGCGGAAATGCAGCTTCGTCTTCTCGACCCCATGCGTGTAGACGCCGATGTCGTGGACGAACAGGATATCGATCCGATTGAGGCCAAGCCGCGCATAGCTGAATTCGACCGAGCGCATGATGCCGTCATAGGAATAGTCGTAGTCCAGCGCGAAGGGCAGCGGATCGACATAGGAGTGGTCCGGAACCTGGTCTTCCGGCACCGGCCGGAACAGGCGCCCGACCTTGGTGGACAGCACGTAGGATGAGCGCGGCTTGTAGCGCAGGAAATCGCCGAAGCGACGCTCCGAAAGGCCGAAGCCGTAGAAGGGCGCGGTATCGAAATAGCGCAGGCCGGCTTCCCAGGCGACCTGCAGCGTCTCCATCGCCGCTTCGCGCGAGCAGGCCCGATAGAGGCCGCCGACCGCCGCGCCGCCGAAGCTGACCTCGGTGACGTCGAGCGCAGTTGCACCGATACGGCGTTTCTTCATACGAAGCCTCCCACCGGCCATTGTCCGGCCTGTCTATTGTCCTTGTCGGCTAGTGGTCGGCTCTAGAGGGTCGCTCCGAGGTGCCAGGGCACGAACTCGTTGTCGCCGTAGCCGAATTCCTCGCTCTTGGTCTTGCGGCCGGAAGCCGTCTCGATGATCAGTTCGAAGATCTCGCGGCCCATGCCGGCGATGGTCTTTTCGCCCGAGGCGATGACGCCGCAATTCACGTCCATGTCCTCTTCCATGGCGTGATACATGGTCGAGTTGGTGGCGACCTTGATCGAAGGCGTCGGTCGGCAGCCGAAGCAGGAGCCACGGCCGGTGGTGAAGACGATGACGTTGGCGCCGCCGGCCACCTGGCCGGTGGCGGAGACCGGGTCGTAGCCGGGCGTGTCCATGAACACCAGCCCGTGGCCGGTGACCTTCTCGGCGTAGCCGAAGACGCCGTTGAGCGGCGTCTGGCCGCCCTTGGCGACCGCGCCAAGCGATTTCTCCAGGATGGTGGTCAGGCCGCCGCGCTTGTTGCCGGGCGACGGATTGTTGTCGATGGAGGCGCCATGCTTGGCGACATGATCCTCCCACCACTTCACATAGCCGTCCAGCTTGGCGGCGATCTCCGGGGTCGCCGCGCGATAGGCGAGCAGATGCTCGGCGCCGTAGATTTCCGTCGTCTCGGAGAGGATGCCGATGCCGCCGACGCCGGCCAGGATGTCGACGGCGGCGCCCAGCGCCGGATTGGCTGTTATGCCGGACATGCCGTCGGAGCCGCCGCATTGCAGGCCGACGACGATCTCGCTGACCGGGATCGGCTCTCGCTCAAGCTTGCCGACCTCCTCGGCAATCTCGGCCAGCACCAGCATGGCCTTCTCCACCGATTTGCGCGAGCCGCCGGCTTCCTGGATGTTGAAGTGGCGTTTTCCCGCTGCGACGCCCTTCTGGCCGTAGAGGGTAAGCTGGTTGACCTCGCAGCCGAGCCCGACCATCAGCACGCCGCCGAAATTCGGATGGCGGGCATAGCCGGCAAGCGTGCGGTGCAGCACCATCATGCCGTCGCCGGTTGCGCTCATGCCGCAGCCCTGGCCGTGGACGATGGGAACGAAGCCGTCGATGCCCGGATATTTGGGCAGAAGCGTGCGGTTCGCCTCGTCGGCGATGGCATGACAAACGGTGGCCGAGCAATTGACGCTGGCGAGAATGCCGATGAAGTTGCGCGTGCCGGCACGGCCGTCGGCGCGACGGTAGCCCATGAAGGTGCGGGCGCGGTCTGCCTCCGTCGCATGCTCGGCCTCGCTTGGCGGCACCACCGGCAAGCGCCCGGACTCGAAGACCAGATTGTGCGAATGGACATGTTCGCCGGGCGCGATGTCCTGCGTGGCCCGACCGATCGCCTGGGCGTATTTGACCACAGCCTCGCCGGCAGGGATCGGCTTGATCGCCACCTTGTGGCCGGGTTCGATCAGCGCCTTGGCAACGGCGCCGCCTGGCAGCACCGTCCCGATCTCGATGCGGCCATTGGCGACCGCGACATTGTCGGCGGGAGACAGAAGAATGCTGTTTGCGGCGTTCACGGGCAGTTTCCTGGGTGTTCCTGGGATACGCGAGCGGATTGACACGCGTCTGTTAACAGTTAATGTCTTTTATCGTGAAAAAACAGTTTTGCGTCAATTGTTTTTTCATGACGACGCCGCGCGTTCTTATGGATGCGCAGACGACTGGACACTGGAACCAAGCCTGACTTCGAAAAGCGATTCCGCTTCTTGGGGGCATGCGCTAGGAGCATCTGTCATATCGCGCTTTAAACCGGCCGCCGCAAGCGCCGGCGCGCAACGAGGCAGGGGATGTCGAAGAGCAACAACGTCTACAAGGACGCCTACAATCGCGGTCTGCGGCTGCTCGACGAAACGAACAGCCTGCCGTCGGAGCCAGAGCTGGGCGCGCTGCTCGGCGTCAGCCGCACGACCATCCGTACCATCCTTGCGCGCATGGAAGAGACGGGGCTGATCGCCTGGAACAAACGCAGCAAGACGGTTTTGCGCGCACCGCGGCAGGACGATTTCTTCCCCGAGGAAGAGACGGACACGCTGTCGCAGATCATCGAGCGCTCCTTCATGCGGCGGCTGCTCGCGGGTGGCGCCGAGCCCGGCATGCAGATCAACGAGCTCGAACTGGCGCGCGAGATCGGCGTCGGCACCACCAGCGTGCGCGAGTTCCTGATCCGCTTCTCCCGCTTCGGGCTGATCGAGAAACGCCGCAACAGCCACTGGGTGCTGAAGGGTTTTACCCGCGCTTTCGCGCTGGAATTGACTGAAATCCGCGAGATGTTCGAACTGCGCTCGGCCGCCGCCTTCGCCGCCTTGCCGGAAGACAGCCCGGTCTGGGCCGACCTCGACGTCCTGGAGGACGAGCATCGCCTGCTGGCGCGCGAGATCGCTACGCGCTTCAACGAATTCTCCGAGCTCGACGAGCGCTTTCACCGGCTGATCCACCGCGCGTCGCACAATCGCTTCATCGTCGATTTCTACGACGTGATCGCCATGATCTTCCACTACCACTACCAATGGAACAAGGCGCAGGAGCGCGAGCGCAATGAAGTCGCGGTCACGGAACACCTGGCCTATATCGCTGCGCTCAAATCGCGCGATCTCGGCAAAGTCGACGCCGCCTGCCGCAAGCATCTGAAATCGGCGCGCCATACGCTGTTGACCTCGATCCCCGAGGGTTTACAGCCGCAACGGACTTAAAGCGCGTCGCGTCTGAACATGCGAGGCGCCTTAAGTTCCTGTTCTTGTGCATGTCGTTGTTCGAAAACCGCTGCGCACCCTCGGTTCAAGACCGAGGGCATGCTTTTGGGTGACATGCATTGACAGTGCCGCGTTGCCGCAGCAGCGATTTGGCGATTTTCCACGCGCCGGGCCCGTGCTAGATATCTGAGCGTTGCTGCGTGAAGAGGCAGGTCTTTGAGCATCCGGCGGAGACGATGGAGCATGCCGGCCGCGTTTGCCGCGGCCTGTTTGCTGCTGCTTCAATCGGCACTCGGCGCATTCGCCTTCGGCTTGAGCCCGAATGTTTCGCAACTCGACGCTTTCGGCAATGTCATCTGCGCCCAGGAGGGCGCGGGCCAGCTTCCCGACGGCGATCCGCACCGGCAGCACATGCCGGCTTGCTGCGTGCTTGGCTGCGGCGTGGCCTCCGCTGCTTACGCGCCGCCGCCCGCTGCCGGCACGGTGTCCGGCATTTTTTCCGTCGAAGCCGTCACCTTTGTGCTCCCGGTGTTCCGGCACCTCGATTTCACCCGCGACCGCTCTCCGTCGAATCCGCGCGCGCCGCCGGCGACGGCCTGATTCGTTCCAGCCCGCCTTGCGGAGACCTTTCGCGGGCGCGTTCATTCACAATCGAAACTGTTCGCGACCGGCCACCGGCGCGATCTCTCAGTTCTTGGAGCTATCATGTCTCACTCTTTCCGCGCGCGGTTCGGCCGCAACAGCCCCTTCCTGCGCCACTTCGAGGAGCGTCTCGGCATCACCGTGTTCGTCCTCGCCCTCCTGTTCGTCAGCGTCCAGGCCGTCTTCGCGCATGAATTCAAGGTCGGCGACCTCGAGGTCGTTCATCCCTGGTCGCGCGCTACGCCGCCCGGCGCCAAAGTGGCCGGCGGCTATTTCACCGTCACCAACACCGGCAGTTCGCCGGATCGCTTGCTGTCGATCTCCTCCGACATTTCGGCCAAGGCCGAACTGCATGAGATGGGCGTGAGCGATGGCGTCATGACCATGCGGCCGGTCACCGGTGGCCTTGAAATTCCGGCCGGCGGCAAGGTCGCGCTGGCGCCCGGCGGCTATCATCTGATGTTCGTCGGGCTGAAACGGCAACCGAAGCAAGGCGAAAAATTTTCCGCCGCGCTGACCTTCGAGAAGGCCGGCACCGTCACCGTCGACTTCGCCGTGGAAGGCATCGGCGCAACGGGTGGCATGGACGATCACGCCAACTGACTCGGCCAGATCCGCACAATTCGAAATTTGAGGGACCATCATGAACAGGTATCTTTTGTCGGCCGGCGCACTCGTCCTGGGGACGGGCTCGGCCTTCGCCCACGTCACGTTCGAAACGCAGGAGGCGGCGGTCGGTTCGACCTACAAGGCGGTCCTGCGCGTGCCGCATGGCTGCGACGGCAAGGCGACGACCGCTGTGCGCGTGCAGATCCCGGAAGGGGTGATTTCGGTGAAGCCGATGCCGAAGCCGGGCTGGACGCTGCAGGTCAAGAAAGGCAAATACGAGAAATCCTACCAGCTCCATGGTCAAGCGGTGACATCAGGCGTCAAGGAAGTGGACTGGAGCGGCGGCAGCCTGCCGGACGAATTCTACGAAGAATTCATCTTCCGCGCGACACTGGCGGCGGATCTGCCTGCCGGCCAAACGCTCTACTTCCCGGTGGTGCAGGAATGCGACGGCGTTGCCGAACGCTGGATCGAGATTCCGGCGTCCGGCCAGGATGAGGATTCGCTGGAGTCTCCGGCGCCTGGCATCAAGCTTGTACCTCGGGAATGATCTTTGGCGGCGCGCCTTGTTCGAAAGAGCGCGCCGCTGCCTTTGTGGCGGTGACATGAGTGCTGCATCCTTACAACGGGCGGTCTGCACGGCCTGTAAAGGCGCCAGTCGGCTTGCCGCTGGCCTGCTGGCTGCGATCATGCTGCTTGCAGCGATTGCCGCGCCAAATCAGGCCTTTGCGCATGCGGCGCTGGTCACAGCCGATCCGGCCGATGGCGCGGTACTGGGACAAAGCCCCGCGCACTTCTCGCTGACTTTCAGTGAGCCGGCTTCGCCGCTGGTCCTGACCTTGGTGCGGCCGGACGGGACGGCGGTTCCGCTGACGTCCTTTCGGCTCAATGGCCAGACGGTCGAGATCGACAATTCGCAAATGCTCGGATCCGGCACGCATGTGCTGAGCTGGCGGGTGATTTCCGCCGACGGCCATCCGGTCGGCGGCTCGGTGCTGTTTTCCATCGGCGCGCCGAGTGCCGCGCCGGCCGTCTCCGAAGCTGTCGACCTAGATCTGCGGTCGGCGATCTGGGTCGCCAAGGTCTTTCTCTATGCCGGCCTCTTTCTCGGCGTCGGCGGCGCCTTTGCCATAGCCTGGCTGGCGCAAGGCGGGCGTACCGGCCGGCGCTTCGTCATCGCCGCGATCCTGTGCGGCCTCGCTGCTGCGCCCTTGTCGCTCGGTTTGCAAGGGTTGGACGCGCTCGGTGCGCCGCTTACCCGACTGGCTCAGCCCGGCGTCTGGCAGGCCGGGCTCGCCACCAGCTTCGGCTGGACGGCGCTGATCGCGGTGGTGGCGCTCGGGCTTGGCCTGCTGTCGCTGGTCGGGCCGCGCGGGGGCGCAAAACTGTTTGCCCTTGCCGGCTTGACCGGTGTCGGTGCCGCCCTTGCCGCCAGTGGGCACGCAAGTGCCGCCGAACCGCAATGGCTGACGCGTCCGATGGTGTTCCTGCACGGCGCCGGCATCGCCTTCTGGGCCGGGGCGCTGGCGCCGCTCGGTCTCGCCATAAGGCGGAAACCAGCCGAGGCCGCGGCTTTCCTGCGCCGGTTTTCCCACACGATCCTGCCTGTCGTGGCCGTGCTCGCGGCCACCGGCATCGTGCTGGCTATCATCCAGGTGCAGGCGCCCGCAGCGTTGCTCGGGACCGCCTATGGCCGGCTGCTGCTGGTCAAGCTGGCGCTGCTGTTCTTTCTGTTCACGCTCGCCGCGACCAACCGCTGGAAACTCACCCGTCCGGCCGAAGCGGGAGAGACGGAAGTGCAGCGGAGGCTGGTCCGCTCGATCGGCATTGAAATGCTGATCGTTCTGGCGATCTTCGGCGTTGCTGCCGGCTGGCGCTTCACGCCGCCGCCACGCGCCCTGGCGATCGCGGCAGCGCAGCCGGCATCGATCCATATCCACACGCCGAAGGCGATGGCCGACCTCAGCATCACGCCCGGCCATGTTGGGCCGGTTGCCGCCTCGATGATCATCATGACCGGAGATTTCGGCCCGCTCGACGCAAGCCAAGTGACGCTGGTGCTGTCAAAACCCGACTCCGGCATCGAGCCGATCAAGCGCGCGGCGATAAAGCCAGGCGACGGGACCTGGCGCGTCGACGATCTCGTCATCCCGGTTCCCGGCCGATGGACGGTGCGGCTCGATATCCTCGTCTCGGATTTCGAGATCGTGAAGATAGAGGCGCCCATCGACATCAGGCCATAAGGACCAGCCAGCGGTCTGCGCAACACAATTCGGCGAGGCGGTTGACGCGGCCTTGAAGGCCCGTCAATCATCTCGGCAAGAAGGGCATCCCGGGAAGAATGGGCATCGCCACAAATCACCGCCTCAACAAAAGATCCGAAAGCAGGGAAGAAACGATGGAAAAAGCCGAAATCGGCCTGATCGGCCTTGGCACGATGGGCTCCAACCTGGCGCTCAACATCGCCGAGAAGGGCCACCGCATCGCCGTCTTCAACCGCACTGCCGCGCGCACCGACGCCTTCGTCGAAAATGCCGGGGCGCTGAAGGACATGGTTGTGCCCTGCTACAGCCTGGAGGAACTCGCCGCCGCCATCCGGCCGCCGCGGCCGATCATCATCATGGTGCTGGCCGGCAAGCCGGTCGACGACCAGATCGCGGCACTGCGCGGCGTGCTGTCGGCCAACGACATCGTCATCGATGCCGGTAACGCCAATTTCCGCGACACCATGCGGCGCTTCTCCGAGCTTGCCGGTTCGGGTCTCACCTTCATCGGCATGGGCGTGTCCGGGGGCGAGGAGGGCGCGCGCCATGGACCGTCGATCATGGTCGGCGGCACGGAAGAGTCCTGGAAACGTGTCGAAAAGGTACTGACTGCCATTTCGGCCAAATTCAGGGATGAGCCCTGTGCGGCATGGCTCGGCACCGATGGCGCGGGGCATTTCGTCAAGACCATCCACAACGGCATCGAATATGCCGACATGCAGATGATCGCCGAGATCTACGGCATCTTGCGCGACGGCCTGGGCATGGGGCCGAAGGAGATCGCACAGGTGTTTGCCGGCTGGAACAAGGGCCGGCTCAACTCCTATCTGATCGAGATCACCGCCAAGGTGCTGGCCGCCGACGATCCGAAGACCGGCAAGCCGGTGGTCGACATCATCCTCGACCGCGCCGGCCAGAAGGGCACCGGCAAATGGTCGGTCATCGAGGCGCAGCAGCTCGGCATTCCGGCCACCGCGATCGAGGCCGCGGTGGCGGCGCGCGTCCTGTCGTCGATCAAGGACGAGCGCCTGGCCGCCGAAAAGGCCTATGGCAATGGCGGCGTGACCAAGATTTCCGGAGATAGGGACGCGCTTCTCAACGATCTCGAACTGGCGCTGTTCGCCGGCAAGATATCAGCCTATGCGCAAGGCTTCGCGGTGATGAGCGGCGCGTCGAAGGAATTCAATTGGGACCTGCCGATGCCGGTCATCGCCAAGATCTGGCGGGCCGGCTGCATCATCCGCTCGCAATTGCTGGACACGATGGCGGAAGCCTTCGGCAAGGGCGGGGCGGCCACCAATCTGCTGATGGCGCCGGCTTTCATTGCAATGATGCAGGAGGCGCATCCGTCGCTCCGACGCATCGTGGCAAGAGCGTCGGAGGCCGGTTCGCCGGTGCCGGCGCTGTCGTCCGCGCTCGCCTATTTCGACAGCTACCGCCAGGGCCGCGGCACCTCGAACCTGATCCAGGCACAACGCGATTTCTTCGGCGCGCACGGCTTCGAGCGCATCGACGGGCCGGGCGCGTTCCATGGCCCTTGGGGAAGCGGTGCTGCCGGCTGACTGGTTTGGGTCAATCGGGTGTAGAGCGGCGATAGGCCAGGACCTCGGTCGGCACGCTCAGGCTCTGCAGTGAGCCGGGTGCCGCGCCGCCGATCCAGCCCAGCACGGAGCGGGCGAGCTCGGCGCCGGCTAGCCGGAAGTCCTCGTTGACGACCAGCAGTTCCCTGCGGAACAGATGCAGCAGGTCCGACGACTGCTTGGACACCACGTCGACGTCCCGGCCGAGCTTGAGGCCGGCGTCCTCGATGCCGGCGACGATGGCGAGCGTCGCGGCGGCGGCACTGCTGACGAAGCCGTCTGGCCTGACGTCGCGGCGCATCACCTGCGCGGTCCTCATCCTGATCTGCTCGATCGAGTGGTCGATCGAAACGGTGTTGAACGGGATCTCGCTGGCGCCGACCTCGCTCAGCGCATCGGTGAAGCCGTTCAGCGCATGGCGGTGATAGGTCAGTGCGACTGGCGGCGCCAGCAGAGCCAGCCTGCGGCGGCCGATGCCGGCCAGGTGGCGTACAGCCTCGGCCGCGAACGCGTAGTTGTCGAAATCATGATAGGGGTGGATCAGCCCCATATCGGTGCGGCCGTGCGTGGCAAAGGGGATGCCTCGCTCCAGCATGTAGCGGGCCCTGGGGTCATTCGGCTGGGTGCGCGAGATGATGACGCCGTCGGCGGAGCCGGTTTCCACCAGGTAACGTATCGGGTCCAGGGGATCCTGCGAGCGTGAATAGGGCGTGACGATCAGGTGATAGGGCGTGCCGGCGATGACTTCCGAGACGCCGTAGATGATGTCCGAGACAAAGCTCATGATCTCGTGCTCGGTTTTGAGCACGAGGCTGATGACGTTGGTCTTGCCGGTTCGCAGGCGCACGCCGGCACGGTTGGGCCGGTAGCCGATCTGCTTGGCGACGAGCTGGACGCGCCGCCTGGTCTCGGCGCCGATTTCGGGCGCGTCCTTCAGCGCCCGCGACACGGTGGTGACGCCCAGCCCGGTCATGAAGGCAAGCGTCTTCAATGTCGGCCGGCCCTGTTCCGACGCCTCGTCGTCCTTTTCCGTCTGCTGTCTATCCATTCATCCCGCTCGTCAGGCGCATAGCAGTTGCCGTGCAGGCCGGCAATCGGCGGATCGCGGCTCGTCCGCGACCCCGCCTGATGAACACCCTATATCCTGAAACGTTACAGATTGTCACTTGTCATCGCGCAGCGGCTGATGGAAAGCTTACTTCCGCGCCAGCGAAGCTTCATTCGATGCCAGTCGTTGGAGCGCCGGCAAAGGCTTGTCCGAAGAACAAGATTTCGCCGAATTCCACGCATTGCAGCGTCGTTCTTGCAATGCGACCTGTCTTGTTGCGCTGCAACAGAAGGCAATTGCGTGGGCGAATTTGTTTGTGGCTCGAAAAAATCTTGAGCGGCTCCCATTCGGGGGTTGCGTACCCTTCGTAATTGCCTTATCGAAAATCTGTAACGTTTCAGATTCTGGGAGGAGCCGAAATGCGATACCAATTCTTGACTGCTGCGCTGGCAGTGACAACCGCGCTGCCATTTGCCGGCCCGGCGGCAGCGACGGACCTGGAAGTCACCCATTGGTGGACTTCGGGCGGCGAGGCGGCGGCGGTCGCCGAATTCGCCAAGGCGTTCGACGCGACGGGTAATCATTGGATCGACGGCGCTATTGCCGGCTCCGGCGGCACGGCGCGGCCGATCATGATCAGCCGCATCACTGGCGGCGACCCCATGGGCGCCACCCAGTTCAACCATGGCCGGCAAGCGGAAGAATTGGTGCAGGCCGGTCTGATGCGCGACTTGACCGATCTCGCCACCAGGGACAAGTGGACGGAAATCGTGCAGCCGAAGAGCCTGCTCGACGGCTGTACCCTCGACGGCAAGATCTATTGCGTGCCGGTCAACATTCACTCCTGGCAGTGGCTGTGGCTGTCGAACGCGGCCTTTGAAAAGGCCGGTGTCCCGGTGCCGAAGAATTGGAATGAATATGTCGCAGCCGCCCCTGCGCTGGAAAAGGCAGGCATCATACCGCTTGCGGTCGGCGGGCAGCCCTGGCAGTCCTCGGGCGCCTTCGACGTGCTGCTTACGGCGGTCGGCGGCACGGACACCTTCTTGAAGGTCTATCGCGACAAGGACGCTGAATTCGCCGCCGGGCCCGAGGTCGCCAAGGTGTTCAAGGCCGCGGACGATGCCCGCAAGATGGCGAAGAACACCAATGTGCAGGACTGGAACCAGGCCACCAATCTCGTCATCGCCGGCAAGGCCGGCGGCCAGATCATGGGCGACTGGGCACAGGGCGAGTTCCAGGTTGCCGGCCAGACCGCAGGCAAGGACTATACGTGCCTTCCCGGCCTTGGCCTGAACGAGGTCATCGCCACCGGCGGCGACGCCTTCTACTTCCCGCTGCTGCAGGACGCTGAAAAGTCCAAGGCGCAGGAAGCGCTGGCCGAAACGCTGCTCGATCCCAAGACGCAGGTCGCCTTCAATCTCAAGAAGGGTTCGCTGCCGGTGCGCGGCGATGTCGACCTCGAAGCGGCGAATGACTGCATGAAGAAAGGGCTCGACATCCTGGCCAAGGGCAGCGTCATGCCCTGGACGGACCAGTTGCTGTCGCAGGACACGCAAAAGCAGAAGGAGGACCTTTTCTCCGAGTTCTTCGCCAAGCCGGACATGACCGTGGAAGAGGCGCAGAAGCGCTTCGCCGATATCGTCGCTTCGGCGGACTGACGATCGACGAACCGCTCGCTCCCGGCCCGCGACCGCGGGGCCGGGAGCTCAGGGTCAGGGTCCTGACCCTTCCGCCCTTACCCGATCCAGCCCGGCTGAGCAGATGAGCAAGAGCGAACGCCCCAACCAACTCTTCCGCAACCTTAATGCCAAGGTCGCCTCGATTCCGATGATCCTCACCGCACTGGTGATCTTCGTCGGCGGCAGCGCGTGGACGGTGCTCTATTCCTTCACCAATTCGAAGCTCCTGCCGCGGCTGAACTTCGTCGGGCTCGACCAGTATTATCGGCTCTGGTCGACGCCGCGCTGGCTGATTTCCATTGAGAACCTCCTGGTCTACGGCGTGCTGTCGCTGGTGTTCTCTCTCGTGATCGGCTTCATGCTGGCGGCGCTGCTCGACCAGAAGATCCGCTTCGAGGACACGTTCCGCACGATCTTCCTCTATCCGTTCGCGCTCTCCTTCATTGTCACCGGTCTTGTCTGGCAGTGGCTGCTCAACCCGGAGTTCGGAATCCAGGGGGTGGTGCGCGGTCTCGGCTGGGAAAGCTTCAACTTCGATCCGCTCTACAATTCCAGCATCGTCATCTACGGCATATTGATCGCCGCGCTCTGGCAAGGCACCGGGCTCATCATGTGCCTGATGCTGGCGGGCCTGCGCGGCATCGACGAGGATATCTGGAAGGCCGCGCGGGTGGATGGGATACCCATGTGGAAGACCTATCTCTTCATCATCATCCCGATGATGCGACCGGTCTTCATCACCGCGCTTGTCATCATCGCTGCCGGTATCGTCAAGGTCTACGACCTAGTCGTCGCCCAGACCAGCGGCGGTCCCGGCATCGCCTCTGAAGTGCCGGCCAAATATGTCTACGACTACATGTTCTTCGCCCAGAACCTCGGCCAGGGCTTCGCCGCCTCGACCATGATGCTGCTGTCGGTGGTGGTCGTCATCGTGCCGTGGGCCTATCTTGAATTCGGAGGCAAGAAGCGTGTCTGACCATGCCGTTTCCCTGCCTGCCGCTACGGGCGCTATCAGGCTTGAGGCATCCGGGCCGCGGGGGCCGAAGCCGCGGCATGTGTTCTCGCGCCGCAACATCTTCCTCTATGGCACGCTCATCGTGGTGGCGCTGTATTATCTCCTGCCGCTCTACGTGATGGTGGTGACATCGCTCAAGGGCATGCCGGAGATACGCCTCGGCAACATCTTCTCACCGCCACTCGAGATCACCTTTGAGCCTTGGGTAAAGGCCTGGTCCAGTGCCTGCACCGGTCTCAACTGCGACGGGCTCTCGCGCGGTTTCTGGAATTCGGTGCGCATCACCATTCCGTCGGTCATCCTGTCGATCGCGATCGCTTCCGTGAACGGCTACGCGCTTGCCAACTGGCGCTTCAAGGGGGCCGACACTTTCTTCGTGATCCTGATCGTCGGCGCCTTCATCCCCTATCAGGTGATGATCTATCCGATCGTCATCATCCTGCGCGAAATCGGCCTCTACGGCAGCCTCAGCGGTCTGGTGATCGTCCATTCCATTTTCGGCATGCCGATCCTGACACTGTTGTTCCGCAACTATTTCTCTTCGATGCCGGAGGAGCTGTTCCGGGCGGCGCGCGTCGACGGCGCCGGCTTCTGGGGCATCTATTTCCGTATCATGCTGCCGATGTCGCTGCCGATCTTCGTCGTCGCCATCATCCTGCAGGTGACCGGCATCTGGAACGACTTCCTGTTCGGCGTCGTCTACACCCGCCCCGACACCTATCCGATGACGGTGCAGCTCAACAATATCGTCAACTCGGTGCAAGGCGTGAAAGAATACAACGTCAACATGGCCGCCACCATCCTGACCGGCCTCGTACCGCTCGTCGTCTACTTCATTTCCGGCAAGCTCTTCGTGCGTGGCATCGCCGCCGGCGCGGTGAAAGGATGATGATGACAAGAATCGAAAATCCCAGTGTTTCGATCCAGGACCTGTCGCTGAATTTCGGCGCGGTGTCGGTGCTGGAGACGCTCAATATCGACGTCGCCGAGGGTGAGTTCATCGTCCTGCTCGGCCCGTCCGGCTGCGGCAAGTCGACCTTGCTCAACTGCATCGCCGGCCTGCTCGACGTTTCGGACGGCCGCATCTTCATCAAGGGCAAGAACGTCACCTGGGAGGAACCCAAGGACCGTGGCATCGGCATGGTGTTCCAGTCCTATGCGCTTTATCCACAGATGACGGTGGAGAAGAACCTGTCCTTCGGGCTGCGCGTCGCCGGCATCGCCAGGGACGAGATCGCCAGGCGCATTGCTCGCGCCGCCGAAATCCTGCAGATCGAGCCATTGCTGCAACGCAAGCCGTCGGCGCTTTCGGGCGGCCAGCGCCAGCGCGTGGCGATCGGGCGGGCGCTCGTGCGCGACGTCGACGTCTTCCTGTTCGACGAGCCGCTTTCCAATCTCGACGCCAAGCTGCGCGCGGAACTGCGTGTCGAAATCAAACTGCTGCACAGCAAATTGCAGAATACGATGATCTACGTCACCCACGACCAGATCGAGGCGATGACGCTGGCCGACCGTATCGCGGTGATGAAGGGCGGCGTGATCCAGCAGCTCGACGCGCCGCAGACGATCTACAATCGCCCGGTCAACCGTTTCGTCGCCGGCTTCCTCGGCTCGCCGGCTATGAACTTCCTCGACGGCAGGCTGGAGAACGACGACGGCAACTGGCACTTCGTCGCCGAGGATGTGAAGATCCCGCTTGCCACCTACGTTTTCGAAAAGGAGCCCGTGCCGGGACCGGCCGTCTTCGGTATCCGGCCCGAGCATGTTGCATTCAACAGCGGCGCCGGGTGGCCGTTCACAGCTACGGCAAATGTCGTGGTCGTCGAACCCATGGGTTCCGACACGCTGGTCTGGCTGAAGCTCGGAAATCAGAATTTCACGGTGCGGGTGACTTCCGAGCGCACGCCAAACAACGCCGACACCGTGAGCATCGGTTTTGACCCGATGCGCGCTTCGCTGTTCGACGCCGCAACCGGCAACCGCCTGTAACTCCCCAGAATCTCATTCCCAAGAATTTCACCTCAAGCACATCCATCCCCAGAGAACGGACAGAGACGATGAACTGGTCATTCCAACTTTACAGCGCCCGCAATTTCCAACCTTGGGAAGGCGTGCTCAAGATGCTGGGCGAGCTCGGCTACAAGGAAGTCGAAGGGTTCGGCGGCGTCTATGACGACCCTAAGGCATTCCGCGCCGAACTCGACAAGAACGGGCTCACAATGCCGACCGGGCATTTCTCGATCGATACGCTCGAAAAGGATTTCGATGGCGTGCGCAAGATCGCCGACGCACTCGGCATCACACTGCTCATCTGCCCCTATCTGGTCGCCGAACTCAGGCCGACCGACACGGCCGGTTGGCGCGGTTTCGGCGAGCGCCTGGCCAAGGTCGGCGAGACGGCTGACAAGGCTGGCTACGGTTTTGCCTGGCACAACCATGATTTCGAGTTCAGGACGCTTGCCGACGGCTCGGTGCCGCAGGACCACATACTGGCGGCAGCGCCCGATATCGGCTGGGAGATGGACGTGGCCTGGGTGGTGCGCGGCGGCGGCGATCCGCTGCCCTGGATCGAAAAGCATGGCAAACGCATCGCCGCCGTCCATGTCAAGGACATCGCCAAGCCCGGCGAGGGTCTCGACGAGGACGGCTGGTCGGATGTCGGCCACGGCACGATCGACTGGGCCGGCCTGATCAAGACGCTGCGCGCCAGGAGCGCCGCCAAATACTATGTCATGGAACAGGACAACCCCAACGACATCGAGCGCTTCGCCCGCCGCTCGATCGCAGCCGCCAAGACCTATTAGGAGCAAATCAGCATGGCAAGGAAGCTTGGGATCGGCGTCATCGGCTGCGGTAACATCTCGAACGCGTATCTCTCGTTTGCGCCGCTGTTTCGCGGCATCGAGATGCGCGCCTGCGCGGATATCAACATGGATGCGGCCAAGGCACGGGCGAAGGAGTTCAAGCTGCGCGCCGAGACCGTCGAAGGACTGCTCAAGGCCGGCGACATCGACATCATCGTCAACCTCACCGTTCCGGCGGTGCACTACGAGGTGTCGAAACAGATTCTCGATGCCGGCAAGCACGTCTATTCGGAAAAGCCGTTCGTGCTGTCGGTCAAGGAAGGGCTCGATCTGAAGAAGCTGGCCGAGAGAGAGGGACTGCGCATCGGCTCGGCGCCCGACACTTTCCTCGGTGGCGCGCACCAGCTTGTCCGCAACCTGATCGACACCGGCAAGCTCGGCAAGATCACCAGCGGCACATGCCATGTGATGAGCCATGGGATGGAGCACTGGCACCCCAATCCTGACTTCTTCTTCCAGCCTGGCGCTGGCCCGGTGCTCGATATCGGACCCTATTACATCACCAATCTGATCCAGCTGATCGGGCCGGTGAAACAGGTCGCGGCCTTCGCTTCGATCCCGAAGACGGAACGTACGATCTCGTCCAAGCCTCGCGCGGGCGAAAAGATCCTGGTCGCCACGCCGACGACGATCCACGGCGTGATGGAGTTCGAGAATGGCGCGGTGGTGACGCTCAATACCAGCTGGGACGTGTGGAGCCATGGCCATGCGCCGATGGAACTCTACGGCGAGTTGGGCACGGTGTTCTTGCCGGATCCGAATTTCTTCGGCGGCGACGTTCGCTTCACCGACGGTGCCAAGCCGGTCAAGAAGCTGCCGAAATGGAAGCATCCGTTCAGCGTCGCCAACCAGATGCATTCGCACGGCATGATGGCCAACTACCGTGCCGCCGGTCTCGCCGACATGGCGCTGGCGATCGCGGAAGGCCGGCCGCATCGGTGCTCGATGGAACTGGCGCTGCATGCCGTCGATGTGATGACCGGCATGTTGCGGTCGGGCGCGAGCGGAAAGTTCGTTGCCATGCAGACCACCTGCGAACGGCCCGCTGCACTGGGCGTCAAGGATGCGAAAGGGCTGTTGGCGAAGAAGAAGTAGGGTGCGCGCTTTAAGTGATTGCGACACGTGTAGTTTGCCGTCGACCCCTCTCCCCGTTTCGGCGGGGAGAGGCTAAGGGTGAGAGGCAGAGCCGACTCACCCTTTTTTCGCGGTGGCAACTGCCGGGCTCGCTTTGATCTAGAGGATTTCCCATGCCCTATGTCCCCGCCGAAAACCGCTACGAGAAAATGATCTACAATCGCTGCGGGCGATCCGGCCTGAAATTGCCGGCGATCTCGCTCGGGCTCTGGCACAATTTCGGCGGCGACACGCCGCACCGGACCAAGCAGGCGATCGCGCGCAAAGCCTTCGATCTCGGCATCACGCATTTCGACCTCGCCAACAATTACGGCCCGCCGGCCGGTTCGGCCGAGACGGCTTTTGGCGAAATCCTGCGGACGGATTTCTCCAGTTATCGCGACGAGCTGATCATCTCGACCAAGGCCGGTTACGAGATGTGGGCCGGACCCTATGGCGAATGGGGCGGGCGCAAATATGTGCTGGCCAGCCTCGACCAGAGCCTGAAGCGGATGGGGCTCGACTATGTCGACATCTTCTATTCGCACCGCTTCGATCCCGACACGCCGCTGGAAGAAACGATGGGCGCGCTCGATCACGCGGTACGCTCCGGCAAGGCGCTTTATGCCGGCATCTCCTCCTACAATTCGCAGCGCACGCGCGAGGCCGCCGACATATTGAAGCAACTCGGCACGCCATGCGTCATCCACCAGCCGAGCTATTCGATGCTCAACCGCTGGGTCGAGGAGGACGGTCTGCTCGATACGCTGGAGGGGCTCGGCGTCGGCTCGATCGTGTTCACGCCCCTGGCGCAAGGCATGCTGACCGACAAATACCTCCGTGGCATCCCTGAGGGCAGCCGCGCCAGCCAGGGCAAGTCGCTGAAGGCGGCCTTCATCAATGACAAGACCATCGCCAACATCAAGGCGCTGAACGCGATTGCCGGCCAACGCGGCCAGACGCTGGCGCAGATGGCGCTGGCTTGGGTGCTGCGCAAGGGGCGGGTGACCTCGGCGCTGATCGGCGCCAGCCGGCCGGAACAGGTCGAGGATTGTGTCGGCGCGCTGAAGGCGCTCGACTTCAGCGATGCCGAACTCGCCGAGATCGATACTTACGCGCGCGAAGCCGACATCAATCTGTGGGCCGCCTCGGCGGAGCGCAAAGGGCCGCCACGGAAGTGATCCGCCCCGGATGTGACTGGCCGCCTGCTCGCGGCTTGGCCGGCTTCTGGGCCGCGCCGGTGTGGAAACAGTAGCAAAAATGCCCGATCGTCGCTATCTGGATGGGATTGGAACCGCTTGCATGCGGAAACGACATGCAAGCGGCGCGAAACGGGGTGGAAACAGGATCATGGCGGCAAGGGATGTGCTGACGAAGAACCAGTTGTGCGTGCTCGAGAAGCTCGAGGCCGCCAGCGGGCCGCTCAGCGCCTACACATTGCTCGACCAGCTTCGCGAGCGCGGCTTTCGCGCGCCGCTGCAAGTTTATCGCGCGCTCGATACGCTGGTGAAGTCCGGTTTCGTGCACAGGCTTGAAAGCCTCAATTCCTTCGTCGCCTGCGCCGAGCCGCACGACCACAGCCATTCGATGGCCGCCTTTGCCATCTGCGACACATGCGGGCAAGTGACCGAGTTCTCCGATCACGATGTCGGCCATCGGCTCGACGAATGGGTACGCTCGACCGGTTTCGCCGCCAAGAAGGCGGTGATCGAATTCCGCGGTACCTGTGCGAAGTGCCGGGCGGAGGCGGCCTGAAGGCCTGTTAGGCCGCGACATAGCGGTGGTGACCCTTTTGATGCTGGAGGGCGGGCGAAGGATCGCTACAGATCGCATCTGGTCGGCCGTGGACGTCCGTATGAGGTGCTAATGCGCCTCTTCCCAGTTGTTGGCGGCACGGGCGTCGACATGCAGCGGCACCGACATCGACACCGCCGGCATCGCGGCGTTCTCCATCACCTGGCGCACGACGGGGATCGTCGCCTCGACCTCCGCTTCGGCGGTCTCGAAGACCAGCTCGTCATGCACTTGCAGCAGCATGCGGGCGGAAAGCTTCGCCTTTTCCAGCGCCTGGTCCATGCGGATCATGGCGCGGCGGATGATGTCGGCGGCGGTGCCTTGCAGGCGGGCGTTGATCGAGGCGCGCTCGTTGAAGGCGCGGACCGAGGGGTTCGACGACCGTATCTCAGGATAGTGGATGCGGCGGCCGAAGATCGTTTCGACATAGCCGTATTCGCGGGCATAGGCCTTGGTCGCGTCGATATAGTCGCGGATGCCCGGGAAGCGTTCGAAATATTTCTTGATGTAGGCGCCGGCCTCCTCGCGCGGGATCGACAGCTGGTTGGCGAGGCCAAAGGCGGAAATGCCGTAGATGATGCCGAAATTGATCGCCTTGGCGCGGCGGCGTATCTCCGCCGGCATGCCCTCGACCGGTACGTTGAACATTTCCGACGCGGTGATGGCGTGGATGTCGGCGCCGTCGGCGAAGGCCTGCGTCAACTGCGGGATCTCGGCGACATGGGCGAGCACGCGCAGCTCGATCTGGCTGTAATCGGCGGAAACCAGCTTGTTGCCCTTGTCGGCGATGAAGGCCGTCCTGATCTTTCGCCCCTCGACGGTGCGCACCGGAATGTTCTGCAGATTGGGATCGGAGGACGACAGCCGTCCCGTCGTCGTCGCGGCAAGGGCGTATGAAGTGTGGACGCGCTTCGTATCGGGATGGATGAAGCCGGGCAGCGCATCGGTATAGGTCGATTTCAATTTGGTCAGCTGGCGCCAGTCGACGATCTTGCGCGGCAGTTCGTGGCCTTCGGCGGCGAGGTCTTCCAGAAGTTGCGCCGAGGTCGACCACTGGCCGGTCTTGGTTTTGGAACCGCCGGGCAGGCCCATCCTGCCGAACAGGATGTCGCCGAGCTGTTTTGGCGAGCCGATGTTGATGCGCTCGCCGATGAGCTGATAGATTTCATCCTCCAGCCGTGCTGCGCCCTGTGCCAGTTCGCCGGAGAGCCGCGACAGGATCTGCCGGTCGACGGAGATGCCGCGCTGCTCCATCCTTGCCAGCACCGGCACCAGCGGCCGTTCCAGCCGCTCGTAGACCGAGACGAGGCCCTTGGCGGCAAGCCTTGGCTTCAGCACCCGCCAGAGCCTCAGCGTCACATCGGCGTGCTCGGCGGCGTAGGCCGTTGCCTTGTCGATATCGACCTGGTCGAAGCCGACGAAGCTTTTTCCCGAGCCGGCCAGCTCCTTGAGGGAAATGGTCGTGTGGCCGAGCCACTTTTCCGACAGAGCCGCCATGCCGTGGCCGCCGGATGTGCCAGCGTCGAGCACGTAGGAAATCAGCATGGTGTCGTCGAAGGGGGCGACATCGATGCCGTGGCGGCTCATGACGACGAGGTCGTATTTCAGCTCCTGCACGATCTTGAGAACAGACTTGTCCTCCAGCAAGGGCTTCAGGACGCCAAGCGCCTCACGGATCGGGATCTGGTTTTCGACCATTCCGCCGCCGAGCAGGTCGCCGTTGCCGCTTTTATGAGCGAGCGGCACATAGGCGGCGCGGCCGGGCGCGGTGGCCATGGAAAAGCCGATCAACTCGGCCTGCATCGGATCAGTTGAGGTGGTCTCGGTGTCGAAGGCGACGATGCCGGTCTCCATCGCCTCGGCCACCCACGCCTTCAGCACCGCCGTGTCGCGGATGGAGACGTAGGTGCTGGTGTCGATCTTTCTGGCAGTGGCGTCCTCGAAGCGAAGCGCCGAAAGAAGGGAAGGGGTGTCGCCTTCCTTGCTTTCTCTGCTGGGGCCGGTCGGCGCCGTTCTCCCGGCTTCGTCTGTCACCGCGCCCACCGCGCCTTCGGCGGCTGCCGGCACTCCAAACCCGACATCGGGACCATGCGCGGTGTCGGCGCGCTCGATCGTAACGGCGACGGCCTGGACATCAGCCGGCTCCGTTCCGGTCGCTTCCGCTACGCGGCGGGTCAGCGAGGAGAACTCCATGGTCTTGAGGAAGCCGATCAGCTTTGGCCCGTCGGGCTCGTGCAACGTGAAATCGTCGAGCCCTTCGATCACCGGCACGTCGTTCTTCAGCGTCACCAGCTCACGCGAAATGCGCGCCTTGTCGGCATTGGCGATGATCGATTCGCGGCGCTTCTCCTGCTTGATCTCGCCGGCGCGCGCAAGCAGCCCATCGAGGTCGCCGAACTGTTCGAGCAGTTGCGCCGCCGTCTTCGGCCCGATGCCGGGCACACCCGGCACGTTGTCGACCGAATCGCCGGTCAGCGCCTGCAGGTCGATCATCTTCTCCGGCGGCACGCCCCATTTCTCGACGACTTCGGGAACGCCGATCTGGCGGTCCTTCATCGGATCGTACATGCCGACGGTTGCGCCGACCAACTGCATCAGATCCTTGTCGGAGGAGATGATGGTGGTGTCGCCGCCGGCTTCGCAGGCAAGCCGGCAATAGGTGGCGATCAGATCGTCGGCCTCAAACCCTTCCATCTCGATGCAGGGCAGGTTGAAGGCCTTGGTCGCCTGGCGAATCAGGCCGAATTGCGGGATCAAATCCTCCGGCGGCGCCGAGCGGTTGGCTTTGTATTCGGGGTAGAGATCGTTGCGGAAGGTTTTCGACGAATAGTCGAAGATCACGGCGAAATGCGTCGGCACCACGCCGACATCGGTGTTGCGGGCGTCCTGCGTCAGCTTCCAAACCATGTTGCAGAAGCCGAGCACGGCACTGACCGGCAGGCCGTCGGATTTGCGGGTCAGTGGCGGCAGCGCGTGATAGGCGCGGAAGATGTAGCCGGAGCCGTCGACAAGGAAGAGATGATCGCCTTTTTTCATGGGACGAAGGGATAGCGCGGCGCAGCGCTGCGGTCCATGCCAAAGGCGGCTTCAGCCACCGGTTCCGGCAACACCCTGACAGAGCCGATGTCCTGATGACTTGGCCACCATAGAATCGGCCACCATAGAATCGGCCGACATGGAACTGGCCGCTCACGCGTATGTTACAAAAGTGTAATTTTGACGCCCTTGAATCGCCATGTTCGAAGACACAGATAAACGTCATCGGCATTTTTCGCCGAGGTCCGGAGTAAGGCCCGTCCCCCGCCTATCCCGGACACTTGCGGCAGCCTATCCCCCCTCTCCGGGCTGCCGCATCGTTTCGAGTAAAGGCCGCCGTGGTTCCCCCTCCACCACGGCGGCATTTTTTTGCCGACAGGTTTCCTGGTCCAACGACCGCCGGCTTTTCGTTTCTGCCTTGCAGGCTTAGGGTTGCCGCTCAGAATCGAAAGGCCTGATAAAAATGTCCGCAGTCTCCCCCGTCCTCGACCGCCTCGACAAGAATCTCGACGAGAGCCTGGAGCGCCTGTTCGGGCTGCTCAGGATCAAGTCGATCTCGACCGATCCGGCCTATGCCGCGGATTGCCGCAAGGCGGCGGAATGGCTGGTGGCGGAGCTCAAGCTGATCGGGTTCGACGCCAGCGTGCGTGACACACCAGGCCATCCGATGGTGGTCGCGCATCATGACGGGCCGGCGGACGCGCCGCATGTCTTGTTCTACGGCCATTACGACGTGCAGCCGGTCGACCCGATCGAGCTCTGGGACAGCGACCCGTTCGCACCTTCGGTCAAGGAGATCGAGCCCGGCCATCAGGTGATCACAGGACGTGGTTCGGCCGACGACAAGGGGCAGCTGATGACCTTTGTCGAGGCTTGCCGCGCCTGGAAGCAGGTGCATGGCGGGCTGCCGTGCCGCATCACGATCCTGTTCGAGGGCGAGGAGGAGTCCGGCTCGCCATCGCTGAAGCCGTTCCTCGAGGCAAACGCGGCCGAACTCAAGGCCGACTTCGCGCTTGTCTGCGACACCGGTATGTGGGACCGCGATACGCCGTCGATCTGTGTCGCGCTGCGCGGGCTGGTCGGCGAGGAGATCACGGTCAAAGCCGCTGACCGCGACCTGCATTCCGGTCTTTATGGTGGGGCCGCCGCCAATCCAATCCGCATCCTGGCCGGGGTCCTGGCTGACATCCACGACAAGGACGGCCATGTCACCATTCCGGGTTTCTATGACGGTGTCGAGGAGACCCCCTCGCAGGTCCTGAAATCGTGGGAGACGCTCGGCGAGACCGCCGAGACGTTCCTTGGGCCTGTCGGCCTGTCGATTCCATCAGGTGAAAGGGGCCGCTCGGTGCTCGAACTCACCTGGGCGCGGCCCACGGCCGAGTTCAACGGTATTATTGGCGGCTATACCGGCAAGGGGTTCAAGACGGTGATCGCGGCGGAAGCCACGGCAAAAGTGTCCTTCCGCCTCGTCCACAAGCAGAATCCGGAAAAGATCCGTGCCGCTTTCCAGACCTTCGTCAGGGAGCGCATCCCGGCCGATTGCTCAGTCGATTTCCATCCGCATGGCGGCTCGCCGGCGATCCAGCTTTCCTACGACTCGCCGTTTCTCGCCAAGGCTAAGGACGCGCTGTCCGACGAGTGGCCGAAGCCGGCGGTGACGACGGGAAGCGGCGGCTCGATCCCGGTGGTCGGCGATTTCCAGACCTATCTCGGCATCGAATCCTTGCTGGTCGGGTTCGGCCTCGACGATGACCGCATCCATTCGCCGAACGAGAAATACGAGCTGAGTTCCTTCCACAAGGGACAGCGCTCCTGGGCGCGCATTCTCGATGCGCTGACACGCTGACAGGGAAAGAATTCAACTTTCTGTTGATTTTTCATCGGATCGCGGCGAGGACGGGCCATCCCTGTTGAGCATCACCGCATGGGCCGCGACCGGAGAAGACGATGAGCGATATCCGCTTCCACAAGAACGACCTGCCCGGGCTGTTGCATTACGACGTCGGGGCGGTCGCCATCGACACGGAGACGCTGGGCCTCAATCCGCATCGCGACCGGCTTTGCGTGGTGCAGATATCGCCGGGTGACGGTACCGCCGACGTCATCCAGATCGCGCCCGGCCAGAAGAAGGCGCCGAACCTCGTCAGCCTGCTCAGGAACCGCAGCATAACCAAGCTCTTCCATTTCGGCCGCTTCGATCTCGCCGTGCTCTATAACGCCTTCGGCGTCATGCCGGAGCCGGTGTTTTGCACCAAGATCGCCTCGCGGCTGACCCGAACCTACACCGACCGGCACGGGTTGAAGGACATCTGCCTTGAACTTCTTGGCGTCAGCCTGTCGAAGGTGCAGCAATCGTCGGACTGGGCAGCGGAGACGCTGTCGCCCGAACAACTCGAATATGCCGCCTCCGACGTGCTCTATCTGCACCAGCTGCGCGATGTGCTGACGGCGCGGCTGGCGCGCGAGAAGCGGACCAAGGAGGCAGAGGCCTGCTTCCGCTTCCTGCCGACGCGTGCGAAACTCGACCTGATGGGCTGGGATGAGGCAGACATCTTCGCCCACAGCTAAGTTGGAACCAGCTGTTCGCCGCGACGTTCTGTCGGTCCATGGAGGGATGAAATGGCTGCCAGAAAACCCATCGAAACAGCCCCGAAGGACGGCTCCAAGGTCACCGTCATCTGGAAGGACAGCGACGGCGTGATCAACGAATCCATCGCGCAGTACCGGTCGCTCGACCGGCTGAGGGCGGCCGGCGGCGACTGGGACGAGAACGACACCGGATGGTGGGCCTATACGGACGGCCATACGCAAAAGAAAATCGAGCCGATCGGCTGGCGGCCCGCATCCGGGGATGACGAGGACGAATGACGCCGCTGGCGGGGCCGGCTACTTTCCAATAGCTTGAGCCCGTTGCAACCGGAGATCGATTCGGGGCTTCCTGCTCCGCGACCATCCGCTCAGGAGGGATTTGCAAATGGGTGTTGAGAGTCTGCTTGTCTTCATCATCATCGGTGCCATCGCCGGCTGGCTCGCCGGCCTGATCGTCAAGGGTTTTGGCTTCGGCCTGGTCGGCAATATCGTCGTCGGCATCGTCGGGGCCTTGATCGCCGGCTGGCTCTTCCCAAGGCTTGGGTTCGCCATAGGCGGTGGCATATTTGCCTCCATTATCCACGCCACGATCGGCGCGGTCATCCTGCTCGTGCTGATCAAGCTGGTGAAGCAGGCCTGATCCATCGAAGGACATCAAGGGCGCGCTATGAAACAGAATATGCTCTATCTCATCATCGGCGCGCTCGTCGTCGTGGTCATCGCGCTCGGCACCTACGTCTATCGCGAGCAAACCAAGCCGAAGGGCGTCGAACTTAAGATCGACGACAAGGGTATTTCGATCCAGGAAAACTGAGCGCGCAGGGTCTGGCGCGGCAAAAGGTGCCGATGACCACCCATATCGACTATTCGAGCCCTTCAGGTCACGCTCTCAGGTGATAGCCCGGATCGACTTCAAAGCCAGCGATGCCGTACGAGCCGCGCTCTCGGCCATCGGTCGCACGGAAGATGTGCGCTTTTCGCCGGACAATCGGCTGCTGGCAATTGCGGGATATGCGCGAAGGCGCTGTCTGATCCTGCGGATCGACGTCGATGCGGCGCCGAGTGGTCCGCAAGTCATCGTCCATGACTTCATGGAATTGACGTCGGGAAGCATGGGTGAGGTCCACGGTCTCGATTTCATCGATGACCGAACCCTGGTGATCGCCAATCGTGATGGGCTGGTTGCGATATTTGCCCTGCCCTCGGGCGAACCGGCCGGCCGCCAGTGCGACATTGCGCCTATTCGCGAGATCAAGGGCGGACTGTTCTGCAAGCTGAAGACGCCAGGTTCCGTCGCGGCCAGGCAGGAGACGCGTGGCCGAGTCAGCCTCCTGGTCTGCAACAACTACAGGGACAGTGTCACGCGCCACGTCGTCGACCGGTGGGGCTACCGCGCGTGGAAAAACCAGGTCCTTCTGAAGCGCGGCCTGAACATACCCGACGGCATAGCGGTCAGCCATGATGGCCAATGGATCGCCGTCAGCAGCCACGGCACGAACGATGTGAAGATCTACAGCATGTCCGCGCCGCTGGAACCGGATACCGAACCCGCTGGAATCCTGCAGAATGCCAATTATCCGCATGGCCTGCGTTTTACAGGCGATGACCGGCAGATCCTCGTCGCCGATGCAGGCAGTCCACTGCTTCACGTCTACGAGCGCGACGCGGGCTGGAGCGGCAGCCGTATGCCCTCTCGCTCTGTTGCCGTCCTTGACGACGAAACTTTCGGGCGCGGCAGGGCCAGCGTCGAAGAAGGCGGTCCGAAGGGGCTAGATATCGATCGTTCGAACAGCGTTGTGGCGGTGACCTGCGAAGAGCAGACGCTAGCCTTCTTCTCGCTGGCATCGATAACCGATCGCCCGGCTGCGGCGCTCGAGCGAGACTTAACTCGCCTTTAAACCGCCGCATCTACTCTTCACCCCGAACGCCATAGGCATCGGGACAGACAGCACAGCGCATGGCGAACCGCAGAGACAGCCGTATCGAACCCAGCTTCGAGGGACCGCCACGGGCGAAATCCTCGGCCGGTTTTTCGGTAAGCGAGGAGGATCGCGTCGTGCCGAGCAGCCGTAAGACCTCTGCCAAGCGCCAATCGGCCAAGAAATCGTCGCGCCGCGGACGCGGCAAAAGCCGGCGCGGCCTGTTTGGCGTGCTCGGCCGGCTGGTCTACTGGTGCTTCGTGCTGGCAATATGGGGCGGCATCGCCACCGCCGGCATCGTCGTCTATTACGGCGCGAAAATGCCGGCGGCCACCACCTGGGCCATCCCCGACCGCGCGCCCAACATCAGGATCGTCTCCGTCGACGGACAGCTGCTCGCCAATCGCGGCATGAGCGGCGGCGAAGCCGTCGGCCTGCATGAAATGTCGGCCTATATTCCCGAGGCCGTCATCGCCATCGAGGATCGCCGTTTCTATTCGCATCTGGGCATCGATCCGATCGGTCTGTCCAGGGCCATGGTGGCCAACGTTCTCGGCGGCCGTTTTTCGCAGGGCGGCTCGACGCTGACCCAGCAATTGGCGAAAAACCTGTTCCTGACGCCCGATCGCACGCTGGAGCGCAAGGTGCAGGAAGTGCTTTTGGCGCTGTGGCTCGAGCACAAGCACACCAAGGACCAGATCCTCGAAATGTATCTCAACCGGGTCTATTTCGGCTCCGGTGCCTATGGTGTCGAGGCGGCCTCGCGCCGCTATTTCGGCAAGAGCGCGCGCGATGTCACACTGCCGGAGGCCGCACTCCTCGCTGGCCTGCTGAAGGCGCCGTCGCGATTGTCTCCGGCACGCGACCCGAAGGCGGCCGAACGGCGCTCGCAGCTTGTCCTCGCCGCCATGCGCGACGAAGGCAAGATCAGCGCCAAGGACCTGACCACGGCGATGAGCGCGCCGGCGACGCGGGTGGCATCCTACTGGACGGGCTCGGAAAATTATGTCGCCGACACAATCATGGAAGAACTGCCCGAATTGATCGGGGACGTGCGCGGCGACATCATCGTCGACACCACCGTCGACCTCACGCTGCAGAAGCTCGCCGAACAATCGATCCGCCGGCTGATCGACGGGAGCGGCAAGAAGCTCAATGCCAGCCAGGGCGTGCTAGTGTCGATTGACAATTCCGGCGCGGTACGTGCCATGGTCGGCGGTTATGATTATTCGACCAGCCAGTTCGACCGTGCCTCGGAGGCGCGCCGCCAGCCGGGCTCGGCGTTCAAGCCTTTTGTTTACATGGCTGCACTAGAAGCCGGCCGCACGCCCGACAGCGTGCGCAATGACGCGCCGATCAAAATAGGCAAATGGACGCCAACCAATTACGGCGGCAAGTATTTCGGCAAGGTGACGCTGGCGACGGCGCTGGCGAAGTCGCTGAACTCGGTGGCCGCCCAACTGACCATGGAAGTCGGACCTGACGCCGTCATCGAGGCGGCACATCGCATGGGCATCCAGACCGACCTCACGGCCAACACCTCGATCGCGCTCGGCACCTCTGAAGTGACGCCGCTGGAATTGACGTCGGCCTATGTCCCCTTCGCCAATGGCGGCTACCGGCCGGAAGTCCATTTCATCCGCCGCGTGACGACAGCCGGCGGCAAGGTGCTCTACGCCAACAATGGCGGCGGCGCCCCGCGTGTCGTCAAACCCGAAGTCGTCGGCATGATGAACTCGATGATGACCGGCACGGTCGAAATCGGCACTGCCAGGAAGGCGGCTTTTGCCTGGCCGGCCGCCGGCAAGACCGGCACCAGCCAGAATTCGCGCGACGCCTGGTTCATCGGCTATACGGCCAATCTCACCACCGGTGTCTGGTTCGGCAATGATGATGGCAGTCCGATGAAGAAGGTCACCGGCGGTGCGCTGCCGGCGCAGGCCTGGCATGAGTTCATGGTCGCCGCGCATGAAGGCGTGCCGGTGCGGCCGCTGCCCGGGACATGGAGGTCAACGCCAGCGGATACGATCGTGCAGGACGAAATTCCGTCCAATACGGCGCAGCCGGCCCCTGTGCCGTCCGCTTCGGTTGGCCAATCCGCGCCGTCCGCCCAAAAAGCGTCGCCGGCTCGCGCCGCGCGTCCCGCCGAAACGGTCGATGCCGGTGGCTTCGGCATGCCGGGCGGTGATGGAACCACCGCATCGATCAAGCACCCGGTGCCGCCCGGCGATGTCGGCGGGCCTGTCAAGAAGCGGCAGACCTCGATCCTCGACATCCTCACCGGCGGCTGAGCCCTCGCCATCGCGACGGTGTTCCGCTACATCTCCAGTTTGGAGACCGCGACATGGCCGAGACCGACACCAGAAAGACCATCGTGCTGACCGGCGCAAGCCGCGGCATCGGCCATGCCACGGTCAAGCGCTTCTCGCGCGAGGGCTGGCGCGTCATCACCTGCTCGCGCCAGGCCTTTGCCGAGGACTGCCCGTGGCCGGCCGGTCCAGAGGACCATATCAAGGTCGATCTCGCCGACCAGGAGGATGTCGGCATCGCGATCTCGGAAATTCGCCATCGGCTGGAGGCGCACGGCGGCCAGCTTCATGCGCTGGTGAACAATGCAGGCATTTCGCCGAAGCTCGAGGGCGACAACAGCCGCATGAATTCGATCGACACGCCGATGCATGTCTGGCGCGACGTGTTCCAGGTGAATTTCTTCGCGCCGATCATGCTGGCGCGGGGATTGTTCTGGGAATTGGCGTCGGCCAAAGGCTCGATCGTCAACGTCACCTCGATCGCCGGCACCCGCGTGCATCCCTTCGCCGGCACGGCCTATGCGACGTCGAAGGCGGCACTCGGCTCGCTGACGCGCGAAATGGCGCATGATTTCGGCCCGCACGGCATCCGCGTCAACGCCATCGCACCCGGCGAGATCGACACGGCGATCCTGTCGCCGGGCACGGAAAAGATCGTCGAGACGATTCCGCTGCGGCGGCTGGGCACTACGGCCGAAGTCGCCGACATCATCTTCTTCCTGTGCTCGCAGCAGGCGTCCTATGTGACGGGTTCGGAAATCCACATCAATGGCGGCCAGCACGTGTGAGCGACCGCTGGCGAGTTAAGTAACCGGCGCATTCGGCTCTGCCCCGCCTTCCATCACCTCTGCCACGATCCCACGCGCGATCTCGCGCTCACCCATGATCACCGTGTCGGCGCCGAGCCCCTTGAGATGCTCGACCTCGGCATCGGAATGGGCGCGGGCGATGACGTTGATCTTCGGGTTGGCGGTGCGTGCGCGCAGCACGATCTGCCCCGCCTCGAAGGCGTTGGGAATGGCCAGGATCAGCCGCTTGGCGCCCTCGGGATTGGCCGCGGCGAACACCTCGCTGTTCGCGGCGTTGCCGAACACGGTTTCGATGCCGTCGGCCTTGAGCTTCGCCAGCGTCTTGTCGGCATCCTCGATGACGAGGAAGGGCAGGGCGGCCTCCTTCAATGACGCGCCGACGAGGCTGCCGACACGGCCGTAGCCGATCAGGATGGTGTGGCTGGTGAGCGTTGTCCTGGGAAGTGGGCCGTCCTCTTGCACTGGTGTCGCGACCGAAGCCAGCCGACCTGGCTCCGTCGCGGGGCCAATCGGCTTTGCCTCGTCGAGCGACGCCGTCTTGCCCGCGCGCCTTTCCAGCCGCGGTTTCATCCAGTCAACGGCAAGGAATATCAGCGGGTTGAGGACGATCGACAGGATAGCGCCGGCGAGGATGAGGTCGCGTCCTTGTTCGGGCAGCAGCTTCAGCCCGACACCGAGTTCGGCCAGGATGAACGAGAATTCGCCGATCTGAGCGAGGCTTGCCGAGATCATCAGTGCCGTGGCGAGGGGATAACCGAAGGCGACGACGATGACGAAGGCCGCCAGCGACTTGCCGATGACGATGATGGCCAGCGTCGCCAGGACCGGCCAGCCATTGCTGATCAGGCTGAACGGGTCGAACAGCATGCCGACCGAGACGAAGAACAGCACGGAAAAGGCGTCGCGCAGCGGCAGCGATTCCTCGGCCGCCCGGTGGCTGAGTTCGGATTCGCTCATGATCATGCCGGCGAAGAAAGCGCCCAGCGCCAGCGAGACGCCAAACAGCTTGGCCGCGCCGAAGGCGACGCCGAGTGCGATGGCGAGCACAGCCAGCCGGAACAGTTCGCGCGATCCGGTGTGGGCGACGTAGTGCAAGATCCAGGGGATGACACGGCGACCGACCACCAGCATGACGACGACAAAGGCCGCGACCTTGGCCAGCGTGATGCCGACGACACCCCAAACGCCGTAGCTCGCCGGCAGCGACAACAGGCCGCTGGAGTGGGCCTCCAGCTGCTCCTGACCGCCCAGCACACCGGCCAGCGCCGGCAGCAATACCAGCGCCAGCACCATGGCCAGATCCTCGACGATCAACCAGCCGACGGCGATGCGGCCGCGTTCGGTTTCGATCAGCCGCCGCTCCTGCAGCGCGCGCAACAGCACTACGGTCGAGGCGACGGAAAGTGCCAGCCCGAACACCAGCCCCGCGCCCATCGACCAGCCGAGCATCCAGGCAAGGCCGGCGCCGAGCGCCGTTGCGAAGCCGATCTGCGCGATCGCGCCGGGCACGGCGATGGCGCGGACCGACAACAAATCCTTCAACGAGAAATGCAGGCCGACGCCGAACATCAGCAGTATCACGCCGATCTCGGCCAGTTCAGTGGCGAGGCCGGCATCGGCGACGAAGCCCGGCGTGTTCGGCCCGACCAGAACGCCGGCGATGAGGTAACCGACCAGCGGCGGGATGCGGAAGCGATTGGCAATTGCGCCGAAGACGAAAGCCAGCCCCAAACCGGCGACGATGGTGGCGATAAGGGGCGTGTCGTGCGGCATGGTCTATGGAGCGCCTTTCGAAATCACGATGTCGGGTATGCGCCGCCAAAAGAGCCGCCGCGTTGGCCAATATGGGGGCTCAGGTGGCCGCGAGGCAACCGCGATGCCATGAAATCGACGACAAAGATGCAGAAGGCGAGCCGCCTCGGGGCTGGCAAGGGTTGTTGCTGCAAGCAAGAAGCGGTTTGCGCGCCTGGTGCCCGCTATCAGGCCGCCTGCAGCAGGTTTTCGATGTCGGCGATGGTGTGGTTGGTCAGGGTCTTCGGAATTTCCACGGTGATTTTCTCGGCAACTTCCTTGTGCAGTTTTCTGCGGATATCGCCAAGCACTTGCGGTGGCGCGATCAGCACCATCTCCTTGAAGGCGCCGCGATGCGCGAGCTTGTACAGCCGCTCGGCAATTTCGTCGGCGAAACGCTCCTTACCGAGACGATGCCAGTCAGTGTCCTCGACTGCGCTGCGGTGGATGGAAGGGCCGTCGCTGTAGCGGCCGGGGCGGTCCGAGCCTTGCTCTCGCGTCGCTGGATTTGCCTGCTCCATCTCCTGCACGACCTGAAGGTCGGGATATTGCGTGTCACCACGGTTTTCGAGGAACAGCGCCTTCTCGCCGTCGGCCACCACGATCCACAGTCCGCGTTTCAGCTTGAGGTTGTTCACGGAGCGCTCCTTTTTCCTGATTTTCTTCATGGTTTCCGGGCCTATCCCAGGAGCCGTTGCCGCAGCCGAACAGCCAAGCTCGGGTTCGCATGGCAAACGCGCGCCGAGGCAGGAATGTTCCGGTGACGACAAGAACAGCGAGCGAACCAACCAACCAACCGGGGATAACGGTGTTCAGTGCATGGGGCTTTAATCTACTAGATTAGTAGAATTTAGAAAAAAGTGTTTTGTGATGCACCTCGATTGCCGCTAGAACGGCCGCAGATCAAGGCCCGCAACAGCGGCTTGGATCCGCTCCACCCGTGGTGTGGAATTTTTTTCTCCAGCCTCTGGTGCTTGCGGAAAAGCGATTGCTTCGCACGAAGCGATGCGCGAGTGCGTTCCTTCTGCTTTTTCGCGCTTGCGCGTAGAACCGACAGCGTATTCAGGATTCCGCTCGCCATGCCGCAGGCCACCCCCAAGCTCAACGCCTTTCCCGTCTTCATGCGGGTCGAGGGCGAAGCCGTGGCCATCGTCGGCGGCGGCCAGGAAGCTCTGGCCAAGGCGCGGCTGATCGGCCAGTCGAGTGCCGTGCTGCGCATCATCACCGATGCCGCCGAGGCCGAGTTGCTGACCTTTGTCGCCACGAATGGCGCCGTCCACATCGCTGCCGCTTACGATGCCGCGCATCTCGAAGGCGCGGTGATGGTGTTTGCCGCCAGCGGCGATGAGGCGCTCGATTGCCGCGTTGCCGAGGACGCGCGTCGGCTGGGTATTCCGGTCAATGCCGTCGACCGGCCGGATCTGTGCGATTTCTTCACGCCTGCGCTGGTCAACCGCGCGCCGGTCGCCATTGCCGTCGGCACGGAAGGGGCCGGCCCGGTGCTTGCCCAGATGCTGCGCAGCAAGATCGACCGTATGCTGTCGCCGTCGCTCGGGCCGCTTGCTTCGCTTGCCGCCTCGTTGCGTGGTGCCGCCGAGAGATTGCTGCCGAAAGGCAATGCCCGGCGACGCTTCTGGAGCGACTTCTTCGGCGGCGCACCGGCCCGGGCCATGGAGGCCGGCCAGCTTTCGCAGGCGCATGATGCCGCCGTTGACCTGTTGCTCTCGAATGCGCCGTCGTCGGGCCACATTGCCCTGGTGGGGGCGGGCCCGGGCGCCGAGGACCTGCTGACGTTGCGCGCCCATCGCCTGCTGATGGAAGCCGATGTCATCGTCCATGACGCGCTGGTGCCAGAGGCGATCGTCGCCATGGGCCGCCGCGACGCCGAGCGTTTGCCGGTGGGCAAGCGCAAGGGCTGCCACACCAAGAGCCAGGCCGAGATCAACGCGCTGCTGATCGAACTCGGCCGCGACGGCAAGCGCGTCGTGCGACTGAAGTCCGGCGATCCGCTGGTGTTCGGCCGCGCGGGCGAGGAAATGGCAGCACTTCGCGATGCCGGCATCGCTTATGAGGTGGTTCCGGGCGTCACCGCGGCCTTCGCCGCCGCCGCCGATTTCGAGCTGCCGCTGACGCTGCGCGGCGTGTCGTCGTCGATGGTGTTCACCACCGGGCATGACCTCAAGGGAAATTCGCTGCCCGACTGGGCCAAGCTCGCGATTTCCGGCGCCACGGTCGCCGTCTATATGGGCCGCTCGGTCGCGGCCGAGGTCGCCGGCCGGCTGATCGAGGCAGGCCTGTCGCCGGATACAGCGGTCGCCGTGGTCGAGAATGCCAGCCTTACCAACCGCCGCCGTTTCCACGGCACGCTCGCCGACCTGCCGTCGCTGGAGGTCCGTGCCGATCTTACCGGCCCGGTCATGACGATCATCGGCGATGCAGTCGCCGGCGCCAACTTTGAACGTTCCGAGCCGCTCGCGGCACACAGGCATGAAGGCGCGGCCCAAACAGCCGCCGAAGGAGCCAAACGATGAAAGTTCTGACCGCAAACCGCCTCGCCGACGGCGAAGCCGTCTGGTACGCCAATGGGGGCTGGGCCGAGATCATCGACAATGCCGATCTCGCCGACGACAAGGCGACCGAAGACCGGCTGGAGGCGATCGGCGCCACGGCCCTTGCCAACAATGAAGTCGTCGACGTCAATCTGATCGACGTGACCGTCGCCAATGGTGTGGTCGTTCCGGTTCGTCTGCGTGAAAAAATCCGCGCCGCCGGCCCCACCAACCGCAACGATCTGGGCAAGCAGGCCCGCCCGGAAGCTGCCCGGGCGGCGTAGATCGCGACATTGATTCAGGCGGGCGGACGCGCCCGGAAAGACCAGACATGTACCGTTACGATGAGTTCGATCACGATTTTGTCCAGGCCCGCGTCGCCGAGTTCAGCGATCAGGTCGCGCGGCGGCTTGCCGGTGAGATCACCGAGGATCAGTTCCGGCCGCTGAGGCTGATGAACGGCGTCTACCTGCAGCTCCATGCCTATATGCTGCGCATCGCGGTGCCTTACGGCACGCTGAACAGCAAGCAGCTGCGCATGCTCGGCCACATCGCCCGCAAATACGACAAGGGCTATGGCCATTTCACGACGCGCCAGAACATCCAGTTCAACTGGCCGGCGCTGTCGGACATCCCGGCGATCCTGGCCGACCTGGCAAGTGTGGAAATGCACGCCATCCAGACCAGCGGCAACTGCATCCGCAACGTCACTGCCGACCACTTCGCCGGTGCCGCCGCCGACGAGGTTGCCGACCCGCGCCCCTATGCGGAAATCCTGCGCCAATGGTCGTCGGTGCATCCGGAATTCTCGTTCCTGCCGAGGAAATTCAAGATCGCGGTGACCGGCGCCGAGCGCGACCGCGCCGCCATCCAGACGCATGACATCGGCCTGCATTTGAAGAAAAATGCGGCCGGCGAACTCGGTTTCGCCGTCTATGTCGGCGGCGGCCAGGGCCGTACGCCGATGATCGCCAAGAAGATACGCGACTTCCTGCCCGAGGCGGACCTTCTGTCCTACTGCACGGCGATCCTGCGCGTTTACAACCTCTACGGCCGCCGCGACAACAAGTACAAGGCGCGCATCAAGATCCTCGTCCACGAGACCGGCGTCGAGGAGATCACCCGCCAGGTCGAGGCCGAATGGCAGGAGTTGAAGGATGCGGATCTGAAGCTGCCGGAAGCCGATATCCGCGCCATCGATGCCTATTTCGCGCCGCCGGCGCTGGTCGATCGGCCGGAAGGCGACGAAGCGGTCAAGCTTGCCCGCCTCGATTCGAAGAGCTTTTCGGAATGGCTCGACCAGAACGTGGTGACCCACCGCCATCCCGATTATGCCGCCGTGACCATCTCGCTCAAGGGCATCGGCGAAGCGCCGGGCGATGCCTCCGACAGCCAGATGGAAGCGGTCGCCGACCTTGCCGAAAAATATGCCTTCGACGAGCTGCGCGTCAGCCATGAGCAGAATCTGATCCTGCCGCACGTCGCGCGCGCCGACCTCAAGGCGGTCTATGACGTTCTGGTCGACATCGGACTGGCGACGGCCAATTCAAATCTGATCACCGACATCATCTCGTGCCCTGGCCTCGATTATTGCGCGCTGGCCACGGCGCGCTCCATTCCGGTGGCGCAGGAAATCTCGAGCCGCTTCGCTTCGCTCGAGCGCCAGCGCGAGATCGGAGAGCTGAAGCTGAAGATCTCCGGCTGCATCAACGCCTGCGGCCATCACCACGTCGGCCATATCGGTATCCTCGGCGTCGAGAAGAAGGGCGCCGAACTCTATCAGGTCACGCTTGGCGGCTCGGCCGACGAGAACACCTCGGTCGGCGAGATCATCGGCCGCGGCTTCAGCTCGGAAGAGATCACCGATGCCATCGAGCAGATTGTCGAGACCTATCTCGGCCTTCGGCTCGACAGAAACGAAAAGTTCATCGACGCCTACCGCCGTGTCGGTCCCACGCCGTTCAAGGAGGCGCTCTATGCTGGCGAAACCAAGGCCGCTTGACCGTATCGTCGACGTCGAGGCCGGCGTCGCCGCCGAAGCGGCGGGGCTCGATGCGCTCTATGGTCATCTGAAGCCGCTGGAGATCATCGAACGGTCGGCCCGGGAATTCTTTTACGATGAAATCGCCGCGGTTTCGTCCTTCGGCGCGGATTCGGCGGTGCTGCTGCACATGATCGCCAAGATCGACCGGACGCTGCCGGTGATCTTCCTCGACACCGGCAAGCATTTCGAGGAGACGCTCGACTATCGTGACGCGCTCGTTGCCGATTTCGGGCTGACCGATATCCGAGTGATCACGCCCGACGAGGCGGCGCTCGAACGGGTCGATCCGACCGGCAATCTGAACGAGACCGACACCGACGCCTGCTGCGATGTCCGCAAGGTCGAGCCGCTGGCGCGCGGCGTCGAGCCGTTTCGCGCCTGGTTTACCGGCCGTAAGCGCTTCCAGGCCTCAACGCGGGCAGCGCTTCCGGTGTTCGAGGCGGTCGGCTCGCGCATCCGTATCAATCCGCTGGCGCATTGGACGACCGCCGACCAGGCCAGCTATATGCGCGCGCATGCGCTGCGTGAAAATCCTTTGGTCGCCTACGGCTATCTGTCGATCGGCTGCTTTCCGTGCACGCAGCCGGTGCAGCCGGGCGAGGACGCACGCAGCGGCCGCTGGGCTGGGCACGCCAAGACCGAGTGCGGCATCCATCTGTCGGGGCTGGAGAAGTCGCTGACCGACGCATCGCTTTAGGATCTTTGGGTTTTAGGAATTTTTTGATGACCGAACCGACGCCGGAGATCGCCACCCGCCTCTGGACCCCGACGGGCTTTCGCGAGGACGAGTGGACCCATGCCGAAAGTGCCGATGCGCTGTCCGGCAATGGCCGTTTCATCCTGCCGCTGCAGGTATTTCTCGACCTCGACCCGGCGGTGCGCCGGTCGGCGAAGGAACGCCTTGGCGTGCTGCTTCAGCCCGGCGATCAGCTCGAAAAGATCGCAGACCTGCTCGACCAGGTATCGCTGGTGGCGTTGGCCTTCCCGGCTTTCAGCGACGGCCGCTCCTTCTCCAAGGGAGAACTGCTGCGCAGCCGCTATCATTTCGAGGGGGCAGTTCGCGCCACCGGGCAGGTTCTGGTCGACCAGTTGCCGCATATGCTGCGCCTCGGCTTCGACGAGTTCGAAGTGTCGCATCCGGTGCTGCTGAAACGGCTCGAGGCAGGCCGCACCGGCGGTCTGCCGCTCTCCTATCAGCCGACCGTGAAGCCGGAGGCCAAAGGTCCCAAATATTCCTGGCGGCGGGTGCGCGCCGGCTGATCGCCTCCTTGGAGCAGATCGCCGAATCTGGTCGGACCAATTTGCAGATTCAGTCTTTTATTTTCACCGTCCCGCCCTTAGGATAGGCGTATTATTTCGTGACCCGAAATAAATATCGCCACCAAGGGAGGAACCGGGAATGGCTGGTAAGAAGATATTGATGCTCGTTGGCGAGTTCAGCGAGGAATACGAGATTTTCGTCTTTGAACAGGCCATGCACGCGGTCGGCCACACCGTCCATGTCGTGTGTCCCGACAAGAAGGCGGGCGACATCCTGAAGACGTCGCTTCACGACTTCGAGGGCCACCAAACCTACACGGAAAAGCTTGGCCACGACTATATCCTCAACAAGACCTTTTCCGAGGTGAACCCGGCCGAATACGATGCCGTCTACGCTGCAGGCGGACGTGGGCCGGAATACATCCGTATCGACAAACGCGTGCAGGCGCTGGTGCGGCATTTCCACGAGACCGGCAAGCCGATCTTCACCATCTGCCACGGTGCGCAGATCCTGATCGCGGTCGACGGCGTCGTGCGTGGTAGGGAAGTCGCGGCGCTCCAGTATTGCGAGCCGGAAGTCACGCTCGCCGGCGGCACCTACATCGATGTCTCACCGACCGGCGCCCATGTCGACGGCAATCTGGTGTCGGCCAAGGGCTGGCCGGGCCTTGCCGCCTTCATGCGCGAATGCCTGAAAGTGCTCGGCACCGAAATCCAGCACGGCGAGATGCTGATGCGCGACGAACGCAAGGCGGCTTGAGCCAGGCCTTGCAAGCGCCGCCGCACCTGTGGTGCGGCGGTGTTTTTTACGCAGCCATCCGGGCTTCGCGGAACGACACCAGTTTCCTGCGGTTCTCGTCCCACAGCGCCAGCTTGACGCAGCGCAGGCTCTCGACAAGTGTAATGCGGCCGATTTCGCGCAGTTCCGGGTAATCCCTCAGCACTTCCTGCAGCCGGTAGCATGGCACCTTGGCGGAGAGATGGTGCACGTGGTGGACGCCGATATTGCCGGTGAACCAGTTCAGCACCGGCGGCAGGTCATAATATGAGGAACCGTGCAGCGCCGCATGCTGGAATTCCCACTCGGAATCCTTTGCCCACTCGGTCTCCTCGAACTGGTGCTGGACGTAGAACAGCCAGATGCCGGCCGAACCGGCGAGGATGACGATCGGCAAGTGCACGACCAGGAAGGCGCCGAGGCCGACGAACCAGATGAGGATCGCGGCGATAAGGGCGATGGCGAGATTGGTGGCCATGGATGACACCCAAGGTGTCAGGCCGCCCCGCATCATGCCGACCGGCAGCCTCTGCTCGAAAATGAAGAGCCATATGGGGCCAAGGCCGAACATGACCAAGGGATGACGATAGAGACGATAAGCAAGGCGGCCTTGCCAGGGCATCTGCCGGTATTCGGCAACGGTCAGCGTCGTGATGTCGCCCATGCCGCGTTGGTCGAGGTTGCCGGCGCTGGCATGATGGGTTGCGTGGGCGCGCCGCCAGCAGTCGTAGGGCGTCAGCGTCAGGATGCCGAGGCTACGGCCAATCCAGTCGTCGACGGTGCGATTAGCGAAGAAGGAGCCATGGCCGCAATCGTGCTGGATCATGAAGATCCGCACCAGAAAGCCGGCGGCCGGAAGGATGAGGATCAGACCCCACCAATGGCCGTAGGCATAGGCAGCCGAGGATAGTGCCCACAGCGTGGCAAAAGGGATGAGGGTGATGGCAAGTTCAACGGCGCTGCGTCGCCTGTCCGGCGTCTTGTAGCGCGCCAGAATCTTCAACCAGGCACGTTTGCTGTTCGCCACAGCTTCGGGGGAAATCATGTTCATTAGAAAGCATAGACGGGCCCTACCGCTGCCGCAAGGCGGATATCACTCAAGGTTACTGCGCGTAATTGTCGCGCGATGCGCAAGATGCTGCGAAGTGGAAAAGCATGCCTGGGTTCCGGTGGCACGCAACGACTGGGGCGTGCGTCCCTCTACCGCCGGCGGCTATTGGCGGCTAGGCTGCTCTCGATGCCGTCCAGGCGGTCGAGCAAATCCCTGAAGCGATCGGGAATGTCGTTCTCTGTCCGGAATGCCGGCAACGCGCGCAGAAAGCGCATCGTTGCCTCGGTGCCGAACTGGCGCCTGACGCCGGTTGCGAGCCTTTCACGTCTTTCGTCATTGTTGCGGGCGCCATTGTTGTTGCGGTCGCCGTTGTTGCGGGTCGTCATCTCAAAATCCTGTGTCGGCTTCGAAACTCCCCCAGTAGGCGAATGGTTCCCGCATCGTAGCATCTTGGCAAGCAAAGCCAGCGGTTACAGTAAAGTTTGAATTAATATCGAAAGGTCTTCATGATGCGCCGTCAAAAGCGCGAGCGACATCTCCGGTATCGCTTGCCCCTTGATTTTTGGCCGCCAAACCTCGATATCGGGCACAAATCCACATCATTCGAAATGACGGGAAATGGCGATGAGCGACCAGGCAAAAGACGAACGCGCGCCCGATGAAGCCGAGACGGCCGAGGACGCCATCGAGCGCACGGAACGCGGCGTCGACGGCGATTACGAAGCGCTTGTGCGGTTGCTGAAGGAAAATGACGAGTTGAAGGACCGCGCGCTCCGCGTCGCTGCCGAGATGGAGAACCTGCGCCGCCGCACCGCGCGCGACGTGCACGACGCGCGTGCCTATGCGGTTGCCAATTTCGCCCGCGACATGCTGTCGGTGTCGGACAATCTGCGCCGCGCGCTGGATGCGATCCCGGCGGAGGCCAAGGCGTCGGGCGATGCCGGCTTCAAGGCGCTGATCGAGGGCGTCGAGCTCACCGAGCGCGCCATGCTATCGGCGCTGGAGCGGCATGGGGTGAAGAAGCTCGAGCCGGAAGGCGAGAAGTTCGACCCGAATTTCCACCAGGCGATGTTCGAGGTGCCCAATCCGGAGGTGCCGGCCAACACGGTGGTGCAGGTCGTGCAGCCGGGCTATTCGATCGGCGAGCGGGTGTTGCGGCCGGCCATGGTCGGCGTCGCCAAGGGTGGCCCCAAGCATGTGGCTGGTGAAGCGCCGGTCGAGCCAGGACCGGTGAACGAGCAAGCTGAGAAGGATGCGTGAAATAAGCGAGTAGCGAATAGGGAATAGCCAATAGCAGCCACGTGGCGCTTCGTGTTATTCGCTACTCGCTATTCGCTACTGTGATCTCAGGCAGCGAAACGCTGGGCTTCCCCGCCATAATAGTTGACGTAGCGGGCGCCGATCTCCTTGACCGGCATCACCACGAACACGTCGACCGTCGAGAATTCGCGATCGATGACGCAGCCGTCGCCGATGCGCGCGCCGACGCGCAGATAGCCCTTGACCAGCGGTGGCATCGCCGCGATCGCGGCCTTGGCGTTGACCGCCTCGATCGGCATCAAATCCATGGAACAGTAGCGCCCGGCGACCGCGCACACGTCCCAGGCCGAGTTCGTGCGGCAGTGATGGGCGAGATAGGTTAGCGCTTCGGCATGCGCCGCCGGCACGGTGCCTTGGAACGAGGCGCAACCGGTCATCACGCCGATCCCGTAATGGTTGATATAGGCCCAAATACCTTGCCAGAGCGCCTCGATGGTGCGCTTCGAGCGGTATTCCGGTAAGACGCAGGAGCGGCCGAGCTCGAGGAAGCGCTGGCCAGGATGACGGGCAATGAGCTTGGTCAGTTCGAATTCGCCCTCGGAATAGAAGCCACCGGCCGCAGCCGCGATTTCCTGCCGTAGCAGGCGGTAGGTGCCGACAATGCGGCGATGCTCGGGACCGGACAGCGAGGTGTCGAAGACGAGCAAATGATCGCAGAGCGGATCGAAGCGGTCGGCGTCGCGGCAGTTCTGCGCCTGGAAGAGGTCCTTCCTGGCGCCAAGCTCGTCGTAGAATACCCGATAACGCACTTCCTGGGCCGCGGCGATCTCAGCCTCGTTGAGGGCGAGCCGCACTTCGAGGTTGCCGATGCGACCGAGCGATGCGCCTTTTATGACAGCATCGACGTTCCGCCCGACAAGCAATGCGCTGCTGGCGTTCGGCCGAGTGTCACATTCCGGCATAACTGTATGCACGAGTGATTCTCCTTCGAGCCATCCCTCTTGGCACGGGGATACGGTGTAGGTGCAACAGGATTGTGACAGTACCGTGATACGGCGTTACGGGCAATACTTCGCCGGCTGGGTAATGCCTGCAACCGGCTATGCTATGTGAGGAAAGGGCGCGACTCGCGGCTCAGGCCGCCACCTGGCCCTCGACCGCATGGACAAGCGCGTCCGGGTCGAGCGGCTTGGTGACGAAGCCGCTGGCGCCATGGGCGAGCACGGCGTGACGGGTCTTTTCCTGACTGTCCGCCGACAGCACCATGATCGGAACCGGCGGTATGGCGGTTTCCTCCTCGTGCCGGCGGATGGCGGCGATGGCGTCCAGCCCGTCCATCACCGGCATGTGCAGGTCCATCAGCACCACGTCGAAGCGATGCTTGTGGCCGGTTCCGGTGACGGCCTCGACGGCGGCCCTGCCGTTGCCGACCACTTTCACCCGATGCCCGGCCTTCAGCAGCGTGGCGCGGGCAAGCATGGCGTTGATGTCGTTGTCCTCGGCAATCAGCACGGACAGGCCCTGCTGGCGGCTGCCAATGGCGCGAACGGACGGCGCGCCGGGCTTTTCCGGCTGCGGTTGGGTGAGGGCGGGTACGCTGCTGGTCAAAAGCACGCGCAGCAACGTCTCGCCGCGCACCGGCCTTGCCAGGAAGGTGGCGTAGCCGCTGGCGCGGAACTCGCCCAGCATGCCGCGGTCGGTCGGTGCGATCAGCGTGATCGCCTCGCAATCGGCAAAGCCGCTCTGACGAAGGCGCTTGAGCAACCTGCCGTCGCTGTCCTCCATGGCTGCGTCGACCAGAAGCACGTCGCAGCCTTTGGCGAAGGGGGCTGCCTGGGCTGCGGTCGCGGCCAGATCGACCATACCGCCATTAGCGCGGATGGTGCGAGCAATGGCATCCGCCTCGATGGCGTTCTTCGACAGGATCACCGCGCGCCGATCCGACAGGGCGCTCTGACGGTTCTGCGGCGCTTCGATGGCCGATATTGCGGGAATTTCGAAGACGAATTCGGAACCCTGGCCGAGCCGGCTCGACACCGAAATCGCACCACCCATGGCAATCGCCAGGCGCTTGGAGATGGCAAGGCCGAGACCGGCGCCACCATGCACACGGGTCGAGGTGCCGTCAGCCTGTTCGAATTCCTCGAAAATGCGCTCCATGTCGTCCTCGCTCAGGCCGGGGCCGGTGTCGGTGACGGTGAAGCATGTGTGGTCGGTGGTTTCGGTGCGGGCACGAGCGATGCTCACCAGCACGCCGCCACTGTCGGTGAACTTGATGGCGTTGCCGATGAGGTTGAGCAGAACCTGCCTGACCTTTCCCGGATCGGCGGTGATCATCTGCGGCACGTCGGGGTCGACATGGCAGCCAAGGCCGATAGCCTTGGCGAAGGCGCGCGCCGCCAGGAGTTCGATGACGTTGTCGGCGATCTCGCGCACGGACATCGGCTGCGGCTCGGGATCGAAGCGGCCGGCCTCGATCTTTGAATAGTCGAGCAGATCCTCGATCAGCGCCAGCAGCGCGCTGGCCGAGGTCGAGACGGCGCCGACATAGGTCCGTTGTTCAGGCGAGAGATTGGTATCGGCCAGCAGCCTGGCCATGCCCATGATGCCGTTCATCGGCGTGCGGATCTCGTGGCTGACAGTGGCGAGGAAGCGCGATTTGGCCTGGCTTGCATATTCGGCTCGCTCACGGGCGGTGATCAGCGACGATTCGGCGTGCTTGCGGGCGGTAATGTCGCGGGCAATGGCGCGATGCGAGACAGCGCCGCTCTCCTTGTCGCGCACGGACAGTTCGATCCATGAGAACCAGCGCGGACCGCTTGGCGTGCTAATGGCGACGTCGGTGGAGCTTAGGCATTCGTGGTCGGAAAAAGCGGCATCGGGAACGACGCCAACGTCGATGCCGAGTTCGGCCAGGGTCCTGCCGGCAAGGTTGCGCTGTTCGGTTTCGACAAGATCGGCGAAAACCCTGTTGGCGTAGACGATGTGGCCGTCACGATCGCGGTGGATGACGAGATCGCCGAGCGCGTCGATCAGCCCGCGAAAGCGTTCCTCGCTCTCCTGCATCTCCCACATGCGGTCGGCCAGTGTCTCGATCTGGGCGCGGCTGCGAGCCGCGGTCTCATCGAGCAGAGCGGCTGTGCGGTGCTCAGTGCGCTTCGCGCGCAGATGCATGGCAAGACCGGCCATGCCGGTCGCCAGAAGGCCAACGGTGATGAAGATCGGCGCTCCGGTCAGATGCGACAGGCCTGCCAGCACGACGACGGCGACGAGCGTCAGGAACGGCAGGCCTTCACGATTGGCGGCGGGCAGTTCCGGCGCCAGCGGTGGCGCGGCGACAAGCTGCCGCTTTGGCGCATCAAGGCCTGTCCCGCCGACGCCTTCGGCGCTTTCCGTTTCTTTGAGGCCGGATTCCGCGATCATGCGAAATCCTTGCCAGACAGAGATTATGGAAAATTGCGGCTGATCGTTCGAATTTTAGCGGTCGCGCGGTTTTTGCCTTCCCTTCGTGCAAAAACGGCAGACGACGGAGCTCACATGTCCACCACCACGCGACCGCGGATCTTGCCGTCGACGATGTCGTGCGCGGCGTCGATGATGCCGTCGAAACCGATGGTCGTGGACAGGCTGGCAAGCTTCCGGAGATCAAGGTCCGTGCCGATGCGGCGCCACGCTTCCATGCGGACCGCCTTCGGCGCCATCACCGAATCGATGCCGAGCAGCGAAACGCCGCGCAGGATGAACGGGGCGACGCTTGCCGGCAGATCCATGCCGCCGGCCAGGCCGCAGGCGGCGACGGCGCCGCCATAGGAGGTCATCGAAAGGACGTTGGCCAGCGTATGGCTGCCAACCGCATCGACGCCGCCGGCCCAGCGTTCCTTGGCGAGCGGCTTTGCCGGCTGGGCAAGCTCGTCACGCGCAATCACCTCCGCGGCGCCCAGGTCGATCAGATAGGGGCTCTCGGCGCTGCGGCCGGTCGAGGCGATGACATGGTAGCCGAGGCTGGACAGGATCGAGACCGCGACCGAGCCGACGCCGCCGGCCGCCCCCGTCACCACCACCGGGCCGCGATCGGGCACGATGCCATGCCGTTCCAGCGCGATGACGCAAAGCATGGCGGTGTAGCCGGCGGTGCCGATCGCCATGGCATCATGCGGGCTCATGCCCTGGGGCAGCGGCACCAGCCAGTCGCCCTTGACGCGGGCACGCTCGGCATAGGCGCCAAAATGCGTCTCGCCGACACCCCAGCCGTTCAGAATGACCTTGTCCCCCTTGCGCCAGTCGGCATGGGACGACGAGACGACCGTGCCGGCGAAATCGATGCCCGGCACCAGCGGCCAGCGGCGGATCACCGGCGCCTTGCCTGATATGGCGAGGCCGTCCTTGTAGTTCACCGTCGTCGCCTCGACGGCGACGGTGACATCGCCTTCCATCAGATCGGCTTCGGTAAGGTCGGTCACCGCGATCGACTGCTTCTTCTCGGCGTCGCGCGAAACGAGGATGGCTTTGAAGGTTTCGGGCATGTCTTCTCCTCGGGCTTTCGAATGGGCACTGTATGGCGGTGGAAGGTCAGGTCAATCGCTTGAGGGCTTGGCCCCGCGCCGCCAACCGATGAGTTCGTCGAAGACGACCAGCACCGCGCCGACCGCGATGAAGGCGTCGGCGAGGTTGAAGATGGCGAAGGACCACACCGGGGTGTGGAACAGGATGTAGTCGATCACGTGGCCATAGGTCGCGCGGTCGAGCAGATTGCCGAGCGCGCCGCCGACGATCAGCGCAAAGCCGATGCGGGTAAGCACGTGGCCGGGCGGCGTGCGGGCCGCGAGATAGAGCACGAACGCGACGACGCTAGCGGCGATGACCACCAGGCCGGTGTCGCCAAACGACGAAAACATCGAGAAGGCGATGCCGGTGTTGTAGGTGCGATACAGTGCCAGGAACGGCACGAGATCGACCTTTTCCTGAAAGGCGAGGCCGGTCTCGACCAGGTGTTTTACCCACTGGTCGAGCGCTATCGCCGCTGCGACCAGCAGGGCGTAAGGGAACCATGATTTCGCCGTTTGGGATTTCACCATTTGGGATGTCACGGTTTGGCGTCCTCCGGGGCAAGTTTCAGCGCACCGCGCCGGATCTCGAACAGCATGATGCCGGTGGCCACCGCGAGATTGAGCGAATCGGCCCGGCCAGCCTGCGGAATCCGCAGCAACCTGTCGCAGCTTTCGGCCAGGCTGTCGGGCAGGCCCTGCTGTTCGTTGCCCATCATCAGCAGCACAGGGCCTTTGGAAAAATCGACCGACCGGTAGTCGACCGCACCCCTCAGATGCGTGCCGGCGACGAGGCCGGGAAAGCTCTTTCGCCATGCGAGGAAGGCGTCCGGCGTCGCCCTGGCGACCGGCACGGCGAAGATCGAGCCCATGGTGGCGCGCACGGTCTCGACGGAAAAAGGATCGGTGGTCTCGCCGACCAGGATGACGCCCTTGGCGCCCACCGCATCGACGGTGCGGATGACGGTGCCGAGATTGCCTGGGTCGCGCACACGGTCGAGCGCCACCCAGACATCGCCTTCTTGGGCCCGGATGTCCTTCAGCGGCAGGAACTTCTGCGAAAAGACGCCAACCACCATTTGCGGGTTGTCGCGACGGGTGATGGCGACCAGCACTTTTTCCGAAACTTCGAGCACGGTGCCGCCGGCGGCAACCGTGCGCGCCGCGACTTTTTCGACCGCCGCGTTGCCGCGTCCGGCCTTGGCGAAGACCAGTGTCCTGATCGACCAGCCGAGATCGAGGGCGTCGATCACCAGCTTCAGCCCTTCGGCCATAAAGGCGTTCTGCTGGTCGCGGAATTTCTTCAGGGCGAGCGCCTTGATGTCCTTGACCAGCGGGTTGGCAAGGCTGGTGACCTCTTTCACCTGCCCGGGCGCGCCTGCGTGCCGCTCGCTCATTCAGGCCACCCAGCGCGAGAACAGCGACGTGGACAGCGCCCGGCCGGCGGATTTCTCGCGGATGATCAGTTCGCCGGACTCGACCGTGCCGCCCATGCCGGCGAACGTGTCGCGCATCAAGGCATGGATGGCGAAGAAGGAGGCGCGGATCGAATAGGCGGTCAGCACCACGGCAAGCGGCTTCGGCGTCAGGATCGAGCGGCAGAGGTCGGTCAGCGCGGGCAGGTCCTCGAACAACTGCCAGACCTCGCCCTTGGGGCCACGGCCATAGGCGGGCGGATCGAACAGGACGATGTCGTAGCGGCTGCCGCGGCGCTCCTCGCGCTCGGTGAATTTCATGGCGTCGTCGACGATCCAGCGGATCGGCTTTTGCGACAGGCCCGCCATCTCCTGGTTTTCCCTGGCCCAGCCGATCGCCTTCTTGGACGCGTCGACATGAGTGACCTCGGCGCCGGCGCGCGCTGCCACCAGCGAGGCAAGGCCGGTATAGCCGAACAGGTTCAGCACCTTGACCGGCCGCTTCGCCGCCGCGATCAGCCCGGCCATGTGATCCCAGTGCGAGGCCTGCTCGGGAAAGACGCCGACATGGCGAAACGAGGTGAAGCGGCCGAGATAGTCGATGCCGTCATGCTTCATCGGCCAGGTCTCGCCGAGCGGGGTCCTTGGAAAGCGCCAGCGGCCGATGCCTTCCTCGTCGGTGTCGCCGGTGAAAATGGCATCGGCGCGGTCCCAGTCCTTGGCCGGCAACGCCTTTTGCCAGATTGCCTGGCCCTCGGGCCGGACGATGCGATAGGGACCGTACTGTTCGAGCTTCTGCCCGGCGCCGCTGTCGAGCAGCGCATAGTCGGCGTTGGGCGCCACTTCGAGGATCAATGGCAGGTGTTCGACGGGCAGGGCGCCATCACGGCGGGAAAGGACACGCGGCGCGGCTTTCGGTTCGGAGCGGTTGCCCGATGCTGTGCCGGTTCCGCGCGACGCCTGTTCCGCCCCGCCCTTTGCGAATTGATGCGAGCGGCTGTCACGGCGCTTGTCGCGAAAAGGTTTCAAGAAGAGCATCTCCGGGGCGACTTGGGCCGCTTCTGCCACAGCACATTCACCGGTGCAACAAACCGAACGGGAATAGGGAAGTAGGGGAGTAACTGAATAGGGAAAGTATGATTGGCACGAAGCCACACGATTGGTACGGCTCCTACTCCCCTAGCTCTTGAGTACCTTGTAAACGGCAATGCCGGCGGCGAGGTCCTCCAGGGCCGCGCCGACCGATTTGAACAGCGTGATCTCACCGGGGCTTTGCCGGCCCTTCTTCTGGCCGCGCGCCAGTTCATGCAGGTCGGCGACGATGGCTTGCGCCTTGAGCACGCCCGAGGCCAGCGGCTGGACGATGTCGCCCGCCTCCTTGGTGGCGCCGGCGCGGGTGTCGACATAGACACGGGCACGCGCAATCGCATCGTCGTCGCTTTCGCGCATGGCCGGCGTGAAGCCACCGACCAGATCGACATGGGTCCCCGGCTGCAAGAGTGCGCCCTTGATCAGCGGCGTGGTCGTGATGGTTGCCGACGACACGATATCGGCCTGGCCGAGCTCGGCGTCGAGATCGCTCGCGGCGGTGGCGGCAAATCCCTCGGCACGCAATTCCGCCGCAACCTTTTCGGCATTGGCCGGCGTGCGGTTCCAGATGCGGATGGTTTTGATCGGCCGCACCGCCGAATGCGCCTTGGCCAGGAACGGCGACAGAGCGCCGGCGCCGACCACCAGCAGCCGCGAAGCGTCCTCACGGGCCAGATAGGAAGCGGCCAGCGCCGAGGCACAGGCCGTGCGCCACTGCGTCAGCCGCTGGCCGTCGATCATGGCTTCGGGCTCGCCGGTGGCGCCGTCGAGCAGGAGGTAAAGCCCCATCACCGCGGGTTTGCTTAACGCGTTGTTGTCGGGCGACACCGTGACGATCTTGACGCCGATATGGCCGCCGGCCGACGTGCCGGCCGCATTGAAGTCGGTCCAGGCCGGCATCAAGAGCAGGGTCGAGGCCGCGCCGTCAGGCCGTTCGACCGTATGGTGGTGCCTGACCGGTTGTACCGCTCCATCGCGAAAAGCCGCGCGCAGTGTCTCGACCAGTCCGGGAAAGGTCAGTGCATGGTCGACCTCGGCGGCCGAAATGGTCAGCATGAGAAGCTCCGCAGAGAGAACCGGAAAACGCATGACCCCGAAAATCGGAACCGATTTTCGGAAAGGATCATGCGTAAATCAAAAATGGTACAGCGTCCTTTGCGCGTCCAAAAGGACGCGCGGCGCTGTATTAGTTCAGTTCGTCGGCTTCGGCAGCGCCGGGCCTTGTGGCGCGACCGGAGCGCGGCTGACCGCCTGGCGCAGGTTCTCGGCCTCGACGCCGCGCTGGCGCGCCAGCTTGCGATAGCGGCCCTGCTTGACCCATGTCGCCAGGCTGCCGACGACCATGCCGATGGCGAGAGCCAGGAACAGGAAGATGAAAAGCGGCAGCGTCATCGTCAACACCGGGTTGCCGGGGTTGAACGGGTCCAGGGTGAAGGCAACCGGATCGCGGTTGGCGACGGCCAGCGCAATCAGGATGACGGCCAGCGGCACGAAGACCACGATGAGCAAGAAACGATTGAACATGGGATTTCCTGTCGAAAGCGGGCTACCGAGGGCCGGCATGGCGCATGAGCCCGCGCGGCGCTTATTTCCCGCCGTTCAGCCTTTCGCGCAATTCCTTGCCGGTCTTGAAGAACGGCACCCATTTCTCCTCGACCTCGACGGATTCGCCGGTGCGCGGATTGCGGCCGGTGCGGGCGGGGCGGTTTTTCACCGAGAAAGCGCCGAAACCGCGCAGCTCGACCCGGTTGCCTTCGGCAAGCGCGTCGGTGATCTCGTCGAAAATCGCGCCGACTATGTTCTCGACGTCGCGCAGGAAGAGGTGCGGGTTACGTGTGGCGATGATCTGCACAAGCTCGGATTTGATCATGAGAAGGCTCCCCGTGAAAACACTACCGTGAAAATTATGAGGATGATTTTATTTGCTTTTTTCACTCGTCTCAAGGGTGCCAGACGGAAACGAGACCGTCAAGAAACAAGCGGTCGCCACCAAGTTCGTGAATGATGTCGCCGCCATAGTCGGGCAGGCCGAGTGCACTGCCGATGGTTCGCGCCATCGCCTTCGAGAACAGGAAGCTGCCGCCTTCCGTATCCTTCCACTCCACCACCTCGAGCTTGGCGTCGACGCCCTTGGTTGCGAGCCAGTCGATCGCTTCGGTCTCACCGCCGACCGCGTCGATCAATTTGTTGGCGACAGCCTGCCTGCCGGTGAAGATCGACCCATCGGCCAGCGCCAGTGCCTCCGGCTTGGTCATGTTGCGGCGCTCGGCGACGATGCCGACGAACCAGTCGTAGCTGTCGAGGATGAGCTTGCGGACCATGGCGCGTTCGTTGTCATTGGCCGGCTTGAAGGGCGACGGCGAGGCTTTCAACGGCGAGGATTTCACTTCCTCGAGCTTAATGCCGAGCTTGTCCATAAGGCCGCTGACGTCCGGATACTGGATCAGCACGCCTATCGAGCCGACGATCGAGGACTTGCGCGCGACGATATGATCGGCCGCGGTGGCGATCATATAGCCCGCCGATGCGGCCAACGTCCCGACCTCGGCCACCACCGGCTTGTCGGCGGCCAGCTTGCGCACTGCCTCGTAGATCGATTCACCTCCGACGGTGGTGCCGCCCGGTGAATCGATCGACAGGATCACTGCTTTCACCCTCGAGGATTGACGGATGGTGTCCAGCCGTTTGATCAGTTCGTCGTCTTCGGTGATGGTGCCCTCGATCTTGACCTTGGCGATATGGTCGACCGCCGTGCCAGTGAGGTCATCACCATAAATCCAGGTCGAAAGGACAACCAACCCGGCCGCTGCGACAACAAGCGCTGCAACGCGCCAAAATGTCAGCTTGCGGCGCAAGCGGCGGCGGTCGATCAGGTCGTCGGCTCTCAGTGCCATGGTCCAGCCTCATAGTCGGTGGGAGAGATGCTTTTAAAGCAACCATCCGCGCCCGGCTACCGATTCCTGACGCGCTTGCGCCAAAGACGACGTCTTCAACGTTCGCGGGCCGGCATTTCAGGAGACGTCCAGACCAATCCACAGGCCCTAACGCTGTCCGCCCGTATCTGGTATGATGCACAAGTTGTGCCGGTTTCATTTTCGTTTGTACAACAGCAATCGTCACATTTTTGCGGTTTTCCTCCGCTTGTGCTTGCTTGAGGGCGTCGGCATCCCACCTATAGGGTGCTTGGCGGCAGGGGTTTAAAAGAAAGCAGTCATGTTAGCGCGACCGATCGAACCGACCAACACCGAGACGGAGTTGGCACCCCCGGCCGTAGGCCCGGCGCGGGCCGACGCCTTCGGCATTGCCCAGCGCCATTCGCGCCGCGTCCGTGTCTTGAAGCTGGCGGTGCCGCTGGTCGCTGCCGTGATCGCGGTCGCTTTCCCGGTCTATTCGTATCTCGCGGCGCCTGTCTCGGTCCAGGTCCAGGCCGATGGCAGCGCCTTCGCCAATGGCAAGCTGGTAATGGCCAACCCCAAGCTCAACGGGTTCACCAAGCAGAAACTGCCCTACTCCATGACAGCCTTGCGCGCCATACAGGACGTGAGCAAGCAAGGCATCATCGATCTGGAGGGCATCGACGCCAAGCTCCCGATCTCGGCCGACAATGTGGCGGCGGTCAATGCCTCGCACGGCGTCTACAATCGCGACGGCAACACGATGAGCCTGACCAGCGATGTCACCATAACCACCACCGATGGCTTGCAGGCAAAGTTCAAATCGGTCTTTCTCGACATAGCCAAAGGCACTATGAAGACGGATGACCCGGTCGACGTCAGCCGCGGCGGGTCGCGGATCACCGCAGATTCGATGTCGGTCCAGGATAACGGCAAGATCGTGGTTTTCGAGAACAGAGTGCGCGTCAACATCGACCCCGCCAGCTTGAAAGCGGCAGAGGCAAAGAGCGGAGAATCCCATGCGGGTCAGTAGTTCGATACAGCTCGTAGCCGCGGCTTCGGCCTTGCTGGGCCTGGGGCTGTTCCTGGGGATAGAACCGTCCCTGGCGCAGTCCAACACCACCAGCCAATTGTCTGGCCTCAAACTGTCCGGCGACAAGCCCATCCAGATCGAAAGCGACAAGCTCGAGGTCCGCCAGGCGGACAGCATCGCCGTGTTCACAGGCAATGTAAGTGTCGTCCAGGGACCAACCCTGCTCAAGTCCGGCAAGATGACGGTCTACTACGTCAGGGATGCCGGCGCTGCCGCCAAGGGCGCGGAGGCCGCAGGTGCCGCGATGACCGGCTCGGCCAACATCGACCGTCTGGAGGTCGACAACAAGGTCTATATAAAATCGGACGATCAGGTCGCCACCGGCGACCGCGGCAGCTTCGACATGAAGACGGAAGTGCTGGTGCTTTCAGGCAGCAAGGTCGTGCTCTCGCAAGGCGACAATGTGCTGGTCGGTTGCAAGCTCACCGTGCAGATGAAGAGCGGCCTGGCGCAGGTCGATCCCTGCGGGGGTGGGCGCGTCATGATGTCGATCACGCCACCGAAGTCGAGAACGGCGAAGCCCTGATGGTCGACGTAGCATCGCTGATGGCGCTTCTTCCAGGACGCGCCGCCAGCAAACTTGCGGCACCGGCCACGGTCACCGTCGATACGGCAAAGTTCAAGGGAACCCTGATCGCGAAGGGCCTGACCAAGAGCTACAAGGGCCGCAAAGTCGTCAGCGGCGTGACGATCGGCGTGCGTGCCGGCGAGGCGGTCGGGCTGCTCGGTCCCAACGGCGCCGGCAAGACGACCTGCTTCTATATGGTCACCGGCCTTGTGCCGGTCGATGAAGGCACAATCGAAATCGATGGCTTCGACGTCACCTCGATGCCGATGTACCGTCGCGCCCGCCTCGGCATCGGCTACCTTCCGCAGGAAGCGTCGATCTTTCGCGGCCTGAGCGTCGAGCAAAACATCCGTGCCGTGCTCGAAGTGGTCGAAAAGAGCCGCAAGGAGCGCGAGCGCAATCTCGACGAACTGCTCGAGGAGTTCCACATCAGCCATCTGCGCAAGGCCCCGTCGCTGTCGCTTTCCGGCGGCGAGCGGCGGCGTCTTGAAATCGCACGCGCACTGGCGACCCGCCCCGCATACATGCTGCTCGACGAGCCTTTCGCCGGCATCGACCCGATCGCCGTCGCCGATATCCAGCAACTTGTGCGCCATCTGACGGCGCGGGGCATCGGCGTGCTCATCACCGATCACAATGTCCGTGAAACACTCGGACTGATCGATCGCGCCTACATCATCCATGCCGGCCAGGTGCTGACCCATGGCCGGGCCGACGAAATTGTCGCAAACCCGGATGTGCGGCGGCTTTATCTCGGTGAGGGCTTTACACTCTGAGGTTGAGAATTCCTGTTGGAGAGCGATTTTTAGCGCGGGACAGGTCTTTTTTCTTCGATTTCTCGCCCGAATAACGCGCCGACAGGCGAGTTTTGATCGCCGTCGCCTTGACAAGCAAAAGCCGGGCCAGTTCTTATGCTCCGCTGGGAAAATCCTTCCGGCGGTCTGGGTGCGTGGCAGACTCCGGATGCGTAGACAGGGCGTTTGAAACCGAACCATGGCATTGGCGGCAAAACTACAGCTACGACAGTCCCAGTCGCTGGTGATGACACCTCAGCTCATGCAGTCGATCCGGCTGCTGCAGTTCACCCATGTCGAGCTGGAACGCTTCATCGACGACGAGATCGAGCGCAATCCACTGCTTGAACGCGCCGAGCCGCAGGACGATGCCGCCAGCGACCAGGCACAGAAGATCGAAGCCCCGCCGGAAACGGCGACCGGCGGCGACTGGTTCGAGACGGAAACAGCGTGGAGCGCCGAGGCGATCTCGGAAAAGCTCGATGCTTCGCTGGAAAATCTGTTCCCCGACGATCCGGGCACGAGCGAGCGGCTCGGTCCCGACCTGACGGCCCAGTGGAAATCGGCCTCCGGCGGCAGTTCCATGTCCTCGTCCGACGGTTTCGACGTCGGAGACATGGCGGCCGCCGCCATCACGCTGCGCGAGCATGTCGGCGAACAGGTCGCGCTTGCCTTCACCGACCCGGCGGCACGCCTGATCGCCAGCGAACTTGCCGATGGCCTCGACGAGGCCGGCTATATGCGCGCCGACATGGCGGAAATCGCCGCCCGTCTCGGTACCGACAGAACGGCGGTGACGAATGCGCTCGCGGTCTGCCAGACATTCGAGCCCGCCGGCATCTTTGCCCGCGACCTCGCCGAATGTCTGTCGCTGCAGCTTGCCGTCCGCGACCGGCTCGATCCGGCAATGAAGGCTTTGATCGCCAATCTCGAACTCCTGGCGCGGCGCGACTTCCAGACCCTGAAACGGATTTGTGGGGTCGACGAGGAGGATTTGCTCGACATGCTGGCCGAGATACGTGCGCTCGATCCGCGCCCGGGGATGGCGTTTTCGGGCGGCGCCAGCGATGCCATCATCGCCGATGTCGAAGTGCGGGCGGCCAATGACGGGAGCTGGGTGGTCGAACTCAACGCCGAAACGCTGCCGCGCGTGCTGGTCGATCATATCTATTTCGCCCAGGTTTCACCGCATGCGAAGAACCAGACGGAAAAGGACTTCCTGGCGGAATGCCTGCAGAACGCCAACTGGCTGACGCGCAGTCTCGACCAGCGGGCGAAGACCATCCTAAAGGTTGCCTCGGAAATCGTGCGCCAGCAGGATGCTTTCCTCGTCCATGGCGTGCGTCACCTGAAGCCGCTCAACCTGCGCATGGTGGCCGACGCCATCGGCATGCACGAATCGACCGTCAGTCGGGTCACCGCGAACAAATACATGCTGACGCCACGCGGCGTATTCGAACTGCGCTATTTCTTCACCGCCTCGATCGCTTCGTCGGGTGGCGGCGATGCGCATTCGTCGGAAGCGGTGCGCGATCGCATCAAGCAGTTGATCGACGAGGAGAAGCCTGTCGACGTGCTTTCCGACGACGCGATTGTGGACATGTTGCGGGAAAACGGCGTCGATATCGCCAGGCGCACGGTCGCCAAGTACCGGGAGAGCATGAATATTCCCTCGTCGGTGCAGCGGCGGCGTGAAAAACGCGCTTTGGCCAGCGCCGGGCGTTGATCCCCGCGAAAATTTCCACAGCTTTCGCGCTTCATTGACAAGCCGTAACGAAGTGGCTAGAAGCCCGCCCGCATGAGACGGGCTACTGCCCGCATGCGGATGGTCCGCCACGATGTTGGCCACGGGACGGTCAAAAAGGCGGCTTGTGATCAACCGGAAAGTTCGGATTTAAAATCGGCGCAAGTGACGCCGCAAAGCTTGTGCGCACAGACCACGGGTATAAACTCGGGACAGTTTGAAGCCTGAGCAAGGAAGGTCAGTTTTCAGATGACACTGCGCATATCGGGAAAACACATGGACATCGGCGATGCGTTCCGTACGCGCATCAACGACCGTGTCGGGGAAGTGATCGGGAAATATTTCGATCGGGGCTTTTCGGGCCAGATCGTAGTCGTCAAATCGGGGTCGCGCTACACGGCCGATTGCATGATCCGGCTGGATTCCGGCGCTTCGTTGCAGGCGACCGGTGAAGCCCAGGACCCGACGCTAGCTTTCGAGGCCGCGGCGGATCGCCTCGAAACCCGCCTTCGGCGCTACAAGCGTCGGCTGAAGTCGCATAATTCAGGCAATGCCAACGGCGAACCCACCGACGTCGCCTATACGGTGATGGCGCCGCTTGCCGACGATGATGAGGACATACCGGAGAATTTCGCGCCGGCCATCGTCGCCGAATCAACCATGACGCTGCGGACCATGTCAGTGGCGTCAGCCGTGATCGAGCTCGATGCCAAGGACAGCCCGGTCCTCGTCTTCCGCAACGCCGGAAACGAGCACCTCAACATCGTCTATCGCCGGCCGGACGGAAATATCGGCTGGATCGACCCGTCTACGACCAAGGTCGCGCAGGGATAACGAACCAGCCGCACGCGAGAGCGAGGGCTGGCGACGGCAGGCGAACAAGGGATTTCAAGTATGGATCTGAGCGATCTTATCAACGTTCCGGCGATTTTGCCGGCGTTGAAAGCGAACTCCAAAAAGCAGCTGCTGCAAATGCTGTCCGAAAGGGCGGCGGCGATTTCCGGCATTCCGGAACGGGAGGTGTTCGACACCATCCTGCAGCGCGAGCGGCTGGGCTCGACCGGTGTCGGCAACGGCATTGCCATCCCGCACGGCAAGCTGGCCGGGGTCAAGCGGATCGCCGGGGTTTTCGCCCGGCTGGAGACGCCGGTCGATTTCGAGGCGCTGGACGACCAGCCGGTCGATCTGGTGTTCCTGCTTTTGGCGCCCGAAGGCGCCGGCGCCGACCACCTCAAGGCGCTGTCGCGCATTGCGCGGGTGCTGCGCGACGCCGACACGGTGGCCAAGATCAGGGGCACCCGCGACGCCGCCGCGATCCACGCGCTTTTATCGGACACGCAGGCCTCGCACGCGGCCTGAGCTTCTTGATTAGATCCATTGATGGGCCGCCGTGAGCGGCCCCTGTCCGTTTCCAACCAGATCGTTGTGCCGTTCTGTTAGTGGATGGCGACGGTGGTCAGGTCGTTTTCCATGGCGCCGGCCAGCGCCCGGTCACGGGCGTCCGAAAGCAGGATCGGCTGGCCATTGGCGGCAAACAGCGCCCACAGTTCCAGGCCGGGCGCGATTTCGCCGAGGCCCGGGAACCGGCCGCGCAGATCGTCGCTCGACACTTTCCTGAGATAGGCGACCGAGCCTTCGCCGAGATGGGCGAATTCGCCACTGGTCATGATGAGATTTTCGTCAGTTCTGGTCATTTCAAGCCTCCTTGGCGCGAGGACGCCGCTCAAGGCCGCCTCGCATGAGAGCCATCGGTAAGATCAGTCTTTCACCGATATGTTTATTTTCCGTACCAGCCGTTCGGACTCGGGCCGATCGAGATCGATCGACAAAAGGCCGTTCTTCAGCTCCGCCGCGATCACCCGCATGCCGTCGGCCAGCACGAAACAGCGCTGGAACTGGCGCGCGGCGATGCCGCGATGAAGAAATTCGCGCTCGGTGTCGTCGTTCTGACGGCCGCGCACGACCAACTGATTCTCCTCCGTGGTCACATCGAGATCGTTTTCCGCGAAACCGGCGACAGCGAGCGTGATTCGCAGCCTTTCGGTCTTGCCGTCGGCACCGCTGAGGCGCTCGATGTTATAGGGAGGGTAGCTGTCACCCGACTTCGCCAGACGCTCCAGGGTCTTTTCCATGGCGTCGAAGCCCAGGAGAAGCGGGCTGGAAAAAGGCGTCATTCGGCTCATGTTACACTGTCCTCTCAAGAGCGACATAAAGTGGAAAAACCCGGATGGCATTTTTCCCGATGGCCTTGATATGGTCCGCCCCGCGGTCAAGTTCAAGCCGTCAAAAGCCCCGCCCAAAAAGACTCCCCAGACAAGGAATTGAAATGCCCCAATCCCGCAAGATCATCATCGACACGGATCCCGGCCAGGACGATGCCGTCGCCATATTGCTGGCGCTCGGCAGCGCCGAGCTGGAGATCGTCGGCATGACCGCAGTTGCCGGCAACGTGCCGCTGAAGCTTACCGAAAAGAATGCACGCAAGATCTGCGAACTGGCCGGCAGGCCTGAGGTGAAGGTCTATGCCGGCGCCATCCGGCCGCTGGCGCGTGAACTCGTCACCGCCGAGGAGGTGCATGGCGAGACCGGCCTCAACGGACCGCAATTGCCCGAACCGACAATGAAGCTGCAGGACCAGTATGCGGTCGATTTCATCGTCGAGACGCTGATGAAGGAAGAGAGCGGCACGATCACGCTCTGCGCGCTCGGGCCGCTCACCAACATCGCGCTGGCGCTCATCCGCGAGCCGAAGATCGCGCCGCGCATCAAGGAAATCGTGCTGATGGGCGGCGGCTTCTTCGAAGGCGGCAATGTCACGCCGACCGCCGAATTCAACATCTATGTCGACCCGCATGCCGCCAATGTCGTGTTCAAATCCGGCATCCCGATCGTCATGATGCCGCTCGACGTCACCCACAAGGCGCTGACCACGGCCAAGCGCACCCAAGCCTTCCGCAAGCTCGGCACCAGGGTCGGCACGGCCACGGCGGAGATGCTGGAATTCTTCGAACGCTTCGACGAGGAGAAATACGGCACCGACGGCGGTCCGCTGCACGACCCTTGCGTGATCGCCTATCTGTTGAAGCCGGAATTGTTCAAGGGCCGCAACTGCAATGTCACCGTGGAAACCGCCTCGGAGCTCACCATGGGCATGACGGTGATCGACTGGTGGGGCGTGACCAAGCGGCCGAAGAACGCCATGGTGATGCGCGACATCGACCACGATGCGTTTTTCGCGCTGCTGCTGGAAAGGCTGGGGCGGCTTTAGGGTTCTTCCTTCTCCCCGTTCACGGGGAGAAGGTCCCGGCAGGGGATGAGGGGCGGCGCAAACGTTGACGTTTTGCCTGCGAACCCGGAGCTACCCCTCACCCGGTCGCTTCGCGACCACCCTCTCCCCGTAAACGGGGCGAGGGAAAGGCGCGCTCACTTCGCCTTTGAAAACGCCAGCCACAGGCCGCCGCCGACCAGGAAACTGCCGCTGATCCGCGACAGGAGCTTGACGCGGCCGGCCGACAGCAGGCGTCCGGCGCGGCCGGCGGCGAGTGCGTAAGTCGAATCCGATACGGCGGCGAAGATCATGGCGGTGAGACCCATGACGCCGATCTGCAGCGCGTAGTTGCCTTCAGGGGCGATGAACTGTGGAAAGAAGGCGCCGAAGAACACCAGGGTCTTTGGATTGCTGATCGCTACCAGCAGGCCCTGCAGGAAAAAGCCGCCGCGCGGCGTCTTCGCCGATCCGTCGGCGTTCAGCTTGCCCTTGGAGCGGAACATCTGCACGCCCATCCAGATCAGATAGGCGGCGCCGATCAGCCTGACCCACTCGAACCAATGGCCCATTCCCGCGATGAGTGAGGTCAATCCGATGCCGACGATGGCGATCATGATCGCCAGCCCGGCTTGCGTGCCGGCGACGTTGGCGAGGCCGGCGCGGGAGCCATGGCGGATGCTGTTGGCGATGATCAGCGTGACCGTCGGTCCGGGCACCAGGATGATGACGAGGCAGGCGACAAGATAGGTGGCGTAGAGTTCCAGCGACATGGTCTTCCTCGATAGATGGGTCTTCCTCGATAGAGTGCCGCTTTGCGACGCGACTGAGCGCGATCAATGCATGCCGGCGGCGTTGGCGCAAGCTGGCAGGATATGTCGCTGGCAGCCTCGACCCGGCCTAGGCTCCGGCCTGCCACGGCAACGTCGCCTCATAGGCCGCGGCTGCTCTCAGCACGGCCATGTCGCCGCGCGGCCGCCCGACCAGCTGCATGCCCATCGGCCGGCCCTCGGCGTCGAAGCCAACCGGTACGTTGACCGCTGGGCAGCCGCCCAGCGTGGCGAGCGCTGAAACCTGCATCCAGCGGTGATAGCTGTCCATGGTCCGGCCCGCCACTTCCCTTGGCCAGTGGGTGAAGACATCGAAGGGAAAGACCTGCGCGGTCGGCAGCGCGACGAGATCGAAACGCTCGAAGAGCGACAGCAGCATTCGATGCCACGACGAGCGCCTCACCGTGGCGGCGTGGATCTGCGGCGCCGTGAGGCGCAGCGCATGTTCCACCTCCCACACGGCCTCCGGCTTCAGAAGACTGCGTTTCAAGGGATCGTCGTAATGCGCCTTGAGCGCACAACCGCTGCTTGCCTGGCGCAGCGTCACGAAGGCCTGCCACAGCGCTTCGAAGTCGAAGTCCGGCACCAGCGCTTCGGTCTGAAAGGATGCGTCCGCAAACCGGCCGAGAGCGGCCTCGCAAAGATCAAGGACACCTGTTTCAACCGGCAGATGACCACCAAGATCGCCGAACCAGGCGATGCGGCCGCCGGCCGCCATCGTTTCCAGCCCTTGGAGGAACGAGCCTTGCTTGTGATGCGACAGTGGCGCGCGGGGATCGTAGCCGGCTTGCTCGTCGAGCAGCAGCGCCATGTCGCGCACGCTGCGGCCCATCGGCCCTTCGACGCCCATCTGTGCGTGAAAGACGTCAAGGTCGGGGCCGGCCGGGACGAGTCCCTGCGACGGACGGAAGCCATAGACATTGTTGTAGGCGGCCGGGTTGCGCAGCGAGCCGCCAAAGTCGCTGCCATCGGCGACCGGCACCATGTCGAGCGCCAGTGCGACCGCCGCGCCGCCGCTCGAACCGCCGGCGGTCAAGGCGGGGTCGAACGCGTTGAGCGTCGGGCCGAACACAGTGTTGTAGGTGTTGGAGCCAAGCCCGAATTCGGGAACGTTGGTCTTGCCGATGATGATGGCGCCGGCCTTGCGGATGCGTTCGACGAAGAAGTCATCCTCTTGGGGCACGAAATCGGCGAAGATCGGCGAGCCGAAGCTGGTCCTGAGGCCCTTGGTCTGGGCAAGATCCTTGATGGCGATAGGCAGGCCGAACAGGGGTCCGCCGTGCCCCGCATGCGCCAGATGGGTGTCTGCCTTGTCGGCGTCGTGCAGGATGTCGGCACGGTCGCGCAGCGAGACGATGGCGTTGACCAGCGGGTTCACTGAGTCGATCCGGTCGAGGAATGCCGTCACCACCTCGCGCACGGAAAGCTGACGGCGCCGGACCGCGTCGGCAAGATCCACGGCGGACAGACGGCAGATATCGCCGGCGGGCGGCACGGCGTGTTTCGTGGCAGGGCGCATGGCTTTCACCTAGCTGGCGGATTCTTGTAGCGCCGCGTCGACTTCTTTCGCCAGCGGAATCGCCGGCTGGGCGCCGGGCTTCAGGCAAGCGAGCGAACCGGCGGCTGCAGCACGGGCGAGCGCCTGTTCGAGCGGCAGACCGGATGACAACCCGGCGGCGAAATAGCCGCAAAACGTGTCGCCGGCGCCGACCGTGTCGACAGGAGTGATCTTCAGCGCCGGAACCATCAGAAGATCGGCTGGCGTGGCGGCCAGAACGCCGTCACCGCCGAGCGTGACGACGATTGTGCGGCCGGTCTTCCCGGCGTAGTCGCGCATCCGCGCCGGGCGATCGCGGCCGCTCAGCGACAGCGCCTCGCCATAGAGGTCGAATTCGGTTTCGTTGGCGACGACATAATCGGCCTTGCCGAGGAAGGCGGCCGCCTCGCCGCGGAACGGTGCCGTGTTGAGCACGGTGACCGCGCCGGCAGCCCGGGCCGCGTCCAGTGCAGCATCGACGGTGTGCAGCGGAATCTCCTGCTGCAAGAGCACGACATCGCCCTTTTTCATGAAAGCCTTGGAGAGGTCGCCTGTCACGACCGAATCATTGGCGCCCGGCACCACGGCAATGACGTTCTCGCCGTCGTCGGCGACCATGATCAACGCCGTGCCGGTCGAGGCGAAGGTTTCACCGACACCGGACAGGTCGATCTTGCCCTCTCTTAACAGGGCCAGCGCTTCAGTGGCGAAGTTGTCCTTGCCGACGGCGCCGACCATGCGCACCTTGGCGCCGGCGCGCGCGGCGGCCAGCGCCTGGTTGGCGCCCTTACCGCCGGGTGCGGTGGTGAAGCTGGAGCCCCGAACCGTCTCGCCCGGTGCGGGCAAGCGGTCGACATTGGCGATAAGGTCGAGGTTGATCGAGCCGATAACGATAATCAAGGAATGCCTCCTGCTGATGGGCGGGAAGCTAGCCCGGAAGGCGGCTGCTTGCCAGACCGGGCGGTCATTTCGCGGGACGAAAAACACCGGCGAAAGGGTCTCGCCGGTGTTGCAGGGTCCGTTGGGTATCACCGCACGAGGCTGTGTACTATTTCAAGGCGCGACTTGTCCCGCTTCCCAGCCAAGGATGGCGCGTTTGCGGGTCAGGCCCCAGTGGTAGCCGGTGAGCGCGCCGGACTTACCGAGAGCCCGGTGGCAGGGCACCACGAAGGACATCGGATTGGCGCCGACCGCGGCACCCACCGCCCGGCTGGCGCTCGGTGCGCCGATGCGGGCGGCGATCGAGGAATAAGTGCAGGCCTTGCCCATCGGGATGCGCAGCAAAGCTTCCCAGACGCGGACCTGGAAGTCGGTGCCGATCATGACGACGCGCAGCGGCTGGTCGGCGCGCCACAGCGTCGGATCGAAGATGCGCGCGGCATAGGGCGCCGTCGCCGCCATGTCCTCGACATAGGTTGCGTTCGGCCAACGGCTGGACATGTCGGCGAAGGCCGCACGCTCGCCGCCGGCATCGCTGAAGGCGAGACCGGCAAGGCCACGGTCGGTGGCCATGATCAGGGCGATGCCGAAGGGCGAAATATGATAGCCATAGCGGATGGTCAGCCCGGCGCCGCGCGTCTTGTAGTCGCCCGGCGACATCGCCTCGTGGGTGACGAAAAGGTCGTGCAACCGGCCGGGGCCCGACATGCCAACTTCGAAAGAAGCCTCGAGCAGCGGCATCCCGGAATCGAGCAGTTTGCGCGCATGGTCGAGCGTGACCGCCTGGAGGAAGGCCTTGGGCGACAGGCCGGCCCATCGGGTGAAGAGCTTCTGCAAGCCGGTCGGCGTCTCGCCGACTTCCTCGGCCAATATTTCAAGCGACGGCTGGTCGCGGTAATCGAGGCTGATCTTCTCGATGGCGCGGCGTACGACTTCGTAGTCACCGCCTTCGGGCGTGATGTCTTTTTCCAGAATGGCTGTCTGTGCGTTCATAGGACTATCTCCTTGACCGTGAATATCGTCCTTCATGGCGCCGGTCACCACCCGAAACTTGCCTTTCCGGTGCACATACCCGGATAGAGGTCGGCTTTGGGAAAAGAGCCGACCGTGGCTGGCGAAAGGGTGCATCTCACCGGAAGGAGAGAAAGACCATTTGCGGATGAGGCGGCACCGGCGGACGCCGAATGGGCTGATTCGCGGGGGTGTATCGGCTTTAACGCGTCTTCGCGGTCGCCAAGGCACGCGAAAAGGCTGACGCAAAGCTCTCGCGGTCGTCGGGATTGAGGAAGCCGCCGATCGGCACATTCTGGCCTTGTGCTACCACCGCCATCCTGGTGATGCCGATCTCGGCGTGGCGGGCGACCGAAAAACGTGCCCAGAACGGATTGAAGCGATGCGCTTCCGATTTGCCTGAAGGAGCTGTCTTGCGGATGTCGAGGCTGGTGCGCGAGACCGTCACCTCCTCACGGGCACGGGCGGCGCGATAATTGGCGCGGAAGGCAATGTAGACGGCAATTACGTCGAGGCCGAAGAAGCCGAATACCGGCCAGGCACCGCGCGACAGGAAAAACGCTCCGGTGACCAACCAGCCGAACAGCAGAGCGCCCATCAGGATGGCAAAGCCGGTCTTGCCCAGCGACCGATGCGGTGTCAGCAACGCCTGGAAGAATGGCTCGTCGGCCTGAAATGAGGCGTTTGTGTCGCTCATGGCGGGATATTATAGGAAGGGGATGACGAAGCCCAAGTCCAAAAATTCCTCCTCGCTCGAAAATCAACTGTCTCCCGGCCAACGCGACGGGTCGAACGCCAAGCCGCGCCTTCGGCCGGTGCGATCCCATTCGCTCTACAGCCCGGCCGAGGTGCACGAGATTTTCCGGCGCTTTTCCGTTCAGCGGCCCGAGCCGAAAGGCGAGCTCGAACATGTCAATCCCTTCACGCTGCTGGTGGCGGTGGTGCTTTCGGCACAGGCGACCGATGCCGGCGTCAACAAGGCGACGCGGGCGCTGTTCAAGGTCGCCGACACGCCGCAAAAGATGCTGGCGCTCGGCGAGGCCAAGGTCGGCGATTATATCCGCACCATCGGGCTCTGGCGCAACAAGGCCAAGAACGTCATCGCGCTGTCGGAAGCGCTGATTCGCGACCATGACGGCGAAGTGCCTGACGACCGCGATCAACTGGTCAAGCTGCCGGGCGTCGGGCGCAAGACCGCCAATGTCGTGCTCAACATGGCCTTCGGCCAGCACACGATGGCGGTCGACACGCATATCTTGCGCATTGGCAATCGGCTAGGGCTGGCGCCCGGAAAGATGCCGGAACAGGTCGAGCAGGGGCTGTTGAGGATTATTCCGGACGAATATATGCGCCACGCGCATCATTGGCTGATCCTGCATGGGCGCTATGTCTGCAAGGCGCGCAAGCCGGATTGTCCGGCCTGCGTCATCGCCGATATCTGCAAGGCTGACGAAAAAACGACCGATGTGCCGGCGCCGCTGGTCGAGATCGCGCCGCTCGGGCCGGTGGACGAAATTCAGTAGCCGTAGCCGCGCGCCATCGCCGCCGCGAAGACCGGGATCAGCAGGAAGATGAACGCTTCGGCGCGGACATAGGTTCGAACGGAAGCGAGTTCCGCCGCCGGCACCTGGAAGCCGGGGCTGGCGGTGGCCTGCCTGTTCCAGGACACGAAGCGGACAGTCGGGATGATCGACAGCAGGCCGACGATGGCGAAGGACGCGATCTTTGCCCAGAACATCCAATTGTAGACGTAGAATTCCCAGCCCTTCAGGCCATAGATCACGCGACCGATGCCGACGATGATGATCAGAATGGCGATGATGCCGTAATGGCGGTCGATGCCGACAAGTCGCCGGAGCGTCGCGGCGGGCAGATCGCCGCGGATCAGGACAAATTCGGCGCCGATGATGCCTGCCAGTGAAAACACCAGCAGATGATGAAAGACGGCAAGCACGAGATCGGTGGTATCCATGCCCCTTTTCCCTTCGTCGGACGGCACAGCGGACACGCTGAATGAGCCACTGGGCGAGTTGAATCAGCCACTGGGCGAAAGTAGCACCGCTGGGCGGGATTCACATTGGACTGGAAGATGATCTGCACAGCCTTTGGCTCTTGTTTGGTGCAGGCGATTTGGATCTCTGTCGTTCACCTGTCGTTATGCCGAACGTTCACCTGTTTGGGCGACATGGGTACGGGCACAAACGCAACCGAGGCATGATCCATGGACAATCCAAAGGCGGTCGCCGCTCCCGTCATCGAAACGCCGCGCGCCGTGCTGCGGCCGCACCGACTGGATGATTTCGACGCCTATGTCGCCATGTGGGCAGATCCGGCCGTCACCCGCTTCATCGGCGGCAAGCCGCGCACGCGGGAGGAAAGCTGGATGCGCTTCCTGCGCCATGCCGGCCTGTGGTCGCTGCTGGGCTACGGCTTCTGGGCGATCGAGGACAAGGCATCCGGCCGCTTCATCGGCGAGGCCGGCTTTCACGATCTGAAGCGTGACATGGTACCGTCGATCGAAGGCGTTCCGGAAGCCGGTTGGGCACTCGTACCGACCGCACATGGCCAGGGGTTCGCCAGCGAAGTCGTCGGACGGGTTCTCGCCTGGGGCGACGAGGCATTCGAGCGCGCAAGGACCGTCTGCATCATCGATCCGGAAAACACCGCTTCGCTGAACGTCGCGGCAAAATGCGGCTATAGGGAAGTGTTGTGGACCACCTATCACGACAATGCGACGATCCTACTGGAACGGCAGCCTTGAGTGTGCTGCCTGCCATCCTGTGGTTTCCGGTCAGGCCGAACCGAGGCTTTCTACGCTTTCCGCTTCGGCACCGGCTTGGCGGGCCGCCTGTTCGAGCATCGAGGCGTCTTCGCCGAAAGCGCGGGTGGCGCGGGCGGCGGCCTCGATCAGCGGATTTTTCATGCGCTTAAGAAGGGCCGCGTTGACGCGCGTGCTCGGGCCGGACAACGTCAATGCGCCGAGCAAGGTGCGTCCCGGTCCGAACACCGGTGCCGAGACGCCCGCCGTCTCGGGGTCGCGATCGCCGACCGACAGACAATGATAGGTTTTGCGGATCGTCTCGTAGGGCTCGCCCTGCTGACCTGAAAACGCCGCAAGCACGCGGCCGCCGGAGCCGGCCAGCAAGGGCAGCACGTCGCCTTCCCGGATCGTGTAGCGGATCGGATGCTTGGACTCGACGCGGTAGAGACAGGTTCGCACGTCACCCGAACGGACATAGAAAGCGACGCTTTCCCAGCTTCTGTCGCCAAGATCGCGCATGATCGGCAACAGGATGTCGACCGCCGCGACCGAACGCTGGTATAGCGCGCCCAGCCGGAAGGTGGCAGGGCCGACGCGATAGCGGCCGTCGTCGAGACGCTCCAGCAACTGCCCGCGCAGCAACGAGTTCGCCAACCTCAGGATCGTACTCTTGTAGAGGCCGGTTCGCGCCGCGATTTCGGCGAGGCTGAGCGACCGGTCGGCGGTGGTGAAAGCATCGAGTATGGCGATCGCGCGGTCGAGCGCCGCAACGCCGTCGGCCGAGGCGGGCTTGGGGTGTGTTACGGTCATCTGCTTGACCACGTCGTTCCGTTCCCAGTTGGACAGAAGGGGCCATCAAGACAATTGTGCCGCATACGGAACCGTTCTGTCCAGTAGAATAGCGTTCCTGTTGACAGAATGAGACAAAGACTGCATGAATTTTTGCCGGACGGGTCTGAATTCAGGCTACGTTGCTGGGCAGGCACCAGAGGAGGTGTCGTGATTGGAGGAATCCCATGCTGAACAGACGCAGATTTTTAATGAGCACGGCCGCTGCCGGCGCCGCCGGTTTCGCGGCGTTGCATCTCTCGCCCGCTTTCGCGCAGGATGCACCGCAGATCCAGATCTTCGTGCCGGCAGCGCCCGGCGGCGGCTGGGACCAGACGGCGCGCACGATGGACCAGGTGCTGCGCAGTGAGAAGTTGATCTCCGGTTCGCAGATCACCAATGTCGGTGGCGCCGGCGGCACGGTCGGCCTGCCGCAGTTCATCAGCCAGTGGAACGGCAAGGGTAATTCGCTGATGGTTGCCGGCATGGTCATGGTTGGCGCCATCATCGCCAACAAATCGGCCAATAATCTCACCGAAGTCACGCCGATTGCCCGCCTCACCGGCGAGTTCGAGGCGCTTGTGGTGCCGGCTGCCTCACCGTTCAAGACTGCTGCCGATTTCGTCGCCGCCCTCAAGGCTGACCCGACCAAGGTTCCGGTGGCTGGCGGTTCGGCCGGCGGTTCAGACCACATATTGTTCGGCCTTATCGCGAAGACGGCGGGTGTTCCGGCAGCCAACCTCTCCTACGTGCCGTTCGCCGGCGGCGGCGAGGCGTTGTCGGCGCTTCTCGGCAACCAGGTCGCGGCCGGCATCTCCGGCTTTGGCGAGTTCTCCGAACAGGTCAAGGCAGGTGCGCTTCGGCTGCTCGCCATTTCCGCGGACAAGCGCCAGGAAGGCATCGACGCACCGACGCTGAAGGAAGTCGGTATCGATGTCGAGCTGTTCAACTGGCGCGGCGTCTTCGCACCGCCGGGCGTTTCCGACGCCGACAAGGCGGCGATGATCACGCTGGTCGAGACTATGGCCAAAAGCGATGCCTGGGCCACCGAATGCAAGAACCGCAACTGGACGCAAATCCTGCTCACCGGCGACGACTACGCGAAATTCCTCGCCGAAGACACGACCCGGATCGAGGCCATCCTCAAGGATCTCGGCCTTGCCTGATGTTGTTGGAAAGGGCGGCCTGCGCCGCCCTTTTCCGATGTTCGCCAGCCGCATGGACATACGATCCAGAGCGAGTGAAACTGCGGTGAGGTCGGCTGTGGGAGACCGGCTATCCAGGGAGGACGATCATGAGCACCAGCGATCAGCAGGCGGCGCGGCCGCGCCTTGCCGTGCCCGAATTGCTGATCGGTATCGGGCTTCTCGCCTGCGCCGGCGCCGTAGCCTGGCAGACGCTGGCGATTCCGGTGTCGCCGCTCTACTCCAAGGTCGGGCCGACGGTCTTCCCCTACATCACCATGTTCGGCATGACGATCCTCTCCCTCCTGCTGATCGTCGCCGCCTTGCGGGGTGGCTGGCAACCGGAGGAAGAAAAGGAAACGCCGACCGACTGGAAGGCAATGGGCATCGTCGCCGTTGGACTGGTCGCGAACCTTGTGCTGATCCAACCGCTAGGCTTCACCGCGGCTTCGGTGATCATGTTCGTTCTCATCTGTCACGGGTTCGGCAGCAGACATCCGCTACGTGACGTGCTGCTCGGCCTGATCCTGGCGCTTGCCGCCTATTTCGGCTTCGCCAGGGCGCTCGGCGTCAATATCGGCGCCGGCTTCATCGAGAACCAGCTGAACACGGTCCTCGATTCGATCATCCGTATGTTGAGGGCCTGATGCCATGGAAACGCTTGGCCATCTCGCGCACGGATTTTCGGTCGCTTTCACGCCGGTCAATCTCATGTGGTGCCTGATCGGCACGACGCTGGGGACGGCGATCGGCGTGCTGCCCGGTCTCGGACCGGCGCTGACGATCGCCCTGCTTTTGCCGATCACCTATCAGGTGGCGCCGGAAGCGTCCTTCATCCTGTTTGCCGGCATCTATTACGGCGCCATGTATGGCGGCTCGACGACATCGATCCTGCTCAACACGCCGGGTGAAAGCGCGACCATCGTCACTGCGCTAGAAGGCAACAGGATGGCTCGTTCCGGCCGCGGCGGCGCTGCACTTGCCACCTCGGCGATCGGCTCCTTCGTCGCCGGCACGCTCGGCACGCTGGGGGTCGCGTTCCTGGCGCCGGTCGTGGTCAAATTTGCGCTGTCTTTCGGTCCGGCCGAATATTTTTCGCTGATGGTGCTGGCCTTCATCACGGTTTCGGCGGTGCTCGGCTCATCGTCGGTGCGCGGACTGACCAGCCTGTTCGTTGGCTTCGTCATCGGCATGATCGGCGTCGACCTGCAGACCGGCCAGCCGCGCTTCACCTTCGGCATGAGCCAATTGCTCGACGGCGTCGACGTGATCGTCGTCGCCGTCGGCCTCTTTGCGGTCGGCGAGACGCTCTACATGGCCTCGCGCCGCTATGCCGGCAAGGACGAGATCGTGCCGCTGAGGGGATCGCTCTACATGACAGCGGCCGAATGGGCACGCTCGTGGAAGGCTTGGCTGCGCGGCGCCCTGCTCGGCTTCCCGATCGGTGCCCTGCCGGCCGGCGGCGCCGAGATCCCGACCTTTCTATCCTATGCGATCGAGAAGAAGCTCTCCAACCACAAGGAGGAGTTCGGCACGGTCGGCGCCATCGAAGGCGTTGCCGGCCCGGAAGCCGCCAACAACGCATCGGCCGCCGGTGTTCTGGTGCCGATGCTGACGCTCGGCCTGCCGACCTCGGCGACGGCCGCGATCATGCTGTCAGCTTTCCAGAGCTATGGCATCAACCCCGGGCCGATGCTGTTCATGACGCAGGCCAATCTGGTCTGGGGGCTGATCGCCAGCCTGTTCATCGCCAATATCATCCTCGTCATCCTCAACCTGCCGCTGATCGGGTTGTGGGTGCGGCTGCTGAAAATCCCGGCGCCGCAGCTCTATGCTGGCATCCTGGTGTTCGCCACGGTCGGCACCTACGGCATTTCGCAGTCGCCGACCGACCTCGTCATCCTTTACCTGCTTGGCGGGGCCGGCTTCCTGATGCGGCGCTTCGATTTTCCGACGGCGCCGGTCATCATCGGCATGATCCTTTGGCCGCTCGCCGAAGCGCAGTTCCGCCGGGCGATGACCATCTCGAACGGCGACTGGTCGGTGTTCTACAAGCATCCGCTGTCGCTGACGCTGCTGACGCTGGCGTTCATCGGGCTGGTCGGACCGCATATTTGGGCATACGTCGAACGCAGGCGCAGGCGCGGACCGGAGCATGTTCCGGGCGATGCCTGAGCTCTTTGTGACATCATGACCGATCTGTTGTCCGGCATCCGCGTCCTCGACCTGACCAACGTTCTGGCTGGCCCTTATTGCGCCTATCAGCTGGCGCTGCTCGGGGCCGATGTGATCAAGGTCGAGGCGCCGCAGGGCGGCGATCTTGCGCGCCAGCTCGGCGGCTCGCCGGAACTCAACAGCACCGGCATGGGCGCTTCGTTCCTGGCGCAGAACGCCGGCAAACGATCGGTGGTGCTCGATCTCAAGAAAGAGGCCGATCGCGAACGCTTCCTCGATCTGGTCGCCTCCGCCGACGCGCTGGTCGAGAATTTCCGCCCCGGCGTGATGGACCGGCTGGGGCTCGGCTATGCAAGGCTGAAAGAGGTCCGCCCCAGCCTTGTCTATTGCGCGATTTCGGGCTTCGGCCAGACGGGGCCGATGCGCGACAATCCTGCCTATGACCAGATCATCCAGGGACTCTCCGGCATCATGAGCATCACCGGCACGCCGGAGACCGCGCCGCTGCGCGTCGGCTATCCCGTCGCCGATACGTTGGGCGGGTTGGTCGGAGCGTTCGCCATCACTGCTGCACTTGTGAGGCAGAAGACGACAGGCGAGGGCGCCTTCCTCGACGTGTCGATGCTCGAATGCACGCTCTCCGCGCTGGGCTGGCCGGTCTCCAACTATCTGACGGCTGATGTCGAACCGCGGCCGATGGGCAACGAGAATATGACGGCGGCACCTTCCGGCACGTTTCGCACCGGCGACGGCCTGCTCAACATCGCCGCAAACAAGCAGGAGCAGTTCGTCACGCTCTGCCGGCTGGTCGGGCTGCCGGATCTGGCATCGGATCCGCGCTTTGCCGAGCGCGAGACGCGCAAGCGCAACCGCATCGCCTTGAAGGAATTGATCGAGGACGCCTTGGCGAGCCGCTCGGCCGCGGCCTGGGAGGAGACGCTCAATCGCGCAGGCGTGCCGGCGGGCAGGGTGCTGACGATTCCGCAGGTGCTGGCCGAGCAGCAAGTGATCGGGCGCGACATGACCACACGTTTCGACGGCGTGTCGAAGATGGACCGGCCCCTGACCGTCGTGCGCGGCGGGTTCATGGTCGATGGCGCGGCACCCTTGCCGACCAAGCCGCCACCGACGCTGGGCGAGCATATGGACGAGGTGTTTGCCGGCTTGCCGCCCCGGGCAAAAACGAGAGTGAAGGCATGAGCGGCGCTGGGAACATGAGCAACGCTGGGAAAAAGACCGGGCGCGAGCGCGGGGAGGAATGGTGGCAGACGGGCATCATCGAAATGCGCCCTGGCGTGATCCGGCTGCGCGGCTACGAGATCCAGGATCTGATCGGCCGCGTCAGCTTTCCGGCGATGATCTGGCTGATGCTGCGCGGCGAACTGCCTGGTGAGGAACAGGCGGCGCTGCTCGGCATCGCCCTGGGTGCAGCCGTCGACCATGGGCCGCAGGCGCCGTCGATCGCAATTGCTCGCATGGCGGCCACCTGCGGCGTCGGCATCAACAGTGCCATGGCCTCGGCCATCAATGTGCTTGGCGACGTGCATGGTGGCGCCGGCGAGCAGGCGCTTGCCTTCTACGGCGACATCGCCGCGGCTTTGGATACAGGGTCGACGCTTGCCGATGCCGTCACGGTGCGGCTCGATCGTTTCTTCGCCGAGGAAGGACCCTATGTGCCGGGGCTCGGCCATCGCTTCCATCCAGTCGACCCACGAGCGCCGCGCCTCATCGAGCTGACCCGCGATTTTGCCGCGCGCGGCGTCGTCAGCGGACGTTTCGCCGACATCGCCGAGGCTATCGAGGCCGAGGTCGCGCGGCGCAAGGGCAAGAAAATCCCGCTCAACATCGACGGCGCCACCGCCGTCATCTATGGCGAACTCGGCTTTCCGCCGCCGCTGACGCGCGGTCTTTTCGTGCTCTCGCGCTCGGTCGGCATATTGGCGCATGCGTGGGAACAGTCGCAGGCGACCGACCGCAACAAGGGGCCACTGCCGCGCGAGTGGCTTTGGGCCTATACCGGCACGCCGGTGCGGCCTTTTCCCGAGGGGGATGACGGCTCCAAATGAGGCTTTGGTTCGACGTGGTTAAGCGGGCGCCTGGGGAACCTTCAAGTTCTTCAGCAGCGTCGACAAATCGGGCTCGTCGATAAGCATCGCCGCGTCTTCCGGCGCCAGCCATGCCCGCTGCCGCCTTTTGGCCTCCTGCCAATTGGCCAGCTCCTCGGTCACCGCCAGCAGATAGACGGTGACATCGACGCGGACGAAGCGGTTGGTCAGCCGCTTCCAGTAGGAATAGGTGCCGGCCGGCTCCTTCAGCGTTTTGCCGAGGACGCCGGCTTCCTCCTGCGCTTCGATGGTGGCTGCCTTGCGCCCGCTCTTGCCTTTCATCGGCCAACCCTTGGGCACGATAAAGCGCCTTGTCGATACCGAGGTGACCAGCATCACCTCGACTTCGCCACGCTCGCTTAGCCGAAAGGGAATCGCAGCGACTTGACGGACCCGCTCACCCTTCCTCGCCTTGCGTACGACCTTCTTCTTGGTGGCTGCCATTCCCGATGATCCAATCAGGGCAGTGCCCAAGCACAAGGCACGCTGCGAAATCAAAACCGCCTTTGATGCTACTTCAAGCACAGCGGCGTTCAAGTACATAAGTCGGCTAAATAAATGAAAAGCGCCGGCTCATCAACGGCAAGTGCTGACGAAGCCGTTGCCCGACCGCTGCAGCTGGCAAGTAGGCTCCATCTGCGGCACATCGGGCCGTTGCTGCGGCGCGATCTCGCGATCCTGGGCACGGAACTGCTGCTGCTGCTGCTGAAATTGCTGCCGCCGCAGCCTGTTCTCCAGCAGCAGCAATTCGTTTTGCTGGGCCAGGGTATTGCGATTGGCAGGATTGAGAACCTGCGCCGAGGCGGCCGGACTTGCGCCCGGCAAAGTCGCCGTTGCCAGCATTGCCGACACGAAGATCGTCGATAGGCGAAGTCGCGACATTCCATTCATTCCTGCAAAAAGAACCCCCAAACATATAGGGCAGTTGCCCGGTGATGCCATGGTTAAAGCCTCGCTGGGGCGGAATTGGTGGGGCTAAAGCCCATCGACCCTCATGCGCGGGCATCCGACCGAAGCATTGTGCGAAGGATGTCGTCGACCTGGTCGATTGCGGAGTCTGGAACCGTTTCGCGAACCCTGACGCGTGATCTGCCCTGCGGGATGTTGCACGGCATCTATATGAGATTCCTATAATCTCGACTTTGCTTCCCTCTCGAAAACATATGCGTTGACTGGCAACTAACCGCAACATGGGGCGGTGACCTTCGCATGCCCCTGGATGCGCTCCAAAAGCGTACCCACCAAGGAGGCGTCTCACTACCTCCTGACGTAGGTCGCATGGAGCATGCCTGAGGAGGCTGTGATGATTTTCGACTACGCGCTTGCAGGTGTCGTGACGGTGGCCCTGCTGATCTATCTCACCTATGCCCTGCTGCGGCCCGATCGATTCTAAGCAGCGGGTCATAATCTTTGCCGATTTGATCCGGACCGGCGACGACGGTCCATTCATGGTCGACCGACTGAGCCATTTGAGGGGCGGATCGCCGATCCTCTGGCACGCAAGCTAAGACACCATTTTTGACCGACGGAGTTACGTTGATGGACACTTCGAACCTGCGCAAGCGGATGCCGGTTTCGGCATTGGCCGATCCAAAGATCATTGGACCGGCGATCGGCTCTGCCTTCACCAAGCTCGACCCGCGGGTCCTTGCGAAGAATCCCGTCATGTTCGTGGTCGAGGTTGTCGCGGCGCTGACCACGGTCCTCTTTCTGCGCGATCTCGCGGTGGGTGCAGAGGGTCTCGGTTTCACATTCCAGATCATCCTCTGGCTCTGGTTCACGGTACTGTTCGCGAACTTCGCCGAAGCGGTGGCGGAGGGGCGCGGCAAGGCGCAGGCCGATACGCTGAGAAGGACACGGACGGAAACGCAGGCCAAGCTGCTGACGGAATCCGAGGGTTCCAACTACAAGACCGTCCCGGGCACCAGCTTGAAGGTCGGCGATGTCGTCCTGGTCGAACCGGGCGATACGATCCCGTCGGATGGCGAGGTTATCGAGGGTGTTGCCTCCGTCAACGAAGCGGCGATCACCGGCGAGTCGGCGCCGGTCATTCGGGAATCAGGCGGTGACCGCTCGGCGGTGACCGGCGGCACGCAGGTGCTATCCGACTGGATTCGGGTGCGAATCACAGCCGCGCCTGGCTCTACCTTCCTCGATCGCATGATCAAGCTGGTCGAAGGTGCCGAACGCCAGAAGACGCCGAACGAGATCGCCCTCAATGTCCTGCTCGCAGGCTTGACCATCATCTTTGTTCTGGCAGTGGCGACGATCCCCAGCTTCGCGAGCTATGCGGGCGGCAGCATCGCGATCCCGGTTCTCGTCGCGCTGTTTGTTGCCTTGATCCCGACGACCATCGGCGCGCTGCTGTCGGCCATCGGCATCGCTGGCATGGATCGCCTCGTGCGCTTCAATGTGCTGGCCATGTCCGGTCGTGCCGTGGAAGCTGCGGGCGACGTCGATACGCTGCTGCTCGACAAGACCGGAACGATCACGCTGGGCAATCGGCAGGCGACTGAATTCCGGCCGATCCGCGGCGTGTCCGAACAAGAGCTCGCGGATGCGGCGCAGCTTGCCTCGCTTGCCGACGAGACTCCGGAAGGCCGGTCGATCGTCGTGCTGGCCAAGGAGAAATACGGGATTCGCGGGCGTGACGTCGGCGAGAGCCGTGCCAACTTCATTCCATTCACGGCCCAGAGCCGCATGAGTGGTGTCGAGATCGGCGACTCGTGGGTGCGCAAGGGCGCGGTGGATGCTGTCCTGCGCTTCCTCAATGTTTCACCGGGCACGGCTGCGGCCGCAAGCACATCCCGTTCCGCACGCTCGGCGCCGAGCCCTGACGCGGTACGCGAGCTCAACGCCATCGCCGATGAGGTCGCCAAATCGGGTGGCACACCGCTTGCTGTCGCCCGGGACGGCAAATTGCTCGGCATCGTGCACCTGAAGGACATCGTCAAGGGCGGCATTCGCGAGCGCTTCCAGCAACTGCGGCTTATGGGCATCCGCACCATCATGATCACCGGCGACAATGCGATGACGGCCGCGGCGATCGCGGCGGAGGCCGGTGTCGACGATTTTCTCGCCCAGGCCACACCCGAGGACAAGCTCAAGCTCATCCGGGATGAACAGGCCAAGGGCAAGCTCGTCGCGATGTGCGGCGACGGCACCAACGATGCCCCGGCGCTCGCGCAGTCGGATGTCGGTGTCGCCATGAACACGGGCACTCAGGCTGCACGCGAAGCTGGCAACATGGTCGACCTCGACTCCAACCCGACGAAGCTGATCGAGATCGTCGAGATCGGCAAGCAGCTTCTCATGACCCGCGGGGCGCTGACGACCTTCTCGATCTCCAACGACGTGGCGAAGTATTTCGCGATCATCCCGGCGATGTTCGTAGCTCTGTATCCACAGCTGGGAGCGCTGAACATCATGGGCCTGGCGACGCCGCAGAGCGCAATCCTTTCGGCCATCATTTTCAATGCGGTGATTATCATCGCGCTCGTCCCGCTGGCGCTGAGGGGCGTTACATACCGAGCCATCGGCGCGCCAGCCGTGCTGCGCCGAAACCTGCTGATCTACGGATTGGGCGGGCTGATCATACCGTTCATCGGGATCAAGCTCATCGACATGCTCGTAACCGCATTACATCTCGCGTGATCGGAAGGATATTCCAATGGTGCTGATCTATCTGCTGCTCGGAATCGCAATCTTCGCCCTTCTTTATTGGATGACCTTGTCGGTCGATCGAGCCTGAAGCCAGGGACGCTGGAGCTGACCCATGTTTGCATATTCCATTCTATTCGTCGTTTTCATCGTTGGCGGCACTGCCCTTCTGTCCTGGCCGCTCGGCCGCTATATGAAGTGGGCGATGGACCCGGACGCACCCGACGTCGGCGCAGCCGGCCGGTTCAACGTGATCTTCCAAGCCTTCGGCGGCTCGATCACGCGCGCGCAGCAGGACTGGCAGCGGTACCTGATCGCCATGCTCATTTTCAACCTGATGATGTTCGTGGTGAGCTTCGGCATTATGGCCCTGCAGCAATACCTGCCGCTCAACCCGGACGGCATGGGAGCTGCCGAAGGGAGCCTGATCTTCAACACCGCGACTTCCTTCACCTCCAACACCAATCTCCAGCATTATTCGGGCGAATCGACCTGGAGCTACATGTCGCAGCTCGGCGCCCTGATGTGGCTGCAGTTCGTGTCGGCGGCGACCGGCATTGCCGCCTTGACAGCGCTCGCGCGTGGTCTTGCGGGCAAGGGCATGGGCAACTTCTTCGTCGACGTGCAGCGTGCCTCGTTTCTCGTGCTGCTGCCCGTAGCGCTCGTTGTCGCGTCGGCTATGGTGATTGGTGGCATGCCGATGACGTTCCAAGGCTCGGCGGTCGCGACGACCTTGGAAGGTGTCCAGCAGACAATTGCACGCGGGCCGGTCGCTGCGTTCGTGGCGATCAAGCAGCTCGGCACCAATGGCGGCGGCTTCTTCGGACCAAACAGCACGCACCCGTTCGAGAACCCGAATTTCTGGACCAATGCAATCGAGTTGATTTCCATCATCATCATTCCGATGGCGTGCGTGTGGATGTTCGGCCGGATTATCGGACGCATGCGTCACGCAACAGTTGTGTTCGGCGTGATGTTGGCGCTGGTGCTGACCAGAACCGCCTTTGCCGTCTATTTCGAAACGGCTCCCACGCAGGCCTTTGCCCAGCTTCCGATCGAACAGACTGTCGGCAACCTGGAAGGCAAGGAGCTGCGCTTTGGCACGACGTCCGGGCCGACCTGGGCCGTGCTGACCACTTCGACCAGCAACGGCTCGGTTGGCGCCATGCATGACAGCCTGAACCCGCTTGCAGGTCTCATGCCGATGATCGGCATGTGGCTGAACGAGGATTTCGGCGGCGTCGGCGTCGGCATGATCAACATGTTCCTCTACATCCTCGTCGGCGTGTTCATCGCCGGCATGATGGTGGGACGAACGCCGGAATACCTCGGCTGGCGCGTAGAGGCCCGCGAAGTCAAACTCGCCCTTCTCGCGCTTCTGACCCACGGGCTCTTCATTCTTGGCGGCACCGCCATCTTCGCGGCCACGCCGTGGGGCCAGGACACGCTGAACAATATCGGTCCGCACGGGTTCAGCGAGATGCTGTACGAGTTCAGCTCGGCGAGTGCGAACAACGGATCTGGCTTCGAAGGATTGGGCGACAACACGGTGCCCTGGAACGTGGCGACCGGCATCGTCATGCTGCTCGCCAGGTTCATCCCCATCATCCTGCCGCTGGCGATCGTCGGATCCCTGATGACGAAGCGGCGGACCGCGGAATCGGCGGGAACGCTCGGTGTGGAGGATGGAACCTTCGCAGGCATGCTTGTGGCGACGATCCTCGTCGTCGGCGCTCTGACCTTCTTCCCGGCTGCCACGCTGGGACCGGTTGCAGAGCATCTCATCTACATGAACTAGAAGGCTGGAGAACAGGCACATGGAACTTTTCATCGCTAGCATCCGCCTGGTCGTGGCCAGCATCCTCATCTGCGTTGTCGGCTACGCGACTGTGATCTGGGGTGTCGGACAGGTCATCAACCCCGAGGCCGCGGCAGGTTCGCTGATAACTCGCCCGGACGGAACAGTGGTTGGCAGCCGGCTGATCGCGCAGAAATTCACCCAACCGAAGTATTTTTGGCCACGGCCTTCGGCGGTGGACTATAATGGCGCCGGCGCAGGAGGCAGCAACAAGTCGCCCACAAGCACAGATCTTACGGATCGGGCCCGCGAGATCGTCGCGCAATACGGAGCTACCGCCGAGAACCCGTTGCCGCCCGAATTGGCCGCAGCGTCGGGCGGCGGCCTCGACCCCCATATCAGTGAAGAGGCCGCTCTCTATCAGGCGCCGCGGATCGCGACGGCGCGCAGTCTTTCGCAGTCGCAAGTCGAGACCTTGGTCAAGGACAATGCTTTCGCGCCGGGAGGATTCCTTACGCCGGGCCGGCTGGTGAATGTGCTGGAACTCAATCTCGCACTCGACCAGGTCGGGACGGCGCAATGAGCGGTCGGGCGTCGCATTCGGCTCGATGGGCGAGCCGAAACGCGGTGCTTTCTCGCCAACATCCGGATAGTATCGAGGCGTGATGCCGGAAGAACGACGAGACCATGACAAGCGACCCTCACCCGAGGCCCTGCTCGAGGCGGCCCGGATGGAGGAGGGCCGAGTCGGCAAGCTTCGCATTTTTGTCGGAGCCGCACCTGGCGTCGGCAAGACCTACGAAATGCTGCAGACCGCCCGTGCCCGGAAGAAGGACGGCCATGATGTCGTCGTGGGGGTTGTGGAAACCCATCGCAGGAAAGAGACCGAGGCTCTGCTGGAAGGGCTCGAAGTCATTCCTCGCCGAAGCATCGAGTACAGGGGCCGATGGCTCGATGAAATGGACCTCGACGCCATCCTGGCGCGCCGTCCACAGATCGTTCTCGTCGACGAGCTCGCCCACACCAATGCACCTGGCAGCCGTCACCCCAAGCGCTACCTCGATGTGCAGGAAATTCTGAATAGCGGCATCGACGTCTATACCACAGTCAACATCCAGCACATTGAAAGCCTGAACGACGTCGTCGCGCAGATCACACGAATCCGCGTTCGAGAGACGGTTCCGGATTCGATCTTCGACCGAGCGGATTCCGTCGAGCTGATCGATCTCACCCCAGAAGACCTCATCGGGCGCCTCAAGGAAGGGAAGGTCTATATTCCCAAGCAGGCAGAGCGGGCGCTGGAGCACTTCTTCTCGCCAGCCAATCTGACGGCGTTGCGTGAGCTTGCCCTGCGCCGCACGGCTGACCGCGTCGACGAGCAATTGCTGACGCAGATGCAGGCACGCGCCATCGCGGGACCATGGCCGGCCGGTGAACGCATTCTGGTCTGCATCAGCGAGGATCCACGCGCCGTGGGGCTGGTGCGCTACACCAAACGCCTCGCGGACCGTCTGCACGCTCCCTGGACGGCACTCTCCATCGAAACGCGGCGCAGCCTGCAGCTGAATGAAGAGCAGCGTGACCGCGTGGCAGATACGCTTCGCATGGCGCAGAGCCTCGAGGGCGAGGCCATCACCATCCCGGGGGGCGCGCGCCGTGTCGCCGATGACCTGATCGCCTATGCACAGGCGAACAACATCACGCATATCGTCATCGGCAAGTCGACCCGTTCGCGATGGTTCGAGATTCTGCACGGCTCCGTCGTGCATGACCTTGTGCGTGGAGCCGGCAACATCAGCGTTCACGTCATTGCCGGCGAGGAGCTGAAGAGCGATCTCATCCCCAGGAAGACGGTGACGACGGCCGAACGGCCGCAGCCCTTCGACTTTTTACCCTACGCCTACGCGGCGCTCGGGGTCGCTGTGGCGGTCGCAATGAGCATAGCGTTATGGCCGTTGATCGGCACCACGAATACCGACCTCGTCTTCCTCACCGCTGTCGTCGGCATCGCCGTGCGCTTCGGCTTGTGGCCTTCGCTTTTTGCCAGCGTCGTATCGGCCCTTTGCTACAATTTCTTTTTTACCAACCCTTACTACACGTTCTTCATTTCCGATCCAACGAACGTCATAGCTGTCCTGTTCTTCACGGTCGTCGCCATCGTCGTTTCGAATGTTGCGGCGCGCGCGCGCGCACACTCCCTCGTTGCGATGGCCCGCGCCCGCACCACGGAGCTGCTTTATTCCTTCACTCGAAAACTCGCCAGCGTCGGTATTCTTGACGATGTTCTCTGGGCAACTGCTTACCAGGCAGCATTGATGCTGAAAGTACGGGTGGTTCTGCTCCTGCCGGAAAATGGTTCGATTGCCGTCAAAGCTGGCTATCCACCCGAAGACACTCTGGACGAAGCCGATTTGGCGGCGGCCAAGTGGACCTGGCAAAGCAATCGCCCCGCCGGGCGCGGCTCCGAGAACCTGCCCGGCGCCAAGCGCTTGTTCCTGCCCATGCGAACCGGACGCGGGGCAGTGGGTGTTGTCGGCATCGACAGCGACAAGCCGGGGCCGCTTCTCACACCAGACGGGCGTCGCCTGCTCGACGCCTTGGCCGATCAGGCGGCGCTGGCGATCGAGCGGGTCCATCTGGTCGAGGACATGGAACGGGTCAAACATACCGTTGAAACCGAGCAGCTACGGTCGGCTCTCCTGACATCGATCTCGCATGACCTAAAGACTCCTCTCTCGGCGGTGCTCGGATCGGCGGAAGCGATGCGGAACATGTGGCCCGACCTTGCGGATGCGCAAAGAGCCGATCTGCTTGCGACGATCATCGACGAGGCCGAGCGGCTCAACCGGTTCATCGCCAACCTGCTCGACATGACCAAGCTCGAATCGGGCGCGATCATTGCGAACACATCTCTACACGACGTCGGAGAAATCGTGGGAAGCGCGCTTGATCGCGCTGCCCGAATTCTTGCTCAGCATGAGGTCGAGCTGGAGTTCGCCCCCGACCTGCCGATGCTGATGCTCGATGCTGTTCTGTTCGAACAGGCACTGTTCAATCTCCTGGACAATGCGGCCAAGTACTCCCCGGCCGGAACAACCATCCGCATAGAGGGCTGGCGTGATGAAAATTCGGTCTGCCTGGAGGTGTTCGATGAGGGCGATGGTATTCCGATTGGCGACTTGGAGCACATTTTCGACAAGTTCTACCGGGCGCGAAAGGGCGATCAAGTTCGGGCCGGCACCGGCCTGGGGCTCGCGATTTCGCAGGGGTTCATCGAAGCGATGAACGGGACAATCACCGCGGCGAACCGCTCGGACCGCCCTGGAGCGGTGTTCACGATCAGGATGCCCGTTCCCGCGAACTCCAAGCAATTGGACACTGCCGCATGACTGCTTCCACGCCCCGGGTTTTGGTCGTCGACGACGAGCCGCCCATCCGCAAGCTGCTGCGTATGGGTTTGGGGACTCACGGCTATGACGTTCTCGAAGCGCCGAACGGAAAGGCCGGTCTGGAGTTGCTGGCCCAGAATCCCGACCTGGTCATTCTCGATCTCGGTCTTCCCGACATCGACGGCCTCGAATTGCTGAGGATGATCCGCGAGCGCAACGAAGGCGTCCCAATCGTGGTTCTGTCAAGCCGGGGCGACGAGGCTGGCAAGGTCCAGGCGCTCGATTTCGGCGCCGACGATTACGTCACGAAACCCTTTGGCATGGATGAGCTTCTCGCACGAATGCGAGCCGCACTTCGGCACCAGCTCCAGGTGCAGGGCGAGCGACCGATTTTCCATGTCGGCGATCTTTCCGTCGACCTGGTGCGTCGCATCGTGAAGATGGGCGAACAAGAAATAAAGCTCTCACCCAAGGAGTATGATCTGCTGCGCCTGATGGTTCAGCATGCCGGCAAGGTGCTGACGCACAGGTTCTTGTTGAGCGAAATCTGGGACGGTCTGACCGACACCCAATACCTGCGCGTCTATGTCCGGCAGATCAGGCAGAAGATCGAAAAGAATCCTGAACGCCCCCAATATATCCTCACGGAGACCGGGATCGGCTATCGGCTGCGTGCGCCGAACTGAAGGCGGCAGTGCGCCGGAAGATCGAGCCGAACGAGTTTCAACACCCCGACCTGCTCAAGGTGGCCCGATCTGCTCAAGGTGGAAAGTGGGGCAAAAGAGGGCATCATCAATGGAATCTGGCAAGAAGATCGGCGACTTCATTCCGTTCGAGAATATCGTTCTCGATCTCTCCGTATCGAGCAAAAGCGAATGTCTTCACGTGCTGGCAAACCGCGCCGCAAAGACGCTTGGTCTCGATAGCCAGATACTCCTGAACGCCTTGATGGCACGCGAAGCGCTGGGCTCGACAGGTTTAGGTGACGGAGTCGCAATCCCGCATGCACGTCTCTCCGAAGTCCAAAAGCCTTTCGGTATCTTTGCCAGGCTCGATCGGCCTCTGGACTTCGACGCAATCGATGAGCAGCCAGTCGATCTCGTCGTTCTGCTCCTGTTTCCAGAGGTACCAAGCGGCGATCAGCTCAACCTTCTCGCCAGCACGGCGCGATGCTTGCGCGACCGCGCGTTCGCGGATCGGTTGCGACGCCAAACCAACGAACGTGCATTCTATGAGCAGTTGAGCAGCTGACAGGGCTGTCTGACGCATCGATCACCTGTCGTCACTTGGCGGCAGGCGTCACAATCGGCCTCACCGCAATCGCCAGATCGGCGGCTCAGCCTTCGGCCTTGAAGTTCTTTGCTTCCTTCTCGACCTTGGCGCTGCCCTTGCCGTGCTTGCGCATCAGATCCTTCGCTTGATTGGGCGAAACGTCGGTGGTCTCGGCCAGGCGCAGGGCTTCCTTGTCGTCCCGTACGCGTTTCTTCCGATCCGCCATTGCGGCTTTCTCGTCAGGCATTACAACGCCTTTATGCTCTCGGCGATCTCATTCAGCACCTTGCGGTCGGTGCCGTGGCGCTTGATGAGCGTGCGAGCCTGGTCCGGAGTGATGCCAGCCTCCTCAGCGAAATGCCTCACCTCATAGTCTTCGTCGCCGGCCACTCGTGAACGATCGCGGCTGTCGGTCCTGGTCTTGTCGTCGGCCATGGCAGTTCTCCTCGTTTCACGAGGACATAACGAGGAAGTTTTCGCGAGGTTCCTTAGTGCCGGCCTTCGCGCACAAACACATTGGCTTCCTTGGCGGCGGCTGTGAATGCCCGCCGCGCGCTGCCAACCGCCCGCCGCTGCTCCATCGCATCCATCATGGCTTTCAAGGCCGCGCGGTATTTCGACCCACGCTTTTCGTCTGGCCATTTATCGACCAGAAGCGAGGCCGCCTGGACCGTCCTCGTCACATAAAGGGAGCGTCCGATCCGTCCACTCTCGATCATCACGGGAACGTCGAATTGTTCATCACGCATTGACGCCACTCCTTGACTCCAGCGAAATAAACGACGCAGCCGGGTATTCGTTCCGATGACGAATGGCGTCATCCATTGGATCGCAAATTCATGATTGCTGAGTCGCTCATGTCGCCGGTGTCGTTCAGATGGTGAGCAAGCTCGTAGCGGGCAGGGCGACATGCATTAGCGCGACCGGTGGTCGAACACGACCCCCATGGTCCTACCAATTGCGGTCATGACGATAAGCTCGACCAGATGATCGTCGCTGTCCCCACAAGCCGGAGCTGCCCGGCGGATGGCATCTATTGCGGCTCTGGTCGATATGGTGTCGCCGGCGCGGAATCTTGAAAGCGCAGATGAAACAAGTTCCTGAACTGTCAAATCAACGACAGGCGGTCTGGACGCTACGTTCATTGGCTTCTCCCGCCAAGAACTCCCTCTCATGAGGATGATACGCCGAATGGCAGTTTCCGCCAGCGAAATAGTGGTCCGACCAGAGGCCGGCCGGATCGGCCAAGGTTCCTCTGCAGGGTCAGCGCGACGCTGCCGATTTCGATCTCTCCTGCTTTCTAGCCGCCGGCTTGATCCTTATACGCACCGCTCCACCCTCGGGATGATCGATCTCAAAGGCATTGGTCTTCCGCACGAGGTCGCTCAGCTTGCGAAAGCCAAAGGTTCTAGGATCGAAGTCCGATGCCAGATTGGCGAGTTGATTTCCTACAATGCCGAGCGGCACCCAGCCGTCCTCGGTTTCCATCTGTGAAATGACCTTGGTGATGATCGGCGTCGCGGCGCTGGGCGGCTGCAGCGATTTCGTCGGCGCCGTATCCTGAGCGTTGGCCGGCGCGGTCGGAAGCAGGTTCTCGGTGTACACGAACCGGCGGCATGCCTGCCGAAAACTCTCGGGTGTCTTCTGCTCGCCAAATCCGTACACGTCGATCCCTTGTTCCCTGATGCGAGCGGCGAGGCGGGTGAAATCGCTGTCGGAGGACACCAGGCAGAAGCCCTCGAACCGTCCACTGTGAAGGAGGTCCATCGCGTCGATGACGAGTGTGATGTCGGATGCGTTCTTGCCGGTGGTGTAGGCGAATTGCTGCTGCGGGACGATCGCGTGCTTTGAGAGCACATCGGCCCATGCCTTCGAACGGGTGTTGGAGAAGTCGCCGTAGATGCGACGAACGCTTGCTTCGCCGATCTTTGCGATTTCCTCGAACAATCCGTCGGCAATCTTGGCAGAAGCGTTGTCTGCATCGATCAGCACTGCAAGCCGTGGAGAACGTGGTTCAGTCGCCAAGGTGGGCCCCTATTTTTGACATCGTACCAAAGACATACGGTGCAGCGGCACCATGCGAAACCTTTTTATCAGGATTTCCAGGGCAAGCCTTCTGTCGAGAGCCATGCAACGGCGTTGTCAAGCCGAGGGCGGTCGGGTAAGGGGCTCGTTCGTCAATCATTTATCGTGTGGAGCATCGGCATGGGAGCCGCAAAGTCGTCGGATAGGTAAGCCGCAACAACTCGCTTTGTTGTTGCGGCGCTCTGTCCAACCCATCCCCAGCCGATCGCTGACGAGCAGACGCCGCCGGATTTCTCTTATTCGAGCGGATAATCATCATGACCACCACACGCCCCTTATGGGGCTATCCGCTGTCGGCGGCCTTGCTGCTGATGGCGCCTTTTGACGTTCTCGCCTCCCTGGCGATGGACATCTATCTCCCCGTCGTTCCGGCGATGCCCGCAATCCTGCGCACGAGCCACCCGTGATCCAGCTTACGCTGAGCCTCTACATGGTGATGCTTGGCGTGGGGCAGGTCGTGTTCGGGCCGATCTCGGATCGCATCGGGCGGCGCCCGGTGCTGCTCGCCGGAGCCGTGCTTTTTGCTGCCGCTTCGCTGGGGGCGGCTTCATCGTCGACTGCCGCCCCCTTCGTCATTTTTCGTCTGCTGCAGGCCGTTGGCGCCTCGGCGGCGCTGGTCGCAACTTTCGCCACGGTTCGGGACGTCTATGCCGATCGCCCGGAAGGCGTCGTCATCTATGGCCTGTTCAGTTCGATGCTGGCCTTCGTGCCGGCGCTCGGCCCTGTCGCGGGAGCGCTGATTGCGGGCAATTTCGGGTGGCGGGCCATCTCCATCGTTCTGGCGGCGCTATCGGTGCCAGCCATACTGAATGCCGCACTCAGATGGCATGAGACCCTGCCCGAAGACCAGGCTGTCGCCCGCCGGTCGGTGCTGCCGGTCTGCGCCAGCCTACAGTTCTGGACTTACACATTGGCGTTCAGCGCTGCCATGGGCACCTTCTTCGTCTTTTTCTCAACGGCGCCGCGTGTCCTCATCGATCGGGCCGGTTATTCGGAGCTCCGGTTCAGCATCGCCTTCGCGACCGTTGCGGTCGTCATGATCGTGGTAACCCGCTTCGCAAAGGCATTTGTCGCCCGGTGGGGTATTGCTGGAAGCGTAGCGCGCGGCATGGCCTTGCTCCTGTGCGGCGCGGTTGTTCTCGGCCTCGGCCAGATACTCGGCTCACCGTCCTTCGGCAGCTTCATCGTGCCGATGTGGGTCATGGCGGTTGGCATCGTCCTTACCGCATCGGTCACGGCCAATGGCGCGCTTGCGGGATTCAACGACATCGCCGGATCGGCCTTCGCATTCTATTTCTGCATTCAAAGCCTAGTCGTGGGCACTGCCGGAACGTTGGCGGTGACGCTGTCGAATGGGGATAGCGCATGGCCGTTGATTAGCTATGCGGCTGCGATGGCGATGCTGGTGTGGACTGGGCTGGCACTGCTCCGGTCGCGCACCCGCCGCTCGTACGAGCGGTGAGATCGGCGGGCGGCGTTTCATGCCGCCCGGTATCTCAACTATGCCGCCAGCCCCGGCTCGCAAACGAATTGCTGAGCATCAGCGGCCACTACTTCTCCCGATACAAGATCATGCCGGCGTGGTGCAGCACGCCGTCAATGAACCTTCCATCAGCGGTAAAGCCGGTGTCATCCCAGTAGTCGATATGATCTCCTCGGATCGTATAGCGCCCTTGGTATGCGCTCCCACGGTTTCCGCGCGCTTCGTCATAGCGGCCGTTTGGAAGCAAGTTGTGGCGGATATAGCCATCGGCCGTGACCCACATCCCGACATAGGGGTGGGGGCTTTCTGAAGGTAGGGTAGTCGTGTTTTGCTCGACGTTCATCTGGGTGAGACCTTTCTGTGCCGGTAAGACGGCCGCGCCGGCAAGAAGCACGGCAGCGGCAAGCATCGAAATCTGTTTCATGGGAAAGCGCCTCAGGGTTGTTTGCCGGGAGCGGCGCGACGCTCGGCGAACAGCTCGGAGAGCGCTTGCGATGCAGCGATCGCGCGAGGAAAGCCGGCCGGAACCGTCACCATGTAGATGACTTCCTTCAGCTCACTCTCGGACACGCCGATATTCAGCGCGTAGCCGGCGTGGATCTTCATGAAGGCGGGCTCGCCGATGGATGCGAATGCCGCGACGGCAGCGAGTTGGCGTGTGCGGTTGTCGAGCCCTGGACGGGACCAGACGTCGCCGAGCGCGTAGCCCTGGGTTGCTTCGGCCAGAAACGGAAACTCCTGCCTCATGCGTTCCAGCGTCGGCTGCGGAGCGCCATTGTTCAGGCTCCTGACGACGGCGTCGCCGCGCTGCAGTCGCTCTTCCGTCGTTTGCGAGAGAGCTGCGGTGGAAGCTCCGCAGAGCACGAGCGCGGCAGCAATTGCTTTGTGCGAGATCTGAAAACGGAAACCCATTGTTGCCTCCCTACTTGCCGGCTGCCGGCCGGATGACGATCTCGTTCACGTCGACATCATCCGGTTGTTCTATGGCGAAGCGCACGGCACGGCCGATCGCGTCGGGTTGCAGCGCAATGGCGCGATAAGTCTTCATCGCTTCCGCCGCCGCCGGATCGGTGATCGTGTCGGCGAGTTCGCTCTCGACCACGCCGGGATGGATGCACGTGACGCGGATGCTGTCGTGCTCCTGCCGCAAGCCATCGGAGATGGCGCGGACGGCGTATTTGGTTGCGCAATAGACCGCGGCTGTCGGCGACACCGAAAGCGCGCCGATGGAGGCTATGTTGACGATATGGCCGGAGCCTCGGGCCGTCATCTCCGGCAGCACCGCGGCGATGCCGTAGAGCACGCCCTTGATGTTGACGTCGACCATCCGGTCCCACTCATCGACCTTCATCGAGGCCATCAGCGACGACGGCATGACGCCGGCATTGTTGACGATCACGTCGACGCGTCCCCAGGCCTGGCGCGCCGCCTCGGCGAAGGCGGCGACATCGGCGCGGTCGGTCACGTCCAGGCGGTGTGTCATCGCCTCCCCGCCCTTTGCCTTGATCTCTTCAGCGAGTGTATCCAGTCGATCGGTGCGGCGCGCACCGAGCATGACCTTTGCTCCGGCAGCGGCAAGCTCCCGTCCGATGGCGGCGCCAATGCCGCTCGAAGCTCCGGTGATGAGCACAATTTTGTTGAGGGACATGTCTCGTCTCCATCTTGTTGATCTTGCGAACCGCGATGCAGCGGTTGTCACGAAGATGGATCTGTTTCACTGTTGCGATAAGACGACCATTCCTCCCCATCGTGGAAAGCACAGCTAACCAATGGAGCCGGATCTCAACGCGCTTGCGGTGTTCGCCCTCGTGGCCGAGGAGCGGAGCTTTCGCGCGGCTGCGGACCGCATGGGCGTCACCCGCTCGGCGGTGAGTCAGACGATGAAGCGGCTGGAGGAGAGGCTCGGTATTGCGCTTGTCCAGCGCACGACGCGTAGCGTCAGCCTGACCGAGGCTGGCGAACGCCTCTACGCCGAGATAGCGCCCGCCATTGCCGACATGCGCGCGGCAATGGAGACCACCGGGGACCTGCGCGGGCGTCCGCGCGGGCAATTGCGGCTCACCGTCTCGTCGATCGCCGAGCGTTTCCTTTCAGGGCCGTTCCTGGCGACCTTCGCCGAGGCCAATCCGGAGGTTCAGATCGACATCACCGTGACGGATGAGGAATTCGATATCGTTGCCGAGGGATACGACGCCGGCGTCAGGCTCGGTGAGGTGATCGAGCAGGACATGATCGCGGTGTCCGTCGCCGGCGACGAGCGGCAGCTCGCCGTCTGCGCGCCGGCCTATCGCGATCGGTTCGGGGCGCCTTCGCATCCGAGGGAACTCGCGGGTCATCGCTGCATTGGCTGGCGCCGTGCGCCGAAGGTCGCGCCCTATCGTTGGGAATTCGCCGAGAACGGCAAGGAGTTCAGCGTCGCCGTCGCGCCGGAGATCACGACCAACGACATGGCGCTGATGATAAAGCTCGCTATCGCTGGTGCCGGCATCACCTTCGGCATGGAGGAGAGCTTTCGCCCGTGGATCGATCGGGGCGATCTGGTGCCGGTTCTCGAGGATTATTGCCCGCGCTTTGCCGGCTTCTACCTCTATTATCCGAGCCGCCGCAACGTAGCGCCGAAGCTGCGCGCCCTTGTCGACCACCTACGGCGTTTCGGTTAGCGTTTCCGCGCGGACGATCGCGGCTCTGCAATCCTTTTCGATTGGCGGGAGCGAACCGAACTTGCTTTTCGCGCCTGGTGCGATTCTGCCTCGCGCTGGACGCGACATGCTGCGCATCGCAATCGACCTCCTTTCGTCGCCCGCCACCAGCCCTCCATCTTTTTGGGATACAGGTCGTCAACCTCGCTGCGCGCCGGCAGCTCGATGTTGCAATTACATTAGTCCAGGGCGGTGCGGATGTTGAAGCGGTGATGACCAATCGAGCCCAAACGAAAACCCCGGCCGCTAGGCCGGGGTTTTCGTTGCGTCCCCAACGGATCAGAATTTGTAGCTGACGCCGACCCTCACCGCGTGCGTGGTTAGGTCAACCGGCATATCGACCGCCGGGAATCCCGGAGCCAAGTTGCCTGAGGCTTCTCCGAAGTCTGTATACCGATACGCCAGTCGCGCGGTCCAATGTTCGTTGAAGGCCCACTCGCCGCCGGCACCGATTGTCCAGCCGTTGAGCGTATCCGAATAGCCCCCGCTGACAGGAAGCGGGACCGGGCCGCCACCGAAGTCGAAATCGCCAATCGCCCAGCCGCCAGTAACGTAGAGAAGTGCCTTGTCGTATGCGTAGCCGAGCCTTGCGCGGATCGAGCCCTGCCAGTTCAATTCGCTGGTTCCAACAGATGTCGCTCCGGTTACGTTTTCGAAGCTGCCGTCCACGCTACCGCCTTCGAAATCGCCCTCGACACCGTAGACAAAAGAGCCGGATTGCCAATTGTACCCGACATGGACGCCACCAATGAAGCCATCGGGATCGGAAGCGTCACTTGGCGCACCGTTGGAGTAGCTGTGATCTGCTTGCCCCCAGAGATAGCCGCCCTGAACACCGATATAAAAGCCGCTCCAGTCGTAGGCAACAGCGGCGGGTGCCGCAGCGGGCTCATAAACAACCGCATCGGCCGCGAAGGCCGGAACCGCAAGCAAGGCCAAGGCCGTACCGCTGAAAAGGAAAGTAGTGGCAAACACGATTTTCTTCATGGACCGATGCCTACGTTAAAGGAATTCACCACGGATAAGTAACACAGAAATTGTGGCTGAACTGTAACTGTGGCGCAACACACGGAGGCAAAATGCACCGTTTGGCGGTGATCCTTGTTCCCATTTTTCTCGCATGACTCTTGCCGACGTCCTGGCCTCCGATGAGTCGCTGTACGTGAATTGCCGCAGCGCAGTGAAAGCGAAAGGCGATTGGTCTGACTTTAGAGAAACGCGATCGCTGGGTTGCTGGGCGTTGACGATCTAAATTGATATTGGTCTGCCGAGATCGGCGGACTGGCTTGCGCGGCCGATTGGCGATACTTCGGCATCAGGGTGCGCCCTAACGTGGATAATAGGCCCGCGCTTTTACGTCCGCAACTTCACGCCAGTGCCGTTGATGAATTCGACACCTGCCTCCTCAGGCGCGGAGCAGCGCGGGCTTCGACGCTGACGGTGACGAACGGCAGCTCGCCGTCTGTGCGCCGGCTATCGCGATCGGTTCGGAGCGCCTGCTTCCGTTCCCGGCGCGATTCCGCCTCACGCTGGACGCCACATGCTGCGCATCGCAAGCGACCTCCTTTCGTCGCCCGCCACCAGCCCTCCATCTTTTTGGGATCCAGGTCGTCAACCTCGCTGCGCGCCGGCAGCTCGATGTTGCAATTACATTAGCGTGAGTGCATGTTTTGATCAGCCGGCGCAAGCCGGTTAGGCCCGGTGGCCGGCCGGTCACCCCCAATAGGCTGCCGGGCCGCCGGCAACGGCTTGGGAGGAATGACATGCCTAAAATCTCGGAACTCTTTTTCAAGACAGCGATCGTCTTTCTTATTTTGGGAATCGCAGCCGGCCTGCAGATGGCAATTTCAGGCAATCACGGTGCTTACCCAGCTCATGCACACATCAATCTCTTGGGGTGGGTCACAAGTGCAATATTCGGTGGGTACTACGCCCTGAACCCGGAAAAAGCCGCCCGCAGGATCGCTATGGTCCATTACGGCGTCTACAATCTTGGCTTGGTCGTGATGTTGGCGGCTCTCTACCTGATGCTGCATGGAAATCCGGCCCTTGAGCCGATTGTCGCCACCGGCTCAATGATTGTCGCTGTCGGCGTGCTTATCTTTGCCCTCGTGGTTTTCTCCGCCGAAACGGCGCGCTCAGTCTCGGGAATACCCGCGGTTCCACGCTGAACGGCGTCCGGAGCAGTTCTGAGCCAATCAAAAGCCCGCGCCTCTGGCGGAGGACGCGGGCCGATCGGGTTGCGGCCCGATCTACAGTAGGAACCCGGAGGTATGGCGCAGGACATGATAACGAGGTGTGATGATCGCCTAGCAAAGCCCTGATCAGCGAAGCAACAAAAAGGGCGGTTTGGCCGTTGTGGTCAGCCGAATCAGCGGCGAGGCATTCGAAAACATGACTACGCCGCAAATTCTGTCGTTCGCCGTTACCATCGTGATGATGGCAGCGTTCGTATGGGGTCGGTATCGATATGACCTGGTCGCGGCTGCGGCACTGTTGCTTGCACTCGCGGTCGGCATTGTGCCTTTTGACGAAGCCTTCAGCGGGTTCAGCGACGATATCGTGGTCATTGTCGGCAGTGCCCTGCTGGTGAGCGCAGGCATAGCACGCTCGGGCATCATGGAAGTCGCCATCAAGCGCTTTGTTCCGAACTTATCGGGAGTTCGGCCGCAACTGGCGCTGCTGGTGGTCGTGGTGACGATCCTGTCCGCCTTTGTAAAGAATATCGGTGCGCTCGCCATCATGATTCCGATCGCCTTCCAGTTCGCGCGCCGGTCGAACATTTCACCCTCGATATTCCTGATGCCTATGGCGTTCGGGTCACTGCTCGGCGGACTCATGACGCAGGTGGGAACATCTCCCAATATCATTGTGTCGCGTGTGCGGGAGGAGCTGACCGGAACCGCCTTCACAATGTTCGACTTTACACCTGTTGGGGCTGCCCTAGCCGCCGCTGGAACGATCTTCCTGCTGTTCTTCTATTGGCTGTTACCGGTGCGCGAAAAGCTCGGCGGGTCGCTGAATGAAGCCATCGACATCAAGAATTATCTGACAGAGGCTCGAATTGTCAGCGATTCCACGGTGCTCGGAAAAACCGTCGCAGACCTCATAAAGCTTTCCGGCGGCGATGCTATCGTGACTTCGATCCTGCGCAATCGGACTTTGCGGATGACGCCACTGCCTGATGTTGTCCTCAAGATGAACGACATTCTGCTGCTCGAAGGCGACCCAGCGGCGCTGGATCGCCTTGTCTCCCAGGGCAAGCTCAGCGTCACGGGCGATAGGGTCGGCGGTGACGACACCACCAGCGAGATGGTAGCTATCGAAGCCGTAATCGGTGAGAGTTCCCCTTTGGTCGGTTGGACAGCCCAGCGCCTTGCCCTTTACGACCGCTTCAACGTCAACCTCCTGGCTGTCAGCCGTCGCGGCGAGCGCCTCGACCGCAGGCTGGCCAAAATCGAGCTAAGACTCGGCGACGTCGTCGTGTTGCAGGGCAATGCTGCGACGATACCGGAGATATTGCGGGAACTCGGCTGCCTGCCGCTGGCGGAAAGGGCCATCCTGCTTGGCAGCGTTCGCAAGGGTATCGTGCCGGTAACGATCTTGGCTCTCGCCATGGTGGCGACTGCGTTGGGGCTGCTCCCTGTGCCGGTCGCTTTCTTTGCGGCCGCGGTCGGGATGGTGCTTTTCAAGGTCATCCCGCTGCGCGAGGTCTACCAATCGCTGGACGGCCCAATCCTCATCATGCTCGCCGTTCTCATTCCAGTCAGCGATTCGCTGCGCAGTACAGGGGCGACGGGAGTAATTGCCGGCGAGCTTGCCAAACTGGGGACCATTCTTCCGGCGCCCGGCGCACTGATGCTCATTCTTGTCGCCGCCATGGCCGTTACGCCCTTCCTCAACAATGCCGCCACCGTTCTTGTCATGGCGCCTATCGCCGCCGAATTCGCCAGCGATCTGGGCTACAGGCCGGAAGCATTTCTGATGGCAGTCGCCATTGGCGCCGGCTGCGACTTTCTCACTCCGATCGGACACCAGTGCAACACGCTGGTCATGGGGCCGGGTGGCTACCGCTTCAGCGATTATCCGCGTCTGGGACTGCCGCTATCGTTCCTCGTCGCCATTGTTGCAGTGCCGATGCTCATGATCGTATGGCCAATGAATTAGTGTGCGACACAGGGATCAAACCTGCTCGCGCTATCGCTGGCCGGCGGCGACAACCCCACTACCGATTCGAGACGGCAGCGCGGTTTATTGAGATTTGCTGGCGGAGAGAGCGGGATTCGAACCCGCGTTACGGTTTCCCGTAAACACACTTTCCAGGCGTGCGCCTTCAACCACTCGGCCACCTCTCCGTCCTGGCATTTCGCGCCGGCCGGTTTGCCGCGCGGGTTGGGGAGATGCGTCTCCCTTGGGATTCCGGCCCGGAACTCCGCACCGTGGGCGCCGTCAACCAGCGGACACCCTTTCCCCCCACCTGAGCCGTCAAAGCAACAGGCGCGGGGCTCATCTAGTCGATCCGGCGTCGAATGCCAAGTCATAACGGCGCTCTAATCGTTAAGCCGGGCACCAACGGTTTTGCGATGCTGCTGGCGCAAGGCTTTCGATGCGGCGACGGCTGCAGCATGAGACTGGTGGCGTAGGTGCGCGCTCGGTCGATGACCGGCGTAGCTTCAAATTCGCGTGTCGCGATTGCGAACAAAGCGCGCGCGCACTATCTCTGTGTTCGAAACAGATGTTGGAAGTCTGCTAAAGTCTGGAGGGGGAAGGGTCTGCATGCTTCGCTTTCTTTTCCGCCTCGCGGCAATGGTTGCGCTTTCGGTTTCCGTCATCATGGCGGTGCTCGACGCGACACGCTCGGTGGCGGCCTCCGCGCTAGTCATGACCCCGCTCAACACAAGCTGGCTCGCCGTCTCGCCGGATACGCGGAGCGCCTTCGAAAGCTTCGTCCGCGACAAGGTCGGTTCGCTGCTATGGGATGGCACCTTCGCCTGGGCGCTCAGCCAGCCCGGTTTCGCGGTGTTCGCGGTGCTTGCCTTCATTCTCTACATGATCGGCTACAGGCGAGAGCGGCCGACCGGGCGGTTCGCCTCGACGTGACGACTTCCAGCGTCCCCAACAAAAAGAGAAAGGGAGACTGCGCATGTTTTTTCTCAGCGACATGCTGAACAAGAAGCTCAATCTGCCGAAGCCTGCCGAGGCGCTGCCAGGCCGCGCCAAGCCTATCCCAACGGCATCCAAGCACTTTGTCTCGAAAAGGCCGCTCAAGGGGCCTTATCCCGAAGGGCTGGAGACGGCGATGTTCGGACTGGGCTGCTTTTGGGGCGCCGAGCGCCTGTTCTGGCAGCTTGAAGGTGTCTGGGTCACGGCAGTCGGCTATGCCGGCGGTGTCACCCCCAATCCGACCTACCAGGAAACCTGCACCGGTCTCACCGGCCATGCCGAAGTCGTGCTCGTCGTCTACGATCTGAAGATCGTCTCCTATGGCGAGCTTCTGAAGCTGTTCTGGGAAAGCCATGACCCGACGCAGGGCATGCGCCAGGGCAACGATGTCGGCACCACCTATCGCTCGACGATCTACACGTTTGGCGATGCACAGTACCAGGCGGCGATCGCTTCGCGCGACGCCTATGAGGCCTCGTTGCGCGGCGCCGGCCGCGGCAAGATCACCACCGAGATCGCGCCGGCACCGCAGTTCTACTTCGCCGAGGAAGACCACCAGCAATATCTGGCGAAGAATCCCTACGGCTATTGCGGCCTGCAAGGCACCGGCGTCACCTGCGCCATCCCTGCTGCCGTCTCCGCTTGAGGCCTTGGCAACGGGAGCTTGTCGTGGCGCCGCATCCCGGCGCCACGCTTTTCCAAAAGGTCAAAATTCCGCGTGAATTTTGTTTCGGGCCGTGCCAGATTGGCCCGAAGCGGGAGGAAGACACTCCTGTCTGATGTCGCATGCCTGCCGGAGAACCGGGCAGGCATGCGGTGCGTAACGGAAAAAATAACCGACAGGGTGTGGATCACATGAAACGTATCGTTCTCGGCCTCCTGGCCGCAACTGCAATGGTTCTTCCGGCCTTCGCCGCGGACATTCAGCCCGCGCTTCTCTACGACCTCGGCGGCAAGTTCGACAAGTCGTTCAACGAGGCGTCCTACAATGGCGCCGAAAAATTCAAGACCGAAACCGGCATTGCCTATGTGGAATTCGAGGTCAGTAACGCGACCCAGCGCGAGCAGGCGCTGCGCCGTTTCGCCGAGGATGGCCGCACCCCGATCGTCATGGCGGGCTTTTCCTGGGCGGACGCGCTGGAGAAGATCGCCGTCGAGTTTCCCGAAACCCAATTCGCCATCATCGACATGGTCGTCGACAAGCCTAATGTCCGCTCCCTCGTCTACAAGGAGCAGGAAGGGTCCTACCTTGTCGGCGTGATGGCGGCGATGGCCTCGAAGTCCAAGAAGGTCGGCTTCGTCGGCGGCATGGACATTCCGCTGATCCGCAGATTCGGCTGCGGCTATGTCGGCGGCGCCAAGGCGGCCGGCGCGACCGACGTCATCCAGAACATGACCGGCGACACGCCGGCAGCCTGGAACGATCCGGCCAAGGGCGGCGAGATCGCCAAGACGCAGATCGACCAGGGCGCCGACGTGATATACGCGGCGGCGGGCGGAACCGGTGTCGGCGTGCTGCAGGCAGCGGCGGATGCCGGCAAGCTCGGCATCGGCGTCGATTCCAACCAGAACGGCCTGCAGCCAGGCAAGGTGCTGACCTCCATGGTCAAGCGTGTCGACGTTGCCGTCTACAATAGCTTCATGGACGCCAAGGACGGCAAGTTCACCGCTGGCATCAACGATCTCGGCCTTAAGGAAGGCGGCGTCGATTACGCCATGGACGACAACAACAAGGACCTTGTCGACGACGCAATGAAGGCGGCGGTTGAAAAGGCCAAGGCCGACATTATCGCCGGTACCGTCAAGGTGCACGACTACATGTCGGACAATTCCTGCCCGTATTGATCGACCGACATCGCGGATCCGATCGAAGCCGCCGGGTGAAAATCCGGCGGCTTCGACTTTCTCCGTAGGCTCACCAATGCGGCGGCTTGGTTATCGGCACGTCGGGTGCGGCCTGTTCCTCCAGCGCCAGGAACCGGTCGGTCAGCGCATCGAGCTTGCGCTGCATACGCTCGATCACCTTCCACTGCTCGGCGATCTGGCCGGACAGTTCCTCGATGGTCTTCTCCTGCTCGGCGGCGCGGATTTCCAGCGTCGTCAGCCGGTCAGCGGGCATGGTCATTGTGAAAAACCTCGGGTTCCTGCTGCGCAACTCCCAAGAGATGCGAATTTCGGGATTCGCCATATTAGAGCGACGCGCGCCCAATTGGACGCATAAAGTGCGCTTAAGCACCGACAATCTTCGCATCGTGCTTTCTGAACCGAAGGTCAGCAGCAAAATCGAATCCGGTTTTCAGGCCGATGCGATAGCGAATGTGAAGGCAGCGGCCACGTTCGAAATTGACAAGCGCGCGGGGATTTGTCGAGAGTGGATGCTGCTCCGACCAATTGGCACAAGCGGTGCGTCATGCTAGGCGTTTTGACCAAGCGATAAAAAAATAAGAGTGGGACAGGCTGCATGGCGCAAGCCGCAATCGAGCTGATCGGCATCAACAAGAGTTTTGGCGCCGTTCGCGCCAATCGAGATATCAATCTGGAGATCGTGCGCGGCACCATCCACGGCATTGTCGGCGAGAACGGTGCCGGCAAGTCGACGCTGATGTCGATCCTCTACGGTTTCTATCAGGCCGACAGCGGCGAAATCCACGTCGGCGGCCAGCCGGCGTCGATCAAATCGCCAAACGACGCCATCGCGCTCGGCATCGGCATGGTGCATCAGCATTTCATGCTGGTCGACAATTTCACGGTGCTGGAAAACGTCATTCTCGGCGCCGAAAGCGATGCATTGCTGAAGAAGAGCATCGCCAAGGCGCGATCCGAACTGGAACGGCTCGAGCGCGAATACGGGCTGGAGGTCGATCCCGATGCGATCATCGAGGAGTTGCCGGTCGGCCTGCAGCAGCGTGTCGAAATCCTCAAGGCGCTGTATCGCGGCGCCGAGATCCTGATCCTCGACGAGCCGACGGGCGTGCTGACGCCTGCCGAGGCCGATCACCTGTTCCGCATCCTCAAGCAGTTGAAGGAGCAGGGCAAGACGGTGGTGCTGATCACCCATAAGCTGCGTGAGATCATGGCGATCACCGACACGGTCTCGGTCATGCGCCAGGGCACGATGGTGGCGACGCGCGAAACCAAGAAGACCACGGTCGGGGAGCTGGCCGAACTGATGGTCGGGCGGCGCGTGCTTCTGAGGGTCGAGAAGGGCGAAGCGGAAGCCGGCGGCGTCAAGCTCGCGGTCAAGAACCTGACGGTGAAGGATTCTCGCGGCGTCACCGTGGTCGACGACATCTCCTTCGATGTGCGCGCCGGCGAGATCGTCGGCATCGCCGGCGTCGCCGGCAATGGGCAATCTGAAATGCTCGAGGCGATTTCCGGCATCAGGCGCGCCGTCTCGGGCTCCGTCATGCTCGACGGCAAGCCGATCGACCTCACCGGGGCGGCCGATCCCGGCGAGCTGCGCGACCGCGGTCTCGCCCATGTGCCGGAGGACCGCCATCACGTCGGCCTGGTGCTGGCCTTCGAGGAGAACGAGAATTCGATCCTCGGCTATCACGACCACCCTCGCTATCTCAGAGGCCCGTTCCTCAACGTCGATGCCATTCGCGACGACGCCAGGGACAGAATAGCCAAATACGACATCCGCCCGGCGGACTGCCGGCTCAAGACCGCCAATTTCTCCGGCGGCAACCAGCAGAAGATCGTGCTGGCGCGGGAAATGGAACAGGATCCGGGCGTGCTGATCGTCGGCCAGCCGACGCGCGGCGTCGATGTCGGCGCCATCGAATTCATCCACAAGCGCCTCATAGCCATGCGCGACCAGGGCAAGGCGGTGCTGGTGGTGTCGGTCGAGCTCGATGAGATACGCTCGCTGTCCGACCGCATCCTGGTGATGTTTGCCGGCCGCATCGTTGGCGAACGCGGCCCGGAGGCGACTGAAGGCGAGCTCGGCCTGCTGATGGCCGGCGTCGAGCACCAGGAGGCGGCGCAATGAGCACTCCTTACGCCAAGCTGCCGGCGTGGGCCGATTATGGGCTGATCCCGGTGATCAATCTGTTCGTTGCCTTCGTCGTCGCCGGCCTCGTCGTGCTTCTGGTTGGAGAAAATCCATTGCGCGCCGCCGCCGTCCTGGTCGAGGGCGCCTTCGGCCGTGGGCAAGGCATTGCGTTCACGCTTTTCTACGCCACCACTTTCATCTTCAGCGGGCTTTCCGTGGCGGTTGCGGCGCATTGCGGCCTGTTCAACATCGGTGGCGAGGGCCAAGGCTATATCGCCGGTCTCGGCATCGGCATCGTCTGCCTGGCCTTCGACAGTGTGCTGCCATGGTGGCTCACCTTCCCGCTGGCGATCGTCGCCGCCGCGGCGATGGGGGCGCTGTGGGCGCTGATCCCTGCCTATCTGCAAGCCAAGCGCGGTTCGCACATCGTCATCACCACCATCATGTTCAACTTCATCGCCGCCAGCGTCATGGTCTATGCGCTGGTGGGCGTGCTGAAGCCCGCCGGCTCCATGGCGCCGCAGACGCGCACCTTCCTCGACGGCGCGCAACTGCCGAAGCTCAACTGGGTCATCGAACTGTTCGGCGCCAAGATCCGCTCGGCGCCGTTCAACGTCTCCTTCCTGCTGGCGCTGGCCATGGCCTTTCTGGTCTGGGTGCTGATCTGGCGCACCAGGTTCGGCTACGAGATGCGCACCTACGGCCACAGCCCGAAAGCGGCACGCTATGCAGGCATTTCGGAAACCCGCATCATCATCATGGCCATGATGATCTCGGGCGCGCTCGCCGGCATGATGGCGCTCAATCCGACGATGGGCGACCAGCACAATGTGGCGCTCGATTTCGTCTCCGGTGCCGGCTTCGTCGGTATCGCCGTGGCGCTGATGGGGCGCCTGCACCCGGTCGGCATCGTGCTGGCGGCAATCCTGTTCGGCATGCTCTACCAGGGTGGCGCCGAGCTCGCCTTCGAGATGCCGGCGATCAGCCGCGACATGATCGTCATCATCCAGGGCCTGGTCATCCTGTTCGCCGGCGCGCTCGAGCACATGTTCCGGCCTTATGTCCAGGCGCTCTTCGCCTCGCTCAGCCCGAGAACGGTCGGCATGGAAGCGGTCAAGGGGAAGGGGGCCTGAGATGGATCTGTTCAACGCCATCGTCCAGGTTCTGGACTCGACCATCCGCCTGTCGGTGCCGCTTCTGCTCGCCTGCCTCGCCGGTCTCTATTCGGAGCGGGCCGGCGTCTTCGACATCGGGCTCGAAGGCAAGATGCTGGTCGGCGCCTTCGCTGGTGCCGCCGCAGCCTCGGTCTTCCATTCTGCCTATCTCGGCCTCGGCATGGCCATCCTCATCTCGGTCGCCTTCGCGCTGATCCACGGCTTTGCCTCGATCACCCATCGCGGCAACCAGATCGTCTCCGGCGTGGCGATCAATTTCATCGCCGCCGGGTCGACCATCATGCTCGGCCAGGCCTGGTTCCAGCAAGGCGGACGCACCCCGGCGCTAGGCAGCGGCGAGCGGTTCGGAGCGGTCATCTGGCCCGGTGCGGACGCGCTCAGGGGCGTGCCGATCCTCGGACCGATATATTCGGAGCTGATCTCCGGCCATTCCGTGCTGGTCTATCTCGCGTTCGTCGCGGTACCGTTCACCTGGTGGGTGCTGTTCCGTACCCGCTTCGGTTTGCGCCTGCGCGCGGTCGGCGAGAACCCGGCCGCAGTCGACACCGCCGGCATCTCGGTCGCCTGGCTGCGCTACCGGGCGCTGATCTGCACCGGCGTGCTCACCGGCATTGCCGGCGCCTATCTGTCGATGGTGCAGAACGGCGGCTTCGTGAAGGACATGACCGCTGGCAAGGGCTACATCGCACTGGCCGCGCTGATCTTCGCCAAGTGGAAACCGGTCAACGCCATGTTCGCCTGCCTGCTGTTCGGCTTTCTCGACGCGCTGTCGATCCGCCTGCAAGGCACGCCGCTGCCGCTGATCGGCAAGGTGCCGGTGCAATTCATGCAGGCGCTGCCCTATGTCCTCACCGTTATCCTGCTCGCCGGCTTCATCGGCAAGGCGATCCCGCCGCGTGCCGGCGGCGTGCCTTATGTGAAGGAGCGCTAAGCATGGCTCCGAACCTCAGCCGGTTTCCGGACCGGACCATGCGAAAGGAAAATAAATGGCTCATGATCTGTTCGAAGCGGCCAAGGCCGCCATGGCCAAGGCCTATGCGCCCTATTCGAAATTCCCGGTCGGGGCAGCACTTCGCACCGAGGACGGCCGCGTCTTTGCCGGCGCCAATGTCGAGGTCGCGTCCTATCCGGAAGGCTGGTGCGCCGAGACCACAGCGCTCGGCCACTACATCATGGGCGGCGGCGGCAGGATCACGGAGATCGCCGTGATCGCCAAGCGCATGGCGAAATGCTCGCCTTGCGGCGGCTGCCGGCAGCGGCTGGCCGAATTCTGCCGGCCGGAAACCAAAGTCTATCTGTGCGACAATGGCGGTGTGGTCGAGACCGTGACCATGGGCGATATGCTGCCCTACGGCTTCCAGGGCGACACTTTGAAATGAAGATTTGGTTGAAATGAAAATTTGGCTGAAATGAAGAGCTGGCTGAGATGAAGGAAGCGCTCGACCATCTTGTCGAAAGGCTGGACGGGCTGGCGCCCGCCACCGCGCTGGTGCTGGGTTCGGGCCTTGGTGGGCTTGTCGACCAGGTCGAGGATTCGGTGCGCATTTCCTATGCCGAATTGCCGGGCTTTCCCAGAAGCGGCGTCACAGGCCATGCCGGTGAGGTGGTGGCGGGACGTTTTGCCGGCACGCCGGTGCTGATGCTGTCCGGCCGCGCCCACTATTACGAGCACGGCAACGCGGCCGCGATGCGGCCGGCGCTGGAGGTGCTCGCCGGCCTCGGCATTTCGGAACTGATCCTCACCAATGCCGCCGGCTCGGTCGATCCGGAGATGGGGCCGGGCTCGGTGATGCTGATCACCGACCACATCAATTTCTCGGGCTCCAACCCGCTGATCGGTGAGCCGAGCGACCGCCGCTTCGTCGGCCTGACCGAGGCCTATGATGCCGGCCTCCGCTCGTCGATCGAAAAGGCGGCCAAGGCGACGGCTACCGCGCTGCACAAGGGCGTCTATATGTGGTTCTCCGGGCCGTGCTTCGAGACGCCCGCCGAGATCCGCATGGCGCGCATCATGGGCGCCAACGCCGTCGGCATGTCGACCGTGCCGGAGGTCATCCTCGCCCGTTTCCTCGGTCTGCGCGTCGCCGCCTGTTCGGTCATCACCAACCTAGCCGCCGGGATGACCGGGGCGGAGCTTTCGCACCAGGAGACCAAGGACATGGCGCCGGTCGGCGGCGCGCGGCTGGCGACCATTCTCCAGCGTGTGTTCCAGGACGGGTTACCGGAGAGTAAGGTCCCGGCCTGATGCTTCCCCAGGAAATCATCCGCAGCAAGCGCGACGGCCACAAGCTGTCGGCGCAGGAGATCGCCAGTTTCATCGAAGGCGTGACCGCAGGCACCGTCTCGGACGGGCAGGTCGGGGCCTTCGCCATGGCGGTGTTCTTCAACGGCATGAGCCGCGACGAGGCGGTGGCGCTGACGCTTGCCATGCGCGATTCCGGCGACGTGCTCGACTGGTCGGACCTGCCGGGCCCGGTCACCGACAAGCATTCGACGGGTGGCGTCGGCGACAATGCCTCGCTGATGGTGGCACCGATCGTCGCCGCCTGCGGCGCCTATGTGCCGATGATTTCCGGTCGCGGCCTCGGCCATACCGGTGGCACGCTGGACAAGATGGATGCCATTCCCGGCTACATCAGCCAGCCGGACGTTGCGCGGTTCCGGAAGGTGGTGCTCGAAACAGGCTGCGCCATCATCGGCCAGACGGCCGATCTCGCGCCCGCCGACCGCAGGCTCTACGCGATCCGCGACGTGACGGGAACCGTCGAATCGGTGCCACTGATCACCGCCTCGATCCTGTCGAAGAAACTGGCCGCTGGCCTGCAGTCGCTGGTGCTCGACGTGAAGGTCGGCAACGGCGCCTTCATGGAGAAGTCGCGCGACGCAGCGGCTCTGGCGAACAGCCTGGTCGAAATCGCCACCGGTGCCGGCCTGAAGGCCTCGGCGCTGGTCACCGGCATGAACGAACCATTGGCGTCGGCAGCCGGCAATGCGGTCGAGGTGCGCAATGCCGTCGATTTCCTCACCGGCCGCTTCCGTGACCGGCGGCTGGAGGACGTGACGCTGGCGCTGGCCGCAGACATGCTGCAGTTGGCCGGGCTGGTCTCGTCCAACCAGGACGGCATGCGGCGCGCCGCCGAGACCCTGGCCGGCGGCGGCGCCGCCGCCGTCTTCGCGCGCATGGTGGCGGCACTTGGCGGTCCGGCCGATTTCGTCGAGAAGCCGGAAAAATACCTGCCGAAGGCGGCGACGGAGCTTGCGGTCAAGGCGACCGAAAACGGCTTCGTCACCGGCATCGCGACCCGCGACATCGGGCTTGCGGTGGTCGGGCTTGGCGGCGGGCGCATACGGCCGGACGACAGCATCGATCATGCGGTCGGCATCACCAGGCTATTGCCGGTCGGTGCGGAGGTGCATGCCGGCGAGGCGCTGGCGCTGGTCCATGCCCGCAATGCCGGGGATGCCGAGGCGGCCGCGGCCACCGTGCTTTCGGCCTATGCGGTCGGCGCTTCGAAGCCGCCCGCCGAAAAGACCGTCATCCGGCGGATCCTGCCGCGCGGGTGATCCAGTCAGCAAGGCTGTGCCTTCTTGTTGGATCATGATCTTTTCCGAACCGAAGGTCAGCGAAGCAAAAACCGGTTTCCATTTTTCGCTGACGCGGACCTGCGGTTCGGGATCATGGTCTACTGGACGAGCAGCAGCGCGCCGTTTTCGACCTGATATTTCTCAAGCCGCTGGAGAAAACTCAGGCCGATCAGGTTGGTGCGTAGCGCCTTGTCGTCGAGCACGACCGCCTGGACGCCGTCGACCGTGATCTTGCCGATCTGCAGGCGGTCGATCGTCACCAAGGCAGCCCCGATCGCGCCGTTGGCGGTGTTGACCTCGTGGCGGAAGTCCGACGGGTTCAGTGAAATGCCGATCCTGCGTGCCGTCGAACTGTTGATGGCGACCAGCGTCGCGCCGGTGTCGATCATGCCGTCGACCTGTCGGCCGTTGAGTTTGAACGCCGACGTGAAATGCCCGCGCGCGTCCGCCGTGACCACGACCTTGCGGCCGAGCGGCTGCGGCGTCGTCGGTCTCTCGGGAACCGTGGCCAGGTTCAGGTCGGTTTGCGTTTCGACAGTCGGCCTGTCTCCGACCGCCGATTTCAGCAGACCGTCCAGCATCTGCGGGTTCGACTGATAGAGGATCGGGAACGACACTGACGTTCCGGCGAGCACGCCAAGGATGAGAAGTTTGCGCAGCATGGACCGGCCTTTGTGACGGCCCATGCTTATCGCGACATGGTGTTTGCCGCTTTAACCGGCGCCGAAACCATGCATTTGCGTAAACGATCGGTAAACGATCACTTGGTGCCGTACATGCGGTCGCCGGCGTCGCCGAGGCCGGGCATGATGTAGCCCTTCTCGTTGAGCTGGCGGTCGATGGAAGCGGTGAAGACCGGGACATCGGGATGCGCCTCGGTGAAGCGCTCGATGCCCTCGGGCGCCGCCAGGAGACAGAGAAAGCGGATGTTGGTGGCGCCGCGTCCTTTCAGCTTGTCGATCGCCGCGATCGCCGAATTGGCGGTCGCCAGCATCGGGTCGACGACGATCACCAGCCGGTCGGCGAGATCGCTCGGCGCCTTGAAGAAATATTCGACCGCTTCCAGCGTCTCATGATCGCGGTAAAGACCGATATGGGCGACGCGCGCCGCCGGCACCAGATCGAGCAGGCCTTCGAGCAAGCCGTTGCCGGCGCGCAGCACCGAAGCGAAGACCAGCTTCTTGCCCTCCAGCGTCGGCGCTTCCATCGTCTCGATCGGCGTTTCGATCGTGGTCGTCGTCAGTTCGAGGTTGCGGGTGACCTCGTAGCCGAGCAGCAGCGAGATCTCGCGCAGCAGCCGCCGGAAGCCGGCCGTCGAGGTTTCCTTCTTGCGCATGATGGTCAGCTTGTGCTGGACAAGCGGGTGGTCGACGACTGTGACGCCCTTCATGGTGTTCTCCTGAAATTCCGGCTGCTTGGGCGAACCCTAGCGGCAATGCGCCGGCCAAGGAACTGTTTGCGATCACCGACCACAGTTTTTGCAGGAGGAGAGCGTTAGCGGGTGGTGCCGTTGAGGCGGGTGAGAAGCGCCGTCCTGGTCTTCTTGTCGACGAAGGCGGCCTCTATTGCGGTTCTGGTGACGGCGGCGAGCGCCTTGTCGTTCATCGAGAAATGCTCGGCGGCGATGTCGTATTCGCGCTTCAGCGACGTCCAGAAATAGGGCGGATCGTCGGAGTTGAGCGTCACCTTGCAACCCGCCGCCCGCAGTGCCGGAAAAGGGTGGTCGGCGAAACTGTCGAAGACCTTCAGCGCGATGTTGGAGCCGGGGCAGCATTCGAGCACGACACCTTCGTCGGCGATGCGCCGGACAAGGTCGGGGTTTTCGATGGCCCGCACGCCATGGCCGATGCGGGACGGGCGGATGTGGTCGAGTGCGGCCGCGACGCTCTCCCAGCCCATCAGTTCGCCGGCATGGACGGTGATGCCGAGACCGGCCTCGCGCGCGATTTCGAAGGCCCTGACATAGTCCTCCAGATCGCCTATCCGCTCGTCGCCGGCGACGCCGAAGCCGGTGACCAGCGGATGTCCGCAGCGGGCCGCGAAGCGTGCCGCCCGCTCGATCGATTCGACGCCGGCGTTGCGCACGCCGGTGACGATCATGCGGCCTTCGATGCCGGTCTTGGCCTTGGCGCGCGCAATGCCTTCGCCGAGCGCGTCCGTATAGGCCTTGGGCGACAGGCCGGCCTTCCCGGCGTGGTCCGGCGAGGTGAATATCTCGGAATAGATGGCGCCGTCGCGGGCGAGGCTGGTCAGGTAATGGTCGGCCAGCCGCGCATAATCCTCTTCGGTGCGGAACAGGTCGGAGGAGAAGTCATAGGCGGCAAGGAAGGAGGTGAAATCGTGCCAGACGAAAGAGCCGTTCTGAATGTAGGGCGAAGTGTCCTTACCATATTTCTGCGCCTGGCGGATGACGAGTTCGGGCGCCGCTGCCCCTTCGATATGGCAGTGCAGTTCCGCTTTCAAAGGCATGCAGTCATCCCGTCAGTTCAGCCCGGGCCGTGGACCCACAAGCATGTTTCCACGGCCCGGGAGCGCGGCCGAACACCGCGCCTTAAACAATAGCGTCCGCACCATCGATCGGCTATGGTCCCGCCGGTTTTATGGCGGATCAAAAATAATGTCGGTTGAGAGAACCACGGCCGTTGGCGGCATGGAGACCTCCTATGGTTTCAAGCGTGTGGGGGCGGGCGAGAAGCAGTCCCTGGTCAACGACGTTTTCCACAAGGTGGCGAACCGCTACGACCTGATGAACGACCTGATGTCGGCCGGCCTGCACCGGCTGTGGAAGGACGCGATGGTAGCATGGCTCAATCCACCGAAACGACCGGGCTGGAGCGTTCTCGACGTTGCCGGCGGCACCGGCGACATCGCCTTTCGCATCGTCGAGGCGAGCGGCAGGAACGCCCATGTCACGGTTCTCGACATCAACGGCTCTATGCTCGCCGTCGGCCGCGAGCGGGCCGAGAAAAAGGGCCTGACGGCAAATACCGATTTCGTCGAGGCCAATGCCGAGGAACTGCCTTTCGCTGACGCCACATTCGACGCCTACACGATCGCCTTCGGCATTCGCAATGTGCCGCGCATCGATGTGGCGCTTGCGGAAGCCTATCGCGTGCTGAAGCCCGGCGGACGCTTTCTCTGCCTCGAATTTTCCGAGGTCGACATGCCGCTGCTCGATAAGGTCTATGAGGCGTGGTCGTTCAACGCCATCCCCAGGATCGGCAAGGTGGTCACCGGTGACGACGAGCCCTATTCCTATCTGGTCGAATCGATCCGCAAATTCCCCAATCAGCAGAATTTTGCGGCGATGATTTCCCGGGCCGGCTTCGACCGCGCCTCTTTCCGCAATTATTCCGGCGGCATCGCTGCGCTTCATTCGGGCTGGAAGCTTTGAGGCTGGCCCGTATTTTTCATATTCGGTGTGCCCTTCGCCGGTCTAGGAGATCGGCGGGGCAAGGGCAGTCATGAGCAGGCTTGGCGCGGGTTTCAGGCTCGTACGGGCCGGCTGGGTGCTGGTCCGCGAAGGCGTCGTGGCGGCCTTGCCGGGCGACGAGCTCTCCGGCCTGCCGAAATTCGGCTGGCGGATGGCACGGCTGTTCACCCGCCGCCGCGCGCTTGCCTATGAGCGTGGCGACCGGCTGGCCAAGGCGGTCGTCCGGCTCGGCCCATCCTACGTCAAGCTCGGCCAGTTCCTGGCGACGCGGCCCGATGTCGTCGGCAACGACATAGCGCTCGACCTCGCCATGCTGCAGGACAAGATGCAGACATTTCCGCAGGCCGAGGCCATAGCGGCGATAGAGGCTTCGCTTGGGCGCAAGGTCGGCGAGCTCTACGCCAGTTTCGGCGAAGCGGTCGCCGCTGCCTCGATTGCGCAGGTCCATACCGCCGAAACCCTGCAGAACGGCGTCGGTTCGCGGGTGGCGGTGAAGGTCATCCGGCCGGGCGTGCGGCGCCGTTTCTTTCGCGATCTCGAAAGCTATTTTCTCGCTGCCCGCCTCCAGGAGAAATACATCCCGTCGTCGCGCCGGCTGCGGCCGGTCGAAGTGACCGAGACGCTGGCGCAGACCACCAAGATCGAAATGGATCTGAGGCTCGAGGCGGCAGCGCTTTCGGAGCTCGGCGAGAACACCAAGGACGATCCCGGCTTTCGCGTGCCGACGGTCGATTGGGAACGCACCGGCCGCGACGTGCTGACCATGGAATGGGTCGACGGCATCAAGTTGAACGACATTGCCGGCCTCGCTGCCGCGGGCCACGACCTGAAGGCGATCGCCGCCAATCTGATCCAGTCGTTCCTGCGCCAAACGCTGCGCGACGGTTTCTTCCACGCCGACATGCATCCGGGAAACCTGTTCGTCGAGGCCGACGGCACCATCGTCGCCGTCGATCTCGGCATTGCCGGGCGGCTCGGCAAGAAGGAGCGCCGGTTCCTCGCCGAAATCCTCTACGGCTTCATCACCCGCGACTATCTGCGCGTCGCCGAAGTGCATTTCGAGGCCGGCTACGTGCCGCGCCAGCACAATGTCGCGGCCTTCGCCCAGGCGATCCGGGCGATCGGCGAGCCGATCCACGGCCAGCCGGCCGATACCATTTCGATGGCCAAGCTGCTGACGCTTCTGTTCGAGGTGACCGACCTCTTCGATATGGCGACACGATCCGAGCTGGTGCTGCTGCAGAAGACCATGGTCGTGGTCGAGGGTGTTGCTCGCACGCTCGACCCGGCCTTCAACATGTGGAAGACGTCCGAACCGGTTGTCGGCGGCTGGATATCGGGCAATCTCGGCCCGCGCGCTCTGCTGGCCGACGCACGCGACGGTGCCAACGCGCTGCTGGCGCTGGCTCGCCAGGCGCCGGACCTTGCCGCTCGCACCGAGCGGCTGTCGTGCGAGATCGATTTGATGGCCGAGCACGGCCTGCGCTTCGACCAAAAGACTGCGCGCGCCATCGGCAAGGCCGAGGCGCGCTATAGCAGATCCGGCCGGCTGGCGCTGTGGGTGATCGCGCTGACGCTGGTCTACATTGCGTGGCGGATTTTCTAGAGCCTGATCCATAGCCTTTTCTGAAAACCCGTCTCCACCGCGATTCTGGATCATGGCTAGCGGCTTGCCCTGAATTGATAGCATTGCTATCATTGCATTCAACGTTGCTAGCAAAAGTGCAATCATATGGCCAGCATCACCATTCGCAACCTCGATGACGAGGTCAAGGACCTGCTGCGCCGGCTGGCGGCAGAGAATGACCGGTCGATGGAAGAACAGGCGCGGATCATGATCCGGGCCGCGGTCGAAGGACAACTCGGTCCGGCCGGCCGCATCGAGCAGATCGAGAAAACCCTCCGCGAATTGACAGGCTCGCACGGTCCGGCCACGCCAGTTGCTGCGGTATCCAACCAGACCCCGCGAGGCAGCCTCTCCGGCAAGCGCATCCTGCTGATCATCGGCGGCGGCATCGCCGCCTATAAGGCGCTGGACCTGATCCGTCGGCTGCGCGAGCGGGGCGCCGCGGTGCGGGTGGTGATGACCTCAGCCGCGCAGGAGTTCGTCACTACGCTGTCGGTCGGAGCGTTGTCCGCCGACCGCGTCTTCACCGATCTGTTCGACCGCAACGACGAGCACGATGTCGGCCATATCAGGCTGTCGCGCGAGGCCGATCTTGTGGTGGTGGCGCCGGCCACCGCCGACCTGATGGCGAAGCTTGCCAACGGCCATGCCAACGACCTCGGCTCCACAGTGCTCATCGCCACCGACAAGCCGGTCTTGATGGCGCCCGCCATGAACCCGAAAATGTGGTCGCATCCGGCGACGCGGCGCAACCGCGCGACGTTGCAGAAGGACGGGATTGCATTCGTCGGCCCGGCAAAGGGCGAGATGGCCGAGAGCAACGAGGCGGGCGAGGGCCGTATGGCCGAGCCGCTGGAGATCGTCGCCGCGATCGAGGCGCTGCTCGATATCAGGCCGAAGCCACTGGCAGGCAGAAAAATCATCGTCACCTCAGGACCTACGCATGAGCCGATCGACCCGGTGCGCTACATCGCCAATCGTTCGTCCGGCAAGCAGGGTCATGCCATCGCGGCGGCGCTGGCAAGGCTGGGCGCCGATGTGCGCCTCGTCTCCGGTCCGGTCGGCATTGCCGATCCGGTGGGCGTCACCACGCTCCACGTCGAAACCGCGAATGAGATGAAGGACGCGGTCGAACAGCTGCTGCCGGCTGACGCGGCTGTGTTCGTCGCGGCGGTGGCTGACTGGCGCAGCGTGACCTCGGCCGGGGAGAAGATCAAGAAGGTGGCGGGCGAGGGGCCGCCGGCACTGCAGATGGTCGAAAACCCCGATATTCTTGCCGGTGTCGGTCATCACAGGCAGCGGCCCAGCCTGGTCGTCGGCTTCGCCGCCGAGACGCAGGATCTCGTCAGGAACGCCGAGGCCAAGCTCAGGAAGAAAGGCGCCGACTTCATCGTCGCCAATGACGTGTCCCACGAAGGCGCAGGATCTCCGGGCGTGATGGGCGGCGACCGCAACAAGGTGCGGATCGTCTCGAAAGCCGGCATCGACGAATGGCCCGAGATGAGCAAGGGCGAGGTGGCGACGCGGCTCGCCGCCTTGATTGCCGAGCGGCTGAAGACGATCGTCGTCTAGGACCCATCAATTCGGTTAAGCGTTACGGCCGCTTCGAGCCCCGGGCTCTCGCCGCGATGCGGAGAATGGCTGCGTCCCGTCTGATATCAGGCTGAGCGTAGGTGGAGCCGGTGTAGCTGTTCCGTAGCGCAGCACGGCAAGCCTGGTCGTTGACATATACCGACTGTATGGTATGTATCCGATATGCCCAGACCAACCAAACAGTCCCCCGAACGCGGCAGCGCTCGTATCAGGCTCCTCGAGGCGGCGCGGGATATCATCCGCGCAAAAGGCTTCGCCGCCACCACCGTCGATGACCTCTGCAGAACGGCCGCTGTCACAAAAGGGGCGTTCTTCCATAACTTTGGCAGCAAGGATGCTCTGGGAATCGCGGCGGCCGAATTCTGGGCAGAGACGACGTCCGGTTTCTTTGCAGCCGCGCCGTATCACGATCCGGCCGATGCCCTGGAGCGCGTTCTCGCCTATGTCGCTTTCCGCAAGGCGATCATCGCGGGCGACCTCGCCGAGTTTACCTGTCTGGTCGGAACCATGGCGCAGGAGGTCTACGCAAGCGCCCCTGACATTCGCGATGCCTGTGGCCGCAGCATCTTCGGCCATACGGCCACGCTGGAGGCCGACATCGAGGCCGCGCGGCGGGATCATGGTATCACGGACGATTGGACGGCCGAGAGCCTCGCACGATACACGCAAGCCGTCATCCAGGGCGGGTTCATCCTCGCCAAGGCAGGGAACGATCCCGCGCTTGCGCAAGAAAGTCTCGACCATCTCGACCGGTATATCCGGCACCTGTTTCACGTCGCGGAGGATGACACAGATGAGTGGAGCCACTGAGATCGGATGCGCCTGCGGACGGACACGCTTCGAGGTGCTGGGAGCACCGATCCTCGTGTCCGAATGCCTATGCAACAGCTGCAGGGCTGCCGCGGATCGTCTTGCGACGCTCCCCGGCGCAAGGAACATCCTTACATCCTATGGCGCAACGCCTAGCGCAGAATATCGCAAGGATCGAGTCCGGATCCTGTCCGGCGCGAAGCATCTGAGTGAGTTCCGGCTGTCGGCCGATGCGGGTTCGCGCCGTGTCGTCGCGACCTGCTGCAATACGCCGGTTTTCCTGGAACTGAAGGGCGCGCACTGGCTGAGCATCTATCTGCACCTCTGGCCGGACGAGGCGCGGCCGAGAGCCGAAATGCGAACGATGACTGGCGACCTGCCCGATGCTTCCAACCTGCCGAACGACATTCCCAATCTGAAAAGCCATACGGTGTCCTTCTATGCAAAGCTTCTGGGAGCGTGGGCCGCCATGGGATTTCGGAACCCGAAGGTCGAATTGGTGAGGAAGATCGATGCCTGACGACAAGATCGAAATCGAGAACGTCAACATCCCCGGGCGGACCGAACGGGTTGATCGCGCGAAATACATGGCGATGCGCACTGCGCTTCTGACCGCCTTGCCGAGCGAGTCGCCTGGACTGAAAGTCGCAGACGCGAAAGAGGCGCTTCTGCCCCTGCTTGACGACGACCTCTTTCCGCAAGGCAAGACGGCTGGATGGTGGTTGAAAGCCGTCCAGCTCGACCTCGAGGCAAAAGGCGTCATCAAACGCGCGCCTCATAAGCCGGTTCATCTCTACAGGATAGACTGATGATCGGCTCGGCCTGACCTGATCTCAAGGCGCCTAACGCATGTCGCGCAAAAGTGTGCAGCGGTTTTGCGATAACGACAGGCATCAAAACAAGAGCTTAGAGCGCGTCGCATGAATCCGTTCAAATGCGACGCGCTTTAGGCGCCTATCCCGGTGCTTCCTGTGGCCGGGCCGCCGGCCCCGAAATCCTGAGGGCGGCGAGGCACCCGACAATCCCGAGCGGCACGAAGGCGAGGAACAGCCAGGCAGCGACATTTGCCGCGGCCTCACGGTTCAGGCCTTCGGAGAAACCGCTGGCGTTGGCGACGATGCCGGTCAGTGCCGCACCCACCGCATAGCCGATGCGCTGCATCGTCGGCACGGCGGCGGAGGCGATCGTCTGCTCGTCGTTCCTGGCCGATGCCACGATCACGCGCGTGACGAAGGGCCAGGCAATGCCGAAGCCGCCGCCTTGCAGCAAGGCGCAAAACAGGATCAGCGGAATCGAACCCGCCGGCACCGCATAGGCGAAGCCGGCGATGCCCGTCGCGATCATCAGCGCGCCGCCGGTGATGATCAGTCGTTCGCGCTCCGGCGGGGCATTGGCGACGAGGATCGACAGGATCGACCAGGCGATCGATTCGGCGGCGATGATATAGCCGGTGGTCAGGATCGGAATGCCGTGCAGGCTGGTCAGCAGCAGCGGTCCGTAGACGGCGAAGGAACAGGTCGCCACCGAAAAGGCGGCGACCATGGTCATGCCTGCGCCAACCGGCGAACGCCATGAGAACAGCCGCGACGGGAACAGTCGCGAGGCCGGCTTCAGCGCGTCGATGCGGATGAACAGCGCGAGGCCTGCCAGGCCGAGGGTGAGCAGCAGGGACGAGCGCAGCAGGGCAATGTCGACACCGGCTGTGGCGATCAGCACGACGCTGACGGCAAGGCAGCCGAGCGCGGCAAAGGGGAAGGGCGGCGCCACCCCAACGATCGCGCGCGGCCCGGTCGCCTCGGGTGTGTTAAGCACGATGAAGCTCGCCAGCGCCATGGTCGTGCCGCCGAGCGTGAAGATGCCGAAAGCCCAGCGCCAGGAGAGCAGCTCGGTCATCAACGCACCCAGAATCGGCCCGCTGAAGGCGGCAACGCCCCAGATCGCCGACATGACGCCGAACAGCTGCGGCCAGATGATGCGTGGAAACAGCCGCTCGACCGAGACGAAGGCCAGCGAGACCAGCGCGCCGCCGCCAAGCCCCTCGATCAGGCGCCCGGCCAGGAACAGCGGCATGGAGGGCGCGATGGCGCAGACCAGGGCACCGGCCGCGTAGAGCAGGGCGGCCACCACCATGTTGGTGCGCAGCGCGACATAACTCACCAGCCGTCCGGCGGCGGCACCGGCGACGATGGCGCCGAGCTCGTAGATCGCCAGCGACCAGCCGACCAACTGCACGCCGGCGAGTTCGCCGACCATGGCCGGCATCACCGTCGCCACCATCGTCTCGTTGGTGGCATGCAGCAGGATGCCAAGGCTGATGAAGCAGAAGCGCGCCAGATCGCCGCTCGCCCACAGCGCCCGCCAGTCGACCTTGTTTGTGCTGGTCTCGGTCACCCCGCCCTCCCGAACTTTCTTATACGCCGATTCAAAATGGTGTAACGCTCTTCGCGTCCAAATGGACACGCGGCGCTTCGGGAACGGCTTGTAAGACCTCAACCGCAGTTGAGCTCAAGCGGTTTTTTTTCGGGTGCGCTGAGGATGCTGATCAAGGCGGGAAGCCAGGGTGATCGTGCATCCCGGCTCCACTATCAATCCGCTGTGCCGCGCAACTGGAACGGGCTGACACCGATGGCGATGTTGGCGCCGCTTTACTGAATCGATTTAGCGGCACGTCAACCGGCGTATGTCCTAGATACTTGTTGCCAGCTTCCGTAGATATGGTTAATATATTAGCAATAGGAAATATTATCCTGCTTGCAGCCGCACTGGAGCACGACAATGAGCGCTGCTGATTTGCGCAGGCTAGGCATTGCGGCGGTTCTATGCGCCGCAGAAGGCCCTTCACCCGGAAGAGTCTTGGGAGGCCCGGCAGCTTAACTCGCTGCTGGCGGCCTCATAACTTCCGCATCTCCCACGGCATGATCGATCGAGCCGGATCGAGGGCTTTCTTGCGCCCTCATGCTGCCGACCAGTGCCAGAGATGGCCTGTGCAGCACCCTCTAGCTCTGGCAAAATTCGGAGGAGAACATGATTGTTGGACATAGTGGTTTAAAGCTGGCCGCGATTGCGGCTTTCATGGGTGGGGCACTGTTGCTCGGACCAGGCGGAGCGCTGGCGCAGAACCTCTGTCCTGGCGTGTCGGCGACGCAGTGCACAGACTTCTGCGGCGCCGCTGGCGTGGCCTCTTGTACAAAGACAGGATCGGTTCCGGACTGCGTATGCAATGAGACCACGAAGGATGTGAATGGCAATGCGTTCGGCACGGCAACGCAGGATACGGCTGACGGCAAGGGCAACATCGGCAACAAGACCGAGACGGGCTGCGAGGGTAATCAAGGCCAATGCAAGCAGTAATATCCAGAACCATACAATATTCATCTATACGACGGGCTTCTGATAGTCTTGTCATATAGGTGGAGTAAATTATATATGCCAAGAACAGATTAAAGTCGGAAGGGATTACCTTTCCCTTCCGACTTGGAGATGGTCAGAACATGATGCGCAGCATTCTGTTCGTTACGGCAATCCTCGGCGCGGCCGTGACGCCCGGGAGTTCAACGGGACCGACGCCATCGGCGACTTCCGGCCAGGTTTTGTCGGCCTTCAATCACCTCTCAGCTCTGCTCAAACCGTCCTCCATCAGGCCCGATACCCTCGCCTATCGCTCGCAAGCCGTGGAGCGCGGCGATATCGTCACAACGGTGCAGGCGGCTGGCACGCTGAACGCACTGGTTATGGTGGAAGTCGGTTCTCAGCTCTCGGGTCGGGTGAAGGAACTCTATGTCGACTTCAACTCCAAGGTCACCAAAGGCCAGGTCATAGCCCGGGTTGAGCCGGAAATTTACGAAGCGAGAGTAGCGCAAGCCCTTGCCGAACGGGAGATGGCCCAAACGCAGGTTTCCGTGCAGCGGGCCCAGATCGAGCGGGCCAGGGCAGAGATGGAGACCGCCGCGGCCAGATATGATTCTGCCGCGGCACAGACTGCACGCGCCGAAATCGCGCTCGATGGTGCGGCGCAGGAAGTGAACCGCAAGCGTTCCCTGGCCAAGCAGAAGATCATCGCGCTGGGTGAATGGGAGCGGGAGAATACCGAGCACAATTCTGCCAAGGCGCAGGCGACTGCCGCCCAGGCGGAGGAACTGTCGCAATCGGCAGCCGTTCGAGCCGCCAAGGCGACACTCAACATGGCCGAAGCGGAGCTCGCCAACACGCTTGCCCAGGTGAAGCAGAAGGAAGCGATGCTTCAGCAGGCCCAAATCGATCTTGACCGCACCTATGTACGCGCGCCGGTCACCGGCACTGTGGTCGATCGCGCCGTCAGTGGCGGTCAGACCCTTGCGGCTAGCCTGCAGACACCGATCCTGTTCACCATAGCCCAGGACCTGACTGAGATGCAGGTGGAGGCTTCGGTGGTGGAAGCCGATATCAGCCGTTTTGCGCTTGGGCAGCCGGTTACTTTCACCGCCGATGCCTATCCAGACCGAGTTTTCACCGGCACGGTCAAGCAGATACGCAAAGCGCCGCAGGTCGTTCAAAATGTCGTCACATACGTCGTGGTGGTCGGCACGGAAAATTCCGATGAGCTGCTGTTGCCGGGCATGACCGCCAATCTGAGCGTGGTAGTGGCTAAGCGACAGGGCATCTTGAAAGTGCCCAATGCGGCTCTGCGTTTCCGGCCGCCGAGTGATACCGGGGACGAGGCGCGCTCAACCGCGCCGGCCATTGCCGAAACGGGCGTAGAGGCAGGAAGCCCGGGCGAGGTCTTTGTAATTGGGCCAGACCGCGAGCCGAAGCTGGTTTCGCTCCGGCTTGGAATCACCGACGGTCGTGCGACGGAGGTGCAGGCAGGCGACCTGACCGAGGGGCAGCAGGTCCTTATAGGGCTTGCCACTGCTCCGCGTCGGGACGATGACGCGTCTTCAGTCCTGGTCAAGTTCCGGCTGCGGTGAGGCATCCATGGCCCTGATCGAAATCGACCGGCTGCGCCATTGCTACAGAGTTGGCGGAGGCCCGGTGTGGGCGCTCGAAGGCGTGAGCATGACGATTCAACGAGGCGAATTCATCGCGGTGGTCGGACCTTCGGGGTCGGGCAAGTCTACCTTCATGAACATTCTGGGCTGTCTCGACAGCCCCAGCGAAGGTCGCTATCGGCTGAACGGGGTTTACGTCGGCGGACTCCATCACGACGAGCTCGCCGCGATCCGCAATCGCAATATCGGTTTCGTGTTTCAGTCGTTCAATCTGCTGCCGCGGGCCAGCGCATTGGAAAATGTGGAACTGCCGCTTGTCTATCGCCGCATGTGGGCTGGAGAACGGCGGCGCGCAGCCCTGGCGATGCTGGCCAAAGTAGGGCTCGCCGATCGGGCCAGACATACTCCTGCCGAACTCTCGGGCGGACAACAGCAGCGCGTTGCCATTGCCCGTGCTCTGGTGACGGAGCCTTTGCTTCTGCTCGCCGATGAACCCACCGGTGCGCTCGACAGCCAGACCGGGCTGGAGATCATGGCAATTTTCCGCCACCTCAATGGAGAGGGCCTGACCATTGTGCTGGTCACCCATGAGGCCGAGATAGCTGCCCATGCCGATCGCATTGTGGCCTTTCGAGACGGTCGCGTTGTGTCCGACACCCCTGTCGCGCAACAGGCCCGATCTTTGGGTAACACTCGCCATCTATCGCTGGCTTACAACAATGTCCGGTAGCACAAGAACGGCCCTGCGGTCATTACGCTCCCATCATCTGCGCAGCGCGCTCACCATGTTGGGCATCATCATCGGCGTCGCCGCCGTCGTGGTGATGATCGCGATCGGGGTTGGTGCACGCGAACGCATCGCAGCCCAGATCCGCAGCCTCGGCGCCAATCTCATCAGCATCAGTCCAGGCAGTGCGAAGATGGGCAGTGTCCGGCTTGGGGCCGGTGGCGCGCCGCGGCTGAGTGAAGAGGACGCGGCGGCGATCGGAATGGAAATCCCCGGCGTCGTGGTGGCGGCGCCACTCCTCCACGCCCGCGAGCAGTTCACGATCGGCTCCGCCAATTGGCAAGGCGTGCTTCGCGGCGTGACGCCGGGATATTTCTCAGCGCGCGAGTGGCGGGTTACTGCCGGGCAGGAGATGACCCCGGAGGACAACAACCGCGTCGCCAACGTGGTGCTCCTCGGAACGACGATGCGGCAGAAGTTGTTCGGAAAAGCCGACCCGCTAGGCGCCGCGATCCGCATCCGCGAGGTGCCGTTCACGGTGATCGGACTGCTGGAGCGGAAGGGCCAGAGCGTATGGGGCGATGATCAGGACGATATCGCACTTGTGCCGCTGAGGACGGCGCGACGTCAGTTCATCGGCACGAGCCGTGCCAATCCGACCTTCGTCCACAACATCACGGTTAAGTTCGCCGATTGGGCCTCGGCCGAGGCCACGATGGCAGCTATCCGCGACCTTCTGTGGCAGCGCCACCGGTTGCGGACGGGTCAGGAAGACAGCTTCATCGTGAGCAACCTCGCCGAAGCTGCGAATGTCGAGGGTTCGACCACGCGCGTGGTGTCGCTGCTGCTTTCGGCGGTGGCCTCAATCTCGCTGGTGGTGGGCGGGATCGGCATCATGAACATCATGCTGGTGACGGTGACGGAGCGGGTCCGCGAGATCGGACTGCGGCTTGCGGTCGGCGCGCGACGGCGAGATATCCTTGCCCAGTTTCTCGTTGAGGCCGCAACGCTGGCCTTGCTCGGCGGTATTCTAGGTGCGGCTATCGGGATTGCTGCGGCAATCGCTGTTGGCTCTATCGCCCAATGGCCGGTGATCATCGACCTCAGCGCCGTCCTGCTGGCTGTCGGCTTTGCGGCGGCTGTAGGCGTCTTCTTCGGCTATTATCCCGCCCGCAAGGCCGCAAGCCTACAGCCGATCGAAGCGCTGCGCGCGGAATGATCGGCACGGATAGCTGAATCCTCTGCGTCCCCACAAAATCATGCGGCGCGGAACGTCTTATCCTGTTCCGCGCCGCGCTCAGAGCCACGCTATGCCGCTTATTTGTACGAGTGGATCAGCTCCAGCGACGTGACGGCGACCGCCAGGTTGACGCCGGTCTGCGCCTGTACGTTGAGAGGCTGCAGCGAAAAGGCGCTGTTCAATCCGCCGACCAGAAGGTTGGCACCGCCGCCGGTCACCACGCTGGCCTCGGCGTTGACGCCATAGTAGCTGCCGGCAAGATCGCCGGAAGCACGGTTGCCGGTGGCTGCCAGAACCGCCCATATCAATTCGCCCTGATGCGTCTTGCCGACGTCGACGCCAAGCTTGGAAATGACCCCGGTATAGGCTTCGGAAGGGCCGCCATGATGGGGGCGAAAGGTGCAGGTCACGCCTTTGTTGGACGTGACGATATAGCCGGTGCCACCGTCGATGGTGCAGTCGAGCACGCCGAGCTGAAGCCTGCCCGCGCTGGCAGGGGCGGCGAGAACCGTAGCGGCGAGGCCGGCGGCGCAGGCGAGTTTCTTGATCATGGGAGGGTCCTTTCGCGAATTGCCTTGAACAACGGCTAAGCGTCGCGAGCGTTCCGCCGAAAACTTGGCGCGATCAAGGCGAGCGTTAACGCATGTCGCCCAAAAGTCTTGAACCGAGGGCGCGTAGCGGTTTGGGACAACGACATGCATAAAAACAAAAACTAGAAGCACATCGCATGAATTCCATTACATGCGATGCGCTTTAATGCGCAGTCCTCGATCGTTTCGAAGGCATGCCAAGCGGCAGGCCTGCCATATCAGGCCGGACGCCGCCGGTCAGCCGGCGCCGGTGCGCGCCAGGCCATCCTTGGCCGGCTGGTAGGTGGGGTTGAGGCGCACGGCCTCGCGGTAGGATTTCGCCGCCTTCACCTTGTCGCCGCGCCGTTCGTAGATCAGCGCCTGGTTGGACCAAGCCTCGGCGTTCTTGCCGTCGAGCTTGATCGCCATGTTGATGTCCGCGAAGGCATTGTCCTCGTCGTTCGTGGCGAGGTAGGAAAGGCCGCGGCCATTATAGGGCTCGGCGGCGTCCGGTGCCAGGGAGATGGCGGTCGAGAAATCCTCGATGGCGAAGGCATGCTGGCCCTGGCTCTGATAGATCAGGCCGCGATTGTGGTAGGCGCGGGCATCTGTGGTGTCGAGCTGGATCGCCTTCTGGAAATCGTTGAATGCTTCCTGGGTGCGGCCGGCCCTGCGGTAGAGATTGCCACGGCCGATATAAGCGGCGTCATAGTTGGAATTGATCTGGATCGAGTGGTTGTAGTCGGCAAGTGCGGCCGCCTGGTCGCCGAGGAAGCGATGGATGAGAGCGCGGTTCGAATAGGCCTGGTAGAAATTCGGATTGAGTTGGATGGCGGTGTTGAAGTCCTTGAGTGCCGCCTGGTACTGGCCGCCGCGGCCATAGGCCGAGCCGCGCACATTGTAGCCTTCCGGATCCTGGGGGCTGCGCTGGATCACGGCCGATAGCGAGGAAATGTTCTCGGCCGACCCTTGTGCCTTGTCGATGTTGTTGAATCCGGCGGTCGGGGCTGTCTGGCAGCCGGCAAGCACCAGGCCAGAAAGTAGGGCTGCCGTCAGGGCGAAGCCGCGCATTGCGGTTCTGCGCTCCAGGCTTGTTGCGTTCATGTCTGCTCTGTCCTCACTGCCGCCGCGCCGTCAGGTTCTCTCTTCGAACCGGCCTCCCCGAACCAGATCGAATTCAAAACAAAAAGGTGGCGGCGATTACGCATCGCGCCACCCCGGGTATCCTTCGAAAAGGACGAAAAATTGACGTCAGAACCGCGGCGGACGCGGAGCACCAGCAGCACCGGCCGCCACCGGGCGCGGCGTCATCGGCAACAGGCCTTCGCGCTGGGCGCGCTTGCGGGCCAGCTTGCGGGCGCGGCGAACGGCTTCCGCCTTCTCACGCGCGCGCTTCTCGGAAGGCTTCTCGTAATGTCCACGCATCTTCATTTCGCGGAAGATGCCTTCGCGCTGCATCTTTTTCTTGAGCGCGCGAAGCGCCTGGTCAACATTGTTGTCGCGGACGAGTACCTGCACGGGCAATCCTGTCTTTCGGGTTTGATATCAATAGGCAAACGGCCATAGCCACCAGCCTCCGCAGTGGGCTACACCACGAATTGCGGCGGCTGATAGCAGAATCATGCCGCTTTGTCCACTGCCGAAACGAAAAACCCGCCTAACGGCGGGTCGTCAGCGCAAATCAGCACCGTATCTAAATCAATAGCATAACTGCCGTCAGAAAGCAATCGATTGATCGCGAGCTCGGGCAGTGTGGTCTGCCTTTTAAGGCAGGGCGTAAGAACAATGTCCTGAGGTGCTCACGCAACAGCGCAGGTGCGGGCCGCTGCGTTCCGGACGACCCCAGCCGCAGGTCCCGGTTCAAGTCGCGTCGGTTTTACCGCAGGCTTTCCAACTCGCGGATGCGTTTGGCGCTGTCGGCCTCGAGCTGCCGGGTGACGGCGCCGATCAGGGTTTCGGCAACGACGAAAAGGGCCGCCGAGGAGTCCCAGGCCGAGGGCACGGCGGTGCGCCCGGCGATGACATGGCGGGCGAAGCGGGCGATCGGCGACAGCCACTGGTCGGTGAACAGCACGATCTGCACGCCGCGCTGATGCGCCGTTTCGGCAAAGCGGACAAGGCTGTCCTGGTAGCGCCTGATGTCGAAGATCACCAGCACGTCGCGCTTGCCCATGTCGATCAGCCGGTCGCGCCAGATGCTCTCCTGCCCGGCCAGGTGAAAGACGTTGGGCTGGACGATGGCGAGGTGGGCGGCCATGTAGCGTGCCAGCGGGTCGGTGAAGCGGCCGCCGATCAGGTACGTCTTGCCGCGCCGGTCGGCAAGCTTTGCGACGATGTCGGCAAGCTGTTTGTCGGACAGGTGTCTGAACGTCTCGCGCATGTTGTCGAGCGTCGCCTCCAGCATCGGCGACACCGCGCTTCCGCCCAACGACGACGGATTGAGCGTCCGCGATGCCGGCGACTGCAATTGCGCCGCCAGCTCGTCCTGCAGCGTTGACTGGAATTCCGGGTAATTCTGGAAGCCGAGCCGGGCGACGAAACGCAGGATCGTCGGCGAGGAGACGCCGGCGGCAGCTGAGAACTCGGCGGCCGTCTTCAGGCCGATCAGCGGGTAGTTGGCGATCAGCGTCTGTGCGGCGCGACGCTCGCCTGCCGGCATCGTGCCGATACGGTCCGAGATCAGTTCGGCAATGCTGGAAATCATCTTTTCCCCACCCCTGGCTGTTTTGCCGAAATCGCATTTGACAAAACCGGTCAAACTGTATGAAATCATCCATAGGGACGCAATGAGGCAAAATACGTAACATACGATACAGCGCTCCCCGGGGACTGCTACCAATGGAGACAGCACGGCCCGCCAGCCTTGCATCGTCTGAAACCGTGAGGGTGACGAACTCGGGCGGATCAAGCCCTTTCGTGCTGACCTGCGATCACGCCTCCAACTTCCTGCCGCCGGAATTCGGAACGCTCGGCCTTGCTGCCGAAGAGCTCTCCCGCCACATCGCCTGGGATCCCGGCGCGCTGCCGGTCGCCCGCCGCATGGCCGAGGCGCTTGACGCGACGCTGGTCGAAACCCGCATTTCGCGCCTGGTGATCGACTGCAACCGCTCGCTCGACGCGCCTGACCTGATATCGGCGATCAGCGAAACCACGGCCATTCCGGGCAATGCCGGCCTGTCGGAAAAGCAGCGCGCCGCGCGCATCGCCTTGTCGTGGCAGCCCTTCCATGACGCGGTCGCGAGTATCATCGACAAAAGGCTGGCGCGCGGAGTGGAGACCCGTCTGGTATCCGTCCATTCCTTCACGCCTGTCTACAAGGGCAAGAGCCGGCCCTGGCACATCGGCATCATTCATGACGAGGACCGCCGGTTGGCGTCACCGCTGATTGCCGCGCTGAAGCGGCTCGCAGGCATCAATGTCGGTATCAACGAACCCTATTCGCCGGCCGACCGCGTCTATTTCACGCTGGAGCGGCACGCACGCTCGCGCGGCCTTGCCTGCGCGATGATCGAAATCCGCAACGATGAAATATCCGACGAAGCCGGGCAGCGAAAATGGGCGGATCTGCTCACGGGCATTTTTTCCGATCTCGAGCCATCATCCGGATCCCAGGGATCCGGCCGGCGCGGGCTCGGCCATCCGGTGGAACCGGTCAACTGACAAGAAGGGGACTTTCCAATGGCTAGCGGTGATACGAAGCAAGTCGGCAGCGTCGCCTATGCGACGCGCGACAAATCCTATTTCGAAGACCGACAACTCGTGCGTCATGCCAATGTCTGGCATTTGTGGGCGCTCGGCGTCGGCGCCGTCATATCCGGACATTTCTCGGGCTGGAATTTCGGTTTCGGGACAGGCGGCTGGGGCGGCATGCTGGTGGCCGGCATCATCATCGCCATCATGTACATTGGCCTCGTCTTCTCGATCGCCGAGATGAGCCCGGCTTTGCCGCACACCGGCGCTGCATACTCCTTCGCCCGGACGGCCATGGGGCCGTGGGGCGGCTTCATCACCGGGCTTTGCGAAAATGTCGAGTATGTCGTGACGCCCGCCGTCATCGCCTTTTTCATTGGCTCCTATATGGGAGGCATCTGGTCGGTCGCCTTTCCCGACTCAAGCGTCTGGCCGCCAATGTGGTGGCTGGTGACCTATGTCCTGTTCCTGGCGTTGAATGTTTTCGGCGTCGCGCTGTCCTTCCGCGTCACCCTGATCGTCACGCTGCTGTCGCTCGCCGTGCTGGTCATATTCTGGATCAGCGCCATCCCGAGCATGGACTTTTCGCGCTGGGCGCTGAACATCGGCGTCGGCCCGGACGGAGCGGCGATGGAGCTCCCCGAAGGCAACGGCTCGATGTTCCCGTTTGGCTTCTCGGGCGTGCTGGCGACGCTGCCCTTCGCGGTGTGGCTGTTCCTGGCGATCGAGCAGCTTCCGCTGGCGGCGGAAGAATCGGTCGACCCCAAGCGTGACATGCCGCGCGGCATTATCGCCGGCATGCTGACGCTGATGGTCTCGGCGTTCATGATCGTGCTGCTCAACCCGTCGGTCGTCGGAGTCGGCTCCTTCAAGCTCGCCACGTCCGCCGAACCTTTGCTTGACGGGTTCCGGGCGATCTATGGCGACTCGGGCGCAGTGCTGCTTGGCCTCATCGCGCTGATTGGACTGATCGCCAGCTTCCATACCATCATCTTCGCCATGGGCCGCCAGGTCTATTCGCTGAGCCGCGCCGGCTATTTCCCGTCCGCGCTGTCGGTGACTCACAAATCCCACAAGACGCCGCATGTGGCGATGTTCGCGGGCGCTATCGTCGGCCTTGGCATCATGCTGATCATGTGGTTCGCGCTTGGCGGCGATGCCGCCGGGTCGCTCATCGGCTCGGTGTTGCTGAACATGGCAGTGTTCGGCGCCATGTTCTCTTACATCCTGCAGGCGGTGTCCTTCATCATGCTACGCCGGAACCAGCCGAACATGGAACGTCCCTATCGCAGCCCGCTTGGTATCCCGGGCGCCGTCCTGACGATCGTCATTGGCGTGGTCACTCTGCTCTATCAGATTCAGGACGCGAACTTCACCAAGGGCGTGGTGTGGGTGGCACTGTGGTTCGCCATCGCGATCGTCTATTTCGGGCTGATCGGCCGTCACAAGCTGATCCTGTCGCCGGAAGAAGAGTTCGCGCTGGAGCACGCGCAGAAAGCCTGACCTGTCTCGGACCCCCAAAAAACACCCGGCCGCTTCCCCGCGGCCGGGTCCAGATTTGAACTCTCGAAGCGCCATAAGGCGGCGGAGCGTGAAGGAATGGCCGGAAATTTCTCGTTCGATCAGTTGAAGAAGGCGGTCTCCAGCGGCGAGATCGACACGGTGCTGGCCTGCATCGTCGACATGCAGGGCCGGCTCGCGGGAAAGCGGTTCCTGGCACAGTATTTCGTCGATTCCGCCCATGACGAGACGCATGGCTGCAACTATCTGCTGGCCGCCGACATCGATATGGAACCGGTGCCCGGCTACAAGGCGGCGAGCTGGTCGAAGGGCTATGGCGACTTCGTCATGAAGCCTGATCTGTCGACGCTGCGGCGCATCCCGTGGCTCGAAAAGACGGCGCTGGTGATCTGCGACGTGCTCGACCATCACACCCATGACGACCTGCCGCATTCGCCGCGCGCCATCCTGAAGAAGCAGGTCAAGCGGCTGAGCGAACGTGGCTATATCGGTTATTTCGCTTCCGAGCTCGAATTCTACCTGTTCAGCGAGACCTACGATTCCGCCCGCAAGAAGCACTGGCAGGGCCTCGATACCGCTTCGCCCTATATCGGCGATTATCAGATCGGCATCACCACCAAGGAAGAAGGCGTCATGCGCCGGCTGCGCAACGAGATGGAGGCGGCCGGCATTCCGATCGAGAATTCCAAGGGTGAGTGGGGTCCGGGCCAGGAAGAGATCAATGTGCGCTATGCCGCGGCGCTCGACATGGCCGACCGCCACGTCATCCTGAAGAACGGCGCCAAGGAAATCGCCGAGTCCGAAGGCAAGGCGATCTCGTTCATGGCCAAGTACAATTACGGGCTCGCCGGCAATTCCAGCCACATCCACAATTCGCTGTGGAGCGCCGACGGCAAGACGCCGCTGTTCTACGACAAGAAGGCTGACTGGACGCTGTCGACGCTCGGCCAGCAATGGGCGGCCGGCCAGCTCAAATATGCCAAGGAATTTACCTGGTTCCTGGCGCCCTACATCAATTCCTACAAGCGCTTCCAGGCCGGCACCTTCGCGCCGACCAAGATCATGTGGAGCGAGGACAACCGCACCGCCGGTTTCCGCCTGTGCGGCGAGGGCACCAAGGGCATCCGCATGGAGTGCCGCATCGGCGGCGCCGATTTGAATCCCTACCTCGCCTTCGCGGCGCTGATCGCGGCCGGTCTTGCCGGCATCGACGAAAAACTCGAACTGCAAAAGCCCTTTGTCGGCGATGCCTATCAGGCGTCGCGCCTGCCGGAGATCCCAAAGACACTGCGCGACGCGACCGAGACGCTGGCGAAGTCGAAAATGCTCAAGCAGGCGCTCGGCGACGACGTGCTCGAACATTACGTGCACACCGCGCGGTGGGAGCAGTTCGAATACGACCGCCGGATTACGGACTGGGAACTGCACAGGGGGTTCGAGCGGTACTAAACTACGCCAGTGCTGCCGTTCGGCCTTTGATGCCGGAAGGGTGGCGGCTCAAAACCAAGATTGTCATAAACTGCGAGGACTCAAGGTAATGACCGAAACGGTCAAAATAAAATCCCCCGTCGATGGTTCGATCTATGCCGAGCGGCCTGTAGCCACGGACCAGGCGATCAACGCCGCGGTCGAGCGCGCCAAAGCGGCGCAGGAAAAATGGGCTGAGACACCGATCGTCGAGCGCGGCAAGTATATGCTCGCCATGCTGGAAGCGCTGGTCGCCATGACCGACGAGATCGTGCCGGAGATCGCCTGGCAGATGGGCCGTCCGGTGCGTTATGGCGGCGAGTTCGGCGGCGTCAAGGAACGCACCAATTACATGGTCGAGATCGCCGAAGCGGCACTCAAGCCGGTGATGGCTTCCAATCCCAAGGACGGGTTTCGCCGCTATGTGAAGAAGGTGCCGCTCGGCGTGGTCATGGTGATCGCGCCGTGGAACTATCCCTATCTCACCGCCGTCAACACCATCGTGCCGGCGTTGATGGCCGGCAGTGCCGTCATCCTCAAGCACGCGGCGCAGACGCTTCTTGTCGGCGAACGCTTTCAACAGGCATTCGACAAGGCTGGCTTGCCCAAGGGCCTGTTCCAGAACCTCGTCATGAACCACGCCCAGACCGAAAAGCTGCTCGGTTCAGGCAAGATCGACCATGTCAATTTCACCGGCTCGGTTGCCGGCGGCCGCGCCATCGAAAAAGCCGCGGCTGGCACCTTCATGACGCTCGGCCTCGAACTCGGCGGCAAGGACCCGGCCTATGTCCTGGCCGATGCCAAGATGGACCATGCCGTCGCCAATCTGGTCGATGGCGCCTTCTACAATTCCGGCCAGTGCTGCTGCGGCATCGAGCGCGTCTATGTGCACGAGAAGGTCTATGACGAATTCGTCGAAGGCTTCATCGCCGAAACGAAGAACTACGTCGTCGGCAATCCGCTGGAGCAGGCGACGACGATGGGACCGATGGCGCAGGCGCGCTTCGCCGACCTGATCCGTGAGCAGAAGGCCGAGGCGCTGCGTAAGGGCGCCAACGCGCATATCAACATGAAGGTCGCCAACGACATGGCCGGCTCGCCCTATCTTGCGCCGGAAGTGCTGACCCAAGTCGACCACCAGATGAGCGTCATGCGCGAAGAAAGCTTCGGGCCGATTGTCGGCATCATGAAGGTGCGCAACGACGAGGAGGCAATCGCCCTGATGAACGACAGCCCCTATGGGCTGACGGCCTCGATCTGGACCGGTGACACCGAGCATGCGGTGGCGATCGGCGACCGCGTCGAGACCGGCACCGTGTTCATGAACCGCTGCGACTATCTCGACCCGGCGCTGGTCTGGACCGGGGTCAAGGACACCGGCAAGGGCGCCGCGCTGTCGGCCATCGGCTACGACAATCTGACCAGGCCGAAATCATATCATCTGCGTGAAGCGATCTGATTTTCCGAAAGAACAAAATGACAAAACTCATTTCCAAATGGAACTACCCAACAACCGTGCGCTTCGGTGCCGGGCGCATCAAGGAATTGCCTGATGTGCTTGATGCCACCGGCATCAAGCGGCCGCTCTTCGTCACCGATCCGGGGCTGGCGAAGCTGCCGGTCGTCGCTTCGACCTTGAAGATCCTCGACGATGCAAAGGTGCCCTACGGCGTGTTTTCCGAGGTGAAGCCGAACCCGGTGGACTCCAACCTGACCGCCGGCATTGCGGTGTTCAAGAAGGGCAAGCATGACGGCGTCATCGCCTTCGGCGGCGGCTCGGCGCTCGACCTCGGCAAGCTGATCGCCTTCCAGGCCGGCCAGACGCGGCCGGTCTGGGATTTCGAGGATGTCGGCGACTGGTGGACGCGCGCCAACTCCGATGCGATCGCGCCGATCATCGCCGTGCCGACCACGGCCGGCACCGGCTCGGAAGTCGGCCGCGCCGGTGTCGTCACCAATGAGGCGACCCACACCAAGAAGGTCATCTTCCATCCGAAACTCTTGCCGGCGATCGTCATCGCCGATCCGGAACTGTCGGTCGGCATGCCGGGCTTCATCACCGCCGGCACCGGCATGGATGCGCTCGCCCATTGCCTCGAGGCCTATTGCGCGCCGGGCTATCATCCGATGGCCGACGGCATCGCTGTCGAAGGCGTGCGGCTCGTCTTCGAGAACCTGCCGAAGGCCTATGCCAACGGCAAGGATCTCGTCGCCCGCGCTCACATGATGAGCGCTGCCGCCATGGGGGCCGCCGCCTTCCAGAAGGGGCTGGGCGCCATCCACTCGCTGTCGCATCCGATCGGTGCGCTCTATGACACCCATCACGGCATGACCAACGCCGTGTTCATGCCCTATGTGCTGGCCTTCAACCGCGACGCCATCGAGGTGCGCATCGCCCGGCTCGCCGCCTATTGCGGCATCAAGGGCGGCTTCGACGGTTTCGCCAGGGCGGTCATCAAGCTGCGCAAGGAGCTGAAGGTGCCGCATGCGCTGCCGGGCCTGATCAAGGGGCTCGACATGGACAAGAAGCGCAAGGGCCTGATCGCCGACATGGCGGTGGTCGATCCGACCGCCGGCGGCAACCCGGTCAAGCTGACCAGGAAGGCGGCGCTGACGCTGCTCGAAAACGCCATTGCCGGCACCGTCTGAGACGGTTTTCGCGCCGGAAATTGATCTGGGAACCGAGGGCAAAGAAAGGGGGAAAGGATGGCAGGCAAGGCAGAAATTCGTTAGCCGGAAAAAGAATCGCAGAGCGATTGCTACAGCCGGTTAAAAAGAGTTACTTTTTCGTACTGCAGGGCATCGCTTTCACAAAGCTTTCATCTGGCTGTCACACGAAAACGATACCGCATCGCAGGCGTCCAACGGCGTCAGTTCAACGGAGAGAACACATGTTCAAATTCACGGGAAAAGTGCTTTCCCTTTCGGCCGTCGCCCTGATGGCGACCTCTGCCATCTCGTCGGCTCAGTCCATGGATGAACTGGTCGCCGCCGCCAAGGCGGAAGGCCAGCTCACCACCATCGCGCTGCCGCACAGCTGGTGCGGCTACGGCGACGTTATCGCCGGCTTCAAGGCGAAGTATCCGGAAATCACCATCAACGAGCTCAATCCCGATGCCGGCTCCGGCGACGAGATCGAGGCGATCAAGGCCAACAAGGACAATAAAGGCCCGCAGGCGCCTGATGTCATCGACGTCGGCCTGTCTTTTGGCCCGTCCGCCAAGGCCGATGACCTGATCCAACCCTACAAGGTGTCGACCTGGGATACGATCCCTGACAGCGCCAAGGATGCCGATGGCTACTGGTACGGCGATTACTACGGCGTGCTCGCCTTCGGCGTGAACAAGGCCGTCGTGCAGAACGCACCACAGGACTGGGCTGACCTGCAGAAGCCGGAATATGCCAACTCGGTGGCGCTCGCCGGTGACCCGCGCACGTCGAACAACGCCGTCATGTCGGTCTACGCTTCGGGCCTCGCGGCTGGCGGTACCGGCGGCCAGGACGCCGCCGCCAAGGGTCTGCAGTTCTTCAAGCAGCTCAACGATGCCGGCAACTTCGTGCCGGTCGACGCTGAAGCGGCAGCTGTCGCTCAGGGCACGACGCCGATCGTGATGAACTGGGACTACAACCTGCTTGCCATGCGCGACAAGATGGCCGGCAATCCGGAAATCGAAATCGTTGTGCCAAAGGGAGCGGTGGTTGCAGGCGTCTACGTACAGGCGATCAGCGCCTATGCGCCGCATCCGAATGCCGCCAAGTTGTGGATGGAGTATCTCTATTCAGACGAAGGCCAGCTCGGTTGGCTGAAGGGCTACTGCCACCCGATCCGCTTCAATGACCTCGCCAAGAAGGGCGCGATCCCGAAGGAGATGCTGGACAAGCTGCCGGCGGCCGAGAATTACGAAAAAGCGGTGTTCCCTACCTTGGAGGAACAGAACGCTGCCAAGAAGGAAATTAGCACGAACTGGGATGCCATCGTTGGCGCCGTCGTGAAGTAATTCATAGGGCGCCGGCCGGTTCGCCGCCCGGCGCCCTATGCCAAACTTCGGGAATCCCATGGCAGACTCCACTATGTCCCAGACAGCCAGCGTCAGTCCTGGCGCACCGGAGATCAGCCGCTTTCGGCTGCCACTGCATTGGTTAGGCGTAACTCCGTTCTTCGTTTTCGCGCTGGTCTTTCTGATCTTGCCAACGGTAGGGCTGATCGCGGGCGCGTTCAAAAATGCAGCCGGCGACTATACGTTCGACAACATCATAGCGTTGTCGCAACCCAAGCTCGCCGCGGCCTATTTGGTATCCATTCAGATCAGCTTTGTTTCTGCGGCCCTTGGCGCCCTGATCGGCCTAGCAATGGCAGTGGCAGCTGTTCGCGGAGGCTTGCCGTCGTGGTTACGCTCGGCAACCTTGACCTTCTCGGGCGTCGCCTCGAATTTCGCCGGCGTGCCGCTGGCATTCTCGTTCATCGCGACGCTAGGTCGGCTCGGAGTGGCGACGATCCTTTTGCGAGACATTTTCGGCATTAACATCTATTCGCTCGGCTTCAGTATCTTTTCGTTCTGGGGCCTGATCCTCACCTACCTCTATTTCCAGATTCCATTGATGATCGTCATCATCACACCGGCGGTCGATGGGTTGAAGAAGGAATGGGGCGAAGCCGCCGCCACGCTCGGCGCAACCAATTGGCAATATTGGCGCATGGTCGTCATCCCGGTCTTATGGCCGAGTTTTCTCGGTACGACCGTCCTCCTCTTTGCCAACGCGTTCGGAGCAGTCGCCACGGCCTATGCACTGACGGGACCGTCACTCAACATCGTGCCAATCCAGCTGTTCGCGCAGATTCGCGGCGACGTGCTTTACAATCCGAATCTAGGCTATGCGCTTGCATTCGGCATGATCGTCATCACCGGCCTGGCCAACCTCTTCTATATCTTGTTCCAACGGCGAGCCGAACGGTGGCTGAAATGAAGCAAGGCAGCCGCTTTTGGGCTTGGCTCGTTTTTGGCGTGGGAACCGCCTATTTTATCCTGCCGCTTTTGGCGACCTTTGAATTCTCCTTGCGTAAGCGGCGCGGGGAATACTCCTTTGACGCCTACCGCTCAGTCTTCGAAGATCCGAATTTCCAGACGACATTTACCTACTCCGTCGTTGTGGCAGTCTTCACCATTCTTTTGGGCGTTCTCCTCGTTGTCCCGACGGCCTACTGGATTCGGTTGCGGCTACCGAATCTGCGGCCGGTCGTAGAGTTCATTACTCTGCTGCCGCTGGTTATTCCCGCTATCGTCATCGTCTTCGGCTACATCAGAATGTTCGGTTCGAATTCGGCGTTGCCGTTTCTGGCGACAGCGCGCGGCACCGATGTTCTGCTGGTCATCGGCTATGCGGTGCTGGCGCTGCCTTATATGTACCGGGCGGTCGATACCGGTCTCAGGACCATCGATGTGAGAACGCTCACCGAAGCCGCACAAATCCTCGGCGCCGGCTGGACCACCATCATCGCCCGCATCATCCTGCCGAACGTACTGATCGCCGTTTTATCCGGCGCGTTCCTGAGTTTTGCCATCGTCATCGGCGAGTTCACCATGGCCTCGCTGTTGAACCGCCCAGCCTTCGGCCCCTATCTGCAGAACATCGGCGCCAACAGTGCATATGAGCCGTCGGCACTGGCGATCATTTCGTTCGCCATCACCTGGGGCTGCATGTCGCTGATCCAGATCCTGTCGCGTTTTGCGCCGAGATCGGCGAACCGCCCAAACTGATCGAAAGTACTGACCGAAAGAAAAAGCCATGGCCGAGCCATTCCTCTCAATCCAGCAGGTGCGAAAATCCTTCGGCGCCACCACCGTGGTCCAGGACTTCAACCTCGACGTCGAGCCGGGCGAGTTCGTCTCCTTCCTCGGGCCATCGGGCTGCGGCAAGACGACAGTGCTGCGCATGGTCGCCGGCTTCGAGGAGCCGAGCGCCGGCAAGATCGTGGTGGCCGGCAAGGACATCACCCGGCTCAAGCCCAACCAGCGCAATGTCGGCATGGTGTTCCAGGCCTATGCGCTGTTCCCGAACCTGACCGTGGCGCAGAACATCGGCTTCGGGCTGAAGGTCGCGGGCATGCCCAAGGCCGATGCCGACAGGCGCGTCGCCGAGATGCTCGACCTCATCAAGCTGCCGCAGATGGGCGACCGCTATCCCTATCAGCTCTCCGGCGGCCAGCAGCAGCGTATCGCGCTGGCGCGGGCGATTGCGCCAAAGCCGAAGCTCTTGCTGCTCGACGAGCCGTTGTCGGCGCTCGACGCCAAGGTGCGCGTGTCGTTGCGCGAGGAAATCCGCTCGATCCAGAAGAAACTCGGCATCACCACCATCTTCGTCACCCACGACCAGGAAGAGGCGCTGTCGATCTCCGACCGCATCGCCGTCATGTATGGCGGCAAGGCCGAGCAGGTCGGCACGCCGTTCGAGATCTACAACCGGCCGGCGACCAAGTTCGTCGCCAATTTCGTCGGCACGCTGAACGTGCTCGAAGGCACCGTCACCGACGCGGCATCGGGCAAGGTGCGCGTCAACGCGCAAGAGGTCTCGCTGAAGGGCAAGCTCAATGGCTCCAAATCCGGCGACACGCTGTCGCTGGCGCTGCGGCCCGAGGCGATTTCGCTCGGCCGCCATCCCGGCCGCGATTCCAGCCTTTCGGGCGAGATCGCCGAAGTACATTTCCTCGGCTCGGTCATCCGGGTTCGCGTCGGCATCGGCGGCAGCACGGTGTCGCTCGACACGTTCAACAGCCCGGCGACCCCGCCGCCGGCCGTCGGCGAAAAGGCCGAGATTTCCTTCTCGTCGGGCGACATGCTGGTGCTGCACTAGGGCGGGATGCAGGGAACGAGGTTAGAGCCTCAGCATCTCGGCCAATCTCCAAAAGCATGCGATCTGCCCGGGACGATCCGATCTCTACTGCCAGGCAGCACGAACCTGCTGGACAATCAACAGCATCTTGCCGCTTTGCCCCTGCCAACAATGCCACTTCACGGCTACGATAAGGCATGGCGCTTTTCGAGCTGACCCTCGTTCTCCTGCTGATAGCCGTCGCGCTGACGGCGCTGTCGCGGCGTCTCCAGATTCCCTATCCTTCCTTGCTGGCGCTGGCGGGCGCCGGCATTGCCTTCCTGCCCTTCGCACCGACGATCGAGATCGACCCGGAACTGGCGCTTGCCCTGTTCGTCGCGCCGGTGCTTCTCGACGCGGCCTACGACACATCGCTGCGCGACCTCAATCGCTACAGGCTGCCGCTCTTCTTGCTGGCGCTCGGTGCCGTCGTTTTCACCACCGCGACCGTGGCACTGTTCGGCTGGACAATGGCAGGCCTGCCTCTCGCCGCGGCCATCGCCCTCGGCGCCATCGTCGCGCCGCCCGATGCCGTCGCAGCGTCGGCCGTGCTTGGACAGTTCAAGGTGCCGCATCGCATCACCGCCATCCTGCAGGGCGAAAGCCTGCTCAACGATGCCACCGCTCTCCTGATCTACCGGATGGCGGTTTCGGCAACCATCGGCTCCGTCCTTCTGAGCAGCGCCGTTCCAACGATCCTGCTGTCGACTGTCGGCAGCCTTGCGGCCGGCTACGCGCTCGGCCGATTGTTTCTGGCCACACTCGGTCACATCAGAGATCCGGCAAGTGGCACGGTGGTGCAGTTCGCCGGGACATTTGGCGTCTGGATCCTGGCCGACAGGATCGGGCTCTCCGCCATCATAACCATCGTCGTCTATGCCATGACCATCGCGCGCACCGCGCCGCGTCGGATGCCGGCCAGAAATCGCGTCAGCTCCTACTCGGTCTGGGAGACGGCGGTCTTCGTGCTCAACGTGCTGGCCTTCGTCCTGATGGGCCTTCAGGCACGATCGATCGTCGGCCGGCTTGCCGAGCAGGGGCAGGGCGAGGCCTTCGTCTTCGCCGCGGCCGTGCTGGCCGTCGTCATCGTTTCGCGCTTCGTCTGGGTGTTGGGATGCGGCGCGATCATGAGGTGGCTTGCCAGCTTTGGCGACGCGGCCCGGCAGGCCGAAGCCCCGTCGTTTCGCGGCGGTGTGCTGATCGGCTGGTGCGGCATGCGCGGCCTGGTCACCCTCGCCGCAGCGTTCGCCTTGTCGGCCGACTTTCCGGCCCGCGACCCGATCGTGCTCGCCGCCTTCTCAGTCGTCCTCGGCACATTGGTGCTGCAAGGCATGAGTCTCAAGCCGCTGCTGCGCTTGCTTCGTCTCGACCCTGACCAGACGGTCGACCTCGAAGTCGCGCAGGCACGCGTCGTCATCATGCAGGCCGCGCTGGACGTCCTGAGCGGCAAGACATCGAATGCCGCGGCAGCGGTGCGCGAGCAATTTACCGCGCAGCGCATAATCGCCGAAAACCCGGAGGATGCCCAGGCGGCGACCGAGTATGACAGGTTGCGGTTGTATGCCATCAAGAGCCAGCGTGATGCGCTGGAACGGCTGCGCAGCGACGGGACGATCGGCGACGAAGCGTATCATCGCCTGGAAGAAGAAATCGACTGGTCGGAATTGGCCGCTTCTCCGCCCGGACGATTCCAGCCGCTGACGACTTAGCGCCTTTTGTCGATTTCGGCCGCAGCCAAATCCAGAATGTCCGCAAGGGACGTCAATAGAGCTTTCCGCGCGCCGTTACCGGCCACAACGTCTCGACCTTCCCGTTGCGAACGCCGACAAACCAATCGTGCAAATTGCAGGTCGGATCGCAATGCCCCGGCACCAGGAGCAGCCGGTCGTTGATGGCGAGCCGGTTGCCCGGATCGTCGATCTTGCCATGCTCGTCATTGGCTGCGGCATAGGCAATCCCGGGCCGGTCGAAAATCAGCGGGAGGCCGCTGTCGACGGCCAACGCCTTGAGGCCGGCGTCGCACACGGCACGTGTCGGCGCCGTCTTGCTCATGACCGACGTCAACACGAAGAGCGCGTGTTCGAACCCACCGACCATGCCGCCGTCATCGTCGCGGACCCGACCATAATCGGCGTCCATGAAGATGTAGGAGCCGCACTGCAATTCGTTGTAGACACCTGAGCACCCTTCCATGTCGAAGCTGCCCGTGCCGGCCCCGCCGACGATCGCGCATTCGAGACCGTGTTCGGCCAGAAGACGCACCGTGTCGCGTGTCATTTCAATCGCCGAGGCGATCGCCGCCCGGCGCTCGACCGGATCGACGATATGCTGCGCACTGCCGTGGTAGGCTTGAAGACCGGAAAACACGAGGTTGGGCGTCGCTGCGACGCAGCGCGCGAGATCGGCCGCCGGCACACCCGGCTGAACACCGCAGCGGCGGGCGCCGCAATCGATCTCGACAAGGACTTCGATCGTGGAGCCGACGCTCTGTGCCGCCTTCGACAGCGCAGCGACGTTGGTGGCGTCATCGACGCAGACGATGATGCGCGCTCTGCCGGCAAGTCGTGCCAGCCGCTCGACCTTGAGCGGGCCGGTGACCTGGTTGGAGACGAGGATGTCCCTGACGCCGCCGCGCACCAAGGCCTCGGCCTCCGACACTTTCTGGCAGCAGACGCCACAGGCGCCGCCCTTGGCGATCTGGAAGAGGGCGATGTCGGCGGATTTGTGGGTCTTGGCATGGGCGCGCAGCCGAACGTCCATGCTTTCGATATGGCAACGCATGCGCTCAACATTCCGCTCGAAAGCGTCGAGGTCGATGACCAGAGCCGGTGTCTGAATATCCTCGACCGCGTCGCCTATCGCGGCCGGCACGTCGTAGCCTATTTCCAGATCGTTGCGACCACTGCTCATGCAGGCACTTTCCACCGTTGGTTTGCGCTGTCGGCTGCCCAAGGATTTTCAGTTGGCCAGGTTTCAGGCAGTCTGCGCGAGGACAATCGATTTGATGTTCTGGATTGCCTCATCTATAGATTTTGTCAAGCCAGTTAACTTTAGGAAGGCCGTGTGAAGCAAAAACAGTTGAGCGAGGCTGACATCCGGGCTGCCTTCACGTCCAGCGCGCGTTCCGTGTTCCGCACGCTTTTCCAATCGGGCCCGGCGACGCGGCCTCAGCTCGGTTCGACGCTTGGCCTGTCGCGGCCGACATTGTCTTCCTCGATCGCCGAGCTCTTTGCGGCTGGCTATGTCGAGAAGATCGGCGAAGTGCAGGGTCCGCTTGGTCGCAAGGCAGCGATGTACCGGCTGGGCCCCGGCGCTGGCCATGTGGTGGCGATCGATGCCGGTTCGACCCATGTGCGCACGCGCGTCGCCACGCTCGACCGGCGGCTTCTTCATCATCGTGTCTATCGGCTGTCGTCCAACCAGCGCCACCTTGGCGCCGAGATCAGCCAGGCTGTCGCCGAGGAGGTCGAGGCGACATTGGCGCTGACGGAGCCGGGTTGGGGAAAGTTGCGCGCTCTCGGCATCGCACTGCCTTCCCGCGTCGTTGCCGACAATGCTGCCCGGGCGGCGACCGGGCAGGAGAACCTGTTCTCGCATTTTACGCCGCCCGACGGTGTCCCGCTCCTGCTCGAGAACAATGTCAACTGCGCTGCACTGGCGGAGCAGAGCCATGGGGTCGCGCAGGGCCTGGAGGATTTCGCCTATATCCAGATCGGCCTGAAGATCGGCATGGGCGTGGTGCTTGGCGGCCGCTTGATCCGCGGCCGCAGCGGCGCGGCCGGCGAGATCGGTCATCTGCCGTTCCCGTGGGGACCCGGCCTGCGGCCCCAGAATGCCGGGCTGGAGGACTATGTCGGCGCCGAGGCGCTGATGCAGCGAACGCGTGCAGCGTGGCCGCAGGATGCCGGGGCGGCACCCGCCGACGCGGCGACGCTCTTTGCGCTGGCCGGCGAGGGGCATGCCGCTGCCCTTGCCCAGGTGAAGCGTCATGCCGAGGACATCGGCGCCATCGTGTCGGCCTGCGTCGGCGTCATCGACCCTGGAATTGTGGTGCTCGGCGGCGGCATCGGCGACAATGCGATCATGCTTCCTTATGTTCGCGAGACCGTCGACAGGCTGAGCTATCCGACGGAGATCCATGCCAGCAGCCTCGGCGTCGACGCAACCGTGCTCGGCATCGAGAAGATAGCCGCCGACCATGCGTGCGAGTTGCTCGTCGGCAAGTAATCCGTCGCCACCGGACCCTCGCCGCTACCCTCCAGTCGCTCTATGAACAATTTTGTGCGACTCCCACTTGCGGGTTCGAATTTGTTTGTTAAGGTGCGTAACATAATAAGAAGCAGAAGCGCCTTGGGTCGATCCGGCCATGTCTCGATCGGGAACTCGTAAACCATCAATGGAGGTCTGAATGATTTCGACACGTTACATGCATGCGGCCTGCGCCCTCGCGCTTGCCACGGCCGCAACGATCAGCGGGGCTCGCGCACAGGAACCCGTAACCCTGGAATATTGGGTCTATTCGGATTTCGCCCAGGGTGAGGCGCTCAAGCTTCAGCAGGCCTTTATCGAGGAATTCCGCAAGACCCACCCGAACGTCACCATCAACATCTCCGGCAAGGGTGACGACGATCTGACGACCGGCCAGGTTACGGGGGCTGCCTCCGGGAACCTTCCCGACGTGTTCATGAACGGCGTCAATGTCGGTGCCACGCTGGTCGAGGCCGGCGTGCTCAAGAACATCTATGCCGAATTCATGGCGATGCCAAAGGAGTATCGCCAATCGTTCGATCCGGCCCTTATCGCGATGTGCTCGCCCAAGCCCGAAACGATGTATTGCCTGCCCTATACTGGTTACGGCTCCTTCATGTTCCGCAACCTGACCGTCCTGAAGGATGCCGGCGTCGACGCCGCGGCGCCGATCAAGGATTGGGCCGACTGGCTGTCGCAGATGGAGAAGGTCAAGGCCTCCGGCAAATACGCCGTACCGGACCAGACCCAGGCCTGGCAGTCGATCGTCGATACCTATTCGGGCGTTGCGACGCCTGACGAGTGGGGTGCGGATTTCGAGACCAAGAAGACCAAGGTCAATGAAGCGAAATATGCGCAAACGTTGCAGATGTTCGTCGACATGCAGCCATACACCAGCGGCACCAGCCGCAACGACCAGGCGACCAAGGATCTGTTCATCTCGAACCAGCTCGCCTTCCATCTGGTCGGCCCCTGGGTCAACCCGACCTATGCGGAAGCAGCCAAGACCTCCGGCCTGAAGTATGATTACGTGCTGGTGCCCGGCAAGGCTGAAGGCGACTATGGCGGCATCAAGGGTTATGAGTTCATCGGTGTCGCACCAAACAAGAATGCGCAGGTTGCGTTCGAATTCGCGGCCTACGTCACCGCCAAGGAGCAGATGCTGCGCTGGGCGAAACTGCTCTCGCGATACAATGCCAGCGCGGCGGCAATGGCGGATCCTTCGGTCGCCAGCGACCCGCTGATCGCCATCACCAACAAGGCGGCGGCAAACGCGATCGACGGCATGCCGCCCTATTTCAAGGGCGCTTATCCAAACTGCTACCGCTCCATCCTGACCGACAATGCCCAGACGGTCGCCGATGGCGGGGTCACTCCGCAAGACGGTGCCAAGGAGCTTGTCGAAGAGCTCAACGAGTGCCTGGCCGGCGGCTGACGCCCAGCCTGCCGACCTTCCGGCCAGGACCTCCCACCTGGCCGGAAGACCGCATCGAGGACAACCATGTTCGACAAGAAACATATCCCCCACCTTCTGATGGTGTTTCCGTTCCTGGCCCTCTTTGCGGTGTTCTTCCTCTACCCGATCGTCAGCGGCTTCGTTTATTCCTTCTACGACTGGAACGCGACGACAACGTCCCGCTTCGTTGGCCTGGCCAACTACCAGCGCATCGTTCATTCGCGCGATTTCTCCAAGGCGATGTGGAATCTCGGATCCTACATCATCATCACCGTGCCCGTCGGCATCGCGGTCGCCTTCTGCCTTGCGTTGCTGGTCGACAGCTTCAAGGGCTTTTGGCAGAACTTCTTCCGCAGCATCTTCTTTATGCCGGTCGTCCTGCCGATGTTTCTGGCGGCGACGATCTGGCGCTGGATCTACACGCCTAATATCGGCCTCCTGAACACCACCCGCGGCTTCTTCGGTTTGCCCTCGGTTCAGTTCCTCAACGACACATCGACGATGCTCTATTCGCTCATCGCGGTCGATGTCTGGGTTTCGGCCGGCTTCAACATGGTCATCATCCTCGCCGGCATGAAGAACATCCCCAGGCAATATTACGAGGCGGCCCGCCTCGACGGTGCGAGCAAGTTGCAGGAGATTTTCTACATCACGATTCCCATGCTTTATCCGGTGCTGTTCTTTGTCACGACCTATGGCGTGATCTCCGCCCTTCAGGTCTTCGACACACCATGGCTGCTGACCGGGTCGTCCTTCTCCCAGTATGGCGGCCGCCAGAACGCGCTGCTGTTTCCGGTCATGGACATGATGGGCCGCGGCTTCGGCGAACTGAAGTTCGGCCAGGCGGCAGCCTACGGTTTCATCCTGACCACCGTCATCGTCAGCGTGACAGCGGTGATGTTCGCACTGCGCAAGAAAGGCCACCAGCCATGACGACCGACGTCGGGCTCATCCGAACCGCGGCGCCGGGCTATGCGCTGGACCTGTCGATCTGGACAGTGCTGAAATGGACCGTCGCCATCTGCGTCGCCGTCGTCGCTGTCTTCCCGATCATCTGGATGATCAACGTGGTGTTCGCCGAGCCGGGTGTTCCGGTGTCGATCAATCCGCGCCTGCTGCCGACATCGCTCAGCGCCGGCATTGCCAAGATCGACACGATCCTCAGTGAAACCAGCTATTTGCACGCCTACTACATTTCGATCACCTACAGCCTTTTGACGATTGCCGGCGTGCTTCTGATTGGTTCGATGGCGGCGTTCGAATTCGCGCTGTTCGAATTTCCCGGCAAGCGGCCGATGTTTGTGATCGTGATGCTTTCGCTGATGGTGCCGACGGCGGTCACCCTGATTCCGACCTATCTCTTGACGGCCAATCTCGGCTGGCTGAACACCATGCAAGGACTGGTGGTCCCCGGGCTCGCCTCCGCGTTCGGCCTCTTCATGCTGATTCAGTTCATGCGGACGATCCCGCGCGAGATGATCGAAGCGGCCCGGCTCGATGGCGCCAGCCATTTTCAGATCTACCGTCACATCGCTTTGCCGATGTCCAAGAATGCGCTGGTGACGCTCGCCATTCTCATCTTCATGCAGACCTGGGGTAACTTCATCTGGCCGCTTATCGTGGCACCCAGTCCGCAAATGTACACGGTCGGGCAGGTTGTCGGTCTGTTCAATGCGCCGTTCTCGCATGTGACCGTCGACATCGTCATGGCGGCGAACCTGCTTGCGGCACTTCCGCCGCTCATCTTCTTCCTGCTCTTCCAACGCAAGATCGTTGAAGGCATCGCGATGTCCGGCTCCAAGGGCTGAGCGGCTCCGTCCCGCGAAGCTCCGAATCCGAACATCAACAAAGGCATTGGCATGGCTGATCTCCAAATCATCAACGTCTCGAAATCCTACGGCGCGGTGGAAGTGCTGCGCGACGTCAACCTGTCGATCGCGTCCGGCGAGTTCGTGGTCTTCGTTGGCCCGTCCGGTTGCGGCAAGTCGACCTTGCTGCGGATGATTTCCGGCCTCGAGGAAGCGCCGACCGGCGAGATCAGGCTCGAGGGCAAGGTGGTCAATCGCGTCGATCCGGCCAAGCGCGGCGTTGCCATGGTGTTCCAGTCCTATGCGCTTTATCCGCATATGACGGCATTCCAGAACATGGCGTTCAGCCTGACCATGGCGCGCGAGCCGAAGGCCGTTATCAAGGAGAAGGTCGGCCGCGCCGCCGCTATCCTGCGGCTGGAAAGGCTGCTCGATCGCCGGCCTGGCGAGCTTTCCGGCGGTCAGAAACAGCGGGTGGCGATCGGCCGCGCCATCGTGCGCGAGCCGAAGGTGTTCCTGTTCGACGAGCCGTTGTCGAACCTCGACACCGAGTTGCGTGTCCAGATGCGCGCGGAACTGATCCAGCTGCATGCCAAGCTTGGCACGACGATGATCTACGTCACCCACGACCAGGTCGAAGCAATGACGCTTGCCGACAAGATGGTGGTGATGAACGGTGGCATCATCCAGCAGCACGGCACACCGCTCGGCCTCTATGACGATCCGGACAACAAGTTCGTAGCCGGCTTCATCGGCTCGCCGAAGATGAACTTCATCAAGGCCAAGGTGGAAGCGGTGCGGACCGACGCCATCACCCTGTCGGATCTCGGCGGCTGTTCCAGGCTGGAATTGCCGTTTCGCAATTTCGACGCCGACATTCGTGAGGTCGAACTCGGCGTTCGCACCGAGCATATAGACATCGCGCAAGACGCCGGCACGACCGACATCCTCGCCGCCAAGGTCGCATTCGTCGAAGAGCTCGGCGACGTCACCTTCATCCACACCGACCTGCCCACGGGCGAGCGGCTTGTCGTGCGCAGCAGCAAGGCTCGCCACAGGGGCAGTAGTACCGAGTGTTTCGTGAAGCTCGACCCGGCCGGTGTGCTGCTGTTCGGCACGAACGGCGAGCGGATCAGAAGCGCTTGACCGAATTGCCTGACAATGCGCCCCGCGCTGCGGGGAAACTGTAGCATGCCGAGCAGTCTGCGCGCTGCAATTGCCTGGAGGAATCCGTTGATCAGAGTTGGAATCGATATTGGCGGCACCAAGACTCATCTGCGTGCCTGCGATGCTGCCGGTACCGCTCGCGAGCTTGTCATGCCGACGGCCGATTGGCGGGTCCGTGACTGGGACAGGGACGCCGCGGCACTGCTCGAAAACGTCAAGCAGCTGGTCGAGGGTGGGCACGTGGCAGCGCTCGCCGTTGGCGCGCATGGCTGCGACGACACCTCCGAATGCGAAGCCTTCGAGGCAGCCCTTGCACGCCGTGCGACCTGTTCCGTCAAGGTCGTCAACGACGCGGAACTGCTGCCCGCGGCGCTCGGTTATGAGCGGCAGATCGGGCTGGTCGCCGGAACCGGTTCGATCGCCGTCTGCCGCGACGCCTCACGCGGCATGATGGTTGCCGGCGGCTGGGGCTGGGTTATCGGCGACGAAGGCAGCGCTGCGGGGCTGGTGCGTGAGGCGGGCCGCGCGATCAGCCTGCATCTGGATTGCGGCGGTTCGTTCGACGAACCCCTGGTGCGCCTCTTCTTCGAAGCCTTCGGGATCAGGAGCGCCGCCCGCGTCGGCAGTTCGATCGCGCGCCAGGGCGGGGCAGCGGCCCTCGGATACCACGCGCCGCTTGTTTTTGCGGCGTGTGAGCAAGGCTCCAAACTGGCAGGCAAGGTGATCCGCGATGGCGCGCGTCATCTCGCTGAGCTGGCGATGCGCCTGAAGCACAATGGCGCGGCTGCCGACATGGTGGTGGCCGGGGGCGGGGTGATGGTCGCGCAGGAGTCGCTTGCTGCGGCGTTCCTGGCCGAAATCGAGGTCCAGTCGCGGGGAACTCTCGCTGCAAGGATCTTTCATGGACCGCCCGTCGAAGGCGCCTGCCGCATGGCGGAGGCGATGGCCGAGGATTGGGTCCCAGCCACGCAATAGTTGCCGCGCCATAGTCTGACGACAAGCCACACGCAAAAAGCAAAGAAAGGCACCATATGAGCTATCGCTCCGAAGTCGCACGCCAACCGGAATCCATCGCAGCCTGCATCCGGTCGGCCCGTCAGGGATTGGCAAGCGTCGATCTATCCCCGTTCAGCTCCGGCCTTGTCGCGGTGACCGGCATTGGTGCGAGCTACGCTGCATCGGTCGTCGTGGCTGGCGAATTGGCAAGGCGCGGTCGTCGTGCGGTCGCCATGCGCGCTGTTGACATGATCGACGGCACAGATGTCGCCGACGCCATTATCGCAATGTCGCATCGTGGCCGTAGCGTGGAGACTGTCGATGCGCTGAAGGCGCAAGCAGGCGTGCCGGCGCTGGCCATCACAAAGGGTGAGACGAGCCCGCTGGCGTTGGCCGCAGGTCGCCATATCAAGCTCGACAATGGCAACGATGCGACGCCCTCCAGCACCGGCTATACCGGGTCGCTTGCTGCCGCCGGGCTGCTCACCGAAAGCCTTTGCGGCGCGACAGCGACCGACTGGGACGCGCTGCCGGGCAAAGTGGCCGACCTGCTTGGCCGCGCCGCGACCAAGATGAAGCACATCGGCGAATTGTTCGCCGCCCGCCGTGCTATCGATTGTGTCGGTGCCGTCTCGTCGCTCGGCACCGCCGATGGCGCCTCCTTGCTGATCCGTGAAGCCTCGCGCATTCCGGCTGGTGCCACCGATACGCGTCACTATCTGCACGGCCCGATGGAATCGATGGACGCCACCACGGGCGTCGTTGTCATTGGCGACGGTCGCGAAGTGCGCCTTGCCGAACAGCTCGATGGACTCGGCTGCCCGGTCGTCCTGATCACCGCGAATGGCGACATCGACGACAAGGGCAAGCTGACGGTGCTGCGCGTGCCCGCCGAGGAGAACCGGATCGCCCGCGGCATTCTCGACATTATGGTGGCGCACTTGCTTGCAGCGGAGCTGTCGGATGCGGCGGGCCTCACCGACACCAAGTTCCGCTACCGGCAGACCGACACCAAGATCCCCTGATCCAGGGCGGGCACGGATTGCAGTAATCATACATACCGTTCGATTGCCAATCTGGCCGGCACCCGTTGTCGGCCTCCTTGTCCAGTATGCTTAAGTCCAGCAGGACCCCCCGTCCTGATCACCTCGACCGCGCCGAGGTGCGCCGCCGCGTGTGTCGTTTTCCGGCGAGCAAGAAACCCTTCAACGCTTTAGAACCTTGCGTGATTCTTCTGCCAAGGCAGGAGGAAACATTTCTGGCCCAAGCTCTCCCCATTCGCCAGGCGCATTGCAACAAATCCGCCAAACCGCTACTGCCATCACGAAATTGAGCCGGTTAAGCAATGAAGCTCGTCAGCTACAACATCCAGTACGGGTTCGGCGGCGACGGTCGCTACGATCTCGCGCGCTGCGCCAAGGTCGTCGCCGGCGCCGACATCATCGCGTTGCAGGAAGTGGAGCGGCACTGGCTGCGCAGTAACGAGGACGACCAGCCGGACATCCTCTCGCGGCTGCTGCCCGAATACTATTGCGTCTATGGCCCAGCCTTCGACATGGACGCCAGCGAGCGGCGTGACGGCCGCGTCGTCAACCGGCGGCGGCAATTCGGCACCATGGTGCTGTCGAAGCTGCCGATCGTCTGGTCGCGCCTGCACACGCTACCGCTGCGCCGCACAGTGCGTCCGCTCAACACCCGCAACGCGGCGCTCGAATGCATGATCCGCACCCCGGCCGGTCCGGTGCGGGTACTGTCACTGCATCTCGCGCATATCGCCGCCGAAGAGCGGCTGGAGCAGATCGACTACCTGCTCGCCGAACATCGCCGGGCACCAATCGACGGCGGCCCGTGGAGCGGCGCCGACGATGAGCCCGTGCGCAACTGGAGCAATGGCGAGCCGGAGCCGGAAAACCCGCTGGCGGCGATCTGGATGGGCGATTTCAACATGGAGCCGGGCAGCACCGAGTACCGGCGCATCGTCGGCAGCACGCCCTATCATCGGGGCGCTGCCTATCTCGACGGTTTTGTCGATGCCGCCGCTGTCGCCGGCGAACCGACGTCGGATTTCCACACCCATGTGAAGGCAATCGACGGCAGGCTGACGAAGCGACGACTCGACCATTGCTTCGTCGGCGGCATGCTCGCCGGACGCGTGCGCTCGGTCGGTGCCGATATCGGCGAAATCACCTCCGACCATTTTCCGCTGCGGGTCGACATCGACCTGGAAACGCCGTTCGCGACAGGGACCGGAGGCGGATGAGTCACCTATGACCTTGTTCGTCTTCTTCGCGGTGCTTGCCGCCGCCGCCATGCACGCGATGTGGAACGCGCTGGTCAAGGTCCATCTCGACCGCTTCCTGTCGATCACGCTGATGACGCTCGGCATGGGCGGTGTTGCACTTTTGGCATTGCCTTTCGTCGAGGTGCCGAAAGCCGAGGTGTGGCCGTACATCATCGCCTCGGTGATCTTCCATATGGGCTACAGGACGTTCCTGATCGGCGCCTACAAGGCCGGCGATTTCGCCCAGACCTATCCGCTGGCGCGCGGCACCGCGCCGCTGCTTGCGGCACTTGGTGGCATGGTGGTCGTCGCCGAAGTTCCGGCGCCGCTGGCCATTCTCGGCATTGTTCTGCTGTCGGCCGGCACGCTGGTGCTGTCGTTTCGCGGCGGCGCTCATCTGGAGCGGCTAAACCTGCGCGCGGTCGGCTTTGCGCTGGGCACCTCGATCTTTATCGCCAGCTACACGCTGTCCGACGGCAGCGGTGCGCGGCTGGCCGCGACGGCCTCGAGCTATGCCGCATGGCTATTCGTTTGCGATGCGCTGTGGGCGCTCGTGCTGTGCCTGATCTTCCGCGGGCCAAAGGCGCTGCCGGTGCTGGCGCGCGACTGGAAGGCGGGCGTGTATACCGGCGTGCTCAGCGGGGCCGCCTACTGGATCGTGATGTGGGCGATGACCAAGGCGCCAATCGCCTCGGTCGCGGCGCTGCGCGAAACCTCGATCCTGTTCGCCATGATGATCTCGGTGTTTGCGCTCGGCGAGAAGATGACGGCCTGGCGGGGTGCCGCCGTGCTCAGCATCGTTGCCGGCGTCGTCGCGCTGAGGCTTGGATAGGCTAAACGCTTATCTCCAGATCGAACACCATCAGCCCGTCGGTGCCGCCTTCAAGCGCCGCGACCAGCCGGGCGCCAGCTCGGCTGTGATCGTCATGCACCAGATAGGCGTCGCGTGCGGCGGCATCGCGGAAGTCGATGGTGAAGCCGTGCGTGAAACCGCGCGAACGGTTCCGGGCTGGTGTTGGCGCTGAATTCGACCTTGCCCATGCCGTCGACCACCCGCCGCAGCGCCTCGAGGTCGGCATGGATCGCCGCGCGCTCGGTGGCGTCGACGTCGTCGCGGAACCTGACGAAAACACAGTGCCTGATCATTTTTTCTCTTTTTCTTCCTGTGCTGCGTAGCGCATGACCCCGAAAACCGGAATCGGTTTTCGGTAAAGGATCATGCGCAGATCAAAGTGCTACAGCGTCCTTTGCGCGTCCATAGGACGCGCGGCGCTGTGGTTGCCTGAAAACACGGCCGGCGGCAGCGACTCGTGCCCAAGGATCAGATCGGCGCCTTTTTCGCCGACCATAATGGTCGGCGCATTGGTGTTGGAGGAGGGTATGCGCGGCATCACCGATGCGTCGCAGACGCGCAGGCCTTCAATGCCGCGCAGCCTGAGGTCGGGCGTTACCACGCTCATGTCGTCATGGCCCATGCGGCAGGTGCCGACGGGATGGTGGTCGGTCTTGGAACTGCGGCAGGCATAGTCGAACAGCTCGTCGTCGCTGGTGAGTGTCGGCCCCGGCAACACCTCGCGCAGCACATAGGGAGCAAGCGCCTTCTGCCGCATGATCTCGCGCGCCAGCCTTAGGCCCTTGATCGACATGTCGCGGTCGTAGGGATCGGACCAGTAATTCGGATCGATCAGCGGGTAATCGGCCGGGTCGGCGCTGTTCAGCCGCACCGTGCCGCGCGAGCGCGGGCGCAGGAAAGCCGAGTTCAACGTCACGCCCGGATTCCTGAGTTTCTCGACGCCGGCCTCGATGCCGGAACCGAGTCCGAGGTGGAACTGGATGTCGGGCGAGGCGGCGGTCGGGTCGGCGTACCAGAAGCCGCCGGTCTCGAACAGGCTTGACGCAACCGGTCCCTTCTTCAGCAGCAGATATTGCAGGCCGGCCCATACCGTCCGGTGCAGCTTGGCGTAGTTGTCGTAGGTGTGGTCGCCGGTGCATTCGGCGATGACGAACAGGTCGAGATGGTCCTGCAGGTTGGAGCCGACGCCGGGCAGATCGTGCACCGGCGTCACGCCGACCGATTTCAGATGGTCGGCTGGGCCGATGCCTGACTGCATCAGGAGCTTCGGTGAGCCGATGGCGCCGGACGAGACGATCACCTCGCGCTCGGCGCGCAGGATCGTCGGCTGGGCGCCCGGCCTGTTGACGATTTCGACACCGACGGCGCGGCCCTTGTCGATGACGATGCGCGTCACCAGCGCGCCGGTCCTGATCGTCAGGTTCTTGCGCTCGCGGATCGGCCTGAGATAGGCGACCGAGGCGGAGGAGCGCCTGGCATCTTTCTGCGTCAGCTGATAGTAGCCGACGCCCTCTTGGGTTGCTCCGTTGAAGTCGGGATTGAACGGGATGCCCATCTCCTGTCCGGCGCGGAAATAGGCCTCGCAGATCGGCAGCGGCGCAATCGGGTTCGAGACGCCGAGCGGGCCCTGATCGCCGTGAAAATCGTTGGCGTAGCGCTGGTTGTTCTCGGCCCGCTTGAAATAGGGCAGCACGTCGCGATAGCCCCAGCCGGAAAGGCCCTCTTCCTTTTCCCAGGCGTCGTAATCTCGGGCATTGCCGCGCGTGTAGATCTGGGCGTTGATGGAGGAGCCGCCGCCGATCACCTTGGCCTGCGTGTACCAGAAGACGCGGTCCTTCATGTGCTTCTGCGGCACAGTCGACCAACCCCAGGAGGCGATGCCCTTGGTCATCTTGGCGAAGCCGGCGGGCATATGGATCAGTGGATGCCAGTCCTTGCCACCGGCTTCGAGCAACAGCACCCGATGCGACGGATCTTCGCTCAGCCGGTTGGCCAGGACGCAGCCGGCCGGGCCGGCGCCAACGATGATGTAGTCGGTCATGGCGTCACCTGTTCACAGCCTCGGCACCGAGAGTGCGCCGTCGACATTGATGATCGAGCCGGTCGAAAAGCCGAGTTTCCCGCTGGCAAGGGCCGCCACCGCGGCGCCGACGTCGCCCGCTTCACCCCAGCGTTTTGCCGGCACCAGCCCGCCATCGATCAGGGCGTCGTATTTGGCCGTTACCCCTGCGGTCATGTCGGTGCGGATGATGCCCGGCCGCACCTCGAACACACCGATATTCTCGGCAGCGAGCCGCAGCGCCAGGGTCTTTATCCACATCGAAAGCCCGGCCTTGGAGATGCAATAGTCGGCACGTTCCGGCGAGGCCATTTCGGCGCTGACCGAGGTGATGGTGATGATCGATTTTGGGTGATCGCCCGGCGCCGCAAGCATCGCCCTTGCAACAGCCTGGCTGAGAAACACCGTGCCGCGCAGGTTGATGGCGAGGATCCGGTCGAAATTATCCGGTTTCAACTCCAGCAAATCGCCGCGCACGACAGCGCCGATGCCGGCATTGTTAACCAGGCAGTCGATGCGGCCGAAGGTGCTTGTCGCGGCATCGACCAGTGCTGCGTGGGTGTCGAGATTGGCGATATCACCGCAATGATAGGCGAATTTGGCGCCGCGCGCGGTGATGTTGGCGGCAAGGTCCTTGGCCGCGTTGTCGGCGAGGTCCACGACGAGAATATCGAAGCCCGCATCAGCCAGCGCCTCGGCGCAGGCACGGCCGATGCCGCGCGCGCCGCCGGTGATGATGGCTGCCGGGCGGCTCATGCGACAAGCTCCGTCTTGCGGATATGATCGGCGACGCGCAGCGCCTGTGCGGCGATCGACAGCGCCGGGTTGACGGCGGCCGAATTCGGCAGGAAGCCGGCATCGACGACGAACAGGTTCTTGTGGTCGAACGAGCGGCAGAACGGGTCGAGCGGCGCGGTCGCCGGATCGTCGCCCATCTTGACCGTGCCGCACTGGTGCGAGGGCGTGCGCTTGTCGAAAGGTCGCGACAGCACGATCGGGTAGCCGCAGGCGCGGAAGTTCTCGCGCATCACCTTGGTCAGCCCGTCGAGCGACTGCATGTTTGAGCGCCGCCACTGCATGACGATGTCCTTGCCGTCGACCATGATGCGGCTTTCGGGATCGGGCAGATCCTCGCACATCAGGTACCAGTCGACGGCGTGGCCGGCCATGAAATCCAGCGCGAATTTGGGCGCAAGCTTGACGTTGGCCCGCAGGATATTGCCGTCGATCTTGCCGAGAAGCTGGACGTTGCCGAGCGGCTTGCCGCCCTTGCCGTTGGACAGATAGTAGTCGTTGAGCATCAGCGTCTTTTGATAGACGGCATCGTTCCTGCGGCGCGGGTCGATCGCCAGCATGGCGCTCGAATTGTGGTTCATGAAGTTGCGGCCGACCTGGTCGGAGCGGTTGGCGAGGCCCTTGCCGCCTCCCTTGCTGCTGGGGGAAGGCGAGCGCAGCAGGATCACGGCGGAATTGACCGCGCCGGCCGAGAGGATGACCAGCTTCGGCGTGACTTTCTTTAACTCGCCGTTCTGGCTGTAGTGGACGGCTGCGATGGTTTTGCCGTCGCTCGCGGCTTCGAGATATTCGACATGGGCGCCGGTCTCGAGCCGGATGTTCCGGTCGGCAAGGGCCGCGGTCAGCGGCCCCGATTGGGCGTCGACCTTGCCGGTCCCGGTGTTGGGAAATGCGTCCCAGCCTGTCTTGCCGTCCTTCAGCCAGGCGTCGATATCGACACCGAGCGGCAGCGATGCGGGATGCAGGCCGAGGCCCTTGAGTTCGGCGCGGGCGCGCGCGATCGGCGGCTCGTCCGGGACCGGCCCGAAGGCGTAAGGGATCGAGTGGAACGGCTCGGTCGGATCTTCGCCGAGCGCGCCGCGCACGCGAAAAAGCTGCTCGGCCTTCGAGTACCACGGCTCGAACTCCTCATAGGAAAACGGCCAGGCCGGAGAGACGCCGCCATAATGCTCCATGGCGGAAAAATCTTGCTCGCGGTAGCGGATCAGCACCGCGCCGTAGAATTTCGAGTTGCCGCCGACGTAGTAGTAATTGCCGGGGTTGAACGCAGCACCCCCGGCCTCGCGCCACATCTCCTTCGGCCGGTAGTGGCCATCGACGAAGATGGCGCGCGTGTCGCGCGTATGCGGCGTCGCCGGCAGCGTCTCGCCGCGCTCCAGCATCAGGATCGAGGCACCGCTGCCGGCAAGGCCGGAGGCGATCGTGGCGCCGCCGATGCCGGAGCCGATGATGACGATGTCGGGGTTTGCCATAGCCGTCAGAGAATACGGTTCTCGGTCGCAGGATCGAAGAACACCGCCTTGGTCAGGTTGAAGGCGAGCGGCGTGCTGGTGCCCGGCTGGATGTTGGCGTCGGCGCGCAGGCGTGCCACCACAGCTTTGCCGCCGAGATTGGTGACCGCGAAGGTGTCGGAGCCCGCCGGCTCGACGACCTCGATGTGGCAGTCGGCGGTGGCGATGTTCGACGCGTTGCGCTCGGCGCCTTCCGGATCGGTCAAGGCCTCGGGGCGGACACCGAAGATGACCGGTTTGCCCTGGAATGCCGACAGGCCGGCAGGCGCATTGGCCAGCGGCAGCGAGATCGGATCGCGCGCCTCGCGCTGCAGCACCACAGAGAGTGCACTGCCGTTGCCGCCGATCGTCGCCGGGACCAGGTTCATCGCCGGCGAGCCCATGAAGTCGGCGACGAACAGATTGGTCGGATTGTTGTAGATCTCGGCCGGCGTGCCGAACTGCTGCACCTCGCCATCGCGCATCACCGCGATCTTGGTGGCCAGCGTCATCGCCTCGATCTGATCGTGGGTGACGTAGACGATGGTTGTGCCGGTGGTCGCGTGCAGCCGCTTGATCTCGATGCGCATGTCGACGCGCAGCTTGGCGTCGAGATTGGACAGCGGCTCGTCGAAAAGAAAGAGCTTGGGGTCGCGCACCAGCGCCCGGCCCATGGCGACGCGCTGGCGCTGGCCGCCGGAAAGCTGGCTTGGCTTGCGCTGCAGGAGGTGGCCGATCTGCAGCACCTTCGCCACCTTGTCGATCGCCTTCTGGCGCTCCTGAGCCGGCACGCCGCGCATCTCCATGCCGAAGGCAATGTTTCCTGCGACCGTCATGTTCGGATAGAGCGCGTAGCTCTGGAACACCATGGCGATGTCGCGCTTCGAGGGGTGGAGATCGTTGATCGTGCGGCCGTCGACACGGATTTCGCCTTCGGTGATGGTTTCGAGGCCGGCGATGGTGTTGAGCAGGGTGGACTTGCCGCAGCCGGACGGGCCGACCAGCACGAGGAAGCCGCCCTTTTCGAGCTCGACGTCGATGCCCTTCAGGATCTCGACCGATCCAAACCGCTTCTTCAGCCCATCAATTTCGAGAAAAGCCATCCGATTATCCTTTGACGGCGCCGGCCATCAGGCCACGCACGAAATAGCGGCCAGCGACCACGTAGACGAGAAGGGTCGGCAGTGCGGCTATCATCGCCGCCGCCATGTTGACGTTGTATTCGACGACGCCGGTCGAGGTGTTGACGACGTTGTTCAGCGCCACCGTCATCGGCATCGCGTCGCCGGTACCGGCATAGGCGGAGGCGAACAGGAAGTCGTTCCAGATGTTGGTGAACTGGTAGATGACGGTGACGACGAAGATCGGCATCGAATTCGGCAGCATGATGCGCCGGAAGATCTGGAAGAAGCTGGCGCCGTCGACCTGCGCCGCCTTGATCAGTTCGGTGGGGAAGGCCTCGTAATAGTTGCGGAAGAACAAGGTGGTGAAGCCAAGGCCGTAGACGACGTGGACAAAGACCAGGTTGACCGTCGGATTGCCCAAGCCGAACGAAAATCCCGTTGCGTTGCGAAGCGTCACGCCGAAACGGCCGAGGCTGCCTAGGATCGTCGCCATCGGCAACAGCACCGACTGGAACGGGATGAAGCAGGCAAACAGCATCAGGCCGAAGACCAGCGTGTGGCCGCGGAAGCGCCATTTGGTCAGGACATAGCCGTTGAGCGCGCCGAGCAGCGTCGAGATCAGCACTGCCGGAACCACCATCTTGATGGAGTTCCAGAAATAGCCCTTGATGCCGGCGCAGGTCAGGCCGACGCAGGTCTCGCCCCAGGCTTTCGCCCACGGCTCGAATGTCGGCGCCTGCGGCAGCGCCAGCATGTTGCCGTTCTGGATCTCCTCCATGGTCTTGAACGAGGTCACCAGCATGACGAACAGCGGCATCAGGTAAAACAGCGCGAACAGCGCCAGCAGCCCGTAGATGACGATGCGGTTGATGGTCCTGGCGCTGGTACCGCCAGTGCTCTGGCGAGCGGGCGTGGCAATGACGCTCATCGCGGCCTCTCCCTGAGCTCGGAATAGAGATAGGGCACGATGATCGCGGTGATGGTCATCAGCATGATCACGGCGCTGGCCGAGCCGACGGCCATCTCGTTGCGCTTGAAGGTGTACTCATACATGAAGTTCGAAGGCAGCCAGGCCGAGCCGCCCGGCCCGCCGCTGGTCAGCGCGACGACCAGATCGTAGGACTTGATGGCGAGGTGGGCGAGCACGATGAAGGCAGAAAGGAACACCGGCCGCAGCAGCGGGATGACGATCCGGCGATAGAGCTGGAAAGTGGTGGCGCCGTCGATTTGTGCTGCCTTCATGATCTCGCCGTCGATGCCACGCAGGCCGGCGAGGAACATCGCCATGATGAAGCCGGAGGCCTGCCAGACGCCGGCGATCACCACGGTGTAGATGACGAAATCCTTGTTCTTGATCCAGTCGAAATGGAAACTCGTCCAGCCCCACTGGTGCAGGGTCTGCTCAAGGCCGAGGCCGGGATCGAGGAACCATTTCCAGGCGACGCCGGTGACGATGAAGGACAGCGCCATCGGGTAGAGATAGATTGGTCGCAACATGCCTTCGCCGCGGATCTTCTGGTCGAGCAGGATCGCCAGGAACAGGCCGAGTGCCAGGCAGATGAAGATGTAGAGAAAGCCGAAAATGCCCATATTGGTGATCGACGTGTACCAGCTCGATGGCGGGTCGCTCTCGAAGGTCCAGCGCCACAGCCGCTGATAGGCGCGTGACCCGGTGATGGCGTAAGACGGGAAGGTCTTGGAGTTGGTGAAGGACAGATAGACCGTCCACAGGATGAAGCCGTAGACGAAGACAACGGTGATCGCAAAGCTCGGCGCCAGTACGATCTTCGGCAGCGCGTCCTGCAGGCGCGAACGGATCGAGGCGCCCGGACGGGTACCATGCTCCGGCGTCGGCTTGATATTGGTTTCGGCAACCGTGCTCATTGGCTCATCCAGTAACGGGTCATCCGGTATCAGCTCATCCGGTATCCTGGAGCTCACTGGCACCTTCGAAGCGTGCCGATCAAGCTGTCCCAAACCCTGCCTCAAGAGGACCTTCCCCGCGCACGCGGGGAAGGCGTTTTCAGATCGAGAAGGCCTTACTTGGCGTCTTCGATCGCGTTGACCAGCTCGGTGACGGCCTCGTCCGAGGTCTTGATCTGGCCGTGGACGAATTTCGAGACGACGTCCTTGTAGGCATTGGCGACGGCCGGAGGCGCGCCATAGCCTTGCGCCAGCGAACCGAACAGCGTGCCGCCTTCGTTGGCGGCCTTCAGGTCGGCAATGCCCTTCTTGCCGCAAGCGTCGAAGTCGGTGTCAGGCACGTCGGTGCGGGCCGGGACCGAGCCCTTGACGACGTTGAAGGCCGACTGGAAGCTCTTCGACAAAGTGGCGGTGGCCAAGGCGGCCTGGGCGGCCTTGCGGTCGTCCGGAACGTCGAACATGCCGAACATGTCGGAGTTGTAGACCACGCTGCCGTCGGTGCCCGGGAAGCGGTAGCACAGGAAGTCGGTGCCCGGGGTCTTCTTGGCGGCGTTGAATTCGCCCTTGGCCCAGTCGCCCATCACCTGCACCAGCGCATCGCCCTTGATGACCATGGCGGTGGCAAGGTTCCAGTCGCGGCCCGAGAAATTCGGATCGACATAGGTGACGAGCTTGGCGAGATTGTCGAACGACTTCTTCATCGTGTCGGACTTCAGCGATTCCTCGTCGAGGTCGTTGAAGGCCTTTTTGTAGAACTCGGGTCCGCCGGTCGACAGCACGACCGAATCGAACATGGTGGCTTCCTGCCAGTTCTGGCCACCGAGCGCGAGCGGGATGACGCCAGCAGCCTTGGCCTTGTCGAGCAGCGCGACAAAGTCGTCGAAGGTCTTGGGCTCGGTGCCGCCGATCTTGTCCATTACCGCCTTGTTGATCCACAGCCAGTTGACCGAGTGGACGTTGACCGGAGCCGCGACCCACTTGCCGTCATAGACCGAGAACTTCTGCAGGGCGGCCGGAACGGACTTGTCCCAGCCTTCCTTTACCGCCGTCTCGGTCAGGTCGCCCATCACGCCGGCCTCGGCATAGTCGAGCACGGTATAGCCGAGCATCTGCGAGGCGGTCGGGTAGTTGCCGGCCGCGACCATCGCCTTCAGCGCGGTCATGGCGGCATCGCCGCCACCGCCGGCCACGGGCACGTCCTTCCAGGCAAAGCCTTGCTTGGCCAGATCCTCCTTGAGCACGTTCAAGGCGGCCGCTTCGCCGCCAGACGTCCACCAATGCAGCATCTCGACTTCCTTGACGTCCTGGGCATGGGCCGCGAACGCAAGGCCCGACCCGAGGGCCGTTCCGATAAGCAGTTTGCGCAACATGTACTTCCTCCCTTGTTGCAGTTACACGACCGGCGGTTGTCCGCCGGGTTCTTCCCAACTCAGCCGACCCACCATCCGGTGCGCTGGCCGCGATGAAACTGGATTGTCTTTTCCTCGGTATAATCCTCGACGGCTCGCTTGCCGAGTTCGCGTCCGAGACCGGACTGCTTGTAGCCTCCGAAAGGCAACTCGGGATAACCTTCCATGAACGTGTTCACCCAAACGGTTCCCGAACGCACATTCCGCGCCACCGACATGCAGGTGTCGATGCTGGCGCTCCACACGCCCGCCGATAAACCATAGGGCGTGTTGTTGGCGATGCGCAACGCCTTTTCAATCGATTCAAAGGTCAGCACCGAGAGCACCGGGCCGAACACTTCCTCGCGTGCAATGGCCATGTCCTCGGTCACGCCGCGGATGATGGTCGGGTCGAGATACTGGCCGGCACTCGAGGCGATCTGCTTGCCGCCGCTGGTGACCTGGCTGCCATCGCTCGCCGCCGCTGCGACATAGCCCGTGACCTTGGCCAGGTGCTCGGAAGAGATCATCGCGCCGACCTTGGTGCCGTCGTCGAGCGGATCGCCGACGGTGACCCTGGCGGTCAGTGCCTTCACCGCGCCGAGGAAATCGTCGGCGATCGCTTCATGCACGATCAGCCGGCTGCCAGCGTTGCAGCATTCGCCGGCGTTGAAGAAGCCGCCGAACACTGCCGCGTCGGCGGCTGCCTCGAGGTCGGCGTCGGGGAAGACGATCTGGCCGTTCTTGCCGCCGAGCTCCATCGACACTTTCTTCAGCGAATTGGCAGCCGACGCCATGGTCATCTTGCCGACCCGGGTGGAGCCGGTGAACGACACCATCTCGACCAGCGGATGGCTGACCATCGTTGCGCCGACATCGGCGCCCAGGCCAGCGAGTATGTTGACGACGCCATTCGGCAGGCCGGCCTGCATCAGGATGTCGCCGAGAACGAAGGTCGAGGCCGATGTCATCTCACTCGGCTTGACGACAGCCGTGCAGCCGGCGGCAAGCGCGAAGGGCAGCTTCTGGCTGACGATGAGAAACGGAAAATTCCATGGCGTGATGATCGAGACGACGCCGATCGGTTCGCGCAGCACGACGCCCAGCATGGCGTCGCCGAGATTGGCGTAGGTTTCGCCATGGAGCGTACGGGCAAGGGATGCCGCATAGCGCCAGATGTCGACGGCGCCGCCGATTTCGCCGCGCGCCTGGGCGATCGGCTTGCCGGATTCCAGCGCATCGAGCCGGGCGATCTCCTCGAGCCGCGCCTCGATCAGGTCCGCCGCCTTGAGCAGGATCGCGGCGCGCTCTGCGGCCTTCATGCGCGGCCAGGGGCCGGTCTCGAACGCCTTGTGCGCGGCGGTCACCGCCGCCTCGACGTCCGCAGCCCCGGCTTGCGCATAGCGCGAAACCGTGAAGCCATGGCCGGGGCTCTTGCGCTCCAGCGTCCGCCCATCGCGGGCATCGACATGCTTGCCGTCGATCAGCAGCCGGTACGCCTTCGGCGCTGTGGATGCCTCGGTGGGCATGGCGATCTCGAGGGGCAAGTTCATACGTTTTGGATTCCGCTTATGATCTTGAAAACGCTGGTTTCTGTTTGGCCTTGAAAGCGCCGACACCGGCCTTGATGTCACCGGTCAGCGCAATGAAGCCGCTGGCCAGCGCCTCTGTCGCGGCGGCACTTTCCTCCCCCTCGGCGACCGCGATCATCAGCTTGGCGGCCTCGGTCGCCAGCGGCCCGCGCGCGGCGATTTTTTCTCCCCAGGCCTTGGCCTCGGCGAGTGCCTTGCCGGCTTCCACCACGCGGTCAATGATGCCCAGAGCAAGCGCCTCGGAAGCGGGAAAGACCTCGCCGCCGAGCGCCATGCGCCGCACTGTCTGCGCGCCGAAGCGGCGCACCGCGCGCTGCGTGCCGGACCAGCCGGGCACCACGCCGATCGAGGTTTCAGGGAAGCCGAGCTTCACCTGCGTTTCCGCCACGCGGAAGTCGCAGGCGACCGCCAGTTCCACCCCGCCGCCCAGCGCATGGCCGGACAGCACGGCGACGGTCGGCTGCCGCAACCTTGCCAGCCGGTCGAAGACGCGGTGGCCGTAGCGCACCCACTGAACCTGGAAATCGGCGGCGCTCATCTGCGACCAGGCTTCGACGTCGCCGCCGGAGCAAAAGCCCTTGCCTTCACCGCATAGCAGCACGACGCGGACGCCATCCGCTGCCTCGGCCTCGTCGAGCGCGGCTTCCAGCGCGCGCAGCATCGGTATGTCGAGCGCGTTGAATTTCTCCGGCCGGCGCAACGTGACGATGCCGAGGGGCCCGTCGGTTTCAAAGGTGACGAGACGCTCAGGCATGCGCACCTCCAAGCGAGGCGCCGCCATTGAGCGACAGGCCGATCGGCCGATCCTGATAGAGCACCGAAGGTGTCACTTTCAGGTCGTTGGCGACACCGAGCGGAATCTCGGCCTGCGCCAGCACATCGCGCTCAAGGTCGATGCCCGGTGCCAGCTCCGTCACCATCAGCCCATCCGGCGTCAGCATCATCACGCAGCGCTCGGTGACATAGGTGATGTCCTGTCCTTGCGCGACCGCGCGCTTGCCCGAGAACGAGATGTGCTCGACCTCGCCGACCACCTTCTTGACCTTGCCTTCCCCGTCGATGCGGATGCCGCCATCGGCCAGCGACAGCTTGGCGCCGGCATTGAAGAAACCGGAAAAGACGATCTTCTTCGCCCGTGCGGTGATGTCGACAAAACCGCCGGCGCCAGCGGTGACATGCGGCCTCGCCGAAAGCTTCGACACGTTGACCGAGCCGTGGCGGTCGATCTGCAGGAACGAGAGCAGCGAAGCGTCGAAGCCGCCGCCCTGGAAATAGATGAACTGGTGCGGCGAGGGCATGAAGGCATCGGCGTTCGACGAGCAGCCGAACTTGAAGTCGAGCAGCGGCACGCCGCCGACCGCGCCCTGCTCAATCACCCAGGTGACCTTGCCGTGCTGGCCTTCCTCGAGAAGGATGCGCGGCACGTTGGCCGAGATGCCGAAGCCGATGTTGACGGCCATGCCGTCGGCAAGCTCCATCGCGACGCGCCGGGCGATCACCTTCTGGACGCTCATCTCGGTGGTGCGAAAGGTCGACAGCGGCCTGAAGATCTCGCCCGAGATCGCCGGATCATAGGGTGTCAGCGTCGTTTGCAACTGGTCGGGCGCCACCACGACATGGTCGACCAGCACGCCGGGCACGCGCACGTCATGCGGCTTCAGCGTACCGTTCTCGACGACGCGTTTGACCTGCGCGATGACGATGCCGCCATTGTTGCGGGCGGCGAGCGCCTGCTCGAGCCCGCCGAGATAGGCGCCCTCGTGCTCATAGGTGAGGTTGCCGCGCTCGTCGGCCGTCGTCGCCCGGATGATCGAGACATCAGGCACGATGGAGCGGAAATAGAGCCATTCCTCGCCGTCGAACTGCTGCACCGAAACGATCGGCTCGCTCGCGGCCGCATTCATGGCGCAGCCCTGATGACGCGGATCGGCGAAGGTATCGAGGCCGACCTTGGTCAGCACGCCGGGGCGCTTGGCAGCGGCCTCGCGATGCATGTCGAACAGGATGCCTGACGGCACATTGTAGGCAGCGACCGAATTGTCGCCGATCATCTTCCAGATCTGCGGTGGTTCAGAGGAGGAGGGGCCGGACGGATAGGAGCCGCACAGCGTGCGCGTCAACAGGCCGGGCTTGGCCAGATGATCGATGCCCTTGATGCCGTACATGTCGCCGGCGGCGATCGGGTGCAGCGTCGTGATGTTCTTCGGATGGCCTTCGGCGTCGAAGCGCTCGCCGATCGCGGCAAGCACCGCATCCGGGCAGCCGAGGCCGCTCGACGACGAGACGGAAACGACCATGCCGTCCCTGATCAGGCTCGCGGCCTGTGCGGCGGAGACGAGCTTGCTCATCCTGCGCCCTCGAGTTTCGGATCGATCGCGACTGATTTGCCGGACTTGGCTGAATGCAACGCCGCTTCGGCCGCTGTCAGAGACCAGACGCCGTCCTCGCCGGTGGCCGACGGTCGGCCCTTACCATGGATCGCCGCATGGAACTGCCGCACCGACCTGACATAGAGATCCTCGCGGTCGAAGCTCAATTCCTCCTCGCCCTTTGCCGTGCGCAGCAGCACGGAGCCGATCGGTTTCTGGGTCATCACATCTTTCGCGATCAGCGAGCCTTCGCTGCCATGCACCTCGAAGCCGGTGCCGGCGAATTTGGTGGTGAAGCCCTCATGCGACTGCGCGATGATGCCCGATTTGAAGCGCCAGACACACATCGCGCCATCTTCCAGTCCGCTGCCGGCCATGCCTGCCGTCTGCGTGAACGCCGAGACCTCGAGCGGATCGTCGCCAAGCACGAAGCGCAGCGTGTCGGCATCGTGCACGGTGATGTCGAGCACCACGCCGCCACCCGCTTCCGGCCTGGTGATGCGCCAGCCCTGCAGGTTTTCCGGCAGATAGACGGCGTGGAAGACGCGTGCGGCAATCGGCTTGCCGATGCGGCCGGCGGCAATGGCTTCGCGCATCGCCCGGTGCGAGCCGGCATTGCGCAGGTGGTGATTGGTGCCGAGCACGATGCCGGCCGCCCTGGCGGCGGCGACCATCCTGCGCGCATCGGCGCTGGTCAGCGCGAGCGGCTTTTCGCACAACACATGTTTCCCCGCCTTGATGGCTGCCAATGCCTGTTCGAGATGCAGTTCGTTGGTGGTCGAGATGTAGACGGCGTCGATGTCGGAGCCGAGCAATTCATCGAGCGTCGAGACGGCGAGCGGAATGCCGTTCTCCTTCGCATAGGACGTGGCGCGCTCCGGGCTGGAACTCATCACCGCCGCGATCCGCCCGTCGGCCTGAGCGCGGATGGCGCTGATCATGAATTGCCTGGCGATCGTGCTTGCGCCGATCAGTCCCCATTTCACGGTCATGCCGCGTCTCCCATTCCCGCACGCCGATCAGGACCGCAACTGTCCCTGACGACGAGGTTGACGGCGCCGATATGATCCTCGGCGCGCGTCGTGCGCGACTGGATCATCTTCAGCATGACATGGGCGGCGCGCTCGCCGAGCCCCGCCGAATCCACCGCGACGCTGGTCAGCGCCGGCATGTAATGCTGGGCCTCGACCACGTCGTCGAAGCCGACGACGGCGAAATCCGCGCCGGGCTCGAGGCCGCGCTTGCGCAGCGCCAGCATGACGCCGAAAGCGACCGCATCGTTGAAGCACAGCGCCGCGGTCGGCGGCTCGGCCATGGCGAGGGCCGTTTCCAGACAGGCAATGCCGCCCCTGCGGCTGGTCTCGCCTTCGACGACGAGCGTATCGCGCGAGGCGATGCCGAGCGCCTCGCAAGCCTCGCGAAAACCACCCAGGCGCTCGTGATAGACCACCAGATCCGACGATCCGCCGAAGAAGGCCAGCCGCCGATGGCCCTTGCCGATCAGATGGGCGGTAGCGAGCCTTGCGCCGCGATGATTGTCGGGCGCGATCACCGGGATGCGGCTCTCGGGAAGGCGGCGCATGGTGAAGACGATCGGAAGGCCCGCCGTCTCGATGCGGCGGAAGGCACCGGGCGTCGTGCCGCGCGCCGGCGACACGATCAGCCCGGCGACACCTTGTTCCATCAGCGATTTCAGCACTTCTTCCTGACGCACTGGGTTCTCCGCCGTGTTGGCGATGAACGGCACGACGCCTGCCGACTGGAAGACGCGCTCCATGCCGACCGCCATTTCGGCGAAAAAGGGATTGGTGAGATCGTTGATGACCATGCCGATGACATTGGAATGGGCCTTGCGCAGATTGGCGGCGCCGCGATTGTAGACATAGCCGACGTCCTCGATCGCCTTGCGCACCTTCAGCGCGGTTTCAGGCCGGATCAGCCCGCTGCCCTGCAGCACGAGCGACACCGTCGATTTGGACACGCCCGCCTCACGGGCAATGTCGAGTATCGTCGCCTTGGCCCTGCTGGCCATCCAGATCCGTCCTCCCGGTATTTCAGATCGAATTTATTGGAACGTTCTAATCCCGATGCTGCATCTGAGTCAATCAGGATTTTTCCCATCGGAAAACGAGGAGTTCAGCGCACTGAATGCGGTGCTTCCAAGGGATTATGCTGCGACATAACATCTGCCGAGAGCGGATCTCAGAATCAAAACGGCACTTGATTTATTGGAACGTTCCATTTAATAGGCGCGGCCAAGGGAGAGATCGATGGACATTGCCTTGCCCGAGGAGGGCGGCCGCAGCACGCGCTACCGTCTTGTCGGCCAGCCGGCACAGCCGGTAATCGGCGCCCGGTTTTCGCGCATCGCCTATGCGGCTGCTCATGTCGTTGCCGACCCGCTTTCCATGACCGATCCGTGGTCTCATCCCGTGATCGACTGGGATTGCACGATGGCGTTCCGCCATCATCTCTGGCGGCTCGGCTTCCGTGTCGCCGAGGCGATGGACACCGCGCAGCGCGGCATGGGCTTCGACTGGGCAAACGCCAGGGAATTGATCCGGCGTTCGATCGCCGAGGCGCGAACGGTTGAAGGCGCCGATCTCGCTTCGGGTGCCGGGACAGACCATCTGACGCCAGATGCCGCCAAGGGGCTCGACGATGTCATCGCGGCTTATGAAGAGCAGTTCGGTTTCGTCGAAGGCCTGGGCGGCAAGGCGATCATGATGGCCAGCCGCGCGCTGGCGACTGTCGCCAGGGGGGCTGACGATTATATCAGCGTCTACGACCGCATCCTGTCTCAGGCATCCGGCAAGGTCATCCTGCACTGGCTGGGCGACATGTTCGATCCGGCCCTGAAGGGTTATTGGGGCAGCCATGACTTCGAGGTCGCGCTCGATACGGTCGTCGCCCTCATCGAACGGCACGCCGGCAAGGTCGAGGGGATAAAAATCTCGCTGCTCGACGCCGGCAAAGAGGTTGCCTTGCGGAACCGGCTGCCTGACGGGGTGGTCATGTTCACCGGCGACGATTTCAACTATCCCGAGCTGATCGCCGGCGATGGCGAAAGACATTCGCATGCGCTGCTCGGCATTTTCGACGCCATCGCGCCGGTCGCCAATGCCGCGCTGGCGAAACTGGCCGACGGCGACCGCGCCGGCTATGACGCGCTGATGGCGCCGACCGTGCCTTTGTCGCGGAAGATCTTCGAGGCGCCGACCGAATACTACAAGGCCGGCATCGTCTTGATGGCATGGTTGAACGGCCACCAGGAGCATTTTTCGATGGTCGGCGGCATGCAATCGGCACGCGGCATCCGCCACTATGCCGATGTCTTCCGCCTTGCCGATCAGGCCGGATTGCTGGCCGACCCGGAGCTTGCCGTCGCAAGAATGAAGAGCCTGTGTGCCGTCGCGGGTGTCTGACTGTTTGCCGAAAAGACTCCGCCTAAATCTTCGATTTGCCTTGTCCGGCCAAATCTGTATGCGGTATGCGTCCGACGCAGGCCCATCCGGCGCACCGACGCCAGATGGTCATAGCGGCCGTTCTGCACAGGGATACGCCAATGGATTTCGAACTTCAGGGCAAGCGCGTTTTCGTGGCCGGGCATCGCGGCATGGTCGGTTCGGCCATCGTGCGCAGGCTGGCGGACGAGGACTGCGAAGTGCTGACCGCTTCCCGTGATGAACTCGACCTGATGAACCAAGCCGGCGTGCGGCGCTGGATGGCCGACCACAGGCCGGACGCGGTGGTGATGGCGGCGGCCAAGGTTGGCGGCATCCTGGCAAACGACAGGTTGCCGGTGGATTTCCTGCAGGACAATCTCATCATGCAGACCAACGTCATCGAGAGCGCTTTTCGCAACGAGGTGCAGAAATTGCTGTTTCTCGGTTCGTCCTGCATCTATCCGAAATTCGCGGCGCAGCCTATTTCCGAGGACGCCTTGCTGACCGGGCCGCTCGAGCCTACCAACGAATGGTATGCGATCGCCAAGATCGCCGGGCTGAAACTGTGCCAGGCCTATCGGCGCCAATATGGTGTCGAGTACATCTCGGCGATGCCGACCAACCTCTACGGTCCGGGCGACAATTTCGACCTTTCCACCAGCCATGTCGTACCGGCTCTCATGCGCAAGGCGCACAAGGCAAAGCGCGCCGGCGACAAAAGCCTGGAGGTCTGGGGATCGGGCACGCCGATGCGCGAATTCCTGCATGTCGACGACGCCGCCGATGCCCTGGTCTGGCTGCTGAAAAACTATGCCGGCGACAGCCACGTCAATGTCGGCTCGGGCGAAGACATCACCATTGCCGAACTGGCCCGCACCATGCTCTCCGTCGTCGGCGCCGATGCCAGGCTCACATTCGATGCGACGAAGCCGGACGGCACGCCGCGCAAGCTGATGGACGTGTCGCGCCTGTTTGCCACGGGCTGGCGCCCGCGGTACCCGCTTCGCAGCGGACTGGAACAGACCTATGCGTGGTTTCTCCAGCATATCGAGAAGGGCGATCTCCGCCTCGGCGCGGCCTGACTCTCAATCGCACCGATTGCCAAAGGAGACGACCGCCCCGCCCCGAAGCGCGTCGCGAGGCTCATGCGGCGCCTGGAAGCGACGGCTTCGCAGACGTTTTGGCATGTCCTTTAATTTTCTTGTGAACCAATCCTGCCCGAGAAGCAACCAAGCACTGCGTTTGCAAAGCGCGGTCAATCATGGAGAACTTCTCATGTCTATTGCTATACGAAATATCTTTCTTGCCGCCGTCGCCGCTTCGGTGCTGGCGGGTTGTCAGACGACAGTGACGAGAGAGTGCGACAAACCAAATACAAAAACCGTCTACAGCGGCAAATGCTGCGGCGTGGGCGATACCAACTGCCGGGAAGGCAACGGCGGCAGACCGGGAAATACGCCAGACCCAAGGCCCCAATGATCCCGACCCCGCCCGTCCTGGTTCGAGCCGGGGCGGGCGTCCCACGTTTCAGGGCGGGGCGTTCTCAAGATCCGCTCACAGCTTTCTCATGGTATTCGCTAGGCAATACCGATCCGGAGGCCGCTCGGGGATAAACCGACGCGATGCAGGCGAAATACAGGAGACGGACGATTTGTCTGGATGGTGGGCGTGACAGGGATTGAACCTGTGACCCCTGCAATGTCAATGCAGTGCTCTCCCGCTGAGCTACACGCCCATCCGAAGCCGCGCATACACCATTTTTGCGCCGGCGCGTCAATAGCAGGAAAAGGGAAAGAAAGGCTCGCCTTGTCGCACCGTTGAGGGCGTGCCGAAGGCCTGCCTGAATCGGTTCAGGCTGCCTGCAGCATCTTTTCGACCTCGTTGACGAGATCGCGCAGATGGAATGGCTTCGACAGCACCTTGGCGTCTTTCGGCGCCTTGGAGTCCGGATTGAGCGCAACGGCGGCGAAGCCGGTGATGAACATGACCTTGAGGTCGGGATCGATCTCGGTGGCGCGGCGGGCGAGTTCTATGCCGTCCATCTCCGGCATGACGATATCGGTCAAGAGCAGCGAGAAAGGCTCTTCGCGCAGCCGCTCATAGGCGCTGGCGCCATTGTCGAAATCGCTGACCTGGTAGCCGGCACGCTCCAGCGCCTTGACGAGGAACCGGCGCATATCGTCGTCGTCTTCCGCCAGTAGAATGCGTGCCATCTTATCCCGTCCGAATCACCCACCCGAGACTGCCGTGGGGCAAGCCCGTTAACCATCCTGTATATGAGGAGGTGACGGTAAACATCAAGTGAACGATGAAGAGCCCGACCCGTATTTAACAAAGCGGTCCGGACGCCGAAATGCTGGACATGCGGCCGGTGAGGTGGCACTTTCCAACCATGATGCATTCGTATTTTCGGGTTCGTTCAAATTGAAAACGGCAGCCGAGGATTTTTCGGTCGTTCCACCCTTCGAAATCCGGTCGGGCGCCGAACAGCGCGTCCCCTTCCTCTTCAACTCGCCGCATAGCGGCCGCCACTATCCGGACCGGTTCCTGGCCATGGCAAGGCTGGACCGAAACGCCATCCGCCGGTCCGAGGATTGCTATGTCGACGAATTGTTCGGCGGCGCCGTTGCGCTCGGCGCGCCGATGCTGGCGGCAAACTTCCCGCGCGCCTATCTCGACGTCAACCGGGAGCCATGGGAACTCGATCCGCGCATGTTCGCCGAACCCGTGCCGTCCTTCTGCAACATCCGCTCGGCGCGCGTGGCCGGTGGGCTTGGCACCGTGCCGAAGCTGGTGGGAGAGGGGCTCGACATCTATGCCGGCCGCTTGCCGCTGGCGGAAGCCATCGCGCGTATCGAGGCTGTCTACAAGCCTTATCACGAGACACTGAAACGGCTTTTGACCAGGACCCATGCGCGGTTCGGCTTTGCCGTGTTGATCGATTGCCACTCGATGCCGGCGAGCATCAGGGTCGGCGACAGCGGTCTCAGGCCGGACTTCATCGTCGGCGACCGTTTCGGCATGTCCGCCTCGGCAGCGTTGACCGAGACGGCGATCGGCCTGCTCATCGGCATGGGCTACACCGTCGCCCATAACAAGCCCTATGCCGGAGGCTTCATCACCGAGCACTATGGCCGCCCGGTGCGCCATCTCCATGCACTGCAGATCGAGGTCAATCGCGGGCTTTACATGAACGAGCGGACGTTCCAGAAATCCGCCGGCTTCGATGCGCTCGCCGACGACCTGGCACAATTCTCGGCCGACCTGATGGCGATGCCCGATCACCATTTCATCGATCTGCCGCTTGCCGCTGAATGACGCCAAAAATCGGGAATCGATTCTTGCAAGGGATCCTGCACCAGATGAAGAGATCTTGCGCCGGATAAAGGCGTCAGCGTGCGGGTCGGGGAAAGGCGCACGGTTCGCTGGATGTCGCGCCGAAAAAAAGACCGCATCGTTTGCACGACACGGTCGAAGTCTAGGGAGGAAACGCCCAAGGAGGGCATGGACAGGAAAACCTGTCCGAGAACAAAACTATTGTGCGCTGCACAAATGTCAAGGCGCCGGCAGGCGTTTTTAATTCACTGTGATGTGAAAATTGCATTTCGAGGTAGGCAGCGTTGCATTCGAGCAACAGTTGCCGCTGCGCAAAAGTTTCCACACGCCCTTGTTTTGGCGGAAGACCACAGGCAAACGACTGTCTCAGCATGCCGCAACGCGGGAGAATCCGTTGGACATCAGCATCGATTTCATGCGGCGCATTGCACATGCCGCCGCGGCCGAAACCTTGCCGCGCTTCCGCAGCCAAGGCGCGGTCGCCAACAAGGAGCAAGGCAGCTTCGACCCGGTCACCGAGGCCGATCGTGAGGCCGAGCGGGTCATCCGGGCGCTTATATCGGCGGAGTATCCCGATCACGGTATCCTCGGCGAGGAGCATGGCAGCGAGAACATCTCCAGCAGGCATGTCTGGGTGGTCGATCCGATCGACGGCACGCGCGCCTTCATTTCGGGCCTGCCGGTGTGGGGCACGCTGGTCGGGCTGACGGTCGACGGCGATGCCGTTGCCGGCATGATGTCGCAGCCTTTCACCGGCGAGCTTTTCTACGCCAACGCTTCCGGTGCCCACTACGAAGGTCCGGGCGGACCGCGAAGGCTGACGACACGCAAGACGACTGATCTCGCCGAGGCGACGCTGTTCACCACCACGCCGGCTCTGTTCAAGGGAGACGCTCGCCTGCGCTACGATCTGTTCGAGCAGCAGGTCCAGCTCGCCCGCTACGGCACCGACTGTTACGCCTTCGCCATGGTCGCGGCGGGAAGCGTCGACATCGTCGCCGACCCCGGATTGAAACCCTACGACATCGTCGCACTGATCCCGATCATCGAGAAGGCCGGCGGTGTCGTCACCACTTTCGAAGGCGGACCGGCGGAAAACGGCGGCGACATCCTGGCCGCAGCGACACCGGAGCTTCATGCCGCCGCGATGGCCGCGCTGCGCGGCTAGGGTCCGCTGATATTCAGGTGATGCCGGTCTGTAAACCGCCGCTTCCTGCGCTTCCGGGGCTCACGTACCCAAAAGTACGCTCCGCTCCGGTTCTCGGAAGCCACGATTTTCGACTTGGCCTGACCTGAATCTCAACGGACCCCTGGCGCAGTTACGGGTGGATCAGGCAGCGATTGCTAGATTCGACGGGGCCAGTCCTGACAGCAGGATGTCAGTAGCCCTCTGCTATGGAAGGGTGTCACCAGAGGGAGGATCACACATGCCGACGCAAGCAACAGCAAGCCGTTCCGACGAAGGCCCGCAAGACGGCCGGACCGATTTCGATTTCTTCCACGGATGCTGGAACGTCAGCCATCGACGGTTGCGGAAGCGCCTGCAAGGCGACATGAACTGGGACGTGTTTGGCGGGACATGCGACGTGCGCCCGATCCTTGGCGGCCTCGGCAATGTCGACGACAATGTCATTGAATTGCCCGGCGGCGCCTATCGCGCCGCCACGCTGCGGACGTTCGATCCGGCGGCGAGACAATGGTCGATCTGGTGGATCGACGGCCGCAACCCGTCGACAATGGATGTTCCGATGCGTGGCACCTTCAAGGCGGAGGTCGGCACGTTCCTGTGCGAAGACGTCTTCGACGGCCGCACGATCCAGGTTCGCTTCCTCTGGTCGCGGAACACTGAAAACTCGGCGCGTTGGGAGCAGGCTTTTTCACCGGATGGCGGCAAGAGCTGGGAAACCAACTGGATCATGGATTTCGCCCGGCAGGCCGAGTCAACGGCCAGCGCATGACCCACCCATGCCGAAACACCGGCCGGTCGCTCAGGCCGTGTCGTCGCTTCCGGGAATGAAGGCGTCGAAGGCGGCAAGGAACTGCTCGCGATAGATGTCGGCTTCCTGCAGGATTTCATGGCGTGCGCCATCGATCGTCAGCAGCGAGCCGAGACGCAGACGTCTGGCATAGGCTTCCACGGCCTTGGTCGAAACGACCTGATCGGCGCCGGCGGCGATCACCAGCAAGGGGACCTGGATCCGGGCCATGAAGCCCGGATCGCTGATGGTTACCGACGCCTCCGCGGCTGCTTTCAGCCAGCGGATCGTCGGGCCGCCGAGCGCCAGTTGCGGGTAGGTCTCGTAGATCAGCGTGTTGCGCCGATATCGCTCCGGATCCGATGTCACCTTGTTGGTTGCAAAGGGTGCGGGCTCCTTCGGCCGCGGCCCCCAGGCGGCATAGAGACGGCCAAGGCCGAGGAAACAGAACAACGAACAGAGGCGGCGAACGGTCTTTATCGAGACCGGCAGGTCGGGCACGGTCAAGAACGGCGCGATCAGCACCATGCGCCGCACCCGGTTCACCATCGACGGCGCGGCAAGCAGCGTAATCACCGCCCCTGCCGAATGGGCCAATATGTAGTATGGCCCCCGGCAGTCGGGCAGCACGATCTCCTCGAAGAACTGTTCCAGATCGGCGGTGTAGTCGAGGAAGCTCCTGACATAGCCGCGCTGGGGGTCGCCGATCAGCCGGTCGGAGCCGCCCTGGCCGCGCCAGTCGAGGGTCGCAACGCCGAAGCCGCGGTCGGCAAGGTTGCGGATGGTCTCGAAATATTTCTCGATGCACTCGTTGCGGCCGGTGAGGACGATCACGGTGCCCTTTATCGGGCGGGCAACGGCCGGAAATAGGCCGTAGCGGATCTTCTTGCCGTCACGCGTGGTGAAGAAACCGCCGGCCGCATTTTCCGGTGACGGATTGCCCGGAATTTCGTGGAAGATGGGAACTTCGTGGAGGAGGTCCGTCATTCGGCACTTCGTTCTTGGTATGTCATTGCCGGTATTGGGCCGGTATTGGGCCGGTATGGCCGGCATTGAGGCCTGCATTGGATGCAAGCCCCAGGGCATGGTGATAGACGCCCATGCGCCAAAAGCAAAGGAGTTCCGGGTGGATGAGCGCGCAGGCAACGAGCAAGGCCGGAAGCAGCCTGCGGCTGCTTCCGGCCTCTGTCGATCCGGGAGGAAGGGACGTTACACCCGGTCGGCCTCGTCGCGGCGCCTCGCGCATGACCCCGAAAATCGGACCCGATTTTCGCTGGAGATCATGCGCAATCAAAGTGTTACAGCGTCCTTTGCGCGCCCGGCGGACGCGCGGCGCCATAACCGCCGCCTGTTGCTTGATCCTGGAAACAGTCTAGCGCCGCTAAGCTGAACGTCGGCCGAAGCCCCGGTTCATCTGCCGTTCATCGAGAAATCTTGAAATGCTTTCGGCTACTCCCCAAATGTTGAGTGCGGCCGCCAATGTCGGGGCCGCTGGCCCATCCGGAACGCCTTTACGGGTTTTGCACCGGCCATACGCAAACCTTGTTGCTCAACAGGAGAACACACCATGCGTCACGTTGATTTTTCCCCGCTCTATCGTTCGACCGTCGGCTTCGACCGGTTGTTCACCATGCTCGATTCGCTTGCGCAGCCCGACGGCGCGCAGACCTATCCGCCCTACAACATCGAGCGCACCGGCGAGGATGCCTATCGCATCTCGATGGCGGTCGCCGGCTTCTCGGAAGACGAGATTTCGATCGAAGCCCACCGTAATGTGCTGACCGTCAAGGGTGAGCGCAAGGAAGAGGGCAATGGCGAAGGCTCCGAACTGCTCTATCGCGGTATCGCGTCGCGTGCCTTCGAGCGCCGCTTCCAGCTTGCCGACCATGTCGAGGTCGTCGGCGCAACGCTGAAGAACGGCCTCCTCTTCGTCGACCTCAAGCGGAACATTCCCGAGGAGCTGAAGCCCCGCAAGATCGCGATCACCGCGTCTTCGGCGAAGGCCAAGCAGATCGAGGCCAAGAACGCCGCGTAAGCTGCGTAACCAAAACGGTCTCGTCAGGGACTAAGGGCGGCGCCAAGCGCCGCCCTTTTCTATTGGGTGGACGAGTGCCGCTACCCAGCGATCAGGGTGCCAAAACGGTCGACGTCTTCGGCTGTGGTGGCAAAGCTGGTGACGAACCGGTAGAGTGCCTCGTCCTCGCCGATATGGCCGTCAAAGCCATGCGGCTTGTGCCAGTCATAGAAGGCCGCACCGGCCACTTGCGCTCTTTCAGCCTCTGCCTTTTTCATCACCGCGAAGACCTCGTTGGCTTGCGGCAGCCAAGCCAGACGCGCCGACGGGGAATCCTCGATCACTGCTGCAAGGCGCGCTGCCATGGCGTTGGCGTGCCGGGCCGTGTCGAGCCATAAGCCGTCCTTGAAATAGGCTTCGAATTGCGCAGCGACGAAGCGCGATTTCGAGAATAATTGCGCCGCGCGCTTGCGCAGGAAGGCCAGTTCCCCGGCGCGGTCGAGATCGAACAGCACGATAGCCTCGGCGCACCAGCAGCCGTTCTTGGTGCCGCCGAAGGAAAGGATGTCGATGCCGCGCTTCCAGGTCATCTCCGCCGGCGTTGTGTCGAGCGCGACCAGCGCATTGGCGAAGCGGGCGCCATCCATGTGCAGCGGCAGTTTGTGATGCTTGGCGATCTCCGAAATCCGGTCGATTTCGTTCAGCGTGTAGATGGTGCCGACCTCCGTCGACTGGGTGATCGACACTGCCATCGGGCGCCCGGAATGGACGATTTCAGGCGCGAACCGGCTGACCGCCCTTTCCAGCTTGTTCGGATCGATCTTGCCCAGCGCACCGTCGACGGCGTAAAGTCGTGAGCCGCCGGTAAAGTATTCCGGCGCGCCGCATTCATCCTCGATGACGTGCGATTCTCGATGGCAGAAGGAAATGCCGCCGGGCTTGTTGTAGGTGGTCAGCGACAGCGAATTGGCAGCAGTGCCGGTCGCTACGAAAAACACCGCGACCTCGCGCTCGAAGATTTCGTTGAAGCGTCGGTAGACGGCCTGGTCGAGGGCGCCGTCGCCATAGGCGATGGAAAAGCCGCCGGCATGGGCCGACAGGCCCGCGGCGATGTCGGGATGGGCGCCTGCCCAATTGTCGGAAGCGAAAATCATGCGTTTGCCTGTGCTGGGAAAATCGATGCGACCTTGGCCGCTTTCGCATGCCGCCCGCAAGTGCCAGGCGCCGAAAAAGCGGTAAAGCCAGTGAGAGGCAAGGATGGAGACAAACGACCGAAGGTTACGTTTTGACATGGCCGTGCGTAATTTTCTATCGCTGAATGCCCAAGATTGTTGTGAATCGGTCTTGTGCGCATCTGCAATTTCTGTCATAAAAATTTAGGACAGTAGTGCTGTCTTATTTTGTCGCGCAAAACAGGCTGGATTGGCGTATCATCGGGCCTCTCCGGCTGTTGCCGCGAGCGACAGGTAGACAGTCTGGCTCTGGCCTGTAGATTGCCGGATGCGAACCATGTGGAAAGCCACTTGGTTCGGCAAGGATTTCGCAAGACGTGCCGTAAGGATGAGAGGGAAGCCCATGCGCTTCCCGATGGAAACCAGCGCCCCTAAGCGGCGCGGAACGGAGGACAGGATGATGACGGAAGTGACGCCATCTGCGACGAACGGCCCGGCCGCGCAGACGAAAGCGCCAGCCGTCAAAAATCCATTGCGAACCCCTACCGGCTACGCCGCTCACGGCCTTTACGATCCGCGCAACGAGCACGATGCCTGCGGCGTCGGCTTCATCGTCAACATGAAGGGCGTCAAGTCGCACCAGATCGTCAAGGACGGCCTTGCCGTGCTCGAAAACCTGACGCATCGCGGCGCCGTCGGCGCCGATCCGCTCGTCGGCGATGGCGCCGGCGTTCTGGTGCAGCTTCCAGACCGTTTCTTCCGCGAGGAAATGGCAGCCCAGGGCATCGATCTGCCGCCAGCGGGTCAGTACGGCGTCGGACATTGGTTCATGCCGCAGGATGCAGCACTTCGCGCCCATATCGAGGACATCATCGCCGAATCGGCTCAGGCCGAGGGGCTTCCGTTGATCGGTTTCCGTGACGTGCCCGTCGACAATTCGTCCCTGTCGAAGGCTCCGGACATCGTGGCATCCGAGCCGTTCCATCGGCAGGTCTTCATCGGCCGCACGGCAGACATTACCGACGACGAGGAGTACGAGGCCAGGCTCTATTTGCTGCGCAAGGTCATATCGGGCCGTATCTACGCCGAGAACGACAACAAGGACATCGGTTCCTATTGCGTGTCGCTGTCGGCGCGCACCATCGTCTACAAGGGCATGTTCCTGGCCTATCAGGTCGGGGCCTACTACAAGGACCTCATCGATCCGCGTTTCGAGACCGCTCTGATCCTCGTCCACCAGCGCTTTTCGACCAACACGTTTCCGTCGTGGAAGCTGGCGCATCCCTATCGCATGGTCGCGCACAATGGCGAGATCAACACCGTGCGCGGCAACAACAACTGGATGGCGGCGCGACAGGCGTCCGTCGACTCCGAGCTGTTCGGCAACAATATCTCGAAGCTTTGGCCGATCTCCTACGACGGCCAATCCGACACCGCGTGCTTCGACAATGCGCTCGAGTTCCTGTTTCAGGGCGGATACAGCCTCAGCCACGCCATGATGATGCTGATCCCGGAAGCCTGGGCCGGCAACAAGCTCATGGATGCCGATCGCAAGGCTTTCTATGAATATCATGCCGCGCTGATGGAGCCTTGGGACGGGCCGGCGGCGGTCGTCTTCACCGATGGCCGCCAGATCGGCGCGACGCTCGACCGCAACGGACTGCGCCCGGCGCGCTACATCGTCACCGACGACGACCGCGTCATCATGGCCTCCGAGGCCGGCGTGCTGCCGGTGCCGGAGGAGCGGATCGTCAAGAAGTGGCGGCTGCAGCCCGGCCGCATGCTTTTGATCGACCTGGAGAAGGGCCGCATCATCTCCGACGAGGAGATCAAGTCGGAGATCGCGACCAGGCACCCCTACAAGAACTGGCTCGCCAACACGCAGTTGATCCTCGAAGACCTGAAGCCGGTCGAACCGCGCGCGCTGCGCAAGGATGTCAGCC
>NZ_SUHQ01000105.1 GCF_004962245.1 Mesorhizobium sp. | reverse complement strand
CATGACCTCGTCGAGCGCGACCTTCTTGCGCCCGGTTTCTTCCGCTAGCCTGATCTTGAACAGACCGCGAATGGTCTGGGCGCGGGCCGTCTCGCTGTCAATCTGGGCGGAATAGTCCTTGAAGGTGTCCCATGAGCCCTGGCGCACGGCGTGCTGCAGGGTGGCGACCGCATCGGGCGACCACATATGCGCCTCGCCGCGCATGCGGAACATATACTCGCCGCCGACCTCAAGGCTGTTGCGCAGCACTGGGTCGTCGCCGAAGCCGTCGGTGTGGCGGCTGACCGTCTCGGCCGCGATCTCGTCCAGCCCGACGCCTTCGATCAGCGTTGCGGTGCCGGTGAAATACTTCTGCACGAAATCCGACTTCAGCCCGATCGCGTCGAAGATCTGCGCACCGCAATAGGACTGGTAGGTTGAGATGCCCATCTTGGACATCACCTTGAG
>NZ_SUHQ01000104.1 GCF_004962245.1 Mesorhizobium sp. | reverse complement strand
CCGGAGAGCACGGCGACCAATGCCGTTACCTACACCACGCCATGGGGCACGATCGCCTTCTCCCATGGGAGCTTAAGTTTCGTGCGAAAAAAACGATTATCAAGAACTCGCCGACGTAAGTCCGGAAATTGGCACGTACAGGCAGGCCTTACGGTTGGAATGATAATGACACCTAGAGCTCATCTTATGACTCGCGAGTCGGTTTCCGATGTAACTACGCGAAATATCAATCGTCACAGCTATGTCCCTGTGGTTCATGACGGTGGTTTCGGGGGACTATTCTTTGCAGAACGCTTCTTCGACGCGACACCGCCGAGTGGAAAAATCTCTGAGCGTGTTTCCGCTCCAGAAGAGACGTTGGTTGGAGCCGACGCAAGCATTCTAGACTTCATCCGAGACGCCGACCAAAGGCCGTGTCGGCTAGGGTCAGGACTTCGGTAACGGGGCCGTCCTCGTCAAGGCAAATTTGATGCAAGAAGGGATCGCC
>NZ_SUHQ01000103.1 GCF_004962245.1 Mesorhizobium sp. | reverse complement strand
AGCAGCCGCCGTTCCCGGTGGCGCCATGTCCGGCCCATTTCGCGAAACAGGAGAGACTTAGGTCTTACGTCGGACCAGACCGAAGCCCAACCAAGGAACGTTTGCGGTTCCCTCAGGTTTGGGTTGACAGAGCGCTCAACGCCAAAGATCGCACGAAGGAGACAGCTATGAGAATGCATCTTTCCACAGCCGCGGGATTTCTGCTGCTGGCAGGTGTTGGCGCCGCTGCCGCTCAAGACATAATCATCGAGCCGGAGCAGGAGACCGTCATCAGGGAGTATGTGAAGAAGCAGCCGCTCGCATCGGTGAAAATCCCTGGGGTGGAGCTCAATATCGGCTCAACGCTGCCCGAGACGGTCGAGCTTCATGAAGTCCCCGAAACCAAATACCGTTACGTGGTGGTCGACAACCGGACCGTTGTCGTCGATCCAGGCACACGCAAGATCATCAAAATCATTGAATGACCTAAAGCAACTGGGAGGACAGCCCGCC
>NZ_SUHQ01000102.1 GCF_004962245.1 Mesorhizobium sp. | reverse complement strand
ATCCTCGAAGACCTGAAGCCGGTCGAACCGCGCGCGCTGCGCAAGGATGTCAGCCTGCTCGATCGCCAGCAGGCTTTCGGCTACACCCAGGAAGATACCAAGCTATTGATGTCGCCGATGGCGACCACCGGCCAGGAAGCAGTGGGATCGATGGGCACCGACACGCCGATTTCGGCGATGTCGGACAGATCGAAGCTGCTCTATACCTATTTCAAGCAGAATTTCGCCCAGGTCACCAACCCGCCGATCGATCCGATCCGCGAGGAGCTGGTGATGAGCCTGGTGTCCTTCATCGGGCCGCGGCCCAACATCTTCGACCTCGTCGGCAATTCGCGCCGCAAGCGGCTCGAAGTGCGCCAACCGATCCTGACCAATGGCGATCTCGAAAAGATCCGCTCGATCGGCCACACTGAGGACCGTTTCGACACCAAGACGATCGACATCACCTATGCCTCGAACGAGGGCGCCGCCGGCATGCAGGGCGCCATCGACCGGCTGTGCGAGCGTTCGGAAGCGGCGGTCGCCGGCGGCTACAACATCATCATCCTGTCCGACCGTCAGCTCGGGCCGGACCGTATCGCCATACCAGCGCTGCTGGCGACGGC
>NZ_SUHQ01000101.1 GCF_004962245.1 Mesorhizobium sp. | reverse complement strand
CGCGCATTGCTTCCCATGCTTTCAGCACGCCCCATGCGAAGGGTGCGTCGCTGCCCCCGGAAACCATTACGTCGGCCCGGCCCAGCTTGATCTGATCCACCGCCGAGGCGATCGCATGGTTGGCCGAGGCACATGCGGAGGTCACCCCGAACACCGGCCCGCGCAAGCCGAGGCTCAAGCTCACCTGGCCGGCGGCGGCGCTTGGCATCGTTTTGGGTACAGCGAGGATGCCAACTCGCCTCGCGCCGTCCAAAAGGAGGGCCCGGTAAGTTTCCTCCATTACATCCCAGCCCAAGCCGCCGACGCCCACTGTAGCGCCGAAGCGATGGGCATTCCCTTCGTCGCAGGAAAGTCCGGCCTGCCGCATGGCTTCGCGCGCTGCAAGCACGGCGAGCAAGCTGAAGCGGGCCATGGAGACGAGCTGCTTGCGATCGATGTCGTGCTCGGGCAGCGCCTTGATCTCAGCGCCGGTCATGCCCTCCAGGTCATGAAGCTCGGAATTGGCGAGCGGGCCGATGGCGGAGCGGCCTTCGCGCATCTCTTTCCACATAGAGGCGGCGTCGGTGCCCAGTCCGCACAGGCCGCCCACTCCGGTGATAACGACGCGCCTGTCCATTCAAGCCTCCTTCGCAAGCAAGCCGCGGACGGCTTCCA
>NZ_SUHQ01000100.1 GCF_004962245.1 Mesorhizobium sp. | reverse complement strand
TTTAAACGAGGCCGGACTCTAATCCCAACTGGAGGAAATTACCCGTGGCAGGTCAGTGCGTTCAGAGCCGCCGCCGACATTGTAGCTCTCGCCGACCGTGCCCTGGGTGGCGACCAAGGCGCGCGCCTGGTCCTCGACGAAAAGCCAGTCGCGTACGTTTGCGCCGGCGCCGTAGACCGGCAACGGCTTTTCGTCCAGCGCGTTCAGAATGACGAGCGGGACCAGCTTTTCGGGGAATTGGAACGGACCGTAATTGTTCGAGCTGTTCGACAGGACGACCGGCAAGCCGTAGGTGTCGTGCCATGCACGCACCAAATGATCCGACGCGGCCTTCGACGCCGAATAGGGCGAAGACGGCGCATAAGGCGTCTGTTCAGTAAAAACACTGCTGCCGAGGGGCAGATCGCCGAACACCTCGTCAGTCGAAACGTGGTGAAAACGAAACCGGCTTTTTTTGTCGTCGGGCAGTCTGCGCCAATGTTCCAGGGCCGAATTGAGCATCCGGTACGTGCCGACGATATTGGTTTCGATGAAGGCAGCGGGCCGGTCGATCGACCGGTCGACATGGCTTTCGGCGGCAAGATGCATGACGATGTCGATGCCGTCGCGATGCAGCACTTCCAGAATCTCCTGTCGTCGCAGATGTCGGCGTGCTCGAATCTGTAGTTGTGGGCATTCTCGATCGCCCGCAACGACGCAAGGTTTCCGGCATAGTATCCCTCCGGTGAATGCCGCCTTGTAGGCTGAGGGCGAACGTCGGAAGTCCTA
>NZ_SUHQ01000099.1 GCF_004962245.1 Mesorhizobium sp. | reverse complement strand
AAGCAGTGTCGCCTGGCATGCTCTGGACGGCTACGGTGGCGGGTAGCGCAAAAGCTGGCGCTGGAATGGTCGCCGGAGCAGATAGCGGGCTGGTTGAGGCGAGAGTACCCGGGCGATCCAAGCCTGCGGATATCTCATGAAGCGATCTATCGCAGTCTATTCATCCAGTCGCGAGGGGTGCTCAAGAAGGAACTGACAGCGCACCTGCGTACCAAACGACAGATGCGCCTCGCCAAAGGCGCACAGAGCCGGACGGGGCAAGGACAAATACTCGATATGATCTCCATCCGCGACCGCCCCGCCGAGGCGGAGGATCGTGCCATCCCAGGTCATTGGGAGGGTGATCTGCTCACCGGTGCTAACGACACGAACATCGCCACCCTCGTCGAGCGACACAGCCGGTTCACGATGCTTGTGAAGTTGGCGAGAAGGGACTCGGCGACCGTCGTGAGGGCCCTCGCCGAGACGATCGGCACATTGCCCGAAGAGTTGCGGCGCTCGTTGACATGGGACCAGGGCAAGGAGATGGCTCGGCACAAGAGCTTCACCGTTGCCACCGACCTACAGGTCTACTTCTGCGATCCGCGCAGTCCCTGGCAGCGCGGCAGCAACGAAAATACCAACGGTCTGCTCAGGCAGTATTTCCCCAGAGCAACCAACTTCTCCCACGTCTCGCAGCACCAACTCAACGCCGTCGCCCTGCGGCTCAATCAGCGCCCCCGAAAAATCCTGGACTTCGAAACGCCGGCCGATAGGCTACAGAAGGTGTTGCAATGACCTATTGAACCCACCG
>NZ_SUHQ01000098.1 GCF_004962245.1 Mesorhizobium sp. | reverse complement strand
ATTCCAGACCGATCGCACCGCCCTCACCAACGAGCGAGTAATGCCGCTTTTCAAATAGTGCACCGGCCGCGTCGATTGACGGCGCGGCCGGTTGTCATCATCGCAATCACCGAGAGGAACGGCAATGAGCCGATACACTGTGGAGATCACAAACGGGACTGCAACGGATGCGCAAGGGACCATCGGTTACGATCCGCCGTTGCGAACCTTCTTTCTGCAAGGCTTTCCGCATCCCAAGACCGACGAGTGCGCGCTGTGGTTCGGCACTTTCCTGGAGGAATTTCCGACCCTGGAATCGATCATCAAGACAGCGCGAGCACAGGGATACGAGGTTCGTGGGCTGAAGCGAAAAATGATTCTGGCGATGCTCAAGGAAGCCGGGCCGCCGCACCCGCCAAGCCGTGGTGAACGACTCGGCATTGTGCGGTAAGCTGCAGGAATCAGTTTTCGAGGGCGAAAGCAGCAGCGCCGGGCCAGCGGCGCGCTCGGGGAGGACGGGCCACCCCGACCGAGGCGACGGCCTCGCCCTCGAACCGGAGGTGATTGCATGTGGTACCTACCACTTAGCATCACCCTAGACGTGAAAAGGACTCGGACCACCTGGCTAGTGAGTATCCGAGTCCAATTCTTGCTCTAGGAAATGGGGGCGAGCCGAAAGGCTCGTCCCTACTCCGGAACCTAATATAGCGCCTTTTCCCCGGCATTTCAAAGCCGGACCACTCCAGCCCGCATCGAACGGGCTAGGAACCGTGCGAGGGCGCCCCTGACGCCGTTCCCCTCGCGCTCCCCTGCCCCCACCACGAC
>NZ_SUHQ01000097.1 GCF_004962245.1 Mesorhizobium sp. | reverse complement strand
CTAGGTTGAGGACTCATTCAGATCCAGGCTGAAATGATTGCGGCGAGAGCGAGGGCTGAGAGGTAGTTCTGTGCATGGCGATCGTATCGTGTTGCGATGCGGCGCCAGTTCTTGAGCTTGCAGAACATGCGCTCGATGAGGTTTCGTCGGCGATATGCCTTGTGATCGAGCGGATAGGGCGTGCGCCGTGCGGCAGTTGATGGAATGACCGCCTTGATCTTGGCCCGCTTCAGCCAATTGCGCAGACTGTCGGCATCATAGGCTTTGTCGGCCAGTAGCCTTTTGGGCTTGGCCACCATGCCGATCAAGGGAATGGCCATGGTGATGTCGGCGATGTTGCCCGGCGTCAGCGCGAAGGCGACCGGTCGGCCGCGATCATCGGCCAAAGCATGGATTTTGCTCGTTCTTCCACCACGCGAGCGGCCAATCGCTTCCGAGAATTCCCCCTTTTTGAGCCTGCCGCAGAGCGATGCGCCTTGACGTGGCTGCTATCGATGGAAAGCTCATCCGGAACGGGCCCGGCAGCCGCCATCTTCTCGAAGATACGCTGCCAGATGCGGCGCTGCGACCACCTGTTGTAGCGATTGTAGATTGTGGTTGGCGGACCATAGGCTGCAGGCACGTCGCGCCAGCGGCAGCCGGTCTTGAGAACATGCAGGATGCCCGAAATCACCCTGCGATCATCAACCCGAGGTTTCCCCGCTTTGCCGCGAGGAAGATGCGGTTCCATCGCACTCCACGCCTCATCCGACAACCAAAATAAGCTCTTCGACATCACTTCGGCCTCCAGCGACTCATTGAGGGCGAAGAATATCAATGAAAATCAGTCAATTGTATGAGTTCTCAACCTA